>NZ_FOVW01000003.1:0-354962 GCF_900115305.1 Algoriphagus ornithinivorans | reverse complement strand
GATATTTCAATTCCAGTAAGGTGCGATTGAAGGCCGATGGACCTCATCCAAAAATAGGCCTAAAAACCATATTTGAGCACTTTTTTTTCAAAAAAATTGAGTCTTAAGTTGTCGACCTTCGGTAATCTGATTTTACCCGTACTTCGACAATCTTTGATTTGAGCCATTAGGAGGATTTCCCGTAAAAATTGGTTCTAATCAAGGTGTGCAAGTGGTCTTTTTGCTCCCTTCGACAACCATAACGGCTAAAGAATGGTATCCAGACTGTTTTTCTCTATTCCTATGATTTCTTTCTCCAACCATTTTTCGTCTCGGCTTTTAAAGATAATGATGCTGTCTTCCTCTTCCTTCATGATTTTTTTGGCTACTGAAAGAAGCTCTTTTAGTTTTACTTCTGTGATTTCCCCTTCAAAAACTGAGTTTTGAATCCAATTGAGATATTGTCTACATAGCTTTAGCATTTTACCAACTCGTCTCTCTCCAATATCATAAACCAATATTACATACATCTTACCACCAGATTTTGAAGGGTTGATAGGTCTCCATTTCCAATAGATGCTTACTCAGTTTGTAGCATTCCAACTTCACCAGGTGCTTGTAGGAAACCTGTTTTTTCAACGTCCGATGGGCAATGGTCTCGGCAAGCCGCTCTTCAAATGCCTTGATAAAGGTTCGCTTTCCGGATTCCTTAAGAATTACTCGGTTTACTTGAATATCAAAGTCCTTGGATTGAATTTCTTTTTTATTTAATACTCTGAAAATCACCCTATCCACCAAAATGGGCTTGAAAATCTCTGCCAAATCCAATGCGAGTGAATATCTTCTATACCCTGGCTCATGTAAAAAACTAATCGTTGGGTTGAGCTGGGTATGGTAGATTTGATCCAGACATTGCGTATAGCACAGCATGTTTCCAAAACTGACCAAGGCATTAACCTCATTCAGGGGAGGACGCATGCTTCGGCCTTCCATGGCATGTTCATTGATGATCGTATCAAATGCACTATAATAGGTTTGACGGATGTTTCCTTCTATGCCCATCAATTCCAGAATAGCTTGGGTACTTCCAATTTTTCCGTTTAGTTCCTCGATTTTGACCAGTTGGGCTTCTAAGTCTTTATTGCGGTTATGGTAGTAGCGAAGGTTTTTGATGATGTTGAAGGCGCTTCCTTCGATGAATTTTTTAGCAATCTTAAGCCGCTTTTCAAGATCAAGGTAATGTTTGGTTTGTTGGATTTGCATTTTACCGGCCAATAAGTATTCCTTGGGTTGAAAGCTACCCGTGTAATGTTCGTAGTAGTCAAAAAAATGAATGCTAATTCCAGCTTTCCCTAGAAAATTGAATAGTGCAGAATTGGCATCCAAGGAGCCGAAGCAGTATAAATCAGATACACCCTCGACGGGGATAAACTTGGGGATTCCCTCTCTGCCGTTTTCATCCAGGGGGATAAACTTCAGCGTATTGTCCTTGCGACTCAATCTCCCTGGATTGAAGAGGTAGTAGGTTTTCTTCATTCTTCTATGTAGCAAAAATCATAATAGCTGCAATTCTTACAGATCGTTTTCTTTTCTAAGGGAGGGCAAGAGTCTTGGCCGGTAAGTGTATGGATTTCCCGGATCCAAGCTTGAATTTTTTCTGCATCACCCTCCTCCCAGAAGACAGATTCTCGCTGTCGGAGTTGGGGATATTCCAGGATAGCCTGAGGGCCTTCGATTCCATTTTTTCGGAGGATATAAAGGTAGTATTTCACCTGTGCGATATGGGCGATTTCTACCTTGTCTGACTTTTTGACTTCGTGGATGGTTCTGGTTTTGGGATCGTAGAAATCTATTTTCACCCCGTCAATTTCCAGTTCGGTGTACTTGGCGGATCGGTCTTGATAGCTTGTTTCTCCGATTAGTTTTCCTTCTGCCACGATATCAGAGGTATGCTCCATTCGGATTCCATTGGCATGAAGCCAGGTTTGGCGCTTGCATACATGGTAAAGGTTGATGAGTGTAGCATTTGTTAACATCTTAAATGAAATTTAGCTCGTTCATTTTCCTAATTTCAAGGCCATGCTTGAGACTATAGACTTCTCTGTGACTAACAAGGTACATATAGCCCAGTTGCTCTGAATTACCCCCATTTCTCAACTCAGTTAAGACTTTGCTTTCCGAGAAAAGTGAAAAAGTGAACATTCCCATAATGGATTGTAAGATTTTCAGATTTTGTTTTTTCGCTCCAAAATCCTCCATTTGTTCCAAAATCAACCTTTTGTAGAGATCAAATATGTCTTCACCTGAGAGCTTTTCGTTGATAATTTCCACCCCAAAGCTTTGTAAAAACTGAATTTGCTGATCAGTGAAAATTTGCTCTTTCTTGTTTTGCTCATTCCAAACCCACATATCCAAATCAAGGGGTACAAACACACTGGTATTGCTTTGATCGATAAGCTTGAATTCCTTATCAATCTCAGGGAAATTAAGCTGCCCCACAAGACTATCCCGAAAGTGCAAAAGAGTTCCTTTCATTTGGGTTTCCATATTGGTTGCCTCCAAATAAGACTTCACCTTGTCATAGAGCCTATCAAATCGTTTGGTTCTCAGAATCTCAAAATAGTCGATTTCCAAACCTGCTTTCCATTCTTTGAACCTACGGTCTTTTCCGTATATCACAGAGGCATCATCCAAATCAAAAAGATAGACAGTACAACCTGATTTATTCACGTTACGGTTGACCCTTCCTGCTAATTGTTCTTCGGAATCAATAATCGATCGGTTTTTAAACCCTAAGTCCATGTCTATATCTACACCTGCCTCAACTACCTGTGTAGTGATTAGCAGTACGTTTTGATCCTTGTTTTGCTGGTTTTTCAAAGAGTTGATAATGTTCTTTCTTTGTGGCTCCAAAATAGTTCCGCTCAAAACAAGAATTTGGTACCCTTCAAAAATCCTTTCAGCAAGGCTCGCAAACTCAGTTGTAGATTTTTTATAGATAAATTCCACAATGGTGCGAACAGAACCATTGCTCTTTCGGTAATGCTCAGACTTCTCATGAATTGTCTTGGCCAACCATTCGATATAATCTTCTCGCTCCTCTTTGTGAGGAATCTTCCTTTGGAGCAATTCGTTACTGAAACTGACCCGATCAGCAAAGTTAGGATTGGTGAAGTAGCTCTCAATAGCGTCGGGGATCAGGCTTCGAAAGTGTGCCTCTGCCAAATCACCGATCTTCGGTAGTGTGGCAGACATTACTATAAATCGTATGTTTAAAGTTTCTGCATATTCTTTGAGAAGGTAGGCCATTTTGTCCCATAGCTCTGGGTTGTAGGCTTGCACTTCATCAATCACTACCACGCTGTTGGCCAAACGGTGCATCAGGTAAATGCTACTCTTGTCGTTGGCCTTTAGTATGTCGAAAAAGCGAACATGGCTGAGAAAAGTATAAGGATAGTTCACAAACAGGTTGTGGATATCGTCCATTCGATCTTCTCCATACAAACCGTCTTTGTCTTCTTCCTTCGCTTCTTTCTGTTTCCACGAGGCCCTTCCATGTAGTTCTATCCATTCATCGGGCTTCAAACCCAAAGTTTCCTGTGCAGCCTTTTGGGTTTGGGTAATCAACGTGGTAAAGGGGAAGACATAAAAGACTTTGTTCAGTTCCTGGTTGGCATGTAGCAGTTCCTGTGTGGCTATGAAAGCCATGTTTGTTTTTCCGCCACCGGTTGGTGCTTCAATGTAAAAGAGCCTTTCTGAATTGTGCTGACGAACATTGGCGATCACCTCAGCGGCCATTTTAGAGCGTAGTTTGTTCAGGTTGTTGTTTGATTTTTCCTGAAGCTGCTCCAAAGGCTGATTGTGAAAGTCATTGTGATTCTCGTAAAGCGCCTTATTATGAAGGTGTGTGGTTTTTAGATTTTGAAAATGCCGCTCTTTTAGATCGGAGGATAATTCTCCAAATTCCTGATAATGGTTTTTCCATTTATTACAGTAGTGTGACGTGGCATAGTAGTCTGCTGCGGTCAGCAAGGAAAAGTTGAGGCGGATTAGGAGGAACCATTCAAATTTCAACTCTTTGAACTCAAAAAAATTACGAATTTGCGGGATCGCCTTTACAAATTGCGGTAAAAACTCCTGATTGTAACATTCAAGGTAATATTCAAGCTCCAAACAAAGACTTTCAGAGTACCTTTTAAATGTTTGTTTAGCAGAGAAATCATCCAAATGTGAGCTATGGTGTCTGATGATATTGTGAGCAAATGCAAACATCAAGTTCATTAATATTTGCTGTTCATCTGGGTTCTGGGTATGTTGATGGCCTTTCGAAATTTGAAAACATAAAAAGATATAAGCACTCAGTAGCGAATGTTCGGTGTTTATCTGATTACTTTTGGGTAGAGGGAATTGCTTGTTTTCCATTTTTATCCTTTGGAAATTCTCATTCACTTTCCCGAAATCATGGTAAAGGATTGTCTCCCAAAACAAATGCTTGGCAAACTCCGCCACTGTTTTACTTTGGCCACAAAGTTTGACCAGTAAATTATCTATAACCGGCTCAATTCCATGTACATCTACCAAATCCAAAAAATAATGAGAGACCAACTTCATATGATCACTCAAGAGTTCATTTGGGGAATGGGCGAGATATTTTGAGTGGTCCTTTAGGAGTATTTCCACTTTACCTTTTTCGGTGTGTGTTTTGAAGGACTCCATTCCTAATTAAGTTGCACTACCTCACTATTTCTCAGTGCATAAAGATTGTCTATCCTAAAGCTGGCATCGAATCTGGCATTGGAATACACAAATGGTATCAAATCATACTGATACTCTATACCTCTTTTTTCGGACTTAAACTCCCTGAAACCAAATGGCAGTCTTTCAAAATAGAAAAACGAATCTCTAAACTGGCTAAGTAAGGAGGCAAACCCTCTTGGTTTATTACCTGATTCTTTACTTCTCGCCCGATTATTTTCTTCTTTTTTCACAAATAGGGTTTTCACCTCAAAGTCCTGATTAAAATCAAATGGCTTAAGTTCGTACTGCATAAAATTTTCCCACCAGATGGGAAACTCATTCTTTCCCAAATACGGAATGTATTCCGCATGGCTGTTTTTCAGATAAGCCAAAAGGGGATCAACTTCAGTTAATGCCAAGTACACACGATAGGAAGGTTTTATTAGCGTATTTTCATAAGCCATGAAATTTCCATCTTTATTCGCATACCCCACGGTATTAGTATAGACTATTGTCGTTTTCGGGAAATTCCCATTTTGATGGCCGAGAGGTTCAATCCCTACTTTCAGATCTTTCAGTTTCTGATAATATTCGGGAAGCACCCCTCGTTTCTGATACCCTTCCAAACCAAGGATGGCCCCGAAAATTCCCAACAGTCCTGGTTTGTGAAGCATATTGTAGGTCATGGAAATTCCGTCATTGGTATCTGGTTTCCTCAAAAAGCCAAAGTCAGCTTTTAAATCTATAGAGATCAGTTTTTCCATAATCAGAGATCAAGTTCTAAAGCACCTTCTGGTTTGTTCACAATAGTAGAAATGGCCTTGTTGTAAAAAACTTCCACTTTGGCAATCTCGCTTTTCACATTATCCTGAGCCAATAGTTTCTGCACTCCTCCCAGATCAATTTCTCTTTTTTCCGTATCCAAGACTTTCACCAATTCTGTAAACGAAGGAAGGACCATTTTGGAGCCTTCTTTAAGTTCTACCCATAGCAGTAATTCATTATCTGTACCTGCTTTAGCTGACGAATCATAGTAGGTTGCACCCCGTCGTAGACCCAACTTAAGTTTGTCAATATCCTCGGTGCTCAGGTGATTGTCCGTACCTGATAAGGCTGTCAATACTTCTAAATTTTTGGGGTTTACAGATATGCCGTGCACATAGTGACCTTCACGGAGTTTAGACTGGGAGCCCAATGTGGAAGCTGACTTTTCTTTATCGCCCTCTTTGCCCGGATTACTGAAAGGTGAGAGAATTTGCTCTGAGAAGATTTCGCCTCTTACAAACTGGTTCAATCCATGAGTAATTTGGACAGCTCCATGAATTGAAAGGTTTAGATCTTTTATACCAGGTCCTTTAGGGGCAAATGTAGCTCCGAAGGATTTCACATCGATACATTTAAGCAAATTGCCTAAAACTTCATTCTTTTTTTGCTTACTCACGTCAACTTTAAAAAAGTCATTGTAAGAATTAGCTAAATCAAAGGGATTAAAATCTTTATTAAGACGTTTATAATACATTACCTTTTCAGATAATTCTTTTGTCCAAAAATTTCTAACAAGATATTTCAATGCTTTATCTGTGGCATAAACTCGTCCATCAGGTAAAGTCCGCGGCTGGTGGGAAAAGTCTGCGTTGTAATTGGAATTGATACTTTTTATCACGGCAGCACCGTAGGCTCTTTTATTGAATTTGGTCATGGTTGTATAGATTTTGATGGGGAATCGATTTTTTTAGATTGAAAAAGGATGTTTGGACAGAAATAGCCAGCCAGCAGGAACGGCCTGAGTTCAGAAAGTCCCTTTTGGGGGATATAAACCAATACTTCAGAAGCCAGCTTGTTAAAGCGTTTAAAGTCAAAGCCAATCGCATGTTTATATTTTAATAGTATACCAGCGATAGCTTCGTTGAAGTGTGCATGATTGGTTTTTTGAAGAAAAGGTTCCAATACCGCATGTGTGAGATCCCCTGCTTCACTTTTACTTAAAAGGAAGTAGATTAATTGGCCAGCACCAAAGGCATAGCCTTCATCAGAGTCGAAGTGTGTAGCTTCCTCAGATACTACTTTGGCCATAAGGGCCTTGTGTTCATCTATTTTACTTGGCATAAATGAGGGATTTTTATTTTCGTAAAAATATTGGCGAAGACTGAAATAGATATTCAGCTTGGATTTAATGGCGTATTCTTTACCATCTTTCAAATCGTCAAGTATGCCAGTCAGACATATATCTTCAAACTGATAACGACCGATACTTGATCGCATAGATTTGTAAATGAAATCGTAAATAGGCTTTCGGTATTTGAGTATAAGCGAAAACATGGCCGGACGGTGACCTTTGGATTCAATATCTTCAAAGTACCTGAATGAGACACCTTTTTGGTCATCATAGTTGACAAGCTTATAATCAAAAAGACGACCTATAACCTCCCTTTCAAAATCAAAAACATTGGCTAGTGGGATTGGTCTGATGTACTCCCGTTCCTTCTTATTGATAAATTTTTGAACTTCCGTTACATTTTCAATTACCCAAGATTTTGGGTTTCCATCTTCATCTTTTTCATCACTCAATAGGTATTTGAATTTTGAAACAAAGTCAAAATCTTTAATCTCTATTTTTTTACCAAAAGAAAAATATATCAGATAGTAGTTGCCTAGATCCTTATGGTATTTGTTAAGCAATTCACTTATGATTTCTCGATGAGAAAGCTTTCGATCCTCTGATCTATAATACAGTTGAATTATATCTTCCGTAAGTTCTGGTTGATCAATAAACATGGGTGCAGGATTGGGGAATAGTCTTTTCCCTACCATTGTGTTAAAATCAGACAATGCTTTGGCCTCCGCTGCACTGATCCGATAGGTAATGTCAAAGGAGGCTGTTTGATGGGTTAGGAATGGTTTTTTACTATTGAACCCATTGTAAAAATTACTGGTGCCGTACACCTCGCCATCTAGTTCAATATTGTAATCAGCGGTATTGAACAGACCCTCTGCTGCATAAACCTTCCTGAATGCCTCGTACTTCTCTATAGGTTCATCACGATAGATCAGTATGTAGTCGCTACTGTCTAAATCTGCATAGGCGTCAATATTTTCCAGTGCTGCTGCCATCTCTGCTTTAAGAAAATTTCTAAACTGAAGTGCTCTTTGCTTCTCCGATTCATCTTGTCCATATTTTTCATCTAAGGATTTTTGGAAGTAACCCTCTGAACGCTTTAAAATATCTGGTTTATCGGAGTCAGTTGGGTATTTGTCTCCACCTTTCCATGATTCCCGCTTAAAAGCAAAACAATAAGGGCTAGCTGAGTGGATACCTTTAGCCGGAAGATCAAAGCATTTATTCGTGTCGATCATCCAAGCTGCTACTTGTTTCAAGGCGCAATCTTTCAAAAACTGTGTTGTTTCTCCATGTTTTTTACCTAGGTAGCGTTCGCTTTTTATCACCTTTCCATTTCCATTCTCATCAAATCGAACTAGGATATGTAGCCCTACTTTAGGTTTTATTGCTCGCTCTCGGACAATGTCTGGTACTTGATTTACAAATTGGGCAAGTTCTTTGATCATGATTGATTCATTTTTATTTCCACACACCCAAACCCCTGACTGTTTAAATGTCCGAAGCCTGAGTAATAGCCGATTTCATGAAGTTCTTCCGGTGCCTCTAGGATAAATTCAAAACTGTAGCCTATCAGCTTACATTCTTGGGGAGTCATCTGCTTGATCAGGACTCCATTTTTATAGATTTTTCCTAGCGGTTCAAACCGATATTCGAAGTCTTGAAAGGATATTTTATTTTGTTCAACTCCTGCCACAGCTTGTGCTGCCCATTTGGAAATCAGGTTTTGGATCAAAAATTCCCCATATTTTGGATGGGTAGGGTCCAAGTAGTTTTCCCCTCCTTCTCTTCTTTTTTCCTTGATCAGAATTGGAGATAAGCATCGATACTGCATTTTTCTCTGGAAATTGACTGGCCCATCCGCTTCAATTTTCGATACCTGATAATTGATTCCGGAAATTGGATCCCCTAAAAAAAATTCCTGACCCAAAAACAGCCCTTTAATAAATTCTTCCGCAGCTCGATCTATTAAAAAAGAAACGTAAAGCTCCGCTCTTAAGCCTAGGTGTTCTATTCTTCCTTGATGGATATGTGCTCTTTGTTTATCCAGAAATACTCTGGAAAAAGTAAAGAGACGAAATGGCCTTTTTCCCAATCGATAACCCTCGTCGTGGAGAAAGGCTGAAAAGTTCTCATTTCCTCTTTCGATGACCCGATAAATTGCAGAGGAGAGCTCATACTGATAATTGATCGGAATAAATCGCTGCCTGCCAGCTCGTTCTAAAGTCAGTTTAAATCGCATAAAAATGAATTTATTAAAAGTAAAAAAGGAGTTGAATTATTAAAAACTAGTTGACAGTACTTGTCAGTTTAGTGTCTAAGGATTCATTTCACTAAAGATTAAAATATTTTCAAAAAAAAGAAATACCCCGAACAGGGTATTTTTGTGGATAAAAGAAACCTCCTGTTTGTATTTAGCACTTTCTAATACTGCTTCATCGCCTATATCTTTTCAGGCAAAGGAGGGATTTATGCATCTCAGGAGTTGGGATGGAAAAAGGGGTGGCCTTATTAAATAATCAAGGCTTAATGTCTACAGGGTGCCCGCAGTTTTTGCAGAATTTGGCATCTTTATCCAAACCATCCTGTCCGCAATAGGTGCAAGTTTTGGACGTTGCATGAAACTCAGGGCTTTTTTGCTTGGCCATTTCTGAGCTGACAATTCCGGTAGGAACTGCAATTATAGCATAACCCATGAGCATAATTAAGGATGCCACAAATTGGCCCAGAGGTGTCTGAGGAGTAATATCACCGAAACCAACTGTAGTCAACGTAACGATAGCCCAATACATTGCTCTTGGAATACTGGTGAAACCAGCTGCCGGTCCCTCGATCAGATACATGAGAGTTCCCATGATCAAAACAATAGTCAGGACAGTGAATAAAAAAATCTGAATTTTAGTCATGCTTGCTTTCAGAGACCTCCTTATAAAGTCTGCCTCAGCTAAGTATCTTCCCAGTTTTAATATTCTGATAACTCTCAAAAGTCTTAAAGCCCTCACTACAGTCAGTAATTGCACATTGGCAACAAAAAAGCTCAGATATACAGGAAGAATGGCAAGAAGATCCACGATGCCATAGAAGGAAGAAACATATCTAAACGTCTTACTGGTCAACCAAACCCGTAAAACATACTCAATGGTAAAAAGAAAAGTGAAGATTAATTCAAGCGTAAAAAAAAGACGTCCGTATTCTTCTTTTAATTCTGTTACAGAATCCAGAACCGCCACGATTACAGAACCAAAAATCAGAATAAGCAGTACCACATCAAAAGTTCTTGAAGGTCTATCATTTGACTCAAAAACAATATGAGCAAGCTTTCTTTTGGTGAGCTTCATGGCTGAGTTTTTTCTTTGTCTCGGTGGAAGGGTGATGTGATTATTTTTTCTTTCAAATAGAATCGAAATCCTATCTGTCTACTTTCTTATCTGAATTTAGGAAATTTTCGGAAAGTGAAAGCCTATTAGTCAAGATAGTATACCCGCTTCACACGAGAACTGATATTTGTCAGCAGTTCGTAAGGGATAGTCCCGATTCGGTCAGCTAAGTCCTTCAGAGAGATTTGACTTCCATAAATAATGGCTTCATCTCCCGCCTTGACTTCTATATCTGTGACATCCACCATGACCATATCCATGCAGACGTTCCCGATGACAGGAGCTTTTTTTCCATGAATCAGTACATAGCCTTTGCCATTGCTGAATCTACGGTCATATCCGTCTGCGTAGCCAATGGATAGCGTGGCAATTTTACCTCCGTTTTCCAATCTTCCTTTTCGAGAATAGCCTATAGTTTCTCCCGGCTCTATCCTTTTGACCTGAGAGATGGTAGTTTTCAAAGTACTGATAGCCTGGAGCTCTCTGTCGTGTTTTCCGGTCACCTCAACTCCATAAAGGCCAATTCCCAACCTCACCATATCCAATTGATAGTCTGGGAAAGCTACTATGCCTGCAGAGTTTAAGGCATGGAGGAGTGGCTTTTGCAAAAGGTGTGGAAGAATTTGATCCTTCATCCTGATGAAACTATCCAGCTGCTCTTGGGAATAATCTCTGTGAATTTCTTCATCTGCCCCCACTAAATGAGTATAAAGGGACTGAATAATCAATTCCGGGTAGGTTTTGATTAAGTTGCACAAGGCTTCCAGGTGCCCTTCTTCAAATCCTAATCTCCTCATTCCAGTATCCAAGTCTAAATGGACTTTCAACTGGGTATGATTGTTTTTGCACCAATTTCCCAAACTGGTAAAGAACTCCAAACTAAAAACAACTGGTTCTAAATCGTAGGTTTTACAGAGTTCGAATGACTCCTGTACCGGGTTCAATACCATAATAGGAAGCTGGATTCCCTGCTTTCTCAGCATGACTCCTTCATCAGTGAATGCCACAGCCAGATAATCAGCCCCTAAAGTCTGAAGATGATTGGCTATTTCTACAGCTCCTCCGCCATAAGCAAATGCCTTCACCATGACCATTACCTTGGTTTCTGGTTTGATGCGTCTTTTATAAAAATTAAAGTTATGTGTGAGTGCGTTGAGGTTAATTTCTAAAGTCGTTCCGTGAATTCTCTGCTGAAGCTGGTTAACTATTTGCTCAAAATGATAAGCTCTAGCACCGGTGATCAATATGAGATCATCAGAAAAGTTTTCTAACCCAACCCATTCCGAAAGTTCCTGCGTACTTGAAAAAGCCTTGAATTCACTTTGAATCAACCCTTGCAAAGGATGGATATTTTCCCCTACAGCCACTACCAAGTCTAAAGAATGGGAGTTGATCAGCTCGGCTACTTCCGGATAGATTTTTTCGGGTTGACCTTGCTGTTGAAACTCAGATAAGAATAAAATTTTTCTTCTCTTGGGCCTCTGTTGCCGCATAAAATCCAATGACACCCTAAGTCCTGCCAAATCATTATTGTAGGTGTCATCAATAATCAAAGAATCATTGATTCCTGGTTTGAGCGTCAGTCTCATGTCCACCTGCCTCAGCAAATTGATTCCTTTTTGAATAGAATCTGAAAGCATGCCCAAACTCAATGCAGATACAATGGTATGGGTTAGATTTTCTAAGGAAGCCTGATCTGAGAACCGGGTGTAAAAAGTGAAAGTACTTAAATCGGATTTTATCAGAATGATTTTGGTGAGCTCATCCTGAAATTTGATGGCTCGTGTATAATCAGCGCCAGGCTCATCGGACCAAGCAATTAATCGTTCATTTTCGATTGCTGCCTCAATGATTTTACTCAGCTCTTTTTGATCTTTATTGTATACCAAAAGGGCCGAATCCTTAAAGAGTTGAAGCTTTTCTTTAATTTTTTCTTCCCGGCTTTCGAAACCCTCGTCGTGCGCAGTTCCTATATTGGTAAAGACTCCCAAATTGGGTTGGGCTATAGCTTGCAAAGCTTCCATTTCTCCTTTTTTGGAAACGCCTACTTCCAAAATGGCTACCTGATGATAGGGCTGGATTTCAAAAACGGATAAGGGTAATCCTACTTGAGAATTATAGCTTTTGGGACTTTTTGCTACAGCATAATTTTGACTAAGAATCTGTCCCAGCCATTCTTTGACTATGGTTTTTCCGTTAGAACCTGTAATGCTGACCACAGGCTTTTCAAAAAGTTCACGTTGATATTTGGCAAGTGACTGTAGCGCCTTTCTTGTGTCCTTAACAGCAATATAGCAGGTCTCTTTATTCTGGATTTGAAAGGATTCAGAAACCAAAAATACCTGTACTCCTTCTTCTATTAATTGCGGGATAAACTTTGCGCCGTCCGCTTTGGCTCCTTTCAAAGCAACAAAAAGCGTCTGTGTGGGATTCAGAATTTGCCTGGAGTCAATGCTGACCCGTGTCAATTCAAGGGGTAAATTTTTCCCAAGCAATTTACCACCGGTGATGGAGGCAATTTGCTCAGGAGTCAAGGCATTCATCATCTTATTCTTGGCTAGTTGTTTTCTTTTTGAAAAAAACCTGGCGAATCCATCTTGGAAGGAAAATCGCTCCTAGAATCAAATATGGGTAATAGGAAAGAAGCCTCCAAAAAATGCTGGTTACAAAGGTGTAGTTGCCTAAAAACTGGGTGAAGAACTGCCCGAAGAAAAACTCCGCAGTACCGGAGCTACCCGGAGTAGGTGAAATCATCATAACGATCCACATGATTACCTGTCTCGCGAAAACGATTACATTATTTTCAACAGACAATGGCACATAAGCAGATATCAATGCATTCAGCATCAAATAGCGGGAGCTCCAGATAAATATGGTGGCTGCAATGACTGGAAGCCAATAATTTAATTTTTTACCACTTAATTCTTTGGAAGCTTCGATGATTTGATTTCCGTATTCTTGGGCATCATGCTTCCATTTTCTCAGCCATTTTATGGAGAATATTTTGATCAAAACCCACTTGAAAACTCGTGGTCTATAAAAAAGAGCCAAAGCCATGATTAAGCTGTAGGCGGCATAAAGTGCATAACTGATCCAAAAAATAGCCTGTAAGCTATTTTCCAATTGATTTTCCAGCACCTGACTGTTGGGGAAAATATTGCCTTTAGCAAAGAACAAAATGATAGGCGCTCCTATGACAAAAAAGAGGTTGTCGAGAATGGCGGTAACCATCACAAATGAAATGGCTCTACCTAATTTGATTCCTTCTTTATTTAAGATAAAAATAGCTACAGCGGTACCTCCGACAACTGAGGGGGTCACAGCAGAGGCAAATTCCCAAAGAATGATCACATAAATGGACCTTGTCCAGGTCAGCTCCCTTTGAGTGATTTCTCTGATCCTGTAGACATATCCTGCATCTCTAAAAACTATGACCAAAATGGCCAGAATTACGTAGGGGGCAGAAGCATCGAATACGCCTTTTAAGGTTTGGGCATCAACGCTTGGGTCGAAATAGAACATTCCGAAAACAATGCCCAATCCGATTAAGATCGGTACCCAAACTTTGTTTGGGTTGAGGGTTTTAAAGATTTTTTTGTTGTCTAGCTTCATATTAGGCTGTAGCGACCGGCTCAGTCTTTTCTACCCAAAAGTTATTAAAACCCTCTCCAATGACGATTGTTACTAAAGAAAGTTGTAGTAATTCCAGAATTGCCAAAAATGTGTAGATAACAAATATTTTTTCAGGTTTGTAGGATATGAATTCAGTGAAAGGAACTTGTTTTTTGAAGCTGATTTTTTCCAAGATAAAATCTTTTTGTTGCTCGATGGTGTAGGGATATTGGATTACAGTATGCTTAGTATCTTCCACACGAGCGGCCATTTTTGCCATGCATTTTTGAAAAACCTTCAAAAGCTTGTAGAGATCCAAGTCTTGCATTTCTGCGTCTACATCATCAACCTTATTGAGCGCTTTTAGTTCCGCAGTGATATTTCCGCGCTTTTGTTTCGAAAGTCTTTCTTCCTCCAAAGAGGCTAATTCCTCGACTACTGATTTATATTTTTTATATTCCAGAAGATTTCTGATGAGTTCTTCTCTTGGATCGATTTCCTCTCCGTCCTCATTCAATTCCGGTCGGGGAAGAAGCATTCTCGATTTAATCTTCATCAGGGTGGCAGCAAAAAGAATAAATTCGCTGGCAACCTCTATTTCCATTTGCTCCAGATGATGGATATAGTCCAGAAAATCATTGGTGATTTTGGAGATAGGAATATCGTAAATATCCAATTCGTCCCGCTCTATGAAGAAGAGCATGAGGTCGAAAGGACCTTCGAAGAGCGGTAATTTGATTTCGAAACTCAAGGGATATTTAAATTATTGGTTAATTTTGCCACCTTGTGGCCAAAGATATTCAATTAAGACAAATTAATTGAAATTCAGGTCAGAGAATGGAGACTTTGATTTAGTTGCTATGCTAACTAAAAAACAAACCTAAGCTAGGGAAGTTTACCATTCCAGACCATTAAAATGTAAAGATACATGCTGATCGAACCAGGAGAATTATTAGCTCAAATTAACAGCCCAGCAGACCTTAAAAAGTTTCCTAAAGAGAAATTGGTACAAATCTGTGATGAATTGAGAAACTTCATCGTAGACAACGTGTCTATTTACGGTGGGCACTTTGGCGCAAGCTTGGGTGTGGTTGAGATGACAGTGGCTTTACATTATGTATTGAATACTCCTCAGGATCAATTGGTTTGGGACGTAGGTCATCAGGCGTATGGTCACAAAATTCTGACTGGAAGAAGAGATCAATTTCATACTAATAGAATTTTCGGAGGTATCTCCGGATTCCCTAAAAGAAAAGAGAGTGTTTATGACACTTTTGGGGTAGGGCACTCCAGTACTTCTATTTCCGCTGCGCTTGGGATGGCGATCGCTTCCAAGTATAAAGGTTCCGGCATTCAGCATGTAGCCGTTATTGGCGATGGATCTATGACAGGAGGGATGGCATTCGAGGCGATGAATCATGCTGGTGTTTCAGATTCCAATATTCTGATAATACTCAATGATAATTGCATGGCGATCGATCCTAATGTCGGTGCCTTAAAAGATTACTTGACGGATATTACCACTTCCCACACCTATAATAAGGTAAAGGATGAAGTATGGAAGTTGTTGGGTAAGTTCAGCAAATTTGGAAGCTCAGCTCAAGAAGTCATTTCCAAAGTTGAGGGAGCGATCAAATCAGCTGTGCTGAAACAAAGCAATTTATTTGAATCCCTCAATCTTCGTTATTTCGGTCCTGTTGACGGACATGATGTCAACCATTTGGTTGAAATCTTAAATGACTTGAAGGATATCCCTGGCCCTAAAATTCTCCACTGTGTAACAGTGAAAGGAAAAGGCTATGAGCCTGCCGAAAAAGGTAACCAGACTACCTGGCATGCACCGGGCTTGTTTGATAAAGTATCCGGAGAAATTTATAAAAAGACCCCTTCAAAGCCTCAGGCTCCAAAATATCAGGATGTTTTCGGACATACAATTGTAGAGTTGGCTGAACAGGATGAGCGTATCATGGGTGTAACTCCAGCTATGCCTTCCGGATCTTCTCTTAATATTATGATGAAGGCTATGCCCGACCGTGCATTTGATGTAGGGATAGCAGAGCAACATGCAGTGACTTTTTCTGCAGGTTTAGCCACCCAGGGACTAAAGCCATTTTGTAATATTTACTCCACCTTCATGCAGCGTGCTTATGATCAGGTGATCCATGATGTATGCTTACAAAACCTTCCTGTTGTTTTCTGTTTGGATAGAGCCGGATTCGCAGGAGCGGATGGACCTACCCACCATGGTGCTTATGATTTGGCGTATTTCAGATGTATTCCAAATATGGTAGTTGCTGCTCCTATGAATGAGGAGGAATTGAGAAATATGATGTTCTCTTCCCTTTCTCATGATGGCCCTTATTCCATCAGATATCCAAGAGGAAATGGTGTCATGCCTGAGTGGAGAACAGCATTCCAGCAAATTCCACTAGGTCAGGGAAGAATAGTGAAGGAAGGTGAAGAGGTTGCTATTTTGACCATCGGACATATTGGAAATTATGCAGTGGAGGCTTGCGAGACACTTTCTGCTGAAGGATTAAATCCGGCTCATTATGATATGAGATTTGTAAAACCTTTGGATGAAGAATTACTTCATGAGGTTTTTGGGAAATTCAAGAAAGTAATCACCGTAGAGGATGGTTGTTTGATGGGTGGATTTGGTTCGGCTGTACTAGAATGGATGATGGATCATGAGTATCAGGCTCAGGTGAAGCGTCTGGGTATCCCTGACGAAGTGGTTGAGCATGGCGAGCAAATCGAATTGCACAGAGCTTGCGGATTTGACCCGGATGGTATTGCCGATGCTGTTAGAAGCATGAGCGAAGTAGCCAAGAGCATCTAAATAATTTATGTCTTCTGTATATTTTTTTGAAAAAGGACAGGGTCAGCCTGTGGTTTTGATTCATGGGTTCTGTGAAATTGGAGCTATGTGGGCAGATTTTGCAGAAGAGCTGAGTAAAAATTACAGAGTTATTTGTCCAGATTTGCCGGGCTTCGGAAATAGTCCTTTGGAAAAATCCCATCTTAGCTTAGAGGAGCTTGCAGTGATGTTGGAGGAATGGATGGAAGAAAATGAAATTTTCGAACCGATTGTTATTGGCCATTCTTTGGGGGGTTATGTGACCTTAGCACTTTTAGAATTGATGCAGCAGAAATTAAAGGCTGTTGGACTATTTCATAGTACAGCTTTCGCAGATGATGCTGATAAAAAGCAAATGAGAAATCGGACAATTACCTTTTTAAAGAAAAACGGAGTTGACAAATTTGTAACCTCATTTGTGCCTCAGCTTTTTCCGGAGGACAGAAGAAAAGAACTTTCCACAGCTATTGAGACAGCGGTAGAACAGGCAAAGGAATCAACTTTGGAGGGTTTGATCGCATTTACTGAAGCGATGCGGGACAGAAAAGACCGAACCCAAGTTTTGGAGCATTTTCATGGTCCAAAATTATTGATTGCAGGTACAGAGGACGGCTCGGTTAAATTAGAGGCAAGTAGAAAACAAAGCTACTTGTTCACTGATTATTTCGAACTAGAAAATACCGGGCACATGGGCATGTTTGAGCGAAAAGGCGAAACCTTGGCTCTAATTAAAAACTTTTGTCAAAAGGCCTCATCCTAAAATACCTTTCACGATTCTATCCTTGTCATTAAGGTCTTGGATCAATTCAATCTTGCTGTAGCCCTGCTTTTTCAGCAAGTTCAGTACTTCCTGACCGTAATCTTCATGAATTTCAAAATAGAGCTTTCCCCCCTTTTTCAGGCATTTTTTGGCTTTCTCAGCAATGACCCTGTAAAATAAAAGCGGATCCTCATCCGGAACGAAAAGCGCCAATTCTGGCTCAAAATCCAATACATTTTTGTGCATAAGTGCTTTTCCTTTTTCAGGAATATAAGGTGGATTGCTGACCAAAATATCTAATTCATTTACCGAGATTTCTTCCTTCAGGATATCTATTTGATAAAATTTGACATCAGTCTTGAATTCCTTAGCGTTTTCTCTGGCGATTTGCAAAGCCCCTTCGGAAATATCCAAGCCATACACTTCCGCTGAATTCATTTCCAAAGCCAGAGATATAGGGATACAGCCTGTGCCTGTACCGATATCCAGTATTCTTAAATGAGGTTGGGGATTTTCTTTGATAATCAAATGCACCAACTCTTCGGTTTCATTCCGAGGGATCAGCGTATCTCTGCTTACTTTGAATTCTCTCCCGTAAAAAGGGGCCTTTTCTAAAATTTGCTGGATAGGTTCTCCTTTTTTCAAACGTTCAAAATCTGACAAAAGAGCCTGAGGCAGATCCTTTTCCTCTAAAAAATGCATCATATCCACTCTTCTCAAGCCTAAATGATGTTCAAATAGCCATTCCACTAAGTTTTGCGCTTCTGAGAAATCGTAAAGCTCCAGGGATTGGGCCCATTTTTTTACCAAACTATTGTAATTGATCATTGTAGCGAAAAATGAATTAGCTCCGTAAAGGTAAGCACATCCCTGACTGTGGGAAAGATGTCCGATAATATAAATGCTTGAGGAATGATGAGAAAATTACTGTTGCTTTCTATGCTTTTCCTGATTTCTGTAAGTGCTTATTGCCAAGAGAAAAAAGGGATTTGGTTTGAATTGGATGGAGTTTATTGGGAGAAGGCTTTGAAGCAAACCCAAAGTATTGCTCCTGAAAAAGCAAGGTTTGGGGGAGGTAGGTTTTTCGCAGGAATCCCATTGGGGAAAAGCTGGTCTTTGGGCTTGATGGGTTCTCATCATTCTTATTATGAGCCTCAGGAGACAGGATATACAAACAGGTCAATTTATGGGCCTCCCGCAGAAGATGGTAATTCTTATAGTATAGTTGGAATCGCCAGAGATCCCGTATTGGTTGGCTTACAAAATGAATTGGTGGGATTTGGATTATTTCTTCAAAAATCCATCACATTGGGAGAAAGGACCTCTGTGAATGTCAATCTCTTTTCGATGAGGGAAAGAGGAGCAAATGCCAAATTGGAATTTTATCCAGATTATAGCTATCTGTTTTGGTGGCCATGTCTGAATTGCCTTTCTATAGTTGCCGGCCCATTTCTTATTCCTGTGGAGGAGATAAATTGGAGAACAGGCTTAGATATAAGTTTCTCCTATGCTTTGAATAATTGGGTTGATGTAGGGCTTAGAGCGAATTTTCTTGAGTTTAGAAAACAAATCATTCAGAAGGAGCCTATGATAAGCAATCATATGGGTCAACCGAATCAGTTTTCAGTTTTAGGAGATGTTTACGCTGGGGATTATTTTTATTTTGGTTCAGCAGTTCCCCGGGAAGGCATCAGAATTTCATTGACCTTCAAACCCTTTTGAGTTTCTTTTCGGCTAGTCTGAGAAAGAAAAACTACCTTTGTGCAGAATTTCTTTCTGATGAAACTACATAATAATACCATACGCGGAGTACATACTGCTTTAGAATCTATTTTTCAAGAAGGTCAATACGCTGACAAGGTCATAGAGCGTACCCTTAAATCCAATCCCAAATGGGGAGCGAGAGATCGTTCTTTTATCGCAGAAACCACCTATGAAATGGTACGTTGGTGGAGGCTGATCAATTATCTGAGTCCTTCTGAAAGCTACTGGGATTTGTTTGGAACTTACTGGCTGATGCAAGGCAATGAACTTCCACCTTGGGAGGAATTTTCCGGATTAAACCCTGACAAAATCAAAGCTAAGTACGAGAACTTGGACAATCCAGCCATTTTGGAATCAATTCCTGATTGGTTGTATGAGTTGGGGAAGAAGGAATTGGGTGAGAAATGGGATCAGGAAATTCACTCTTTGAATGAAGAGGCAGAAGTAGTGCTTCGGGTAAATACTTTGAAAATCACCCGGGAGCAATTGAAAAACCGATTGGCGGAAGATGGAATCCGAACTTACATTGTGAAAGGATATCCAGATGCTTTGATTTTGGAGCAAAGACAAAATGTTTTCCGCAATCCGGCATTCAAAGAAGGCCTTTTTGAAGTTCAGGATGCCTCTTCTCAGTTGGTAGCTCAGGCCTTGGCAGTGGAACCAGGAATGCGCGTGATCGATGCCTGTGCTGGTGCTGGAGGGAAGTCCCTCCATTTAGCAGCCCTGATGCAGAATAAGGGGAAGGTGCTTTCCATGGATGTGGAAGAGTGGAAGCTGCAGCAAACCAAGCTAAGAGCACGAAGAGACGGAGTTTCTATTATAGAAAGGAAAGTGATCGAAGGCTCCAAGACTATCAAAAGATTGAAAGAGTCAGCGGATCGTTTGTTATTGGATGTGCCTTGTTCGGGTTTAGGAGTGCTGAGAAGAAATCCGGATACTAAATGGAAGCTGAGTCTGGACTCTATCGCCAAAGTGCAGGAAACCCAGCAGGAAATCATTCAAAGCTATTCCTCCATGTTGAAAAAAGGAGGTCAGATGGTCTATGCGACTTGCAGTATCCTGCCTTCTGAAAATCAAAAGCAGGTTGAAAAATTCCTGGCTTCTGAGGCAGGGAAAGACTTCGAATTGATCGAAGATCAAAAAGTATTGGCTCAGGAAAGCGGGTTTGACGGATTTTACATCGCGAGATTGTTGAAGAAATAAAGTAGAATTCCAAGGTTTAACTTTCCCATTTATTACTATAGGAAAGTTAAACCTATTCTTTTATTAAGCCCTTGCTCAAATATCCTAATCAACGTTGACAATTGGATATTTCCCTTACCATTTTCAAGTTTAGAGATATAGCTTTTTTTCGTTCCGGCCTTTTCAGCCAATTGTTCTTGTGTAAGTTTTGCCTCCTTTCTGGCTTCTTTTAGCATTTCACTTATGATAAACATTTGGGCATTTTCATCATATCTGTTTCTGCTTTCAGTGCCAACCTTTCCATGTTCTAATTCAATTAGTTCATCGAAGGTTTTGATTTTGCTATAGTCCTTCATCTCTCATTTTTTTTAATTCAAAATAATCTTTCATCAGTCTTTCAGCTTTTTCGATTTCCTTTTTGGGAGTTTTTTGAGATTTTTTTTGAAACCCATTAAAGAGGATAACTAATTTACCTTCGTCAAAGCAACAGAAAATTCTATAAATGTTTGATTGATACTCTATTCTTATTTCATAAAGGACATTAGTTCCTTCTAGATGTTTTAGAAACTTTTCAGGTACCCTTTCGACCTGCTTGATAAGTTCCAGAACATATTGAACTTTATTTTTTGCCTTGATATCTAGGTTTTGATAAAATTCGATGAAATGATTTTTATGAAAAATAATACTCCTAGTCATCTATTCAAAGTTATCTCATAAGATAACATTTTCAAAAATAATAAGTTTCATTTTTTTAATCACTTTATTCTCTAATTCTACCATTTAATCAGATTTTTCTTGACGAGGCAATTCATTCCTCTAGGCAAATTGAAAGAATAGGAAAATTGTGTGTTTTGGCTAGATTTTCTGTTAGGCTTGGATTGAAGAATTTGGTTAATCCTGATTTTTCTGTTTTAGCTAAAGTTAAAATATCTGGTTGATTGTTTTCTGCATAGTAAATAACTCCATTCTCGGCATCTCTGGAGTTTATTAAGAAGTGCTGTGTGGTATTATCTGACTCCAACATCTCATTGAACATTTCATCAATCTCAGCACTTTCATGGAAATCATAGGGAGTATTGATAAAAATTAAATCCAGCTGTGCTCCTAATAAGTCTGCCAGTTTTTTAAGTTTTTTAAAAACAGGCTTTTGACTTTTTTCCAAGGTAGATAGAAATGCAATCTTTTTGATCTCCTTGTGAGCTGGTTCTTCTTTTACAATCAGGATAGGAGTTTTAATATTTCTAAGTACCTTTTGGGCAGTAGAGCCAAGGTAAAAGGGTTTTTTTGCTCCTCTGCCTTCGGATCCCATTATCACAAAGTCCGGTTCGGCATTTTGAACATGCTCAAAAACCGTCTCCGAACCAAAACTGTAGATTAATGAAGAAAAGGCATTAATGCCCTGCTTTTCTAAATCATGGACTATTGATGAAAGATTGGATTTGGCATTGGCAATGGCATTCAGTGTTTCAGGATAAAACTTTTCCTTATCCTTATCCAGCCTCACCCAATCCACAGGGGTGCTGAGAATATGCATTACCTCTACTTTTGCCTGAAGCTTGGTGGCCAGTTGTCTGGTGTATTCAAAGGCAAAACCGGCAACTTCCGAGAAGTCAGTCATCAGGAGGATTTTAGCATTGATTTTCATGGTCTTCCTTGATTGATGTCCTATAAGTTACGAATGATTCTGATCATATCCTTTGATCAAATTGGTGTTTGGAACTGATAAAAGTCAGTGCTTTGTGAAAAAATCCTGAAAGGATTGAACTTTAGGGAGTAACTAGTTCAACTCCTTCAGAGTTGGGATGCACCATGGTATATGGACTTTCTTTTACCACCAGTTTCACTGGTGGCTATTGAGAGGTTTAACCACTTCGTGGTTGGTTATATGTAGGTGATTTCTTATCTGATTTTTATTTTGAAAATTTGAGCTGGAGTTGTTCAATTTTTCCTCTTTTGAAGAAATCGGATCTGCAGCATAGTTGACAATCCTGAAAGGATTGAATCTTTCAATAACCACGGGCCTGCCTTTGCCGGTAGGCAGGTGTAACCCGTGGCAAGGCAACCGGCTGATATCTAGAACCCTGACCCTGAGGGGGTCAAACTTTATGGGGTACAGAGTTCAACTCCTTCAGAGTTGGGATGCACCACGGCATATGGGCTTTCTTTTTCCACCAGTTTCACTGGCGGCTATTGAGGGGTTTAACCACTTCGTGGTTGGTTATATGTTGGTGATTTCTTATCTGATTTTTATCTTGAAAATTCGAGCTGGAGTTGTTCGATTTTTCTCTTTTGAAGAAATCGGAGCAGCAGCACAGTTGACAATCCTGAAAGGATTGAACCTTTCAATAACCACGGGCCTGCCTTTGCCGGTAGGCAGGTGCAACCCGTGGAAAAGGAAGCAGCCCGACCTTGCTATCCTGACCCTGAAGGGGTCAAACTTTATGTATATGGAGTTCAACTCTTTCAGAGTTGGGATGCATCAGGGTATATGGATTTTCTTTTACCACCAGTTTCACTGGTGGCTATTGAGAGGTTTAACCACTTCGTGGTTGGATTGGTTGTTTCTGCAGAGCAGAGTTAGGCGTTCAAGAATTTAAGAGGATCGCTCCCAATCATTGATGATTTGAGTAACAACAATCCTGAAAGGATTTAACCTTATAATAACCACGGGCTTGCCTTTGCCGGTAGGCAGGTACAATCCGTGGAAAAGGAAGCAGCCCGATCTTGCTATCCTGACCCTAAAGGGGTCAAACTTTTTCATTGCAAAGCCCCTATTTTTTAGAGTCCATGATGTATTTACTTTTTACTTCTTAGAAAAGCGCTTTTCTGCTATCTTTGTGGCTTGTTTTGAGCGGGATGCCCCGCGTGAGGGATAGAAGCGGTATCCATCCTGCGTAGCAGGAGGATAAGAGCGGATAGCCCGACCCCGCCCTTTTCGGCGGGGGCACGCCCAAAAGACCCGACATCCAAATCATTCGACAAATATTGGCTGTGAAAACGTATCAGGAATTCAAACAGGTTGACTACCCTCAAATAGGAGAGTCAGTCTTGGAGTATTGGAAAAAGAATCAAATTTTCGAAAAATCAATCGCCAACCGGGAGGGAGCCGAGACTTTTACATTTTTTGAAGGGCCTCCGTCTGCAAACGGTACCCCGGGTATTCACCATGTGATGGCACGAACGCTGAAGGATATCTTTTGCCGATACAAAACGCTCAAAGGTTTTCAGGTAAAACGTAAAGGCGGTTGGGATACGCATGGATTGCCCGTGGAACTCCAAGTAGAAAAGGAGCTGGGAATCACCAAAGAAGATATTGGGAAGAAGATTTCCGTAGAGGAATACAATAAAAAGTGCCGTGAAACGGTCATGCGTTTCAAAAATGAATGGGATGACCTGACTGAGAAAATCGGTTATTGGGTGGATCTGGATGATCCTTATATCACCTTTGACAGCAAGTACATTGAGACGCTTTGGAGCTTGCTGAGAAAGCTTTATGATAAAGAGCTTTTGTATAAAGGCTATACCATACAGCCTTACTCACCTGCGGCCGGTACGGGATTGAGTTCCCACGAACTGAATCAGCCGGGTACTTACAAGGATGTAAAGGATACCTCAATTACGGCGCAGTTTAAGCTGAAAGCACAGGAAAACACTTTTGTACTTGCCTGGACGACTACACCTTGGACTTTACCATCCAACTCCGCTTTGGCGATCGGTGAAAACCTGGATTATGTCAAAGTGAAAACTTTTAATCCCTACACCCATGAGCCTGTCAGTGTGATTTTGGCAAAGGCCAGAATGGGGGCTTACTTGAATCCAAAAGCTGCAGAACTGAAGCTGGAGGATTATCAAGCGGGTGATAAATTGATTCCTTTCCAAGTGGTGGAGGAATTTAAAGGGAAAGACATGTTGGGATGGGAGTATGAGCAATTATTCCCAATCGAAGCCTTGGCATTGCCTCATCCGGCCTTCACGGTAGTTTCTGGGGATTATGTGACCACGGAAGATGGTACAGGAATCGTTCACCTAGCGAAAGCATTTGGTGCGGATGACTTTAGAACCTTGGTACAGAATAATGTGCCAGGCATCTTCGTTCAGGATGAATTGGGTAATGATATCCCGGTTGTCGATAAAAGAGGAAAATTCCTTCCAGTTGTAGGAGAATACCTAGCTGCAAAAATGAAGGAGCATGAAATCACTGCTCATAAGGAGTATGGAGTGGATGATTTTTATGTGAAAAACTACACGGAGGATGATGAGAACGCGGCGGATTTTAAAAATACCGACGTGATTATTTCCATCATTCTGAAAAATGAAAACAAAGCCTTTAAGGTTGAGAAGTATGAGCACAGTTATCCACATTGCTGGAGAACTGATAAGCCTGTATTGTACTATCCTTTGGAATCCTGGTTTATCAAAACTACGGCCTTCAAAGACAAAATGGTGGAGCTCAATAAGACCATCAACTGGAAGCCTGAAGCTACCGGAACAGGTCGTTTTGGGAACTGGCTGGAGAATCTGGTAGACTGGAATTTAAGTCGTTCACGATTCTGGGGTACACCTCTTCCAATCTGGAGAACTTCCGATGGAAGTGAAGAAAAGTGCATAGGTTCTATCGCCGAATTGGAAGCAGAAATAGAAAAATCCATCGCAGCTGGATTTATGAAGAAGTCTCCTTATGAAGGGAAAGAACTGGATCTACACCGTCCCTATGTGGATGATGTGATTTTGGTTTCTGAAAAAGGAGAGAAAATGCTTCGTGAACCGGACTTGATTGATGTTTGGTTTGATTCAGGAGCCATGCCATACGCGCAGTGGCATTATCCATTCGAAAATGAGGATATTTTCAAAGCAAATTATCCGGCCGATTACATAGCTGAAGGGGTGGATCAGACAAGAGGCTGGTTCTTTACCTTGCATGCTATTGCTGTCATGCTTTTCGACTCTGTGGCATTCAAAAATGTAATTGCCAACGGGCTTGTTTTGGATAAAAACGGCAATAAGATGTCCAAGCGATTGGGTAATGCTGTGGATCCATTCAAGACCTTGAAAGAATATGGACCAGATGCCTTGAGATGGTATATGCTGAGCAATGCCAACCCATGGGACAATCTCAAATTTAACTTAGACGGAGTGACCGAAGTGCAAAGACGCTTCTTCGGAACTCTTCAGAATACGTATAACTTCTTCGCTCTTTATGCCAATTTGGATGCTTTTGTTTATGATAAAACGAAAGCGGTACCTGTGGCACAAAGAGCAGAGTTGGATCAATGGATTATCTCCAAACTTCAATCTTTGATCACAGAAGTGGAGGAAGCGATGGATAATTACGATGCCACTAGGGCAACCCGTGCCATCATGAACTTTACTGTGGATCAGCTATCCAACTGGTATGTAAGACTAGCCAGAAAACGATTCTGGAGAGGCGATATGAATCAAGACAAGCAAGCGGCTTATGAGACTCTGTATGAGTGTCTGTTAAGCTTGACGCAGCTGATGTCCTCTTTCGCTCCTTTCTATTCTGACTGGTTGTACAAAAATCTGAATGAAGCAGGTGAAGCCGGAAAAGAATCCGTTCACTTGACTGATTGGGTATCCGCAGACCAATCTCTGATCAATAAAGATCTAGAGGAGAGCATGGATTTGGCTCAGACGATTTCTTCCTTGGTTCACTCCTTGAGAAAGAAGGAAAAGCTGAAAGTCCGTCAGCCGCTACAGAGAATTTTGATTCCTGTATTGAATAAGAAAGTTCAGGCTCAAATCGAGCACGTAGCTGAACTGATCAAGTCTGAGGTAAACATCAAAGAGATTGAGTTTATCGACGATGCTTCCGGAGTTTTGGTGAAAGATGTAAAACCTAATCTCCCTGTTTTGGGTAAAAAACTGGGACCAAAGATGAGATTCGTCGTTGCCGCAATCAAATCTTGGGGGCAGGAAGAAATTGCCCAAATTGAGCGAGATGGAAAATACCCGATAGAAGTAGAAGGAGAGACCATTGAGTTGCTTTTGGAGGAAGTTTTGATTTCTTCTCAAGATATTCCGGGCTGGTCCGTAGCTTCTGATGCCGGAGTGACTGTGGCTCTGGACGTAACCTTGACTGATGAATTGAAGCAAGAGGGAGTAGCCAGAGACTTGGTCAACCGAATTCAGAATCTCAGAAAAGACATGGGTCTGGAAGTGCAGGATAAAATTCGAATCAAAGTAGCGGACACCAATGAATTGGTCAATAAATCTGTAGGAGGATTTGGGGATTACATTCAGTCCGAAACGCAGGCTTTGAGTTTGGAAGTCAGCAAAGAAGCAAGTACCGGGACTGTCCTGGATATGGATGATTTTGAATTGGCTGTTTTGGTGGAAAAAGCCTAAATAGCAAATAGGAAACGATGAACAAATACATTAAATACTTCGGGATTGCCTTTTTGGTGATTGTAGTGGATCAGGTGGTAAAGATGCTCGTTCATTTTCAAATGGACTTTGGCACTCCCGGACAGATTCAGATTTTTGGAGACTGGTTTAAGCTCCATTATACCACTAATCCCGGAATGGCTTTTGGGATGGAGTTGGGTACAGAATATGGTAAAATGATTCTTACCAGCTTCCGCTTGATAGCTATGTTTGGAATTGGTTATTATCTGTATTATATAATTCAAAAGAAAAATCATCCTGTATTTATAGTATGTATTGCTATGATATTAGGAGGTGCAATAGGTAATTTAGTAGATTCTATATTTTATGGTGTTTGGTTAAATAATGCACCTTATGATGCACCTACTCCCTGGTTTCATGGGCAGGTGGTAGATATGTTTTATTTTGATATCTGGGAAGGCTATTTGCCGGAGTGGTTACCTCTTTGGGGTGGTCAATACACCGCTCTTTGGCCGATTTTCAATATAGCTGATGCATCCATTTTCATAGGAGTAGCTATTATATTGATATTCCAAAGCAGGTTTTTTCCAGAAAAAGAGGAAGAAAAAATCCCTGATGAAAAAGTTGAGATTCAAGAATAAGTATAATTCAAGCCCGTTTTTTTCAAAGAAACGGGCTTTTTTATGTCAATTTTTCTAAAAAAGGCCGATATCAATCCATTTCTGCCCGTATTTTTATTAATTTACAAGCTAATTATTTCAAAAAAACTCAACTCTCACCGTATTTGTCTTGCTCAAATCCCCTGTTTGAGCGGGCAATTCCTGATCTTATAATTTTATGATTGTAGATTCTGACAAGCCCTTTCAGATCGTATATTCTATTTTTAATCATGAATTTCTAGGATTATTATTTGAATCCTTTGTGGTACAACTGGACGAAAAAGGAAGGCTTTCTTATGCCTTTCAAAACATCAGTTCCGCGAATGCCAAGGAGTTTGACTCTGGCTTAGATGAAAAGGATTACAAGCTGATCAAGATGATGGATGCCATGCAACCGGAGGAAGTCATCAAGAGCTTTATCCCCAAAAAGAAAAACATTCGTCCTAAGGACTATTTAACGAAGATATTTGATTCCAAAACCGAGGATAAGAATACTCAAGCCTTGGTCGAGGCAAGGTTGGAAATTCAGAGGTCCAAGATATTGCCGCTACTTATCGGCAAAAGACTTTTTGAAATGGGAAGTGATGGAAATCCTGCCTGGAAAGAGATTCAGGTCAATGCTGAGCGGGCAACTGTAATCTTTCATTTTCATAAAAATCCAGATAATACCCATTACTACCCTACTATTAAGTTTAAGGGGGAGCGCTTGGAGTGGCAGTATAAAGGAGGCTACCTTATCTGTAAAGAGCCAGCTTGGTTGATTGTGAATTCACAGCTTTTTCACTTTGAAAAAGATATTGATGGAAAGAAGCTTCAACCATTTTTGAATAAAAAATTTATCCTCATAGACAAGAAAATGGAGCCTACCTATTTTAGGAAGTTTATGGCTCCAATGCTAACCCAATACGATGTAGATGCCAGAGGATTTGAAATCACCATCGACAGAGGTACACCCGAGGTTCTGTTGAAAATACAGGAGCTGCCGGGAAATCAAGGCAACAATCTTTTTGGCGAGGAAGGTGAGCAGCTAGAGGAGGACAAAATCATATTTGAGCTCCGTTTTCAATATGGAGACACAGATTTTCCAGTGGAAAAAGGCACAGACAGTTCTGTGGGCAATTCAGTATCCTTGATAGAAAAAGACGGGGAATTTCTATTCAAAAAGACGATACGTAGTCTTCAGAAGGAAAAAGCATTTGGCAAATTCCTGAAAGACTTGGGATTGGAAGTCAGAGATGGAAAAGTAGCCCTACCCAAATCCAAAGCTTTTGAGTGGATTGGGGAAAATGAAGATGCGCTGGAAGAAAAGAAAATTAAAATCATTCAGCGTAAAAATGCCTCCGGTAAGGTATATCACCTAGGAAGGGCAAATATCGACATTGAGGTTAATGAAAACATTGACTGGTTTGATGTTAAGGCGCAGATTAAGTTTGGAATCTATTTGGTGCCATTTGCCAAAGTCCGAAAGCTGATCATGCAGGGTAAGACAGATTTTGAATTGCCCAATGGAGAGATCGCTGTAATTCCTGCATCTTGGTTTGTCAATTATTCAGAGTTGTTTTCTTTTATGGAGGAAGGGACTGCCCAGGATTCCATTATTATGCGCAAGCATCATTTGGCTTTGGCCAAGCAGTTGGAGGAAGGAAACCTGGTACAATTGACGCTAACTCGAAAGCTCGAAAAGCTGCGTGATTTTGAGGCCATTGATGATTATGAATTGCCGGATTACTTCGAAGGTGAATTGAGACCTTATCAGAAGGCAGGTTACAATTGGTTAAGATTCTTGAATGAATTCCGTTTCGGCGGCTGTTTGGCGGATGATATGGGTTTGGGTAAAACGGTTCAAACTTTGGCCTTGCTTGCCCATGAAAAGCAGGAGAATCCAGGTTTCTGTTCCTTGTTAGTCATGCCGACTTCCTTGATTTACAACTGGGAATTGGAAGCTCGAAAGTTTACCCCCGAACTGAAAATATTGGTTTACACCGGAACTCAGCGGATCAAAGATCCCTGGAAATTCAGGGATTACGATTTGGTACTTACCTCTTATGGCATTACCCGATTGGATGTCAATATTTTGAAGGATTTTTACTTCAACTACATCATATTGGATGAGTCTCAAGCCATCAAAAATCCCGGTTCCAATATTGCGAATGCTGTCAATAAATTGAAGTCCAAGCAGAAGCTGATTTTGACAGGTACTCCGGTTGAAAATGGCACGATGGATCTTTGGTCTCAGATGAATTTTGTGAATCCGGGCTTATTGGGGAATCAGAATTCTTTCAAAAAGCAGTTTCTTCAACCAATAGAAAAGCAGAATGATAAGGATAAAGCTATCAAGCTCCATTCCATGATCAAGCCTTTCATCTTGAGGAGACTTAAATCTCAGGTAGCTACTGATCTTCCTGAGAAGATTACCAATGTGAAGTACTCTGCCATGACAGAGGAGCAGGAGAAAGTTTACGAAGAAGTAAAGTCTTATTATCGGGAGAAGATCATTGGGGAGAGTTCTCTGGTTGGAAGAGGAGCACAGCAATTTACCTTGTTGAGAGGCTTGACTCAATTGAGGCAGATTGCCAATCACCCGAAACTGGTGCGAGAGGATTACAAAGGAGAGTCTGGAAAATTGGAGGATATCACCTATATGCTGCAGTCCACTATTTCGGAGGGGCACAAAGTTTTGGTATTTAGCCAATTTGTGAGACATCTTTCCATTGTCAGAGAATATTTGGAAGAGCAGGGAATTACCTATTCCTATCTGGATGGTTCCACAAAGGATAGACAAGCTCAGGTAGAAAAATTCCAGGAGCAGGAGGATGTAAAGGTCTTTTTGATTTCACTAAAAGCCGGTGGTGTTGGCTTAAACCTGACCAAAGCGGAATATGTATTCTTATTGGATCCATGGTGGAACCCAGCTGTGGAGGCCCAGGCAATAGACAGAGCGCATAGAATTGGACAGGAAAATAAAGTCATCATCTACAAATTTATCAGTAGAGGCTCAGTAGAAGAAAAGATTATGGCTCTTCAAAATCGCAAGCTGGCATTGGCTGGAGAGTTGATATCAACGGAAGAAAGCTTTATGAAAAGTCTGGATCAGGAGGATATTGCAGCCTTGTTGGATTAAGAGTCTTGGTTTTAAACGAGAAAGGCAGAAATTCAATTTTCTGCCTTTTTTTATTTGATTGATTGTCAATTAAATAGCAAGGTAGGTACTCGACAGGTAAATAAATTATTGTTAAAAGGTAGGGAATGGAAACGATATTTTTCTAACTTATATCATACCTATTACCACTAATAACATCCTGCACATGCCTAGAGCCAAAGCTGAAAAAGAGCGGAAAATCTTTGTGCTGGACACATCCGTGATCCTGTACGCACATAATTCCATTATGAATTTTGCCGAACATGATGTAGTGATTCCGATTACTGTGTTGGAAGAGCTGGATCAGTTCAAAAAGGGCAATGACACCAAAAATTTCGAGGCGCGGGAGTTTATACGCTTGTTGGATAAGCTTTCCCAAGACCATATGATTCACGAGTGGACTCCATTGAATGGAAAGACGAAGGGAAATTTCCGGGTATTGATGAATCCGGAGAATAAACTCAATGCCAACGTGATTTTTGGAGAGGAGAAAAATGACCATAAGATTCTCAATGCAGCCCTTTATTTGAAAGAGCATGAGAAAAACCGAAAGGTTATTTTGGTTTCCAAAGATATAAACCTTCGACTCAAGGCGAAATCCTTGGAGATCCATGCAGAAGACTATGAAACCGGTAAGATCAAGAACATCAATGAGCTCGAAAATACTGGGAAGTATATGTTGGATGATGTGGATCCGGCGGCTATCAACAAGCTTTATGAATCAGGATATATTGATGCTAAAACAGTCCTGGGCACGCGTAAGCGAAAAGCCAATGCTTATTATATCCTAAGAAGTGATAAAAATTCAGTTTTGGCCTATTACAATCCGGAAGAGAATATCCTGGAGCGGGTGGATAAAAAACTGGCTTATAATATCAAACCAAAAAATGCCGAACAGACTTTTGCTTTGGATGCGATTACTAATCCGAATATCAGGTTAGTGTCGATCCAGGGGGTAGCGGGAACGGGTAAAACCTTATTGGCTTTAGCAGGAGCTCTAGAGCAGCGTAGAGATTATAAACAAATATTCTTGGCTAGACCTATTGTTCCCCTATCGAATAAGGATATCGGGTATTTGCCGGGAGATATCAAGTCCAAGTTGAATCCCTACATGGAGCCACTTTGGGACAATCTGAAGTTTATCCAAAACCAGTATAAGGAAACAGATAAGGAATTTCAGAAAATTACCGAATTGGTCAATCAGGAAAAGTTGGTTATTCAGCCACTGGCTTACATACGGGGTAGATCCCTGTCTAATATCTTCTTCATTGTGGATGAAGCTCAGAATTTGACTCCGCATGAGATTAAGACTATTATCTCCAGAGCAGGAGAGAACACCAAGATTGTATTTACAGGGGATGTCCACCAGATTGACACTCCATATTTGGATTCTCAGTCCAATGGCTTGTCTTATTTGATAGATCGAGTCAAAGATCATCCGCTCTATGCACACATCAAATTGGAGAAAGGAGAGCGCTCAGAATTGGCCAACTTGGCGAATGAGTTGTTATAGAATAGATTATTAGTGATACAGCCCTGTAAGTCAAAGATTTGCGGGGCTTTTTGTTTTTAGCTTTTCTGGGAGAGAAAGTGGATTTTGAAGGATTCTATGGCCCTAATGCGTTTTGGTGAAAAATTTGAAAAGATAATTTTTAAGATATAGAAGATATGCCTTCGGCAAGATATGGGGCAACTACCTTTGGAGCTTCGCCTATTTTAGATTTGCGAATAAGGCTAATTTTAATCCTGTAGGGATTATAGATTGGTAGAGTCATGAAAGATGTTTTGTGCTTTTCCATGCCGTAGGTATGGAAGAAAAGGTTCGGGGTTCAAAGTTCAGAAGGAAGAATGACTTGTGATTAAAATTTGAAGAGGTGATTTTATTCGGATTGCAAATCCTACGATAGGTTCTCGGAATTGCTCCCGATAAAATCGTGGATCCGAGAAGCATTGAAGAAGGTATGCCTTCGGCAAGGTATTCTGTAAATACGGCTTGGGTTAATTTAAATCCCGTAGGGATTAGAGCTAGGTAGAAAGAGATAGGTGAGACTTCTCCATGCCGTAGGTATGGAAGAGAAAGTTCAGGGTTCAAAGTTCAGACGGAAGAAGGGTTTGTGTTTGAATTTTGAAGAGGTGATTTTATTCGGATTGCAAATCCTACGATAGGGCCTCGGAATTGCAAATTCTGAGGAACATTTTTCTTGGAAGGGTTAGGCCTCGATAATTTTTCTAAAAGATTCTAAAAAAGGGTTTTGTTGGTGCAACCAAATTTTGTTCGGGATTTTGTCCGCACTTGGGGAATTGCTGTACGAAACCGTACAGGCTCAGGAAGTAAAACCCTAAAATTAAGCGAATTAGGGCCTTTTTTTAGTTTGGGTCAGTTTTTGGCATATAGGTACCATACGGAAACAAACCAATTATTTACTGCCATGAAAGCAATACTATTTACCCAAAAAAATGTCTGTGCGGCACTGGGTTTACTAATGGCACTGACAATCGTATGGAAAGCGAAAACTGAAACCAGTCTTGCACAGCAAACTGCCCGATTTGAATATACTAAACCAACTTCTACTTCAATCGGTGAAGCGAAAGGTTCAGAGATGATCCAAATCTCTGAGGATGAAATTAACAGGTCTGATAGCGAATTGACACCTATCATTTAAGACCTAAAGAAAAACTCGTAAGGGTTAATTTGGTTGATTGTTTGGTTAAATGAAAGAGGCGGGTTTTACCTGCCTTTTTTTTGATAACAACCCTTGAGAAAAACTTGTATTTTATGGTATGAATCTTTCAGGAGTTAAAATTTCCTCCCAAGTTGGATGATGTCTGAAAGGTGAGTCCAGATTACTATAGGAACAATTGTGGCTGGTAAAAGCACAAAAGGAAAATAATTGACAGCACGATTGGGTTGCTCAAAGCCAAATTGTTGGAATGGGAGCTCCGCTGAGAGAATTCCATTGACCAGGATAAAAAGGACGAAACAAAGGCCTATAATATTCCAGGCAAGCATCATACTTTTATTCACCTTCTTTTTAAAAAATAACCACCCCATGATAGGGGCAGAAAGTCCTATTAAAATATCAAAATTTCGGCCTTCAAAAGTCATCAACTTTGGTACCATTTGATGGTTAAAAAGCCCAAAAAGCACTATCTCAACCGGAATACGAATGGAATGTAAAAGGGTGCTGATAAGGCTATCTCTTTTTTCAGCAATCCATTTTTGCTGCTTGGGAAGTAAGCCATAGACAACAAAAACTATCGATGGAAGAATTACCAATCCGAATCGGGGAGGGAAGGCTTGAGTTTCTTGATAAAAACCCAGATATGCTAAAATCGATTGAGCCAGAGACCAAACAAGGATGAAAGTAGTCAATTTTAAGGGCTTGCCATTTGAAAAGAAAAAAAATGCGACCGTTAGTCCAAAGCTGGCTAAAAACAGAAGTTCAATCCAAATAGGCAGGTTATCTATCATTTGTTTTTCGAATCCTTCCACTATTATAATGGGAGGGCTGTGGATTTTTATTTTTCAGTGAATTGATTCGGCTTTTCTGAAGAAAATCTTGACAAAAGCAAAGGAGTTAAAATGCATACAATCCCAAGAATTGATTTTAGCTCAAAATCCAAGAAATTCATCACAATTAGATAGATTCCGCATATCAGGAATATCCATCTATAGAGATTAGAATCCCAAGCAATAGCAGCTGAAATATAAGCTGTTCCAATTAATACAAACATCCCTAAATTAATCATACCATCGTATTCATTATCAAAACCCCAAATCCAGCCTGAGATTCTCCCAATCAGAATGATGAAAAAAAAGCTGTAAAAAAGTAATTGGAGGACTTTTTTTAATTGATTCTGTTGCATTATTACTTAAGGTTTCTATCCTGAACTTTTTTGTAATTTCAATTCCTATCAAAGGAGAAATAGAAGTTACTTAAATGAGATTTCTCTCACGCAAAACCTCCTCCAAGGCTGTATTTTTATTTGGGGTTTTTACCAATCGGTAAATAAAGATTATCGGGAAAATCATGGGTATCAAAAATCCCGGCTTTTTATCAGAAGAAAGAGCCCAAGCCCCGAAACCAAAAATCAGGATTCCAACCAAAAAACCAATGGCCACTGCATTGAATAGTTGAGCTTTTCGATACTTCTTTTTTTCGATCAATAGTTCTTCATCTTTCAGCTTGAGGAGGTCTTCTTTTTCCATATGATCTTGTAGTCTAAAGCTAGTTTAATTGTGATTCAGTCATGCTTCCTGTTTCATATCACTTAAATATCGCTGGATATTCTTTGAATTCCATGGCCGAACTTATCCAAAAACGGCACTTTGCAAAGTTCCATTTTGATTGAATTCTTAAAAGCTTCAGTCACTTTTAATCATAAAATCCATTCTTTCCACAAATTAGCAATCATAAGACAGCCTTAGTCCTTTGCGTATTTCCAACTTGAAAATCGGTCTTCTCTTTTTATAATTAGTTGGTGATTTAATCAATCTCAATTTGGAAATGGCTATAAAAAGAAAAAGAAAGCAAGATATCCCTTGCTTTCTTTTTTGATTTGCCTAGTAGTTACTAAAGGCTTCTATTTAATTCAGAATTGGCTTGATCAATAATAAATCTTTGTAAGGGCTGGCAGTTTCCCGAAGATGCAAATTGTCTTTGAATGCCTTTCTTGTTGCCAACTCATTTCTGCCTTCCAATCCCTTTTTCCACTCCGAAAAGAAAATGATGTTTGGATGATAATTCTTGTCCTCAACACCCAGGCTAGATAACTGAGCGATCAATTCAAACTGAATTTTTGGATCAGATACCAAAGGCAAAACAGCCTGAAAATACTGCTCCAATTTTTGGGCATTATTAGGGTCCAACCATAAGGCTGCAAACTCATAAGTGCCGCTTTCTTTCAATGAATAAGTGATGTCTTTGTCAACCTGGAAGTACCCGGTATTCAAGAAGCTCAATGCATCATTTCGGATATTAACGATCTTGAGAAAATCAAAATCCTTCTCGAAAGCACGCTTTTTTTCTAGACTCTCCCATTCGAAGAAGATGACCATTTGTGCTGGACTATTCCCTTGATCTCTTTTTTCTACCATGAATGAACCAATGGGCCTTGCGCCATATTTTGGAGCAAGTGGTAAGGCCTGTGAGAAATACTCTTCGTAAAACTGAATTTCTTTTCCAGGTTGAATGGTCAAAAGTGCTACTTCTACGAGTGTTCCTTTTTTGAAGGTGATCTCTCCGGTTTTTTCTTCGGTAGCCCCGAAAGTAAAGGATAGGGAAAGAATAAATAAGGTGGATAATATGCTTAGAATTTTCATGTTTTTTAAAATTTGATTTGTGACTTATTGACGTATCTACTGTTTTCCCTTCCATGCTTTAAACCCAAAAGCAGAATTTCAGTCATTAGAAAGGGACTTTTTGAAGAATGAGTCGATAGAGATTGAAATTTGACGTTAAGCTGCCTGAGTAACCAAAGCAGCGATGCCTGCATAGCTTCCCGTGTATATCTGTTCGATCATTGATTTAATTTCTACAGGATTAGCGCCATCATTGACTTCAAATGTGGAGGTGGTTTTAATCACCGCCTGAAAGTCATCTCCGGAAACTTCTATGGAACTGACTAAAGAACTGACTGGGAGGATAGGCTGCTCCGTGATGGCGTAGCTGAGCACATGATTTTGATGATCCAAAAGCAAGATCTTTTCGATCAACTCTCCTTGTTCTGCACTGCAGTAGCGTTTTAATCCTCCCTCACGGGTGGACTCTATTCTACAACTTTTGATGATGGGAGACCAAGTATCCACGCCTCCTACTGCACCGATTACTTCCCATGCCTTATCCATAGGTATTGGAAGTGTGACTGTTACGATTGTTTTTTCCATTGTACTGTGTTTTTATGTTTAATGAACAGTACAAATATCTGGGGTCTGGATAGGCTTCTTTTTCCGCTTTAGTTCAAAGAATTTGTGTTTTGGCTCTTTCGATAATCAGAAGGTGAAATATTGAATTCCATTCGGAAAACATTGGAAAAAGTAGTGACATCTTCAAATCCACAATCGTAAGCTATGTCACTGATTCTATCAGATGAAGTAGTAAGAAGTTTGGCAGCATGGGCAAGTTTTCGCCTTTTCAAATACTTGGCTGGACTTTCTTGGTATTGTTTGTTAAACTCCCGCTTAAAACTGGAAACACTCATACCGCATAAGAAAGCCAGCTGATCTATGGTTACCCTTGAGTAAAGATTGTTTTCGATAATCGAGGTGAATTTTAATTTACTGGGGAAGAAAATATCCGAAAAGAATCTTAACACGGATGGTTGTTGCTCGGTCTTTAAAAGAAGCAGAATTATTTCCTTTAGCTTTATTATTGCCAGCTCATCGTCCATCAGATTTTTTTCTTCAAAATAGATCATAAGATTACTGATAAAGCTATCGATCAAATCTGAGGAGGAGAATCGAATTGGAGGAAGTGCTTTTTTTGAATCGGTAAGGAAATCAGGGATTTCATTTTTGTAGGCCTCTTTTATGATTTCAGGATAAAAGTAAATGACCACCGCTTCACATTGGCTTTTCTCGGGTGTCTTGATATACTTTGAAATATGTTGTCCGCATCTCTTTATCAATGCCTCTTTTGAATCTAAGATAACTGTCCCAAAGGGATCAATGGTTTCATAACTTCCGTCGAGTACATAGAAGAAACAAGCGCGCTCTTCCAATTGAGTACCGTAGCTGAAAGGAGCCTTGATCCGCGCTTTTTCAAAGAGAGGAAGTCCTTTGCAGCTTATCACATCATAATCCTGTATCATGCCCAAAAAAAAGAAAATTCAATGACGAAGACTTTCCAATTTAGCTCAAAAATTTTCTAAAAAGAGAGGCTGGATTCTCTAATGAAATTGAACTTGTTGGGGAAAATATACTCAAATTAACTAATCAGAATAGTTTTTTTTTGACTGAAATTAGTCTTCCCCTTTAGTGTGTTAAGAGATTTTTTTTGAAAAACAGACGATTCTATTGACCTCTTTAAAACCAATGGATTTGTGGAAAGCTAGGCTTTCAATATTCTTTATCTCCGCGTCTGAGGCAATTTCGCTGCAATTGTTATCCTTGCCCCATTCTTCCGCTTTTCTGAGTAAAGCTTTGGCGACTCCCTGTTTTCTGAATGGTGGCTCTACAAAAAGTCCTTCTACATAAACTACGGGAGAGTTACTGCATCCTTCTACAGGGTCAGTTCTCAGGGAAAGGTGGACAAATGCGAAAAGATTATAGCCCTGCTTAGCTGAAAAAATTGTTTGATTATGTGAATCGATAATTTTTTGACAGTTCAAGGACTCCTCTTCATAGCTACATTCAGGCCAGAGTCTAATCATCAATTCAGTGACTTTTGGGATGTCACTCTCAGCTATTTCTTCAATTGTTAAACCGTTCATGAAAGAAAGTCTATGTAAATGGAGGATGGTTTGAAGTTCTATGTGATAGTAAACTTCCAGCTAATTAGATTTAGCCTTCATTTGATTTATTTTTTAAAAATAATTATGGATCAGATTATTCAGTTTTCAATCTCACTTTACTATCATTATTGATCATAGGTTCTGAAACCCTCCAAGTGTTTTGCAGCTTCTTCCAAATCCATAATCAGAAATCCAAAACCCACACCTGGCTCGGTATTGTCTTTTCCGATCTGAAAACACATATACTTTCCGTCATCGGAAATTACTCCCTGATTGGCCTTGTATCCCTTATAGTTGGTGAAATAGGTTAATCTTTGCATTTCACCTGATCCATCTAATTTCAATTTATACAGATCCAGTAAAGGCCAAGCTTTTTTTTCTGAGTTACCATGCTCAACCAATGTGTGCAAACCATCAGGGAATATTCCTTCCGGCTCATCATAGCAGCAGGGAGAATTGGTGATGGTTCTATACTCTCCGGTTTCACTATCTACCATATAGACGTCCGTATTATTCCCATTATTGATGGTATAGACTGAAAAGGTTACTTGGGTGTCGTGTGGAGGAACGAGACTTTGGGTTTCAAGGCTTGCATGGCCTAAAGAAAATGGCAATTGCTTTGAATCAAAAATTACTCGTTCCTTGGATAATTTGGGAATTCCATCTTCATAAACTATTTCGGCCATCAATAGCTTAGCCCGGTTTTTCCCAAGTTCAGGCAACTGGCGATCTCGATGTGTCCAAGCAATTCTCAACCTATTTCGGGATACAGCAGGGCCTTCTGCGCAGAGAGTATTCAAAGGAACTGGGGGCTTCTGACCACTTTTATCCAATACATACAGCCATGTCATGTCACGCGCAATATCTCTTTCCTCTGCGTTAGTTGGGTCAAAAAGCTCCTTAGGACCTGCAAGGAGAATATCTCCATTGGATAAGTACATGGCCCGGGTAAAGCCATAATGGTTGAAATGTCTGGTTTTTGGGCGTACTACTCCGGTTGCCAACTCCATTTCATATACTTCCCCCATGGGTTTATCTAAGAAGAGAATGAATCGGCCATCATGAGACCAATCCGGGCGTTCCCCAAAACCGCTTACCAGTTTGATGTATGGAGGCAAATCATCTGCGGGACTGCCACTTTTCATAGCAGTTTCAGCTTTTATGTGATCTTGTCCAAATACAAGTGTGGTGGTGAAAAGTAAGCAAACGAGTAGTATTGATTGCTGGATAATTTTCTTTTCTATCGATGACATAGAGGAGAATATTAATTTGTTTCGGTTAAAAATTGGTCTGAGAGTGTTTGGCATTGAGACTGTCTGAGGAAGTCCTTATTTAACAAGTCTTTTCCTATACTGCCTACTCCTAACTCCATCAAGATAAGGAAATTCTTTTATTCTAAATCCAAGTCAATTTCCAATAGCCGGCAGTATTTGGGCAATTTTTGTTTAGCACAAAAAATATTAATTCAGAATGAAATATGGCCAAGGAGAATTGGCACTAATTGCAGTTATAAATCGTAAGGAGCAGTTTTTCTTAATTATCTCCTAAAACGTATTTCAGCCCATCATAAAAACTTGGATAGGGTACGTGACCATAATTATCATAAGTAACGTACTTGAATGAAAAGTTAGCACCTAATTCCAATTCAACTTTTTCAGCAAATTCAAGCATGGCCAAGTGAACTTCTTTGTTAGGATCATAGGAATCAACCAATGAGTTTGCCACAAATAATTTCTTACCAAGAAAACGTTCTTTGTTTTTGAACGCATTATCGGCTAGATCACTGAAAAAAGGATCCATATCTGCATACCAGCCGGCGCTATTTCCAATATAGTTTTGAAATAATTCTGGCCTTTCTAAAAATGCATACATGACAAATAACCCACTGAGAGATGTGCCTCGGATTGTTCTTTGTCTATTTGAGCGATATTCTTTATCGATATGCGGTATAAGTTCTTTTTCTAAAAAGGAAAGAAAATGGGCCGCTCCGGGATTATCCACTTTGTAGGTTGGCGTGCTCAATGGCATCATATCTCTGTCACGATCTGTATTGAGAATTGCTACGATTATTATATCTGCTCGGAGATAACGGGTTATCACAATGGTATTCAAAAGTGAGGTTTCGTTCCCGTCGAGAAGAAAAAGAGTTGGATATAATTTGTTTGAGGATTGATAATCTTTAGGAAGCGATACAATTAGATTTCTATTTTCATTTAAAATTTCAGAATAAATACTGTCCTTAACTCCGATTTTGATATGAATATCTTGAGTGAAGGCTTCCCTTTTTTTGGACAATTCTAAAATAGACAAAATCGGTTTTTGATGTTGACTATTACTACTATTAAGGGTGTTAATTGTGGATAACTTCAGAGAAGTTATCCACTGTTAACGCCCATTGCTTTGCAAACTCCACTGGGGAGCAATTATTTAGGCTTCCATGGGGTCGATGATGGTTATAATCCTCTAACCATTCCCGTGTAACATCTCTTACCTCTTCGAGTGAAATAAATGAATAGTAGTTCAATACTTCGGTCCTGTAGGTTTTGTTGAATCTCTCTACAAATGCGTTTTGCATGGGTTTCCCTGGTTGGATAAATAATAGCTTTACTTGGTTTGTTTCTGCCCAAGTCCTGAGTGGTTCTGCGATGAATTCCGGACCATTGTCCACTCTGATCTGACTGGGCAAGCCTCTCCATTCTTTCAGTTCTTCCAATACCCTGACCACACGGAGTGAGGGCAGGCTGGCACTTATCTCAATATGAAGGGCTTCTCGGTTGAAGTCATCCAAAATATTGAGCGTTCTAAATCGCTGACCTGAGAGCAGACTGTCAGACATGAAATCCATCGACCAGCTGGAATTGACCAGTTCCGGCTGAACAAGGGGTTCCTTGACTCTTGCAGGGACTCTTCGCTTTCCTTTTCTGCGCATGCTCAGTTGGAGTAGTTTATAGATCCCATATACCCGTTTGTGATTCCAGATGATTCCTTCTTTACGCATTCGCTTGTATAATAGCCAAAAGCCATATTGCCCAAAGCGATCTGCATATTCTCGTACTGTATCCACTACTTTCAAATCATTCTTGACTGGCTTGTAATAAAATGTGGACCGAGAATACTCAATCAGGCCGCAGGCCCTGCTGATACCCACCGGATAGCTTTCCAAAATATAATCTACCCGCTCTTTTCTATCAGCAGGGCTCAGAACTTTTTTCCTAGAACATCTTTGAGAATCTTGTTGTCCAGGGCCAGCTCCGCATACATCTGCTTGAGTTTCCGGTTTTCCTCCTCCAGCTCTTTGAGCCTTTTGAGCTCCTGAACTTCCATGCCTCCATATTTCTTTTTCCAAGTGTAAAAAGTACCTCGGTGGATCCCCAATTCCCGGCAAAGTTCATTGACATCCCTGCCGGACTCATGTTCTTTCACTGCCTTGATGATCTGGCTTTCAGTAAATCTTGACTTTTTCATACAGTTTAAAGTTAGTGACTTTGTCGTCTTTTAAACTGTCCTATTTTTGGGGAAGCTTACATGAGCAAAGCATATAGAAGTATTTATTAATCCGATTAAGGCAAAAAGTACAATATTATTTTTCATGGTAGGTTCGGATTAATATGTTGACCGTAAGGTTTTGCAGCTACCCGAAGGTGGCGATTTTGTCAACCAAGCACAAAGCTTGATTTGACCACTGAACATCCACTTGCGTGTAAGACCTGTTGTACGTTCGGCTTTTTTGTTATTGTTCGTAAAAAAATTTTCTCAAATATAAATTCGATTCGAAGTTTTGTTTCTTTTCAAAAAAAACTGTCTGCAATAAATCGTACTATTGATTGCCATACTTCTGTATTACGAGCATGAATACTAATGATGTTTATACCCAAAAAGAATGCTACAATAGAAAAGGGTATAGGGTTTACTTTCTTTATTAAATCATTTAATAAAAGGAGTAATACTATACTGATTCCAAAATATTCAGAGATAAAAAAGGCATTAAATTTAAGAGACGGTCCAAAAATGATAATCAATAATCTTGAAGAAATAGCTCCCAAAATTGTAAACGCTGTGCCAATCATGTAACGCTTGTGTTTAAAGATATCTTTTTTATAAATAATGGCAAGCGAGTAGAAAAGCAAAAAATTGAATGGAGTAATAATGTTTAATGACTGCCAAGCTGCTGCATCTTTAAACGGCATTACATCGACCATTTTGAGATAATTTAGCTTTGTAATCAGTATCATAGAAATAAACACTAACGGTGCGGTGAAATATGAAATTTTACCAATTAGTCTATGAGTCTTGAAGTTGTTTTTGATGATAAGATAGGGTTGAATAATCAGCATCACCATCCAAGATACCATTAGAGCTCCATGTATGTGATGTATCCAACTAAATTCATGAAATAGAGGAAAAAATTGCAAATAGGAAGGATGAAAGGCTACCTGCATTAAAATAAATAAAATTACCATAGCCATAAAAAAAGCTTTGGTTGAAAAGTCTAGTGCTTTATTTGCCTGTAACATTTATTTTCGATTTTTAGCAGGTGTCTTTTAAACGTCTCGGCTATGAGTAGTTCCGCCTGCCTGCCTCTGGTAGGTGGTTTAGCACTCAAATTTGCAAGCCTGCCAGGAGGCAGGTACAAACCGTGCTGATCCCGATAGCTATCGGGACGAGAGGATTTTCAGAAGTAGGCGAGAACCTGTCTGCCGTCAGGCAGGCAAGCAATTACTTATAGCCATTGTTGTGCTTTCGTTTTTTAATTTTTATTCAATTCTTTGGTTAATGATAAGAAGCAATTCGTTATAGTTCTTTATTACTTTATTTGCGCCTTCTAAGAGGGCAGATGTCATCACTGTACTACTGGCAATAACATTCCTGAAATTCTCACTGTTATATACATCTACGTTTAGATAGTCCTTAGAATTTAATATTCCATTACTAACCATTATATCTGTCATTACTCCTTGATCAACTAAATAAGGAAGTATATTGGAATGCACATCATTTTCTAGATACTCTATTCCTTTATTATAATATCCAATGGATTCTGAAAGATTCTGCATACTTTTTGTAAGTTCAGACCATTGAAAAATCTTTTTATTAGGGCCGAGTTCGTTTTCAATTATGGGTAGTTCAATTCTTTCTAGATAGAAAAAGACCATAGTACTAATCTTTTTTATCTTTTCAGAATCAGAAATATTCTGGTCACTACTATTCAAATATTCAATTCGTCTATCAACTCTTTGTTTCAAGAATTCAATAGCGCTTTCCAGTTCAGTTTTGTTCTCCTTTATTTCCTCTCTTAGATTTAGTAATACTTGTTGCGATTGCTTTTCTAATATTCTTTGCTGATTCCAATTATTAATCTGAAGTGCTATTAAAATTCCAATAACAACAAGCACAATTTCACCGATTGCATATTTCAAATACTTACCAGTTTTGCCTTCTGAAAGCAAGTTTTGTCTAATTTTTCTAAAAAAATTTATCATTGGGCAGCGGTTTTTGGTAATGAAGCACAACGGTAAGGCTATTTTCACCTTAAACTAGTAATGTAGCCTATTACATTTATGGCAGGAATACTTATTTTCCATTATTATTGAACATATACCTGTAAATCTTTAAATCCCCATTTTGATCGGGTTTTAATATCAGCAATCCTTTCACTTCAAAGTTTCCACTTTCAGCCGTCTTTGGATCTTTCCAGCTTCCTATATTTCTAGTTCGGGCGATACTATATTCACCTGCCGTGATTACTTCTTCAATGATGAACTGTTCAGCAAAGTCAAGGGATTCAAACCATTTGAAACTTTCGATGATCTCTTCCCGGCCTTTAACAATTGGTTTCCCCTCCGGTAGGATCATCGCATCGTCGTGGAAGCAGTCTGCCATCTTTGAGAATGATTTACTGCCCACAGCACTCCCGTATTGATCAAGCAATTCCCTAACGTCCTTTTCTAAGGTGCTTTCTTGCGCATGGGTTAAAGTTATTGATAGGAGGGAAAAAAAAGTTAAAAGTGTAAGTAGTTTTGTTTTCATGTTGAAAAATTTTGTGGTTTATTAAAACTATTCGAATTCTTTCTCAATGTAAGTTAAAACTCTCTGCTTATTGTTATCAAATGGTTCCAATACATGATTTGGTTGATTATAATGAAGCACAACGTTTTGCGGCTTGGCGTAGTGGCGGATTTTTAGCACAAAAGTTCAATCGAAGAACTGCACTTGAACCTACCACAAAACTGTCATACGAAGCACTGAACCCGCCATTACGCCAAACCGCTGTTAGCAGCAGATTTTCTTTTTATGTCGTCATTATTTTCACATTTTTAGCACATACTCCTTTGTCGTTAAAACCTTCTTCAAATGTTACTAATTGTCCTTCTTTGATTTTCTTTAATTCAGTTGTTGTTCTGATGTCAGGAAAAGAAGTTATGTGAGCAAAAAATCTATCGTTGTCCGATTCTATGAAAACGTAACTGTCATTTTGTGTTTTTACAATATTCCCAATTTTTGTTCCTTCTGAAATTTCAAAGTCAATTACATAGTTCAAACTGTCATCTTCAAATTTCTCGGCATATTTTAAAATTACTCGTCTATTAGAAATTATCAATCCAATTTGTTTTTGATTTCGCTCAATTAGTTCTTTTACATACTGATGGTTTGCATCAATTTCTGTTGGTGGCAACATACTTATGAAAGTATAGAGAGCGTCATAAAAGTTCTTGAGCATTTTAGTGTCTACAATATTTTGTTTAACACATTCTTCAAATACTTCAAAGGATTTTTTAAAGTGGCTTACACCACTATTTATGTCGCTTTGAACTTTAAGATAACTCTGACCACTGTTGGCGTAAAGTGAAATCAGTTCAGTATATGCCATTCTCAAATTAAGTGGGTCGAGCTTAGCTTTTGAAATAAGGTTTCTTATAATTTGAATTGCTTTGTTATACTCCTTCATCACATTGTAGCAACGAGCAAATAGAAACGATGAAAATGGATGCTCAGGTTTTAACTCAAAAACTTTCTCTGCACATTCTAATGCTTTCTTTGTGTCTTCAAGATAGAAAAGTAAAAATTGAGCATAGAAATACAATAATCGGGGATTATTTGGTGCAATCTCCAACCCCGAGAGATAATCTTCTTCCGCACTTAGAGTATCACCGCTCGATGCTTTCAAGAATGCTCCAACTCTGTAAACTTCGTAGTAATTAGGGTCAACACTTTTAGCTTCATTTACTTTTCTAAATGCGTTTTCGTAATTGTTAGCTCTTGAATAGCTTAATGCTTCAGAAAGTAGCTTGGCTGCAATCCTTTGGTTTGGTGTTTCACAAGCCAGAGCATTAATAGAAAACTCGTTATAGCTATTGACTTTCTTTATTTCGTGTATGCCTGATGTTAGTTCACGTGATTTTTTGGTTATTCTCTTTACGTATTCAGGGTCTACAGGGTGCTTATGTGATAAAAATTCTTTTGCAAAATCAGGTATGAAATAATACACTTCTTCAATATTTGAAGCGTCCATTATTTCTCGACTTATTAAAGTAGTTTTAAAGAGCTCAATTAAATACTTCCTTGCTTCCAAAGTATCATAATCAGATAGGTATAATATCTCTGCACTACTTAGTTTACGTCTTGATGCTCTAATTGAATTCAAAACAGAAATTGCACCATTAGAAAGCTTTTCATAAACATTTGTTAGACAGAAATTAAGTAAATCATCTTTATTATTAAGAACTTCTTGCGGTGAAATTCCCATTTCAACTGTGCTCACGAACCATTTTAAAGCTAATGGATTGTAATAAAGTTTGGATGCAATATCTGCAAGTGTATTTTGTGGCAACTTCATTAGAATGTCACTATTTCTTATTCTTGCTATTTCTCTAATGAGTTTTGCACACTCATTTTCTGTTAATCCGCTTAAAGTTCTCGGGTATTCTAACTCACCTAAACCAATTCTTGAAGTAATTACAATATTGCATTTAGTTTGTGCTTTTCTAATGAAGTCACGAACTTCTTCGCTTTGTATAGTTTCGAGATTGTCAATAATTATAAGTGTTTTAAACAAATCTAAATATTCAACGATAGCATCAAGTTTATTCTCTTTTATAGAGGTATCAATGCTGTCAGTGATTACAGAAATTAAACCCGTGTAGTCTGTAATTGCGGTGTATATTTCTTCAATTCCTTTTGAAGTCAACATTGTAGTTTTTGCGGAAGTCCAAATAATAAGTTCAAATGGACATTTTTCACCCATATCAACTAAATCATAAGCAACTTTTACAGCCAAAGCTGTTTTTCCAATACCACCGTCACCAAGAATGCTAACAACTTTGTTGGAGAAAATTAATTTTTTGATTTCTTCAACATCTTTAGTTCTTCCAATAAATCCTGTATCATCAAAGTCAGGAATAGGTAGATTATGAATTACTTTACTTTTTTCTTCATAAACAGATGTTGTTGGAATACGAAGTGTCAATAAGTAAGACGGGTCTTTTTCAATAATCTCTCTTGTCTCAATGGTTATCTTCCAATCAATTGGTGAATTATGCTTTAGTTTTTGGATGAAATCGTATACAGTTGAAAAGTCGCCACCGAGCAATGGGCGTGTGTGCATTACTCTGTTCCTAATTGGTGTCAAGTCAGATAGTTCCTTGAAAATTTCATTTAGATAATCCGATGTTGGTTTAGGAAGAAAAACATTGTTTTTTCTAAGAATTACGAATGAGTCGTGAAAGTCAATATAGTCGATTATATCGTCAATATTTCTTTTATAGTCAACACCTGGATTTTCTTTGTTAAATCTGTCAACGACTTTAGAAACAAGTTCAATGTCTCGAAAAAAAGTAATGTCTTCTTGAAAAGGTGTAATATACTTTTTAATAAGGTTTTTTAGGTCAGTCTCTATTCCATATATAAAGGCTGCTAATGTTATTCTTGTCTCTGTAATTCTTGCCATATTCTTGTCTGTGTTGTCGTTCTATAAATTTGCTGCTAACTTATTTATTGCTGTACCTTTTTTAAATATACTTGCCAGATGAGGTCAAGTATATGCACCTTTGGTAACTTTTATTTTTTTACAGGCTGTCGAAAGGACTTCGAATTTGTTGAAGGCTCCTTTGACTTACATGCGTATAGATCTCCGTTGTTTTACTGGAATTATGTCCGAGTAATTCCTGAATATATCGTAGGTCAGTCCCACTTTCCAATAGGTGAGTGGCATAAGAGTGACGCAACCAATGCAAGGTAACCGGCCTTTTGATACCTGATTTATCTAAAGCTGATTTCAAAACTTTTTGGAGACTCCCTTCACTATATTTTTCTCCAGCCACTTGCCCTTCAAATAAATATACTTTAGGTTTTTCATATTTGTAACACTCACGTAGCAATTCTAGAATTTTCTCACTGATTGGCACCAAACGGTCTTTCTTGCCTTTTCCTTGATTAATTCGTAGCATGCCCCGTTTTGAATCTATGTCCTGTGGTTTTAGATTCAAAAGCTCGGACCTTCTAAGACCACAAGCGTAAATTAAACTTAGCATCGTACGGTGCTTGATATTTTGATGAGCTCCTAGGATGGCTTTTACTTCTTCTTTGCTCAGGACGTGAGGCAATAATCTTGGAGTTTTGGGTCTTTCAATTTCGATCGGTTCCAGTTTTCGTTTGAGCCTGTTTGAAAAATATAACTTCACGGCATTGATGACCAAGGATTGGAAGGCAGCAGAATAGTTTCTACTTAGGATATAATCTTTGTGAAATAATTCCAAATCAGCATTAGTAATTTCTTCCGGATTTTTGTTCCCTGTAAATCTGAAAAATAAACTGAGACTTTGTGTGTAATTTTTAATGGTAGACTCAGAGTATCTTCTATTACGCATCCAGTCCGTAAATCTTTCGAGCTCAGCAAGTGAGTGCGCACTGCTTGGCGCCAGCTTGATGTTTTGAGATTCCTCCGGATCCACCAATTTTTTAAAGTTGCTATAGTCCAGCCAAGCTTTACCCTTAAATAAGTTTAAAAGATTAGATATAATATCATCAGAGTAGGGGACTGCCCAAGCCTTTAAATCCGTCTTCCACTTTGCTCCTGGAATAGTCTTGACCAGTTCTTTCAACTCATGATCAAAAGCAAATTCCAACAGAACTGCCGCTTTTTTTTGAATGATAGCGCTCTTGATAAAAATTGTTTTCATCGGAAAAAAATAAACGATAAAACAAGTTAAAATAAATTTTAAAAACCGTTTCCTTTCTCCTTAGTTTTTAATGAACATAATCATGATTTTTTGTCCATCTGCCAATAGAGCAATAGGTATAGCTTTGAAGCTCAATCAATAAACCGTCGTCAAAACCACCAATAGAACCTCCGTACTGATCTCCAGATTTCTATTTTTTTCAGGGTTGAGAATGAGTTGCTGCTCCTTTTTCAAGGAATTGGGCTTATATATTCCCAGAGCAATTTCTCCAAACTCAGATGCCTTGTCTTCTAATTGTCTAAAAGGAATCTGCCCAGGATTCAAGCCATATTCTTGTATGCTTCTGAAAATGATTTCTGCTCCTCCCGCAGTAAATAGCTCTTTAAAAATGCTGTTTACTTCTCTTTGCAAAGCAGTACCAGCTAAGAGATTGCTTAGGATTAAAGGGCTAATAATCACTTCTGCCTTGTATTTCCTCAATAAAGTCTCATTGTGCGGATCCGAAAGCTCTAATAAGACATTGGGCTTTTTATCGAGTTTTTCTAGTAGTTCTTCCAGCAAGACATAGCCCACAATGGTTCGGGCATCGGCTTCTTCTTTTTCTAGAATTCTCCCACTACTGACCAAGATAATATTATCGAATGCAGAAATATCAAGCTTTTGCAGGATGTTATCGTTGACAAAGTCTTCTTCTAAATGCTGAATTCTTATCCGCTCGGAAATGCTTTTTATTTTTTCCAGTCTAGCCTCTCTTTTTTCTTTGGGATAAACTGCCACGATGGTAATATCATAGTACTCATCTTCATAGGTGCTCAGCTCCCGAACCAAAGCTGGAATATGGTAATTCCATCCTAAAATCAGGATTTTTACAACTCCTGACTGCTCTTCTACTTTTAACTTTTCCTTGATCTGAATAGGGGGCTCTGGATTGTTGGCTATGTTGGTTTTCAGTTCAATATCCGAGGAACTTCTGGCCATAAGCACCAGCCTGTCATTTTCTTCCAGTACAAATTCCGGTGCTACATTGAGCATGGGAGTAGGCTCCACACCATTATATCTCACAAGACCTAAGATAACAGCCTTTGGAAATGCAGACCTGAGATCATGAATCGTTTTCCCATTGACTTCAGGGTATTCTCTGCAATAAAGATTGTTGTGTACGCTATGACTCAATAGCTCATTGTATACCACAGATAAGCCTTGAAGTCGTATGTTTTGAGCAATCAGCCTGCTGATAATGGTGTTGCTCCCAATTACCTCCATCGGTCCAGAGTAGGCCCGATAGGCGGCGTCTATTTTGTTGTCATCTTGGATTTCAGCCACCACATAAGGGAAATTTTGATTTCCGGAAGACTCCTCTGCGGCGGCATTGAGCGATAATAAAGTTTTAATAGTTTCTACATCAGGGGTAACTAGTTCTTGATCTGTATAGGAGGAACTGGGAATAATGATAGCAGCCGCATTGAGACTGTCGACTCGTTTGAGGTCTTCAGGGTCAATGGGTATCCCGGAGCGAAGCACAATATCATCAGCAGCTTTTCCGATCAGAGGATTGCTTCGGAGTTCCTGAACATGCTCGGGTGTCACATCTTCTGCAAGAATGATCAAGTTCAGTCTTCTGGCTCCATAAAACTTCAAAAATCTTCTTAATCTGCCAACAGACTGGATAATTTCTCCTACAGTATAGCTTGTCTTGGAGTTCCAGCCTAAAATCAAAATGTGATTCTTTGCTGCAACCGGCGTAAAACCTTGTTCCAGGCTTCGGATTTTGGTATTCATCCAGGTGGTAATAATAGCCACCATCGAACCCAAGAAAACCACATATCCTAGCACCGTAAGTATAGTGGATATAAAGCGTCTCCAGTTGCCCTCATCATCTCCTAGATATCCAGGATCAGACAATCGTAAAAAGGCCCACCAAACTGCTTCTCCAAGATTCCCTGTGGGTTCTCCTGATGGCAAGACAAGCAGCCCCCCAATCAGTGATATCAATCCAATCAATAATGCTACATACAGCAATTGAACGTAAGCTCCTTTGACAAACTGGCGTTCAAGAAAAAATTTAATACTCTCTTTTATTCTAAGTCTTTTCATGCATTAACATTTATAGCCAATTCATTTTCCTGCGAAAGAATGGGAAACATTGGGAAGCTCTTTTAAAAACTGACCGTTCTTTAATTATACAAAAAAGAAAGCTTAGTATACTAATTGAAGATTGTTTGAGGAGGTTTTATTACTCTGCAAGTAATCTTCCTTCCAGTTTAAAAACACGAATTTTCATTTTGCGGTATGAGAAGGCGGAACCGAAAATAATACTGCCTGCTAAAAATCTAAATTTAATGTAATCGGATACCCATTTTATAAAATATTTTTTCCGATTATTCCCTGTTATTTATTCTTCTACTTAGAACAATAAATTCTTTCTGAGTGGTTGTTTTTAGTTCACTGAATTTTATCGATTTATTTCCAAAATCGATTTTTCTTTGGATTCCAAAAAATGTTGAACGTTACTGGAATTGTTTAAAAGAAGTCTGGAAATATTAGTGGTTGTCAAATTACCAGATCTCAGCCAAATAATTTTGGGTGGAGAGTCTTTTACTAGACTCAAATCAACAAAGTCTGAATCGAAGGTGACAATTGCATATCCATTTTTCTTTGCAAAATTAAAGATTTTCAAGTCTGGAGCATTCTCTAACCCTTCAAAAAGAACATGTGTGGAACCTGGAAATTTTTCCTCTAAAAGTCTAACTATCTTAGATGATATGTTCTGATCAAAAAGTAGTTTCAATTGTTGAACTGAAGTTTATGTTCTTTATCTGCTGCAAAAGCCAAACACGCATGTATCATTTCTTCATTTAACTCTTCAAAATCAGCAAGAATTTCCTCCTTTGACATTCCATTGGATAACCAGTTTAGTACATCATAAACAGAAATTCGGGTCCCTTTAATACAAGGCTTTCCAAACCTCTTATCTGCTCTGATTTCGATATATTTTTGATAATCCATAGCTAAATATACTGAATTATAAGATCATTTGTTTCCCCAATTAACCTTTGGATATTGATAATATCATTGATTTTGCTTCCGATTTTATCAAATCCGAATGGGATCATTTTCCTGGATTATTATAATTTTTTGCGATTTATTACTTGATGATAATAAACCCTCCAAGGGATTTAAAACCCTTGAAGTGTAAAAAAAATCCTGCCTCGTTGGAAGCAGGATTTTTAAAAATTGGTCGGTGGGTGTAAACTTAACTTTCCGTAATTGTATTCAACTTGGCTAAGAAGCTATTGTAATATTGTCTTCCAACTTGCACAATCGCCCCTTGCTTCAGTGTAATTTCCTTGGTATTAAAGCTTTCAATTTGTCCCAAATGAACGATGAAAGACTTCTGAACCCGAAGGAAAAACTGGGAAGGTAAAATTTCCTCAATTTCTTTCATGGATTTGCGGATGCTATAATCTCTGTTTTTCGTGAAAATAGTCACCATATTTCCATTTGCCTCCACATAGTAAATCTCATCGTAAGGTACACGCTCAAATGCATTGTCTGCTTTGATAAATACCGCATCGGTAACCAAATAAGGGCTTTCTTTTGGAGCAACTACGGCAGCTGTCTCTGTAGCAGGCTTGGTTCTTTTATTATAAAGCACGATTTCCACGATAGCGTGGATATCATTGGTGTTGAAAGGCTTTACAATAAAGCCTGCAGGGGCAATTCTTTTTGCACGCTCAATGATGGTAGGATCTGAGTAAGATGTCACAAACACCAAAGGTGCATCCACCATCTGCTTTACAATTTCCCCCAGTTCAATTCCATCTTTATCCCCCTTCAATTTGATATCCATAAATATCAAATCCGGACGATATTTTTTGATGACCTTGATACACTGATTGGCCGAGTTGGCAATGTCTATATTGACATAGCCAAGGAGTTCTAAGATTTCCTGAATATTCTCTGCAATACTTGGGTCGTCTTCGACTATTAAAATCCGCTCTTCTTTCATGGGTTTGGCAGATAATGCGTTTTAGTGGATGTATCGGGTTAAAAAAGCGATATAAAATTACTTTTCCACTAATTACAGAATTTAATTCGGGAAATCAAATGCTTTTTTTTGGTTATGAAAGTTACAAGCTCATCATTTCCTTGAATCGTGCTGCCTGTCTGCGACTTACCTCAATTCTGTCCCCTCCTTTTAGGGTGACAACCAAGCCTCCATTAAACCAAGGTTCTATTCCTTCGACCCAACCTAAGTTGATAATGTGCTTTCTGCTGGCACGGAAAAAAGACTTCTCATCTAGTCTTTCATCCAAGGCATTCAAGGACTTATGGATCATTGGCTTGAAATTATCGAAGTAGACTTTGATGTAGTTTCCGTCGGATTCGAATAGCCTTACATTGGACAACCTAACAAACCAGCATCTGTCTCCATCTTTGACAAATACCTGATCATCCAAGGTCAATTTTTTATTGTTAGTTGAAGCAGCTTCTTCCTCGCGCTTGATTTGATTTTCAATCTTGCCTGAAAGTCTCTGAATAGCTTCTTCCAATCTTTTTGGCTCGATAGGCTTCAGCAAATAATCCAAAGCATTTACCTGGAATGCCTTCAGTGCATATTCGTCATAAGCTGTGGTGAAAATTACGTGAGGAACATTGTCCAGCTCCTCCAACAAATCGAAACCTGTTTTCTCTGGCATTTGAATATCCAGGAAAATCACATCGGGATTGAGTTGATCTATCTTCTCCTTGGCATCTTCCACATTCACTGCTTCTCCGACTACTTCGACGGTTTCCAGCTGATTTAATAAGTTGATCAGCTCTTTTCTTGCCAATCTTTCGTCATCAATAACTATGGCTCGCATATTTTTTCAGTTTATTGTTCTAAAGTTACTCTTTGTTTGGGGATTTTGATTTCGGTGATAACAAATTGATTCCCGGAATTGAATATACGGAACCTGGCTTTATCCCCATAAATTAACTTAAGCCTTTGTACCGTATTACTCAATCCATGGCCTCCATCGGCTTTGGGCTTTAAGCTCGGAGGAGTTTTGAGATAGCCGCTGTTTTTAACTTGGATATACAAATCATCCTCCAGTCCTTCCCGGCATTTGATCTCAATAATACCCCCTTTCACCAAATTAGAAATTCCATGCTTGATGGCATTTTCCACTATGGTCTGTAGCATCATCGGAGGGATTTTGTAATTGAAGGCCTCATCTTCGATTTGATATTCTACCTGCAGCCTTTCTTCAAAGCGGATGGATTCCAGGATGAGATAATCTTTCACTGTATTCAGCTCATCTTCAAAGTCAATGGTCTGTTTTTTATCCATCATCAGTGAGAAGCGAAGTATATTCGAAATTCTCGTAATCGCATTTTTTGCCTTGTCCGGATCTTCATCCACCAAAGCTCTCACGCTGTTCAAAGCGTTGAAAATAAAATGTGGATTGAGTTGGCTTTTCAGATGGTTGAGGCGGATTTGATTGATTTTCGCCTCATATTTTAGGGTATTGTTGTAGTTATCCAGAAAGTGAAAAAGGAAATAAAGCAAAAACCACATGGCATAAAAAAGAAAAGCTATAAACAGGTTGGCTGAAATAACCAGAAGCTGAAAGTCATTCTGTGGGTTTAAAATTCCAAAAGCAATGTTGATTAGAATCTGTACAACCACATTGACTAAACTCAAAGCCAACATGGCCAGGACCGACTGAAGTAAAAGTTGAGGAATGCTCAACTTGAACCAATCGTAGGTCTTGATTATGTAGCGAATAAAATGGGTTGATAGCAGATAAAATACCGCAAGAACAATAAAGCCCCAAACCTGAACCTGATTGATTCCGGTGGAGGAAAGGGATGCAAAAAGTATCTGGACAAAGGCAATGCTTCCCCAGCCCAGAATTTGTAGCAACCAATATAAACGAATTCTATTCATAGAACCTCAAATATACTGAAGCTATGAAAAGGAATCAGTGGATTGTGATAAAAGGAATATAGCACTGATTTGGCCCTGAATCAGCTATTTAATTCAATTTTAAGAAACTTGCCTGTATGGCTTTTTGAATTCTTGGCAATCTGCTCAGGTGTGCCTTTTGCGATTATCGTCCCCCCTTTGTTTCCTCCTTCAGGTCCCAAATCCACCACATAATCAGCTACTTTGATGACATCCAGATTGTGTTCAATAATCAAAACTGTATTGCCTTTATCTACCAGCTTTTGCAAAACTTTCATCAGCATTTCAATATCCTGAAAGTGCAGTCCTGTCGTGGGTTCATCCAGAATATAGAAGGTTTTTCCAGTGTCTTTTTTGGAAAGCTCAGTTGCCAGCTTCACCCGCTGCGCCTCACCTCCGGATAGCGTAGTAGCGTGCTGTCCAAGTGTGATATAGCCTAAACCCACATCATTCAAAGTCTTGATCTTTCTTAGGATTTTTGGTTGGTTATGGAAAAATTCCACTGCCTGCTCAACTGTCATATCCAATACATCGGAAATGGATTTCCCTTTGAATCGTACTTCCAAAGTTTCCCGATTGTAGCGCTTTCCTTTGCAAGTTTCGCATGGGATATGGACATCAGGCAAGAAGTCCATCTCAATCAATTTCATTCCGGCACCTTCACAGTCCTCACATCTTCCTCCTTTGACATTGAAGGAAAATCTTCCAGGTTTATAACCTCTGATTTTAGCCTCTGGGAGTTCTGTGAAAAGTGTCCTGATATCTGAAAATACTCCCGTGTATGTGGCGGGGTTTGATCTTGGTGTTCTGCCAATCGGAGACTGATCCACCTCAATTACTTTATCCAGATGCTCCAAGCCTTTGAAGCTTTCATAAGGCATGGGATCTTTTTTGGATCCATAAATATGTTGCCTCAAAATGGGATACAATGTCTCATGAATCAAAGTACTTTTCCCTGATCCCGAAACGCCAGTGATCAAAGTCAGAGTGCCCAGTGGAATTTCTAAATCTACATTCTTCAGATTGTTTCCACTTGCACCTTTGAGAATTAAGCTTTCGCCTTTTCCTTTTTTGCGCTCTTTAGGAATCGGTAGCCCAAGTTTCCCTTTCAGATAATCGGCAGTTACTCCTCCCTGCTTCAGAATTTCCTCGGGCTTTCCTGAGGCAACAATATGTCCGCCATGTCTTCCTGCTCCCGGTCCCATATCCAACACAAAATCGGATTCGAGCATCATGTCTTTATCATGCTCCACCACCAGCACCGAATTTCCAAGATCTCTTAGGCTTTGTAGTGCTTTGATCAATTTGACATTGTCCCGCTGGTGCAAACCAATGCTGGGTTCATCCAAAATGTAAAGCACTCCCACAAGCTGAGTACCTATCTGGGTTGCCAAACGGATTCGCTGAGCCTCTCCACCAGAAAGAGTTCTCAATGGTCGGTTGAGCGTCAAATAATCCAGGCCAATATCTAGAAGAAAACCTATCCTCTTTCTGATTTCTTTCAACACTTCCTGACCGATGATCTGCTGCTTTTCAGTCATGCGGCTTTCCACGCCTTCAAACCAATCGCCTAAAGCTCGGATATCTTTATGAGCTAATTCTCCGATGTGCGTATCGTCGATTTTGAAGTGTAGTGCTTCCCTCTTCAGGCGATATCCATTACAATCCGGACAGGTCTGAGTGATGGTAAACTCTGAAACCCAGTCCTGAATTTTTTCAGAACTGCCTTCCTGATACTTTTGTAGGAAGTTGACAATTCCCTCAAAGGTGGTATGCCACTTTGTTCCCGGATATTTCACCGAGTCTACAGCTACTTCAACCTTATCTCCGTAGAGCAAGACATCCACCACATTTTCAGGCAGCTTATTTATAGGCGTACTCATGCTGCATTTGTAATGCTTCAGGATCGCCTCAATTTTCTTAAATATCCAGATGTCTCTGTATTCGCCCAAAGGAGCAATTCCCCCTCTGGTAATACTCAGACTGGGATCGGGAATGATGCTTTCTTTGGTAATTTCCTCAGTAATCCCCAATCCATTACAGGTAGGACAGGCTCCATATGGACTATTGAATGAAAAAGTGTTAGGGGCAGGCTCATCGTAAGAAAGGCCTGTTTCCGGATCCATCAAGTACTTGGAGAAATGATGGATTTCTCCCTCCTCATCCCGAATCATGATCACCCCTTTGCCATGTTGCAAGGCAGATTTGAGGGATTGAGTGATTCTAAATCTATCGGACTCATCAGCTACAATACGGTCGATGACAATTTCTATGTCGTGAATTTTATAACGGTCCACCTGCATTTTGGGAACCATCTCCATCACCACGCCATCAACCCGAACTTTGGAGAATCCCATTTTTCTGATTTGCTCGAAAAGCTCTCTGTAATGCCCTTTCCTTCCTTTGACTACCGGAGCAAGGATGTAGAGTTTTTTTCCTCCAAACTTTGAAAAAAGTTGCTCGATAATCTGGTCTTCGGTTTGTCTCACCATCTTTTTCCCGGTTTCATAGGAAAAAGCTTCTCCTGCTCTTGCAAAAAGCAATCGCATGAAGTCATAGATTTCAGTAACAGTACCTACTGTGGATCGAGGATTTTTTGAGGTGGTTTTTTGCTCAATGGCAATTACCGGTGAAAGCCCATTAATCTTATCCACATCCGGTCTTTCCATCCCACCCAAAAAAGAGCGGGCATAAGCTGAAAAGCTCTCCAAATATCTTCTTTGTCCTTCCGAATAAATGGTGTCAAAAGCGAGGGAGCTTTTTCCGCTTCCGCTCAGACCTGTCACCACCACCAGTTGGTTGCGGGGAATTCTGACATCCAGATTTTTCAGATTATGCTCTCGGGCACCAAAAATTTCAATAAATTCTTCCTGAGAAGCAGTGGATTGACTCATAAATCGATGGGCAATTTTAAACGGCGAAGGTACTCAATTATAGCCTGAAGTACCAGAACTACTCCAATAACCTGAGGACTCCCTGTCTGGTTTCCAGAATTGGATATTTTCCTGAATTAAACTGTCAATTCCAATAAATTTCCTTCAGGATCTGATATTACAGACTCATAATATCCATCGCCTGTAGTTCTGGGTCCATCCAAAATCGGAATGCCCTCAGATTTGAAGAATCGGGTCATTTCATCCACCTTTTCTTTGGAGCCCAAAGAAATTGCTATATGGGCATAGCCTGAATATATTTTTGATCCTTCTGCTCTGCTTTCCAGATCTTGTCTATTCATCAGCTCCAGTCTTGCACCATTGGGGAATTTCAGAAAATATGAACTGAAACCTTTTTTTGGATTGATATAAAGCTCTCCTGCTTCAAGGCTCAGGTAATGGCAATACCAATTTTTCATACTCTCCAGATTCTCTACCCAAATGGCTATATGCTCTATTTTCATCTGGTTAAAATTTGTTTTTTAGAGGTCATCCCGATGACTTTCGGGAGGAATGCCCAGAATAATTATCCCCCTCCCGAAACAAGTTCGGGACAAGTTGTGTGAGTTTTTTCCTAATTGGCATTTCATATCATTTACCATTCTCTTCCCACTGGAATCACTTTCCAGTTTTGATCAAAATAAGGGGTCTTTTCATAAAACCAGCGATAGATTCTTCTCGCATTTTTAGCGAAGTCAGGGTCTTCTGATTTTTTTGTCTCAAATTCAGTTTTGAGCTTTGGATCTTTTGCTAGCATTTGAATAATCAAAGGCTCCATGATGTAGGATTCTATATATTCAGTTTGGCTGAATACGGAATTGAAATATCCCCATTGAAAAAAGCTGTCCACGGATTCCTCTTCCAATAAAATTACTGCCAGTTCTCCCAAAGCTTGGTCAGTTTTGACTCTTATGGAGCCTGGAAGGAAAGTTTGCGTTCGGTAGATTTTTTCTGAAGAAAATTCCTGTACTCTCATTAAGCCTTCATAGGGCTGGCTGCCCATTTTAAAGTCCATTACTTTGGAGTATTCTAGCCTGATATCTTTTGGCTCACTCAAGATTTCCATTTCAATCCCGTGTAGCTGCAATTTTTCAATGACCTCTGACCACTCTGAGGAAATCCAATAAGCTTTGGGAATAGGGACGGTTTGCACAGGTACGTCCATCAAAAGGGTAGGGACTTCCTGAGTGATAGCCTTACCCTCCCATACCACATATTCGGATCCAGTTAGGGTAGATTTTTCTTTTCTGGATGCTATCCCTTTGAATTGCATGGTGTCGGCTGGGTTCTCCCTAAATTTGAATTTCACATCAAGGGATTCCTTTGCTTGATTTTGATCTAATGCAACCGCTTTTTTAACTGCGTCAAAATGCTTAGCCATGGTCAAAATCGCTTGTTCCATAAATACATATGTTCCCAAAACCCGTTGTCTGAATGGCTTCAGAGAATGATTTTCTATTAATATAGAAGGAAGATGACGAGCATCTCCATAGGTATGAGAAAATCTGGGGCTAAAGGAAAAGGCTACATTTCCGGAGGAAAAATCATCCCCATTGGCAGCGAATAGAAGAGGACCTGGAATATGCCCCTTGCTACTCAAAGCAGCATCGACTTCTTTCTGAAATGTATTAGCTAAAAACTGACTGATAGCAGGAGAATATCCTCCTGTCTTTACGAAACCGTAAGTGATGTCATATTGATAGTCTGCTCCATCAGTGACATGCACGTCCACATATAAATCCGGCTCATATTCATTGATCACTTCTATGACGGCCTTAACTCCAGCAGTTTCGATTTTGGTAAAATCCCGATTGAGGTTGAGGTTTTTGGCATTGGTTCTCCATCCCATTTCTACCGGCCCTCTTTGATTGACACGGCCATAGGGGCTTCTTCTTTCATGCCCATCCACATTGAGAATGGGGATAAAAAGAATATTGGCCTGATCCAATAAGTGACCTTTTTCACCGTGGATGATATCCCGAAGCAACATCATGCCGGCATCTTTTCCATCGATCTCTCCGGCATGGATTCCCCCGTGGAAAAATATCAGTGGTTTCTCTTCCTTTTTTAACCTTTCTCCGTCAAAAAATTGATTTTTGGAAGCGATGAGTATCCAAATATCTCTTCCCTGTTCACTTTTGCCCAGGCTTTTGAGTTGGATATAAGGACTGGAGTCAGCTATTTTTTTGATCCAAAGGTAGGTTTCCTCATAAGTTGGAGATTCTTTCAAGTCGCTTGCTTCCCCCGGTGTGATCCAAGGATGACCTTTTGCTACCATGAGGGCTTCCGATTTTCCTTTCCAGGGCAAAAGTGGAGGCATTACATCTTGAGCGTAAGTGAAAATTGGTAAAAGGATCAGAAGGAGTAGGGCTTTTTTCATCATTACATACAATATAGAGGCAAAATAAAAGCTCAAATCGAATTATCCGATTTGAGCTTTACAGAATGGTCTAAATATCTTTTGAATCAGGATTTGTACATTAAATCATAGTATTCTTTCGCCATTCTATTACTTTCAAAAAAGCCGATGACATCTTTCATGCCTTTTTGAACTAAAGCTCTCCAGCCTTCTGGATTATCGTAATAAAGCGGAAGAATTTCTTTTTCCAGCACCTCATAGAGCTTATTCAAATCGTATTCGTCTTGTTCTTCCACATGCATGGATGCATAGTTAGATGGAGGAACGATGAAGCTGTTTTTTCCATGCTCTGCAAATTCACATATCCATCCGTCAAAAGTGGAAAGATTTACCCCTCCATTCATGGATGCGGTCATTCCGGAAGTGCCGGAAGCTTCTCTCGGCACTCGTGGATTGTTCAGCCAAATATCAGATGCCTGCTTGAGACGCTTGCTCAGAGTCAACTCATAGCCTGTGCACACCGCCATATTAGAATATTGCTTGCTCAAATGAACCAGTTGGTTGAAGACAGAAATGGCATTGTAATCTAATGGATAAGGTTTACCTGCCCAGATTATCTGAATTGGATATTTCGAATTGCGCATCAATGCATCAAATCGGCGGATATCTCTGGTGATCAATTCGGCTCTCTTATAGCTTGCAAATCTTCTGGCCCAAACGATAGTCAGTACTTTCGGGTTCATGAGTTTACCCGTCTGATCCGCTACGATATCGAATGCTCTTTTCTTCAAAAACTGTTTTCTGTCTTCAAAAAGAGCCACATCATCCTGCTCCATGTAATGATAGAGTTGCTTATCCGCCCAGTATTTGAAGTTTTGGGAATTGGTGATGTGGGTGATTTCCGGAATGTTTTTGTAGGATTTCCACATTTGCCTACTGACTTTTCCATGGAGTTCGGAGACTCCATTGGCTTTTCTGGCGAATCGAAGCGCTGCCAAGGAGTGATTGAAAACATCACCTTCCATCCCGGTCAGCTTTTTCACTTCATCCACAGAGTATCCGTTGAAAAAGCTCATTTTATTCAGTAGATGAATATCGTGTTTTTCATTTCCGGCCTCCTCTGGGGTATGTGTGGTGAAGACCAGACGTTTTTGAACTTCCTTTTTGCTGCCAAATTTTCTCATAAGATGAAAAACTGCACTTACCCCGTGGGCTTCATTCAAATGGTATACATCCGGATTGAAATTGAGAATATCCAACAATTTGGCTCCGCCTATACCTAATAGCAAACACTGCGCAATCTTGGCAGCCGTGTCGGAGTCATATAATTTATGAGTGATGGTCTGACTGAGATAGTCATTTTCAGGAAGATCTGTGCTCAAAAGAAATAATGGGGCAGACTTGAAAGTATCCGGAGCCAAGTAGAAAGCCTTGACCCAAACTGGCACATCATGAACCGTTACCTGAAACTTGATCCCTGTATCCTCCAAGAAGCTGTAGGTCTTCTCGTACCACTCCGGCTTAAGTGTTTGGTCATGATGCCTCGTCTGATCGTAATAGCCGTATTTCCAAAGGATTCCGATCCCGATTAAGTTTTGCCCCAGTTCATAGGCACTTCTGAGATGTGAGCCTGAAAGGAATCCCAAGCCACCTGAATAGATTTTTAAAGGTTGGTGAATGGCAAATTCCATGGAGAAATAGGCCACTTTTTCAGAATAATCTGAGGATATCGAATAGGGTACTTTATAGTTTTTAAAATCTGTCATAGTTGTCTGAATAAGAGCGCCTAATTTATGGGAAAAGAAATCGCTTTTAAGCAGAATTTTGAGGAATGTATCAGGAAAATTTAATGCAACCGGTTGAAATCGAGCTTGAAGGTGATATTAAAAAATCAAGTGGATTATCATGGGCCTAGTTGTTATGTAAAGCAAGATTCTCTGATCATTTCCTTGATTTTAACCGAGAAGTTGGTTTGCTCTTAATTGAAAGCCGATATTATTTTCATCATTCTAAAGCCAAAAACTTTTAGCTGAGTTCACGAAATTATTAAGAGGAGAAATCGTTGAAGTAAGATAAAAATACTGTCCTGCTGATTTTTTTAAAATAAAATACCGTTATAGACACAAAATATATCTCAAACAGTATAAAGAATAACTTAGCTATTTTATTATAGATTCTTTAAAAGCTGATAAAAGTCATCTTTTTAGCCAATTCTCGTCAAGTTTTAATCCAATCGCTGAACCTACTTTTGGATCAACAAACAAGTTCACTAACCCTTTAATGCGATGGAAAGGCTTACAAAATACATACTGTTGACGCTGATCGTGGGAGTACTCCAAATACAAGTTGGATACGCTCAGCAACAGTTGTTTACAATCAAAAATTCAGCAGAGGTAAAAGTTTCCGGCACTTCTACAATTCATGATTGGGATATGGTAACCGAAGGTCCTTTACAAGGCCAGGCATCCATAAACCTATTGAGTGGAAAGCTGGAAGGAATTCAAAGTTTGACGATAAAAGTTCCTGTGAAATCCCTGAAAAGCGGAAAGAGCTCTATGGATAAAAATGCTTATGAAGCTCTTAAAGCAGAGCAGTTTCAGTCAGTTGATTTTCAATTAATCAGTCTGGACGAAATTCAGAGCAACTACCTGATGGCCACCGGAAAACTCAGTATAGCAGGAGTTAGTCAGACTGTAAAAATGAAGGTCAATTACCAGGTAAATGGAAATTCTGTCCTTTTCTCCGGTAATCTTCCGATCACCTTTACTCAATTCAAACTTAGTCCACCGACTGCTGTATTCAACACCATCAAAACCGGTAACGATTTACAGATTTCTTACAAAGCGATTTACGAACAAAAAAATTAACCCTTATCTCAATTGATTATGAAAAAGCACTTAACCTGGTTTGGCACATTGGCGATAGTTCTCATGGCGCTGAGCCCTTTGGCAACAAATGCACAAGAAAAAACCGAGTTACAATATTTTAGATCCAATGATAAAGAAGGTCTAAATGTATTTGAAACTCCAAAAGAAGCGAAAGGTACCTTTGATAAGGTAAGAGTTTTCGTTGGAGGTGATTTTGCACTCCAATTTCAGACCATTAATAACTACAACAATCTCAATAATTTGGTGGAATTGGGTTCTAATTTCAACCTTCCTTCTGCCAACCTAAACATCAACACCCAATTAGCTGATGGTATGAGATTACATTTGAGAACCTATCTTTCTTCTAAGCACCATAACGAAGCTTGGGTAAAAGGTGGTCATCTTCAAATCGATAAATTGGATTTCATCAGACCTGGTTTTATGGAAGGTTTTATGAGTGTCGCAACCATAACTGTTGGTCTGGATGAGTTCAACTATGGGGATGCTCACTTTAGAAGATCTGATAATGCCCGAGTGATTTACAATCCTTTCATCGGAAACTATATAATGGACTCATTTTCCACTGAGGCTTTCGGAGAAATAACCATTCAAAATAATGGGTTTATCGGAGTCATTGGTCTTACCAATGGTAAACTCAATCAAAATGTGATTGTCAATGATAACTCTGACAATAAGGCTTCTTTCTACGGAAAATTGGGTTTTGATAAGCAATTGAGTGATGATTTACGACTAAGATTAACAGGTTCTTGGTACTTGAATAATGGTACTACCACAGGTACTTGGCTGTACGGTGGGGACAGAGCCGGTTCTAGATACTACGGAGTTATGCAGGCTTTAGAGGGAAATGCAAGTGATTTCGAGGGAAGATTTAATCCAAGATTCAAGCAAATGACCGCAATGCAGTTCAACCCTTTCATCAAGTATAGAGGCTTGGAATTCTTCGGGATCTATGAAGTGGTTAACAACTCTCCAGACCAAGGAGATGGTCAATTCACTCAAGTAGCTGCAGAAACACTCTACAGATTTGGAACCACTGAGCAGTTTTACCTTGGGCTCAGATGGAACTCAGTGAATGGTAATGCAAATAGCACTGCTCCTGATACCAAGATTACTAGATTGAATTTAGGTGGAGGTTGGTTTATGACTAAGAATGTGCTTCTAAAATTAGAATATGTAAATCAAGAGTATAAGGACGGTTTTGCTCCGGATAGCAAATACTTTGAAGGTCGCTTCAAAGGTGTGAACTTGGAAGCTGCTATTAGTTTCTAATCCAGAAACTAAACCACCCCAATCGGCCCTGGAAACGGGGCCGATTTTAAAGTTTTACAGCTATGAAATTGAGCAAGTCGGAGCCCTCACACACTGGTATGACTTTCAAGTACGCGAGATTCCATCTGACCTTTAAAAAACAAATTGTAAACAGATGAAAAAGATATTCACTTCCCTTCTTATTTTATTCATTTCTTTTGGTTTCAGCCTAAAAGAAAAAGAAGATATCACACATTGGAAGGTATCTAAGGAAAGTGTGGTTGAAATTTTAGGTAAAACCAATGTCAATCAATTCGAATGTGCAGCTTTAGGTTATCAGGGGAATGATATATTAATTGAAACGCTTTCTCCCGAAAAGCACATTGCTCACTGGTCTGGAGAAATTGTGTTGAATTCAACCAATTTCAATTGCTACAACAAGTTGATGACCAAAGATTTTCATGAAACTGTCAGAGCAGAAGAACATCCTGAAATAAGAGTAAGGTTTTTAGATCTTGTTCGAACTAATCCCAACACCCCCTCTGAAAGTCTCAAAGGGAATGTTGAAATTACTCTTGCAGGTGTGTGTAGAAGATTTCCGATTTCCTGTCAATTACAAATCAAGCAAAACGGAAAAACCACACTCAGCGGAAAGCAAACAGTTACTTTTTCAGACTTCTCAATTAATCCGCCTGTTAAGTTTTTTGGTACTGTGAAGGTTCAGAACGAAATCCAAGTCCAGTTCGGGTTGGTATTGGAGCAAATTTAAATTAGGCCATAAAAGCTGCTAATCCATTGGCATCCGGCTTATTTTTCACTTGACAGGTATCATCAAGAATCATGGTTTCTCCATTTGCAACCTGATATGCCGGCCAATTTGGAAGGCCTCCTCCATTTGGGTTCCCTGTTTTCATAAAGGCTAGCAAAGCAGAAGACATCTTATCAGACAAGGCTCTTGGTCTGGCTCCTCCTCCAGTATGCGTGTACATGCGGTCGGTATTCTGATACCAGAAACAGATATCTATGCAGTGAAATGCCTTCATGCGTCCATCATAAAGATTGGGTTCCCAGCCAAACCAGGCTAAATAGACAGGCGCAGATTGGGAGGATTTCGCAGTAGAAGTGTTGATAGCACCCTGACGGTTGGATAGGATCATGGCCCAAAGATCTGCCGGAGATGCATTTGGAAAATCCTTTGCATAAGCAGCATAAATAGCATCAGATTGTTCACCAAATCTACCTTTTAGCTGCTCCACTACCCCGGCTTTATCTATTTTTTCCAGTTCGGCATTGGTTCGGGTTGGGTTCCATTCATGGAATGTGGTACAAACCATCAAAGGCATGTTGGCTGCATGGCCTGAAGTTTCTGAAAAGAACTCACCTTTCGGAATATGCACTCCGTCAGCAACAGGACCAAAGCCGCCTCGGAAGCCGGGCTGAGGGTTATCTTTCCGCATTCGAACTAAAGCACGATTTGCGATATCTAAATATTCTCTCCACGAGATTTCCTGAATTTGATCCAGCGTAGCAGGCGTTAGTTTTGCCTCCTCCATGACATAGCGACCCAAAGTCTGCGCATATTCTTTGTCATTAGCTTGAAGCATGCTGCCACTGAGCGCAACGCCTTTATGTACCATACCTTCGGAAGCTGGCATGGCCATGGTGCAGGTTACTTTCGCACCTCCTCCGGATTGCCCCATGATGGTGACATTTCCAGGGTCCCCACCAAAATTGGAAATATTTGTTTTTACCCAGTTCAAAGCCGCAATGATATCCAACATGCCAACATTTCCTGAGTCTTTATATTTATCGCCTCCTACACTGGATAAATCTGTGAACCCAATTGGTCCCAACCGGTGATTAATAGATACGAAGACGATATCTCCGTTTTTGGCGAAATTTTCCCCATGGTAGCCATCCTGCTCAATTCCATTTCCATTGGTAAATCCACCTCCGTGAAGCCAAACCATCACTGGGCGCTTTTTCCCATCAGCGATTCCATTGGACCATACATTTAGGCGCAAACAGTCTTCGCTGACATCGTCATAGTTCCAATGATCCGCAAAAGAGTAGTGGACATTTGCATAGCGATTATCCATAATCTGAGGAGCGGTGTTTCCCCACCAAATAGTAGGTTTGACATCAGTCCAGGGCTCAGGTTTTTTGGGAGCCATAAATCGGTTTTTTCCAGCAGTGTCTGCTCCATAGGGTATCCCCAAGTAGGTAAATACTCCCTTCAGGATATAGCCTCGTACTTTTCCTGAGTCGGTATTGGCGATTGCTATATTATCTCCAATTTGGAGAAACTGATCATCCGAAGCCGCTTTCGGGGCGGAAGAAAGTGCATGTGCTTGTGAAGCGAATGGGATGGAAGCAGCGAGTGTTCCGGCGCCAACTTTCTTAAAAAAATCTCTTCTGTTGGTTTTCATAGGTAAGGGAATTTATGGTTTATTGTTTCATTATGACAAAATAGAAAAAGAAATTGAAAATCAATACATAAAGCCAAAAATCCAGAGAGGTAGACTTTTTCCTGCCGGGAATTCCAAATCGTCTTTTACCAGAAAATGTTTATCACTGAGCAGTTGATTTCGAGTTTTACTTTTTCCACCGACTTCAAAATGATATTCTTGATTTACCAAAAAATCAACTGAAGGTGAATAATTTAATCGATGATTTACTTTTACCTGACTTTGAAAAAATATTTCCCTAACTGTCCCTTTTTCAGGTTTAATTTCAGCCAAGGCATAGAGATAGTTGGTGTTGTTTAAAAAAATTTTTTCAGGCTTCTGAAGCGTTGATATACTGATTCCTGCGGGATATTGGAGATCAATTAGGCGTGCTTCTGCTAAATAGCTAAGATATAGTGAAAGTGAATTTCGATGTATGGCGGTCTTCTCGGCAAGCGAACTTAAGTTAGGTTTGAAGGGTACCTGTTGTGAAATAATATAAAGCAGTTGAAGCAATTTTTTACCGTTTCTGATGTCAAAGCCTTTTATTTCTGCCATGTCATATTCCACAATTGTTCTGATCATTTGCCTCAATTTCTGATAATAAAGCTCCTTATTTTCTCCTGAAAAAGGGAAATAGCCAGTAGTCAAATAATCATTAAAATAGGAGAGAGGTTTGAAATCGTCGGGAAATAGCTGTCTAATATCTCCTTCTGGGAAAAGTATTTGATCCATTTTGAGGAGAGGAAGAGCTAGCTTTTGTTTAATTTTCAAGTATTCACGAAAGGAAAGTCCATGTAGCTCATACATGATCGCTCGCCTGCTAATATCCCCTTCCTGTTTGCTGATATCAATAATCGAAGATCCAGAAAAAATAATCTGAAGGTCTGGGTAGCGATCATGTAAATTTTTAAGCTCTCGAGACCAACTTGGATATTTATGAACTTCATCCAATGCCAATACTTTACCACCTGTTTGGTAAAAAGTCTTTGCAGTTTGAAGAAGGTTATTTTCCAAAAAATACAATTCGTCCAATGAAAAATAAGCAACGAGCAGTCCTTCGCTTTTTTTCTTTTTAAGGTATTGGAGAATTAAAGTAGTTTTTCCTGTTCCTCTAGCCCCTTTGATACCAATCAGTTTTTCATCCCAAGCAATCTGGTCTTTTAAATATCGTTCAAATTCAAGGCTTGTATTATTGATTAGTGAATGGGATATTTCAAGTAATTCATCCATTTTGCACATTCATTTGTGCAAAAATACAAAAAAATGCACAATCAAATGTGTAAAAATGCTTTTTTCACTTCTCCGCTCCTGAGTAAAAAAGCCGACCCCATTTTCAGGAGTCGGCTTTCAGCTATTGATTTCAGCCTTCAGAATTTATATTTCATCCTTTCCCTACTGTCCAACCAAGAAAATTGCATTGCTCAATACTAATTTTCCGGATTCCCAGAAACCACGGAAAATAGGATTATCCACGAAGTAAACAATCTCTCCACGACCTTGCCTTTCCGAACCGATAGCTAAGGATCCTCCCATTGTGGATTTGATTTTATAGCCTATGTAGCCTGTTCTGTAGGAATCATTGGAGCTGATTTTTCCTGCATTTACTCCGTCTAGTAAGTAGGCAAACTTATTGGAGTTGTTTTTCAATGCGTAAAATTTACCCTGCGTACCAAATCCTAGAGGATGCGTTACATCCATATCAACTTGGTAAATTGCTCCAGCAGCTCCGCCTGAGATTGCCAAACGTTCTCCCTCCTGATAAGGCTCTAATCGTTCTTTTCTAGCCAGGGTGTCAGCTGTTTTTTCGGCAGCTTTTTTCTCCTCATCGCTATCGAAAGTTTTCAGAGAAAAACCTTCTTTGTTTGCAAAAAGATTTACTGCACCCTCTATGGCAATAACTTTTCCACCTGCGCGAACCCACTCCATGACTTTATCCTGAGCTGCTTTATTCAGTCCTCCGCCCCACATGGATGGGAGAATGATTACATTGTATTTGCTTAGGTCATATCTGGCCATGTTGTCCAATTCCAAGTTTGAAAGTGGATAGTTCAAGTCCTTTTCGAAGAAATGCCAAAGCTCACCGTAGTTCAGAGAAGAAGTCCCAGCTCCTCCCACCAATGCAACTTTTGGGGCCTGGATAATCCGGATATTAGGTGAACCAAAGTCCTTGCCTTCTTCCATGTAACCAGTCATGGTTGTTTCAAGGGAGATACCAAATTGATTGGCAATTCCCGTAACTTTTTTATCAAAATCAGCGACATATTCATTACCTCCTTTGGTGATTAGCAGAGTGCCGGCTGGGAAGCTTTTTCCTTCTGTTTTGAAAGGGAATTCAGGATATTTTACTCGTATGCCTTCTCTTAAAAGTGCTGCAAGAAAAGCGGCATCTCTTGTTCCTTCCCATTTAGCGATATAAGCTACTGGCGTTTTACCTGGGACATTTTCTGCAAAACTTACTTTCTCATAAGCACCGGCCGGGTCAAGTCTGCTTTCTAAAGCGTAGGCTTTCAAATTATAGGCATATGGTAAAGCCCATGAGGTAATATCGTAAGTTATGCTATCATTCAGTTGAGGATTTGGCTCGAAAAATACCTGTGCCAAAACTGATTTAGGTTGATAGGCCGAGATGACAATGTCTTTGTCAGAGGTGCTGAAAGCTGCACTTTTTCCGCTTTGATATTCGAAACCTCTCAAACCTGATTTACTTCCTGCCTTTCCATACTGGATTCCATTTTTATCCAATAGCTCCAATAACTTGGCAATTTGTGCAGGGTTGCTTTCTCCTTTGATAACAAAGCTTTTGTATTTACCCTTTGGATTAGTAGAGTTCTCTTTGTAAAACTTGGCAAACTGCTCCAGAAGTTTTGAAGCATTCTGGCTGGTTACTTCAGCGGCTGACATTGCAGCGGTATAATGTCCTTCGATTCTGTAACTCAGCGTTACTGTATCTCCTACGGCATTGAAACCGCCTCGGCCAGCCTGACCTCCTCCACCTTGCTCTATGGTCATTCCTATTGCTCCGTTAAACATCGGGTAAGAATCACCATAAGATGGATAGAGTAAATCAAATCGCTCTTTGGTAAAATAAAATCTACCCATATCATCGAAATACTTGGCAGTATTTCTTCCGAAAATATCCTGGAACTCATGTTGCCAAGCAGTCAATTGCTCATGCAACGGTTCAGCCGCAGGAGCCATGTAGAAAGGATTATTGATGCCTTGCTCATGAAAGTCCAAATGCAAATGTGGCATCCACTGCTGATACATTTTCAGTCTTGCCTGAGATTCAACCTGCACCTGCCATGCCCAGTCTCTGTTGAGGTCAAAAAGATAATGATTTGCTCTTCCTCCCGGCCAAGGCTCGTTGTGCTCCACGGATTGTAAATCTGGCTGCAGTATGGTATTCATTTTTTGGTTGTACCACATCGCATAGCGATCTCGACCATCGGGATTAATAGCCGGATCAATGATGATAACCTGATTTTTCAGCCATTCCTGGGATTTTGCATTAGTAGGATTAGCGAGTGTATGAAAAGCTGAAATTGCCGCTTCCATTCCTACAGATTCATTTCCATGCACATTGAAAGACATCCAATTTATTGGGATAGCTGTAGAGGGAGTTCCTTCTATCAAACCTGCTCTTTTGAGGTTGTCTATACGGATTTGCTCCAGGTTAGCCATGTTTTCAGGGCTGGAAAGGATAGCCATGATCAGCGGACGCTTTTCATTGGTTTCTCCATATTGGATGAGTTTGACATTGGGATTATTAGCGGCAACGTGTTCGAAGTAGTCCACCATGCGGTGATGGGGAGTGAATCGGTCACCGGGCTTGTAGCCTAGAAACTGCTCAGGTGTTGGGATTTGCGCTTGCGCGAAAGTCCAGCAAACCAAGCTGAAAAGGGTGAAGAGTAGTCGTTTTTGCATAAGAGATAATTTCATTGAATGCCGAATTTAAGGCTTAAAGCCAAAGAGATAAAACCAGCAATGGAAAAGCGTAAAAAAAGCTATTTGGAAAAGTATACCAAATAGTCAAGTACCATGAAAATCGTAAATTATACTTTCGATTTTCATGGTAAAATGCCTTCATAAAGAAATAAAAAAAGCACATTATCGAATCGACATTGTGCTTTGTGAGTGGGATCTAAGGGTTCCGATAGCTATCGAGGACGAACCCATGACCTTTGCTCTGTCAAAGGATCGCTATAAACTAACTGAGCTAAGATCCCAAATTATTATGCGAGGATAGGAAACCTTCGAGGTTTTTAAAATCTCAAAGGTTTAAGCGAACCCTTCCCTCAAATACATCGCCGTGTAATTTTCATCTTCTTTAGCTAAATCCTCCGGAGTTCCCGCAAAAGTCAAATGCCCACCTTTGTTTCCTCCCTCAGGTCCCAAATCGATCACCCAATCGGCAGAACGAATGACCTCGGTATTATGCTCAATGATGATTACAGAGTGACCCTGATCGATTAAGGCATTAATAGAGTGCAAGAGCTTGCTGATGTCGTGGAAATGAAGCCCGGTTGTGGGTTCGTCGAAAATGAACAGCACATGATCTCCTGACTTGGTCCCGCCTTTGCCCAAGAATGAGGCTAGTTTCACCCGCTGGGCTTCTCCTCCAGACAAGGTATTGGAGCTTTGGCCCATCCCGATGTAGCCCAACCCCACTTCTTGCAGAGGCTGTAGTCGATTGATGATCTGGGTTTTTCCTTTGAAGAATTCCAAAGCCTCATCAATGGTCATATCCAAGACTTCTGAAATATCCTTGTCTTTGTATTTGACGTCGAGAATCTCATTTTTGAAACGCTTGCCTTTACAGGATTCGCAAGTAAGATGGATGTCCGCCATAAACTGCATCTCTACTGTAGTGACCCCTTCACCGGCACAGTTTTCACATCTTCCTCCGTCCACATTGAAAGAGAAAAATGCCGGTTTGTAGCCTCGCTGCTTGGACACAGGCTGTTCCGAAAATAAGGTTCGGATGGCATCATAGGCCTTGACATAGGTCACTGGGTTGGAGCGGGAGGATTTCCCTATCGGATTTTGATCCACAAACTCGATTTGGGTGATTTTCTTGAAATCACCTTCAATCTTGTCATACTTCCCGCTTTCATCTATGACTGTACCCAGCATTTTTCCTAGAGCAGGATACAATACCTTTTTGATCAGAGTAGATTTTCCAGAGCCGGAAACTCCCGTGACTACTGTCAGGGTATTCAGTGGAAACTTTACCGTCAGGTTTTTCAGGTTATTTTCTCTGGCACCTATTACTGTGATGGAATCCTTCCACTTCCGGTTTCCATTTTTCTGGAAGATTTTTTCTTCTCCTCTCAGGTATCGGGCCGTATGTGTTTGACCCGAAGAGATTAATTCTGCAATTGGACCTTGAAACAATAATTCACCTCCATTCACTCCTGCATCCGGGCCAATATCTATGATTTGATCCGCGGCTTTCATCACTTTGTCTTCATGCTCGACCACGATTACCGTATTCCCCATATCCCGGAGAGACTTCAAAACTCCTACTAATCTGTCTGTGTCTCGGGGATGAAGTCCAATACTAGGCTCATCCAAAATATACATAGAACCTACCAAGGCCGATCCAAGTGATGTGGCCAGCTTAATCCTTTGGTATTCCCCTCCTGATAGTGTGGAGGTAAGTCGGTTCAAAGTCAAATAGCCTAAACCTACCTGATCCATAAACTCCAAGCGGCTGACGATTTCTTTTAGAAGTCTATTGGCAACCTTCGCTTCATGTGGAGCTAATTCCAATTGATTGAAAAATCCTAAAGCCTCGTCAATTGGCATTAATACCAAATCGGTGATGGATTTTTCATTGATTTTCACATAGGATGCATCTTTGCGAAGCCTAGTGCCACGGCATTCAGGACAGGTAGTTCTTCCCCTGAACCTGGAAAGCATCACCCTATATTGGATCTTATGAGTTTTGGTTTCTAAGTCTTTGAAAAATGCGTCTAAACCTTTGAAATACTTATTTCCAGTCCATAGTAAAGCCTGCTCTTTTTCTGTCAAGTCCTCATAGGCTCTATGGATGGGAAAATCAAACTCAATTCCTTTTTTCAAGAGTGGTTCCAACCATGAGCGGGAAGATTCTCCTCTCCATGGAGCAATAGCTCCTTCGTAGACAGACATGGTTTTATCCGGAATTACAAGGTCCGGATCTATCCCTAATACATTTCCGAATCCTTCGCAGCGTTTACAGGCTCCGTAAGGATTGTTGAATGAGAAAAAGTTTACAGAAGGCAATTCGAAGCTCATTCCGTCCAATTCGAAGCGGTCTGAAAATGCTTTGGTTTCTTTGCCAGGGATAGTGATTTTACAGTCGCCATGGCCTTCGAAAAGTGCGGTCTGGATGGAGTCTGCAATTCTGAACTGGTTGTCTTCGTCATCCTTTCGTACAGCTGCACGATCTATCAGAATTTCATAATCGCCTTTGGGTACTTTCTTTTCTTCTAAAAGTTCTTCTACAAAATAGGCTTCACCGTCAATCAGAATTCGGGTATAGCCTTTTTGTAACAAAAGCTCCAACTCCTGCTCAACCTTTCTGCCTCTTGCTACTTGAAGAGGGCAAGAGATCATCACTTTCTCTCCCTCATCGAAGGATAAAATGTAATCTACAATATCAGTGACAGTATGATGTTTTACTTCCTTTCCAGAGATCGGGGAGAAAGTCTTCCCAACGCGCGCAAATAATAATTTAAGGTAATCGTAGATTTCAGTGGTTGTCCCTACTGTGGAGCGAGGGTTTTTGGTGCTTACTTTTTGCTGTATTGCAATGGCCGGAGCTACGCCTTTTATGTATTCTACTTCCGGTTTTTCCATCCGTCCCAAAAACTGCCGGGCATACGAGCTCAAGCTCTCCACATACATACGCTGACCTTCGGCAAAAAGAGTGTCAAAGGCGAGTGAGGATTTGCCGGAACCTGAAAGGCCGGTAACCACGACAAATTTATTTCTGGGTATGGCAACGCTCAGATTTTTTAGGTTGTTAACCCTTGCATTTTTGATAATAATATATTCTTTGGGATCGAGCGAATCGATATTTTTTTGCTCAAGAGTAGTGCTCAAAGTCATAGTCGGCAAGTTACAAATCAAACCCAAAAAGACCTCAGAAAGAAAGAAGATTGGGGATAATGAAAAAAGATAACAAGGATTAAGGCAAAGAGGTTTGGATTGCGATTTTTAAATAAAAGCAAGTCAATTATTTCTTATCATTTGAGTGGTCCAAATAACTTCTAAGTTTTTTTTCATTTTATTCCACATGAAATTTCGCGATCAAATTTTAACTAATTTGATTTTTTTTGTACTATTAGAAGGTTTGGTAACGAATTTATCGTATCTTTTTTTTCCATATTCAAAACTCAATAAGTGATATTCAATTTTTTTAATGGCTGATTTTCAATACACTATTTTAGATAAAGTCAGGGAAAACTCAAGATATATTGTCTACAAAGCGAATCGCTTGGCTGATTCTGCTCATGTGACTATTCAAACTTTTCGCTCGGCCTATCCGACATTCAGAGATTTGAATCATCTGAAGCAGGAATATTCCATATTATCAAAGCTTTCTCATCCCAATATCGTACAGCAAATCGGGATAGAACATTTGGAGAATCTACCCATTCTAGTCAATGAAGATGTTTCAGGCGAAACTTTAGCAGAATACCTTAAAAAGGGTCGTCCGGATTTAATTGTTTTTTTGAAAATAGCCATGGGAATCACCCGGGCTGTTCATTATTTGCATAGCAAAAATATCATCCATAAAAACATCAATCCTTCCAATATCCTGGTGGATCGAAGTGGAGATGTGAAAATATGGGGCTTTGATTATGCGATAGAGCGAGGAAGAGATCTTAATTATTCCAATGTAAGCGAAGCTATAGAGCTGGGTTTGCACTATGTTTCCCCGGAACAAACGGGTAGGATGAACCGACCCATTGATCACCGGACAGATCTATATTCGGTTGGGGCTGTATTGTATGAAATGCTCACTGGGCAGACCTTGTTTCCTTTCACGGATCCAATGGAACTGATGCATGCGCATTTGGCGATGGTGCCAGAACCACCTCAAAAAATCAGGTCTTCCATTCCAGAGGTGATCGGAAATATTGTTCTCAAACTCCTAAAGAAAAACACTAGCGATCGTTACCAAAGCAGTGCTGGACTTTTGCATGATTTACAGCAATGCCTGGATCGTTTGCTTGATATCAATGAAATCACTGATTTTGAGCTTGGGACTCAGGATCATCTGGATCAATTTCAAATATCTTCCAAAATCTATGGAAGAGAAGAAGATTTGAAAAAGCTGAATGAGGCTTTTGAAACCATGAAAACCCAACGGGCAGAATTGGCTTTGGTTAGTGGATATTCAGGAGTCGGGAAATCGAGTTTTGTTAAAGAATTCCAGAAAATAATTGATGTCGGTGGAGGGTTTTTTATCTCTGGTAAGTTTGAGCAATACAAGAAAAACCCACCTTTAAGTTCTTTGTTGACAGCCCTACACGATTTGGTGGGGCAGATCCTTTTGAGAGGAGAAGAGCAGCAGAAATACTGGAAGCGGAATATTCTAAAAGCAGTGGGTAATTCTGGACAATTGATTCTGGAAATGATGCCGGAACTGGAGGAACTGATAGGACCTCAGCCTTCGCTTCCCGCACTTCCCATGAATGAGTCTAAAAACCGATTTGATCAGGTTTTCAATAGCTTCATTCGCTCATTTGCCAGTGAGGACCATCCTTTGTGTATTTTCTTAGATGATTTGCAATGGCTGGATAGCACCACGCGTCGGTGGGTAGAGTCCACTCTATTGGATCCCAGTTTGAGGCACTTGATGATTATCTGTGCTTATAGAGAGAACGAGGTTTCTCCTTCTCATCCGATGATGATGATGGTGGAGCGTCTTCGAACTGATCAAGTACCGATTTGTCATATTGATTTGCAGCCTTTAGATCAAAGCTCTGTTGAAGAAATCATCGCGGATTCCCTTTCTATTTCAAAACAGAAAAGTGAGGATTTGGCGAAAATTGTCTTCAGGAAAACACTCGGAAATCCCTTTTTTATCCGGCAATCGCTTTTGACGCTATACGAAGGGGGAGTTATTTTTCTATCTCAAAATAATAAAGAGTGGACCTACAATTCTGAAAAAGCTTTCCGGGTCAAAATCAGCGATAATGTGGTCGATCTGATGGCTGAGTTGTTTTTGAGATTGCCTCAGGAAGTTCAGACCACTTTGAAATATGCCTCTTGTATCGGAAATACTTTTTCCATCGAAATTTTAAGTGGACTGATCGATATATCGGAGGAAGAATTGGATATGCAGCTAAAACTTGCCGAGAAGCTCTGTATCATTGAAAACCTCAACTCGAAAGAGCGCTCCGGGGAAGATGATTACGGCTTCCAGCATGACAAGATCCAGCAAGCAGCCCTCGCTTTAATGTCTTCCAGTGAAAAGCAAAAAATCCGACTCAATATTGCTAAAAGTATCCGGTCTAAAATAGAAAATGTCGCCCATTCAGACATGATCTACACCATTACGGATCACTTTAATTTTGCTGAAAAACTGATTAAAGACGAAGCCTTATTACATGATTTGGTCAAACTCAATATCGCAGCCAGTATCCGTGCCAAACAAGCAAACGCATACGAATCAGGACTAGGTTATATTCAGCAGGCCATGAATCTGGTGGAGACCAAAAATTTGCAACTTTCTCAGGAGACTTTACGGGATTTGAACCTGCAGCGGGCTGAGTCTGAATACTTGGCGGGGAACCCTCAAGGGGTGGTTGAATTTTTTGATGAGGCGCTAAAGCATAGCAGTGACTTGGTGGACAAAGCGAAGGTGACTATTCGAAAAATCCAATTCTATAACAATATCCGCGATTTTCATGCTGCTTATGCTGCCTGTAAAGAAGTTACCGCAGAGTTGGGTGTCTCTATTCCTGGATCTTTTTCTCCTCCGAGTCTCGCTATAGAGTTCGTGAAATACAAGGTTTTGATTGGTAATAAGCCTCTAGATGAGGTTATCAATCTACCTGAAATGGAAGATGAAAAACTAAAAATTGCGATCCTCCTAATGGCAGCAGCAGGACAGTCTGCTTTTCAAATCAAACCTGAGCTTTGTGTCCTTGTTTGCGCCATCATGGTGAATTTGTGCTTGAAGCATGGAAATACCGATGGAGGTTTTATCGGGTTTTTAGGTTTTGGACCTGTGTTTCACAGTGGGATTTTGGGATTGAGAACGACTGGTTATCAAATTGGTCAGCTCACTTTGGCACTGATCGATAAGTACCAAAATCTTGGAGCAAGAGCGGAGGCCTATTTTGTCACCGGATACTTTGCCATTCCTTGGCGTAAACCTGCCAAGGAAATGGAGGAATATTGGCAGCAAGCTTATGAGGCTGGTTTGGAAGTGGGAGATTTATTTCACGCCAGTTGTGCCAGTTGCGGGATTTCTCAAAGTTACCTGATGCGCGGTGTTCGCTTCGATGCGGTTTTGGAGGCTTGTCAGGCACACTTGGATTTTTTGAGGAGATACCAGATTGAGGAGGGTGTATTGACGATTATGGCGATTGTTCAGACCATCAAAAATCTGAAAGGACAAACGAGTGGAATAGATTCTTACGATGATGATCAATTCCAGGAGGAGGATTACGTGCTTCGACTCGAAGGCTTCAATTCCCGTCATTTTGCCCATTTTTATTTTATCAACAAAATGCAATCTCTGTATTTATGGGAATCTTATGAAAAGGCCTATGAGATAGCTCTTCAGTCAGATGTTTATCTCAAGGATTCACCTGGGATGCTTCACACAGCAGAGCACTTTTTTTATAAGGGGCTGATTATTTCAGTATTACTGCCTCAATTTTCTGGATTAGATCGAATCAAAAAAATACGGGAGTTGTCGTCCATTGTGAGCAAATTCAAGAAGTATACTGAACATTGTCCTTCGAATTTTAGCCATAAATACCATCTGCTGGCAGGAGAGCTTGCTCTAATAAAAGGAGGGGTGGACCAAGCCGAACAGGAATATTACAAAGCATTGGAGGAGGCCGAAAAATTTGAATACCTCCAAATTCAAGCCTTGGTGAATCGACGGCTGTTTGAATTGCACTTAGCCACAGAGAAGAAAAAACTTGCAGCCATTCACCTCAGTGACGCAGCTTATCTCTATGAGTATTTGGGAGCGAATGGAATCGCAGAATTGATGAAATCCAAAAAGAGCTCTACAAAATTTTCAAATTTGGAATTTCGCTTTGCTTCTATTTCTCAGGAGAAAGGGAAGGATCGCCAATATTCCAATCAGGATTTGGATCTGAAATCAGTGATGAAGTCTGCAGAAGCTATTTCCAAGGAAATCAAACTAAAGGATCTTCTGACCACTTTGATGAAGATCATTATTGAAAACGCCGGTGCCCAGCGGATGGTTTTGATAGTGAAAAATGAGCATGATCTGATGGTTCAGTCTGAGGCTTGCACCAAGTATCCAAACCCAAATCTCTTTGAAAATCTTTCACTAAAAGAGTATGAAGAAATAGCCAAAGAAGTGGTTTATCAGGTTGCCAAAAGCAAGGAAAGTATCATCCTTGATCAGGCTTTTTCAGACTCTCGATTTGGGGGAGATCCTTATGTGGCCAAAGAAAAGTTGAAGTCCTTGCTGGTTTTGCCGCTTTTGAAACAAGGGGAACTGACTGGGATCATATATTTGGAAAATAACCTGATCGACGGGGCATTTACCGAGGAGCGGCTCAATCTCATCAATTTGCTTTCTAGCCAAATGGCAATTTCATTGGAAAATGCACTGCTCTACCAAAACATGGAGGAAAAAGTGCAGCTGAGAACCAAACAGTTGAATGAGGAAAAGGAAAAGTCAGATGAGCTTTTACTCAATATTCTACCACCTGAGATAGCCAGTGAGCTCAAAAACAATGGTAAATCAAAGGCTAGGAATTTTGATCAAGTAAGCGTGATGTTTACCGATATCGTCAACTTTTCAAGAATTTGCGAGACGCTCTCTGCTGAAGAATTGGTGTCAGAGCTGAATTATTTTTACAGTGAGTTTGACCGAATTGTAGAAAAATACGGGATAGAAAAAATCAAAACTGTTGGTGATAGCTATATGTGCGCCAGTGGACTAAATATGTCTAGGCAGTTTGATCCTAAGAAAATTGTATTGGCCGCCTTTGAGATCAATGATTTTATCCTAAAACATGCTGAAAAAAATCGATCTGACGGGAAACCTAGCATAGGAATGAGAATCGGTATTCATACTGGGCCGGTGATTGCAGGGATAGTTGGGCTGAAAAAATTCGCCTATGACATCTGGGGGGATACTGTCAATGTGGCTTCCAGAATGGAAACTTCCGGAGAGCCTGGAAAGGTCAATATCAGTGGAGATACCTACGAGCTAGTTAAGAATTCTTTTAACTGTACTCCCAGAGGGAAAATCGAAGTCAAAAATAAGGGCTTTGTAGAAATGTATTTTGTTGATTCCATAGTTTGATCCATTGCGTTTTTTGGTGGGTCTTTTAGTTAATATTTTGTTCATTTTAAACCTTAACACGTATGAGTTACCTGTCCTATCCCAGGATTAATTTTACTGGTCGATACTTTACTGACCCATCGACTGTCAACAATGATCCTACTCACTATGAGGAAGATAATGATACTCCTTCTCCTTGGCAAAGCCCAAATGGACTTCACCGATTCATTCTTCAAAACTGTCAAATCGTCTCCACGATCGGAGAAAAAGGAGAGGTTTCAGATCCTCTGGTTAATTTGCCATTTGAGACAACTGACAAACCTTCTGCAGCTAAGATTGCAGATATCGATGTATACCAACAGGGCGTTCCCACCATATTTGGGATGCAAATCAATATTCCCTTTCCAAATGGAGTAAATCTCACAGGAACAGTGGATCCAGCAGTATTGAATCAATTGTGGTGGGTGGCCGTACTAGCCACAAGAAGTTGGGAGGATTCCGATTATATGATGGATAGTTTTGGTGGGGATATGAATGCCTGTGGCGTTTTCCAAACCATCATCCGAGTTCCGCAGGCGAGCTGGCCAAGTGATGATCAATCAGCTGTTTTAGCCTCCTTAAAAAGTCGAACTCTATTAGAAAATGGCGAGTACCTTATTTCTTTCCGATTTGTTGTAGATGGCTATCGCAATGTACCTGAAGATGCCGAATACCAAACCGGTAGAATTACAGGCACCTTAGGCCCTGTATATCCAAATGAACCACTTTATAATCCCGGAGCGAGGATGCTTCTGGGTAGAGCTACAGACAAAAGCCAACCCTGGAATTGGCCGATGTTTAACTGTTGCCCATTCAGAGTGGACGAAGAAAGAAAGCTTCTGATAATTGATTTGGCAAATGGTATCTGCAGGAAAAGGGCTGGAGGTCCTCCTGTAGACTTGGGGAATGTCACTGCCTATCTGAACCCAAGTGTTGGAGACCCCATATCACTTGGAAATGTGGATTATTCGGAACTCTGCTTTAATCTCTATTCTCATATCGTGGAGATCCCTTTGACAGATAATCAACTTCAGGTGGCCTTGACCTCTTCATTAAGCCTTGAGGCCTCGAGGACGGATATTGGGGCAAAACAAATCTTTGCAGAAGATATTTCTCAAACCAATATTGAGGTCGAAGTAAGGCCAATGCGGATTTCGGGAACTCCGGGAAATAAAAGTACCACCCGAGTATATGTCAGTAATCTAGGGAAACCTTTGGCGAATAAACAACTGGAGGTAGATATTATCAGTGTGCATGGGAATACACCAGGTGCCACGGTGCCGCCTTCCAATCCAGGGAATACCCCACAGGCATTTGGGGCAATTGAAGCAAATATCACTCCGACAGATGATAAGGGATTTGCCACCGTAACAGTCACTGTACTAAAAGATCCAGGTTACAGAACTTCCCAATTGGATGGGCAACTTTATTTTATCAACCTTCTTGACCCATCTAAACCTGTGCCTTTATCCACTCCTCAGAATGCGATGATTTCTTGTTTGGCATGGTCTGAGTATTCAGTTAACCCTAACCCAACTTGGGAAGAGGTGCAAAAAATATTTGCCGGATATGTAAAGCTATATCCAGGAATGACTGAAAAAATCAATTTATGTGACTTCAATTCCTTTCAAACCTTTTCTCTAAATCCTCCTTTTGGATTTTACCAGGCACCGCCCCTGCCAAATGGGATCAAAAAAGGTGCAATTCCATTCTTTTTAAGTCGAGACGTCACTGACCCCAGGTATATGCCTGTAACCAGAGATCTTTCTCCAGAAAAGCGAGATACGGTTCTCAATTTTATCAAAAACATGCAAAGCGGTAACCCTAATCCATCCAACTCATGAAAAATAAACTAGTCCTATATATATTTAGCGTGCTCTTTTCATCGGTCTGGATGGCTTGCTCTTCCTCCGACAAAGGAGAGGGAAATGAAGCTGAAAATAATTCGCTTATATCAGAAGTAGCTATGGATCCCAATGCCCAAGCTGGGGCATTACCTTATACGATAGAATTTGAAGAACAGAATTTCCCGGGAAAAGCTCCTTTGCCGAGACTTCAATCATTTGGTAGTGCAGTCAATCAGGCCGGGGAAATCTTTATGGTGGGAGGCAGAAGGCAAGGCCTCCATACTTTTGACCCATTTCCGGCTCATAACTTTGTGAAGGATAGTGCCAATAATTTCCTTTTTGTAATCGATCCTTCCACGGGAGACCAGTGGTCCTTTAATGTCAAACAGCTTAGCGCTGAGTTTTCCGCACCATTGCAGGCCACCAATCTACAAACTTACCATGATAAGGAAACAGACTACATGTATGTTGTAGGCGGATATGGTTGGAAAGCAGATAGCTCTGATATGGTGACTTTTGGGTCTGTCATCCAGTTCCAACTTGAAGCAATCACCAAGGCGATAAAGGGCGGTGCCTCTGCGCAGGATATCCAAGGCTTGATGAAAATCGGTAAAGACGATAGATTGGCTATCACAGGTGGTGTATTAAGCAAATCCGGAGAGACTTTTCAGTTAATTTTCGGCCAGCGCTTTGATGGACAATATCGGGCATTTGGAGGGACTGATTTTAAGCAGAAATACAGTAATCAAATCAGGAATTTCAGATTAAACCCACAAAATTTATCCATATCGGCCTATGGGGCAGAGACCAATTCAGGTTGGGATCAACCATTTCATAGAAGGGATGGGAATATCATTGAAAGTGTAGATCCAAAAAGTGGAGCTCAAATCATGACAGCACTCGGGGGCGTTTTCAAACCTGGAATTATTGGCGGTTATGATTATCCTATCTTTATTTCAGGTCCAAGCAATGTGTCTATGGACTCTACGGTTCATCAGAAATTCAGTCAATATGAATGCCCAGTGATTACGATTTACAACCCAAATTCACAGGACACCTCAGTCTATCATACCATGTTTGGGGGTATCAGTTTGTTCTACTATAACCAGACTCCATCCCAAAAAGCCGCTTTTGATAAAGTAACTGCCCAGGGAAGAAATGACGGTCTTCCGTTTATCTCTGATATTTCTGTTTTTCAAAGAAATGCTACGGGTCAGTACCAAGAATATATTTTACCCAATCCCATTCCAAATAATAGATTACTGGGTTCCAGCACCAATTTTATTCCCAATCGGGCATTGGTCGGACAGGGATTGGCTTTTGAAAATGGGGTGCTTGATTTGAGTAAAGTAGCGGCCAATGACAAAGTTTTGGTAGGGTATATTTTCGGGGGAATAGAAGCTGCTCAGCCATTACCCTTAGTACCAAATGAAGGAACCAGCGTTTCAAATTCGCTCTTTGCAGTGTATGTGACCAATTCCTCCAGTGCTGCTATTCCTGCTGCTTTGGCGATCAAGGCACGAACCGGACCTCCCTTGACGGAGCGGCCGAGATAAACTTTTTGGATTGATTGAAAATCCTGATCAAGCAAATCTGCTTTTTTCCTGACAATTCGGGCAAAAGTTTGATATTTGGTCATGGATTTTCAATTTCTCCTAGACGGCTTTGCTGAAGGGCTGGCCGCCATGACTTGGCTCGAAGCTATAGCCGTATTTTTTGGAATCGCTTCCGTGTTTTACTCCATGCGCGAGCATATCTGGGTTTATCCCACTGGGATCATCTCTACCCTGATTTATGTATGGATTTGTTTCCAATATAAGCTCTATGCAGATATGGGGATCAATGCCTATTATTTCAGTATGTCTATTTATGGCTGGTATGTTTGGACGCATCCCAAACCTAATCAAGCTGTTGTGCCCGTCACTTGGCTTAAGCCTAAAGGTTGGATGATTTCCGGCTTTATATTTTTGGCTTCTTATGGAATACTTTCCTTTGTATTGACTCAGTTTACAGATTCTGATGTTCCATATTGGGATTCATTTACCACATCTTCTGCTTTTGTGGGGATGTGGTTGATGGCAAAAAAGAAAGTTGAGAATTGGATTTGTTGGATAATTACTGATTTAGTCTCAGTTCCTTTGTACTTTTACAAAGGGTTGATTTTAACTTCTTTTCAATTTCTATTTTTCACAGTCCTGGCATTTATAGGCTTATTTGCCTGGATAAAATCTGCAAAAAATTATGCAAAATCCTAAAAGGATCTTGATTTTGGGTCCTGAATCTACGGGCAAAAGTACTTTAGCGTCGGATTTGGCTGTTCATTACGATGAACCTTGGGTTCCGGAGTTTGCTAGAGAATACCTGGAAATGCTGGACCGTAATTATTCTTATTCCGACCTTTTGAAAATCGCAAAAGGTCAGATGGCTTTGGAAGATGAGAAATTTCAACAGGCACGGAAGTTCCTTTTTTGTGATACTGATCTTAGGGTGATTCATGTTTGGTCTCAGCACAAATTTGGTAAAGTGCATGATTGGGTGACTCAGGAAATAGGAAGGAGAGCTTACGATTTAATTCTATTGACGGATATTGACTTACCTTGGGAACCAGATCCTCAAAGAGAGCATCCAGAGCCGGAAATGAGGCAATTTTTCATGGATTGGTATGAAAAAATGGCAATAGAAAGCGGTGTGGAATGGGCAAAAATAACTGGAGAAAGAAAAAAGAGATTGGAGGATTCTATATTCCTAATCAATTCCTATTTAGACTCAAACTCATGATGAATAAGCTTTCTTTTATATTAATTGTACTCTTTAGCTTAGCTTGTAATTCCAAAGAAACTCATTTATCCAAGCCCAACATAGTTTTGATTTTAGCAGATGATTTGGGTTATGGAGAGGTTGGATATAATGGACAAGAAATTATCCAGACTCCCCAAATAGATCAATTGGCAGCAGAGGGAAAGATTTTTACGAATTTTTATACCGCTGCCCCCGTATGTGCACCGGCAAGATGCATGTTATTAACGGGATTGCACAGCGGTCATGCATACATTAGAGGAAATGATGAATGGAGAGAAAGAGGGGAAGTTTGGGATTATGCCAAAGCTGCAAATGATCCCAATCTAGAGGGACAAAGGCCACTTCCCTCTGGAACCTTGACCATAGCTAAAATACTCCAGCAAAATGGCTATCAAACTGGAATTGTGGGGAAATGGGGTTTAGGAGCACCATTGAGTGAGGGTATCCCTACTAATTTGGGTTTTGATTACTTCTATGGATATAACTGTCAGCGTCAAGCCCATAATTTATACCCTCCACACCTTTGGGAGAATGAAACCAAAATTCTCCTTAATAACCAGCTTGTAGTACCAAGTACTAAACTAGACTCTTTAGCTGATCCTATGGACCCTTCGTCTTATAAACGCTTCCAACAAACAGACTATGCTCCAGATCTAATGCATGAGAAGGCATTGGCCTTTATTGAAAATAATAAGGATCAACCTTTTTTCCTGTATTACGCATCCCCTCTTCCCCATCTTCCTCTTCAAGTACCTTCTGAGAATATGGAAGACTATCAGAAAGTCATAGGAGATGAGCAATATTATGATGGCTCAAAAGGCTATTTTCCAAATAGGTATCCGCGTGCAACTTATGCTGCTATGATATCTTTGTTGGATAAACAAGTTGGTGAGATCCGTGCCAAACTAGAAGATTTGGGGCTTTCAGAAAACACTTTAATTATTGTAACCAGCGATAATGGGCCGACTTATACAGGAGGAGTAGACTTTGATTACTTTAAAAGTTCTGATCCATTTTCTAATGGATATGGTAGAACAAAAGGCTTTGTCTACGAAGGAGGAATTCGAGTTCCTATGTTGGTTAACTGGCCGGGTAAGATAAAATCGGGTACTGTTACGGACCATGTATCTGCTTTATATGATCTATTACCAACGATATGTGAATTGATTGGAGCGAAAATACCTGTTGATACTGACGGGAAAAGTTTTTTGTCAACCCTTTTGGGGAAGAGGCAGGAGCCACACAAATACCTCTATTGGGAGTTTCCTGAGTATGGTGGACAGCAAGCAGTCCGAATGGGTAAGTGGAAGGCTGTTCGGCAAAATCTCAAGGAAGGCAAAATTCAAACAGAGTTGTTTGATCTCGAAGCAGACCCTAAAGAATTACATGACTTGGCAAGTCAGTTTCCCGAAATAGTGTCAAAAATGGAGGAAATCATGAAAAAGGAGCATAGCCCTTCTTCCATAGAAAGATTTCGATTAGAGGCATTAGGCGATTGATTATCATTTTCTACCAAAAGATAGTGTAGCCGCTTCTACCAAACGCATCATGGCAGGATGTGCATTGTTGTTTAAAATAATGATAGTTTTATTTTCCTCAATGAAGCGTACAATGATGGTCTGATAGCCCGGATTGTCACCATTATGCTTGACCATTTTACCAAAGGGACTTTTGGGCTCTATATCCCATCCAAATCCATAATAACTTCTGGTGCCATCCTTGAGTCGATATGGGCTAAATGCTTCCTCCAGAGTTTTGGAAGAAATCAGTTTGTTGGTATACAAAGCCTGATCCCATTTCAAAAGATCTTGGGCAGTGGAACTCACTCTTCCAGGCCCTTTTCTATTACCCAGCCATAAGGTGTAATCCGATGCCCGAAATCGGTTGGCATTCACATAATTTCCATTTTCATCCTTTAAGTGGCCTGCAGCAAAATTGCGGACTTTGGATTTTTCATCTAAACTTCTGATTGCTGTATTTTTCATGCCCAATGGCTCGAAAATCCATTCTTTGGACAGAACCACAAAGTCCTTCCCGCTTACTTTTTCTACAATACTACCCAATAGTACATAGCCTGTGTTGCTATACTCATATCGTTCCCCTGGTTTAAAAAGAATAGGAGGAGCATAGATTCTTAAATACTCCAAAATTTCAGGGTTGCCGGCAATTTTACTTTTATCCCAATGCTCATCCATGATGGCTTGGTAGTCTGGGAGACCTGAAGTGTGAGTTAATAAATGACGGATGCTGATGCCTTTATATGGGATTTTCAAATAATTCGAAACAGGATCATCAAAATCCAAAAGGCCTTTTTCCTTACATAGCATGATCATCATAGCTGTAAATTGCTTGGAAACGGAGGCCATTTCGAAGATGTCATCTTTTTGTAAAGGAGTGTTTGACTCATAGGACCTCATTCCACTCGCTTTTTCAAAAAGTATTTTTCCTTGGTCAGCTACCAAGACCACTCCGGAAAAGCCTTCATTACTTGCTCTGATAAATGCCTCTTCCAGTAATTTTTGTTGAGCGATCCCTAGCGAGGAGATAAAGAATAGTAGCAGAAAGACTTTAACAAGCTTCATAAGCTGATCAGATTTGTATTTACTTCAAGATAGCTAAGTCGCATTGCCTTTCAAAGCTTTAAAATTCATTGGTTTCCCATTGATAAAATCTTTTGAGAATAAATTCTGAAAAGCTTTAGATTATAGGTGTAATGCTTAAACCTATGCCTAGATATTTCCTGATTTCAGTAATCATTCTTGCTTTTATAAATCAAGTTGAAGCCCAAACTTCTCAAACTGAAAGGGATTCAATTGCCAAGTTAAGCCATGCTGATCATCAATTGATGCTTCAAAAGTTAGGAATTGAAAGTCTCCGGCCAGGACCTTCAGGAAACCCCTCCGCTCCGAATGCTGCAAACTCAGACGAAAGTAAAGCCAAACAGTACAAAGAGGTTCCCGATCCTTTGGTTTTTGAAAATGGCTCTCCTGTCCAAAGTTTGGAAGATTGGGCGAGAAGAAAAAAGGAGCTTTATGGTCTATTCGACTTGGAAATGTATGGGAAAACTCCAGCCAACTTACCCCAGGTAAATTGGATAATTGTGGAGGAGAAGGATAGTCTCATTGGAATGCAAGAATTCAGATATAGAAAGTTAAAAGGAAAGGTGGACAACTCTTCCTATCCTGCAATTAAAGTGGAAATAGATTTTGAATACGGTGTGCCCAAGAATACCAAGGGGCGAGTACCATTGGTGATGGAGTTTGGGTGGAACTGGCCTGCGGGGATGAGGAGACCGGCTCAACAAGGTTCTAGCTGGCAGGAGCAGCTCTTGCAAGAAGGTTGGGCTTTCGGAGTAATTATTCCCACCAGCTACCAAGCTGATCATGGCGCAGGTTTAAGAGCTGGAATTATTGGTTTGGTGAATCAGGGGCAACCTAGGAAGTTGGATGATTGGGGTACACTCAAGGCTTGGGCTTGGGGTGCAAGTAAAGCTTTAGACTTTTTGGAGTCTGATGAATTAATCGATCAGGAAAAGATTGCAATGGAGGGCTTATCCAGGTATGGAAAAGCGGCATTGGTAGCCTTGGCCTATGAGCCACGATTTTCACTCGGCTTGATTGGAAGTTCAGGTGCTGGAGGAGCCAAATTACTTAGGAGAATTTTTGGGGAGCAAATAGAAAATCTTGCGAGTTCAGCCGAATATCATTGGTTTGCTCCCAATTTTATCAAATATGCTGGCCCTTTGAATCAGAATGATTTACCTATAGACGCGCATGAATTGATTGCCCTTTGTGCACCGAGACCATTGTTTATCTCAGTGGGTTCACCAGAGGTGGAGGGGCAATGGATTGATGCAAAAGGGATGTTCGAGGCGGGAGTTTTAGCAAGCCCTGTATATCAATTTTTGGGTAGAAAGGGGTTGGCCACATCTACGTTTCCGCCTCTTGGAACATTCCTTAAGTCAGGTGAAATAGCATTTCGTCAACATGAAGGAGGGCATACTGTGGGGCCGAACTGGCCTTACTTTATCGAGTGGGCCAAAAAGTATTGGAAATAGAAAAAGGTCAAGCTTGGAAAAGCTTGACCTTTTTGAGTTTTATCTTGAATTAATCCATTCCTCCCTTTCTGGTAGGAGATCTCATAGATGGCCATTCTGTAGGCTCACCATTTCTACCAAGTGGAATTCTTCTTTCGCGGGATACCATATCTGGTTCTTCGCAAGCCATATAAACCATGATGGCAGCCATAATCACATTGTTTTGCACATCGTCAAAAACAATCTTGTCATAGGTGTCTAAATTAGTATGCCAGGTATAGTTGTAATATGACCAGCTTAGTGAACTCAATGAAAAGGCAGGAACTCCTGCAGCTACAAAGGATGCATAGTCAGATCCCCCGCCGCCTGGATTTCCAGGGAAACTGGTTTCCACGTCTCTAGTGATTTCTCTAGGCACTTTATTCATCCAGCGACCCAAGTATTCGTAACTATCTACAAAACCTTGACCTGATACATTGGCAACTCTTCCGGTTCCGTTATCTTGGTTGAACAATGCCTGAATCTTATCCATCATTTCAGGATGATCCTCTACAAATGCTCTTGAACCATTCAAGCCTTGTTCTTCTGATCCCCAATGTCCCACCAGAATAGTTCTTTTAGGGTTTGGATAAACTTGCTTCAACACTCTCATTACTTCCATCATCATGATGGTACCGGTTCCGTTATCTGTTGCTCCGGTTCCCCCATCCCAAGAATCGAAATGCGCGGATAGCATCACGTATTCATCTGGCTTTTCACTTCCTTTGATTTCGGCAATGGTATTGAATGTAGGAACTACGCCGGTTTCTTTGGACTGTGCATTTAGATGAATTTTTGGTTTTTTGCCACTTTCAGCAAGTCGATATAGCATTCCATAATCTTCCAGTGAAACATCAACCGTAGGCACTTTTTTGGTGTAAGCAGAGAAGATTTTATTCGCTCCGAAACCCTGAGACCAATAGGAAGTGATAATACCTAGTGCTCCAGCATCTTCCAAAGCTTGAGGTAGTTCCCTTCTTCCCTGTCCGGTTTTTTGAAGTCTTTCGTTCCAAGCTCTGTTAAGCTCAGTTCGCTCTTCTTTCATTTTCTCAAAAGATTCTTTCGTTGCCCATTCTTCCCAGTTATAATCCGGTCTACCGGTAATCTGCGGGGCTGAAATCATCACATATTTTCCTTTAACAGAAGGAAGCCAAGCTTTGAATGCAGCTTCGTCAGCTAAATCAGGGATGATAACCACTTCGCCCATAGCACCACCTTTAGGGGATGCAGGAGACCAGGCTAATTGCATTCCTGAAAGGGACTTCACCCAAGGTTCCATCATATCGATATGGGTAATCCCTCTTTCCCATCCTCTCCATTCGCCCCATTGCTCATTGCGGGCTTCTATGCCCCAGGATTGATATTTTTTTACTGCCCAGTCATGAGCTTTCTGCATTTGTGGAGAACCTACCAAACGAGGTCCAATTCCGTCCATCAGTTCATGACCGATTGATTTAAGCTGGGAGTTGTCCCGGGCTTCTTTGATAATATTATCAATAACTTGATCTTGGGCCTTTGCCTGTATGCCAAAAAGAAGCATCAGACCCATGCCAAAAAGGTATCGTTTTTTCATAGGTGTTTTGTTTAGGTTCTAAAAGTATAGGAAGTAGCCGAAAAATTCGAACCGCTGGTGGAATGTAAATTCAAAAAAATAGCCGGTTAAACCGGCTATAAATTTATTTTCCTTCAGGCTTATAAATTGCCCCTGTGGCAAAATCTACGATGGCTCCTGGCCAGAATAAAACAATGTCAGCGATCAAAGCAGCCACTCGAACTTTTCTTTGAGGTTCACCTGGCGCAGGCTTGGTTCTTTGATATTCTGAAACTGGTCCACCAAAAATTGTGGCACAACTTGACATGGAAACAACTAGTAGTCCAATGCTAAGGGATTTTAAAACTTTTTTCATAAGAATGGATTTAGTTAGGTTTTATTAAAATTGTTTTTGAAAAATGATCATGTAAACCTTTCCCAGACATAAAATAGCTTATAAAATAGAAAGGTATTATTCTGGAAACAGTTCGGATTAATATCTGAACAAGGCTTGGCTTATTGTGATGATGGCAGTCAACTACTTTGGTTCCGGTTATTTTTTTTCCAACCGTTTGTTGAAAGAGTGCCTCACAAACAAAATAGTATAGGAAATAAACCAGTATCAATACATATCTCTGATTTTGAAGTACTTCTGCTCCAAAAACAAAAGTTGACCCGACAAGCAATAAAAAATAGGCTGTGGAGTCAATTATAAAATTTAAAAGTCGAGCTATCCAATTCATAAAATACACTGTAAAATTAATAAAAATCATCGGATTCTAATAGGCTTATTAGTTCTGGGAACTAATAATCTGAATATCAAAAGGAAAATCTTATTGTTATTAATTTTGATAAAAAAAATCCAAAATGCCCCATTCCTCCCAAAATAGATGGAATTTAATTTTTGATTGAGTTTATTTACAGGAGTAGAGCAAGCTCAATTGACAATGACCCAAACTGAAAATTTTCCTGCATTCTTGATGACTCTTTTGCAACAACAAGCCGATGAAAAATCCATTGCTTGGTTGAATCAAAAAGTAGAAAAATTTAAAGAATCAGGCTCCAAGACAGGCTTTTTTCTGGCTTTTAGTCAGGCTTCACGTCATTTCAGTAAAGATCTATTACAAATTTCAGAGCAAAAGGCCCAAGAAGCAGAAAAGCTTAGCAAAGGCTTTGAACCCTCTTTTTGGAACGTCCTGCAAACAGCCCGTACTTATTTGCTGCTTCATTATCCTCAGCAAAAGCAAGTATGGTTTGATGCCATCAATCAGCTCTTTGAAACAGCCGATATGCATGAGCATCAGGCATTATTTGCCGCTCTACCTATTATGCCCTTTCAGGATGATTTGCTTCCTCGTGCTATTGATGGTTGTAGGACAAACGTCGCTTTAATATTTGATGCTATTGCCTTAAACAATCCTTATCCTTCCACTTATTTTCCGGAGGCCAACTGGAATCAGATGGTTCTGAAAGCCGTCTTTATGCAAAGACCGCTTTATCGAATTCAAAATCAGGATAGTAGAAGAAATCCTGCATTGGCAGAAATTGCTTCTGATTTTGCCCATGAAAGATGGGCCGCAGGAAGGAATGTAATGCCGGAACTATGGCGTTTGGTTTCTCCATTTTTAAATGATGAATTCTTCAAAGATCTCAAAAAGGTGATGAGTTCCGAAGATGAGCTGGAGAAAAAAGGAGGAGCATTAGCCTTGTATCAAAGTGATTTTCCTCCTGCGAAGGGGCTTTTGGCAGATTTTCCTAACTTGATTCATGGAATTGAGTCCAAATCCATCACCTGGGAAAGCATTGGTCAGGAGTACCAACAAACTCGTCTTTAATTATTGCAAAGAATTACTTAAACATAGAAAATCATGTCCATGTATATAGATCCCCATATTCACTTGGTATCCAGAACTACCGATGATTACGAAGCCATGCAAAAAGCCGGGATTGTGGCTACTATTGAACCCGCATTTTGGCTCGGACAGCCCCGAACAGAAGTGGGTAGCTTCAAGGATTATTTCAGCACTTTGGTAGGTTGGGAGCGTTTTCGAGCCAGTCAATTCGGCATTGTCCACTACTGCACCATGGGTCTGAATTCCAAAGAAGCCAATAATATTCCTTTGGCGGAACAGGTCATGGAATTGCTGCCTTTGTATGTGGGAAAAGAAGGCGTAGTGGCAATAGGAGAAATTGGCTATGATGATCAAACGGAGGCTGAGGATAGGTTTTATCGGGAACAATTGGAATTGGCCAAGGAAGTGGACCTGCCCGTACTGATTCATACCCCACACAGAGATAAGAAAAAGGGAACTTACCGCTCCATGGACGTGGCAGAGGAGCATGGAATGGATCCGGGTTGGGTCATTGTAGATCACAACAATGAAGAAACAGTCAAAGAGGTGTTGGATAGAGGTTATTGGGCAGGATTCACGATTTACCCGCATACCAAAATGGGTTCCGAACGAATGGTAGAAATTGTCAAGCAATATGGCCCTGAGCGAATCATAGTCAACTCGGCAGCTGACTGGGGGATATCTGATCCTTTGGCTGTACCAAAGACAGCCGACCTTATGAGAAAAATGGGGATACCTGAAGAGCACGTGCAGATGGTTACCTACAAAAATGCCTTGGCTGCATTTTCACTCTCTGGCCAAATGGATGAAAAAGACTGGTTGAATGCACCTCCAATCGATCAGACCAAAAAAATGGGAGGAAATTCTGTGCTTCGAGGTGGACAGGTACCTAGGGTCGAAGGACCTTCTGATCGAGTTGAGAATTAACCTATGAGTAAGGGCAGTCTATTTGCATACCTTCAGTTAACCCGCCCAGCCAATGTGGTAACTGCTATTGCTGATATTTGGGCAGGTTTTGCCATAGCCGGAGCTTGGACTTTCATGCAAGTTGACTGGAGTCAGGGGGCTGGAGATTTTTGGCAAAATTTGCTTTGGCTTTCGATCAGCACCATAGGTTTATATGGGGGAGGAGTAGCTTTTAATGACATAGCAGACGCTGATTTGGATTCGGTGGAGAGACCCGAAAGACCCATTCCTAGCGGAAGGGCTTCCAAAAAGAACGCAATTCTTATGGCTTCCTGCTTACTCTTGGGAGGTATTTTCTTTGCTTTTTTGGTCAACATTTTCGCAGGTCTTTTGGCAATTTCAATAGCTATCTGCGCTTTAGCATATGATTTTTGGGGAAAGCATCAGCAACTCTTTGGACCCATCAATATGGGACTTTGCAGGACTGGAAATCTACTGCTAGGTGTAGCTGTTGCTCCTGAGGTTTTGCAAAAACTCTGGCCAATTGGTGTTTTGCCCTTGATTTATGTAGCGGCCATTACTATGGTGAGTCGGGGAGAAGTGCATGGAAAAAATAAAAATGCGCTTTATGGTGGTTTTGGTTTGTATATATTGGTTATTTCCGGGATTGCTTTTCTGGCGAAAGTCCAAAAACCCGGTTCATGGGAAGTCTTTCCCTTTTTGATTTTATTAGCCTTTATGATATTTCCTCCTTTGACAAGAGCCATACAAAAACAGGAGCCTGCCTTAATCGGAAAATCAGTTAAAGCAGCAGTAATATCTTTGATCATAGTCAATGCATCACTAGCTGCAGCCTTTGAAGGATGGATAATCGGTGCTATAGTTTTATTGCTTCTGCCGATTTCTTTATGGTTGGCTAAGAAGTTTGCCGTGACTTGATTTACTTTAGGATTGGTTTTCAAGTCATTTGAGAACTTTCAGCCCTAATAACCTATTATCCTTGTATGAATACCATTTTAAAGCAGCGGTTTTCAGTTTCCTTTGAGTATCCGGTCTGTTTTTCCGAAGATATTTTCAATCCAGAAAATAAGCTTTTTGCTTCCCTTTTTGAAAAGGGGAGAAAGTGTAAGACTTTTTTCATCATAGACAGTGGAGTTGCGCAGAATCACAAATCCCTCTCTGATAAAATTCAACATTATTCCGAAGCAAATTCGGACTCATTCTTTTTATGTGCTGATCCCTTGATAGTTCCTGGCGGGGAGGCCTGTAAAAATGATGCGAGTTTCTATCAGAAAGTAGTGGAAGCCACCCATATTCATGGAATTGACAGACATTCTTACATAGTAGCCATAGGAGGAGGAGCCGTTTTGGATATGGTAGGTTTCGCAGCGGCTATTTCTCATAGAGGGATAAGATTGATCCGGGTACCGACCACAGTTCTATCCCAAAACGATTCCGGTGTGGGAGTGAAAAATTCTGTTAACTCATTTGGGAAGAAAAACTATTTGGGAACCTTCACCACTCCAGTTGCTGTCATCAATGATTTTAATTTTTTGGAGACCTTAGATGATAGAGATTGGAGAGGAGGAATATCTGAGGCTATCAAAGTGGCCTTGATAAAAGACATTTCCTTCTTTGAATGGCTGGAACAGCACGCTGCTCAATTAGCGTCCCGCTCGCTGGAGCCAATGAAAGAACAGATAATGAGATGTGCTCAAATGCACATGGATCATATAGCTGGGAAAGATCCTTTTGAAATGGGTTCCTCAAGACCTTTGGACTTTGGACATTGGGCGGCACATAAACTGGAGCATCTCAGCAGCTATAGAGTTAGACATGGCGAGGCAGTAGCCATAGGAATCGCTTTGGATTCCACATATTCTTACTTAAAAGGCTGGATAGCCAAAGAAGATCTGAATAGGGTAATTGTATTGCTACAAAATCTAGGATTTTCATTGTACGAGCCGGAATTATCCGGTGAAAATTTAATCAAAGGTTTGAGAGAATTTCAGGAACATTTGGGAGGCCAATTAACCATTATGCTTTTGGAGCGATTGGGCAAAGGAGTGGAGGTTCATGAAATGGATCATGCCATGATTGAAGAGGCAGTAAAAATGCTAAAAGATTGGAACCAAGAAGCCATTAGCAAATCCTAGAATGCATATTTCAGATTTTAACTTAAGCTATTGTAGTAATATTCACCCAGGAGAAAGCTGGGAGGCAACTTTTCAAAATTTACAGCGATATATCCCGGAAATCAGGAGCAATCTTAATTTTCAAAAATCCTTTGGAATAGGGCTTAGATTATCTCACGAAGCAAGCTTGGAGCTCCAAAAGCCGTCAATTATAGCTGAATTCAAAGCTTGGCTAGAATCCGAAAATGCCTATGTCTTCACCTTAAATGGTTTCCCGTACGGGGATTTTCACCGAACTACAGTTAAAGATCAAGTGCACTTCCCGGATTGGACTACTGAAGAGAGAAGGGATTATACGATTAGATCCTTCAGAATATTGGCGGGATTAATTCCTGAAGGATTGGACGGAGGAATTTCTACTTCCCCCATTTCCTATAGGCACTGGTTCCAATCTGAATCAGATTTAAATGATGCCATGGTCAAAGCTAGCCATCATTTATTGCAGGTAGTGGAAGAGTTGGCTTTAATTGAAAGAGAAACTGGTAAATTTTTGCATTTGGATATCGAGCCGGAACCTGACGGTATTTTGGAAAACTCAGATGAGATGATCTGGCTTTTTCAAGAATATTTACTCCCAATTGGAAAGGAAACTTGGGCTAAATCCAGGCATCTCAATGAAGCTGAAGCAGAAAAATTGATCAGGCGACATATTCAGGTTTGTTATGACGTTTGCCATTTTGCGATCGTATATGAAAAGCCTTCTGAGACTTTTGCCAAGTTTGCCAGCGCAGGAATCCAGATCGGGAAAATCCAAATATCCGCTGCCCTGAAACTCCTTTTGGGGGATGATAAAAAATTGATTAAGCAAAAGCTAGAGCCGTTTGTGGAATCAACTTATCTCCATCAGGTTGTGGGAAGGTATCCTACTGGTAAGTTGGTTTCTTATCCGGATTTGCCGGATGCCTTAGCCAAAATCGAAGCAGCCCAAGAAGAGGAATGGAGGATTCATTTTCATGTCCCATTATTCATAGAAAGCTATGGGGACTTACTTTCTACTCAAAGCAGTATTGTTGAGGTTTTGGATGAATTGGCCTTGAATCCAGGATTGACTAACCATTTGGAGGTGGAAACCTATACTTGGGAAGTTTTACCTGAAAAAATGAGGCTAGATATGGGAGAATCTATTTCCAGAGAGTTAGATTGGGTAATTCAAAACATGAAAAAATGATGAGAAAAACGGTAGTGCTGGATATTGTTGCGCTTTCTTCCCGAGTGGTTGGCGAGCACACGCCTTTTCTCAAATCCTGGATTGAAGGTAAGAAAAAGGCTATTATTGAACCTGTTCTTCCGGCAGTAACTTGCTCTGCTCAGTCTGTATATCTCACTGGAAAATATCCTTCCGAACATGGAATAGTCGGAAATGGCTGGTATTTCTATGATGAGTGTGAGATTAAATTTTGGAGACAATCCAACAGGCTGGTTAGATCACCTAAAATCTGGGATCATTTAAAAGCTGAAAACCCAGAATTCACTTGTGCCAATCTTTTTTGGTGGTACAATATGTATTCCAGTGTGGATTATGCAGTTACTCCGCGTCCTTTGTACCCGGCTGATGGAAGAAAGCTTCCAGACTGTCATTCTCAGCCTATGGAACTCAGAGATAGATTGCAGAAGGAGCTTGGGCAATTTCCTTTATTTTCATTTTGGGGTCCCAATACCAATATTTCGGCGACCCGATGGATAGCTGATGCCGCAAAAAAAGTCGATGAGTGGTACAATCCTACGCTCAACTTGATTTACCTACCACATCTAGATTATGGCTTGCAAAGACACGGAATAGATTTCGAAAAAATCGGAAAAGACTTGCAAGAAATTGATCAAGTAGCTGAAGACTTGATTACTTATTTTGAAAAGCAGGGGGCTGAAGTTTTACTGCTTTCTGAGTATGGAATCACCAATGTGAACCAACCAATCCACATTAATAGGATTTTGAGGTCTGCAGGATGGATTCAGGTAAAAGATGAGTTAGGTTTGGAAACCTTAGATGCTGGCACCTCCCAGGCTTTTGCTGTGGCAGACCATCAGGTAGCTCACATACATGTTCAAAATGAGGCCATTTTCGAGCAGGTGAAAAGTTTACTCAGAAATACCCCTGGAATAGAAAAGGTACTGGATAAAAATGATCAAGTAGAATTTGGACTGGATCACAAAAGATCAGGGGACCTAGTGGTGGTGGCTGATAAAAACTCTTGGTTTACCTATTATTTCTGGATGGATGATGCCAAGGCGCCGGATTATGCAAGCTGTGTAGATATTCATCGAAAGCCTGGATACGATCCTGTAGAGTTATTTTTAGATCCGAAAATCAAGGTTCCTTTACTGAAAGTGGGGTCAAAAGTCCTGAAAAAGAAATTAGGCTTTAGATACTTAATGGATGTGATCCCTTTGGATGCTGGCTTAGTAAAAGGAGCTCATGGGAGGATTCCAGAGGAAGATATAGACAAACCATTCATAGTGGGGAAAAAAGAGCTGATTTCTCATCAAAAAATTGAAGCTGGTGATGTATACGATTTAATTTATCATACAGTCAAGGCTTAGACTAAGTCCAACTTTTCTTTTACTGAATCTATATTTGCCTGTTTTTTAGGTTCCCTGAATTTTTTGCAGTAATCAGTGTGATATTCATGTTTTTCTAAAAATGTCAGTTGAAGCTCGTTCCAAGCTTGCTCAGAAAAACTTGGATTGAAATGCTTTAATTCATCAAAAAGCTTGTTCCCTTGTTTTTCAAATTCATTAGTTCCCAGGTATTCCAAATCTGCATCGGCAATAATTCTTTCCAGTTGATTGGTTGGGGATTGTGGGATTTTCGTCGCCATGATCATCCCGCAGATTTTGGATAGATCTGACTCGGAAATATCTTCAGAAAGGTAGTTTCTTGCGATTCCGCAACCTATTTCCTCATGGTTTTTTGGGTTTTCTATAAAGCCTGTGTCATGAAACAAGGCAGCAAGCCTCAATAAGAAGAGCTCTTTTTCTGATACATCTTCGATCCTGGCCAAAAAGATGGCTTTATCCATCACATACTCTGTGTGGGCCAGATTATGATAGGTCAGGTAGGAAGGTAATTGCTCCAATATATTCCTGTAAACTTTCCGTTTTATTTGTTCAAAGTCTATCATACATGCTTTTTTCCTACTTTTTTAATGACTCCGCCTTTTACTTCTTTGATAGTTTGGACATAGAAAAAGGCCTTAGGATCGATTTCCTGAATAGCTAATTTGATTCTATGTACTTCCAGACGGGTTACTACGGTCATGATAATATCGCAAGGGTGCTTAATATGAAAGGTTTCAGGGAGATAGCCCCTTTCCCCTTTATATACCGAAATTGCTTTTTTAAAGTCTTTGACTATCAATTCTTTGACCAATTCGTGTTCTTTCGAAATAATTGTCAAAGCGGTGTACTCCTCAAAGCCCTCTACAATGTAGTCAGTAGTCTTTATTGCGGTAAAATAGGTCAGTATAGAATACATTGCAGGTTCTATGCCAAAAACATACGCAGCGGAGAGCATAATCAGACTATTTAGAAAAACAGTTATCTCACTGGCAGTCAGGGCAGAGTTTTTATGGAAGTACTCTGTGATGACTTCAAAGCCATCAATTAAGCCTCCGCCTCGAATAATTAGCCCTATTCCTGTACCCATCAAAAAACCTCCGAAAACAGCTATCAGTACCTTGTCTTCTGTTACGGTAGGTATTTCCATGAAATGTAAAACCAGAACCAAAAGGAAGACCGAAAATCCTGACTGAATGGCAAATGTCTTTCCTATCATCTTCCAGGCCATGTATAAGAAAGGAAGGTTGATAACTACTAAAAGCAGGTTTAAATTGATTCCAAACCCCAAATTGACCAAGATGGCTATACCGGTTACTCCTCCATCCAAAAATTTATTGGGAAGCATGAAAGCCTCTAATGCAATCGCTGCAAGAGCTACACCACAAATTGAGTACACTAAAGAGTGGGGGGAGAATATAGTTTTCCAATCAATCGATTTGGCTGACGATTCTTTCATTCTGGTAGCATAGGGTAAAAAATCATTTTTTGCAGCTAAGCGCTAGCTTTTAGTTTATAGTAAGGGTTCTGAATCCTAATTTAAGGAAATAAAAATTTAGTAGTTTGCCAAGAACAAAGAGTAATTATTTCACTTTTGGCTCAAAAAAATTAGACTTTCCTTAAAAAAAGGAACAGCCAAGACAATTCTTGGCTGTTTCCTCCTCAAATTCTGCTTAATTTTTCAAACTGGTGGTCACTTTTGGAGCCTCCTTGGTCCAAGAGCTTACATCCAATTTTCGTGGATTGGGATAAATTTCATCCAAGGTGTTGCCATCATACAATCTGCCATCTTTGACCACATGTGTGATGGTATTGGTATTCCTGATATTCTCCAATGGATTGGATTCCATGATTACCAAATCCGCCAATTTTCCAGTCTCGATACTTCCCAGGTCTTTGTCTAAACCTAAAGCTTCAGCTCCCAGAATAGTGGCAGTTTTCAAAGCATCAATGCTGCTCATTCCTCCGCTGGCTACTGACCATAGCTCCCAATGATAGCCCAAGCCTTGTAGCTGACCGTGAGATCCTACACCTGCCAGTCCTCCTCGCTTTACCAGCTCGTTGATTCCTTCGGCATGTTTTTCAAATACGTGGTCTTCTGGAGCAAACCAACCACCCAGTCCGCCAACTCTTCTTCTTGCCTTGGAATTCAGCTCATTATATGGAGTGAATCTGTTCAGTTTAGGGTCATGTAGTGGACTTTCTGTGGTGTAATAATAATTTTCAGCCCAAGGTCCGCCATATGCTACCAAAAGGGTAGGAGTTACTGCCATTTTACTTTCAGCAATAGTCTGTATCACATCTGAGTAAAGTGGGTATACAGGGATTGAGTGCTCATGTCCTGGATATCCGTCGAATAATTGGGTCATATTCAGTTTGTAGTCCAAACCGCCCTCTGTGGTAGGCATTAGCTTTTGATCTTTAGCTGCCATGATTACCCACTGTCTGTGCTGTCTATTTCCAACCAAATACATTTTGATGTACTGGGTATTATAATACTTGCTGTATTGCTTCAGTACATTTTTGGTTTGATCCAGAGATTTTAGATTATACATCCAAAATCCTACTCCAGGGCCTGTAGAATAAACCCGAGGACCTGGAATCATTCCTGCTTCCACCATGTCACCATAGGTTAAGACGTCAGTCGTAGCCGTCTGCGGATCTCTAGTTGTGGTCACGCCATAAGCTAGATTTGCGGCATAGATCCAAACGGTATTTTTGTGAAGATTCCAGGTTGGCCACATGTGAGCATGGGTGTCAATAAATCCCGGAGTGATGGTCTTACCTGTTGCATCTATGACTTTCGCATTCCCCGCGTTGAGGGTTCCTGTTTTTCCGACTGCCTTGATTCGATTGTTTTCAATCAGGATATCTCCATTCTCGATGACTTCCTCATCTTTCATGGTGATGATTCTTGCATTTTGAAGAAGAATTGTTCCTTTTGGAATATCCTTTGCGAAATATACTTTTACCTGATGCTCTGCAGGCTTATACTCTTCTTTTTCTTTGAGCTTAGCCTTGTGGATGCTATCTGCTTTGGCCAATTCTTTGTCTGCTTTGAATAAGGAGTCTATCCTTTTCTTTTCAGCTTTCGCCAGAGAATCTGCTAACTTAACCGCATCTTCTCCTTTAGCTTTCAAGCTAGCCACACTATCAGCATCAGCTAGTTTCTTCAGCTTTTTGGCTGTTTTTACAGAGTCTTCAATAAACTCTGCCCGAGTTATGTCATATACCCAATGTCCGTTTCCTAAAGACCAATGCACTTTTTTCCCATTGGCTTCCCAAGCTGGCCATTCTCCACCGATCTCGGTAAGTTGACGTGCAGGGAAATTGGCTGATTCAGGACTTCCCACGTTGATGGTTGGAGTTTTCCCAGCCTTTGGTATTGTTACCACATATACATTGTTGTTGATTTGAGCCAGTGCCAAATCACCTTCCGGAGCCATCAAAATCGTACTGGCGCTGGAAGGTTGCATTTGAGGTTCTCGGGCGCTACTTCCCTCAGGTAGCATGCAATAATTCACTGCATCGGCGGTGCCGTAAGGCTTACCCATTATGTATTTTACAGAAGAGAAATCTTCATTATGCTCATGCCCCTCATGATCTCCGGCTGCTGTTCCAAAAGGAGTAATACCAGATATTTTAGCATAGGTTTTTTCATCCGTTCCATCCCACTTCACACTCATCAGCGTGCCTCCAGGTCCATTTAGGAAAATACGGGTAGTATCTTTTGTAAAATGTGCATTTCCAATATTTCGGGCATCCATGATTTTTCTGAATGCACCTCCAGAAGCCGGTATCCATGCTAAAATAGATTCAGCTCCGGAAACTCCCGGTCCTTCTGCTTCCTCCATGAGACGCTTATCGCCTTTGAATACCACAATTTTATTATTAGGTCCCCAAACTGGTCCCATGTAAAGAGCACTTTCTGAAGTAAGCTTTGTTATTGCTCCATTTCTTCCGAAACTGGCTTTATAAAGATGTCCTCCTGCCTTTTCATCCCAAGTGGTAAATACTAATTGGCTTCCATCTGGAGACCATGAAGGCATGGCTTCGGTAAATTCATTTTTCGTAACTCTTTTAGGTTCCCCATTCGGGTAGTCCATCACATACAGTCTATTGAGTGCCGTGAAAGCCAGTTTTTTGCCATCCGGTGAAGGAACTGCATCTCTGATTTGTGTAGCCAGTTTAGCGGTGGTGTCTTTGATTTCATAATTGAAATAGAGCCTTGGACCCATTGCCAATTTCACATCTGCTTCAAACGGGATCTCTACAGCCGGACTGCCATCCACAGCCAATTTCCATATTTTACCTCCATAGGAAGCGATGATAAATTTGCTATCCGGAGTGAACGCCATAGCAGGCAATACTCCCTGAGGTGCGATGGACTCCTGCTCATCCCGCTGCACAGGATAGGCTAACCATTTTTCATCTCCTGTATTGAGGTCTCTTAGTACCAAACCGGTTTTGTCCTGCCACCTGGATCCATAAACCATCCACTTTCCGTCTTTGGATAAGGTCGGAGTGAAGGCCGAACCATAACGGCTGGTGATGTTGGTTATTTTTCCTTCCTCAAAATCATAATGTCCAACCTGATATTGTGGAAGCATGGCATTGTAATTCCAAGCGCCTGTTCTATGTGAGAAATAGACTTTTTTTCCATCTGGACTTACCACAGGATCAATGGTTTTCATCGAGGAAGGGTTTTCATTGAGCTGAATTCCTCCGCCTCCATCTACATGGTACATCCATAGCTTTTGGATGCGTCGACCTTTACTCACGATGATATATTTGCCATCCGGTGTCCAGGCAGCTCCGGGGACATCTCCATTTTTATCTTTGGTGACCTGAACCGTATCTTTCTTGACCATATCGATATACCAGAGATTATCATTTCCGGCTCGGTCAGAAGTGAATAAGATTTTTTCTCCATCAGGTGAGAATCGGGGATGAGTCTCATAGGCAATTCCTGTAGTAATTGGGCTTGCCTTTCCTCCTTCAATTGGGATCGTGTATATGTCTCCCATCAGGTCAAAAGCGATTGTTTTGCCATCAGGACTGACATCCAAACTTATCCAGGTTCCTTCTTTCGCAGTAAATTTTACTTCCCGCTCAGGCTTGAGGGGCAGGTCCTTGAATTTTGGATAATCTAGGGAGTCTTTTTGGGTACTGTCTTGTGAGATGGTGTGATTCACCAGTGATTTTGGGTTTTCCCTGCCACCGGGAACCATAGCTGCCATAGACATGGTGGCTCCTAATGCCACCAATAGTGCAGGTTGGGTAAGTTTTTTCATTTGATTATAAATTGGACAAAGACTAAATTCTGTAGGGATTGATTAAGATTTATGTTGAGATTAAGCAGGTAAGACTAATTGTTGATATGGTCAACCTGCAAAACCTTGACAGGATGAGCTTTATTTTTAAGTTTCATTTCCCCAATGGTAGAAAAAGTAAAGCTATCTTTAATTTGATCGACGCATTTTTCCAAGACTAAAATTTGGCCCGGATTAGCCGCAGTCTGTAATCTGGCGGCTACGTTCACCGTATCTCCAATGACTGTATAATCTAATCTTTTCAAAGAACGGGAACCTATATTTCCTGAGACCATCTCACCGGAATTGATTCCGATGGATACTTCAGGTTTGAAATTTGTCTCTTCTGAAAAAATCGGGATTTGAGCCATTTTTTCCCGGATGGAAAGTGCAACCTTGATGGCTCTTTCGAAGTGATTCTCCCCCTGAAAAACTGCCATAATTGCATCACCGATAAACTTGTCCACACTTCCTTTCTCCTCGATAATCTCTTTGACCATCAGGTCAAAATATTCGTTTAGTAGCCCCACAACTACGTTGGGCTCTTCGTTTTCAGAGATTTTTGTAAAAGCTACCAAGTCAATAAAGGCCACTGATGCATCGATGGTCTCATTTTCCATCAAGCTTGATTCCAGCTCCTTATTACCCATGAAGTTCAACACCGTTTCATCCACATACATTTTGAGAATATTGTTTTCACGGAGGGCTTTAAGGGTGGATTTGATTTGGTTTCTGTACTGAATAGTCTTATCAAGAGTGATTTCCAAATCACGGAAATCTACGGGTTTGGTAATGAAGTCAAAAGCTCCCAAATTCATGGCTGTCCGGATATTTTCCATATCGCCATAAGCCGAGATAATGACGGTTTTAAGCAGTGAGTTTTTTTCTTTGACTTTGGAAAGCAGGGTCAGACCGTCCATCTCAGGCATATTGATATCGCTCAGGATCAAATCAATATCCGGATTTTCTTCAATGATTTCCAAGGCTATTCTGCCGTTAAGTGCAAACTGAAAATCGAACTCACCTTCACGGATTCTTTTCCGGAATTTCTGTTTGATCAGAATTTCCAAATCCGCTTCATCATCTACTACCAAAATTTTGACCATGGGTTGTTAGTTTTTTTCTGACATCAAAGCTCCAATTTCTTTCTTGAGGGAATCAAAATCAATGGGTTTGGTAAAAAACTCCTTTGCACCTGAGTTCATTGCTTTTTCATAATTTTGACTGTCCCCGTAAGCCGAAATCATACTGACATTGATCTGGGGAAATCTATTTTTGATTTTTTCCAAAAGCTCCAATCCGCTCATACCCGGCATATTGATATCTGAAAAAACATAAACTACCTGAGGCGGATGCTCGCTGTCTAAAACTGTCAAAGCTTCATCACCTGAAAAAGCAAAGCAAAGCTCTAAGCTTCCACTTTTGATCTCTTTTCTGAACTTTTGACGAAATAGCATTTCCACATCTTTTTCATCATCAACTATTAAAATTTTGCTTTTCATCTGATTATGGATTGATTGTTAGGGTTGTGACTTAGGGTCTGGAATTCTTGAAAATTGCAATTGGCTTTTCCAGAAAAACATTCGGACCTAGATATTTTGATTATTCCTGTTTTCATGATTTCGGTAATTTGATTGTGAAAACAGTGTATTCACCAGGTTTGCTATCTACTTCTATTTCACCACCATGTCCTTTGGTGACTATATCATAGCTCATAGAAAGCCCTAAACCTGTACCTTTTCCAGTTGGCTTTGTAGTAAAAAAAGGCTGGAAAATTTTCTCTTTAATTTCAGCGGGTATACCTTTTCCATTATCTGAGATTTGGATTTCAACACCTGTACTGATCTTCTTGGTGTTGACGGTGACGGTAGGCATAAAGTCTTTCTCACCTTTGGCATTCAATTCTTTTTTCTTTTCGTCAGCAGCGTAAAAGGCATTGTTGATCAGGTTGAGAAATACTCTGCCCAAATCTCCGGGAACTACCTGAAGGATTCCGGCTTCAGGGTCTAGATTTAATTTAAAATCAGCCGTGAAACTTTTATCCCTTGCCCTTAATCCATGATAGGAAAGCCTTAAATATTCATCTGCTAATGCATTGATATCTGTGGGCTCTTTTTGACCGGTATTACTTCTGCTATGTTGTAGCATTCCTTTCACGATGGAATCAGCCCTTTTGCCATGGTGATGGATTTTGTTAAGGTTTTGGATCACATCTTCCAAAATTTCCATAGCATCTTCAGTTTTCCCGGCTTGCAATTCCTCCTTTAGTTCGGTCAACAACTCTGTGCTGACATCTGAAAAATTATTGACAAAGTTTAGCGGGTTTTGAATCTCATGAGCAATCCCTGCCGTCAATTCTCCTAAGGAGGCCATCTTCTCTGCATGGATCAATTGGTTTTGTGCTGCTCTTAGCTCAGATAAGGTATTTTCCAATTCATTTTTTTGCTCAGTCAGCTCCTTGGTTCTTTGTTCAACTTGTCTCTCTAATTGATTCTTGAGACTTTCAGTTATTTTAAATTCTTTCTCTCTTGCTAGAGCCTTTAGCTTTTCCTGTTCCAGGGCTTTTCTTTGTTTGGAATTATTAATCCACATGGCAATAGCCCAGATAAAGGCAAAAAGTTCAGCTACTTCAAAGTAATTCTCCCACTTGGTATAAAATGATTTATTGATAAGTTCAATGGATTCTCCCAGCACATTAACAGCCATGATAGGAAGCCAGGCGTATATCATTCCTTTGCGATGGTGAAGCTCAGGGTTCTTAAGTGTCACCACGACAATAATAGCTGCCAGAACAAAAGATAAAATAGTGGCAAGCCCACTGATTAAGGGGATCTTAACGGCAGCAATTCCAATAATAGCTGCTGCTGCGACCATTCCACCGTTGAAAATTCGTTTCCATTCTGCAGATACCGTGATCAAGCCCATAGGTTGCTTGAGATAGTATAACAAAATCAAAGAAATTATTCCTAAAACCATAGTAGGCTAGTTTGGGTAAAATTTATGATTTGGATTTTGGTTTAGTAGGTAGAAAGATAGTAAAAACTGTCCCTGAATTCTCACCGGTTTTACTTTTTACACTGATTTCACCTTGGTAAGACTTGATAATATCATAGCTCAAAGAGAGTCCCAAGCCTGTTCCTTGCCCTGTAGGTTTGGTAGTGAAGAAAGGCTGAAATATTTTTCCAATCACATCCTCTGGAATACCCATCCCGTTATCGGAAAGAATAATCTCCACTCCCTTATCTGTTTTCTTGGTGGCAATCTTTACTTCAGGTTTATAGTTTTCAGACTTTGTTTTTTGAGACTTTTCATGGACAGCATGAAAGGCATTGTTGCACATATTGATCAATGCCCTTCCAACTTCCTGACGGATTACTTCTACTTCCGGAATATTGGAAGCTAACTCTGTTTTATATTCGGCGCTAAAGTCTTTTTCTTTAGCCCTGACCCCGTGATAGCTCAGTCGCAGGGATTCATCGCAGATAGCATTGAGATCTGCGAGTTCTTTATTGCCAACGCTGGCTTTGCTGTGTTGAAGCATTGCTTTGACAATCGCATCCGCTCTCATGCTATGAGTGGCAATTCTGTCCAGATTTTCTTTGATATCTCCCGCCAATATTCTGGCAGAATCAAATTTTCCTTCATGAATCTCCTGATTCATCTCGTCCATAAGTTCATGACTTACTTCAGAAAAGTTTTTTACAAAATTCAGTGGGTTTTGAATTTCATGAGCAATTCCAGCTGTCAACTCACCCAAGGAAGCCATTTTTTCAGCCTGTATCAGTTGGGATTGGGTAGCCTTTAAATTTTCATGTGCAGAAGCTAAATCTTCGTAAGCTTTTTCAATTTCTTTGGCATGCTCGAGTTCCCTTTCCTTGGCCTTTTCTCTCTCTGCCTTCAGAACCCTATTCCTTTGGTAAATATTGATAGGATAAAGGAGTGAAAGGAAAAGAGCTGCATAGCCCAAATAGGCCCACCAGCTTCTATACCAAGGGGGCAAAACGGTGAAAGAATATAAGGTCGCTTCGGTCCAATCAGCCCCTTCTTCAATTGCGGGTCCTGAGTATCTTGCTCGAACTTTAAAAGTGTAATCTCCCTCCTGAATATTACCAAAGGTAGCGGATGTCCTTTTAAGTACCGGACTCCAATCCTCATCATAGCCTTCCAGAATGTATTGATACTCTATCAAGAATGGTCTGGACAATTCATTGGTCCCGTATTCAATATTGAGATGGTTGTGTTTGTAAGGAAGTGTGAGGTTGATAGGAACCGGGAAAAATTCACTGACTTTATCAAAGGTAATTCCCTTGAAGCGTTCCTGTAGATCACTTTCTTCTTCCGTATTGAGGATTTTTTTGAAGGTCAGTAATTCCTCGGTGGTTTTGGCCGCTTGATTAGAAATTTTGCTCGGTGCCAAGGTTTCCCAAGAGATAACTTCTTCATTGAGCCTTATTTGTTTGATAAGTAGCTTGGGTTTGGAATCATTTCTGGAAATTTTTTCTAGGTCAATTCTCGCCAGTCCTGTTTTGACGCTTCCTGTCCCTGCCCAGAGAATACCCTTGGAATCTAAAAACATGGCATTTTGCCCATCAGTCAAATCTTTGACCGGGTATCCATTATCCGAATTATAAATCTGCAGATTTTGGATAGCATCCACTGAATCCGGGAAAAAGTCGAAGATGGAAATTCCCTGATTGGTGCCAATTGCCATCTTGTTCCCGGGAAGATCCACGATTTGAAGAACATTGTTGTCAGGAAGTCCATCTTGACTGTTATAAGATTGAAAAAGCGCCCCTTTTGATGGGTCCCAACTAGCAATGCTTTCTTTCTTTGTTTTACTTAAAAAACTGAATCCAGAAGTGGTGCCTATCCACAGATTTCCGTCTTGGTCTTCTTTAATGCGATTCACTCCATTATCGATCAAGCCTTGATTAGTGGTAAAGTTGATGAAAGTTTCTCCATCAAATCGGCTCAGGCCTCCGTCAAATGTACCTATCCAGAGAATCCCCTCCCGATCTTCCAGGATGCTGATAATTCCATCTCCGGCCATTCCATGTTCTGAAGTAAAGTGAAGGAGTTCTCCTTCCTGATATTTTAAAATTCCATTATCAGTCCCTATCCAGATAGATCCGTCTTGTGTTTCCACCAAGGCATAAACTTCATTGGAGGGTAACCCTTGATCCACCGAATAATTAGTGAATTTTTTATCGTCCAGAATACTCAGGCCATCCCCAGCAGTGCCTATCCATATTTTTCCTGACCTATCCTCCAGAATACTAAAAACTATTTCCCCAGCGAGTCCTTGGGAAGGGTAATAAGATGTGAAAGACTGTCCGTCAAATTTACTAATACCACCATCTGCCGAACCAAACCAAAGATTCCCTTTTTGGTCCTCAATTCCGCTTAGAATGATATTTCCGGAGATTCCATGGCTCGTTGTAAAACTCGTAAAACCAAATCCATCCAACCTGCTGACTCCACCTCCGTCGGTACAAAACCACATTTTCCCTCCAGAATCCAGGGTCATATCCTGAATGTTATTTCCTGCCAAGCCCTGTTCAGTGGTGTAAGTTTTAAATCTTTTTCCATCCCAAAGACTGGCACCTCTGTCCGTTCCAAACCAAATATTTCCGTCTTTGTCCTCAGAAATCGAGCGTACAACCGATCCAGCTAATCCTTCTTTTATCCCGATTGTTTGGAAGCTTTTTCCATCGTATTTGGTCAGGCCTCCTCCTAAGGTCCCCATCCAAATGGTACCTTTACTGTCTTGAAAAATAGATCTGATTCGATCAGATGACAATCCGTCTTTAAGGGTATAAGTTTTGAAGGTTTTTCCGTCGTATTTGCTGACACCTCCTCCATAGGTGCCAAACCACATATTGCCATCCTTATCCTTAAGAATACTGATAACTATATCGTTTCCTAAGCCATTTTCAGTAGAGAAATTGGTGAATTTTTCTCCATCGTATTTACTGACTCCTGCCCTGTCTGTGCCAAACCACAGGTTTCCTTCATTGTCTTCACCTATAGCCCATATAACAAGACTTCCAAGTTGGTCTGCCAGATAATTAGTGAATGACTTTCCATCAAACTTGCTTAATCCACCATCTGCGGTACCGATCCAGATATTTCCTTTGGAGTCTTCAAAAATGCTTCTGATGGTGATGCTGGGTAGTCCGTGGATTTTTTTGTAATTGGTAAATTCCACTCCATCAAACCTACTCAGCCCTCCTCCATTCGTGCCAAACCAAATATGGCCTCTGCTATCTGTAATGGCACAGTGAATGGCGTCTAATGCCAATCCATCATCTGAAGTGTACTTATTAAACTGTGACAATCCTCCTGCACCAAGGAAATAAGGATCCCCTTGAGCATCCAAAATAACTTCACCGTCTTCGTTTCTGAGTTTAGGCAATTCCACCCTATAGGGAGGGTCAATCCCGTTTTGGCTTTGACTGACTAATGAAACTATTTCCGGACCAGACTCTACTCCCAGGCTAAACTGTTTAGGCTTTTGTTCTTCCGATAAATCGGAAAGGGTGGTTTTATTAGGGGGCTGTAAATCTTCAGGAAGTCTTGAATTTCCCTCTTCTGCCCGTGGACTGCAAGCTTCAAAAAAAAGTGTAATAAAAAGAACTCGTAAAAAAATTGATTTCATGAAACCTAGATTAGGCGATGGGTTGACAAATTTTCAATTTCAGCTTTAATAAGAAAGACATTTCAAAAGATTCTATTTTTTCCAAAAGCCTGAATTTCAGCATTAATGTACGAATTGTAGCAATAGCTTAAAAATTTCTTTATTTCATTTAGTAAGGGTTAAGATTTCTTTCAATCTAAAATGATATTTAAGATCTCTATTACCAGGATAAAAAAATTGCATCAATAATTACCCCTCTACGGTGTAATTGTTTAAGAATAGAGGACACTTAAAATGATGTACCAATAATGGGGAGGAGAGCATTCTCGAAAATCACAATAATCATTTTAATTGGCTTCTAAAAAGGATTTCCATAATTGAAGATTGATCAACTGGGAGAGGCTATAATTTAAAGTCAAAATAGAGATGCCTATAAGACCAATTATACCAACTTCAATTATACATTTACAATAATTTAAATCAGCTTTTTCTTTTTCTTCAGAAGGCAACAAGGCATCCAATCTTTGATTGTTTTAAGAAATTGATATACAGTAAGTTATAAAATAATACTCGCAAGAAAAAATATTTTAAACAATAAATTCTGACTGAACTAGCTTGTTTTAAAGACAGATAGAAAACAGAAGATTTTTTAATATTCACAAAATCCTTTTTTGGGGATAAGCAACAGCAAGTCTTGACTCCTGAGCGAATAAGGGTAGATACCGAATAATTATTTTTGGTATTCCGTCGAAAGTACTTTCCTTTTTTCTTCTTAGATTTCTTAGATACTAATTAAATCATTAATCTATGTATAAGGCGACCATACTATCGTTTTTGTTTATCTCTATTTTTTATAATCAATCTAATGCCCAAGAAAAACCGGGATATTTTATGCATCCGGATTTGCATGAAAATACCATGGTTTTTGTAGCAGAGGGAGATATTTGGACTGCACCGGTGTCCGGCGGAATGGCTACTCGCCTAACCACGCATCCAGGGGATGAGTCCGACCCCAAAATCTCCCCCGACGGAAAATGGGTTGCGTACGCTGCCAGCTATGAAGGTCCTACCGAGGTATATGTAATGCCGATTTCCGGAGGTTTACCCAAAAGATTGACTTACGAACCCTCTGCATCTATCCCTGTAGCTTGGAGATCATCCACAGAATTGGCTTATACCACCAATCAATATTCTACTTTGCCCCGACTGAGGACCGTTGTGGTAGATGTAAATTCTAGAGTAAAGGAAGTTCTTCCTTTGGAAATGGCCGCTGAGGGAAGTTTTGATAGAGAATCGAATACCTACTTTTTTGTAAGGCCTACCTATCACAATAATGTCACTAAGCGCTATCAAGGAGGAACAGCCAGAAAACTTTGGAAATACAGTAATGGAGCCGCGGAGGCGGTTAAATTAACCAAAGATTACGCTGGCGAAGACCATCATCCTATTTTTCACCAAGGACGTGTCTATTTCATTTCCTCTAGGGATGGCATTCAGAATGTCTGGTCCATGAAACCGGATGGCTCAGATATACAACAGCACACCAAAGAAGTATCTTATGATGTGAGGGAGTATTCCCTTTCTGGAAATACTCTGGTTTATCGTTCAGGAGCGGATCTGTTTCAAATGAATTTGGGACAAAGCGAATCCCGAAAAATTGCGATCAATCTAGTGTCGGATTTTGATCAGTTGAGGGAAAATTGGGTAGACAATCCTGCCAGCTATATCACCAATATTTCTGTGTCTAATGATGGAGAAAAAGTGGCCCTGACTGCCCGAGGTCGGGTTTTTGTCTTTCCTGCAAAGGATGGAAGAATGATTCGCCTAAGTAGAAAAGATGGGGTGCGGTATCGAGATGCAGTTTTTACAACAGATTCCAAGGATATTTTGACCTTTTCCGATGAAAGCGGGGAGTTTGAAATTCATCAATACTCTGGTTTGGGTTTGGATCAGGGAAAGCAATTGACAGATAATGGATCCACGCTTCGATTCAATTTGACACCTTCTCCAGATGGAAAATGGCTGGCTTGGATCGATCTCAACAATGACCTTTGGATTAGAAATCTTGGCACAGGAAAAGCAGTCAAAGCCAACCTCACAGATGAAGACCTGCATGGCAGTATGTCTTGGTCACCTGACAGCCAATGGCTGGCTTATGGGCAGGCAGCTTCCAATACCTTTACCCAACTCTTTGTCTTCAATCCGACTACGGAAAAGCGAGTTACCCTGACTTCCGATCGCACCAACAGTCTCAACCCGCAATGGAGCGCGGATGGGAAGTGGATTTATTTCCTTTCAGACCGGAATTTCGAGACTAAAGTGGGAAGTCCATGGGGGCAGCGTCAGCCGGAACCATTTTGGGAAAAGCAGATGAAAATCTATCACATTCCACTCCAAAAGGGCCTGATCTCTCCTTTCACTCCAAAAAATGAGCTGAAAGCTGAGGAGAAAAAATTAGAGGGTCCAGTAAGCGTGAAGATCGATGAGGAGGGGCTGATGGAGCGCGTACAGGAAGTACCCGTTCCAGCGGGAAATTACAAAAATCTGATCGTGACAGATAAGGCCTTGTACTACCACCGAGTTGGTCCAGGTCCTGGAGTTTATTACGGAGGTGGAGCTTCCAATGAAGATGAGCCTGCACTGATGATGACTCCGATTTCTGAAAAGGCAGAGCAGAAAGTTTTCGCAGACAAGATCAACAGTTATGCAGTTTCAGCCAACAACAAATATGCTTTGCTTCGGCAAGGAGCCAATCATTTTTTGGTAGAATTAGGTGCCTCTCCTGTTTCGGATTTATCCAAAAATAAGTTGGACCTGAATGGCTGGAGGTTCAGTATAGACCCTCGGGAAGACTGGAAGCAAATCTACACTGATGCTTGGCGTATGGAGCGGGATTATTTCTACGACGCAGGCATGCATGGGGTGGACTGGGATAAAATGTACGAGAAATACCTTCCTCTAGTAGATAGAGTGACTACCCGAAATGAGCTTTCAGATGTGATAGGAGAGCTGATTGGTGAGCTTTCCGTTTTGCATACTTCCGTTCGTGGAGGTGATACCCGGGATGGAGATGACAATATTCAGTTTGGAATGCTGGGAGGGCTTTTCACTAAGACTAATCAAGGTTACAGGATCGACTACATCTTCCAAAGCGATCCTGACTATCCTGATGAAAAGTCGCCTCTGTCCCATCCTGCTTTCGGCATTCAAACAGGCGATGTGATCACACATATCGACGGCACATCTGTTTTGGAAGTAGCGGATATGCAGGTTTTGCTTCGTGATAAGGCCAGAAAGCAAGTTCGGCTTGCAATAGCTGGAAAAGGAGACTTTATAATCGAGCCTATGAGTTCGGGACAAGAAAGCAACCTACGATACAACGATTGGGAGTACACCCGAAGATTGGAAACCGAAGCCAAATCCAATGGAGATATTGGCTATGTGCATTTGAGAGCCATGACCTCAGGGGATATTGGCCAATGGTATCGGGATTTTTATCCACAGTTTAAGAAAAAAGGCTTGGTCATCGATGTACGCCACAATCGAGGAGGAAACATAGACTCTTTCATTCTGGAAAAGCTGATGCGTGAAGCCTTCTTCTATTGGAAAAGTCGCACTGGAGAACCTTACTGGAACATGAATTATGCTTTCCGAGGGCATTTGGTTTTGCTAGTGGACGAGTTTACCGCTTCTGATGGAGAGGCTTTTGCCGAAGGCTTCAGAAGATTAGGCTTAGGCAAAGCTATTGGTGCGAGAACTTGGGGAGGAGAAGTTTGGCTTTCAGGAGTGAATACGCTTTCAGATAATGGAATTGCCCGGGCTCCGATGAATGGGGTATATGGAGAAACCGAAAATGGAACAGAATGGCTGATTGAGGGAGTTGGTTTTATTCCTGATATCGAAGTCATCAATCTGCCTAAGGCAACTTTCGAAGGGAAAGACGCTCAATTGGATGCAGCGATTGAGCATTTGAAAGAGTTGATTCAAAAAGACCCACGGCCGGTACCAACGCCACCGGCTTATCCGGATTTGAGTTTTAAGAATGGGAAAAATTAAAAAAAAGAGGCTGGACCCACTGGATCCAGCCTCTTTTTATAGTATTAAGTTTTAATCAGTGTGATTAAATAGATAGAAAACACCGAGTTGTAAGCCTTGATTTTTGTAATTATTGGATGCGATTTCACTGATATTGCTTGTTCCAATATTGTATCGGGCATCCAAGCCAAAGCCAGAAGGAGTGTGAATATAACTGGCTCCAATAGAGACCCCCAAATCAATACTTTTGAAGTCGTTTTTCACATCGACTGTCCTATTGCCAGCAACTTTATTAGCACTCACCAAAAGGCCTAGTTGAGGGCCCGCTTGCAGCCTGAATCCATTATCAAACATATACTGAAATAGTACTGGAATGTTGATATAGTCTAAGTTCAGATTCGTGGAGGAATTACCAAATTTTGCTCCCTGAGCGGAATAATAGATTTCTGGTTGTAACCCAAAATTATCGCTGACATGGATATGTCCCAATAGTCCAAGGTGAAGACCTATTCTTTGGTCAAAATTTCCATTTGCTATCGTGTAGCTGTTAAGCCCACCTTTAAGGCCAATATTGATGTTTTGGGCATTTAGAGAGCCCATCATCATAAAGGCAACTAGTAATCCAAAAGAGTACAGTTTCATAAGTTTTTTTAGAATTGTGATCAATTGAAAAAACGGGAAATCCCTCTATGATCTGGAGTTTTGAAGTTTTTTGGCGCAAAAATTTGTTTGATTCTTCGCCGGTCAATTGCAACCATGTAGTACAAAAATGGTGCCCCGTTATAATTATTCACTAAATAATAAAAAATAAAATTATTTCTTTGAGTATACTTCGCTGAATGGTCTTAATGAGCATTATTCTCCTTTGAAACTATTGAAGATGAGAATGGTCATAATGGCAGTCATGTCTTAATTGCTTATAGGATTGAGTTAAGAAAATGAGTTAAAAATCCACGCAGCAGATTTATTTTAGAAGTTAAAAACTTATGTTTTAGACTTTCTGATGTAAGACCAAAGGCATGAACAGTTCCCCAAAAGGGGGGAATTATTTTTCGGGGAAAGGTGGGGATTAGGAATTCGAATTGTTGTTTTGATCAAACAGGCCTTCAAATTCAACCACGTTGTGGTTGGGAAAACCAAGTGGGAATTTCCGTCTTTAACCCCACATTCCATGTGGGACAAATCGAATTGATTCCTCGTTTCAGCGGCCAAGCTCCTTGGGAATCATCGATTGATAGGCTGAAATGGTTAAAACAGATATTGAAATTTCCTTTTTTATCAAAAAACCAATCTTCAATCTTTCAATCTTGAAGAGGTTGAATTTGAAACACGCTAATCTTCCAATTTTAAAAATCTCGCCGCATTCCCATAAAATATCCCTTCTTTATCCTCCTCTGTCAGGAAATCCAAACTGTTCAAAAAATCGATAATTATTTCTCTGGGTCACATTTGAATCATGTTTGATTTTATCTGCTTATAATTTTTAAGAGATCACATGAGTTGCCTTGGATAGTCATCTTCTAGTCTGAGATTTCTTTGCAAAGGAATTTCATCTTGAGGTTATCATTTGATTCTACCGTACTTCTTTAACAGCTCGACGACTTCGTCTTCTGGTAGTTCGTATACCGTCGTATTATTTTTTCCAACCATGGTTTCTGCAGCTACCAAGGCATTCAGAATTGATTCTTCTGTCGCTTGGGCGGTTGCCAGGAAAAGGGCCGACATTTGATCATTGGGGATCATGCTCACTTGCTGTGCATTTTCTCGATTGGCAGCCCCTGAATTGGCAGTAGAAAAGGCGATGAAAATATCACCGGAGCCATTCCCTCCATATCCACCAACCCGACTGATTCCAATCGGAACTCGCCTTGCTAATCTTTTTAATTGATGGGGAAGCAGCGGAGCGTCAGTAGCCACGATCACAATGATGGATCCTCTTTCTTCCCGGTGTTTCAATGGATCTAAAAGAATCTGTCGATCGGAAATTTCTTTGCCTACAGGTACTCCGGCAATGGTCAGTGATTCACGAGTGCCATAATTGGCCTGCACAAGCACGCCTAAGGTGTAGGTGGTATTATTGATCATAATTTCACGCGAGGAGGTACCTATGCCTCCCTTGAATTGATGACAGATCATCCCGGTTCCACCGCCGACGTTACCTTCTGCAACAGGTCCGGATTTTGCATTTTCCAAAGCAGCAAAAACATGTTCTTTTTTAACATGGAAGCCATTGATGTCATTCAAATCCCCATCGTAAGTTTCGGCTACTACAGGCAAAGCCCAAAATACGTCTGGTTCATCTGGTAATGGATCAAAATGATTGTTTTTAAACTCCCATTCTATCACCGCATCTCTGACTATACCCACACTGTGGGTATTGGTAATGGCAATCGGTCCTTCCAAAAAGCCGGATTCTTCCACCCAAGTAGTTCCTGTCATTTCCCCATTTCCGTTTAGGCTATACCAGCCAGCGAATACTGGATCGTATTGCTTGCCTCTGGGGAAAATAGTGGTCACTCCTGTTCGGACAGGACCTTCCCCTACTATCAATTCTCCCTCTCCGGATATCAATGTGGTATGCCCGACTTCTAAGCCTTTGACATCAGTGATGGCATTGAGTTTTCCTGTTTTTCCATCCAAGGGGATTCCTAAATCTCTTGCCCGATTGTTTTGACTGTAGACAATTGTAAGTACAAATTGAAAAATAAGTGTTAGGATTAGTCTTCTCATTATAAAATTTTTAAAGGTATATATGATACAATATAAGCTCATTGGCGCTCTTTAGTATTTAAGGTTTCTTTTCTTTCAAGAGTAAACAGTGAAACTGTAGCCAAAAAATTCTCAAAGCATTCTATAGTATTAGCGAAACCTACTGAATGATTTGAAGCTACAAATTCCACCATCTTCTTGTTTGATTCTATAAATTCAGTTTTTGAATTCTTGGCGTTTGAATGGGTCTATTTTTTATAGATCAACTCCCCTGAATTGAAGTTTGCATTTTCCATACCATTCGAGTAGTAATATAAAGCTCCAAAATCTCCTTGTTTCTTTCTTGAGAGCTGGTCACAGTATAATTGTGAAAAGGGAATAGTTTTTACTTGTCGAAATCCTTCAATCCACCCTTCAATATTTTTGAAGTTGGTGTCATTTAAATGTGGCGGGATATTGGGTTTTTGCATCCAAAGCCTTGGGCTTTCTCCGGCCGAAAGGTCAAACTCTTGCCTAGGTTCAAATTCCATCCCTTCCTCGTTTTCAGGTCCAATAGCCTCAAACCCTATGATAAGTATTAGCGCAAGAGAAAGAATAGATAGCAAGACTTTCTTAATCATGATTAATTGATTTAGCATAGGGAATTTATTTTTTATTCCACTGAAGCACGATCTCGCAGATAAAGAGCGGAGCTACCCAAGAAAGCCAAATGGCCGTGGGACCGGTCTCTATAAATGAGCCGAGCTCATTGTAAAAAGGTTGGCTTGTGAGCCAGCGAAAAAGGACAAAGGCAAAAGTCACCACATAGCTTCTGATCATCCATTCTTTATGGAGATTGATTCTCCGCAAAAGAATAAACCGAAAAGCCATTCCTGTAGTACCAAACCAAGCTAAAGCCAAGCCTATTAGAGCTAGACTCCAAGTCCAATGAATCGCGATACCAGTGGTCAGGGATAGCGCAATTGAGCTAATTACTCCAACCAGAATTCCGGAGATATAGGCCATTCCCATCATCCTATGTACTTTGAAATACCTATTTCTAAAAGCGGTCCAAAACTGGAAGGGACCAAGGCTTAAAGCAATTAAGCCTCCAGAAATATGCCCTATTAAGGGCCATTTCATCACCCAAAATCTCCCGAATACACCTTCTTCCAATCCGAAATACGGGAGCGCATCATTTAGGATAAATTTTCCTGCTAATAGAACCATAAAAGCAACACCCAACCAGGTAAACCAAGTTTTAAAGGAGAATGCATCAAGAGTGGTGTTTTTTGCCATGATGTGTAAAATGCTTAAGTCTTAATGCTTACTTAGAAAAAATGGACAGTCGATATGAAGTCAAGAAATCGTGTCGGCTTCGGTGTCTTGGAATTGCTAGATTAGGTTAAAGACATCGTTTTATTTTCCATCAGATCAAGCTGTATCAGTTCCTGTTTGCATCATTTCCATGATCTTTATTGCTTATTTTTTTGAAATCTTTCTTAGAAAATTTTCAGGGAGTAACCAGTTTGATGAAAGCCAAATAAAGGAGATCTAGGATCTCCTTATTTTGATTGATTGATCTTTCATCAATACTTCGGCATTCAGCTGAATTGGTCAAAAAGCAAAATTCTTTGCTTTTAATTATTCCCAAGATGACTGATTTCTTCGTCCATTTTGTAGATATAGCTCCAAGTGCTTTCTATAGATGATCGGAATTTTGCCTGTAATTCATCTCTTGTTTTCTTCCCGGACGCATCCTCTACAGATTTCCAAACGCTATCCTGCATTACATCCATTTCAGCATAATTTTTATATCCTGTTACCACATGGTAGTTTGGACTGTTAGGATCGCCGGTTTGCCAGTTATACCAATATCCACGAATTGGCAACCCAGCAGATTTACGTATCCCTTCAACTTCTTTAACCACTTCCATCATTTTATAGCCATTGGTCTGGTTAAGCTTGAAAAAGCTTACCCTAATAAGGTTGGCTCCAAAGGCATTGGTATTACTTATTTCCGGCATAAATCGTGTGATATGATTGGTTGCTGTTTCCACGTGAGGATTAATCAGGTTGAGGGCAAGTAATTGGCAATCCTTTCCTTTTTCATCCGTTTTATCCATTTCAGCCCAATTGGGCATGTTGGTGGCCAAAATGTAAACAGTGCCTTCTCCTTGCTGTCTTTCCCACATGCGCCAAGTCCATTCTCCTCCGTCTTTTAAATAGCATTCTTTCCATGCTTTGATTCCTTCTCGAAATTGCATGGTATGCCCAGGCTTGATAGTAAACTCAGTGACAGAGGTTAGCGGTCCCAAAGGAGCATCTTGAGCATTTACAAATGGGCTGATCGCAATTAGCAGTACCAACCCTAACAATTTTCTCAGTGTTGCTTTCATCTTTATTGTTTTAGGTTAAAAGATTATTTGATTCAATCTCTCATTGAATTTGCAATTCAAAAAGTAAAGGAGGACGGAGCTAGTTGTTTTCTGTCCGAACCAAAGCAATTTTTTATCTGAGGTATTTAAAATGCAATAAAATGACTTTCAAATACTAAAAATTGTTTATTTTCCATGATGAAAAGAATCTTAGTCTTCTTTTTACTTTTTTGCCAACTTCCAAGTCTTGCCCAAATTTCCAATAATGAGGGATTGATTGAATATCAAGCTGTTTTTGAGGACACAGATGACTTTGGTCCAGAATATCTTGAATTGATTGAAAAATCTCTCCCAAAAGTTGAGGAGTCTGATGTAAGGCTTCAAATGTTGTGGGATTTAGGCTATTATACGCACACGAGAAATCTTCGAAGATCACTCTTCTTTATCAAACAAGGATTAGATGAAGCCCAAAATGCTGGAAGCAAAATCTGGGAGGGGCGAATGCAAGTGGCCCAGGGAGCTGTATTGTTAAGAATGGAGCAACTTGATCAGGCCGAGCAAGTTTTGAACAGTGCGCTGGAAAAGTTGCCTGAATCAGAGACTTGGTTACTGCTCACTAATTTAGGCTATGTCTATGAGCGTAGAGGAGATTTGGGAAAAGCCTTTGAATTTGCCAGTCAAACGCTTCAATTGGGAGAAAAATACGGCGATACCAAAGCCATTGCTATGGCTTATTCTGATATCAGCAACCTGTTTTGGAAGCAGGGAAAGCCAGAAGAAGGGTTGGAGTATGGTCTGAAGTCGCTTACCCTTTTTGAGCAGAGAGGCATCAAAGACTTGGACTTTGACTTCACATTACATGTCACAGGCAATAACTTGGTTATGCTTGGCAGGTATCAAGAGGCTCTTCCGTATTTTCAACGCTCCACCCAAATAGGAAAGCAATACGGCTTTTATAATAATCTCAGCGATACCTACATTGCCTTGACAGATTTATACTTAGCGTTGGAGGATTATTCGAATGCCGAAAATTCCGGGAAGGAGGCACTAAAATACGCCGAGCTATTACAAAATGAGTTCATGGTTGTTCGATCTTTGCTTTCTCTGGGGAAAGTGAAAAAAGAACAAGGCTTATATGAGGAAGCCACCATCTACCTTAATCGAAGTATCCGGACAGCTACTGAGGATTTTGGGGACCGCTACTTTTTAGGGTTGATTTATAGGGAATTGGCTGAATCGTACGAAGGCTTACAGGATATTCCCAATTCATACCGAGCTTTTAAAAAGTATCATGAACTCAATCAGGCAGTGTTCAACGCAGAAGCAGATCAGCGAATTGCCCAATTGCAAACGGCAATGGATGTAAATCAAAAAGAAAGCATTATTTCCCTGCAGGAAGAAGCTCTGAAGCGTCAGAAAATCGTACAGATTTTTACCCTTTTGATCACTGCATTGATGGTGTTCTTTCTCTTTTTTCTTTATCGGGTTTTCGTCAAAAGAAAAAAATATAGTCAGCTTCTGGAAAGACAAAATCTAGAAAAGGAGTTTCTGCTGAAAGAAATCCACCATCGTGTCAAAAATAATCTGGAGACGATTTCCAGTCTCTTGGCTTTGCAAACGGCCCAAATCGATAATACGGAACTTCAGGATATTATGGTGGAGAGCCAAAACAGAGTTCAGAGTATGGGCATGATCCACCAAAATCTGTATCAAGGGGAAAATTTGGCAGCTATTGAGATGAAAAATTATTTCGTAAATCTGGGTTCATACATCATTGACTCCTTCGATGCCACTGATCGAATAAGCATGGAAGTCAACATGGATACTTTGGAGTTGGATGTGGATCGGGCTATTCCAATAGGTTTGATCGTCAATGAACTAATCACCAATTCCTTGAAATATGCCTTTCCAGACAGGCGAAAAGGGGAAATTATGGTTAGCTTAAAAGAGGATAAAGAGCATCTTTATCTAAGGGTAGCAGATAATGGAAAAGGGATGAGTAAAAGCAAACCGGTAGAGGGAACAGGATTTGGTACCCAGCTAGTGGAGCTCCTTACTAAGCAGTTGGATGGAAAGATGACCTTGAGCACCCAACAAGGAACAGAAGTTTTTTTCGAATTTAAAACAAAGAAGGCAGCATGAGTGAGAAGACGAGAATTTTGATCGTGGAGGATGATATGATTATTGCTGCGAATATTTCTTTGCAGCTATCCAAGCTTGGGTATGAAGTGACAGGAATAGAGTCCAGAGGAGAAGAGGCAGTCAATCATGCTTTAGAGAACCGACCCGATATCATTCTCATGGATATTCAATTGAAAGGGGGGATAAATGGGGTAGAAGCTGCTAAGAAAATTCAGGAAAAGGCTTCCATTCCTTTAATTTATCTTACGGCCAATTCAGACGAGGCTTCTTTCCAAATGGCAAAGGAAACCAAGCCAGATGCATTTATATCTAAACCATTCAATAAGCTAAACTTACAAAGAACCATTGAGTTGGTTGAAGAGAAGATCAAAGAAAATGGGGGGAATATACCTGAAAGCAATTCTTTTATTGAAAGCTTAGACGATCGAATTTTTATCCGAAATAATGGGAAATTAATCAAAATAATGTTGGATGAGATCCTTTATATTGAGGCTGAAAGAAACTATTGTAATATCATTACTAATTCTCAAAATTATCTGATTGTCAGCCCATTAAATACATTTTGCCTAAAAATGGAAAACAAGGATTTTTTGAGAGTTCATCGCTCCTACGTAGTCAATATCAGAAAGCTTGATGCTGTAGCCGAATCACATTTGGAGATCAAGCGCAAGGTGATTCCTATTAGCAAAATGTATAAGGATGATTTGATGCGAAGTATTCGAAAAGTCTAAGCTCAACCTATTTTCCCATCCCCATTCAAATCTTTGCCAGTATGCTCCTCTAGGATTTGAAGTGTTTTTTTTAAAATCTGTTGGGTTTTGTGCAATTCATTTTCTAGGTAGGCCACGCGTGCTTCCAGCGTAGAGGCTCTGGCTTTCTGATCAGAAATTTGGCTTTGTTGGATTAGGTTCCAGAAGAGTCCCATAGTTGAAATTGTTTAAAAATTAGTTTGTAAGGTCCTAAAATAAAAAAATCCCCATAGAGATGGGGATTTTAAGTGGGATAAGACAAGTCTTAATTCATCATGGTAGAGTCAGCTGCTGCTGCCAGAGATTTTTCGTATTCCATCATCGCCATCATGATTGGAGCATTGTCCCAATAACCAAAGTCTTTTACAATTTTTCCGTCTACAAATTGGAATGTCTCGTGAAATGGAACTTCGAATGATTTTCCAGATGCAGTATGGGTTGCTTTCCAGGTTCCCCAGCAATTGACCCATTTCTCACCTTTATCAGTGGTGACCATTTCAATAGCACTATCTTCTATTGTTATGGATACATTAGAGAAATCATTTGCCTGACCTTTCTGCTCCTCAATCATTTTATCCACTGAAGTAGGATTATCTTCAGTCGCATTATAAAATATCTGCGCATCTGCAGCATAATATTCCCTTTGACCTTCAAAATCTCCCGAAGCAGAAGTTGCCAATAATGCCCTTACAGCATCGATTTCAGGGGATTGTTGAGTGTACCTTTGTTCCTGCTGGCAAGCAGATAAAGTCAAGCCACACAGCATAATTAAAATTAACCTTTTCATAGTTGATGGGATTTTGGTGTTTTATTTTAAATAATTGCTAAAATACCAAAAAAACAATTGAAAATCAGTGGATTATGTCATTAAATTACACTTAAGGATAAAAAACCTCTCTCTCTGTTGATAAAGTAATAATTGTACTTTTTTAATTTTGAACAATTTTAGTTGGCAATGAAATTTTGAATTCTGTTCCAACACTTGGTTCACTATTTACATTCAAGTTTCCACCATGAGCTTTGACGATATCATAGCTCAAGCTTAATCCCAAGCCTGTTCCCGATCCAGTAGGTTTGGTCGTAAAAAAGGGCTGGAAGATTTTTTCTTTAATGTGTTCGGGTATACCATTTCCATTGTCTTGGACGAAGATTTCTACCCCTAAATCCCCTGAAGGGGACTTGGTTCTTGTTGATTTGACAATTACTTCTGGTTTGTACTCTTCTTGGGAGGTAGATTTTGCTTTTTCATCTACTGCATAGAAAGCATTATTGATCAAGTTGAGCAATACACGACCGATATCTGAAGCGACCACATTTACTTTTGGTAAATCGGGATCAAGATCCAGTTTAAAGTCAGCATTAAAGCTCTTGTCTTTTGCCCGAAGTCCGTGGTAACTCAACCGCAAATATTCGTCGGCGAGTGCATTTATGTCAGTGAGTGTTTGCTCTCCTTTGTTGGCTCGGCTATGCTCTAGCATTCCTTTCACAATGGTATCAGCACGTCTGCCATGGTGTTTTATTTTCGAGAGGTTTTCTTTTAAGTCTTTGCCAATAGCTTTTGCCTCTTCAATGTCCCCCTTCTCCAGTTCCTCATTCATTTCATCCACTAGCTCGCCACTGACTTCAGAGAAGTTATTCACAAAATTCAGTGGGTTCTGAATCTCATGAGCAATGCCGGCAGTCAACTCTCCGAGAGAAGCCATCTTTTCAGATTGGATCAGTTGGGCTTGGGTGGATTTGAGGTTTTCTAGGGAACTCTTCAGCTCTTTTGTTCTTTCGTTTACTTGGGCTTCAAGCAATAAATTTTGATTCGCTAATAATTCTCTTTTTTCTTCAGTTACTTCCAAAAGCTTTTGACTTTCAACTCGCACTGCCGAAAGGGTTTCTTTAAATCGAACAGAAATGTAAGCGAGGTAAAATAGGGGTGGGCTAAAAACATGAAACGAGAGAATTAGCTTGTCATATTCATTGTATAGGTCTAATGAATATTTATGTAAAATGATCTGTATGATGATTGCCACAGTTGGTACGACCACAGCAGCAATAATGGTCCATTTCGCACCCTTAATTTCATTTCTATGTGCGTAAAGCTTTCTTCCAAAGTGAAATAGCATTAAGACAAAGGCTATGGCGAAAGGTTGGGAAATTGAAAAAATATGCGCCGGGATATTCATCAAAAGTAACATGACGAGAACAGCCCAAGAAAGCTTCGATATTTTTTCCGTTAGAACCCATTCCAAGATAAAGAGCCCAAAAAGGGTCATGATGGCCTGAAAGGTGATGAAGAGTACAAACCTGATCTTTTCTAAACCATAGGAGATTTCAAAAAACGTATTTCCGAAAAATACTACAGCTCCGATCAATACTACTGTGGTGTACCAAGCGATGATTCGGAATAAGGTCTGATCAGGATTGAGATAGACCAAAAACCAATACAGGAAAAACAATAAGAAAGAAACCCCAAGGCAAAGTGTGACATAGATATGGGTGTGCTTGTAGTCCCGGTCTACCCAAGTGATATAATCTGGGCCTGTAAGGTTAAGAAAAGGCTGCAGATTTTCCGGCTTCAACCTAATCTCCCGTTGTGTAAAGGTGGACTCATAATCCACAAAATGGATTGCTAGCAGATGTTCTTTTCCTACCTCTAAGTTTACAGGAACAGGATATTCGAGAATGGGGTTGAAGGCTTGATAGGGGTCACCTGTATCTCCAAAAGAATGGATCAGTTGACCATCTAGATACACATCTGTAGCCGCCCAAAGACCTCTACTCAAATAGAGAGGAATATCCTTAAAAGATTCATCCAATTTGATATTGATTCGAAACCAACCCTCAATTCTTCCATTTTCATCTTCCAACTCAGTCGTGAGTTGAGTGGGGTTCATCTTCTCCCAATCAGCTACTCCTAGATTTGGATCAGCTCCATTTTCTATTGGGCCCGCCTTGAAAACCCAACCTTCCAATGGAGCCAAAAATAGTCGTTGATGAGATTGAAACTGTTTGGTCGAAAGCACCTCCACTTGCGTTTGGGCAACATTTCTCGCACTATATCCTATGAAAAGAAGTAAGATGAAGAGCTTTCTCATACGCTTTCTGTTAGAGTGGGAAATATGATGTTAAAAGCGCTCCCCTTGCCCACTTCAGTTTCTACTTTCAACTCTCCTCCATGTGCTTTGATAATATCGTGGGTGATCGAAAGCCCCAGTCCAGTTCCCTCGGTCCCTTTTTTGGTAGTGAAAAAGGGCTGAAGGATTTTGTCTTTGATTTCGTCAGGAATCCCAAGTCCATTATCCTGAAAGCTAAGTTCTATTTTGTCTTTCAGACGCTGAGTTTTGATTTGAAGGCGAGGTAGGTATTCCCCATTATTGGTAGTGTTTAGCTTTTCGCGCATCGCATCAAAAGCATTGTTGACGATGTTCAGAACCACCCTAGAAAAGTCCTCCATCACCAAATTAGCCTCCCCGGCATTTTCATCTAATTGAAAATCCAAATTCACATTAATAGGGTATTTGCCCGCTCTCATTCCATGAAAGGCTAGCGTGGTGAATTCTTTGACCAGATCATTAATCCGGACTGAACTTGCTTTTCCTGTACTTCCACGGCTATGTTGTAGCATAGATTTGACTATACTGTCAGCTCTGCTGCCATGCTCATGTACTTTGGTCAAGTTATTTTGAACATCAGTAAGGATTTCGATAATATCTTGTTTGGTTTCTGATGAATCCAGTTTTTCCAACTCCTCAAAAACCTCCTCGATCAACTCCTTGCTCAATTCTGAAAAGTTGTTGACAAAATTTAAAGGGTTCTTGATCTCATGAGCTATGCCGGCTGTGAGTTGACCAAGTGAGGCCAACTTTTCTTGTTGGATTAGCTGAGCCTGGGCAGATTTAAGCTCTGCCAAAGCTTCTTCTACAGCGACTCTTTTATGTTCAAGTTCTTCAATAGTTTCCTCCAGCAAAATGGCTGTGGTCCGTTTTACTTTTTCGGTTCGGTCTAGCTTAAAGGATAAAATCTGAAGTTCTTTATCCACATCTTTCAAAGACTTCAGCATAGTCTCCTTGACTTCAGGAGAAATATTGGGCTCCTGCTGTATGAAGTCTGATACCTCTTGAAGGTTTTTATCCATTTCTATTTTTCTTTTAAAGCCACCGCACAGCAGGCGTTATTGTGAAATTCATTATCTCCTATTTTGGATTTTCCAAACTCCCCATAAGTAAAGAACCCAGCCATCGGAGCTTTCCAAACTTCTTGAACTTGTTCTATTTCTTCTTTCATTAAGGCTCCAAATGATAAGTACCTGCTTACGCAAGAAAAAATGATCAAGGCATCTGCTTCTTGCTCTGCATTGTCTTTAATACTCTCACACTCTTCTACCACAATTTTGATCGCATCAAAATCAGGAGGTAAAGAAAATTTGATTTTGGAACCTTGCGGTAAACTGCCTGTACATATCAGAGATCTTTTTTCACTATCGGCAAACCTAGTGGCCCGAATTACTGTGTCTCCATTTTCACGCTCCAATTGCAATGGGTAATACCAGGAGTTTTGAAAGGCTACAACACTCTGATCTCCATCTTTTTTTAATTCAACTCCCAGATATTTCGTTAGCATATCCAGAGCAGGTTTATCATCTATCGTATACACAATATTTCCCTCGCTCTTGGTTACCGTCTTGGAAGTGCCAATTGCTTCCCAACCACAAGTCGCAATTCCTCTTACATCTATTTTGTCTTTGTCAATAATTAGCGCCACCAAAGCATTGTCTTTGCTTTTTCCATTTGTAAATACCGTAGGTCTTTCGGTGAGTAAATCATCTCCGGCCATTCCTCCAAAAATGGAAATTTCATTCAATGCTGAAGAATGGGCTATTTCAAGTCCTTGGAGTATTCCCTCCATGATTTGATCCCCATCCAGATATATACCTCCTGAAGCAATAATTAAAGCTGGATTTTGAAATAATTTTTTACTGACTTCTCCCAGCTTTTTGCTATCCTCCAAGGCTGTTTCTGGGTCTATTTCAAGAAACTCTACTTGAAAATAAGCCGGATTCATGTCCATTAAGAGCATGACAATACTTCCTTCTTCGATATCCCCATCTATAAATTCACCCGCAGTCGTAGAACCGAAAACCTGTATACCTTTTTCGTCCAGTAATTTTGAAATAGCCCCTAAGTCCTGTTGGATAGAAAGGAATACAATCGCCAGACTAGGTTTGAACTGGTCAGCCATGCTATGCTCCAAGGCCAACTGGATATCCTCTACGGATTTACCTTTGATCGATTTTGATTTCATGATTTATCTTTCTTTTAGGGCTATACAACAGGTCGTTAGATTGTGCATTTCAAGATTGCCACCGGCCATTCTGCCAAGCTCGGCATTCGAAAACATGCCTACCATCGGCACATTCCAAACATTTTTAACACCTTCTATTTCTGCGTTCATCATGGGGCCAAACGAGAGTATTCTACCCGCACAACTGAACACCACTACTGCATCTGCTTCAGGCATTTCACCCTCTTTGAGTTTTTGAACTCCTTTCACTACTTTTTCCATCACATCCCAATCGGGGGGTAGAGAAAAGCGAATTTTTGAGCCTTGAGGTACAGTGCCGCTGGTGAAAAAAGACCGGTCGGTCCAATCAACAACCAAAGGAGGGCGCATGACAGGATCACCACTTCCTCGCTGAAGTTGAAGGGGAAAGTTTGCGGCAATTTCAAATAAAAGGTCTTTATTATCAGGACTGATATTTTCCAGTCCACCATACTTGGTAGTGATATCCAGCGCCGGCTCATTATCGATGGTGAAGACATGGTTCCCTTCGCTTTTAGTCACTATTTTTTCGGTTCCCATGGCTTTCCATCCGCAGGTAGCAATACCGCTTACTATTACTTTTGATTCATCCAAGGCGATGCATACCATTCCATTGTTGCTTCCCCACTCGTTGGTAAAAACCCAGGTTTCTTCAAAAGCATAATCGTCACCCGCGGCTCCACCAAAGGCATTCACATCCTCACCAATCGTTTTTCTGAATCCAAGCAATATTTCTTCTCCATCTGTTGCTCCATTGCTGGTCACTATCAAAAAAGCGAGCTGTTCAAATTCTTTTTTTGCTTCTTGAGTGATGCGCTTAGCAGTCTCTTGGTAATTATTTGACTTAAACTCATCTGCATAAATTCTGAAATGCTCTTTTTTCATATCTAGAAGGAGAATAGCAACAGACTTTGTCTCTATGTCTTCGTCGATAAACTCCCCATTGGTACTGCTTCCAAATACCGCAATGCCCGCTTCATCAAGGAATTGGCTGATTCCCTTTCTGTCTTGGGAAACTGACAGAAAAACGATAGCTAGCGTAGGATGGAACCCATCTGCCATGCTTTCGGCAAGCGCGCTTTTTATTTCTGCGGTGGATTTTCCTTTGATTGATTTCGCCTTCATAGTTTTATTGTTTGACAGAAATTTATTTCTCTTTTAAAGCTACCCAGCTTACAGTTGTTCCTTGAAATTCACATTGGCCTTCATCCAGTTTTCCAAATTCACCCAAGGAGAAAAAGCCTATCATAGGTTTGCCCCAGGTGGATGCAAGCCCTTCTATTTCTGTGGAGATCAAAGGACCGAAAGTCCCTAACCTTCCCACACATGAAAAGACCATCAACACATCGGCATCCGGCATCTCTTTTTCTTTACAAATTCTGGTAGTCTCTACCACTTTGTCAATCACATCAAAATCTGGTGGTAGGGAAAAACGGAAATGGTCTCCTTCTTTTGCGCCACCGGCTATCATGACGGATTGGTCAGCAGGATTAAAAAATAGCGCAGGCTTCATAATGGCATTTCCCGAAGCTCTCTGAAATTGTAATGGATAGCCAAGGTCAGTCGGAACAAAACCACTTCCTTCTGAATTATCCCTTACTATATCGTTCCCTAAGAATCTTTGAATGACATGCATCGCCGGTTCATTGTCAATGGTTAAAGCCCATGAGTCTTCACATTTCGTGATTTTTTTCGTAGTACCTACCGGCTTCCAACCTGAAACTGCCAGACCGCTAATCTCCACCTTGTCCTGATCAAGAATAAGAGCTAGCAAGCCTCCTTTACTTGATGCATCATTGGTAAAAATAACCCCCGAAAAATCAGCCGGATCACCACAAACGCCACCTGCAATCATGGTTTCATGGCCTGCTGCATCCGTCAATCCTCTGATTAGTTCGTCGTTGGAAACTCTGAAATCCAAGGGGGAAATGATAAAGCTCGGATTCTCAAAAGTATTTTTTCCGGTTAGGCCTGCATTATATCCAGCTTGGAAAGGAGAAGACCCTTCGTAATCGTTCAATACTATTTTAAAGTGGTCTGGTTTTATATCCAGAAGCATGACAATAATATGACCCTCCCTAATACCCTTTTCATTAAAGTTGTGGGGAGCGGTTACCCCGAAGATTTCAATTCCTTGATTTCTAAAAATAGACTGGATCGGTTCGGCATCTTCCATGTTGCTTACAAGGATAATGGCAAGGGTTGGCCTGAAATCTTGTCCATCAGCTTGATTGCCGTCACCTATACTTTCATCCAATGCCTTTTTTATGTCTGAGGGTGTGGTTCCGGTTATTGATTTTGCTTTCATATTTTCAATATTTTATGACTAAATCATTTCTCTTTTAATGCCACCCAACAGCAGGCGGTCGAATGAACATGCTGCTGTCCGTTTTTGGCCCTTCCAAATTCCCCATAGGTAAAAAATCCTGCCATAGGGCTTTTCCATACCTCTGCAAGTCCTTCGTTCTCCATGGTTACCAATGGGCCAAGTGCCGGTTCTCTGCCTGCACAAGAAAATACCAGCAAGGCATCTGAATCTTCACCTACAGTGTTTTTGACCTCCTTTGCTTCATTGATGATTTCCTCAACAATATCAAAATCAGGAGGGACCGAAAACCAAAAAGTCTCGCCCTCCATCATCTCCATGTCCATGACCAGTGCATTTTCTTCGTGATCAATGTTCATGGGTGACTTGATTAATATTTCTTGGCTGTTTTCCCGCTCTGTGATGAATGGATATTCGAATGAAAGCTCGTTTAAAAGATCGAATTCTTGATCTTCACCCTCTTCGCCTTTGCCCAAGTACTTTAGGTACATTTCCACTGCGGGTTTTCCGTCAATGGAATATAAAAGTTTGCCCTTGCTGTGGGTCACTTTCCTTGAAATCCCCAATTTTTTCCAGCCTGTTATGGCCATACCATTCAAAGAGACTTTATCAGCATTAAAGACCAAAGCGACAAGGCCATGATTGGTTTCCTCATTTTGGGTAAACACAGACGTTCCTGTTAATGTAAAATCATCTCCGGCCATACCACCAAAAAAGATTCTGTCCCTTCCTATAGATTCCGAGAGTTCATGAACAAGGGACATTCCGTCAAACATTTCAGAGTCAGGGGTGACGCCGGTACTACAAATGATCAGGGTCGGATTGGAAAAATTCGAAAGGGCGGAACTTGCGACTTTTTTAGCTGCAGCCTGAATACTTTGCGCTCCCATATCTTCAAACACAATAGCGTATAAATCCCGTGATAAGTCCATCAATAGGATGGCTATTTCACCCTTACTTTGGTGACCATCAACAAACTCCCCGCAGGACGTTGCCCCAAAAACGTCAATACTCTGTGCTGCGAGGATTTCCCTGACCGCTTTTCGATCTTGCTTAATGGAGATAAAGACAATGGCCAAGGTTGGTATAAAACCATCACCTATAGCTTCTTTTAATGCTATTTGGACTTCCGTAGGTGATTTTCCGAAAATTGATCTTGCTTTCATTTTTTTAGTTTGATCATGAAATTTGTCCCTTTGTTGAGAGCTGTTTCTATTTCCAGTTCTCCCCCATGGGCCTTTACAATATCATGCGTAATACTCAGCCCAAGACCAGTTCCCTCAGTTCCTTTTTTGGTAGTGAAAAAGGGCTGGAGGATTTTGTCTTTGATATCATCTGGAATACCTGGACCATTGTCTTGAATACTGATCAATACCTGATTTTTCTGCCGCTTAGTTTTGATATCCAGGCTAGGAAGATATTCCCCATTAGTTGAGGAATTCAGTTTATCGCGCATTGCATCAAAGGCGTTATTGGCAATATTCAAGATGACTCTTGAAAAATCCTCCATGACAAGGGTTACTTCTCCGGCATTTTCATCCAAGTCAAAATTCAGATTTACGTTGATAGGGTTTTTTCCTGCCCTCATTCCATGGAATGCCAGATTGCTAAATTCTCTAACCAGCTCATTTATCCCGATAGAAGTAGCTTTTCCTGCACCGCCCCGACTGTGTTGCAGCATGGATTTGACTATGCCATCCGCCCGGCTTCCGTGCTCATGTACTTTGGTGAGATTGCTTTTGACATCTGTTAAGATGTCAATGATATCCTCTTTGATATTTGATGATTCTAACTTCTCCAGTTCATCAAAAACCTCTTCTATCAGCTCTTTGCTCAATTCTGAAAAATTGTTGACGAAGTTCAATGGATTCTTGATCTCATGGGCAATGCCAGCGGTCAGCTGTCCGAGGCTCGCAAGCTTCTCCTGCTGAATCAGTTGCTCCTGGGCAGCTTTCAGCTCTTTCAAAGCCGATTCTGCCTTGGATTTTGCCAGTTTGATTGCTTCCAAATCCTTTTCTGCCTGAACTGCATTGGCCTCTGCGATTTTTAAATCTGTAAATCGGGTATAGGTCAGATCAAAAACACCAGCAAATTTTTCAAGTAGGTAGAGCGCCTCTTCATGTAGTGGTTCGGGACTGGTGACTACCAACATACCTTTGGAAAAGAATCCTACAGTCTGTACCCGTCGATTGTGTTGGTATTTTTTATTGAATGGGATTTTGATCTCCTTCTTCATAAATTGAAGCCATTGATCTAGTTCTTCCCCCTGAAGGTCTATTACCAAAGATTTTTTTCCTTTTTTCCAAGCCTGATAGGCTTTGGAAAGCGTGGTTTCTTCTGTGATTCTACCTGAGTATCTACTGTCCAGTTTATTGCCGCCTTGAGCAGTTATCCAGAAGTCAATCGTTTGGTTTTTCTCATTAATAATCCCGATGTTGATTCGCTCATGGGTTACTCCCAAATTTTGTAGCTGTTCAAATAGTACTGAGGCTGTTTCGGATAGTTCTTCAGATCGCTGCATTCCCATGGTTCTGGATCTAACCCGCTCCAAGGCTGCCTCTATTTGAGCCTCCCGCGCTTGGGCTTCCGCTTGTTTTAAATCACTGAATCGGGTGTAGGCCAAAGAGAAAACGCTGGCAGCCCTTTTCAAAAGCTTCCAACTTTCGTCTGAAATTTCGCCAGGTGATGCGGCTCCCATAAATCCCTGACTAAACTTGTAGAGATGGTAGGTTCGCTCGGGAATTTGGTCTCCATAAAACTCCTGAATACTGAAATGATGTGACTTTTCTGCACAATAGGATATCCATTCCGACCGGTGCTGGCCTTGCATCTTTATGGAGGTTTTGGAAGAATCTGATTGGTAAAATGAGAGCATTTCTCTTCCTACCCATGTATCCTCCAAGCGGATAGTCATGTAGTCGGAAATCAATTTTTTATCATCCTGAATCGCATACCAGCATTCTGTAGTTCCTTCATCTGCATGGTGGATGTAGATGGAGCTGGTCTCCAATTCCTCAACTCCCAGGAGCCCCATTTCTTTTCTGAGAAGAGTCGCCACATCCACCAATTCATCCGGTTTCTGCATAGACATCGCTCTTGCTCTGACCCGCTCCATAGACGCTTCTATCTGAGCATTTCTTGCTTGCTCTTCAGCCTTTTGGAGATCGAGAAATCTGGTATAGGCTTGTTCAAAAACCTTTGCAAAACGAGGGAGTATATCAGTAGTTTCCAGATACTTGAGTGAGGAAATTAGGATATAGCCGTTTTTAAAGGATGCTCCGTAATCAATTTCCCAAGGCGGGGCGGTTGGCATGGGAGCATTTCTTGATTCAAGATCTTTTATAGCCACTTGAGCGGAAGGAAGATCAAAAATATCCTTGAAGTGTTGCTCAATAAAATCACCGGGAATTTCTACAGAGAACAACTCTTTTCCCGCCTTCCATTGATCGTATCGATATTGATGAATATAATCCAAATCAATGGGGACAATAAATGGACTGAGCATACCTCCGCCCGGAATACTGTGCCATTGCTCTACATGGCCTTCATGCTTATCGCAAAAGACTATCCCTGCCGCGAATAAATCTTCCCCAAAATTCCGAAGTTGGTCAAACATCTCAGTAGTCACCACCCCAAAATCTGCAGCGCTTTGCATACCCATGGAATGGGATCGGATTCGCTCCAACGCAGCTTCAATTTGCGCCTCCCGGGCCTGTTCCTCAGCTCTCTTGAGATCTCTGAACCGTTTGTAGGCGAGGCCGAAAACGTTCGCTGTTCTGCGCAAAAGGTTTCTGGAATCCTCATCGGGATAAGAATAGGTGACCATAATCAGCGCTCCGCCTGAAAACTCCGACATGGCCCAAAAGGCTTTCAATTTGTCTACTGAAGTATCAGCTTTGGCTTTTGAAAGGTGCCAGTACATCTCAGGAGCATGCTCTTTCATCAGTTCAAACCACTGATTAAATTTTTCACCTTCATTGACCAGAACATAGTCCGACTGATCCGAAGCATAATAATCCATCATCTCTTCAATGATCAGGCTCCCGGATTTTGGAAAAAGAGCCATGGACTGTAGAATTTCATTCTCTTTGCCGTGTGGATGCAAGGCCCCCCAGGTCTCAAAATGGTTTGGATGCAAGTCATACAGATGAATGGCACACACCTCGAGATTTTTCTGGCCCAGCATCCCCATTTGTGTGCGCAGCTCTAGGGCTACTTCTTTTAACTCATCGGACGTTTGCATGGCCATAGCTCGTGACCGTATCCGTTCAAGAGCGGCTTCAATTCTGGACTCCTGAGCTTGTTTCTCCGCTTTTTTCAGGTCCAGAAATCGGGTGTATGTCTGATCAAAAACTTTGGTAAACCTTTTGAAAATATCCTGTGAATCGGGCACCTTTTCATAGGTGATGAACAGAATAAATCCCTGGGTGAATTTACATAGGTGATTGATCTGATAGGTGGGGAGCGAAAGCCCAACCCTTTCAATTTCGTCAAAAGTGGGTTTCAGGTCCGGGAAGGATTTCATGTAGGTATAGTGCTCCTCCAAGGCTTTACCTCCAAGCTCCTGAACTAACATCGTATCGGCACTCCGAATGAATTCACCCATCTCATTGAAAGAGGCTTCACCATAAAGGCGAAGCTGAAATGGGGTTTGAAGGGTGCCCTCACTACTCATGCAGCAGGTAGCTGTTTTTTTATCCTCCGCCAGAATATTATACCCACAGCTCCATGCGGGGATACCTAATGCCTGGACTTCCAAAAAAAGCAAATTGGCTACTTCGGGTAGTTCCGAACTGCTTTGCATGCCCATGGTCCTAGATCTGATTTTCTCTAAGGCTGCCTCAATCCGGGCTTCTCTGGCTTGGGCTTCTGATTTTTTAAGATCCAAAAAGCGGATATAGGCTTGCTCAAATACCTTAGTAAACCTCTTTACAATGTCATTTTCAGCATCAGTAAAGGGTATATCATTGTATCTGGCGATTTGAATGCTAGATTTTTTTGCAAAGGAACAAGTGGTACTAAAGGCAACAGAATCTTTCATCAGCTTTCGAAGCTTTGTTGAAATGTTGTCGTTGCGCAGCATGAACCGATTATATTCCTGCCATGTTTTCCCCGTGTAAGTTTTGGTAAAAAGTTCCATCCTATTCTCAATGGCTTCATTGTAGTCCCTTTGTACATGGGTAGAATTATTGTAAGGGATTACCAATGGTTCTGTAGACGTGGTACCGCCGACCCAGACCTCATAGGAAGATTTTGGATCAATCACCCCACTCATCCCTACTGCATCGATTTGTAAGCCAAGGCTCTGGATTTGCTCAAAAATCACATTGGCTACCTTCTGCATTTCCTTACTGCTTTGCATGCTTAAGGACTGGCTTCTTACCTTTTCTAAAGCGGCCTCTATTTGGGCTTCCATAGCCTGTGCTTCGGCTTTTTCCAAATCCAAAAAGCGCTGATAAGTTCGACCAAATTCTCTGGCAAAGCGACTGACTATATTCTTTTCCTCTTCAGTGGCTTTGCGGGAGTGGTTGAAACCCAGATAGCCAAATTGGAAATGACCCTGAGTGGTGAAAAGTCCATTTGGGAAGTCTTCAGGGTTTATTTTGTGACCCTCTGGCAAAGCACTCATCACTTCAGATAGTAATTCCCATAGGTAAGGGAGGTCTTCTGGAGCATAATCAATGGTATTTACCGAATTGGGCTCACAGCTTTTCCATTGGGCAAAGGCCTGTTTCCAAGCCTCAATGGCATGAATATCGATTAGCTGTTCTGCCACCACGCCATTGTCAGCAGTGGTCGTCAGCCTGATGCTAAAGGTTTCATTCGCTTCATCAAATAAAGTCAAATGAGTCAATACCGGATTGATTCCTAGTAAGTCGAATTGATCAAATAGAACGCAGAGCACATCAGTTAACTCATCAGTTTGGTGCATGGCCATGGCTCTCGCCCTTACACGCTCCAGGGATGCTTCGATTTGAGCCTCACGGGCTTGCTTTTGTGCTTTTTCAATATCCAGATAGCGTTGGTATAAACGGCCAAACTCACTGCCAAACCTGCCTAATATTTTTTTCTCTTCTGTTGTTGCTTCTCGGGATTGATTGATTCCCAAGTATCCAAATTTGCAATTTGCCTCAGTTGTGTGAATCCCATTCGGAAAGTCATTCGGGTTGATCTTTGACTCCTCTGGTAGGGATGAGAAAATTCCGTCAAACAATTCCCAAACTCTTGGCAGCACATCTGGCGAAAAGTGGATATGAGTGATTGTTTCAGGATTTTGAGATTTAAAAGTTTCCACAGTATGAGACCATGTATCCATCGCATCGAGTTGAACCACCTGCTCGGCATGCACAGGCTTACCATCCTTGCTCGTCATTCGATAGATAAATGTGTTATTTTCTAAGTTGATCAGTGTCAAATGGGTCCAATGTGCATCGACTCCCAAGTGGCTTAATTGATCAAACATCAAGGCTAAAACTTCAGACAATTCATCCGGATGATGCATGGCCATTGCACGGGCACGAATCCGCTCCAAGGATGCTTCTATTTGAGCTTCTCGGGCTTGCTTTTCGGATTTTTGAAGATCCAAAAACCTTACATAACTCTGCTCAAACACCCGGGCAAATCGAATCAAAATTCCTATTTGTTCTTCATCGGGTTCAAGCCCTTCGTTATTGGGTACTACAATCGCGGAGTTTTTGGCCCAGGCATAGGAAAGGTGGTAAATCGGGCTTTCTAATTGCCACTGTTTGTATTCCTCGGGTAATTTGGCATAATCGGAATCACTTCTAGAGAAAATGGTTCGCAGGAACTTGTTTTTGACGCCCTTCGGGTAGGTTTTTGAAAAATAGGCATCACCCCGGTTTTTGGATTCCCACGCCTCATCCCAGATAGGATGCTCAAAATAGGGCATAAAGTAAGGCTTTGAACGCTCCTGATCAGCAGGGGTATAGGTCCAGTGAATCACGTCTTTGGTACCCTCCGGGTAAGTGCAGATGAGCACACCCACAGGGTCCACAATTACACCTAATTCCTGGATCTTTTCGGCAACTATTTGTACCACTTCTTGCAGCTCATTCGAGCTTTGCATTCCCAAAGATCTACTCCGAACCTTTTCCAAGGCAGCTTCAATTTGAGCTTCTCTTGCCTGTGCCTCGGCCTTTTTAATATCAAGGAATCGCTGGTAAACGCGTTCAAATTCCCGGGCAAATCGAATGACGATTGCGATTTCCTCATCTGTTGGAGGACGGGAATTATTAAATCCTATATAACCAAACTTGTTGTGCCCTTCGCAGTCGAAAATTCCTTCAGGATAATCTTCAAATGTTATTCTTTCTTTCGGTGGGAGGGATTGAAGAGATTCATTGATAATTTGAAATAAATTCGGTAATACTTCAGGTGGATATACCAAGCATTGGTGACTATGTGGTTTTTGCTTTTTCCAATTAGTTACGGTTTCCTTCCAAGTAGGCATGGCATCCAAATCAATGATTTGTTCACCGATATTGGATGCCCCATTTTTACCGGTAATCCTAAAGCTGAATGCGTTACTTTCAAGATCCATCAGGGTGAGATGGGCACATTTGGCATCGATGCCCAGCTCTTCAATTTGCTTAAACATGACGCTCAGAACTTCATTCAGTTCCTCCGAGGTATGCATGGCCATTGATCTCGCACGAATCCGTTCCAGTGCTACTTCAATTTGGGCTTTTCGAGCTTGTTTTTCTGCACGCTCCAAGTCTAGAAATCGTCTATAGGCCTGCTCAAATACCCTGGCAAAACGTTGAATCAATTCTATAAGCTCCTTACTTGGAGCGGTGTGATCAGTTGTTCCGATATAGCCATATTCAAATAGGGTAGAAGTGATGAACCTTTCTTTTAACTTTTCACCCTCCCTGAAAGGAATTCCGAGCACCTCACTGCTATATGCAATCCAATCTTTGAGTTTTTTTCCTTTTAAATCAAAAATCAGAACGGCTTCCTTTTTCTTAAAGGCTTTGAAAATCTCTTGGATGATTTCAGATTTCTCAGCAGACATCAAGAATTTTCTACTGACTTTATGCCCTTCCTGATCAGTCAACCAGGCTTCCAAAAATTCACCTCCATCCTGCGGCATTACGATATTAAACCGATCTGGAGTCTTGGTCAATTTGCTTATTTCCTCAAAAAGGACTTGGCATACATCCGCCAGTTCATTGGAGTTGTGCATGGCCATGGAGCGGGCACGTACCCGCTCGAGGGACAATTGAATTTGTGATTCTCGAGCTTGTGCTTCTGCCTTCTGAATGTCCAAAAAGCGTTGGTAGACTCTTGTGAACTCTTTACAAAAGCGTGAAAGGATTTCTTTTTCCTCGCTTGTGGCAGGTCGTAGATGGTCGTAGCCCAGGTAACCAAATGGTGTGTAGCCTGCCATGGAATAGCCTCCTTCTGGAAAATATTCTAGTTTCATTCTTTCATCCTCCGGCATCGCATCAAAGGTTTCAGAGAATATTTCAAAAACCTGAGGAAGGACTTCCTTGGAATAAAAAATGACTTCTACCGAGTCGGATTTGTCATTGATAAACTTATCATAAATCCCTTTTAACTCTTCCATACTATCTACATGAACAACCTGCTTTTGAGGTTGTCTATGTTTTGACTTTCCGGAAGCCCTATAGGTGAGTGTTCTGTTTTCCCGGTCAAAAAGACTTAGAAATACATTCATGGGATGAATTCCGAGCTGGTCAAATTGTCGGAACAAAACACTAAGTACCTCATGCAGTTCATCCGTGCTTTTCATAGCCATGGATCTGGCGCGCACCCTTTCCAAGGCCAATTGAATTTCGGATTCCCTTGCCTGTGCTTCCGCCTTTTGGAGGTCTAGGAATCGGGTATAGGCTTGCTCGAATACCCTTGCAAAACGTTGGATGATATCAATTTCATGTTGAGCTAAGGACTTCCCTTCAAAATCATTGATGTTAAACACAGCATTTTTGACCGCTATTGTTGAAATGCAGTAGGTCTCGCTATTGAATATCATTTCCAGAATATCTTCCGGCAATTGCTTGAATTCCTCAGTATGCTCAATCAGATGATGATAGAAAGCATCTTTTTCTTCTTTAGAATAATGTCCTTCAAAAAAATCCAATTGCTTTTCTAGCGCATTGTAAAAATCTTTCGGTATAGGATTCTGAAAGTAGGGAAGACGGTAATTTGTAATGACCAAACCTTCTTCATTCTGTCCACAAACAAATGAATTTAAGTCTTTTGAATCTTCAATGACGGTCGCTATGCCAACCGCTGTGAATGGTATTTCCAGATCTTTCAATTTTTGGAAGAGCACAGCTACTACCTCATTCAATTCATCACTTTTGTGCATGGCAAGTGATCTTGAACGGACTTTCTCCAATGCTGCTTCAATTGTGGCTTCACGTGCTTGGAATTCTGCTTTTTCAAGATCCAGAAAGCGAGTATAAGTTTGTTCGAATACCTTGGCGAATCGTTGAAATAAAGCCTGGGCCCCTGATAGGGGTTCTAGTGTAATAAATAACAGATTGCCAGAAGCAAAATTTGCCACATGGTGGATCTGCCTTTCTGGCAAAGGAAATCCTGCATCCATTGATTTTTGAAATGCTTTTTTAAGCATTGGGAAGGAATGCAAATACTTGAAATAGGCCTGCATCTCTTTGCCTGAAAAGTCTTTCTTTAAAAAGCTTTCCCCCTTTTTCCAAGATTCAAATTGGTGCTTGTGCCAATCGTTTTCCCCTATGGGCATTCTGAATGGAGGGTTCATGGATCCATCCGCATTGCACATCCAAGAAATAAGATGTTTTTGTTCTTCGTCCCAAATAGTAAATCCAGAGCTATAGGTACTAATTCCAAGCCCCTGTAATTCTTGAAATAATAAGGATGCAGTAGCTGCTAGCTCGTTACTGGATTGCATAGCCATAGTCCGCGCCCGAATCCTCTCCAAAGCTGCTTCAATCTCTAATTCCCTGTTTTTTTCCAGTAAATCGGCGGTTTTTTCTTTGACGAGTTTTTCTAGTTCCTCAGTCTTTTGTTTCCAAACGTCAATCCCCCAGGTATCCTTTTCACTCGCTACTTCCTCAGGCTTTGATCCATGCCAATGAACTATTTTCCATTGCTTATCAGAATAATTCAATACTGTAGAAAAACGCATGTACATTTCTACCACTTCTTCACCGGTTTTGATGGTTGCATAAATATTTTCTGCAAAGACCGCGGAATTTTCATCTTCAGAAATAAATCGATGAACCGGCTCATTCCTCCATGTGATGTCCAAACCTTTACTTTGGATTTTTTGATTATTCAGCAGTTTTTTAAACTCCTCCAAGCCTAGGATTTTCTCATCCATTGCGGTACCAAAACCCATGACGTTCTCATCTACCAGTCCCTCTAATAGATTGGGCTCATTGGACTCTAATCCTACCTTCATAAATTCCCGGTAGGTCTTTTCCAATAGTTCTTTCTTCGATCTTTCCATCTGGTATTAGCTTATGGGTAATGAGATAAGAAAACTTGCTCCATCGCCGGCTTCACTTTCAATTTTAATTTCTCCCCCATGAGCTTTTACTATATCATGGGTAATACTCAGGCCAAGGCCTGTTCCCTCGGTACCCTTTTTTGTGGTAAAAAAGGGATGTAAGATTTTGTCTTTGATTCCGTCAGGAATTCCGGGCCCATTGTCTTGGATACTGATCAGCACCTTGTTTTTCAGTCTTTTTGTTTTGATTTTCAGACTAGGTAGATATTCCCCGTTTTTGGAAGAGTTCTGCTTATCACGCATCGCATCAAAGGCGTTGTTTGCGATGTTCAAAATAACTCTTGAAAAATCCTCCATCACGAGTGTTAGCTCTCCGGCATTTTCATCCAAATCAAAATCCAGATTGACGTTGATAGGATTTTTTCCCGCCCTCATACCATGGAAAGCCAGATTGCTAAATTCTTTTACGAATTCGTTTACTCGGATTGCGCTTGTTTTTCCAGCACTTCCCCTACTGTGCTGCAGCATGGATTTTACGATCCCATCTGCCCGGCTACCGTGCTCATGCACTTTGGTTAGATTGCTTTTGACATCTGTTAAAATGTCCATGATTTCTTGTTTGATATCCGATTCATCAAGCTTTTCCAACTCTTCAAAAACTTCCTCTATCAGTTCCTTGCTCAACTCAGAGAAGTTATTCACGAAATTCAAGGGGTTTTTAATCTCATGGGCAATACCTGCGGTCAGCTGTCCTAGGCTAGCCAGCTTTTCCTGCTGAATCAATTGTTCCTGAGCAGCTTTCAGCTCTTTCAAAGCAGATTCAGCTTTGGATTTTGCTGCTTTTATCGCCACTAAATCTTTTTCTGCCTTTTTCAAGTCCTCAAAACGTTTGTACGCTAAGTCAAAAACACCAGCAAATCGGGCCAAGGTGCTTACTGCTTCTTCAGGAGGATTAGGCACATAGCCGGGCAAACTATAGCCGATTTCTCCTTGTGATGTTTTTGCCATAATAAAAGTTAGCCCTCCAATATGCTTGATATCATCCATGGTTGGGGCGTTGGGGTCTACCTTTTCGAAATCGCCTAAGGAGACCATTTTTTGAACATAGTCCATGGCGGTGTCAATATCCATCGGAAAAATCAGGGTAGGTTCACTGCCTCGTTCCCAATTGGCAACCAATGGGATATCTCCATGAATATGCCGAGGTAAGGTCATGACCATGCCTACTTGTGCTCCATCTCCAGAGGTCATGGCTTTCTCATATTTGTCAGGTAGCCAGCGCATGTACCAGAAATATTGAGCTTCGTGGCCAAGTGAAACAAATTCACTACGGATACTGACCATGATGTCTAATAGGTCAGTGGATTCCTGCATGGAAGTTACCTTGGATCGAATTCTCTCCAGTGATAGTTCGATTTGCGCTTCTTTTGCTTGAGATTCGGCATATTGAAGGTCTTCAAAACGTTTGTAGGCTATCCCAAAAACTTTGGCAAATCGAATCAAGGTATGAAGAGATTCCTCAGGAGGATTAGGGATTTTTCCCGGCAAGCTGAATCCAATTTCTCCATGAGTGGTTCGGGCGATTACAAATGTCAAACCTCCAATGGCCAAAATATCTTCTTCACTCGGCGATTTAGGATCAGCTAGTTCGTAGTGCCCGTACTTATTCATATTTTCTATGTAATCCCAGGCCTGAGAACCATCCAAATCGAGTACAAATACTGGAGAATCTGATTTCTCCCAAGAAGCCAAAGAAGGGATATTGTCATGGACAAATTTTGGGACGGAGATTATCATTCCTATCCGATCACCTTCTTCTGAAGTCATGGACATATCATAGGATTCTTTTGACCATTTCATATGCCAAAAAGAGTGTGCTCGATGTCCTAATGATACAAACTCCTTGCGCATAGCTACCACCACGTCAAAGAGTTCATTAGATTCCTGCATGGAGGTTACTTGAGACCGTATCCTTTCCAGCGACAACTCAATTTTAGCTTCTTTTGACTGAGATTCGGCCTTTTGAAGATCCTCAAATCGCTTATAGGCCAAGTCAAAAGCTGCAGCCATTTTTTTCAGAATAGAGGCAACTTCATCCTGTGGAGGCTCAAGCAAATCCAGGCTCATTCTCCCATTTTTCAAGGGTACTGTGGGATGATAGGCTTGCTCCAATTGAGTTGTGTTAAAAAATATCCGGGCCTCTTCAGCTTGCTCAGGATGCCCATTGTCTTTAAGCCATTGAACAGTATGCTGGAAGTCTCTTTTTTTCTGGATAACCACAAAATAGTCTCCAGTGTGTGCCCAGATTTTTCGCATAAAAAAATCTGGGTGAGTATCTTCTAGCTTAAAACTAATATCAAGCGGAAGATGAAGATCTTCTTCTTTCAATTCCAGTGAAGTCAGATCCCAAACTCTGCATCGCCCGTAAGGTTCTTTCAAATGAATAGTGGCAGCCGCCACCTGAGGAATATTCAAGCTCATAATTTCCTCTTTCAGCTTGTGGACCACTTCGAGAATTTCCCCTGATTGGTACATCGCTAAAGCTCTTGCCCGTACTCTTTCAACCGCCAGTTCAATCTGTGCTTCCCGGGCCTGTTCTTCTGCTTTTTTCAAGTCTAAGAATCGGGTATAAGCCCTTTCAAATTCAATGGAGAATCTTTTGAGGATGGACTTTTCCTCTGGGGTAAGCCTACGTTTTATATTGATACCAAAACATCCGAATCGCATGTAAGCTTCGGAATAGAAAATTCCTTCAGGAAAATATTCTGCTTTTAATTTTTCTGCTCCTTCAAGTAATTCCTGCCAAACCTCAAAAAATCCTGCTACTTCTGGCGGAGAAATAAACTCTTCCAACAAAACCTCAGGTTGTGCCCAAGCCTCAATACATGCTTTAGTATAAGGTTCTGATTTGTCGAGTGGATAGGTAACTTGTTTGCTCAGGTAAATTACTTTCCCATTTTCTTCTTCCGACCAACTTGCCCAAAATTGATGTTCACTATTGGGTTCATCGGGAAGCCATACATAGGAAAACTCAGAGGGGATACCCAATTCGAGTAATTGCTGATGGAAAATGGTTGAAATGGATTTGATCTCATCAGAATGCTTCATGAGCATGCTTTGAGTTCTTGTGCGTTCCAAAGCAGCTTCAATTCGGGCTTCCCTTGCCTGAGCTTCGGCTTTTTGAAGATCCAGAAATCGGGTAAAAGCCTGTTCAAACACTCTGGCAAACCGTGTGAAAACCTTTTCGTCTTCATAGGTTTCAGTCGTGATGACTAGCATATACCCATATTTGAAATAGGCGGCATGCCATTTTTGCCATGTTGGAAATTCAATGCCCTGATCTAATATCCCTTGGAAAATGGGCTGCACATCAGGAACTGTGAGCATATATTTATAATGATTTTTTAGCTCCTTACCACCATTTTCTATAGATAGAAACTCTAGGTTATTATTCCAGCCCTCATACATTTGCTTATGGGCTGGGTCCACATTGTTAGGGATTTTTAAATGCGGCATGATGCCGTTTTCATTGGCAAACCAGAATTCATCAAGCTCCGAATTTTTTTCACAGAATGCGAAGCCCGTACCCCAAAGTTCTCCGCCTAAACTCTTGAGTTGTTGAAAGAGAACCATCGCCACATCTCCTATTTCATTACTATTATGCATCGCCATGGAGCGGCTTCTTACTCTTTCCAGCGCTGATTCAATTTGGGCTTCTCTAGCCTGAGCTTCGGCTTTTTGTAAATCAAGGAAGCGGGTGTAGGCCTGGTTGAATGCTCCTGCCATTTTCAACACAATGGTTTTTGTGTCTTCACTTGGGGGAGCGGTCAGGTCGACTCCAAGCATTCCACTGGAAATTCTAGCGCAAGCCGACCATTGATGGCTTAATATTCCAGTTTCAATAGCCTTTGTAAAAATTTCCGCAATTGATGGGTCGATTTCTTCCAACTCGGGTAATGCCCTTTTTAGTTTTTCAAGGGGGTAATCGGCAATGAAATAATCTAGGTCAGTATTTTCCAGTATTTTAAAGGGAAATCCTAACATTTCATGCTTGTTGGAATCAAACTGAAACGTATAGCTGGTCTGATTTCCAATATTCCCAGGACTTGAAAAATCCCATGCTTTCACCCATCCATTTTCTTCGACCAAATAAAAAGTAACTCCGGAAAGTCCTTGTATCTGAAGCCATTGAAGTTGGCTTAATAGTTCTTTGTTTACTTTGTCGAGATCGTCTGGATGATGCATGGCCATGGATTGAGCCCGAACCCGCTCGACTGCAACCTCGATTTCTGATTTCCTGGTTTGAGCCTCAGCTCTCTGAAGGTCTAAAAACCGAGTATAAGTTTGTTCAAAAACCTGTGCGAACCGCTTGAAAACTGAGTGAGATTCAGGCACAGGTTCATAAGTGATAAATAGAATGTAGCCATATTTGAAAAAAGCCACGTGGTCTATTTGGTACTTGGGAAAAGAGATTCCAGCGGCTTTCATCTTGAGCAACTGATCACCTACTCCGGGAAGACTGCAGAGATATTCGTAATGTGAAGGACATTCTTCCTCGCTAATTTCATTGATCAATAGGGATTCACCTCTTTGACCAGCTTTATAGTAATCCAAAAAGACATTTTCTCTGGGAGTTTTATATCTGGGGAAAGTTGACTGGCCATTACTTCCCCATTCAATGGACTCTTCACCATTTTCATCGTAAATGTTAAATGCGCAAAACCAAGTTTCCACTCCTAAAGCTTGAACCTGCTTGACCAATTCTAAAGAAAGATCTGCCAGCTCATCACTTTTTTGCATGCCCATGCTACGGCTTCTCACTTTTTCAAGAGCCGTTTCAATCTGGGCTTCTCTGGCCTGGGCTTCTGCTTTTTGGAGATCAAGAAATCTGATATAAGCTTGCTCGAAAACTTTTCCGAATCGCTCAAGTATAGCCAATTCCTCTTCTGATATCGGATTTACACTGACTGTCTGAAGTCCACTATACTTGAAAAATGTAAACCCTGCCACGTATCTTTCCAAACTTTTATTAGCCTCCTGAACATGTTTGGGGAATCGTCTGAATTCTGTTTCGGAATAGAGGTATTCATCATAAATCTTTTTCTCTTCCCCTTCCAGCACATATACAAATCGCCTGTCCTGAGCTTTCCAGGCATCCCACATCGCCCGATGAAAATCATAATCCTCAAACTTCATGTAATAGGATTCAGCATCTTTACCAGTTTCAGGATTGGCCGCCCAAACGGTATTTGACAAGTCATCTCCATCGATTAAGTTGATGATGCAAAAGGTCAGGGTAAAATCAAGTCCTGTAAATTCCTGCAAAAGCGTATCTACTACCGAGGATAATTCGGATGAATGATGCATCGCGAGACTACGTGAGCGTACCCGTTCTAAGGCCGATTCTATCCGTGCTTCTTTTGCTTGTGCTTCTGCTTTTTGAAGATCAAGAAATCGGGTATAGGTTTGCTGGAATACCTTCCCGAAACGTTTTAAAATCTGGTTTTCTTCCTCGGTAAATGAGGTAGTAGTATAATTTTCAAAATACAGCCCTACATTATCCATCAGTACTGTAGAGATAGAAAGACCCGGTTGAGAAAAGTAAAATTCCTGAGTTTCCTGAGGTAAGTCTGGGATATAGTCGAAGAGCTTTCTGTAAAAGCGGTTTTTGGCTTCAAAGTCCAGAAGGTTGGTGAAAAAGTCCTTGCTTTTTGATTTTGCTTCCCGAAAACTATTCCAATGAGGTGAATCGAAATAGGGGAAAGTGATCTGGGCATGCACTTGGTTTTCATCCGCCAACCAGATATTCATGTCCTCCCGGTTTTTATAATCCATGATAAATCCCGTATGCTCAATGGGGATTTTCAGCGCTCGAAACTGCTCATACACCACCTTGATGACTTCGTGAAGTTCCCCACTTTTGTGCATGCCCATACTTCGGCTTCTCACTTTTTCAAGAGCCGTCTCAATTTGTGCTTCTCTGGCCTGGGCTTCTGCTTTTTGAAGATCTAGAAACCGGGTATAAGATTGCTCAAATACTCTCCCAAAACGTTTCAGTATCGTATTATCCGACTCTGAAAATGGAACACCTTCATGATTGATGATAAAAATGCTGGTATGTTCAGACACCACACAGGATCGGGTATATCCTCCCTTAGTTTCCAAGGTCTGTTTTTTCTCTTTGTTACTGAGCTTAGACCAAGGTTGGTGATTAAATAAAAAGGTAAAAAATTCGACTTTTTCTTCGAAGGTAAATTCCTCAGTGAAGAAACTGGGGCCTTTCTTAACTCTTTCAAGCAGGTTGGTATAAAAAGGCTTATCATAGCGGGGAATATGAATTTCTTCAGACGTTTCGGCAGTGCCCCCAGCTCCCCAGCACTTGAGCTCTGTATCCAGCTCACTGTTGATCACGATAAATGAGCCGCCGAAAATTGAGAGGTTCAAGCGAAGCAATTCTTCATGAACGGTATGAATGACAGATTGCAATTCGCTGGTCTGGTGCATAGCCAAACTTTTGGAACGAACTCTCTCCAACGCCGCTTCAATCTTAGCTTCCCGCGCCTGCTCCTCTGCCTGTTGAATATCCAAAAAGCGCCTGTACGCCAGAGTAAATACCTGGTGAAAGCGCTTGAATATATGCAGTACTTCCTGGTTTAATGCTTGATAAAGCGAAAGCCCCAAACCACCTTTTCCAATAGAAAGAAAGCAATAACTTAGTTCCTGAGATTGGTCCAAAAGTGGGTCTGAAAAATGATTTTCTTCTTTTCTATGGGCCGCAAACTCTCGAAGTTCTTTTCCCTGAATGCTCCCGATAAAGTGTCCATCTTTGGAAGCCAACATTCGCCGGACCATTTCATGTTCTACAGGACTTTTGAAATACTTGGTTAGTTCTACTACTGTTTTTTTATAGGCTGGAAAGTATTGATAGCAGAGGTAATGCCCCTTTTCTTCATCGATGATGGTAGTTTGAACATTCCGGATTTGCTCCACTCCAAAAGCATTCAACTGATCAGCTATGATTTGACAAACATCCAGCATGTCATCAGGCTTTTTCATACTCATAGCCGCGGCTCGAACTCGCTCAAGAGAAGCTTCAATTTCCAGTTCCTTGGTTTTATTCTCCAGTTCTGCAGTTCTTCTTTTGACTGCCTGTCTAAGTTCAAGGTTCTCTTGAGAGACCTTTTCCAAGGCCATGGTTTCCCCGTCTTCAACCTTCATGTCCGGAAGTGATCCATGTTGGTGGAGCACTTTCCAACCCAAGGGCGTCTCGTGAAGCAATGTGGAAATCCTTAATTTTGAATAAAAGGCCCATTCTGGCTCAGAAATCACGTAGATGTCGCAATTCTCTATGATCAAAAACATCTCCCCAATGGCTTTGGTAATGATGTTTCTGTTTCTCATCTCTGCTTTTCCTACAATCTCTTCGATCTGATTTTTAAAAAAAGCTATACCCTCAGCCTTATTGTGGCACACCTCCGTTTCAGAGGTGCCAATCATCTCAAAATCCTCATCCAGGGTGGAGGAAAAAATGGGAATATTCCCCTTGATATAGCTGTCCCAAAATTTATGGTAAACTTTCAAGGCCGAAGCTTCCCTCGAAGCATCAATATCTATCATTTTCTATGTCTAAAAAGAATTTTAAGCAGAATCCAGAGAGCTTCCTGTTCACCCACATTTGTTGGAGTTTTTACTATCCAATAGTGAATGGTGAGGGAAAAACTTTGGGGTTTTCGCCTATTTTATGTTTAGTTGAATTGCCTGTGTTTTTGGTAAAAGGCTGAGTGGCTTAGGAAAATAAAAGTTGGTTCCTTTAAAATACAAAATACAGCTTACAAACCACTATATATGTGTCTGATTTTCAATTTAATTTGACAAAAAATAAGTTGACCTGATTATGTTTTTATTGAAAAAATACAAGTTGTTGTAGGGGTGCTAATTTTCAAGATATTGCTTTATATCCTTTTGAATGGACTGTAACTGTGTAATTCTACTTTCCAGTTTGCTTATCATATTAAAAGACCGGCCCAAATCCGCGACCACATAGGATTCAAATTCCGGTTGATTTAGAAATTTTTTAAGTTCCTCTGGGGATATTCCGGGTCTTTGGTCTTCGACAGATTCTAACAGGAGATAAAAATTTTGATTGCCCTGACTGATCAAGACTTGGTCTGAACTTTCCTTATCCAAAAAGTTATTCGGTAAACTTGCCATCAGAGGTTCAAAAGTGCTTTCAATAAATCGGAGGGTGGAGGTCAGTACATTTTCGATTTCCTGAAAACTAGAATAGTATTCTACCAATTGTTTCAGTAGTATTTTATTGGAAAAAGCAGCAATTGATCCAGCACTTTTGGCAGCTTCATAACTGGTATCAAAGCTAATCGCGGACTCGCTGTAATAAAGAGGCTCGGTGTGTTTCCCAAATTCTTCAGGATTAATTGCCTCATTAGGCTGTCTTATTTCTTTGAGTAACCAGGTAAGGTTTTCAATTCTGTTTTGATAAAATTTTGTTTGAGTTTCTAATTTTTGCTGATCACTTTCAAGATCAATCAAAACTGATTGATAAAAGGAAATTTCTCTTTTATGATCATTTCGTTCTTCTTTCCAGGTATTAATCTGAAGAGCGATCAAAATTCCAATTGTCACCAATACGATCTCCCCCAAAGCATAGGTTAAATACCTAGTAATTCTATTTTCCTTTAGAAGTTTTTGACGGATTCTACGATAAAAGGAGATCATTTCAGCTGATTTTTTATGGATGTTCTCAAGCTGGAAATTTCAGCTAATGCAATTTCCATTCTGCTAATTGAGCCCTCTCGATTATCCTGAAACATTTTGAAGAGGATTATATGACTAGGATTGTTAAAAAAATCCTCCAGATTTCTGGGTTCCAATCTGTCTTCATAATCAAAATCATAGAATTCACTTTTGACCACTGGAATCCAATCTACATTGAATGAATTTTCCACATCCAATATGGCCTGATTTAGACGGAATAGGACTTCATCATAGTAGTTGATTAAATCGATTTGGAGATCCTTATCTGAAATCACATCAATCCCCTTGGATTTTAAAACTTCAAAGCCACTGGATTGAGACTTGAACCTCTCAAACCGGATGACCTTTGCCATCCATACATAGAGATTTTCCTCAAAAACTCCTTTTTCCACTTGATTTAAAATGGAATCAGTGGTTGCATTCGCGATGAGAGCTTTTTGTAGCTCCGCAGCAATCACGCTAGAGTCTCGACTTAAATTTTGATCAATGAGTGAAAGAATCTCTTGCTCAAAATTTCTTGATTTCCTGCTTTCATTCCAGTTATTCACTTGTAGAGCAATCAATATTCCGATGACTACTAAAAATATTTCTCCGAGCGCATAAACCAGGTAGCGAGTCACTCGATTTTCATGCAGGAGTTTTTGGCGGATTTTTCTGAAAAATGAGATCATCTATCTACGTTTCTGGTTGACTCTGACTCGGAAATAATTTTTTCACTAATCTCCCGGAGAACATATAAGGCATTCAAATAATTGGCTATTCCCCAAGCATGACTGTCAAGCTGGTTTTCAAACTCCAATTCCTGAAACATTTTTGGCGTAGGCGAATCGAATTTTGATTTTTCCTTCCAACTCAAAGAACTATATTGATCGATATTTTTTAGGGAGGCATTCTTTATCAAATAGGGCAATAGTAAGGTTTGAGCAGTTTCATCCAAGGTTTCGAAGCTTTCATTCTTTTCCATTATCTCACCGTTCCATTCAAAAATGAGCTTTCGTAAATTTTCGGATGAAATGAGGTTAAGATTTCCCGACGAGATTAAATCTTCAATTGCAGATTGAGAAGTGCTAAGGTCTCGAATGTTTAGACTCCTCTCGATAAGACTATCCAAATTGTAAGTTTTGAGAGTGGAATCGGGCAGCTTAAAAAGCTTCATAAGGTCCTTGGTGCAGCCTAGAATGGCTTCGTGATGTTGGATACTGGCTTGTATTTTTTCTTTGTTGCCTACAAACTCCGAATGCAAGCTTTGAAGAATCAATTTTTCTTTGTTGGATTCCTTTCTTTGCTCATTCCATGTATTGATTTGTAGAGCTATCAGGATACCTATAGTGACTAGTACAATTTCCCCAAGCGCATAAACCAGGTAGCGAGTGACCTTGTTTTGCTGAAGCAGTTTTTGGCGGATTTTTCGAAAAAATGAGATCATATTTTATTTAAAGTTAGTGGAATATCAGCCTTAGTTCCCGAGTTCACTTTCTATGAGGCTTCGGATTTGCTCCAATTCTCTTTGTAAATTATTGTATTCTAAAATCGCTATTTGATTCCAATTGATATTCATTACACAAAGGTTTTGATATTCAATGTCCTGAATAATTTTTGAATAGTATTCTTTCACTTGTTTTTCGGAATAAAAAAGTTGTTCACCTTTCGAATCGACCGTGGAAAAATTCACAATGGTCAAGGGCAGATTGCGTTGGAGATAGGGTAAAAATTCTGTTACTACAAAACGAAAATGATTGTCCTCTTCCTCTCGGATATCCTCTACTGCCTCTGACCAGGACGCCAGCCTGTATTTGAGGGAGTCATTGGAAATCAAATTGATCTGACCGGAGGAAATCAGGCTATTGATAACGCCATTTGGTGCGTTGAGCGTCACAATTCCAAGATACAAGATTGGATGATAGGCTGTTAGGGAATCTAACATTCCAGATTTCATGAATTCAAGCTTTTTTGAAAAAAAAGCAATGGATAACTCTCGTCTTTTCTGGGCATCTGCGAGTCTTTTGGTTTGATCTGCAAATTCCTCTTTCAAATCCTGCAACGCATTTTTTTCAGCTTTTTGATCAATTCGATCAAGGTTCCAGTTGTTGACTTGCACAGCAATCAGAATTCCGATGACCACCAGAAGAATTTCTCCAAGGGCATAAATTAGGTATTGAGTCAGTCTGTTTTGCTGAAGCAGTTTTTGGCGGATTTTTCTGAAAAATGAGATCATTGCTCCAGATAATTTTTAACTCGGCTTGATAAAATGAGATTGGATTCTTTATAGGTTTTGAGGTTGGTGAAAACCAGATCACTTTGGTGCAGTAGATCTACAAGGAAGTTTAATACTTCAGTTTCCTTGATAAATTCTTTAAAGTCGGTGGTAAACTCCTTTTCCAAACCCAATCGATAATTAGGAATGGATTGATAATTGGCTCCTGATTTAAGTTTATCCAGAGGATCAAATTGGGGGATGTTGTTAAAGTTAAAGGCGCTGGCTTTTTGTTGATAAATCTCCAAAGACCACTCTAAATATTGCTTGGAATAGTAAGTAATGATTTCCTCGGATAGGTTTTTGTCTTTGATTTCTTGAAGAAGACCACTTCCGTAAAGGGTTTGGTAGCTGGTATTGAATTTGGAAAATTTCCGAAATTCGAATGTGTTCATGAAATATTGACCAAGCTCTTTATTGGTATGGACCTCCTTCCCTTGGTAGTTTAAAATTATTTTTTGAATGCCGTCCGTAATCTCTCCATAATAGCCAATCAAAAAATCAATACGCTTTGCTTCCAAATTCAAATCAGCCTGAACCCCGATTAAAAGCTGCTCTATTTCTTTTTTTTCATCGGCCAATTCTTTTTGGATATTCAATTGTAACGCAATCAAAATACCGATGACCACCAGAAGAATTTCTCCAAGGGCATAAATTAGGTATCGAGTCAATCGATTTTGCTGAAGCAGTTTTTGGCGGATTTTTCGAAAAAATGAAATCAATAGAGCAAAATTTTCTCGAGAAGATACTAAAAAATCCCTGATTATTAGTGCATTACTAAAGTATGTGGTTTACTTCGATTAGAAATTACTACACATTGATCTTTGTCTTGACCAATTAGCTGCGAAAAATGTTTTGCCTAACTGACAGGTATCGCGGGTTCAAGATCAACCCCGGCCTTTCTAGATGTTCATTATTCAAGACGTTTAAGCTCTGTGTCCAGGTCGCTGATCATGGTCTCTACGTCTTCTTTCAAATTAGCATAAAAGTAATCTAGATATGATTGAGTTCTATTTCTGTGAGTTTTGAGAAAATAAAGGAATTCAATGTCACTTTTTAATGCCTCAAAATCCAGCGGAATTAGCTCTCCCTCAAAATTGGATTTTGGGAAGTTGAACCCAGATTCAAACCTTCCGGGAAGTATATGCCTCAATCCATAATGGACTTCATCCAATTCCTCTGATTCGGCTTGGAGAAAAAAATCATACTGTGAATCATAAACTTTGACAAGTTTGGTCCGGATGTCCGGATTGGATATGATATCCAAACCTTTAGACTTGAGGGTTTCAAAGGCACTGGTAGAATGCACAAAATGAATGGGTAATAATGTATAGTTAAATAATGCTGCAAGAGAATCATGATATTGTCCATCATTTTCCAATAAATCAATAAAGGTCTCTAGTGCGAAAAGTGATCTTTTAAAATCATTGATGTTGAGATTGATGTCTTTTAGGTCTGTTTTAAGTTCTGCTCTGCAGCCTTTCAGGATTTCAATTTCCTCCTTTTTTCTTTTTTGATTTTCGCCATAATTATTCAATTCAAAGGCAATAAAAATACCAATGACCAGTACAATTATCTCCAGTATATACTCTGGCCATTTTTCTTTGAGGGCGGAAAGGATTCGTTTCATTGTTTGAGTTCTTTTTGGATCAGTTCAATTAGTTTCTGGTTTTGGGCCAGAACAATTTCAAGATTGAATTCCACGTTTTTACATTTTATGGATGCTTCCAGTAGTAGTTGTTGAAATTTAGGTGAACGTGTAAGAAGTCTAAGGCCTTCTTTATCAATAAATTCAGACGATATCCCTTTTTTATTTATGCCCTTATTCTCAAACCAATTGGATAATAGTTGGACATTTTGATCGGCCAAAAAGACCCGAATTCTCTTTTCCATTAATTCCTGAAATTGAGAAAATCCATCATCCAGATCGATTAAATTTCTAAAGTAAGTCTTGATTTCATTTCGGATTTCCTCTCTTGAGATTTTTTCAGAAATAAGTGGGTCGTTCTTGATTGCAATTGGATTATAGTAGATCATGTATCGAATCAAATTAGGGTTCTCGACTTCAAGGCCCAACCCTTTAATACCGATTTCATAAAGCGCCTGATGAAGGGCATTAATTTGTTTCAAACTTTCCAGATTTTCATTGAATGAAAGCGAATCCGCTCTTAAATCCTGAACAAGATTTTTGAGAATAGCCTCTTCTTTAAGTTTTGCTTTTCTAGCTTCATTCCAATTATTCACCTGCAGAGCCAATAGAATACCGATCATTACCAAGAGAATTTCTCCCGTTGCATACGCCAGATATTGAGTGATCCGGTGTTGATTTAAAAGTTTCTGTCGGATTTTTCTAAAAAATGAAATCATGTGCTTAAAGGGTTTTTAAGTAATCAGACAGTTCTTTCATCAGTTGTTCCGCATCAATTTTAGCCCGCTGAAGAAAACTGATATGCAAAAGATGGGATCTAGTGATGTTCTTGGTTTCGAACTCGAATTCATTTGAATTTCTTATTTTATCAAGGATCATCTTGAATTCTGAATCGGATACCTTCAGTTGTACGGGTATAATTTCCTTGTTCCCGAAGCTGACACTAATTTCCTCGAAAAGAACCTGTAAAAGTGGTGATAGGGGCAAAGCATCTATTCCTTTGGGAAGGTATCCTTTCCACATTCTGTCAATGTATTCGTCAAACCATTCTTCAGCAATGTTGCCGTAGTAGCTGCTTGTAGAGTTAAAGATCCTTTTATTCGTAATGATGTTGGCATTTCCTGTACTGATCAAGTCCTCAAAAGTATCCCGATGAATAATAGGGCGATTGGTGCGTCCAATGGTTTGGATGGAAAGTAAAAAATTGGCGGTATCTGGGATGATAGGTTTTTCTGCGGTGATTATACCATAAAGTAGTTGAGACTCTTCAAATCGAATCTTGGTGTTTTTTAATTCAATATTAAAATTGGAGGTGTCCTTGGCCAAGTCTTCAATTAATCTGATGACATATTCTTTCTCCAGAGCTTTTGCCTTGTTTTGGTCATTCCAACTATTCAAGGCGTAAGCACCCAAAATACCGATGGTAATCACCAGAATCTCCAGTATATACTCTGGCCATTTTTCTTTGAGGGCGGAAAGGATTCGTTTCATTGTTTGAGTTCTTTTTGGATTAGTTCCTTTAATTGATTGGCATGATCGATAAGCGAAATAGCTTCTGTATAGGATACTATAAAATTGGTGTTTCTGAGCGCCAAATGATTTAAAAACTCTTGGTTTGTAAGGAGTTGATCGTAATCACTTTTTATTGAAAGTTTTGTCGTTTGGTAATTCTGGTTGGTAGAATTTGAAGTTATAAATGAATTCCCGTCGAGCGTGTTAAACAATTCAGGTATAGCTGCATACTTAGCGAGTTCTTCTATGAAAGTTCCCATGAAAATTTCATTGGCATAGACTTCTTCTTCAATGAAATCATCGATCATACCCGGCCAACTGATCAACTTTTCTTTTATTTCTTCATTCTGAATTAGGCTTATTTTCCCTGTTGAAAACAGCAATTCTAAAGTCCCCATTTTTCCATTGTAGGTAGGGCGTACCATGGTTTTCCCAAATAGCGTGTCCAATTCATATTTAGAACTGTTGGGTATATCCGAGGAAAGCTCAAGAATTCGAAGGCTGGCAATTATGGCGTTTTCCCTGAGATTGTTTAAGAATTCAAGTTCTGCGATGGTATTTTCTAAATCATTTTGAAGATTTTCCAGAATAGCCCGCTCTTCCAATTTATCTTTTCGGCCTTCATTCCAGTTATTCAGGGCAAATGCGCCCAAGATACCGATGATCAGCACCAAAATCTCGATCAGGTATTCCGGCCATTTTTGTTTGAGTGAGGAAAGGATTCGTTTCATAACTGGATGGATTTTAATCAACGTTTAAGTAACTCTTGGTCTATTTGTTCAATTAAAGATCTTGCCTCAATCAATGAATAGTCCATCTCATCTTTGATCTGTGAGAAAAGAAATCTCTTGAAATTACTAAGACCCTGAAAGGAAGCTGCCAAGTGGGAATAATCCACTTTTTCCCATACCAGAGAATCAATCAGCCATCCCTGATCGTGGTTTTCAGTAGATCCAAAAGTATAGCGGTCTACATAGTCTGATACTTTGGTTCGATAATCTTCAGTAGTCCTGTTGATTTGTGTTTTTTGAAAGTCCTTTTGATTATAGAAATCCCTGATTTTATTATTCAAAGAATCCGGTAGATATACCAACAATCCGAACTCGGACAAACTATTGTAGGCATTTATATTATATGTAAGTGCTTCTGTCCAGTTGGGATTATATTCGAATCGTGCTATTTGAAGCAAAGTATCAATGCTTGCATTTTCATGAGCTACTCTACTTCTAAAAGACTCATTGATCTCGTACTGGTGTACAATTTCGGGATAGTAGGCATGAATCATTAAGGTATCATTTATCAAATCTGACCGGAGTGCAATCAATAGCTCTTTAATTTGATTTTGAGCTTTTCTATTTTCATTCCAGTTATTGACCTGTAGCGCAATCAATATTCCTATGACCACTAATAATATTTCTCCGACCGCGTATGCCAGATAGCGAGTCACTCGATTTTGATGGAGCAGTTTTTGGCGGATTTTGTGGAAAAATGAGATCATGTATTCAATGAATAATCAATTTTGGGACAAATAACATTTGTTTTCGAGTAGTGGAGTAAGGTCCTTGATTTTAGCCAAAATAGAACTATAGTGAAGGTTGTTTCTATAATTAACGGCAATAAGCAAGGAGGCTACATGTCTAAGTTCTTTCAGTTGCAGAGGAGTAAGGGGATTTCGATCGAGTAATTCTTTCCTGATTATGGTCGTATCGAGCCCTTCTTTCAAAAAGGTATTATCTATAAAACCTATAGCATGAAAGTCATCTATTTCGAACATTTCGTCAAGCCCAATTCGGCCATTTGTGGAGATATTATTTGCTAGACCTTCAGCCTCTTGGAGATATGTTCCTACCTGGTCCACGATAGTTTGATCGGTAAATGTATTTAGATTTCCACTTGATTTTAGGTCATTATATCCAGCTGAAATCGGGGTAAACTGGTAACTTATCTTCGATGTAGCTTGAAGCATTAATTCGATAGATTTCTCCTTTTCAGGAGTATCTAAAAGTAATTCTCTAAGTAGTTCATTGCTTTTGATCAATCGTAGTCCGCTTTCCTCTTGAAGGATATTCAGCTGGATCTCATCTTGTTTTATATCCGCCAAAAACCTGCAATAATAGTCCTCTACAAGGCTTCTGTTTTTTGAATTTTCATTCCAGTTATTCAGTGCAAAAGCTCCTAAAATACCTATGGTAATTACCAGAATTTCTAGGATATATTCTGGCCATTTGTCATTGAGGATAGAGAGGATGCGTTTCATAAATTAAAAATTACCTGAAATGATTTGCATGAGTTCTATGGTTTCTCCATCTGGACCTGTGAAGAAAGCGGTTTTAGCTTGTATGCTTTCCGTTTCCACCTGCGTAATCGGCCTAGAGGATAATCCTCCCGCTTTAATAATTCGCTCACTGGCTAACTCAATATCCTCCACCTCTATCCCCACATGTGCATAGCTGGCCCTAGTATTATTGGGAAGAGAATCAAGTGTTTCTCCAATTTCCAAAGCGAAATAATGTCCTGGAAATTTTAGTAAAGCCAAATTGATCTCTTGTTCTATCGTCTGGCCATCTTCCAAGGTTCGCTTTAATTTTTTGATGTGCTTGGTCACTTCCAAATCGAAAGCTGAGGTATAAAAATCCAATGATTTATCCATATCTGATACATGCAAATACACATGGTTAAATTGTGGTGACCTAGGACTTGTTGCTGTATTGGACTCACAACTCAAAATTGCCAGAAATACTAAAAATGGGAGAACCCTCTCTTGAATTGATTGACAAAGTACTGTTTTCATTTTTCTATGTTTTAGTAAAAATTTTAGGATTCAATTATTTTTAAATGTTCTCCCTGCTTTTCAAGTTGCGGGATTTCATTCCAGCTTTTATCTGAAGAGCTACCAATATTCCTTTGACCATTACTAATATTTCTCCGACCGCGTAAGCCAAGTAACGAGTCACTCGGTTTTGTTGGAGCAGTTTTTGCCGGATTTTGCGGAAAAGACTAATCATGGTCTAGCTCATTTCTAATTAGAAGTAAGGTTTCATTACAAAATTCCTGAGCTGCGATGACTGCATCCATTTGGGTCACTAAGTAGTTCATTAAAGTTTGGTTCACATAGAATGGGTCTTTCAAAAGTTGATTGATTTCTTCCTCAGTGGGTTCATTTATATTTTTCACTTTGAGGCTTACATAATTTACCACCAATTGACCCTTTTCCTGACCGATTTTCAATTTCCGGGTCAAGTCATCGTAAGTGTTATAGATAGATACGATTTTTCGTCTAAGCTCTGCATTGGAAATTAGGCTCAGTCCATTCCCGTAGGTCAGTTCGTCCAAGGTGTTGGAATTAGGAATAAAATCTACCAGAATATTATATTGATTTAGGAAATTGGCATTTATAGAGTCGCGGTTGGCTGGCTTGCCTTCGATGTGATTTGAAAAAACAAGTTTGTAGCGAACAGCATTCTGAAGGGTGGCAGAAATTTCCTGGAGGCTAAGAGAATCCGCTTTCAAATCCTCCAACAGGTTGGTTAAAAATGCTTTTTCCCGCTTCTTATTTTTATTTGCCTCATTCCAATTATTGATGGCCAAGGCAATTAATATCCCGATCACAACCAGGACAATTTCCCCAATAGCATAAGCCAAGTACCGAGTTACTCGATTCTCTTTGAGCAGTTTTTGGCGGATTTTGCGGAAATAGGGAATCAATTTTTATTGAGATATGACATGATAGCTTGTTTTAAATCTTCATTCTTTTGAGCGAATCGTTCAATGTTTGATCGCATTATTCTCAGTTTGACTCCTGATTCGAATAAAACCTGCCTGATTTCTTCATTTTTAAATTCTTCAAAAAATCGTTCGTCATTGATCAAATCAAATTTCTGTCTATCGGTTTCAATTTGCTGACCAAAATTCAGCAGCTTTTTTTCCGCCAGAAATGGTCTTACCATGACTTCTATGATTTCATTATGATTTAAAATAGTGAATTCCAGCCAATCAATGAGTAAATAATGATCTAAAAGAATCTTCCGCAATTCTTGATCTTTTACCTCATTGGGTAGATTGGAATTATTCTTTTTGATTATTAAAATATTGGGTTCTGAAGCCCGGATCAGGTCCAAGTTCCCGACCGCATCTTCAGTTATTTTATTTTCTGAAAGTAATATAAGGTTGTGGTGAACAGCTAGGATTTTATCCGTTCGAGACTTGATACTATCGATGCTTATCGAATCTGTTTTCAGGTTTTCCAAAGCGAAAAACAATTGCTCTCGCTCTTTTTTATGCTCCTTTCGCTCCTCATTCCAGTTATTTACCTGTAGGGCAATCAAAATCCCGATGACCACCAAGAATATCTCACCCAAAGCATAGATTAGGTATCTCGTGACCCTATTTTGGGTTAAGAGTTTCTGGCGGATTTTTCGGAAAAATGAGATCATTTTTATCAATCAACGATTTGATTTTCAATTAACTCTAAAATAGTGAGAATCTTATCTCTCAGGGTTTCTGATTCCCAATTGACTCCAATATTTATTAAAACTGCATTGGATAAAATACCTTCAACTTTTATATCATTAAGAATTTCTTTTACTGTAGGTGCATTTTTGGAGGGACTTAGAGATATTTCCTTTCTATTATTTATATCCATGAGTTAGTTTAGATTTTTTGGATTATCATAAAAATAAAGGTTTAAGTCCCTCGAAAGCCCAATTTCTATTAAATAAGGAGAGGTGAAATTATTGTATAGTTTAACCCACTCCTCTTCCTGTTCTTTCAGCTCAGTGACATAGGTTGGCCAATTAGCCAGCACCCTGCGTAACTGCTCATTTCTTATCAATTGGATTTTTTCGGACTGGAGAATATCATTTTGAATGGGATCAAAAGTTGGAGCCATGACTATAGGACTCATTTTTTGAAAAAGAGTATCCTTGCTTACCTCTGTTTTGGAATCGATGTATTGTAAAACTTCCGTCGCACTTGATATTATATTATCTCTCAAGGCAATCTTAAGATCAATCTGCTCAAGATTTGACTCAAATTCTTCTTTGAGTTGTTTCAGAACAGTTTGCTCTTGGATTCGCTCCAATCGATTAGTATTCCAGGTATTAATTTGCAGGGCTATTAAAATCCCAATGGTCACCAAAATAATTTCTCCAAGCGCATAAATCAGGTAGCGAGTTATTCGGTTTTCCTGAAGGAGCTTTTGGCGGATTTTACGAAAAAATGAGATCATGAATCCTTGTGGATAGGAAGTGTAATTTTCATTTCTGTTCCTTTTCCTTCTTCGCTTATGACTCTCAACTCCCCTCCATGCGCTTTAATAATGTCGTAAGAAAGAGAAAGTCCTAAACCAGTTCCCGAGCCTGTTGGCTTGGTAGTAAAGAAAGGCTGAAATATTTTTTCTTTAATGGAATCCGGTATTCCATCCCCATTGTCTTTGACTGAAATTTCCACTCCATATTCGTTCTTTTTGGAGGAGACGATGACTTCAGGTTGATAGCCGTTACTGTTCAGTTTTGCTTTTTCATTGACTGCATAGAATGCATTGTTGATAAGGTTTAAATAAACCCGACCAATATCTTGAGCTGCAACTTTCAGCTTTGGAATACTGGAGTCAAAATCTGTTTTGAAGTTGGCTTGAAAGGATTTGTCCTTAGCTCGAAGTCCATGATAGCTAAGTCGTAAAAATTCATCTGCCAAACCATTGATGTTGGTCAGTTCCCTTTCTCCGGTGCTGGACCTACTATGCTGAAGCATGCCCTTGACGATAAAATCAGCACGTTTTCCATGTTGCTTGATTTTCGCTTCATTTTCCTTGATCGAAGCGGCTATTTCTTTCACCTCATCAAGGTTTCCATTTTTGATTTCATCAAAAAGATCTTCAATCAACTCTTGATTTAGATCCGAAAAATTATTGACAAAATTCAATGGGTTCTGAATTTCATGAGCAATTCCAGCTGTCAATTCACCCAAAGAAGCCATTTTTTCTGATTGAACCAGTTGAGCTTGCGTAGCTTTAAGGTCCTCGTAGGCTTTCTCAATTTCTCGGGCATGAGCCAATTCCTTTTCGCGATTTTTTTCCTTTTCCCGAGCCAGAATCCGATTTGTTTGAAACTTAACTATTCCATAAACCAAAAACCCGAAACTGATCAGGTAGAGCAAAAAGGCCCACCAGGTAGCATACCATGGAGGCAGAATTTTAAAGGTGTATGAAATCTCATCAGAAAATACGCTGAAAGCATTTTTAGCCCGGACCCGAAATGTATAGGTTCCGTAAGGAAGATTAGTGAATTCACGTGAAGTTTGGTCTCCCCAATTTTCCCAATCTTGATCAAAACCCTCTAAAAAAGATTGAAATTGGATTTTATCTTCTCTTACGTAAAATGGGGAAGAATAGGAAAAAGCAATACGATTCCCTTTAAAAGGAATTTCCGGTAAGTTTCCATCCAAAAACTCAGGCAAAAACATTGGACCGGTAGCTCCTGATATGGAGTTAAAGAATAAAGGTACTGGGTAATCGATTTTATAGTTTTTGTTTGGGTCCAGGCGCATTAGGCCCTCATCGGTCCCGATCCATATGACTCCATCGGGCTCAGTATAGCCAGATGCCACTCCAGAGGCTGTGATCAAGTTTACCGGGTATGTTTCTAGTTTATAGCTTCCATCAGGCTGGAGGTATGCGTACCTTTTTTCGCCTTTGAAATCTAAAAACACATTGCCAGTCTCTCCCACGTTTAGCCCGTAAGTATCTAAATTGATATCAGCAACCTCATCAGAAAAACTAAAAATCTGATCTCTTTCAAACTCATTGGCTTCGGTATTAAAAAAGTAAAAACCATCTATTCCTGAAGTGTAGACTTTTCCTGAAATTGGTCCCACAGCTAAGCCTGACAGGCCTCTAACCCCATCATTTTCACTATATTCGACTACTCGAGTATTTGGAATGTCCAGGTTTCCAGAGGCAGTTTCGGTAAAAATCATTCGGTATAAAATACCTGCTTGAGTTCCACCCCAAAGCTCTCCTTTTTCGTTTTCAGCCATGGAATAAACAGCTCTGGAAACGCCTGAAATAGGTCCTATATCCTGATAAGTAAAATCCCCGTTGCTCCCAAGCTCTCTTTTAAATACGTGTATTCCAAAGTTTCCGCTCAAGAATACATAGCCGCTATGCATCTCAGATACTACCACACGTAAACTTTGAAAAGATTCGGTTTCTGGGATTACCGTAGCTTTTGAACCTCTGATTTCATAAAGACCCACACCTGTGCTCAACATTCCATTTTTGTCATTTTGCAAATCAAAAACCTGAGTATTGGTCATTCCCTCTATTTTTTTGACGATTCCATCCTTTTTATCGATATAGAGCACCGTGGTGGAAGTGCCGATATAAAGGTTGTCGTCATATGCAGAAAGAGAAAGTGCATTTCCTATTTCGTAGTTTTCCGATTGAAAGCGGGTGAGAGGTGAAAATATTTCGATTTTGGAAAGGCCATTATTGGTACCTACCCATAAATTAGCAGTATTATCTAAATGGAAGGAATAAACACTTTGATCCGGGATTGAATTTTTAATGTTGAAATGAGATTTGATAGCCCCTTCCCTGTCGATTATGAAAAAACCTTGTCCCAAAACACTCAGTGCATAAGTGCTATCGGGAAGGGCTAATGCCTTGTATAAACTTCGCTGTTGAAGCAAAGAATCAATGGATGTTGGAAAGGGTAAAAAATCCTGTCCATCATATCGATAAAGTCCTCCGGCAAAAGCACCCACCAAAAACTCACCTGAGTCATAGGGAAGCAATACCTGAACTCTGTCATTTCCTAGGAATTCACTACCTTTTATAAGTTCCAATGTACCATTTTCCTCCTTAAAGAGGCCTAAGTTAATTTGATGGGCGTAGTAAGCTCCATCTAGACTAAACCCATACATAAATTCCGTATCGGGTTTCCATATTTTAAGGCTTCCAGATTCATTTCCATTTGGAGGAGTATAAACGAAAATTGCCTCTCTAGCCTGGAAATAGATTTTTCCCTTGCTCTCTCGGATAGACCAGATATCGTTAAAAATAAAATCAGCGGGGTAGCCTTTTAAAAGTGACCGTTCTTTGATTTTGCCAGTGGAATCCGAAACAACAGTTCCAAAATCCCCTAAGGCACCATAATAAAAAGTTCCATCCGATGCCGAGAGCGTGGATCGAATATTGGTATTGAATTCTGTGCTCGGAGAGGCTAAAAGCTCCCATGATTTTCCATCAAAAGCCTGAAGTCCAGAGCTTGTTCCTACAAAAAGTAACCCATCTTTATTTTGATTAACATTCCACACTTGTTGCCCTGCAAGACTTCTACCACCGACCACATAATTTGTATAACTCGGGACCCCCTTGGAGGCATTTATTTGTCCTATAGATGGATGGTTGAACAGGATCACCATTATCAATCCTGAAAATAATCTAGTGAGAGTACTTAAAATGCAAAAATTGATTTTCATAAGATTGATAGGTTTTTACGGACTGGACTAGATCAAGGAAATAGAGGTGAATAGGGTTCTATATTTCCAATTCCACCATTTTATCCAACCAAGGGAAAAGATGAACTAATAAGTATATGGAAATTCGCATTTGAACTTCTTCAGAGAACTAAAAAACAGGAGTTGGTTTATTGAATTTAGATGTTGGGTTTGCCAAAAATTCTTTAAGGCTGTGGTAGTTGAAGCCTACTTAAAGTCTCTGACTAAAATACAAAAACTGCTGTTAAATGCAATAATTTGTATTTGAAATTTCTATAGGAAGTTAAATAAGTTCTATTTTAATTAAATATTTAAGTGAATTTAGGTTTACACTATCCTTTATCTGTTTTCTGTTATTGCATGTTCTCGAAATTCCACTCTTTGATTAAGATAATTTTTCAGGGTAAGGGGAGTAATTATATCGGGATGAATGTGGATAAAAAGTTTCCGAATGAATTAGATTCTTTTCCGATTAGCATTAGCCTCGGATAAATATTTTGGCATTACTCAAGGAGATTAAAATCTACAATAACCAAAGTTTTTGCAGATTTTGACCTGTAAAGTGGTTTCAAAAAATATTATTCTAAAACAAGGCTTTGAAGTAGTTCGATGAGATCGTTCAATTGTATTTTTATAATATTGAGATCATTCACCTTGCCGGTCTCATTTCCAATGAGGTATCTTAAATCTTTTTTTAAGCTTTCGTCTTGGCTTAAGGTTTCAACCACAGATTTGGCCAAATTATAATCAATGGAAAATTCGCAGTTTTTAGGCAAAGCTGTCTGATATCCATTTCTGGATTTGATGTAAATATCATTGCATTTGGCACGGATTTCTGTTTGGATCACATCAGGCATTTTACTCCTTAAATTTTCTCTGTATTTATTTTCAAGGTTGAACACGCCAGAGGATGTCCAATCGATTTCGTAGTATCGGATTAAGGCGGTTTTTAATTTTTCATTTTGAATGAGGTTAATTTGCCCGGATGAAATCAATTCGGTGTATGTAGACTCTGCCGAATAAGGGTCTTGTAGTTGGCTTGCCTGATAAAAGTCCAGTAAATTTTGTAAAGGGTCTTGTTCAGCATCAGATGGATTTTCAAAAATTGCCATGGCACTTTTTCCGTGACTAATTACTTGATTCGAGTAATTTATTGTGGCCTCCATGATTGTTTTTTCCTCCAAAGCATCTTCTAGGAGTCGCCTATAATATTGATATTCTTCGTTCGAATTGATTCGGTTTTGGTTCCAGATGTTGACTTGAAGGGCGATCAGAATCCCAATTGTTACCAGTAAAATTTCTCCAATCGCATAGGCCAGATACTGTGTGAGGCGATTTTGTGAAAGAAGTTTTTGGCGGATTTTTCGGAAAAAGGAGATCATTTGTAAATGGGTAAAGCCACAAACAACTCTGACTGAATCAACCATTGCCCAGACTTTTTGGTCCATTGGGCGGCATAATTTCCTCCTACAACCGGTTCTTCTGAGCCTTCCACAATCCCTTTCCATGTTCCGCTTTCCCAAGCGAGTTGAGTTTCAGGGTTGACGATGATTTCATCGGGAGTTCTTATCCAATACATCCTTGGGCCACTTGCTTTCCTGATATATTCCAAAAGCTCATTTTTTCCTGAAATCAAAGTTCCCGCCCCAGTGGTAATCAAAATACCGTCCGTCAAAAAAGTAGCATTGAGCTCCTCATCAAAAGCACGCAGGGCTGCATTGGATTTTGCTCTGAGCGCAAGAATCTGCGATTCTTCAGATTCTTGCGCAATAGAGCATAGAGACAATAGTATTAATATGATCCCGAAAACAAGTTTCATTTCTTGTCTCTGTAATGATTAAACCAACTCAAAATCGCTGCATTCTTACCCAATAGCATACTTGGTCTATTGACTAAGCCATGAGAGGCATTGGGAATTCTAACCATGGCTGACTCTACACCCTGGAGCTTAAGTGCCGCATAATATTGCTCAGACTCAGAGATAGGAGTTCTATAGTCGTTCTCTCCCGTTAACAACATGGTTGGAGTTTTTACATTTCCCACCAAAGAGATTGGTGATCGTCGGTGATAGTATTCTACATCTTCCCATGGTTTTGCTCCAAACCAGTATTTGGTAAAGAATACCGGATTATCTGCATGCAATACAAAGCTGTACCAATTGATTACAGGCTTCGCGACAACAGCAGCTTTAAACCGATCGGTCTTTCCAATAATCCAGGCAGTCAATACTCCTCCGCCTGAGCCTCCAGTCACGAATAAATTATCTGTATCGATATAGCCTTTTTCTATCACTGCGTCTACCCCGGACATTAAGTCCTCGTAATCATGATTTGGGTAATCGTGGTGTATGGAATTGCCAAATTCCTGACCATAGCCCGTGCTTCCTCTAGGATTGGTGTAGAGTACCACATATCCCGCAGCTGCATAGGCTTGGATTTCATAGGCAAAAGACGGTCCGTACATGGCAAATGGCCCCCCGTGAATTTCCAGGATGAAAGGGTATTTTTTGGAAGGATCGAAATCCGGAGGCGTTACAATCCAGCCTTGGATCCTTTTACCATCAAAACTGGATTCCCACCATAACTCTTCAGTTTGTCCGATTTTTCGGTAGGAGAAAAGGTCGTCATTCAGGCGAGTAATCCTTGTTTTGGTTCCATTGCTCCAAATGGCTAAATCTGCCGGATGTTCTGGACCTCCTTCTGTGAATGCAATTTTATTGTTGGCAGAAACTGAATAAGTTCCGGAATTATAGGGTCTTCCCAAATCCAATCCTCCCAGCCCATCAACTATGGTTCTGACTTTGCCGGTCAGGGCTACATAACCCACTTTGGTATCGCCAAACTCATCATATTGAAAATAGATGCCTTGTCCATTGGCATCCCATTGAGGATTGGAGGCGTCCCTATCCAGGTCTTCCGTTAAATTTTTCACACCGCTGCCATCATTATTCATCACGTATAGGTGAGTGACCTGATATCCCTGAAAAGTGTCATTGTTCCCTGTGTAGGCAATCTTTTTCCCATCAGGAGAAAGCACCGGGCCAGAGTCAGGACCAAATCGGTTAGTCAATGCTTTGATACTTCCATCAGTTAAGTTCAGTTGATAGATTTCTGAATTAGCTGGTTCAAACTCTGCATTCTCTCTCAGATTGGCGGAGAAGAACAAAGACTTTCCATCCTTTGACCACACCGGGCTTCCATAATTGTGGTCATCCGAAGTCCATTGTCTGGCAGTGCCACCGGCTAAACCAATTGTGAAAATCTGTCTGTTTCCAGGTTTTACATAGCCAGCCCCATCTCTCCTGTAGACCATTTCGTCAATGTATATAGGGGCTGCATTCCAGTCCGCTCCTGCAGGTTTTGATGGGATGTTGAGTAGCGATTTTGGAGTGGAAGGTACAAACTGGGTGAAGGCCAAAATCTGATTGTCGTAAGACCAAGAGACAGAGCCCGGAGGAACAGCCGAATTGGTCAGGGCAACGGAGGTTTGGGTATCAAAGTAATGGACGAAAAGCTTGGTCTTGTCATCTTGTTGATTTGAAAGAAATGCAAGCTTGGTTCCATCATGAGACCATACAGGAGCGTAGTCCCGCTGATTTCCCTGAGTGATGGGACGGTTCTGACTTCCATCGCTATTGACAATCCAGAGATTTGAATAGTCTCTGTCAGTCATGATATCCTTAAAATTACGGACATATACCACTTTGCTTCCATCCGGTGATATGCTGGGCTCAGTGACATATTCCATATCGAAAACGTCCAGTGGCTGAAGGGCTGTCTTTACCTGAGCCTCTACTTGGGCAATCATTCCCAGACAAATAATCCAGAGTAAGAGTATTTTTTTCATGTGTTTATCATTTAAATTTTTAGGGCAAATGGAATCTTCGCATGGATTTAATATATCTCTGCTGGTTGCCTTTGTCCCTTCTTGATTTTATATGTTCTTTTTGATTGTTCTCAATTTTTTATTCTTAAAAATAGCAACGGGAATATAGAGTAAAATTAAAACTAGGATAAATATCCCCAGTGCCAGTAGCTCTTTGTTAGTTAATTGAAAGAACACCCAAGCCAAAGCTATAAGTGTGATAAGGCCTATCAGATTTCCTCCAGGAACCTTGAAAATTTTCGGGTCTTGATTTTTGCTATTCCATCGAAGTTTGAGAAAAGCCAAAACTGCCCCAAAATAGATGAGTAGGGAAGCTCCTGTCACTAGCACCAGCAAATATCTAAAGCTCCCTGAAGCAGCAAACCCAAACTCCAGAAAACCCAGAAAAACTATCGCCACAAAAGGGCTTCTATAAGTTGGGTGAATCTTGGAAAAGACATCGGGTAATAAGCCGTCTTTGGCTCCTGCATAAAGAACTCTAGGAAGCAATGTCAAAATAGAGCTGAGCGTACTCCAAACAGCAATAAAAGAAAGGGCTAAGACTATTAAAAAGCCTACTTCACCGAAAAGAGCTTTTGCCAATTCAGCCAAAGGAGCCTCCTGATTGCTAAGCATGGAAGTGCCCAATACACCTTGTGCGGCAAGATGGATGGCACAAAATGCAAGAATCACCAAGACTATTCCGATAATGAAACCTAAAGGGCCTGTTCGGCTGGGATTTTTCATTTCCCCTCCTGAAGCCAAGGCTAGCTCTCCGCCCAGGAAAGCAAAAATCAATAAAATGGAAGCCTCTCCGATTTTCCCAAATTCGGGGAATCCCTGCCAGGCGATATTGGCAGGATCAATTCTTGTAAAACCAAAAATCACCAACAACATCAATGAAACGACTTTGGTCCAAGTCAAAACTTTGATGAAAAGCATACTGTCTTTGATTCCTTTGATATTAAGAAAGCAGCTGAAAATGATAATGGCTCCGAAAAAAGTGATTCTAACCCAAGTCAGCTGGAAAACGGGAAAATAGGTTCCTGCTATGTCTGCCAAAGCATTCATCAAAGCGCCACAAGCCAAGACACCTACTCCCAGCCAATAGAGAATATTAGAAATAAATCCTGCCATAGGCCCAAATGCTCTTTGGATATACACGTACATCCCTCCGGTGTCGGGAATTCTGCTACTCAGCTCGCCGAAACATAGTCCTAAGCAGAGAAATATCAGCCCACAAAAAATGTAGGCCAGGATACTGGAAGGGCCCAAAATTACATAGACCAGAGCGGGTAAAAGAAATATGCCACTGCCTATGGAAATACTTAAAACATTGGTGATGACGCCCATCAAACCCAGTTCTCGTTTCAGTTCTCCTGATTTAATTTCTGACATAGCGTTGACTTATTTTTTGGGTTGGGGAGTTGGAGTTTGTACGCCGACTTTTTTGGACCAAGTATCCCAGTCTTTCAAAAGCTCTTGATATTTTTCTGGAAAAGTGTTTTTCAGGTCATTTTGCTCGATAAGATCATTTTCAAGGTCATATAGACCAAAATTTTCCCTTTCGAAAGGAGTTTTTAAATTCAAAAGCTTCCACTTTCCTTTTCGGAGCATTGCATAGCCCCTATGCTCCAAAGCGAAAACATAAGTGGAATCATGAGCTTCTGACTTTTCATTTTTCAAAATGGGAAGAATAGATTCCCCTACGGGTTTTTGCACTGCTTTCTCCTGAAATTGATCCGGGTATGTGATGCCGGCCAAATCATAAATAGTTGGGGCGATATCCATGACGCTTAGGAAGGAGTCATGGATTTTTCCTTTGACATCAACAGCGCTCCCTGAGATGATTAAAGGGGCAACCATTCCGCCCTCACTGGTAAAGCCCTTATATAGATAAAAAGGAGAGCTTCCTGCCTCCGCCCATTGCGGGCCATAGGAAATAAAGGAGTTTTCTTTTCCCATTTGGGAATATTCGTCTGTGTACAGTCCTTTCAAAAATGGTCCAAAATATTCCGAATAGAAAAAATCTTCTCCAGCAGCTCCATTATCAGTCATGAAAATGATTAGCGTGTTTTCATAGGCTCCTTTTTCCTTTAAAAAAGAGAAAAGTCGACCAATATTTTCATCCAAATTATCCACCATTCCTGCATAAAGCTCCATTTTTCGGGCCTCTTTTTTTTGTTCCTGAGCACTCAATGAGTTCCAAGGTTTGATAGCAGGGTGGAGTGGAGGAAGTTGGGAATTGCTTGGAATCATTCCCGCTTCTTTGAGGGACTCCAATCTATCTGCTCTTAATTGTTCATATCCCGCATCGAATTTTCCTTGGTATTTTTTCCAGTATTTTTCATCTACTTGAAGAGGCCAGTGGGGAGAAGTATAGGCTGCAAAAGCAAAAAAGGGCTGTTGATCATCCAAATTGGAGGAAATATATTCCAGAAGTTTATCCGTGTATAGATCAGTGGAATAGGCTCCCTCTGGCCAATTTGTTTCAACGCCGTTTTCAGTGTAAATGGATTCGGGAGTTTCCGGAAATATCCCACGCGAACTATAATGATTGGCCCCGCCTTCTAAGGTGACAAAGGAATTTTCAAAACCCTTGTTAGCAGGATTAGCTTCTTCCGTCAAGCCTAAATGCCATTTGCCAGCTATGTAGGTGTGATATCCTGCTTCTTGGAGCAAAGCAGGAATAGGAATGACTCGGTCACTGAGTTTGCCTTCATATCCCGGGACATCACTGACCAAATCCTGTGAACCCATTCCTGCCACATGACTGTAATTTCCGGTCAATAGCATGGCTCTTGTGACAGCACAAAAAGGGGCTGTATGAAAGCGACTGAATCGAATTCCTTCAGCAGAAAGTTGATCTAAATTTGGCGTTTCTATATTTCCTCCAAAGGATCCTAAGTCTGCATAACCTAAATCATCGGCAACAATCAAAAGGATATTTGGGGACTTTTTTTGAGGAGCCTCTTCTTTTCTTGAACAGGAAAAAATAAGAAAAAACAAAAATAAATACAGAGTCGCTCTCATTCAGGATATTAGATTCTGTCAGAAGATAAGCATTTCTTATAAAAATCTGCTAATTAGGTTGATCTCCTGTTATATAGAAGTCTTCAGATCCTAATTGGAAAATGGTATGAATAAAAAAAGCTTCCCCAATTTAAAGAAGCAATAACCAGAGTTAAACTGGCATGTTCTGCTCTATTGGGGAAGCTTTTACGGAAGTTATTTAAAGGCTTAGGCACTCACTCTGTTGGGAGCCCAGCTGGCACACATCATACCCGGAGCAGCGTGTTGTGGATTAGCACAATCCTCTCTTTCGTATCTCAAACAGGTAGTGCAATTTCTATCATCTTTCAGCGCTGCCTTCATTTCAAATTGATCGCATGTATAGTTGCCTGAAACCTCTACACCATGTACTTTACATACTTTGTCAGCTTTTAAATTTTCACAGTTCTGACAATTATTTCCTAATCTGATAGCCATAATAGTTTTGTTTAGTTTGAATTCTAATCTAATAGGCTGTTTGCATAGAATCAATTTAAATAGCTGTAAATCAATTAATTGTAATTAGACTGATTTGAAATAAGAAAAAGTTAGAACTTTTTGGAAGGCTTTTAGTTTGGGGTGTTTTTGTCTTTGTTTGTCTGGTTTTCTGCCTGTTAGAAAAAAATGGCTAAAAGTCAGCTTACGAAGGTCTCGCGTGTCTAAGCAATTCGCTAAAGAGTAAATGAGTAGATAGGCAAAACATCTATAAAAGATTGCTTAATCATTGATATTCAGGTGGATCCCTTTATTTGATGCTTTGCAATTGAATATCGTGAAATTTTTGAAGTTGATTTTTCTTTGGTTCAACGTACCACATGTCCAATAAGCCCTTTCCTTTTACTTGTACTTTTCCTCTATGCTCGAAACATAGCTCTGTGTCGTCTTTGATAAGATTATAAGTGAGCTCGGAGATGTTGATTTTATTGAGGCCGCAGCAAGCTTCCATTCGCTGGGCTGTATTTACTGTATCTCCCCAGATGTCATACTGAAATTTTTTGATGCCCACAATACCTGCTACCACAGGTCCCGTGTTTATACCTATCCGCATATCAAATTTGGCTTTGGAGGGAATGGATGGATCAAAGTTTCTTTGATTGATAAAATCTTTGACTTTAATAGCAGCCTTGATTACATCATGTACATTGGATTGATTATTCAATCCCCCGGCTGCCAAATAGGCGTCTCCTATGGTTTTGATTTTTTCCAATCCAAACTCTTCCATGATCAAATCGAAAGCTTTGAAACAAATATTTAATTCATACACCAATTCCTTAGCGGTGAGGTGCTGAGCTTTTTTGGTAAAGTCAGCAAAATCTGTGAAAATGACAGTGACTTCTTCAAAATCCCGAGCTTCTGAGTTTCCCTTTTCTTTTAACTCCTCAGCAACTTTAGCCGGTAGAATATTCAGTAATAATTTATCTGATCTTTCCTTTTCACGCTGAATGATTAAACTTGATTTTTTCACAAACTTGTATCTTCTCCACCAGCCGATTGCTAACACCAAAAAGAGAACACCACTTACCATAAAAATGATGCGTTGATTTCTTGCGACCTTCAGTTGCTCGTCAAATAACAAGGCACTTTCCCTCCTTTCCTGTTCATTTTGAATACTGTCTAAAAGTTGCTGTTTGGCAAATTCATAGTTGAGTTTCATTTGGGTAATGCCCTTGGTATTGGATTCATTTAGTATACTATCCTTCAGCTCTGTGGCTTTCTTTAGATAATCCAACTCTGCTCTGTAATCACCTTTTTCCTCTGCGATTTCCATTAATCTTTCATAGGCCATTCTAATGACTTTGACCTCAGAGGCAGATTGTGCGTTTTCCAGAGATTTTTCGGCATGGATCTGTGCTTTTCGTAGCTCATCTTTTTCTACATAAAGACTTGCCAGCCTATTATGTGTGTAGGCTAAGCCTCTCGAATACCCTAAAGAGTCACGTATTTCCAAGGCACGTAACAAGGTTTTCTCTGCAAGGTCAAGATCTCCTTTGATCGCATAGTTATTCCCCAGATTGCTCAGAGATAATCCTATGGAATAGGGGCTATTGCTTTCATAGGCTTTTTCTAAAGCCATCTGGTGGTAATAAATAGCAGAATCCAGTGGACCGGTATGCTCAAAAATGATGGCTAAATTATTTAGGCTGGAGTGAATTCTTTGAGGGTCTCCTTGAGATTTTTCCAAGGCCATTGATTTTCTGGCGTGGAAAAAGGCTTCTTCATAATCATGCTGATCATAATAAACCAAGCTCATATTATTATGTACACTTGCCAGCCCGAGAGAGTCATCCTTGGCCTCATACATATCTAATGCAATGAGGTGGTTTTCTATGGATTTTTCTATATCTCCAAAAAAGGCATAAATACCAGCTACAAAAGTGTGTGCTCGAGCTTTTTCTCTATCAAGTCCAGCCTCCTGGAATTTGGGAATCAGATCCTCTATGGGCTTAGGATTATAAGTTGAGGGTTCATATTCCTGCTTGGCCATGATTCTGTAAAATTCGCTTTTAATCTGGCCAGTTGAATAGTCCAGTTCCTTGCTGATTTCTAATGCCTTTTCGGCACATTTGATGGCCTCCAGATAATTATAGTCCCCATATTGCTGATAGGAGAGCTCGCAAAGGCTGTCGATTTGGGCAACAATTTGCCCTTGCCCCCTTGCTATAGAGGAGCTGATTAAAAATATCCATATGAAGTGAAATCTAATATTCACCTTTTTGTCTTTTTTGTTTCAAATACTCATAATGGCTATTATCGGAAGGACTTCTGACAATTTTACTTTCCGGTAATGGCCCCAACTGCTGGACTGCCCAATCCATAGCTCGCATCATTTGAGCCAGCTTTTCCGGGTTTTCCTTTGCTAGATTTTGGGTTTCTCCCGGATCAGATTTTAAATTAAATAACAAGGTGTCATGGGGAGCTACAGCTTTCATTCCCGGACTTCCCTGATATCCCCCAAAAGGCCTCTTCACTTTCCATCCTTCCTCATGATAAGCTCTTTGATCTGCTCCCATGTAGTACAGAAATTCGTTCCCCTCCCGGGTTCCGTTTTCAAATAAAACCGCGCTAAGGTCTCTTCCGTCAATGGCTCTATCTTGCGGAATTTCGGCACCAACTATTTTACAAAAAGTAGGAAACCAATCCATTTGAGTGGCTAAGTCTTCATATACCTGGCCGGGTGCAATTTTGCCTTTCCACATGGCTACGGTGGGAACTCTTACTCCCCCTTCAAACGTATATTGCTTACCTTCCCGAAGTGGTCCTGCCGAACCTCCATGATCTTCCATAACCAGCCATGGACCATTATCGGAAGAGAAAATCACCAAGGTGTTTTCCATCAGTCCTTTTTCTTCCAGCTTCCTCAATATCTCCCCTACACTCCAGTCTATTTCTTGAATCACATCTCCATACAAGCCCCTTTCGGAACTTCCCTCAAACTCCGGCGAAGCGTAAATTGGCACATGGGGCATGTTGTGAGCCAGATAGAGTAAGAATGGATTTTCTCCAGCGTCTTCGATGAATTGCAGGGGTTTCTCGGTGTAGGTCTTGGTCGTAAACCGCTGATTAACTTGAATCGAGTCCACTTCAAAATCTTTGAGATAGACTACCGACTCCATATCATTGCTGTAAGGGATGCCGTAATAACTGTCAAAGCCTTGATTCAAGGGCAGGAACTTTTCCATGTGCCCTAAATGCCATTTTCCCACAATGCCTGTTCGGTAGCCTTTCTCTTTTAAAATCTCTGCAAAAGTGATCTCCTCCTGATCCATTCCGGTGAAGCTTTCCGGGAAAAAAACTGAGTTGATGCCCATTCTCTGAGGCATTCTACCTGTTAAAAGGCCGGCTCGGGAAGGACTGCAAACAGGGGAGGCAGAGAGAAACGAAGTGAATTTGATCCCCTCTTTTGCCATTCGGTCAATATGGGGAGTCTTGATATCTGTAGCTCCGAAGCAACCTAGATCGCCGTAGCCTAAGTCGTCCGTGAAAATAAAGACGATATTAGGAAGCTCGCTTTTTTGTTCTGTAGGGAGCGTCTCCTTACAGGCAAAAAATAGCAGTGAAAAACAGAAAATCAGACTGGATTTTTTCATGTCTTCTAAGGATTAGGCGGGTTTAACCAAGTCATCTTGAGGATATATACATTTTCTTTTGGTCGATCCCGGGAGTCAGTTGCGACAGCAGCGATTGCATCTATTACTTCCATGCCGGATATGGTTTGCCCAAATACCGTATAGTTTTGGTCCAAATGAGGCGTTCCTCCTATCTCTTGGTAAATTTTCCTATGATGCTCTGGAATTGTGTATGAATCAAAATCTTGAGTTTTTATTCTGCTTTCCCATCGACTTGCCAATTCAGCTTGCAGTAAACTATCCTTGGACTCTCTGGCCAGTTCAATAGAGTCGAGCAAGCTTTTGTTATTGGGATTATTGACAGCAAAGTGTCTTTGTAAAAAGGAATTGATTCTTCCTTCATTATGTGTTAAGAGACTGTCATTTTGGACTTTTCCCTGAACCAAATAAAACTGTGTACTGCTAGAAGCCCTCGCAGGATTATTGGTTCTGGCAGCTCCCAGCGCTCCTTTTTGATGAAAGAGTTCAGGGTGGATTTCTGCCGGAATTTGGTAAGGCAAATCTGCGCTTCCTAATGGGTCTCCTATAACAGCTTCTTTGCTTTTGATATCTCCGGCCTGAACCATGAAGTTCTCAATCACCCGGTGAAACAAGAGGCTGTCATAAACATTTTCTTGAACCAATTTCAAAAAATTATCACGATGCAATGGGGTTTCGTGATGGAGTTCGATAATGATTGATCCATGGCTAGTTTGGATTTCAACCTGTGGCCTGAGTTGAGCCTTGGCAGCAAACACTGTCAATGAAAATACAAGAATTAAAAATGCTCCTTTTTTCATCTGTTTATTATTTGTTTTTTAGAGATCAGATGGAATGCCCAGGATAATCATTCCTCTGTGTGATATTTTTTTCTCATGGGCATTTCATAACAATTCAGTGAGTAAGGACTAGGTTTAATGATGATGAGCCATTCGGTGTTTTTTCAAAATATCTTCACCGAAATCATTGCCTTTTTCCCTCCAAATGGTGTGGATATGGTTGGCATTATCCAGGAATCCAACATTATCATATTCTATCAGAAAATCCGGACTATGGATAATGTAATAATGCGGTTTCATCGGCTCATAACTTCCGATCCAGGCAAAATATATTTGGTCCATACCTGCACTATGCAGTTTTTGCAGGTATTCCTCGGATTTTTCATATTCTAGATTGGCTATATATTCTTCTATCAAGTAGTGCAATATCTGTTGCTGGGCTTCTGACATTTCGGAACCTTTGATTCCCTGATATTCTTCTAGCCACTGCGGCCTTCCAGGGCTGGTGATGATATCACCGGGAACCTCCATGGCTAGTGTTGCTTTGGCTTTTTGCTCATCATTGAGTGTATTCACCAGCCAAAAACCATAATCTTCTTCCTTGCTCAAGGGTCTAAGCCCTGCATATTGGGTGTTTTCTACTAGAGCAGGATCCGAACCGAGGAATAAAGGAGTCATTGAAAAATTATCTCCTGATACAGTTAAGTTCAGGGAAATATGATGCCCTTCAAATTTTAAGCCCCAGACAAGGTCCGTTTGCGGATTGCCCGAAATCGCAATAAAATAGTTGCCATAATCCCAGTTGAGACCCCGTATCATTTTTATAGAGTTTTCATTAATAGCCCCCTCCTGGTATTTTATTTCAAAAAGTTCATGTAGTATATCATCTACTTGCATGATTGCGAAAGTTTTGAGATATCCTTGGGAACTGAGTATTTCACTCAAAATCCGATGAAAGGCAATTTTGCTCTTGTCCGAAAGCTCGCCGAAGGCCAATCCATTTCTTGGAGCCAATCCTAGAGGAAGATTTGTCCAGTTAATTCTTGCACTGTCGGTAAAAGCTATGCTGATTTGCTGCCTTTGTTTGCTTTCTAAAGTATTTAAAAATTCATTGGTCTTAGTTTGAATAGATGAACTAGACTGGCCGTAAAGATTGGGAGCAACCAAAAGCACCAAGAAAAAGAAGCAGTATTTCATAGAAATTATTTTTTGAAAGAGTCAGATAACTGAGGACTCTAAAAAACTAACTGAGAATGGGAGGTCTCAGAACCGATGTCAATATACCAATTCAGCTAATTATTAGTTGGGCTCAGCTGATGAAAAGAGGTCAATCATAAAAACCTGTGGAGGTAAATTTTTGACCCTTAGGTAATTTACTTGAAAAAATTCAAAATATCTAATAAATGTTCTATTAAAACTGCTGTTTGAATAATAAAAAATGGATTTGAAAGGCACGGACCGTATAAAGTTTTTTTCATTTAGTATTTACTCTAGTTATTTGATTATTGAGTTTTTTTGAATTTTGAAAGGAGTAATTGGGTAACTGAGTTTAAGTGCTATTTTGAATTGTCCTCTCTCGCTTCTCTCATCGTCGTAAATCTGAAATTTATCTCTGTTCTTAGGTCGAAGTAGAACTTCGCTATTCGCTATTCATCATTCGATGTTCGATATTTTCTGGGATGTGTAATTGAGTATCGTTATTTTTAATTGTCCTCTCTCGCCTCTCGCTTCTCTCTTCTCGTCTCTCATTGCCGTAAATCTGAAATTTATCTCTGTTCTTAGTTCGAAGTAGAACTTCGATATTCATCATTCGATGTTCGATATTTTCTGGGATGTGCAATTGAGTATATGAATGTCGTTATTTTGAATTCTCGTCTCTCGTCTCTCGCTTCTCGCTTCTCGTCTCTTGCCTCTCATCGTCGTAAATCTGAAATTTATCTCTGTTCTTAGGTCGAAGTAGAACTTCGCTATTCGATATTCATCATTCGATGTTCGATATTTCTGGGATGTGCAATTGAGTATATGTGTCGTTATTTTGAATTCTCGCTTCTCCTCTCTCGCTTCTCGTCTCTCATTGTCCTCAATCTTACTCCGAAAGCTTTCGGGGGGGGGTAACTCACAAACCCCAATTCCCTTCATCCTTCTCACTTCTACCTTCTCACTTTCAAATCTGTCATCTTGTCACTTTTTTGGGTTTGGAACAGGCATTGATAATCCATTGATGTCAATTATTGTATTCACTAAACTGATTTATACCCATGCAGGAAAAAGGTACCATCTCGATACATACCGAGAATATTTTCCCGATCATCAAGAAGTTTTTGTATTCCGATCACGAGATTTTTCTTCGTGAACTCGTATCCAATGCGGTAGATGCTACTCAGAAAATCAAGCGCCTTGCGACATTAGGTCAGTACAAAGGAGAATTGGGTGACATCACCGTGGAGGTTTCCTTTGATGAGAAAAAGAAAACCATTACCATCGCTGACAAAGGCCTGGGGATGACAGCTGAGGAGATCAAAAAGTACATCAACCAGATTGCTTTCTCCGGCGCTACCGAATTTGTGGAGAAATTCAAAGATGCCAAAGATGCCAATGAGATCATCGGTAAGTTTGGTTTGGGTTTCTACTCTGCCTTTATGGTGGCCAAAAAAGTTGAAATTCATACGCTTTCCTATCAGGAAGGAGCTGAACCGGCGATCTGGACTTGTGATGGCAGCACTGAATTTGAAATCAAAAAGGGAAAGCGGAAAGACCGCGGAACAGAAGTAGTTCTTCATATCAATGAAGATTCAGAAGAATTCCTAGACAAGTGGAAGCTTCAAGGCATCTTGGACAAATATTGCAAGTTCCTGCCTGTTCCAATTAAGTTTGGCACCAAAACCGAATCCGTAGAAGATGGAGTCGATGACAAAGGAGAAAAGAAATGGAAATCCGTTGAAGTGGACAATATCATTAACACCACTTCCCCGATTTGGACCAAATCCCCAAGTGATCTCAAAGACGAGGATTATCTGGCCTTCTACAAGGAGCTTTACCCTATGAGCGAAGATCCCCTCTTTTGGATTCACCTGAATGTGGATTACCCATTCAATCTAACGGGTGTCTTGTATTTCCCGAAGGTGAAAAACGAATTCGAGTTGCAGCGCAATAAAATCAAATTGTTCAGTCGCCAAGTCTTTATCACCGATGAGGTGAAGGATATTGTCCCTGAATTTTTGATGCTTTTGCATGGAGTAATCGACTCTCCGGATATTCCGCTCAACGTATCCCGAAGCTTCCTACAGGCTGATGGAAATGTGAAGAAAATCAACAATTACATCACGAAAAAAGTAGCGGACAAGCTTTCTGAGCTGTATAAAAAGGACAGAAAGGCATATGAAGCCAAGTGGAATGACATCGGGCTTTTTGTGAAGTATGGCATGATCTCCGAGGATAAATTCTATGAAAAAGGCAAAGAATTTACCCTGCTCAAAAACACCAAAAATGAGTATTACACGCTGGATGAATACACCGAAAAGGTGAAAGCTACACAGAAAGATAAAAATGAGCAGACTATCTTTTTATATGCAACAGATGTAGATAAGCAAGACAGCTTTATTGCCTCTGCCAATAAGAAAGACTACGATGTGTTGGTTTTGGATTCTCCGATTGATAGTCACTTTATCCAGCATATTGAGACCAAGCTGGAGAAAACTCAACTCAAGCGTGTCGATGCGGATGTCGTGGAAAAACTGATCCAGAAGGAAGATAGCTATGCGAATTTGCTTACCGAAGATCAAAGCAAGCAAGTGAAGGAGCTCTTCGAAAAAGCCATCGATAATAAATCCTACACAGTGGAGATTGAAGGCTTGAGTCCTGAAGAAATGCCAGTGACCATTACGATGGAAGAGTGGATGAGAAGAATGAAGGACATGGCGCAGACGGGTGGAGGACCGATGAGTTTCTATGGGCAAATGCCAGATAGCTATAAAGTAGCCGTTAATGGCAATCACCCAGTGGTCGATAAAATCTTGAAAGCTGAAGGAGAAGAAGCCCAATTGCAACTGGCCAAGCAGGCCTTTGACCTTGCGAAACTGTCTCAGGGACTTCTAACCGGTAAGGACCTCACCGCATTCGTGAAAAGAAGTGTGGAGTTGATTTAACCTTTGATGACCTTTGAGGTCTTCAAGACCTCGAAGGTCTTCTTTACTTATCTAAATATTCAAACCATCGGGGTTTCAATCCCGATAGAAATCGGGACTCAAAGGTTAGCCCTAACCCCGTCAACTTGACGGGGATTTTTTATTCAAATCCCATTTATAGCATTTCATACCTTAAAAATCAGTTGGTTGTTAACAAATTGTATTTCAGGAAGTTATGAATGTAAATATTTCTAGAACTAAGTTTTTTATAGCTGATAATCAATTAATTAACAAGTCTTGTTAAAAAATAATTAGTCCATAACTTGACTTTGTAGATAGGTGGGGGGTAAGTTTATTTTAAGTTTTTAGCGCTAAAGGCTTTTTAATCAATTTGTTTACTTAAACTATTCAAAAAATGAAAAAGCTTAAGATATCATTAATCGCACTTTGCTTAGGACTCATGGGGTACTTTCCAATTAGTGCTCAAACATTTGAAATTGATAATCCTTGGCCAGAAACACCCGAAGAGAATCTTTGTAGGTGTAAAGCGGATGGATGTTATGGTGGAAATTTAATTTCGTTTAGAGCAAGGTGCGGACAAGGGGATTGTTCAGCATCCTCTTCAAATTGTCCGAGTTAATTTAATTAATCAAAAGGCTAGGATTTTTCTAACCTTTCTTTCCTTTTTTTAGTATGAAAAAACTAGTAATAATTGTTTTTGGGATTTTTCTTTGTTCATGCCAAACAAGGATTCAAAAAGAAATTCCAATTTTCCAAGAACTGGATTTAAAAATTAATCAAATTGATCTTGATTCTATTCTTTTGGATAAGGAATACTTTTCTGGTGTAGGATTCTTTTCTATTGGAAGCAGTCAGTTATTCTTTGTCGATCAAGTTTTTAGTAGTGTGATAGCCTATAATGGGGATGGGCTATATGAAGGTACATTTTTAGGGAAAGGTGATGGGCCTGATGAGCAAAACAACATTCACGGATTTATTCCTTATGGATTAAAAGGGAATCATGTTGTCTTAGACAATTTTGAACTTGTAGTCTTTGATAAAAACTTTCAAAAAAATACATCTTATCCTATTGAGTGGGATTATTCCGAATCTTATCATGATATGGTTAATAATCCTAAGGGTTCTATGCTTGGTCTCTATGAAATAGATTGGAAGTCTAGAGGAAATAATTCTACATTTTTGATGACCAATGATGATAAAGAGGTCTTTTTTCCTATCACAATGAGTCACCCGACATTAAACGGGTATACTTCCGAGCAGTATTACGAAGAAGTAGCAATATTTGGCAGGTATAATCTTTCCAAAAGAAAAGTAGTTGAAGGGTTTGGAAAAAGATCTGGAGAATATTTGAATCATCGCTTTATTCCAAATTTTGATTTTTCATATTTCACAGAGCGAGAAAATGAAATTTTGGTGTCTTTTGCTATAGACCCGCTGATCCATGTATATGGGTTGGATGGAAATTTAAAATATAAGTTTGGTGTGGAAGGCAAGAATCTGAAAACTAACTATCCAAAAACAAGTACAATAGATGAAGCTTTAGATAACTATAAGTTGGATTTGGAAAAAGCGGGATTCTACCAATTTGTTTACTTTGACGAGTCTAGTAAGCTAACTTTTAGAACCTATTTTCCTGAAGGCATTGGGAAAGGATTTTCTCGGGTACAAATTTATCAAGAAAATAAGCTTATTGGAGATGTTAAAGCCCCAGAAAGATTCCGGGTGATTGGAAAAATCGATGACCATTTTTATGCAGATGGGATCGTAGATGAATTAAACGATCGAATGGGTATTTATAAATTCAGACTAGACATAAAATGAGATTTATCTTTTTGATTATTTCTATGTTAGTAAGTGGGCAACTGTTAGGGCAGACATTATTAGTATTGGATAAACAAGGTAATTATCTTCCCTATTTTACAGTAAAACAAGAAAATGAAAATAAGATTTTGATAGGAGGGAGTGATGGTCGGATATCTTTAGAAGGGTTGAAGGATGGTAATAATTGCGGATTTCTCATTCGATATTTGGGATATAAGCCATATGATTTTTGTTTGAATGATTTGAAGATAGGTGAAAATAGAATTTTACTTGAAGAGGAAGTTTTGGATTTAGAGGAAGCAACTATCATTGGACTTTCCGATCAAGAATTGATTTATGGATTGAAAGCTTATCTGACAACGATGGCTGATGGCTTTAAAGTAACCAGAGCTTATATCGTAGAAAAATCAGATTTTTTCGTCTGGGAAAGCTTGGGTGTGATTACACTTGGGGGACTACAAGATCGGTCAATAAAAAGAAATCGATTTGAAGGTGGAAATTTGGGTTTCTTGCCTCAATATTCTAGGTTTTTCTTTAAAGGAGAAGACCTTTCTCCCTATAAACCTAGAATGGCCGTGATATCTACTTTTACCCAGGATTTACTTTTTGACGTTTTGAAATCCAAGGATAAAGATTGGGAAAGAAATAATTCAAAAAACTCCAATGAGGAGTGTTTTATTTTGCTCCCTCATGGGATTGAAGTCTTTCTAAATCCAAATGGGAGTCCTCAAAAAATAATTTTTAATGTTCGTGAATTTCAAGCTCCAACTGGCAAAGTTTACCAAATTGGAGGACAGTTAGATTTTATTCAAGATGCGAAGGTTAACTTTTTTTCTGCTTTAAATTTCAGTGTAAAGGACGAGTACTTGGTCAATATTTCAGGGATAATTCCTGATTTCCCTGAAGAAATCAATTTGCCTGAGAAATTTGAAAATAGAAATGAAAGGGAGCGATTAATGAGTGCCTTCTATTCCTATACTGCATCACCAGATTATAATTATGATAATGCACTTTTTCAACAAATAGCAGAGTCAGAATTAAAAAGTTTTATTCCAGGGGGATTTCAGGGATTTAATTTATTAACTAAAAACTATTCACAATCGGATTTATACGAGGGGAATGATCCTTCTTCCAAAAAGTTCTTACATCAAAATTCTAATTTTATTCGTGCAGTATTAAAAATATTTAGAGATTATGAACTTTCTTGGTAATTCACTTCTAATTCTATTTCTGACTTTAACTTTATTGATGATTCCAACTTTTGAATCATCAATGTTAATAATTAAACCAAAGATTCAATTTGTAACTCAAGAAGATCGAAATGAGTATGGAGAAATTGAAGTGAATTTTGAAATTGAGAATACAGGTAAAGAGGCTATCCGTATTCTTTCGGTAAGTCCTCATTGTTCATGTACTGATTTTAATCTTTCATCTTCCGTAATCTATAATGGAAAATCTGAATTACTTACTTTAACTGTAGAATGGGACCAAATAAAAAGTTTGGGTGAGGTTTACGCAGTTTTAAAAACAGATTCCAAACAGAAGTACTTAAAAGTTTCTATCAGGGTAAAGGATTAAAAAAGAATACCTAAATACATTTCATTGAATCATTTAAAATTTAAATTTCTACCTAATTTTTAGAGCTTAGCTGGAGTATATTAGAAAATGGGTGGAGATGATTTAATCCTTTGCCTCCGCCCTCCGAGAGTTTCAAATCCCTCGGAGGGTTTATTTTTACAAAAATTCAATATCCCAAACCCTCCAAGGGATTATACAAATCAAGGAACGTAACAATAGGTTAGACTCTCTTCATAAATGGCTAACCCTTGGAGGGTTTTATTACCCAATCCCCGTCAACTCGACGGGGATTTCTGGTATAATTCTACTCTGGAATGCCCGAATTGGTCAACTTATTCCCCACTCCCGTACTAGGCTATTCCAAGAATTGGATTATTTTTGTTTATGCTTTCCAAAAAGACCAAGTACGCCCTTCATGCCCTCACCTACCTCGGCAAGCACCGGGAAGAAAAAACAGTGCTGATCCACGATATCGCGGAAGAGCATGGGATCTCCCATAAGTTCCTGGAGAATATCCTGCTCGAACTCAAAAAAGCCGGCATGCTGGGAAGTAAAAAAGGAAAAGGGGGAGGTTATTATTTGATCAAAGAGCCAAAAGATATTCCACTTTCCAAAGTAATTCGACTCCTCGACGGACCTATAGCCATGCTTCCCTGTGTGAGTTTGAATTACTACGAACCCTGCGACGAATGCAAAGATGAAGCAACTTGTGGCATCAATAAGGTAATGATTCAAGTTCGAGATGAGACTCTTAAAATACTGGAAAACAAGACATTAGCAGATATTTTAAAAACTTAACAAAAATTTTTTTACTATAAACCCTATAAATTATGTAGGCTTTATATACTTTTGTTTTTCACTCCCGTTGAAACCTATATGATTTTAGATCAGCACATAAAAAAATGGTTTGAGTCCAAAAAAGGGACAGACAGTAATCTGAAGAGTCTCATGAAGTCCATTTCATGGCGAATCGTGGGGACTATTGATACCATTGTTATCTCCTTTATTGTGACGGGTCAATTGACCATGGCGCTTTCTATCGGTTCGGTAGAAGTAGTTTCTAAAATCCTATTGTACTACCTGCACGAGCGAGTATGGGAGTCTGCAACAAAAACAAAAGAGCATGAGCCTGAAAAAGAATATGCAAGATCTTGAGCGCAGATTAGATCTATTGACGGCTAAGGAAGCCTTGGCTTTGATTGCTGACCTCTTTCCCGGAAAGGTGGTATTCTCTACTTCATTGGGTCAGGAAGATCAAGTCATTACTCAATTGATTGCTTCCCAAAATCTACCTATTCAAATCTTTTCTTTGGATACAGGAAGGTTATTCCCGGAGACTTTGGAGTTGTTGGCACGTACAGAAAGCAAGTACCAAACGCGAATTAAAGTCTACTATCCAGAACGGGAATCGGTAGAAAATCTAGTAGCAGAGCAAGGGATCAACGGATTTTATGAATCTGTTGAGCATCGTAAATCCTGTTGTTTTGTCCGCAAAGTAGAACCTTTGAAAAGAGCTTTGGCAGGGAATGAAGTCTGGGTAACAGGACTTCGTGCTGAGCAAAGCGCCAATAGAAGCGACATGAAGCGGATCGAATGGGATGAAGCCAATCAGATACTGAAATTCAATCCTTTATTGGATTGGACTTTTGAACAGATGATTTCCTACATCGAGGAACATAAAATCCCTTATAATCCACTTCATGATAAAGGCTTTATCAGCATAGGTTGCGCTCCCTGCACACGGGCTATTCTTCCAGGAGAAAATCCCCGTGCCGGACGCTGGTGGTGGGAAGACTCCAAAAAGGAGTGTGGGTTGCATTCCAGATAGCAGTGGTCAGTTTGCAGTTCGCAGAGACTTCATTATTCGATATTCATCATTGGACATTCGATATTTTAAAACTTGAAAAATCAATCCATTTAAAATAGTAATCACTAGAAACTAGGTTTTGATGCTTCAAAGAAGCTCGTAAATCAAAATTCATAAATCGTAATTCCTATGGACCTATTCATACCTAACCCCAAAGAAGCAGAATCCATCCATATCCTTCGAGAAGTGGCGGCGCAATTTGAGCGCCCTGTTTTGCTTTTTTCCGGAGGAAAAGATTCGATAACCTTGGTCAGATTGGCTCAAAAGGCATTTTTTCCAGCTAAAATCCCTTTTCCGCTATTGCATGTGGATACAGGGCATAATTTTCCAGAGACCATAGAGTTCAGGGATCAACTCGTGGCGGAGTTGGGCTTGAAACTGATTGTCAGAAAGGTGCAAGACTCCATCGATCAAGGAAAAGTTCGTGAAGAAAAAGGGCGCTATGCCAGCCGAAACTCCTTGCAGACTACCACCCTTTTGGATGCGATCGAGGAGTTCAAGTTTGATGCCTGTATCGGTGGAGCAAGAAGAGATGAAGAAAAAGCCAGAGCCAAAGAGCGGGTATTCTCCGTTCGGGATGACTTCGGCCAATGGGACGAAAAAAATCAGCGGCCAGAATTATTCGATATGCTAAACGGTAAAATCCATGTAGGACAAAACGTACGGGTTTTCCCGATTTCTAATTGGACTGAATTGGATGTGTGGGAGTATATCAAATCAGAAAATATTGCGATTCCAAGCATTTACTTCGCACACAAGCGGGAGGTCTTTTTCCGAGATGGATTGATTTGGACTGCCAATGAACACGTCTTTCGGGAAGCGCATGAAGAGGTGGTGGAAAAATGGGTTCGATTCCGTACCGTTGGAGATATGACCTGTACCGCGGCAGTACTTTCCGAAGCCAAAACATTGGAAGATGTCGTTTTAGAAATTCGGGAATCTACACTCTCAGAGCGTGGAGCCCGCATAGACGACAAACGCTCAGAAGCAGCGATGGAAACGAGGAAGAAGGTGGGTTACTTCTAATGTACTAAGTACCAAGTATGAAGTACCAAGTATCTTTTTGACTCGGGGCTCTTTGAATGAGAAGCAATAAACAGAACAAAAAAAGGAACACGGTAGAAATAGGATAGAAATAATTCCCGCAAGTGGGAAGAAATACTTGGCTTGAACCGATGGCAAGTATTTCGCCGAACGCAGTAAGGCTTATTTCAATCTATTTCAACTGTATATCAAAAAATAATATGGACATCCAAGGAAGAAAATTAATCAAAATCGCAACTGCAGGATCGGTGGATGATGGCAAAAGCACCTTGATTGGGCGTTTGCTTTATGATACCAACTCCCTGACTACAGATAAGATTGAGGCTATTGAAAGAAGCTCCAAACAAAGAGGGTACGATTATTTGGATTTTTCCCTGGCAACGGACGGTTTGGTTGCCGAGCGCGAGCAAGGGATTACGATTGATGTGGCGCATATTTATTTCAATACCGCCAAAACCAATTTTATCGTAGCCGACACTCCCGGGCATGTGGAATACACCCGAAACATGGTGACAGGGGCTTCTACTTCCCAGGTAGCAATCATTTTAATTGATGCGAGAAAAGGTGTGATCGAGCAAACCTACAGGCATTTCTTTATAGCCAATCTGCTTCGCATGTCGCATGTGGTAGTGGCGATCAATAAAATGGATTTAGTGAATTATGAGGAAGATGTTTTTCTAAAAATCAAAGCCGATTTTGATGAGTTGGTGGCTAAGAGTTCTTTCTCAGAAGAGCAGATTACTTTCATCCCCGTTTCAGCCTTGAAAGGTGAAAATATAGCCAGACAGTCAGAAGCAATGCCTTGGTATGTTGGAAATACCTTACTGGATCATCTGGAGGTTTTGGAGCCTCAAGATTTGCAGGAAAGTGCTGTGGCCAGATTCCCTGTTCAATACGTAATCCGTCCAAAAACAGAAGCCTACCATGATTTTCGCGGATTTTCAGGTAAACTCTATGGCAATGAACTTCAGGTTGGGGACCGAGTAGCAGTCCTTCCCTCAGGGAACGAGTCTACTATCAAGAGCATTCATTTCTTTGAAAAAGAAGTGAATGCAGCAGCTCCCGGAGCCTCAGTGGTCATTACCTTGGAAGATGAGGTAGATTGCAGTAGGGGAGATATGATTGTGAAAGTTGGCGAGGAACCTAAAAGTGAGAAAATCCTTGCTGCCACACTTTGTCAGGTAAACTCAAAAGTGCTCCAAGTTGGACAAAAATATATCCTTCAGCATGGAGTCAATCGGGTTTTGGCTAAAGTAGATCGCATCGAAGCCAAGGTTCATGCGGATTTCTCTGGTGAAGAGGATACCACACAGCTTAGACTGAATGATATTGGAAAGGTCCATTTTCGTCTGAGCAAACCAATTCATTACGACTCCTATCAAAACAATAAATCGAACGGAGCTTTTATCCTAATCGATGAAGGAAGTTTTGATACGGTTTCGGTAGGATTCATTGATTAGAGATGAGAAGCGAGAGTCGAGAGACTTCGCTACCTGCCTTCAGCAGACAGGTTCGATATTCATCATTCGATGTTCGATATTTTAAGAATTTCGAATGTCGAACACTAAATATCGAATAACGAATAATGAATAAATAAGCCAAGCCATAAACCTTGGCTTTCTTTCAAACCTATTAACCTATAATCCCGATAGGGATATAAAACTATTACGCTATGCAAAGTTTTCGAACCGAACTGGAAAATCCCATCGTAGAGCGCGACATTCTTGAATTAGAGCGAAAAATTGCGCTTTTCAAAGAAGGTAAAATCGACGAGGAGAAATTCCGTAGCCTGAGACTAGCTCGAGGCGTTTATGGTCAGCGGCAGCCCGGAGTGCAAATGATCCGGATCAAGTTGCCTTATGGAAGAGTAACTGCCCCTCAGCTAAGAAGAATCTCCAAAGTTTCGGAAGAATATTCCACGGGGAGATTGCATATCACTACCCGTCAGGATATTCAGATTCATTATGTGAGTTTGGATCGCACACCTCAACTTTGGGCCGAACTCGAAAAAGATGATGTGACTTTACGAGAAGCCTGTGGCAACACGGTAAGGAATGTGACAGCATCCGAATTGGCAGGAATTGATCCCAAAGAGCCTTTTGATGTTACTCCATATGCAGATGCAACTTTTCGGTATTTCCTGAGAAATCCGATTTGCCAGGAAATGGGCCGAAAATTCAAGATGGCCTTTTCTTCTTCAGAGGAAGACACCGGCTTGTCTTATCTGCATGATTTGGGCTTTATTCCCAAAATCAAAGAAATCAATGGTAAGCAGGTGAGAGGCTTTAAGGTGCTACTCGGTGGAGGCTTAGGTTCCCAACCCAGACATGCGGACCTAGTCTATGATTTTCTGGAAACCGATCAGCTGATTCCCTATATCGAAGCAGTTTTGAGGATTTTTGACCGGCATGGAGAGCGGGCAAGAAGGAATAAAGCCAGGATGAAGTTTTTGGTTAAGGATTTAGGCCTGGAAGCTTTTTTGGAATTGGTCGAGCAAGAAAAGAAAGCTCTTCCATTTGCCAGCTATCCCATTGATGCGGCAAGCTATGAGGGTGCCCAAAGCCTACCTAATCCTGAAAAGCCTGAACTGAAATCCGAGCTGGGCTTGGATTATGAGCTTTGGAAATTGACAAATGTCTTGCCTCAGAAACAAGAAGGCTATGTAGCGATCGGGGTGCGTGTTCCGCTGGGAGATTTTTACATTTCTCAGGCAAGGGCTTTGGCGGATTTGATTGAAAAATATGCCAATAACGAGCTTCGATTTACGCTTCGTCAAAACTTCTTGATACGTGATGTTCGGGAGGATTTGGTGCCTTTTTTCTATCAGGAACTGAAGAAAATCGGTTTGTCAGAAAGAGGCTATAACTCCTTGGGTGATATAACTGCCTGCCCGGGTACTGATACCTGCAATTTGGGGATCGCGAGCTCTACCGGAATTGCTACAGAGTTGGAAAAAGTCATTTTCAACGAGTATCCGCAATACCTCAAAAATCAGGATTTAGTAATAAAAATTTCAGGCTGTATGAATGCCTGCGGGCAGCATAATATGGCTCATATCGGTTTTCAGGGCATGTCTATGCGTGTTGGTAAGACGGTGATTCCTGCCTTGCAAGTATTGCTTGGTGGTGGAAATTTGGGTGATGGAAATGGTCGTTTTGCAGATAAAGTAACCAAAATCCCAAGTAAGCGAGGACCTCAGGCTTTGAGATTGTTATTGGATGATTTTGAGGCGAATGGTGAAGATCTGGATTTCCTCAGCTATTATGATCAGCAGGGACAAATGTATTTCTATGAATTGCTGAAAGAGTTGGCAGACCCTGCAAAAGTGACCGAAGAAGATCGGGTAGACTGGGGCAGAAATGAAAATTACGAGGTAGCAGTAGGCGTGGGTGAATGTGCTGGAGTAGTGATTGACTTGGTGGCAACCTTGCTTTTGGAAGCCAAAGAGAAATTGGATTTGGGACAAGAAGCGTTGGAAAATGGCAGATGGTCTGATAGCATTTATCATCACTATGCAGGTTTGATCAATGCTGCCAAAGCTATTTTGCTCAGCGAAGATATCAGTACCAATAGCTATGCAAATATTATTTTCCTCTTTGATGAGCATTTTGTCAGTAGCGGAAAAGTAACCTTAGACTCCTCTTTCGCTGAGAAAGTCTACGAAATCAATCAGCATGAGCCAACTCCGGAATTTGCGAAAGCTTACGCTAAGCAGGCCTTGGAAATCTATCAGGCATTGAAGAGTTATAGAGAGGAGGAGGTGAACGCATGAGAGAGCAAATTCATCCCAAGGTAAGTTTGGTTGGCGCGGGTCCGGGTGATCCGGAGCTAATCACTTTGAAAGGCATTTTAGCTTTAAACACTGCAGATGTGGTATTGTATGATGCTTTGATTGATCCTGTATTATTAAAACATGCTCCCAAGTCTGCCATCAAAATCTTTGTTGGCAAACGCGTAGGCAGGCATTCCAAACCTCAGGAAGACACCAATCAGCTTTGTGTGAGCTTGGCGAAAAAACACGGTCATGTGGTTCGCTTGAAAGGAGGAGATCCTTTTGTCTTTGGAAGAGGCGGTGAGGAGATTGAGTATATAGAGAATTTTGGGATTCCCACTGTGGTGGTTCCTGGGATAACTTCTGCTGTAGCAGTTCCTGCTGCTGCAGGGATTCCGGTTACCAAAAGAGGAGTTTCTGAGAGTTTTTGGGTAGTTACCGGCACGACGACTGCCGGTGAGTTATCCAAAGATTTAGCCTTGGCGGCCCAGAGCACTGCAACTGTTGTGGTTTTGATGGGTACCAAGAAACTGAATGAAATCGTTCAAACCTATCGGAATGCTGGAAGGGAAAATCTCCCAGTAGCCATCATCCAAAGTGGGACTACCCGAGAAGAGAAAATCACGGCGGGCTTTGTCCATGATATCGCACAAAAAGCAATAGAAAATCAGGTGGAATCGCCAGCGATCATCATTATAGGAGAAGTTGTGAGGGAAAGCTTACGCTTAGCGGAGGTGTATAGGGAAGCTGTTTCTTTAAGTAGGCAGTAAAAAGTAGGCAGATTTCAGTCACAGTAGGCAGCTGAATTGAGGTCTACAATGCTGCCGCTTCAGAAGTAGAATGACTGGAAAATATTTGGCCGAAGAAGTGGGACTTATTTCAATGCTATTTCCACTGAATTTCACATTTCAATTCTCTCGTTTCTAAACTCTATAAATCTAAAAAATGAACCATCTATATCCCATTTTCCTGAAAGTTCACGAACTCAACATCCTTTTGGTTGGAGGGGGTTTTGTGGGTACTGAGAAACTGGAATTTTTGCTAAAATCCAGTCCCAAGGCACAAGTTACTGTGGTCTCTAAAATGTTTCGCCCGGAATTTTTGGAACTGGCGGAAAAAGCAGAAACAGTTACCTTGATTGAGGATAGCTATGATGAAAAGTACTTGGGTGGAAAACACCTTGTAATTGCCGCAACGGATGATAAAAAGGTAAATCTTCAAATCCGAAATGAGGCCAAGGAGCGCTTTCTTTTGGTCAATGTGGCAGATACTCCAGCCCTTTGTGATTTTTACCTAGGCGGGATAGTCACCAAGGGAAACCTGAAAATTGCCATCTCTACCAATGGTAAATCTCCTACGACAGCAAAGCGACTTCGCCAATTATTGGAGGAAGTATTGCCCGAGGAGATTGATGACTTGTTGGATAATCTAAATGCTTATCGGGACACTTTGAAGGGTGATTTTGAATACAAGGTTAAGGCGATGAATGAAGTCACAGAGGCATTAGTGAAAAAGAGATAGGCATCATGGATTATTCTCCCGCCAAGAGGCAAAGAGGCAAAGAGATAATTCAAGATAAAGCAAATCCCGTAGGTATGGAAGAGTTTCGAGTTTTGGCCTTGTTTATCGACAGTCAGTTTTTGGGAAAAAATATCCCGATAAGTAGCAAAATTATTCAGATTAAAAGATTTTTAATGCTTTAGTTTTAATAGGATCGATCCGTTCCTTCAATTAGACTTCAAAAATCTAAAACTGCTTTCAGTTTTTTTCTTAATTCCTGAATTTTTCCATTGTCCAATTTACCTATTCGATCAATAAATCTTCTATTATCAACTGCCCTTATTTGATCAATTAAAACCTCTGAATTTTGACTTAATCCAGTTTTCTTTCCTTCGATTTTTACTCTCAAAATATTTTCCTCTGAACTTAGCTGGCTGGTTATCGGACATATCAGGGTGGAAGGATGCATAACCTGATTTAAAAGATTTGTTTGGATAATGACTGCTGGCCGGATTTTTCCAGGCTCTGTTCCTTTCGAAGGATTGAGATTGACCAGCCAAATCTCATATTGAACCTTCATCGATTAAATTGTCAAATTCTTGATTGATTTGCATGGAAGATTTTTTCACCATTTTGGAAGCCTTTGAAAAATCAGCAGCAAGTGCTTTTCTTTTCAAAAGTTGATTATAAAAATCCAAGGCTTCATTGATATATCTATTTCTGGCAATGCCCTTCAGCTTAATCATTTCTTCAGTTTCTTCGAAAATGTTTTCGTCCAATTTTAAGGATAATGTTTTCATAAACTTCTAAAGTAATACTAAAAGTATATACTCCATTTCTAAAATAAAAGTTTCTTTCTAGGTATTGGGGTTCTGAAATACATTTTTCACGATAAGTTTTCGGCAATAATCGGATCAATTCCCCCTTTGGAATTCTGCACTAAATTGGGATCTCTATTTTAATAAAAGGAGGAAAGGGGATTTTAGATAAAATTATTTGAGGAAATTAATTTTCTCGCAACGGTGCAGTGACGCAAAGAATACTATAATTAGATATTGTCCTAAAACTGGATCTGTGAAAGACTTGCTTGACGGCAGTCAGGTCTGTGTCTTTTTCTGCGTTAATCTGTGGGGAAAAAATCTCCTGCCAAGAGGCCAAGAAGCAAAGAGATAATTCAAGCCAAAGCAAATCCCATAGGGATTTAAGCTAGGTAGTAAAAGGTTTCTTCAGAGCTCATTTCCATGCCGTAGGAATGGAAGAATTTCGAAGTTTCGTCTCTGAAAAAAAGAAATACCATTGAAATACACTTCACTTTGCCTCTTAAATTCTTTGCGGGGAAAAAATCTCCCGCCAAGAGGCAAAGAGGCAAAGAGATAATTCAAGATAAAGCAAATCCCTTAGGGATTTAAGCTTGGTAGCAAAAGGTTTCTTCAGAGCACATCTCCATGCCGTAGGTATGGAAGAACTTCGAAGTTTCGTCTCTGAAAAAAGAAATACGATTGAAATACGCTTCACGAAATAAAATCGGCTTCGCCTTCTGAAATAAATCCTCTCGAAGCGATGCAAAGATTTATTTGGGAAGAAATTATTTCTAGTTATTGCTTTGATGAGACCGCTTCCATCCTCGCGGTGACGCCACTATTTATGACTCACGAGAGTTCCAAACTGCCTACTCTTTCTGCCTACTGCTTTTTGCATCTTCTATTCTTTGCGGGCGAAATATCTCCCGCCAAGTGGCAAAGAAGCAAAGAGATAATTCAAGCCAAAGCAAATCCCGTAGGAATTTAAGCTTGGTAGCAAAAGGATTCTTCAGAGCACATCTCCATGCCGTAGGTATGGCACAATTTTCACATCCCTTCCATCGGATCCACCCCCGTCATTTCCCATTGCCCCAATGCAATCGGAATACTTCCCATTCCATTCAATTGATCAAAGAAATCCTTCAATCTGAACTCTTCCCCTTTCGCCTCTTTAATTCTTGCAAACTCAGCCAAGGTATTTTCGAGGAGATATTTTCCGGTAATATAACTCGATCCATATCCCGGCTGCCTCATATATAAATGTTGCTCAAAAAGCAGAAGTTCTTTTTCTGTTTTCATCCAGCCTCTAGGCGTATAATCAGAATGAATACCACCCGCTTCCACCATGGTCATTTCATTTTCCTGTGCATAGAGCGAACCTAATCCCCTAGCTGCACGCTGAGCAATCATGATATAGACGATTTCTCGAGATTTGGGAGAGTCCTCATACAAGCCCGCATCCATAAACATCTCTTCCACAGCAGTTGCTGTTCCCTCATTTCTGGAATCGAAAATATTATAAAGAAGTGGACCTCTCCGGATCGGACTGGCGTGGGGTTCATTATCCATGATGGCCAGTTCAAACCAATGATAAAAATGTGAATACAAAGGCAATGGATCAATATGCATTCCTATGGTAAAGAAGTTACGCTTTTCCTTGGGAATGAAATTGCCTCTATGCTCCCTCAGAGCAGGTTCGAAATAATCCTTCACTGTGAGAATCTCTTGATCCTTCAAAAATTCCATAAATTTCTGAATAGAACTCTCTGTTAGCTTTTCAAAATCCTCTGCTGTATTTGCTTCCGTTAGAGGAGGTAAGTTTCGGTTCTGATGTTCCTCCAACTTTAAAGAAGACCAGGCTCTAGCCAGCTCTCTTTTAAGTATCATCACCTCATCCTCCCAAGTCAGAGGCACCGAGTGGACATTTTGCAGATACCAGGTGTAATTCTCCTTACCAATTCCTGACTCTCCGGTTTTATTTACTGATTCTTTGATAAGCCATTCTACAAATCCCTCCGTTGACTTAACCGCATTCTCTACAGCCTCTGCCAATTTCGGATCATTGCCTATTTCAGGTATGAGCAAAAGACCCTTCAAATCTTCAACTTGCGTAGCAATGGTCGGAATTCCTGCCTCCCAAAGCTCTTTTGCATTTCCAGTGAGGTTGGACTCAGCCTGCTTGTTGAGCGAAGGAATAGCCTGAAGTTCTTTCAATAGTTTTGCTTTGCTGCTTTCATCCAAGGGAAATTCGTACTGCCAAAATTCAAGAGTTCCATGATGCGTTGGTCCCTCGTGAGCAGGAACGTCACTTCTTTCCATCCAAAGTGATTTATAAAATGCAGGATCTCTTGCCCAAGGGCGGAGTACCCTATCATTGAAATCATACCCATTCATTTCTGCCCAAACGATTCTCCAATCCACCTTTTCAGGAATAGCCCAGCCAGAGGTGTCTATGGCTAATAATTCTTTTTGTAATTCCCTAAACTTGGTGTGTCGTAGTTCAAAAGTTGCTTTTCGATAATCCTGAGCTCCATCATGAAGTGGCGGATTTTCAAAAGATCTCCATCTTTCAAAAAGGTTGACCAAATCAGAATACTGGCTTGAACTTTTGTGATCTGAGGTAGATGTATCACTGGGGTCTTGGCAAGACCAAATTGTAAACATCGCCAAGTTTATTAGAAAGAAATGAACAGTCTTCTTCATAGTTGAAATTGGATAGAGGATAAAAGTTACCGAAACTTTATTGCGCATGGGGGATGAAGCAAAAAAAGTTGAATTTTTTTTCAAGAAAATTAAAAATTTTTTCAGCCAAAATTGGCTTTCTGTACCAAAGAAAATTTGGAATTAATCGCTCTTTTTAATTAGTCCAAATAGGAGTATAAAGCATTTTATTTTAGGGAAAATCCAATTTTCAGCTTATAAAAAAATCAAGAGATATTAAATGAGGTTTTTATTTGAAAAGCTTGGTTTAAAAAAGGTATGAAATGGGATTTAAAATTGATTGAAAGGATGAAAAATTTTCTTTTTCGATAGGACTCATCTATGATATAATATTCAGTAAAAGGTATAAATTCCCAAAAATCTTTAACCATCAATCATATGATAAAAATTAAACATGCGCTGGTTTTCCCTGCTTTGTTAGGGCTAGCAGTTTCTTGTACTGATGTTGCCGAAATTGAGCCTTCAGTTTCAGAACAGATCAAGCTTGATCTTGGTCAAAACTTTGTTCCTGGTCAGTTGCTGATCAAAATGAGAACAGCTACTACTGGATCCAGAATTTCCGCGGACATTTTAGGAGCAATTGGAGGCACTGTAGTAGAGGAAATCAAAACCGGTGCTATGGAATTAGCCAACGCAAGAAAAAGCGGTCCAAATGGGGACTTGATTTTAGTGGATACTAAAATTGGCACCATGGAAGCTATAGAAAAGCTGAAAGCTATGCCTGAAGTGGAATATGCAGAGCCAAACTGGATCTACCAGCATTTTGCTACTTCTAATGATCCTTATTTCACAGGTGGTCAACTTTGGGGAATGTCAGCTGGAGGAAACCAATTTGGCAGCAGAGCGGCTACGGCTTGGGCAGCAAATAAGGTTGGAAGCTCAACAGTGTACGTTGGGATTATTGACGAAGGCTATATGTACGAACATGAGGATTTGTTTGCAAATGCAGGAGTAAATCCAGGCGAAATACCAGATAATGGTGTGGATGATGATGGAAATGGGCTAGTAGACGATGTATATGGTTGGGATTTTGACGGAAACGACAACTCCCTCTTTGACGGAACAGGGGATGATCACGGTACTCACGTTGCTGGTACAATCGGCGGTGTCGGAGGTAATGGCATAGGTGTAGCAGGTGTAGTTTGGAATGTAAAAATGATCGGAGCTAAATTCTTGGGCTCTAGAGGCGGAACTACTTCCAATGCAATTAAATCAGTGGATTATTTCACTGACTTGAAGGTGAGACATGGGTTGAATATCGTAGCTACTAATAACTCTTGGGGTGGCGGAGGCTATTCGCAAGCATTGAAAGATGCGATTGACCGTGCGAATGCTGCGGGAATTTTATTTATCGCTGCTGCTGGTAATTCAGGCACAGACAATGATATTTCTCCAAGCTATCCTTCTAACTATGACAGTCCAAATGTCATTGCAGTAGCATCAATCACCAGTTCAGGAGCTATTTCCAGCTTTTCTCAATTCGGCGCAGTTACTGTTGATTTAGGAGCTCCTGGCTCAGGAATTTGGTCTACAGTTCCTGTCACTGTTGGAAAAGGAAGGAAGGCTTCTGTTGGTTCAGGCTATGCAAGTTATAACGGAACCTCTATGGCGACACCTCATGTGACTGGTGCAGCTGCTTTATATGCTTCACTAAACCCAACAGCAAGTGCTGCACAAATCAAAGCAGCTATCTTAAATTCAACCACACCGACTGCTTCTTTATCAGGGAAGACTGTTACAGGTGGAAGATTGAATGTTTCTGGCTTTTAATATTCATAATACTTGATAAAAAATGGGAGGTCCAGCAATGGGCCTCCTTTTTTATTCCTAGCCATGAAGTATCGTTCACACCAATTTCAAATGTGGAACCATGAGCTGTTAGGTTTTTAGAAAATTTCACCAATTCTTCTAAACCACATTTTTTCTGAAAAACCAGGGCATTAAATCCTGAAAGACATATAAGTTTAGGTTTTTTATTTCCTTCAGTTCCCCTATTTTTGGGCTTTCTTTGAAACAAGCATAAGAACGTAAGTTTATGGCATATTTATTTACCTCAGAGTCAGTGTCTGAGGGTCATCCTGACAAAATCGCTGACCAGATTTCCGATGCGCTGATAGATAATTTTTTAGCCTTCGATCCCAATTCAAAAGTTGCATGTGAAACGCTCGTAACCACAGGTCAAGTAGTCTTGGCTGGCGAGGTGAAATCCGATATCTATTTGGATGTTCAAAAGATTGCCCGAGATGTGATCAACAGAATTGGATACACCAAAAGTGAATACATGTTTGAAGGTAACTCCTGTGGTGTGCTTTCTGCTATTCACGAGCAGTCTGCAGATATCAATCAAGGTGTGGACCGAGCTAATCCTGAAGAGCAGGGAGCAGGTGACCAAGGGATGATGTTTGGCTATGCTACCAATGAAACTGAAAACTTCATGCCTTTGGCTTTGGACCTTTCTCACATGATTTTGCGTGAATTGGCAGCCTTGAGAAGGGAAAATAAGGATATCACTTACTTACGCCCTGATTCCAAGGCACAGGTAACCATCGAATACAGTGACGATAACGTACCTCAGCGAATTGAAGCGATCGTTGTTTCCACTCAGCATGATGACTTTGATGAGGAAGAGGCTATGTTGGCAAAAATCAAATCGGACATCATCAGTATCTTGATACCGAGAGTGAAAGCTCAATTGAAGCCTGAGTTGCAAAAACTGTTCACCTCAGATATCAAATATCACATCAACCCAACCGGAAAATTCGTAATCGGTGGCCCTCATGGTGATACAGGATTGACGGGAAGAAAAATCATCGTAGATACTTACGGTGGAAAAGGAGCTCACGGTGGAGGGGCATTTTCCGGAAAAGATCCATCCAAAGTAGACCGTTCAGCAGCTTATGCTACTCGTCATATTGCCAAAAATATGGTAGCTGCGGGAATCGCTGACGAAATGTTGGTGCAAGTATCTTATGCCATTGGGGTTGCTGCTCCGATGGGAATTTATGTGAATACTTACGGAACCTCCAAAGTTGGTCTTTCCGATGGAGAGATTGCTAGAAAAGTAGAGGAGCTTTTTGATATGCGTCCTTATGCTATTGAGCAGAGACTTAAATTGAGAAACCCAATTTATGAAGAGACTGCTGCTTATGGACACATGGGACGTCAAAACGAGGTAGTAACCAAAACCTTTGTTTCTCCATATAGAGATGAGATTAAGCTGGATGTTGAGCTTTTCACTTGGGAGAAACTGGATTATGTAGAGAAGATTAAGGCTGCTTTTGGCATATAATCCAACTCAAAAAATATAATCGCAAAGCCTCGGGAAATCCCGGGGCTTTTGTTTTTAGTGCCCTATTTATTTTTATTTCAAAATACTTTTTCATCAATAAGCATAGGTTAAGGAAAGATGAAATCTAAAAATGGGGCTCAATTTTACTCCCTTTTTGCTTATATTTAGCTATCACCTTTTTGTTAAGGATTTATTCCTTTCATGTTTTTAACCTAAACCTACCATGGCAAAAACCATCATTGTATCCAATAGACTACCTATTTCCTTGCGTCATAGAAATGGACGCTTCGAATTCAAACCTTCAGCAGGAGGATTAGCTACCGGCCTGGGATCCATTTATAAATCAGGAGAAAACATCTGGATTGGCTGGCCAGGAAATACTGTAGATGATCCCGAACAGCGGGCTGAAATCATTCTGGAGCTTCATGATTTGAAAATGGCACCGGTTTTCCTTTCGAAGGAAGATGTGGAGCAGTTTTATGAAGGCTTTAGCAACGAAACCCTCTGGCCTGCTTTTCACTATTTTACTCAATACATGGTTTACAATGCAGAGCATTGGGAAGCATATAAAAGGGTAAATGAAAAATTTTGTGAAGCAATATTAAAAAAAGCTGATCCAGACGATACCATTTGGGTGCATGATTATCAGCTTTTGCTCTTGCCCAAAATGCTGAGAGAGGTTTTGCCAAATGCTACGATTGCATTTTTTCAGCATATTCCATTTCCTTCTTATGAAATCATCCGAATGATTCCTTGGAGAAGAGAATTGCTCGAGGGCGTCTGTGGAGCAGATTTGATAGGTTTCCATACATATGATGATATGCGTCACTTCCTGAGTGCGGTGGGTAGAATCACAGGGATGTCCAGCGAAAGCGGCTATATCCAGGCAGAAAATCGCATTATCAATGTAGACTCTTTCCCAATGGGGATTGATTATGACAAATTTGCGAAGCAGGCTAAAAGCAAAAAAACGCAGAATATTGTCAAGGAATTTAGAAAGCAAGTGGCTGATCAGAAGCTGATCATCACCATTGATAGATTGGATTATTCCAAAGGAATTCCTCAGCGCCTGGAAGCATTCAATAAATTGCTGAAAGACCATAAGGAGCTGCATGGCAAAGTCTCGATGATCATGATTGTGGTGCCGAGCAGAGACAAAGTTCAGTCGTACAAAGAGCTGAAAGAAGAGATTGATTTGTTGGTTGGTCGGATGAATTCTGATTACTCTACGTTGAATTGGGTACCAGTTCATTACTTCTACAGAGGATTCCCATTTGAGGAATTGAGTGCATTCTATAGCATGTCTGATATTGCTTTGGTGACTCCATTGAGAGATGGAATGAATCTGGTTTGTAAGGAGTTCGTAGCAAGCAAAACTGACCAAACCGGGGTGCTTATTTTGTCAGAAATGGCTGGAGCATCCAAGGAGTTACAGGACGCAGTTTTAGTCAACCCTAATGATCAACAGGGCGTGGTAGATGCCATTTATGAAGCATTGACCATGAAGCCTGCAGAGCAAAAGGCCCGTATCTCATCTATGCAGGAAAGCCTCAAAAAGTATGATATTTTTCAGTGGGTTAAAGTGTTCATGGATAGAATCGAACATGTCAAGCAAAAGCAAGCTGAATTGACGTCTAAGGACGTTGATACCAAAGTCATTAATGAAATTCAGAAAAGCTTCAAAGAGGCTAAAAAGCCTGTTTTATTCCTAGATTACGACGGTACCTTAACTGGCTTTGTAGCTAATCCTCAGGATGCCAAACCAGATGCTGAATTAAAAGCTATCGTGAAAGGTTTGAGCCAAAAAGCACAGGTGGTAATTATCTCTGGAAGAGATAAAGATACTTTGGGAACTTGGTTCAAAGGCTTTCATGTGGACATGATTGCGGAGCATGGGGTATGGGTGAAGCATAAAGAGAATAAAGGTGACTGGGAGCTTTATGCCGATGTGGATGATTCCTGGAAGGAAGATATTCGTTCTGTCATGGAATATTATGTTTTGCGAACTCCCGGAGCTTTCATAGAAGAGAAACATCATTCCCTAGTTTGGCATTACAGAAAGGTAGAAAGTGGCTTAGGAGATCTGCGAATGAGAGAGCTCTTTAGTCATTTGAAATATATGGCCAGAGGACATAATTTACAGGTCTTAGAAGGAAATATGGTCTTGGAGATCAAACGTCCTGATATCAATAAGGGTCGAGCTGCTACTGCCATGATGAAGGGCAATGAATATGACTTTATCTTGGCTATCGGTGATGATTGGACGGATGAGGACACATTTAAGGCAATGCCGAAAAATGCCTATTCAATCAGGGTTGGTTATGCTTATACCCAAGCTAATTATAATATCAAGTCCTTTAGACAAGTGAGAAATCTCTTGGGTAAATTGATTCAGTGAAATACGCTTCGCGAAATAAATTCTCCCGCAAAGAGGCCAAGTCGCGAAGAATTTTTGGTGAGTAAGGTAAATCCCGTAGGGATTTGAGCTTGGTAGCAAAATGTAAAGAGGATCCCCTCCATGCCGTAGGTATGGAAGAATTTGGAAATACGGGCTATGAAATAAAGAAATAAATCGAAATACGCTTCGCGAAATAAAGTCGGCTTCGCTTCCTGAAATAAATTCTCTCGCAAAGAGGCCAAGGCGCAAAGATTTATTTGTGAGTAAGATAAATCCCGTAGGGATTCAAGCTTGGTAGCAAAATGTAAATAAGGTTTCCTCCATGCCGTAGGTATGGAAGAATTTGGAGGTAACGGCCTTTGTAGCAAAAGAAATACGGTGGAAAAACAGCTTCGCGAAATAAAGTCGGCTTCTCCTCCTGAAATAAAATCTCTCGCAAAGTGGCCAAGTCGCAAAGATTTATTTCAAGTCCTAACTTTTATGAGACCGCTTCGTTTCTCGCGGTGACTGCATTATTTATGACTCGCAAGAGTCCCAAACTGCCTACTATTCTTCGCTTCTTCTACTTTTTGCTGGATATAATTTCTCCCGCAATGTGGCCAAGGTGCAAAGATCTTTTTTGGAGTAATCATAATCCCGTAGGGATTCAAGCCAGGTAGCAAAATGTAAGGAGGATCCCTTCCATGCCGTAGGTATGGAAGAATTTGAAAGTTCTGTCTTAGAAATAAAGAAATAAATCGAAATACGCTACGCGAATTAGAGTCGGCTTTGCCTCCTGAAATAAGCGCTTGCTTTCAATTTCAAACTTTGCTTCTTCCATTCTTTGCGGGATATAATTTCTCTCGCAAAGTGGCCAAGTCGCAAAGATTTATTTGAGAGTCGAAATAAATCCCATAGGGATTCAAGCTTGGTAGCAAAATGTAAAGAAAGAAGATTTCCTCCATGCCGTAGGTATGGAAGAATTTGGAAATACGGGCTATGAAATAAAGAAATAAATCGAAATACGCTACGCGAAATAGAGTCGGCTTTGCTTCCTGAAATAAGCGTTTGCTTTCAATTTCAAACTTTGCTTCTTCTATTCTTTGGGGATTAATTTCTCCCGCCAAGAGGCAAAGGCGCAAAGATATATTGGAGAGTAAAATAAATCCCGTAGGGATTTAAGCTTGGTAGCAAAATATAAAGAGGATCTCCTCCATGCCGTAGGTATGGAAGAATTTGGAGGTAACGGCCTCTGTAGCAAAAGAAATACGGTGGAAAAACAGCTTCGAGAAATAAAGTCGGCTTTGCCTCCTGAAATAAGCGCTTGCTTTCAGTTTCAAACTTTGCTTCTTCCATTCTTTGCGGGATTAATTTCTCCCGCCAAGAGGCAAAGGCGCAAAGATTTATTTGAAGTCTTAACCTTGATGAGACCGCTTCGTTTCTCGCGATGACGCCTCTATTTATAATTTAATTGCAAACTGCCTACTGCTTCTGCCTACTTCTCTTTGCGGGAGTCTTAACTTACCTATACTTCAAATACAAGTCATAGATAATCAGCATATCCAGATGACTAAATTCGGACTATTGATATTCTCCTTGGTAAAGTGAATTTTAAATGATTGAATAGCAGCCTGATGATTACTTATATCGTAACCAATGATCCTCAAAGCATCCAAAGCATTGAAGTTTTCAGGAAGTTTCCCTTCATATTCAGCTTGTAGTAATTTTTCATCATACCAATAACCAAATCCAGCCTCAGACAATCTTTTCCATGGGAAATAAACACTGGGATCAACTTTCCTTCCCGGTGCCAAATCCGCATGACCAATAAAATTGGCGGTAGGGATGTTATATTTTTCTTTCAGCGACTTCAGGACCTTGATCAGGCTTTCAATTTGCTCATCAGGAAAATATTCCGAACCATTATTATCCAACTCGATTCCTATAGAGGATGAGTTCAAATCTGTATCATTTCCCCATCTCCCTCTTCCCGCATGCCAGGATCGTAAATAATCATTCAGCATTTGCACCACTGTTCCATCTCTTCCTATCACATAGTGACTACTCACCTGTGTTCGGGTAAGAGTAAAAGTTTTAATGGTTTGAGCTAAAGAATCCTGCGCGGTATGATGGATTACCACAAAGTTTGGCCTGCGAATGCTAAAATTGGTGGTGCCTACCCACCGATCATTCAAGACTGTTGTATCTCTGGGGGATTTGATTTTAGTTTTAGGAACCTCTAATAAAGCCGAAGTGGCTTCTTTCACCTGTTTTTGGTGGGCCTTATTGTTTTGATGATAAATATCCCTTTTGCATGAAAGCAAGGTTAGATTAGAAAAAATCAATAAGACTAAATAAAGGCGTTTGGAAAGCATAGTTCAAATTTTTCACGAATCTACGAGATAGAAGTGCTAGCTACTAGAATATTTTGAAAGATGGTCGGATTCTATTCATAGAATAAATCTCTCGCAGCGGCGCAGCAACGCAATGATTGATTTGAGAGTCAAAGTAAATCCCGTAGGGATTTAAGCTAGGTAGTAAAATGTAAAGAAGATTTCCTCCATGCCGTAGGTATGGAAGAATTTGAAAGTTCTGTCTTAGAAATAAAGAAATAAATCGAAATACGCTACGCGAATTAGAGTCGGCTTTGCCTCCTGAAATAAGCGCTTGCTTTCAATTTCAAACTTTGCTTCTTCCATTCTTTGCGGGATATAATTTCTCTCGCCAAGAGGCAAAGTCGCAAAGATTTATTTCAAGTTCTAGCTTTGATGAGACCGCTTCGTTCCTCGCGGTGACGCCTCTATTTATAATTTAATTGCAAACTGCCTACTGCTTCTGCCTACTGTTCTTCGCCTCTTCCATTCTTTGCGGGAAATAAAGTCTCTCGCAAAGAGGCCAAGGCGCGAAGACATATTGTTGAGTAAAGTAAATCCCGTAGGGATTCAAGCTAGGTAGTAAAATGAAAAGAGGATCCCCTCCATGCCGTAGGTATGGAAGAATTTGAAAGTAATAGCTTCTGCTATTAAGAAATACAATTGAAATACACTACGCGAAATAAAGTCGGCTTCGCCTTCTGAAATAAATTCTCCCGCCAAGAGGCAAAGTCGCGAAGATTTATTTCAAGCCCTAACTTTGATGATACCGCTTCATTCCTCGCGGTGACGGCATTATTTATGACTCGCAAGAGTTCCAAACTGCTAGAGCCAACTGCCTACTGCCTACTGCCTCTGCCTACTATTCTTCGCCTCTTCCATTCTTTGCGGGATTAATTTCTCCCACCAAGAGGCAAAGTCGCGAAGATTTATTTCAAGCCCTAACTTTGATGAGACCGCTTCGTTCCTCGCGGCGACGGCATTATTTATGACTCGCAAGAGTTCCAAACTGCTAGAGCCAACTGCCTACTGCCTACTGCTTCTGCCTACTGTTCTTCGCCTCTTCCATTCTTTGCGGGAAATAAAATCTCTCCCAAGAGGCCAAGGCGCGAAGACATATTGTTGAGTAAAGTAAATCCCCTAGGGATTCAAGCTAGGTAGTAAAATGAAAAGACGATCCCCTCCATGCCGTAGGTATGGAAGAATTTGAAAGTACTGGCTTTGAAATAAAGAAATAAATCGAAATACGCTTCGCGAAATAAAGTCGGCTTCGCCTCCTGAAATAAGCACTTGCTTTCAATTTCAAACTTTGCTTCTTCCATTCTTTGCGGGATTAATTTCTCCCGCCAAGAGGCAAAGTCGCGAAGATTTATTTCAAGTTCTAACTTTGATGAGACCGCTTCGTTCCTCGCGGTGACGGCATTATTTATGACTCGCAAGAGTTCCAAACTGCTACAGCCAACTGCTTACTGCCAACTGCCTACTATTCTTCTCGGGTGAAAAAATAAGCATTACAGAAAATTCGGCATATCCAATCTCTTTCCTATCCTAAATGCAGCATTCATCAAACCCACATGAGAATAAGCCTGCGGGAAATTTCCCCATTGGCTTCCTGTAGCCTGATCCACATCCTCCGAAAACAGATTCAAATGATTGCAATACTTGGTCAAAGTTTCAAATCCCTGAATGGCCTCATCCAATCTATTTACACAAGCCAGTGCTTCGATATACCAAAATGCACAGATCAAAAACGTGGTTTCAGGCACACCAAAATCATCCATGTGCTTATAGCGATAGAAAAGAAAATCCTTTGCCAACAGTTCCTTCTCCAATTGCTTCAAGTGATTGTTGGCCCGCTCCAGATCGTCTCCGAAATAACCCATGGTAATTAATTGCAGAGTCGAGGCATCCATATGTTGGGCTCCTATTGCCTGAGCGTATGCTTTTTTATCAGGTAAATAACAGGCCTCAATCTTTTTCACTGCCTCTTCCCGAAGTGCTATGGCTTTTTGATACATCGCTTCATTCTTCATTCGAATACCGATTTTTGCGGCAGCACAGGCGCCTGCCCAGTGAAATAAAAAGGTATAACAATGCTCTTGAGCCAGATTTCTGAATTCCCACAATCCTGCATCTTTCTCATGCATGGTAGCCTCAATCTTATCCAAAAGATTCATAATCATGGGCTCAGAGTGACTCCGCTCAGACTCTGTAAATCTATGATCAGAGTATAGGGGAAGCAAAGAAACCAAAACCTGACCATAGAGATCATTCTGAATATGGGTATAGGCTTGATTACCAAATCTTACGGGCTTATTGCCTAAGTATCCATCCAAATCAGATATTTCCTCAACCAGCAATCCATGACCCGAAATAGAGTACAGTGGCTGATATCTACCTTCAGGCCCAACAGGTAGATTTTGGATGTATTCAAAATACTTTTCTAACTCTTCAAAGTGTCCCAGACTGTTGAAACAGGTCAGGGTATAGTAGGTATCACGAATCCAGCAATAGCGGTAATCCCAGTTTCTGGTAGAACCGGGGGATTCAGGTAATGAAGTGGTTGAAGCTGCGATAATCGCTCCGGTATCTTCAAATTGGTGAATTTTCAGAATCAAAGCGGATCTCAAAACCAGTCTTTGGTGAAAATTAGGGATGCTGGTAGATTTGACCCAAGCTTGCCAGTACTCACGGGTGGATTGCAAGAATCGCTCTGAGGTAGATTCTATCGGTGCTTCTAATGGTCTTCCGTAGGTAAGAACCAGGTAAACGGGTCTCTGGAGAGCAAAGGACTTTTTTTCGCAGACGTAAGTCAGTGGAGCATTGGTGGTGAGTCTCAACTCCTGATCAATTCCCATGTATCTGATATGATTGCTGCCTTGACTTGGAGTAAGCTGAATCTGACCCCGCTCAGTTACAGGCTGACACTCGATTCTTATCTTTGGTGATCCAGAAATAGGCTCCACCTTACGAATCAGCATCAGAGGCTTATAGTATCTATCATAGTTTTTGAAGCGCGGTGCAAAGTCCGTTACCTTATAGCTATCACTTCCATTTCTTACAATCGTTTCGAGAATGTTGGTGTTCTCCACATAAGTTTGTGTGGAAGTATAATCTCCGGATTCTGGCAGTACGGTAAATTTTCCGCCTTTTTTTCGGTCCAGCATTCCACCAAAAATAAAATCCGAATCAAATCGGGGCATGCAAAGCCAGGAAATATTGGTGTCTTTTTCGATATGGGCGATATAGGCACAGTTACCGATCAGGCCGGAGTCATAGGTATGTTTGCTCATAAGGTCTTAACTAAGGTTTGAAAAAAATAGTGCGGCTAATGGGTCATTAGCAAATAACTAAAAAAGGGGATAGGATGCAAAATTCCTTACATAGATCTGAAAATGTGATGCCAAGGTTCCATGATAAATTTGAGAATAAACAAAAGTCGATTTTTTTATTTTTACAGAACTTGCGAGCTATTTTTTGGCTTCATTCCAAAATATTTTTCCAATTGGCTCACTCGATAATTGGGATCCCCAAATTCGTATAAATCTAATATCTGGTTTTCTTCGACCAAAAAATGGAGTACGGTCTTATATTCCAAATCGACGTTGTCTAGCTGATTTATTTGAAAAAATTGGTCTTCAGGATCCAAGTATACTGGATAGGGAAAATCTTGCCTTTTGAAAAAAGAACGAAGCTGATCAGGACTATTTTTGCCATCTTTCCCTTTTCCTCCTAAATAAACAATCACGGAAAGATCCGGGTAGGATGCCGCAAAATCCTTCCAATTCACAATATTATCGGTAAATAAATAGGTGGAACTCTTAGCAATATTTACATAAAAAACAGCTTTCTCGTTGCAGTCTGGACAAGTGGGATTACCCTGATGAATGATTTCCAGATTATCAGGAAAAATCATTTTCTCCAGTTTTTTTTGACATGCAAAGAGAAGACAAAACAAGAAAAAACAGATTAAAACTTTATTCATCAAATTGGATCTTGGTTTGAAGAATTACTGGATAATCAAATTCCATCTCAGGAATTTGAGAATAGATTTGGTCCAATTGGGTTTTGGACAGCTCTTTCAAAATCACAGAACGATAAGTCAAAAACATGATTTGTCCCTCTTCAATCCCAATAGGATTATGATAGAGCATTTCTTCATTCCGGTTGGTGGATATTTTTTTGACTTTGTCCGTATTTTTGTCGATAAACACCAAGTCCTTGAAGACGCCTTCTGGTTTTTGAATATGAATGCTGAGAAGCATTAAATTTTCATCCTCAAATACCCCGTGTATATTGGCAAATCCAGTTTCACTCAATTTCCCAAAACTATCCATAATATCCTCCTGCCAAAAATATTCGGGAATCGAATATGAGCCAAAATCCATTTGAATCACCTTTTCTAAAGTGTCATTTTGAAAGCTGTAAACATAGGGCTGAAAAGACTCAATGATATGCAGATCTTTTCCGTTTCTGAAGAAATTGCGCTCCGTCATTGGCAAAAGTTTGTTTTTGTAAGTGTTCTCCAAAAAAGAAGAGATCACTTTTCCTTCTGAATCAGTTTTTACTAAGCGAAACTCAGTAAAAGGAAGATTATAACTTCCATAAAACAGATATTCCCCGGATGGCAATTTGGTAAAAGAACTTGCTAAATAATTTGTTTCAAAAACTTTATTTAACTCGCCAGACTCTGAGATATTATAAACTGTAGCGCGATCTCCTATACCAGAAAGGACTTCTATATTGCCATCGGGGTTGATAAAAAAGTCATCTAGTTTTTGTAAGGTGCCAGGCCCCTCACCAACTTGTCCTTGACTACCACGGTAGTTCCCATTTTTGTCAAAAAAATGAATCGCATCTTTCGAATTCTCATCCATCAAATAAAAGAAAGACCGGTCAAATCTGGCACGGATATCTAGGCCCATTAAGTTCTCAGAGCGCGTTTCAAGAGGAATAATATCTCGAATTTCTAAATTTTTTTTGTCGACCTGAGTAAGCTTATCTAGAACGATTGAGGGAATATTTTCTTCCGATGAATTATCGCAAGAAAAAAGAGAGAAAAGTAAAGTTATTACAAATAAATACTGGGTATATTTCATATTAGAAATGTAAATGGGCTGCCATTTTAACCTAGTAATCGTAATTGGATTACAGTGAAAAATGGCAGCATTAAATTTAGAATTATTTAGCAATTAAGGCACCCAATTTCATAGGCTGAACAACGAGAACTTGTAAATTTACCATCGCAATGGTAAACGGTATATCCACCATTACAAATTACCATCCGTTGATAACAACCACCACCTCCGCCCTCCATTCCAGGATCAGGCTCTTCTTGCTGTGCATTTACACTTACACCCGCAAATGCCATAGCCCCCAAAAAGGCTATTCCAAATAATACTTTTTTCATTTTGTTAAAGAATTAGAATTACTAAAAAGTTTTTGGCCCAAAAACGACTTCAACTCTGAAGCTGTAACTAATCTATTGTACTAGTTGGATTTTTCAAAACTAAGCAATTAAAAAATATCTAAAATTTACGTAGAAGGCATTTTTTTTTTTTTTGATCGGTAGCCTGATTGACCAAGGTTTGCTAAAAGTATAGTTTTTTAGCCTGAATATACTCTTCCACTTGTCTGGGCAAGAGGTATTTGACGGAATGTCCAGACTGAATAGAATCTCTGATAAAAGTAGCAGAGATGTCTAGTAATGGGGCATCTACTTCTTGGACAGAAGGATGGGTGAAATCTGTCTTTTCACCTGGACGGGGATAGACATAGACTTGATAATGCTCCAAAATCTGTTCATAGTTTTTCCACTTGCGGAGCTGTTTTAGATTATCTGAGCCTAAAAAAATACTGAAATTATGCTGTGGATACTGCTCACTGAGATAGGTCAAGGTATCTATTGTATAGCTGGGTCTCGGCATGTGAAATTCCACATCACTGGCCCTGAAATGAAAATTATCCTCGATTGCCAATTCAACCATGCGAAGCCGATCAAACTCATGGATGAGTGACTTTCTTTTTTTCAGGGGATTTTGGGGACTGACCACAAACCATACTTCATCTAAGTCGGTACGATCGTAGATGGTATTGGCAATGATGAGATGACCGATGTGAATGGGGTTGAAGCTACCGAAGAAGAGTCCGATATTCACGGCTTAAGAGGCTATAAATTCCCTGACCAATTGCTCTGCTTCCTGAGAGGATCTCTCAAAATCATCATTGAGGATACTGACGTCAAACTGTGGCTCAAATTTCATTTCAAATTCTGCTTTGAAAACTCTGCGGGAAAGAGATTCTTCAGTTTCCGTGCCTCTCTCATTCAGCCTTGACTTCAACACTTCAATGGAAGGGACTTTGACAAAAATAGCCAATGCCTGATCGCCGAAGTATTTTTTCAATGCCAATCCTCCTTTGACATCCACGTCAAAAATCACCGCCTTGCCGGAATCCCAGATGCGCTGAATTTCTTCTTTGAGCGTGCCATAAAAGTTTCCGGCATAGACTTCCTCCCATTCGATGAAGGCTCCTTCATCTATTTTTTTGATGAATTCTTCTTGGGTTAAAAAATAGTAATCTTTCCCATGAACTTCATGTCTGCCTCTTCTGTCTCTTGTGCAGGCAGAAATCGAAAATCCCAGATTGGGCACATGCTGGATCAGGTGCTTGACGAGCGAGGTTTTACCGGATCCTGAGGGTGCCGAAAAAATAATTGCTTTACCTTGAGTCATCCGGATTTATTTCACTTCCTGAATTTTTTCACGGATGCTTTTAGCCAATTCATTGGGGACAGCCTGTTTGGTGCACTTGTTTTTTAGCACTTCTCTGATGGCTTGCTCCAGATGAAAATGCTCAAAACAAGGTTGGCACTTTGCCAATTTTTCCTTGAGCACTTCCTTGCCCGGATCGCCCATTTCTCCGTCTAAAATACTTTCCAGCAGCTCAAAGCACTTGTTTACATCGCTGCATTCCATTTTCCGCTGCCCGGATGATTCTTGATTCATTTCCATGCGTATTCGATAATTATTCCTCCTCGTCCGTATTGTATCCCATATGCTGGGCATACCCTTTTAATTTTTCTTTCAGCAAATTTCTGGCTCTGTGGAGCCTTGATCGGACTGTTCCGATTGGAATATCCAAGATCTTGGCCATTTCTTCGTAAGTAAATCCTTCTAGGTCACACAAGATGATGACCGTTCTGAAATCTACCGCCAAACTGTTTAAAGCATTGGAAATCTCATCTCCCAGCATGTCTTTGACAGATTCTGCGCGGAGATCAGTGGTTCCCTGAAAGTCAACATCATCTGAGTTGTAATAAGTTTCAACTTCCTGATAATCTACTTTAGCAGGTTGCTTACTCTTCTTACGGTACTCGTTGATGAAACTGTTTTTCAGGATGCGAAACAGCCATGCTTTGGCATTGGTTCCCTGCTCAAACGAATTGATAAAACGATAGGCCTTCAGATAGGTGTCTTGCACCAAGTCTTTGGCATCATCCTCATCAAAGGTGAGTCGGTAGGCAAAGTTGTACATAGAGTCTATGTGAGGCATAAACTCCCCATCAAAGATGGAATTTTTCTCTTCCTGAGAATATTTTCTGCGCTGTACTTCCGACATAAGATTCAAAAGTAATGATCTGGTTAAATTATAACTAGGAATCGGGAAGTTTTCCCCGCTTTTCCTTTATTTTGTTGCTTCGAAAAGGCCTTATTGCCTCTAATCCTCCGATTTACTATGTTTTTCTTTCGGTTGCTGTCCCGACTTCCGCTGCCCATACTTTATCTGCTCACGGATTTTCTTTACCTGATTGCCAGGTTTGTAATTCGGTATAGAAAGAAGGTCATAGATGAGAATCTAATGCATGCTTTTCCCGAGCTATCAGATAGGGAGCGAAAAAAGGTCCGAAACCGATTTTACAGGAATTTTACTGACACATTTGCCGAAACGATCAAAATACTGACAATATCGGAGGCAGAATTCAGACAAAGATTCGCAATAGTCAATCAACCTGATCTGGACAAACCTGTTCAAAATGAGGTGAGTTCACTAATGATGGCAGGCCACATCTTCAATTGGGAAATGGGGGTAGTAGGTACAAATTTGTATTCCCAAGTACCGGTTGAGACAGTTTATCTCAAGGTCAACAATCCCTTTTTCAACGAACTGATGAAAAAAATCCGGACAAGATTTGGCGGATATGTGACCGAAAAAAAGGAGTTTAGAAGAGGGATGCTTACCTTGGGAAAAGATCCAAGGATTGTGCTCTTAGGCTCTGATCAGCGTCCTCCCTCATCAGAAAATCGCTATCAGCGGGAGTTCATGAACAGGCCGGCAGTGTTTTTTGAAGGAGCAGAGTTTCTCTCCAAAAAAATGAACTTACATGTTCACTACGGTAAAATGACCAAGGTCAAAAGAGGGCATTATCGCTATGAATATATACCTCTAGCGCAACCTCCTTTTGAGGGCCATGCTCCGCACTCCATCACGGATATGTTTTGTGAAATGCTGGAGCAAAATATCCGGGAGCAGCCGGACATGTATCTTTGGAGCCATAAGCGCTGGAAGATATAAGTTAATCGTTGGAAAGGGTGTAAGATTTGAAAATAAGGCTGAGATGAGAGTTTGGCCTTAGGTTTTTAATTGCCCGCGTCAATCGTAAATCGTATTTCGTATTTCAAAAATGGATTATCTCAAAGAACTTAACCCCCCGCAGCGGGAAGCAGTAGAACATACAGAAGGGCCGGTGATGATTATTGCGGGCGCAGGATCTGGAAAGACCCGGGTTTTGACCTATCGAATCGCTCACCTCATTTATGCAAGAGGTATAGATCCTTTTCAGATTTTATCGCTCACCTTCACCAATAAGGCAGCGGCAGAAATGAAGCACAGGATTGAGTCTTTGGTAGGGCTGGATGCGCGCAATACCTGGATGGGAACTTTTCACTCTGTTTTCGCTAAGATTTTGAGAGTTGAATCCGAAAAAATAGGCTATCCTTCCAATTTCACGATTTATGACACGGATGATTCAAAGTCTTTGATCCGTACCATCGTCAAAGAAATGCGATTGGATGATAAAGTCTACAAACCGGGAGTGGTACTTTCCCGAATTTCCGGGGCTAAAAACCGATTGATTTCCTGGCAGGCCTATCAAGCCGATCCTTTTGTCAAAGCGGATGATGAGGCAGCCATGAAACCCAAAATGGGAGATATTTATCAGCGCTACCAAGACCGACTTTTTAAAGCGGGAGCCATGGATTTTGATGATTTACTATTTAATACCAATGTGCTTTTCAGAGATCATATTGATGTGTTAAACAAATATCAGCAGCGCTTCAAATATGTCATGGTGGATGAGTTTCAGGATACCAACCTTTCGCAATACCTGATCACAAAAAAGTTGGCTGCAGTTCATCAAAATATCTGTGTGGTAGGAGATGATGCCCAAAGTATTTATGCTTTTCGCGGAGCGGATATCCAGAATATTCTCAATTTCGAAAAGGACTATCCAGATCTGATGGTGGTCAAATTGGAGCAGAATTATAGATCTACCAAGACTATCGTGGAGGCGGCTAACTCCATCATTGATAAAAATAAAGCACAACTGAAAAAGACCGTTTGGACTTCCAATCCTGACGGAGATCTGATCGAGCTGATCAAAGCAACTTCAGATAATGAGGAAGGGCGAATAGTTGCGACCACCATTTTCGAAGAAAAAAACAATAAAAAGCTTAATAACAGCGACTTTGCCATTCTTTACAGGACTAACTCTCAGTCTAGAGCTATAGAAGAAGCCCTGAGAAAGATGAATCTGACCTATAAGATTGTAGGAGGACTTTCATTCTATCAGCGTAAAGAAATCAAAGACTTGATGGCTTATATGCGATTTACCGTTAATCCGGTAGACGAAGAGGCCTTTAAGCGCATCATCAATTACCCCAAAAGAGGAATTGGAGATACCTCTCTGGAGAAAATTTTGGTTGCTGCCTACGATCATGATATGCCTTTGTGGGATGTGGTTCAAAATGCTCAAAATTTTTTACCCGGTCGAGCAGGAAGCTCGGTGGATGATTTTGCTACCATGATCAAAGCTTTTCAGATTGAAGTGGAGCGTAAAGACGCCTATGAAGCAGCCAATTCCATTGCGAAGCAAAGCGGTCTATTGAGAGAATTGTATGAGGATAAAACCATAGAAGGACTCAACAGATATGAAAACGTCCAGGAATTGCTCAATGCAATCAAAGAGTACGTGGACAATGAAGAAAATGAGGATAAAAGTCTGGGAGCATTTTTACAGGAAATTGCCCTCTTGACAGACAATGACCGGGACAAGGATACCACAGACGCAATCACCCTTATGACTATACACTCCTCCAAAGGACTGGAGTTTAAGCAGGTATTTGTGGTAGGGATGGAGGAGGATTTATTTCCTTCCCAAATGATGATGCAAAGCAGGGAAGACTTGGAAGAAGAACGAAGACTTTTCTACGTGGCGACCACCCGTGCGATGGAAAAATTATATCTTACCTATGCATTGACCCGTTATAGATTCGGGCGTTTGCTGAATTGTGAGCCTAGTAGATTCCTGGAAGAGGTTGATCCAAGCTGTATCAAAGTGAGTAAAAAACTTTCCGCGACCAGAGAGATGCCGGGAGCATTTAGACGGGAGGGTTTACCGGGAAGCAGTGCAGAAAGGCCGGGTTTCGTAGGCATTAAGAAAAAGCCGGAGTCCCGAGTACCTGCTCAAATGAAGATTCATACGCCAAGTCCTGACTTCAAACCAAGTAACACCAATAATTTACAGGCGGAACAACTGGTAGAGCATCCGAAGTTTGGTTTTGGAAAGGTTCAAAAGATTGAAGTTGAAGGTCTTAACAGAAAGGCTACGATTCAATTTGAACATTTTGGAGAGAAGACTTTATTACTTAGCTTTGCGAAGCTCAGAATTATTGACTAATTACCTATCTCTCTGCCTAATGGTGATTTTTTGTTACCTTTTAAGAGAATAAAAAAGAGAGCTAAAAGAGCGAAATAAAAGAAATTACTGATTTTGAAATCAAGCAGAGTTTAATAACCACGGATAGAAGTGGTTTTAAAATTGCAAGACTCTCCAGACATGCGCTATTTGAAGCGGATCATTTGGGGATTGGCCTGAGTCCTACAAGACGGATTCATGAGCCTCAAAAAGACAAATAAATACAAATGAAAGAATACGGAAAGAACATTCAAGGCTTGGTAGACCATGTCTGCGGCATTGAAGACAGGGAAAAGCGTACGGCAAGTGCCTACACAATTGTGGAAATCATCAAGCAGTTGAATCCCTCATTGAAGCAGGAAAATGACCAGAAGCTTTGGGATGATTTATACATCATGTCAGATTTTAGATTGGATGTAGATGGACCTTTCCCTATGCCTGAAAAGGAGCTCTTGGGCAAAAAACCTTTACCGGTAGGATATCCAAGAGGAGAAGTGAGATTCAAGCATTATGGCCGAAATATTGAAAAGCTGATTGAAAAGGCCATCGAGATTGAGGATGATGAGGAGCAGGAAACAGCCATTATCTATATCGGCCAGTTAATGAGAAGTTTTCATTCAACCTGGAACAGAGATAATTTCGACGATGGAATTATTTTGGATGATATCAAGACACTTTCCAAAGGAAAACTTCATATCGACCTGGATAAAGTAAAAGAAAACGGACTTTTTGAATCCAATACCAGAAGAGATTTCAAAGTGCCTACACATGAGCAATCCACTTCTAACGGGAAAAATAAACGCGGGAATAATAACCGTAGAAGAAATAACGGAGGACATAAAAAACGCAGAAACTAAATGGCATCTTTTCGAGTAAGAGGAGGAAATCAATTGAAAGGGGAAATCATCCCCCAAGGAGCAAAAAATGAAGCTTTGCAGATACTTTGTGCTGTATTGCTCACCTCTGAGAAAGTTACTATCCACAAAATCCCCGCTATTCGCGATGTCAACAAGCTGATAGAGTTGTTGGGAGATATGGGAGTGAAGGTCACCAAATTGGGACCTGAATCCTATTCTTTCAAGGCAGATGATGTCAACTTGGATTACTTGGAGACAGAAGATTTTTTAGCTAAAGCTTCAGCGTTGAGAGGCTCTGTCATGATTTTGGGTCCACTTTTGGCTCGGTTTGGAACGGGAAAATTATCCAAGCCAGGAGGTGATAAAATTGGGCGTAGAAGAATGGATACTCACTTTTATGGTTTCCAAAAATTGGGGGCCAAATTCCATTACGATGCCCAAAATGAGATTTTCCATATTGATGGAAAAAATCTTAAAGGTACCTACATGCTGCTGGATGAAGCATCTGTAACAGGTACAGCCAATATAGTAATGGCTGCGGTGATGGCCGAAGGAAAAACCACGATTTACAATGCTGCCTGTGAGCCATATCTACAGCAATTGTGCGAAATGCTCAACCGAATGGGTGCTAAAATCACCGGTGTTGGCTCCAATCTTTTGCATATTGAAGGAGTAGAAAAGCTGGGTGGAACAGAGCATACTATGCTGCCTGACATGATTGAAATTGGCTCATTCATAGGGATGGCAGCAATGACTCAATCTGAAATCACCATCAAAGATTGCCAGATTCACAGATTGGGAATCATTCCGGATACGTTCAAAAGAATGGGAATTCAGATGGAATTCAGAGGGGATGATATCTTTATTCCTGAGCAAAAACACTACGAAATAGAGACATTCATAGACGGCTCTATTTTAACCGTGGCAGATCAAATTTGGCCAGGTTTTACCCCGGATTTGCTTTCTATTGTTTTGGTAACTGCTACCCAAGCCAAAGGAACAGTTTTGGTTCATCAAAAGATGTTTGAATCCAGATTGTTCTTTGTGGATAAACTGATAGATATGGGTGCACAAATTATTCTTTGTGATCCACATAGAGCCACCGTGATTGGTTTGGATAGAAAATATCCATTAAAAGGAATCAGAATGACTTCTCCTGATATTCGTGCAGGGGTTGCCTTGTTGATTGCAGCCATGTCGGCAAATGGTACTTCTGTGATCGATAATATTGAGCAGATCGATAGAGGATATCAGTATATCGACAAACGCTTAAATGCTTTAGGAGCAGATATTGAAAGATTATAGTCTTTCAGCTTTTCCTCAAAATCTTAATCCCGAAGAAATACGCTTCGGGATTTTTTTTGTTCGATTCATACATTTATTACCTCCCGTCCTTTCCTGCAGGGAATTGTTTCCAATTTTTTATATCTTCTGAGAAATTTCTCAACCCAGATAACCTATGTCTAAAAAGAAACTCAGAAGCCAGGAATGGTATGGTCGAACCGGCAAGGACGGTTTTATCTATCGTTCATGGATGAAAAACCAAGGTCTTCCCCATCATCTTTTTGAGGGAGAAAAGCCGGTGATCGGAATTTGTAACACTTGGTCTGAATTTACCCCTTGTAATGCCCATTTTAGAGAATTAGCGGAATCCCTAAAGCAGGGTATTTGGGAGGCCGGGGGCTTCCCTTTGGAATTTCCCGTCATGTCTTTAGGTGAATGTTCCATCAAGCCCACAGCCATGCTTTTTAGAAATCTGGCATCCATGGATGTGGAGGAAAGTATAAGAGCCAACCCCATGGACGGTGTTGTCCTGATGTGTGGTTGTGATAAAACTACCCCCTCTTTGGTAATGGGTGCGGCCTCTGTGGATTTGCCGACTTTGGTGATTTCTGGAGGCCCCATGTTAGTCGGAAGATTTAAAGGCAAAAAGATAGGAACCTCAGATGTCTGGAGGTTTGCAGAAGATTATAAACTGGGGAAGCTTTCTCAGGAAGAATTTATAGAAGCTGAAGCCGCCATGTCCCGTTCCCGAGGGCATTGCGCTCCAATGGGTACCGCATCCACCATGGCAGCCATGGTAGAAGCTTTAGGTTTGGCTTTGCCAGATAATGCTACCATCCCAGCCGCTGATTCCAGAAGAAAAGTCTTGGCCCATATGGCCGGTATTCGGATCGTGGAAATGGTCAAGGAGGATTTAAAAATGAGTAAAGTTTTGACCAGGAAAGCTTTTGAAAATTCTATCATGGTCAATGCAGCTATTGGAGGCTCAACCAACTTTATTCTTCACCTTACAGCGATTGCCAAGCGAATCGGAGTGGATATTGATTTGACTGATTTTGACCATTTTTCTTCCAAAATACCTCTGATCGCTAATGTGCAGCCTTCAGGAGAACATTGGGTGGAGGATCTTTTTTATGCCGGAGGAATGCCAGCGGTCATGAAGGAAATAGAGTCCCATCTACACAGAGACTGTATCACAGTCAACGGGAGGACTATTGGAGAAAATATAGCTTCAGCAGAATGTTATGATAGAGATCTGATTGGTACGCTGACTAATCCGATCAAGCCAGAGTCAGGGATTGCAGTTTTGAAAGGAAATCTCTGTCCAAATGGAGCGGTTATCAAGCCTTCTGCAGCCAGTCCGCATTTATTGGTTCACAAAGGGAAGGCATTGGTTTTTGAAAACATCGACGAATACAAAGCGAGAATTGATAGCCCTGATTTGGAAGTGGATGAAAATACAGTTTTAGTGATGAAAAATGTAGGACCAAAGGGTTACCCGGGAATGCCGGAAGTGGGTAATATGGGCTTGCCAGCAAAGATTTTAGAGAAAGGGGTCAAAGATATGGTTCGAATTTCAGATGGCAGAATGAGCGGAACAGGCTATGGCACGGTAGTCCTTCATGTTTCGCCCGAGTCGGCCATTGGAGGACCATTAGCACTTGTGCAGACAGGTGATTGGATTGAGTTAAATGTTCCTGCGAGAAGTCTTAACCTCTTGATCAGTGAGGAAGAGTTTGAAAACCGAAGAAAGAATTTTCAGCCTACCCAACTTCCTTATGAGAGAGGTTATGTGAATTTATTTTTGGACAAAGTGAATCAGGCGCATGATGGGGTTGATTTTGATTTTCTGCAGGGGAGTTCAGGTTCTGAGGTAAAAAGAGATTCACATTAATCTGATTTACTATACCCTAAATAAATCTGGGGTACTGACCTAGAAACTATGAAAAAAGCGAAAGTAGCCATTGTCACCGGAGCAGGGCAAGGCATTGGCTTAGAGATCGCCCGAAAGTTGTCCAATCAAGGATCTCATGTGATTTTAAATGATTTGGAGAAAAGCTTGACTCAGGAAGCAGTTGCCACTCTTTCTCGCCAGGGTAAAGGTAAGGTCATTGGCTGTTCTGGAGATGCTGCTGATGAATCAGTGATTCAAGAAATGATTGAATTAGCTATCAATAATTTCGGTAGCGTAGATCAGGTTGTTGCGAATGCCGGGATTACTCTTTTCGGGAGTTTTTTGGACTATTCCAGCCAAGACTTCATGGAGGTCATGCGGGTTAATTTGTTGGGTTCATTTCTATTGACCCAAGCCAGTGCCCAGGTGATGAAAGAACAAGAAGAGGGAGGAGCCATATTATTGACATCTTCTGTTACTGCACATCAAAGTCATGAGAATTTATCCGCCTATGCCATGAGTAAGGCAGCTTTGGAAATGCTCGCCAAAAATTTGGTTTTGGAATTGGCTCCATTGGGAATACGGGTCAATGCAATCGCACCGGGCGCTACCTTGACAGAGCGAACTACTTCAGACCCTGATTATGCCAAGACTTGGTCCAAACAGACTCCTTTGGGTAGACCTGCTTCTGTGGAAGATATAGCCAATTCAGCAGTTTTTTTACTGTCTGATTCCGCAAGACATATTACCGGACAAACCTTAATCATTGATGGAGGCTGGACCTCCATTAGCCCTTCACCCTATGCCTGAAAATCACTCAATAGATGAGGGTAAATCCCTCAAATTGTATAAAAAGGCTCCTGCACCTTGGAAGCTGAAAGGTCAGGGAATTATTATGGTCTATCGCTTTTCCAAGAAATGGATAGAAGAGCATGCAGGATTACCTTTGCATCTGCAGGGAAAATATAAAGGCGGGTTGGGCTATGTAATGCTGGTCAATTACGAAGAAAGCCCAGTTGGACCGTATAAGGAATTATTACTCATTCCGGGGAAATTTAAAGGTTCGGGCAAGCAATCAATTACTAAAATCTATGTGGATTCCGAGTCCAGCACCCAAAATGGAAGAGCTAATTGGGGAATACCCAAAGAGACTGCGAAGATCCATTGGAATGAAGAGGGCAATACAACTTTGATCAGGGTTCAGTCCAAAGAGCTTGAATTATTTTCCTGCGAAGTCAAAAGCTTCGGATTCAGGTTTCCCGCCAGTACTGGGATTTTACCTATTGATTTGCATCAGCGCTGGGATGGAGTGGATTATTTCACCAAGCCGAGAGGAAGTGGCAAAGCCAAGCTGGCGAAGGTAAATGTCAAGCAGGTTCACCATGATTTTTTCCCGGATATCAGCTTACAGCGACCATTGTTTGTAGTGAAAATAGAACCCTTTCAAATATTTTTCCCCAAACCAACCTTTCATGAATAAGAGCTTTGCCAATTCTTTTGTCCTGGTAAGCGGGGCTGCTTCCGGAATAGGGAAGGAATTGGTTCAGCAACTTTATTTGGTTCAGGCAAAGATTTTGGCAGTAGATATAGATGCAGATGGCTTGCAGGAATTGAGGGCTCAACTTCCTGAAATTGAAATTTTGACTTTGGATCTTACAAAGGGAAAGGCATTGGAAGAAATAACTCTTTGGCTGGATAAAAACTGGAAGCAACTGGACTATTGCTTTGCCAATGCTGGGAAGGCCTATTATGAACCCTTTGAAAAGCAGGAATTAAACAAAATCGAAGAGCTTTTTCATCTCAATGTTTTTGCTGTATTGGAATTGGGGATTGTTCTAAGACAAAAATTCCCTAGTCTATATCTAACCATTACTTGTTCGGCGATGGCATATTGGCCATTGCCCGGGTATGGGATTTATTCTGCCACCAAATCCTCCCTTTTGGCTTGGGCTCAGACAGTTTGGTTAGAGTCAGATGAACAATGGTTGAGTTTGGCTTTTCCCATTGCAACCCAGAGCAAATTTTTTGATCAGGCGGGACAAGGAATACCAAGACCATTTCCTTCTCAAAAAGCCGATCAAGTCGCGGATAAGATTCTTAGAGGTGTCAAAAAACGTCAAAAAAAGATTTTTCCTTCCGCTTTGTTTCGAGTTTTACTTTATTTAAATCGGTATTTGTTGATAATCAAACCTATATATCAATATTATGAGCTTAGGAAATTCAAAAAATGGATAAAAAAACAATCCAATTCCTGACTCTGTTATCTTTGAATAAAAACCACCTTTGACAATGAAAAAAATCACACTGATTGTTTGTGCAGTTTTAGCCTTTGCCTCTTGCCAACAAAAGGAAGTAGTAGAGGATACCCTTCCTATGAAAGTAGCAAAAGCCTACGGATTTGATAATTTTGACCAGGTAAACAGCATAGCTTATACTTGGAATGTACAGCGGGATTCTATCAACGTGTTTACTCGGGATTGGAAATGGAATCTGAGAGAAAATACGGTTTATTATTCCGGGCCTGATACCACCATGACTTATTCTTTGGATGCCGACTCTTTGCCTCCAGTGGACCGTGGCTTTATCAATGATAAATACTGGATGATGTATCCTTTCCAATTGGCTTGGGATACTGGCTATACTTGGGATTCAGAAGAGAATGTTGCTTCTCCAATAGCAGGTACGAATGCTACCAAGCTTACAATTGTGTATAATTCTGAAGATGGCTACACACCGGGCGATGCTTACGATTTGTATTTGGATGAGAATTATAAAATTTTGGAATGGACCTTCCGAAAAGGCAATGGACCTGATGGTCGTACATGGACTTGGGAAAATGAGCAGTCCTTCGGGCCTATCACCATGGCTACTGATCACAAGGGACAAGATGGTCAACGGGTGATTTGGTTTACCAATGTAAAAGTGGATTAAAAGATAAAGGGGCGGATTTTTCAATTCGCCCCTTTTCTATTCTTAAAAGCCTTAATTTTTTTCAAATGCTTTTTCTACTTCACCTTTTAGATTTTTCCACTCTTTTTCGATTTCTGCGGTGGTTTTATTAACCGACTTTTTAACATCGCTCCAAGTATTTTCACTCGCTTTTTGGATGTCATCCATTGCCTTTTCCAAGTCTGATTTTTCACCCCTAAGCTCCTCTTGCATTTCCTCTATTTCAGCCTGCATTTCTGCATCAGCTTTCTCTTTTTTGGCCTCCAATTCTGCGATTTGCTTATCAATATCCGCCTGAATTCTTTCTAGCTCTTTTCTAAGTTCAGACTTCTCTTCTTCAAGATTTACTTCCACTTCTATCACCTCTTCGTTTTCAGTCGATTTTTCTCCGCAGGAAGCCAAGCCAAAGCTGACAGTCAATGCGGATGCGATAGCAAAAATTCTCGTTTTCATGATTTTATGTTTTAGTTTAAAATAGAAATTGATTGGTATTAGAATTTTCTTAATTCTTCTTTGATTTCATCGGTGGTCTTACCCAGCCTCTTCTCCAACCTCAAAAAAAGCTCTTCATCTCTGCCTCTAATATAACTTAAATCTTCTTCGGTAAGGCTAGGGTGATGGGCTTTTAATTTTGTTTTTACCTCATCCCAATAGCTTGCCAGTATATGTTGCAAATCTATATTCATCATAAAAATTTCCTTGGTATGGATTGGGTAAAGAAAAGCCAAAGTGGGTGCCAAGTGCGAAATGGGGCATTTTGAGAGTTAAAATCACAAATTGTATGAATCAAGTGGGGAAAAAAGTAGCAGATTGGTGAAAATAGCCCCCTGGTTTTTGAGAGAAATTATTTGCGATAATTCATTTCGGACTAATTTTTCTTGTAAAAATACCTTTTATTTGAGCCGTTAAACTAAATCATTGTTATGAAATCGAGCACAACGAGAACGACACACACTGGTATGCCCCGATATATTGGGGAAACTGTGCGACCTGCCTGCCGCAGGCAGGGATTCCATATGGCCTTTAAAAACAAATTATAATCGTATGAAAAAGCTCTTCTTTTCTTTTTTCTTGTCTTTGTTTTTTATAGCTGCTTTTGCACAAAAAACAGACCTGCAATTAAACCTGGAGGTAAATGAAACTTACTTCCAAAAATCCAACACCTCCATGTCAATTGCCCAAAATGTGCAGGGTATGGAAATGGATATCGAAATGAATTTGATCGGGGAATTAAGTTTCAAAGTAGTTGACTTCAAGGATGGAGTCTATGACATGGAAGTACAATACAATTCCATGGAAATGGATATGAAAATGCCGATGGGAGGAATGAGGTTGAAAAGTGGAGATGACTCTAATCCCATGTCCAAGATGTTTACCAACATAGTTAGGGTCCCTTTTAACTTGAAAATGAATCAATTGGGAAGGATTCAGGAAATGAGTGGTTTTGAAAACCTCTATGAAAAGATGTTTTCTGATTTTCCTGGAATGAGTCCTGAGCAAATGGCGCAAATGAAGGAGCAAGTTTCAGGTACTTTTGGAGAAGAAAGCCTGAGAGGAAATCTTGAAATGATTTTAGCTATTTATCCAGCTCAGCAAGTAGCAGTAGGGGATAATTGGAACATTGAAAGTGAGCTCAATTCCTCCATCAATGCTTTAGTCAATACCCAATATACCTATCTGGGTTCGGATGATGCTCACCATAGAATATCGGGAGAAGCAAGCCTAACGAGTAACCCAGTTCCTATGGAAATGCAAGGAATGACTGTTCGCTCTGAAATGAATGGGAAGGTTAAATCTGACATTTTAGTGGACAAAATAACCGGCTGGGTATATGAAGCAAAAGTGTCTCAAGAGGTGGAAGGTACCACGATTATGGAAGCAAATCCTCAAATGCCCGATGGAATGCGAATTCCTATGAAAATGAAGGCTGAAATGGTTTTTTCAAATAAATAAGAAATCAATATAATGCACAAGGCAAGGTTTGTTGACCTTGCCTTTTTTTTTAGGGAGTTTTACGGTTCTTTAAAATCCTACAAGCTCCAAATATTTCCTACCTCTGATGGAGGCATACATCCTCGGTATTCTCCCGGAATTGGATCATAGCTCAGGACATTTTTACCAATCTCTTCCGAACTGAAATAAGCCCAAAGTACAGTAGATTTCAATCCTCGGTAGAATCCCACTGGTTCTCGAGGTCCCACCGCACCTCCCCAGACAGTTTTAGGGAATTTTGGAGAATTTGCCTCATGCTCTTTGAAGCAATTTGCTTTGTCTTCTGCCGAAAGCTCGGCGAAGACTTTACCATATTTTGTCTTGCAATCAGCATTGAATTTTTCAATGTCCGCAACAACCTGATTTTGCCCTGCCTCATCATAAGTTTTAGCATACATCAGATCTATGAACACATCTGCCTTCACATCTAATCCTCCCGGAGTTTCGGTTTTTGGCAAAAGGAAATCCACAAAAGAAGATATAAATCTGGCTTGATCTTCACTCAAAAATTGAGGAGTCCAAGTCAATCGATCTGTTTTGGCACAAGCTTGAAGTAGGCTAATCAAGGTAGGTGCTCCAGCCGCTGCTCCCAATGCCAAAGCTGATTTTTTTAGTGCGTCGCGTCTATTCATGGCTTAGAGATTAAGTTTTTTGAGTTCAGATACGGCATGATTAGCAGCCCGAGCGGTTAGTGCCATGTAGGTTAAAGATGGATTGACACAGGAGGAAGAAGTCATGCAAGCCCCATCCGTAACATAAACATTTGCGCAACCATGTACCTGATTGTTTCCATTGAGTACTGAAGTTTTTGGATCTCTCCCCATTCTTGCCGTTCCCATTTCATGGATGCCGAAGCCCATTTCGTGTTTATTGTCAAACTCCATCACATCCTTCAATCCAGCACGTTCCAGCATTTCTTTGGCGTCCTGTCGAGCCTGATCATTTAGCGCCAATTCATTGGCTTTCCATTCTGCATCAATAGATAGTGTTGGCTGTCCCCATTTATCCAAGACATCTTTATTGAGATACACTTGATTTTCATGATAGGGAAGACATTCTGAAAATCCGGTTATGAAAAACTCCCAAGGACCGGGTTTCATCAAGCCGTCTTTGAAATCTCCTCCAAAAGCCTCCTGATTGCTTCCTGCTCCCCAGCCGGATCTTCCTCCACCACCTTGGAAACCAAATCCTCGCACAAACTTGTCGGATTGAGGGCCATCTTTGAGGTTAACATAGCGGGGAATATAGATTCCATTCGGTCTACGACCTTTGTAATATTGATCTTCAAAACCTTCCACGGTTCCCATTGCACCTACCCGATAGGTATGATCCATCAGGTTATGCCCGAGTTCTCCGCTGTCATTTCCCAAGCCATTTGGAAAACGATTAGAAGTAGAGTTCATCAAAATCTGGGTGGTGCTTAAGGTAGAGGCATTGACAAAAATGATTTTAGCCTTGTACACAATCTCCTCGCTTGTTTCCGCATCAATGATTCTTACACCTGAAGCTTTTCCTTTTTGCTCATCATAAACTACCGACTGAACAATGGAAAAAGGCCGAATGGTTAGGTTACCTGTTGCATTAGCTGCAGGGAGAGTAACCGCATTACTTGAAAAATAGGCTCCATAAGGGCAGCCCCGATCGCATCGATTTCGGAATTGACATTTGCCTCTGCCGTTCAAAGGCTCAGTCAGATGGGCTACCCGCCCAATAATAAGATTTCTCCCATTGAAATCCTGTTCAATTCTTTCCTTGACGTGTTTTTCTACACAGTTCAACTCCATCGGAGGTAAAAAGTGAGAATCTGGTAATTGCGGAAGTCCCAAAGCTTCGCCACTGATCCCCGCAAATTTCTCTACATAGGTATACCAAGGGGCTATATCTTTATAGCGTATGGGCCAATCAACTCCATGTCCGTCTTTGGCATTGGCATCAAAATCAAGATCTGACCACCTATAGGTCTGTTTTCCCCAAAGCAGGGATCTGCCTCCCATTTGGTGAGCACGAACCCACAGAAATGGCTTTACTTCGGTGTATGGGTTTTCGAGGTCATTGGCATGAAAGTGTTCGTTGAAAGCTCCAATAAATCCGGATCTTCCGCCTTTAGGATGTTTAGCTTTCTGCTCTGGAGTTAATCCACCTCGAAGTTCATGCTCCCAAGGATCTAATGTCATGGTGGGGTAATCCACCACGTGTTCTACGATACGTCCCCGCTCTAGTACGAGGGTTTTGAGCCCTGCTTCGCAAAGTTCTTTTGCAGCCCAGCCTCCGCTGATTCCTGAGCCGATGACGATAGCATCATAGGTCAGGTCTTTATCTGCATCGATATTAAAATTGGCCATTTACAATAGGTTTATTCAACCTAAGTTTAGCCAATTTTTTGGTAAAAACAGAGTTAATTTTAAAAGGGATGATGAGGGAAGACTATTTTTGTTTAGTCCACTCTACGGTTCTTCCAAGCATAGAAAACCCAACATATCCTCTCACTTCAAGAACTTCCGGGTTTTTCAAATTCATTACGCAGGAATAGGTTTTGCCATTTTTGGGATCATAAATCGTCCCGTCTTCCCAAGATCCATCATCGTAAACAAATCCTTTTAAAAGTTTCATACCCATGACAGGTTGGTTTCTCAAGGACTTATCTGCATTGTTTTTATCCAATTTAGGTTTTCCATTTTCGGTAGGCTCTTGCAGCCATACGATTTTGCCGAAATACTTACCATTTTCTTTGTAAATCTCAATTCTGGCGTCTTTTTCGGTATTATTCCAAACACCCAAAATTGCATCTGCATTTTGTGCTTGAAGAGAAAGTGAGGTAAAAAGGATTAGGAAAAGACTTGCAAACAGGGTTTTCATAAATATGATTATTGGTGATTTTCTTGAAGTAACGAAGTTTTGAGGACTTGGTTTGATTCGAAAATAGAAAAAATTTGAATTATAATACAGATCGCCCCTTTGGGGCTCTGGTTGGTTCATTTTATTAGAACCCCAAATTGAATTTGGGCCCGCCTGCACGGCAGGGTTTTTAAAGTGCGCGCCTTCAGCGCTTTTCTGGCTATTTCAAAAATTTATATCAAGTTCTATTTTAAGAGGATAGTGCCAAAGGCACGTTCTGTTGCAGCCCAGAATTCAATTCTGGGTAATTGGTGACGTTGTCCTGTCCAGAGTGCCAAAGGCACGATCTGTATTAAAAATATTTCATACGTTTAATCAATAAGAATTTAGTAAAATTTCACAAATTTTTTTAGTTTACATTTTTAAAACGCATAATTTTTAATCCTATGCCTCAATCTCTAGCCAAGGTCTATCTCCATTGTGTTTTTTCTACCAAGAATAGAATACCCATGATTTCTGAAGAATTCCGACCAAATGCCCAAGCTTATTTTGTACAAGTTGGATCAAATTTGGGCAGTTTCAGTGAAGAGATTTTCATAATGCCAGATCATATTCATTGGCTTTGTACACTTCCAAGAACAATTACTATTGCGGAATTAATCAAAAACCTGAAAATATCTACCTCAATAAAATTCAAGGAAATTATCAGAAGGGATTTCGAGTGGCAAAAGGGATATGGAATCTTTTCAGTTAGCCAATCAAAACTGGGAATTGTAAAAAATTATATCCAAAATCAGAAAGAGCATCATCAAAAAATCGATTTTAAAACAGAATACCGAAGATTTCTAAAAGAATATCAGATTGAATTTGATGAGAAATATGTTTGGGATTGATGTACAATACAGATCGCCCCGTTGGGGCTCTGAGTTGGTTCATTTTATTAGGACCCCAAATTGAATTTGGGGTTTATATAGGACGCACCGTTGGTGCTTAGGCAAGAAATTACTTTGAGTAGGCCTTGAAACCTTTGAGGAATTAATGCCAAAGGCATTTCTTGTACTAGCCCAGAATTCAATTCTGGGCAATAATCATAGGTTACATTACCAAGAGTGCCAACGGCACGATCTGTATTAAATCAGTCCTGACGACCCTGTTGGGATTCTGGTATATGTGTTTACATCAAGGCCCCAAATTGAATTTGGGCCCGTCTGCATGGCAAGGTTTTTAAAGAGCTCGCCTTCAGCGCTTTTCTGCCTATTTCAAAAATTTATATCAAGTTCTATTTAAAGAGGATAGTGCCAACGGCACGTCCTTTCCAAGCCCTGCCTTCGGCAGGCAGGCCAGAATTCAATTCTGGGTAATTGGTGAAGTTGTCCTGTCCAGAGTGCCAACGGCCTGCCTTAGCAGGTCAGGCAGGCACGATCTGTATTATAGAAAATGAAAAATTTATCGCCCTTAATATTATCTCTATTATTCATGGCTTGACCTTGATTTTTATGCTAATCTATCGAGCGATAAAAAATGGAGAAGAGGCGTTTTTGACAGATAAAACAGCTAACTTAATTATCTGAAATCCTGTACATTAACTAAATCATCGAAGATATGAAAACTGCAATAATATTACCCCTTTTGATTTTTGTGGTTTTTTCTTGCAATGGTCAAGATAGCCCCAAGCAAGTTAGAAAAGTGGGTGGTCCGTGCGAAGGCTGTGAAGCCCTTATGGAATTTGGGGATCAAAAACTCAATTCGGTGGATACGCTTCCGGGCTTTCTTCAGAACAACCCAAAATTGATGCTGACTGGAACCGTGTACCAACAAGATGGAAAAACTCCTGCAAAGGATGTGATTTTATACATCTATCACACTAACCGGGAGGGTATCTATGAAAAAAAGGGAGACGAAAAGGGCTGGGCAAGAAGACATGGACATATCAGAGGTTGGGTAAAAACTAGTTCAGACGGGCGTTATTCATTTTTTACATTTAGACCTGCTCCTTATCCTGGAGGAGAGGAGGTTGAACACATCCACATTACAGTCAAAGAGCCAAGCACCATTCCTTACTACATTGATGATTTTATTTTCCTCGATGACCCACTTTTAACAGAAGAGGAAAAAAGAAAAAGACCCCAAAGAGGTGGCTCAGGTATTTTTCTACCAAAGTTGGCAAATGGGATATTGACAATTAATCGTGATATCATTTTGGGTAAGAATATTCCTGATTATTAACATCAGACTTGCTGTAGAATTCAAGCTTCTAAGGTTGAGCAGTTGCCCCCTCAGGATTTTTCCCCTATTTTTCCACCTATGAAAAAATCTGCCTGTATCATCATCTTGGCTATTCTGCCTATTTTGACATTTGCTCAACAAAAACTCAGTAAAGAGGAGAAAAAGCTTCTGGAACTAGTTGACAAAAACTACCAAGAGACTGTTGCTTTATTAGAAGAGGTATTAAACATCAATTCGGGTTCGCTCAATAAAGAAGGCGTGCGAGAAGTAGGCCGTGTTTTCGCCCGTGAATTTGAAAAAATCGGCTTTCAGACTGAATGGGTGGAAGTTCCTGCTGAAGTAAACCGAGCAGGGCATTTTGTGGCTACCCGAAAAGGTTCTAAGGGTAAAAAACTATTTTTAATAGGTCATTTGGATACAGTGTTCGAGAAAGACATGCCCTTCACTCCCTTCACCTGGCTCAATGACAGCACTGCAACTGGGCAGGGCGCCAATGATATGAAAGGTGGCGATGTGCTGGTTTTTGCAAGTTTGAAGGCGCTCCATGAACTCGGACTATTGGAAGATCGAACCGTGACCGTGTATTTTATGGGAGATGAGGAGAGTTCTGGTGACAATGAGCTTTCAAGAAGAGATTTCATTGAGCGTTCCAAGTCTCATGATATCGCTTTAGGCTACGAAACAGCTCAGGGTTTCAACTCAGTGACAGTAGCCAGAAGAGGCTCCAGCGGTTGGACCTTAAAGACTACAGGCCGTCAAAGCCACTCCAGCGGAGTTTTTGGACAATATGCTGGATATGGTGCTATTTATGAAGCTTCTAGGATTCTAAATGAATTCCGGGAAGCACTTGCTGAAGAAAAGTACCTAACCTTCAATCCGGGTCAGTTTATTGGGGGTTCGGATATTTCTTACGATTCAGAAACTGGAAAAGGAGAAGCTTTGGGCAAAACCAACATCGTTGCTCGAGAGGCTTTTGTAACTGGTGATTTGAGATTTTTGGGTGAAGCTCAAAAAGAAGCTGCAAGAGCCAAAATGCGGGAAATCGTAGCTAAAAATCTTCATCAAACGGATGCTGAAATAACTTTTCGTGATGGCATCCCTTCAATGACTCCGAGACCTGAAAATTATGAATTAGCGGCTGTGTTGAATAAGGTAAGTTTGGATATGGGATTGGGGGAAGTGAAACCCGGTGATCCAGGAAGCAGAGGTGCTGCTGACATAGCTTATGTGGCTGATATTTTACCAGGATTGGATGGCTTGGGAGCTTCAGGTTCAGGAGCTCATGCACCTGGAGAAACCATCAATATGAAACAGTTTCCCTTACTAATTAAAAGAAACACGCTCCTTTTGTATCGATTGACTAGATAAACTCATGAAGAGATTTTTATCCCTTGCCGCCTTAGCAGCTACTCTTGTTTCCTGCGAAAGCAATTCCCCTGAAATTACAGAAACTGAAGCCATGAAACCTCAAAAAATTGTTGTCTATCAGGTTTTTACCCGACTTTTTGGCAATACCAATACGAACAACAAACCTTGGGGAACCAAGGAAGAAAATGGAGTTGGGAAGTTCAATGACTTCACAGATACCGCTTTGGAAGAAATCAAAAAGCTTGGGGTGTCCCATATCTGGTACACGGGAGTCCCGCATCATGGCGTGATCGGGGATTTTCCAGAGATAGGGGTGAGTTCGGACGATCCGGATGTGATCAAAGGGCGCGCAGGTTCACCCTATGCCGTACGGGATTACTATCAGGTCAATCCTGATCTGGCGGTGGATGTGACCAAGCGTATGGAGGAATTTGAAGCGCTGATCGCCCGAACGCACAAGCATGGAATGAAGGTAATCATAGACATCGTACCCAATCATGTATCGCGCCATTATGAAGGGAAAAATAATCCCGAAGGAGTGAAAGATTTTGGAGCGGATGATGATACATCTGTAGAATATGCCAGAGACAACAACTTCTATTATATCCCGGGAGAAGCCTTTCAGGTACCCGAACCCAAAAATGGCTATCAACCACTTGGTGGGAAAAAGCATCCCTTGGCTGACGGGAAATTCGATGAAGTACCTGCCAAATGGACAGGCAACGGTTCCCGATTGGCTCAGCCTGACTTCTATGACTGGTATGAAACGGTCAAAATCAATTATGGAATCAAACCAGATGGCAGCAAAGATTTTGAAGAATTGCCTGCTGGAGCGGATTCCTTGGACTGGAAAAAGCACTATGAATTCTGGCAGGGAAAAGAGGTGCCGGACTCGTGGAGAAAATTCAAGGACATTACTCAGTTTTGGTTGGGTAAAGGAGTCGATGGATTCCGCTTCGATATGGCAGAAATGGTGCCTGTGGAGTTTTGGTCTTATTTGAATTCCCATATAAAAAATACCGAGCCGGATGCTTTTTTGATGGCAGAGGTCTATCAGCCTGCCTTGTATCGGGATTACCTTTTCAATGGAAAAATGGATTACCTCTACGATAAAGTAGAGCTCTATGATACCTTGAAAAACATCATGTACGGGCATGGTTCTACGGATTATCTCCCTGCGATTTTTGAATCCCAGCGTGATATAGAGCATCACATGCTTCACTTCTTGGAAAATCATGACGAGCAGCGCATCGCCAGTCCGGAATTTGCCGGGAACCCTTGGAAAGCCATGCCTGCAATGGTGGTTTCTGCGACGGTTTCTACTTCTCCTACTATGATTTATTTCGGACAGGAGGTTGGCGAACCAGGAGCAGAAGATGCAGGTTTTGGCGATCCAAGTCGTACCTCCATTTTTGACTACATCGGGGTACCGCAGCATCAGAAATGGATGAATGGAGGGAAGTTTGACGGAGGGCAACTATCTGAAAATGAAAAAGCACTACGAAACTACTACTCTGAAGTGCTCAACTTCACCAGAAACAGTCCGGCGTTGATGGGAGAGTATATGGAGTTGCATTCCTTCAACCGATCCCAAAACCCAGCCTATACCAACAAAGCCTTCGCTTTTGCCCGCTGGGATAAGAGCCAAAAGCTGATTGTGGTGACCAACTTCGATGAATTCCAATCGGTCAAGACAACGCTTAAACTTTCTCCGGAACTGCTCAAGGCTTGGAAACTAGAAAAAGGCGAAAGAGAGCTCAAAGAGGTGATGTTTGGGAAAAAGAAGACCGTGCTTCGTGTGACTGACACAGGGGCTGAAATTGACTTGGATTTTGGGCCATGGGAGTCGGCAGTGTTTGAGGTGAAGTAAAAATGTGAACCCCGAAGAACACGAAGAAACGCAAAGGATTAGATTTCATTTCTATGCAGCTTTCCAACTTTGCAGGGATTCTACCCCCTGCCGAAAAGTCAAGTCCGGAAAAATAAGGTTATTATCAACTCCCAAATATCCGATGAACTCTAGAATTAGATAATAGTCACCTTCGATGATTCTTCACTTTTCACTCACCTCCAAACCGATAAGAAATCCCAAATTGAACCGCAAGATTTCTATATCGAATTTCATCTTGAATTTTATAAGCAATAGATGCTGCCAGCAAACTGGTCCAATAGTCATGAGGATGGTCAGAACGAAGATAGGTGGCTGAAAGGTTCATATTGAACTTTTTAGACAGCGAGTAGGCTACTTTGGTTTCGAGTCCATAAGCAAATTCCCGTAAGCTAGTCGGCACTGGTCCATCTACAGGAAATGGCCTGAGTGGAATGGCTGTGGTCTCTGAAATCTGATAGGTCCAAGAATAAAAAGGAAACTCCATGTTATTTATCCCTGCCAAGCCAGTAAATCGAACCTCCAGGCGATGAATAGGCAAACGATACCCTATTCCCAAATAAAAAAGATTAGCGCGATAAGGGTCGCTTTCCAATCTTCCCGGAACTTCAAATGGCACTCCATTTAAATCAATTTCGGATTTAAAATTGGCATCGTAATAGATTTGTTGTGGACGGGTATCTATGGAATGTTTGGTTTTAAGATAATTTAGGCTAATAAATACCGAAGAAGTGAGATGATAGCTCAGGTTTAGTCCCAGACTGTATCCCAGTTGTGCTTGGCCTCCTTCATTTTTGAGAAATCCCTGAAATCTCTCCGGACTAGAGCCTGGCGGGACAGGTTCCAAGGATGGAGTGATAGAAATTTCCTTAAAATGACCAACCGGTACAGCCAGTCCACCGGAAAAACCGAATTCGATTTTTTCAAAGAATTTCTGTTGTGAAAAAGCTTCCGCTGATAAGATTGAAAGTATAATAAACAATAGAGGAGCCTTATTCATTTTTTATCAATCTAGATTCCAAAACCAAATCCTCACCTATTCTTACTCTGACAAGGTAATCTCCCTTTGGAAGATCATGTATATCCACTTTTTCATCAGCGGCAACCTTAAATTCAAGAATTTTACTGCTTTTATATAGTGGGATGATCTCCAAATCCATGGGGCCTTTATAGTCGCTCTTGATGCTGATGCTTGAACTACTCGGATTAGGGTAAAGGCTAAAGTTACCATAATTGTAATAGGTCACATTTCTCACAGCCAAGGTATCATTGCTGGAGCTTCGCGCATATATTCGAAATGAAACGTAGTTACCAGATTGCATTGTGAAATGCATCTGATTGGTATGTGCCCAAAAAGGAAGATTTCCTTGGTATCTCTCCCAAACAAAATTATTTATCCCCGTCATAGATAGATAGGTGGATATATTTCCTGAAGGTACCTGATTTCCATTTCCCAAAGTAGATTCGTTGAGTTGGACGTGGTATAGGTCCCTGATATGTTTATCGCAGGGACAATAATCGTAATAATCTGTTCTTTTGGGGGAATTCCTGAACAACCAGAAACAGTGACTTTAACCTGTGTAGTACCAAAGGAATCACCCTGTAGGGAAACAGACGCTCCATTGGTAGCCGAGGTAAACGACACTATTCCGGGAGGCCCTATTATGGACCAAGAATAGGTAGCCCCCGGCTTTGATAGTAATGAAATGGGTTTTATCTGACCTTTTGGAACGTAGTACTCAGTTTTTAATTTTCCTAAATAAACATAATATTTGTCAGGTTCAGTTTTGCTGGCATTATTGAGTTCATACCAGGTGGAATTGAAGTTATGCCTGATTACCGGACTTTCAGTACCGTACTTTGAAATAAATTTAGGGTTGAAAATGGTATTTCGATCTCTAACCAAGGAATGAAACCCAGGACTTGACCCATATACTTGAGTTACGACGTCTATATTCGAGAGACTTTGACCACAGACTTGCACATAGAGTGGAGAATCCCGAAAGTATGTTTCTGTGGGACCACCCCCCGATTGAGTATATTGAGTTTTTACGTTTACGATTCCAGGATTAGTTGAATTCAAGGAAGTTCCTTGTATAAACCCTTCTTCCCAATATGCTGCTGCAAATCCATGGCAAATAAAATCTCCACAATTGGAGGAAAGTCGTTGGGTACCAAATTGGCTACCAATTTTCCAAAATCCATCGTCTCCGCAGCTCTGGGAAACACCTTCTAATGCAACGAAAAATGATAGGCAAAAGAAAATTAATTTTTTCATGTGATGTAATTCTCTTAAACCTAATGTCTGTAATTTTAGTATCAAACTTTCAGTTAATTTTTTTTTTAGTTTTTCTTATTAGCCATTTTACTTATAATCACTAAAATTGATATTATAATTACTCCTTCAGGGACAATATTCATAAAATGAACAAGCACCACGAAACTACTACTCCGAAGTGCTGAACTTCACCAGAAACAGCTCCGCACTGATGGGAGAATATTTGGAATTACATTCTTTCAACCGTCAACAAAATCCAGCATACACAGATAAAGCCTTCGCTTTTGCCCGATGGGATGAAAGTCAGAAGCTGATTGTGGTGACCAATTTTGATGAATTCCAATCGGTGAAAACGACACTTAAACTATCTCCGGAACTGTTCAAGGCTTGGAACTTGGAACCCGGCGAAAGGGAGATCAAAGAGCTGATGTTTGGGAAGAAAAGGACTACGCTTCGAGTAACGGATGAAGGGGCTGAAATTGATTTGGATTTTGGGCCATGGGAGTCTGCGGTTTTTGAGGTGAGGTGATTGTATCCCGCAGGTTTGCTCAGAAAAGATTCAGATTTACTTTTTGGTAATTTCCGATCTCATAAATCTGGGCCAAAATCCTTTTAATCCAAAACCTAAATAATTTTTTATCTAAAGCAATTAATAATATGGATAGAATAAAAATGACTTTTCAAATCATTTTTACCAATTGGGTTCATCTTCTTGGATTTTATTTTACAACTTATTTAAGCTTTATCCTTTTTAGTATTTTAAGACTAGAAGGCTTTGCAGGGGAGAATTGGAATGTAATCTTGTTTTTTAGTCCTCTGGCAATCCCAATTCTTTTCTTTACCTATGGGCTTTTCATTATTGGAGGATTTTATATTTCAATTTGCCTCTTAGATACCCTTGCCTTCAATTTTATCAAAGAAAAAACTTGGACTATTTTATTTCTTGAATGGATTATGATCATTCCAATTTTTATAATGTGGGCGTTTGAATACGAATATTGGCTTTGGCTGACATTGATATTATCATTTCTAGTAACCCAGAGGATTCGAAAAAATTCGATTGAAAAAATCAAAAATCGCTTTTGCTCTTTTTAAAAAATGTTTTTATTATTTTTTCCAGCTTCTTAATTATTTAATTCTCCTCTATCCAATACAACTCCAAATTCAAAAAGTTATCCCTCCGCTGATTCTTCGCTTTTCACTCACCCCAAACCGATAAGAAATCTCAAATTGAACGGCAAGATTTCTGTATAGAATTTAGTATTGAATTTTAACCACAGGAATTTCTATGCGCTTCAATTTATCATGAGAAAATAGATTGTGGAGGTTTTAAATTTTGGCACCAAGCTTCCTGCTTGATTCAGTCTGTCTAATCTGACCTAAATCACTTAGATTAACTTAGAGGTCTTTCGAATTAAATATTCTTTTTTCATATTTACGAGAGTTTTTAATCCTTCTATGCCCCGAAAGAAAAATTCAGATTTTTGGTCCTGGATCATCGTTGTTTTATTTTTTCTCTTAGTTGGTATTGGTCTTTTTCTTTCGACATTTCAAAAGAAGATCAATCGGAGTTTAGGTGAGTACACCAGAAGCGCCCCTCCTTTTAGAGAGGAACTGAAGTTGCAGCACGTTTTTAGAAATTTCCCAGTAGGCATTTTGGGAATAGATGTCAGTCAATATCAAGGCAGGATCAATTTTGCCGGGCTCCAATTGCAACTTGAAAATCAACGTGTACAATTTGTTTTTGTGAGAGCTACAATGGGCGAAGACGGGATAGATGCAAGATTCCAACAGAATTGGAAAGGCTTTTCTAATTTACCTGTGAAAAGAGGGGCTTATCATTATTACCGCCCAAATGAAAATAGTAGTAAGCAAGCTCAAAACTTCATCAGAAATACCAAGCTTGTTAAAGGGGATTTGATTCCTGTGCTGGATATTGAAAAGCACAGTACTATCCAGCCCAAGGAAAAATTAAGAGAGGGTCTGAAGAATTGGTTAAAAATCGTGGAGGCTCATTACAAGGTAAAACCCATGATTTATACTGGAGATAAGTTTTTCTGGGATGTACTGCACAATCAGGGATTTGATCAATATCCAATTTGGGTTGCTAATTATAATCGAGTTCAAGAGCCTCAAACCCGCGGGTGGTTGATTTGGCAGTTTACAGAGAAGGGAAGCCTTCCAGGTATTGGGGAACGAATTGATCTCAATATTTGGAGAGGAGATCAAACTGACTTGGAACAGATGATTATACCCTAAAATAAAATTTGATATATAATTCATCTAAAAGCAGGATGGATAACCTAATCCAACTTTCTAGCAATCTCTACCGCCTCATACCCTATCCGATGAGTATTCACATACAGGGAATCTCCTTCTGTAGCTTCAAAAGGCTCGGTGTATATCTTCCAAGTCTCGCTGCTTGATTTTCTCCAACCATCAAGGCTGAAGGAGTTGGGTAAGTTAAAGTGACCTTGCCTTCGGAGAAACTTACCTCAGCTTCGGCAGCGAGCGGAGGAATTTTTACTCCATTCCATACGGCTTTGACAATTTTCATTTCGTTGAGCGTGCCCTTGTCACCAATTTGATCCCTTTTTTCCTTTAGGCATCGCTTCGTTAAACTATTTCACTTTTTATTCAATAACGAATAATCTAAATTTATGTGGCTAGTAATTTAGATTGCCTATTGTTTTCGGTAATTTCTTTGAATCTATTTATCTCAATACTCTTTAAATGAAAAATCTTTTTCTTCTGCTTTTATTCTTTGGCTTTATGCTTCAATCTTCCTTTTCCCAGGAAAATCCACCTCAAAGAATCTCCTTGTCTGTAAGTGCAGGCCCTGCCTTTCCAGTGGGTGTATTCGGAGGAAATAATATGGAAGAGGCTGCGATTTATTTTCCAGATTCCAGCATACCCAATCTTGCAAGTATTTCAAAGGATAGCAATGGATTTGCAAAAGTTGGCTATTCTATTCACGGAACTCTTAATTATCATTTCGCCAGTCACTTTTATGTATTTCTTAGATCAGGTGTTACAAACAATCCGATCTCTGTTACCGAAATGGAAGATTTCGTCAATGATCTTTACGGATTGGATTTTCGCTTTTCTCATGAAAATAACAACATGCTATCAATCGCTCCCGGATTGGGATATTTCTTGAAAAAAGGAAGTTGGGAATATCGAACGGGAATATTTCTAGGCTACGGACAGATCAACTACCCTTATTACGAGATGGTTAGGGTAGTGGGTAATGAAACTCTAACATGGGCACATGCCGGCTCTAGACCCAGTTTATCCTCTATTACCGTAGGAGGAAATCTGCAAGTATCCAGGGCTATTGGTAAATTTCAATTAGGCTTGGAAGTAAGTTATCAACGGGCTGATTTTGATTACTCTATATTTCCCCGTACAAGTCCCGGAGGTAGTCAATCTGTAACCTACGAGGATACAATTAAGGTCCGAACCTTGAATTTTGGACTTTTCTTATTGTATCCTCTGCTTGGACATGAAAAATAAACCATGTGAATATATTTCACAGAAAAACGAACTAATTATTTCCCATTAGTTCACTATTTGCCTAATTTTTTCAATCCCTATTATTCAATTTTATAGAAACCTCCACCGCCTCATACCCGATCCGATGGGTATTTACATACAGGGAATCTCCTGCTGTAGCTTCAAAAGGCTCGGTGTATATCTTCCAAGCCTCCCCATTGGACTTTCTCCAGCCGATCAGAGCTGAAGGTGTAGGGCAAGTAAGAGTAACCATTCCTTCGGAGAAACTTACCTCAGCTTTGGCAGTGATTGGTGGATTCTCGGCTCCATTCCACATAGTCTTCACCATTTCCATTTCGTCGATTGCTCCTTGATCCCCGTATTTTGTGATCCAGTCCTGGTGGGCTTTGCGTAGCTCAGCAAGCTTTTCAGCGTAGTCCGGATTGCCTGCCAGATTGGTGAATTCCCAAGGATCGCTTTGGGTATCGTACAGTTCTTCCTCGGGCTTGCTTTGGGCAAACCAGCGGGCTTGATTTTCATTTAGTTCTCCTTGCTTATTCAGTTCCAAAAGGTGACCCATCAAGGGGTTTTGAAGTCGATATTGAATATTCTGATAATTGGGCTTCTCGGGCATGTAATTTCGGATGTATTTAAATCTCCCGTCTGAAACCGCTCTAACCCGATCATACTCGCTGTCCATCCGATCCCTAGCCGCATAGACATACTTTCGGGGCTCTGCTTTTTGGGCTCCCAAGAAAGCTTGCCCTTGCATGGATTCAGGGATTTGAACTCCTGCAAGAGAAAGTAAGGTTGGCCCAAAGTCCACAAAGCTGACCAGTTCATCGGTTTTCGTCCCGCCTTCCAGCCAAGGGGCTTTGACCAAAAGCGGCACTTTCAGCCCCCGATCATACAATTCCCGCTTGAAATAGGGCATCCCGTCCCCGTGGTCGGAATAGAAGAAAATAATAGTATTCTCATACAAACCATCTTCTTTCAGTTGCGTAATCACCTCTCCTACTTGGGCATCCATCCGCATCACATTGGTGATAAATCTGGCTAAAGTCCGACGGGTCAGGGAATCATCCGGATAGACAGGGGGCACGGTCACATCCTTAGGATCTACCAATAGGATGTCCTGACCTTCTCTAGCCCAAACCTGAGATTCATGGGTAGTCATAAAATTGAAAATGGAGAAGAAGGGTTGATTGGGATCTTTTCGATTTCTCCAGTGGGCATTTCGGCTGCTTTCATCCCACATCATGACAGGTGTTTGAAATTGATAATCTTCTTTGACATTATTGCTTACATAATATCCAGCCATACGTAAATGAACTGGATAAGGCCACATTCCTTCAGGGAGTACTGTCGAATAACTTTTAAACCCTGGAGGGTAGGCATCTAAGGCGTTGGCTGACATTCCGGTGGTTCGCATATGCTGTGCTCCGATGGAAGTCTGGTAAGCTCCGGTGATCAAAGCTGCCCTACTGGGAGCACAGACTCCTGCCGTTGAAAAGGCATTTTGGTATTGTAAGGATTCGGCTGCCAGAGCGTTCAAGTTGGGCGTTTTTCCACCTGTTCCTCCATAGCTTTCCAGATGCTCGGGAGACATATCTTCGACGACGATCCAGACAATATTGGGACGTTCGGGATAGGTGATTTGGCTGGGTTCGGAGGATTGTTTCTGACAGGAGAAAAGAACAGAACTGATCAGGATGAGGAAGAAAAGCTTTTGCATGACAGAAGTATTTATCTTCATAAGATAAGCTTTTCCGATAAATTTTTAGCCTGCATCAGAGTAGGTCGGAAAGTCAAAGACTGGCAGCTCAAGAAAAAGCAAAGTCTTTGGATGGTTAATTGGATTTTGCCAAGCTTTTGGAACAGAAGGTGGGCAAGCAATAGAATTACTTAATACGCTTTCCATCCGTCTACAATTCCTTGCTTAATATCCGGATAGTTCCAAATGAAAAGGAACAAAAGCCCGAGAATCAAAATAACTTTCCAGTTTTGGATGATCTCCTTTTCGATTCTTTTCAGTGAAGTAGTCATAAGTTTTAAGAAATTAAGGGATTTTAAATTAACTTAAAACTAAAATACAACGGACTAGAGCAACTGGCGAAGAAAAATACAGCAGCGAATATTTTAATGGATCAAATCCTTTTTTTGATTATTCTGACATTTTACCCTGATTCTTTGAAAGTCTTTATAGAACCCTCCAAGGGTTTACCTTTTTTGGTTTATGATGTTTTAATTTTGTCAATATTGAAAAAATAAAAACCCTTGGAGGCTTGTAATAGTGATAGTCAAGCCTTTGCCAGCAAATGTTCTTAGAGGGATAAGCAAACTTTTTTAATGGGAATTCCCTAAATTCCATTTCAAACCCAAAAGACCTAAACCATGTCGAAGATCAACCGCCGCGATTTTCTGGCCTCTACTGCCACCTTCGCCGCCTCTTTTACTATTGTGCCATCTAATGTGATTGCAGGACTAGGGAAAATCCCTCCCTCCGATCAATTGACAGTAGCCAATATTGGTTGCGGAACTCAAGGCTTACGGGAAATGGGATCACTTTTACAAAATCCTAAAGTTCGGGTCGTCGCCGTCTGCGATGTGAATAAATACTCCACCGATTACATCGATTGGTCTCCTCACGGCATCCGAAACGATATCCGAGAAACCCTAGGTGACGATACTTGGTGGGAAGGAAAACCCGGAATCCCCGGCGGACGGGACATCGGACAGGAATATGTGGAGGGGTTTTATGCCAAAAACAAGCCTTCTGGCAAATACAAGGGTTTCGCTAGCTATGAAGATTATCGGGAGCTTTTTGCTAAAGAAAAAGGAATCGACGCTGTCAAAATCATGACTCCCGACCATACTCATGCGCCGATTGCTTTGGCAGCTATGGATCAGAAAATGCATGTGGTCACACACAAGCCCATCGCCAACCGACTGCTAGAAGGAAGAAAAGTCATCCAAAAGGCGAAAGATACTGGATTAGTCACTCATCTTCTGGCATGGTCGGACAGACCTGAATACCGACAGATTAAAGCCTGGATGGATGCAGGATTGATCGGGGAGCTCCAGGAAATACACAACTGGTCCTATCGCCCTGTCTGGCAGCAGTGGACCAAAAGACCTGCGGAAGCTCAAGCTATTCCAGAGGGATTGAATTGGAAACTTTGGCTAGGGCCTGTACCGGATATGCCTTATCATAAAAACTACACGCATAATGTCTTCCGGGGATGGTATGAATTCGGCGGTGGATCTGTGGCGGACATGGGGCATTACAGTTTGTTTCCGCTTTTTGAAACTTTGGGTATAGACCGAAGCCCGGTTTCTGCCAGAGCTTTTGGCACTACTACCCGGGAGGAAATCAACCAGGTCTATCAGTGGGTAAAAAATGACGTCGCCTTCCCGGCTAGCTGCACGATCAAATGGCAATTTCCAGCCCAAGCTTCACTTCCTGCATTTGACCTGTTTTGGTATGATGGGGGAATGAAGCCCTTTGCATGTGAAGAATTGGAAGTCGATGGGAAAGACACTCCAGAAGAAGGTTTGCTGATCGTAGGCACCAAAGGAAAAATCCTGGGAGGATTCCGTGGAGAAAATCCGGTTCTATTGCCAGAATCCAAAATGATGATAGGCCGGGATTCAGAGCGAATCAATTCCCGTGAAGTGGACCGCAAAACCGACCAATGGGTGGATGCCATGCTGGAAAAGCGACAGACCCCGGGGAGCTTTACCCGGGCCCAATGCATTACCGATACGATTAATCTTGGTGCTGTAGCCTTGAGAGCAGGAAAAAAAGTGGATTTCGATGCGAATTTGGTCAAAATCACCAATGATGAAGAAGCAAATCAGTTGCTGACAAGGGAGTATCGAAGTGGATGGGAGGTTTAGAAAAGCTATAGGCTAAAGTGAGAAATCTGAAAAGTAGGCAGTATTCAGTGAACAGTTTGTAGTATTGTCCCAAGACCACAAAGCAATCTTCCTCAAAAACACTAACTTAGACCTACATAACCATTAACCCAATACCTCATGAAAAACCGAAGAACTTTCCTCAAAACTTCCGGCCTGGCCGCAGCTGCGCTTGGGCTGGGAATCCCTGAATTTGCATTTGCAAAAACCAAAGCAGACCCAATTTTTAAAATCTCTTTGGCACAATGGTCCGTCAATCCCTTACTTTTTGGCGGTAAAATGGACAATTTGGATTTTGCTGTCGAAGCCAAGAAACACAATTTCGATGCAGTAGAATACGTCAACCAATTTTTCAAGGATAAAGCCCAAGACAAGGCCTACCTCCAAGAAATGAAAACCCGTGCTGAAGGCGAGGGAGTTACCAATGTATTAATTATGGTCGATGGTGAAGGTCAGTTAGGTGCCGCCACTCCCGATGAAAGAAGGCAAACCGTAGAAAATCACAAAAAATGGGTTGAAGCCGCCAATTTTTTAGGATGTCACTCCATCCGGGTCAATTCTTACACGGCAGTTCCTTTTAGCCAAGATCCTAAACTGGAACAAGAAGCAATTGATGTGTGCAGCTCCACTTTGAGAAGAATCTGTGAGTTTGCCAATGACTTTAATATTGATGTTATTATTGAAAACCATGGAGGCTATTCCTCTAATGGGAAATGGCTAGCCGAATTAATCAAACAAACCTCACATCCCAGGGCAGGTACCTTGCCTGATTTCGGCAACTTTGTGATGAAGCGTGATGGAGAGGAAATACTTAGCTACGACTCCTATCGAGGTGTAGATGAGCTTATGCCTTTTGCCAAAGGAGTCAGTCTTAAAACAAAAGTATGGGATGACAGAGGGAGAGAAACTGGTTTAGATTATGAGCGGATGATGAAGATCGTACTGGCCCATAATTATCATGGCTATGTTGGAATCGAGCATGGAGAACGAGGGCGAGAATGGGAGACTATCGAAGAGGCTCGAATTAATCTGGATCAGGTCCGAAGGACTTTGGAAAATGCTTAACTAAAAATGGCTGGGGAGATTCCCCAGCCATTTTTTTAGAAGCTATAGCGATAGCCTAGTTGGGCTGAGAAGTAATTTCCATCCAAAATATGCCTATTCTGAAAAGTTTGATCTTCAACTACTATTCGATCCAAATTAACCACAAGAGTAGGTTCACGTAAGTTTATACCCCACTCACAAGAAAAAGTAATTCTAGAGGACTCAGTGATATCATAGAATATTCCACCTTCGGGCTTTAAGTGAAAAGTAACTTTCTCGATTTCTTTATTTCCATATAATAATACAGGTATTGGTTGACCTCCTCCAGGAAGTCTTACTGTTTGCCATATTCCAGTGTAGACTTCATCATTTAGATTAGTCTGAGTAAGATGAAATGCCACAGCTAGACTTAAACCTAATTTGGGTTTTATGTATATGTCTTTTTGTAGTTTGGGTCCAATTGACCAGAATTTAGTACGAGTACCAACTTTGTTGTCTTGATCCAATGGTAAAAAGGTATACTCCAGCTGAAATCTGTAGATATCAGAATCTACACCAAAACTAAAGTTGTTTTTAAGTTTTTTTAATAACCCAAAACTTATAAGTCTTTGGTTATTAGTGCTTAATTCTAAATCTGAATAGTTTCCACCTGTATTTATATTGGTATTTCCAGTACCTATTTTAGCTTCAATTTCCCAATTCTTCTGTCCAAATGAAATTTCAGTTGAACCTAATGTAAGAATCCCAAGCATAAATAATCTTAAAACCCTCATGTTAATACCCTTTACTAATTTGTTTCAGATTAAACTGCCAGTAAGTTCCGTTGGGAGAATAACCATGATTTCCTCCTGGTTCGCCATAAAATTGTGTCCGCAAATAAAACTTATCCAGACCTCGACTGGATGAATAAAACGTTGTATCCAAATCATTTGTATAATCATTTTTTACGCTAGCCTTTTTTTTCAAGGTACTACCATTCTTTTTACTCAAATATTCAAAATCATACCAAAAATAAAGTGAGGTTGATTGTGATGTCCAAAATACTGATCCATCTTCTGGCTTACGCATATGCTTTGCTTCAGACAATAACCTAAATGAAATTGCTGCATTTTGGTAAACATGCTTTGCATCTAATCTATATCTGAACGTCCCTCCATTATACCCGAAGCCAACAATATCACCACCTGTTACTGCCGAACTCCCAAACGTTGTTGAATTATCACATTTGTCCCAACCACATCCACCTATTACTGTATAGGCAAAAGGATCATAGGAGCTTAATATCCTAGCATTATAATATGATTTTTCAACTGTCGAAGGACTATTGATTTCCAATAATCCAATCACATCATCTTCAAACTTGAATAAACGAATGGATTCACTTGAAATATTTCCTGAAAGAATTTCATCCTTTAGATTTAGATCTGTAGATACCACGGCAGTTCGGTTATTGAAATTCAAGTAGATCAGATAGTCTTCCAGGATTATGAAGCCATCTTGATCCAAAAGCTCCAAGAGTGTACTTCCTTCCCAAGCTGTAATTTCATTATACCCCTCTTGACTGATTCGAAGATTTTCACCGGATTTTCTGATCTCATCAAATTGCTTTTGAAAACTAAGAAAATCCCCAAAGCCAATCTTTTCTTCCCCAGTAATAAGCTCCTCATAGGTATCAAAGGAATTCACTTTTAAAGTTCCCTCGATCACTTCCACTCCAGGTGAAGCTAATTCCAAGGGAATTTCTTCATCCAACGAAGTAGTACAACTAATGCCCCCCCCCAGATCATCAAACCCGGGAGGCTTTTGCTCAAAATTTTTGCATTCTGTTTCATGTTTTTTGGATAAAAATTTCATGAAATGTAGGTGAAAAAAAACTCACAAAAAATACCCTTTATAGGGTATTTTTCGCAGGTTTTCGACTCATTTTTAGAGAGTTTCGGCTAAACTTTAAGATCTTTTTTTCAGACCTCGAAGGTTTTCTTTTTGAAAACAGTATCAATCTTGAAAGAAGAAGTTAAATCCAACAGAATCCTTCGAGGATTTTGGAAACCTCATAGGATGATGCCCCGAACCTTTGACCTTCAGCTTGCTTAATGGTTGTATTCAAAACCTCCTGCCCCTATATTTAACCAAACGAATTTTGGCATGAAAAAACTTTTCCTCACTCTACTTGTCGTTAGCCTTTTTGGAAGCCCATCTCTGGCCCAGAAAAAAACTGACCCTTTCAAAACCCTGGACTCCGAACTCGAAAAAGCCCGCGTTGCGCTGAAAACTCCGGGTTTTGCGGTAGCCATTGTTCAAAAGGATAAAATCGTCTATGCCAAGGGATTTGGCTATAAGGATGTGGAAAATCAGGTTCCGGTGACAGAAAACACGCTTTTTGCCATCGGTTCCTCTTCCAAGGCATTTACCTCTGCTGTTTTGGGTGTTTTGAGAAAGGATGAAAAAATCGACTTTGACAAGAGGCCCGGAAAATACATTCCCGAACTCCGATTTGCCGAACCCTGGATGAATGAACAAATCATCGTCAAAGACTTGATGGCCCATCGGACCGGGTTGCCTAGACATGATTTTTCCTGGTTTATGTTTCCCTCTGAGTCCAAATCGGAACTGATCAAGCGCATCGAATTTCAGGTGCCATTCACCGGACTTCGGCAAAAGTGGTACTACAACAACTGGATGTTTTTCCTACAAGGAGAAATCGGTGCCCGAATCACGGGTAAGACTTGGGAGCAAAACGTGAAAGAACTCTTTTTTGATAAATTGGGCATGACCCGAAGTAATTTCCGAATTCCGGATTTGGAAAAAGATGCAGATAAATCTTTTGGCTATTCGGTGGAGCTGGACGGAAAAACCACTCGAATGGACTACTACAACATCGCAGCTATGGGTCCTGCAGGAGCGATCAACTCCAGCGTGTCCGAAATGTCCAACTGGCTCATCACCTGGATCAACGGTGGGAAATTCAAGGGCGAACAAATCATCCCTGAAGACTACGTGAAGGAGGCAATGAGTGCCCAAATGGTCGTGTCAGCCGGCACCCCTTCCAAAGAGCATCCCGATGTACAGTTTTCCAACTATGGCTATGGCTGGTTTTTGGCTTCCTACCGGGGACACTATCGGGTGGAGCATGGGGGAAATATCGACGGCTTTTCAGCTTCTGCCTCCTTCTTCCCTACAGACAGCCTGGGGATCATGATTCTGACCAATCAAAATGGCTCTCCCCTTCCCAATGTCGTCCGGAACATGATTGCCGATCACATGCTGAATCTGGAGCCTGCCGATTGGTTGGGCGAGACTGTCAAGCGACTCGAGGAAGCCAAAGAAGCACAAGCCAAGGCGAAAGCTGCCGCAGACTCCACAGCGAAAGTCAGCCTGACCAAACCTTCCCATATCCTGATGGACTACACCGGCACCTATTCTCATCCCGGTTATGGGAAAATGGAAATTGATCTTAAAAATGACACGCTATTCGTGCAAACTGGGCTCTTGGGTGGTTTTTTGGAGCACAAAGACTACGACGCGTTCAATTTGTTTTTGATCTACCAAGGCGAACCGAATCGAGATAATCCTTTTGTATTGCAGTTTGTCAGCAATATGACCGGAGATATTTCCGGATTAAAAGCTGCCTTGGAGCCTGCCATCGACCCGATCGAGTTTAAGCGGACTCCGAAAGAAAATGAGCTTTCGGTGGATGACTTGAAAAAGTACGAAGGAGCCTATCTCCTGATGGGCGTGCAGGAAGTGAAGATTTACATCAAGGAGGAAAAACTCTATGCCTTAGTCCCCGGGCAACCCGAGTACGAACTGGTCAATATCGGGGAACATGAATTTAACCTGAAGGTGCTGGAAGGCTTCAAGGTGAAGTTTGAAGAAAAAGACGGGGAAATTATTGCAGTGAGCTTTATCCAGCCGAATGGAACGTTTAGAGGGGAGCGGAAGAAAGTTGAGTAAGTCAGAAAGCTAAAATCAGAAAGCTGAAAAAACGCAAGAACCTTTGAGGTGTCATTTCGAAAGAGGAACGATTGAGAAACCAGCTCTTCGAGATTTGCAATCTCGAAGCTCTATCCGGAGATTTTTAATCTCCAAATCCAATTTCTCTTTGCAATAGAAACTAAAAGGTTTATACGGATTAAAATCCTATGATCGTGGTTCAGGATTACAAATCCTGAACAGCTGAGACCTCGAAGGTTTTGTTCTGAAACATTTATACGATTATTCATCGTATATTAGGGCAAAATCTTATTACTATGAAAGTAACAGCCTTGATATCCGACGAGTTGATCGCCGAAGCCATGGAGCTTTCCCAGGCAAAAAACATCACTGAAACGCTCCGAATAGCCTTGGAGGAATATATTGCTACTCAAAAAATTAGATCCGCTGCTCAGGAAATTGTGGCTGAACCCCTAGACTTTTATTGGACAGCAGAGGAACTTAGGAATAAAAACAATTCTTAATGGGAGTAATCTTTGATACTTCCATTTGGATTGAGTATTTCAAAGCCAATCCAGCTTATTTTTCAAGCTGCCAGAGCCTTTTGGACCGGCGATCGGTTTGGACCTTGGATATCATTTTTGGGGAATTGGTCCAGGGAGCAAAAGGGAAAAGAGAATTGGAAATTCTGGACCTATTTTATCAGAACACACCAAAAATCAAGGATGCAAATCTTGGATATCACGCGGGGCTTTTCTCTCAAAAATACCAGCTGTTGAATCAGGGAATAGGCCTTATTGACACTGTCATTATTTTAGCTTGTTTGGAGAATGGACTGCGACTTTGGTCTTTGGATAAAAAAATCAATCGTTTTTTAGAGGAATCCTTTTCCATTCATCTCTTTGATCCTAAAGGAATCTAACCTTTGAGGTCTTTTACAGACCTCGAAGGTTAGATTTTGGAATCAAGGCTAAAACTTCGGTATTCCCACAAAATACAAATCGAATCCACCCAATCCACCGGGACGGTTGGAGGAGAAGATCATCAATTGATTTTCAAACCCCATAGCGTTCGAGACCACAGGTCTGTATTCATCGAATTCGGAATTGATCTTGGGGCCGAAGTTTTCCGGCTCGGTCCAGCCACCTCCACTGCGAAACGAGTAATACAAATCGTAGCCTCCATATCCTCCAGGACGGTCAGAGGAAAAGACCAGCAAGTCCCCGTAGACAAAAGGCATGTGGTCATTGGAGGTGGTATTCATCCCGATTTTTTGGATATCCTTTTCTTCGGCACTTTGGAGGTATTCCAACACCGAACCGCTTGCTGGCAAATCCACCTCATAGATATCAAAAGTCCCATCCCGATCCGAGCTAAAAAGCATTTTTTCAGGTCGGCCTTGGCTTTCTACTCCAGCACCTTTCAAATAATCGGCTCCATAAAAGGAGGGGTACATTACACTCGATCCATTTTCCATTAGTCTCAAAGAAGCCTCAGCACCATCGATTTCCTGTGAGTTAGCTTCTCGGGGTTCGGAAAGAATGGAATAAACACCCTCGGCATCGTCCCGGCTAAAGAGCAAAATATCTCCAGCTTCCGAATCAAAGAAGGTATATGGCCCTTTTTCATTGAAATTCGTTTCCGTTTTTCTGACCCAATCTCTCAACCAGGTATCAAAAAGGGTATTACCTCGATCTACTCTTAAGAATCCCTCTGACTTATCCCAATAAAAAACCAAGTTGGATTCTACTAAATTAAAATGATTGGGTTGAGAATTAATTCGATTGGATGAAAAAACAAGTTTAAACCCATGATTAATTGTGGGTACATCCGAATTAACATCGTCAAATGGAGAATTGATTACTGACAAATTGGTCGCCTCTTCCGGGAAAATGCCGACAGGGTATTTGTTTTGGTTACAGGAGAGAAGACCAACAAAGAAAACAAATAGAATTATTGACTTTTTCATCTTAATCCGGTTATCATTTTTAAACCATTATTATAATTTGCTCCTGATGATCCATAGGTCGGAAAAATTAGAAGTTAAAGACTAAAAGGTAAGGAAATATTCTCTTAAATCAACTAAAAAATCAAAAGTTTAATCATTTCTTAACACAGATTTTTCTTGGATAAACCATATTTATGATTTTCTCTCAGCTCTTCGAGATTACAAATCTCGAAGCTCGATCAGAAGATTTTTAATCACTAAATCCCAATTCTCTTTAAAACAGAGACTAAAAGATGTATCCGGATTAAAAATCCTAGGATCCTGGTTCAGGATTGCAAATCCTGAACAGCTGATTTTTGAAACCTCAAAGGATTGCTGCCTGATTACCTTGCCCGATTTTTAATCGATAATCTCTCACCAACCCAAGCCCCAAAATCCCCAAACAGCCCGATACAAAAGCCGGGATCAAACCGATCATTTCGGGGAAATAAATGGAAAGCATCCATGATCCAAATGGGATCAGCCCGGCAAAAAAACCAAACCAATTGGTCTTATAATACCAGGCATAGGGAAAGAAATGCGCTCCGGTGATGATGGCATAGCCCAAAGCAAAGTATTCAGGCTTATTTCCCAAAAGGATAAATAGAAAAGGGAAATAAAAGAGTTGAGCCAGGTTGAAAATCATCCCAACCTTATTCAGGGGATTTCCTTCCACATTCCAAGCCGTTTTCATAATTTTCCCGAAGCCCCATGCCAGTGGGAGCATTAGTCCAGAAATAGAAAAAGTGAGAATACTTTGATTGTACAAGCTCAACTCAAGATTCCAGATCACTGCAATTCCTGCCCAGATTAATGCCGCTCCAAAAATAAAATTGATTCCATTTTTACAGCGTATACTTAGTTCGGTTCTCCACTCGTCGAGCAATTCTAATTGGTGTGCGTTCATGGTTTTCGTAGTCGTTTTCATTTTTTGTGATTTTTAAGGCTTAGAGTGTGCCCCCTTCAGATTGTTACAGATTTCTAGGTTTTTTCTATTTGAGAAAAAATTTTCGGATTTTGTAACAATACCCAAGAAGCATACTCTAATTGTTAGCCATCGAAAAAAGCCTTGAGCAGCAGCAAAGAAGAAAAACTATTCAAAACCCGATTTGAGGAACACAAGGATGCGGTCTTCCGGCTCTGCTTGGGCTATTTCAGGCAAGACATAGCCTTGGCTGAAGATGCCTTGCAGGAAACCTTTGTCAAAGCCTGGATTCACAGAAAACAATTTCGGGAGGAAGCGAATTGGCAAACCTGGATTTACCGAATTGCGGTAAATACCTGCTTGCTTCAGTTAAAAAAAGAAAAGAAAGAAGCCCAAAAAGCAATGGAATTAGCGATTCAACCTCAGTCGGAATACGATCCTGAAAAGGAGCAACAGATCCAACGCATGTATGCCTGCATTGATCAGCTCATTCCTCAAAATCGACTACTTATATTGATGGTGTTGGAGGGCATCCCTTACGCGACTATTGAAGAAACCTTGGGCCTGAGTTCGGAAAATCTTCGGGTCAAAATTCATCGAATCAAAAAACAACTTTATCCCTGTATCAGCCATGGAAACACTTGATCCCCTTCAGTCAATTTATAATTCACAAGTGAAAAAGTCTCCTATCTTGCAGGCAGACCAAGTACTGAGTTCGGCCAAATCAGCTCTCAAAAAGCTGAAAAAAGACCAATATTGGACCTTAGGGATCTTATCGACCACACTGCTTGTCTTAGCTTTCTTCTTTTATGAAATTGGCCAATTTGGAGATTGGAAATTGATCACGGGACTTTCGCTGATGCTTGGCTCCCTAGGGATTCGGGTATTCTTGGAGTTGTGGAGCCGCCTTCAGCTCCGTCAGCTCCAACCTCATCAGGCTACGGCTGTTTTTGTGGAAAAAGTCCGCCGATACTATGAAAACCGCAAACGAATTCAATTTGTATGGACGCCCATCATTTATCTGACCTATGGCATCGGACTTAGCTTCTTTTTGATTGCCATTCAACCCCATCTCTCTTTCGCTTTCTTTGTGTATTGCCTGATCACCGGGATCGGATTTTGGCTCGGATTTATTTGGGTGATCCGAAAAAGCTATCAAAAAGAGCGTGAAACTTTGAATCAATTGGGAAGGATCACTAAAGAGGGGTATTGATCATTTTTTTCAAAAAGAAGTCCAAAGTTGGAATCAAAAACCGCTCAATCTGGTTTTGAAGAGATGATTTTTAATGGACCCACAGGTGAATTTTTGCAACTGGAATGTATTCCTGAAACGAGCTGTACTGTAGTCCCCAATCAGGGGAAATCTGAGCTTGCTTTTTTATGGATCTTGGAAAAATCCGAGTTGATTATTGACGGAGCTTGTTTGTCTTTCGAAGCGGACCAAATCCTTTGCCTGACTGAATTCCATAAATTGTCTGTCAAAAGCCTTCCAAAAGCACGTTTGGTAAGGTTCAATAGACCCTTTTTCTGCATTCTGGATCATGATTCCGAAGTGGGCTGCAAGGGGATTCTCTTCTACGGTTCATCCAAGCTCCCGGTGATCGAGTTGGATGCTGAGAATAAAGCCAAACTGGAAGCACTATGGGGAGTTTTTCAGATGGAAATCCGGGAGGAGCCAGACTCGCTGCAACTCGAAATGCTGCAAATGCTTTTGAAACGAATGCTCATTCTCTGCACAAGACTTTACAGCCAACAAGCTGAATTGCAAAAGCTAGATCACCAAAAATCCGATTTGATCCGGGAGTTTAACTTTTTCGTTGAAATGCACTTCCGAAGCAAACATCAAGTGGCGGATTATGCCGAATTACTTTTCAAATCACCCAAAACGATCAGTAATGCCTTTTCCAAACTGGGAGCTAAAAGTCCCTTGAGCTACATCCATGACCGGATAATTTTGGAAGGCCGGAGGCTTTTGGGCTACACCGACAAGCCCATAAGCGAGATTGGCTACGAGCTGGGCTTTGAAGATGTGCAGAGCTTCAGCCGCTTTTTTAAGAATAATGAGGGTCTTTCTCCCTCCGACTTCAGAGAAAACCTCCGATTGGGAAAAATTGCCAACTCCTCGGGAAAAACAGACTAACCCCGCCTTACCTTAGCCCTCCATCTTTGTATTGTTAATTTATTTCAACCAAAAAAAACAATACCACGATGAAAAATTTCACAGTACCAACCCGAGCAGAAGTATCAGAAAAAAATCAGGAGATTTTAGCAGGTTTGGAAAAGGCTGTAGGATTTGTACCTAATTTATATTCCTACTATTCTAAAAGTGATACAGCATTAGCTGACTATTTGGCCTTGGCAAATAGAAAAACCAGCTTAAAGGCAAAAGAAAAAGAAGTTGTGAACTTGGTGGTAAGCCAAGTAAATGGCTGTGAGTATTGCCAGTCTGCGCATACTGCCATTGGAAAAATGAATGGTTTCTCTGATGAGCAAATTTTAGAATTAAGAAAAGGATCTGCCTCTTTTGATTCTAAATTGGATGCATTGGTCAAATTAGCGAAATCAATAACAGTAAATAGAGGATCTGCTTCGGAAGAAGTTGTTCAAGGTTTTTTTGATGCTGGTTATAGTGAAATCACTTTGATCGATGTGGTTATCTTAATTGCTGACAAAACTATTTCCAACTATATCCACAATTTGGCACAATTCCCAATAGATTTCCCAGCTGCACCTAAGTTGGAAGAAGTGGAAGCATAATTTTTGAAAACATAATGATTGTAAAAAGGTCAACTTATTAGGTTGGCCTTTTTTTATGCCATCAGGTATGATTTAATTTGAAAGATGAAGCAGCAACTCGGACAAATTTCTCTCTTAGTCAAAGACTACGACGAAGCGATTAATTACTATACCCAAGTTTTGGGCTTTGAACTTTTGGAGGATACCCAACTTTCCGAAGCCAAGCGCTGGGTTCGTGTGTCACCTTCGGGTTCGAGCTGTCATCTGCTTTTGGCTAAGGCAGCGAATGAGGCCCAAGAAAAGCAAATCGGAATGCAGGCAGGAGGAAGAGTAATGTTTTTCTTGTATACCGATGAATTTTATCGGGATTATGAAAACTATATTTCCAAAGGTGTGGAATTTATACGGGAGCCTGCCAAAGAGGAATTCGGAATCGTTTCGGTTTTCAAAGACCTTTATGGAAATTTATGGGATTTGATACAGCCGGTGTAGTAGGCATAACCAGTAAGCAGCAAGCAGTGTCCAGTAGGCCTGTTAGCAGAAGTACAAATGATAGAAAGTTGTCCTGCTTTTCTGAATGCAGGATTTATAAATCCAAAGAAATAGTCCAGCTTCTAACGAAGCTAGAAAACAATAACTTATAACTAATTCCTAATAACTCTAACCCTTTGGAACATCAACCTAACAATCCTCTTCACGGGCTTCGACTCGATACCATCTTGGAGCAATTGGTGGCGCATTATGGCTGGAAAGAACTCGGAGAGCGGATTACCATACGTTGCTTTACGCATAATCCATCCATCAAGTCCAGTCTATCTTTTCTGAGAAAAACTCCTTGGGCCAGAGAAAGAGTGGAGGGTTTGTATCTGAAAATGTTGAGGGATACAAAAAAGAACCTTTGAGGTTTTTTCTCTGACCTCGAAGGTTTAAATCATCACTAGAGATGAGAAATTTTAATAAATCGATTGATTTTAATCTTTAAGCTCCAAACAATAGATAAAATACGAGTCTGCATAATCATTGGATAGTTTATGTTTAAAGGAATCCGGTAGCCTATCGGAATTCTCTTTAATTCGCTCTCCAGAGACACCAAAATACAATACTCCATCCTCTACAAACTGAGGGGCAAATAGGTTGATCCCAGAAATTGAATTGTCTACCAAACCACGATAGATTTTCAATTCACCAGAATTAAAATCCAATAAACCCAAAGCTTGATTCCCTTTTTGACTCAGTCCAAATAGTATTCTATTCCCATTCAAGCCATAGATTTCACCTATTAAATAGCTGTATTTCTTTTCATTGAAAAGCTGAAGCAAATCCATTGCACCTTGAATTTGGGAAAATCGATCTTTTGTTACAGCATTTGCTCTAAAATCTACCTGAAATAGTGGTTTGAAATCGACTTGATCCCAAACGTAAATTGTATCATTAAATGCCTGAGAGAATAGTGTTTTTCCATTCCAATTGGAAAAAGGAGAGAAAGTCTGGTTGTAAAAACGGTACCGATTTTTATCAATGGGCAAATAGGACTTGGAACTACTGAAACCATAGCTTACAATGTCCCATTCTCCATCATCTATACCATTTGTGTACGCTATTGTATTTGAATCTTTTCTGAAATGAACTTTAGCCTTGAAAGGTAGTCTCTCTGTTCCAATCTCCTCTAATTCTTCATTTAACCAAGTGATTTGCTGTCCATAGGTGATTATTCCAATGCTATCGTTTTGAGTAATGATTTGGGTAATTGCGTTGGCATTCAATTTATCATCAAATCCAAAATCAATACTTTTTCGTACCGCGCCACTCTTTTCTATCTGATGAAGACTAAATACAATTCCTTCTTCAAACAAATAAAAATAATGATCAGATTTGAGGATAGTTGGGGTACCAGAAATTGGATACTTCGTTTTGACCTCAATGATTTCCAAGCTTTTTCCTACTTCAGAGACTAATAGCGACTTATCTACTTGTATAGGAGTAAATGAAAATTGATCAGTCTTATTTGCACAGGAGAAAAAGATAAAATGCAAAATGAAGATTAAATTTCTCCACATATTCTATAAATTAAAAATGATCTTGGAATATGTTTCAAATCTTTGAAAGAATCAAGTCAAGGATCTAAAGTAACTTTTGACGAACCCTCCAAGGGTTTTAAACCCTTGGAGGGTTACAAAAAAGCCCGATTCCACAAATGTAGAACCGGGCTTTAAGCTATAGGGTTGTTTGGTTGATTAATTACACGTAATTGTTGAGCATCACAGGCATTACGAGCATCAGGATATCTTCATTTTCGTCCTGCTCAGCTGGCAAAATCAAGCCTGCTCTATTTGGTGCGGAGAACTTCAAGCTGACTTCTTTGCAAGAAAGATTGTTCAACATTTCCACCAAGAATTTGGCGTTGAATCCGATTTCGATATCCTCGCCATCATGCTCGCAAGATAATCTCTCATTTGCCTCATTAGAGAAATCCAAATCCTCCGCAGAGATCATCAATTCGGATCCTGTCAATTTCAATCTTACCTGATGTGTGGTCTTATTGGCATAAATCGCAATACGACGAAGTGAGCTTAATAAGTCCTGACGATCGATGGTCATGATGTTTGGATTGTCCGCAGGAATTACGTTTTCATAATCTGGGAATCTCTCATCAATCAGACGGCAGATCATTTTAATATTGTTGAACTTGAAGTAGGCGTTCGATTGGTTAAACTCCACACTTACCGGTACATTTTCGGATGGCAAAGTGGATTTTAGAAGATTGAGTGCTTTTCTTGGAATAATCAAGCTCGCAGGACTGGAAGAAGCCACATCCACTCTTCTGTAGCGGATTAATCTGTGACCGTCAGTTGCTACAAAAGTAGTATTGGTATCGCTAAGGTTGATATATACACCAGTCATTGCAGGTCTCAATTCATCAGAACTGGTCGCAAAAATCGTGTTTGAAACAGCACTGGAAAGTACCTCTGTGGACATATCCACAGTAGTCGCATTATTGACAGTTGGGATTTTTGGAAAGTCTGTGGCATTCTCTCCAGCCAATCTATAGCGTCCATTGTCAGAGCTGATTTCCACAGCATAAGTGTCATGATCTATGCTGAAAGTCACAGGCTGCTCCGGAAGGTTTTTCAACGTTTCGATCAAAATCCTTGCAGGTACTGCGATATTTCCGTCTTCTTTGGCTTCTACGTTGATTTCAGTAATCATTGACGTTTGAAGGTCCGAAGCAGTGATCGTCAATAAACTGTCTTTGATTTCAAAAAGAAAATTTTCCAAAATCGGAACTACCGGATTGGTGGTGACTACACCATTGATCGCCGAAAGCTGCTTTAAAAGGGCAGAAGAGGAAACAATAAATTTCATATCGTAGGGCTTAGTTGTATTTTACTTTTGGAATGGGGGTAAATTTATAAATAAAATCGGATTGAAAAGTCCGTAAACGCTTTTCATATACAAATATTATCTTGATTTCTTGAAATTAAAGCTAGATAGTTTTTTTAGAAAACTTTCTAACTCTCCAAGTAGAGATCAATCCTCCTGCAATCAGCAATATCAGAACGGGTACCAAAACATTGATGGTCTGCCAAAAACTTTTTTGCTGAGCTACCTTCACTTTATTCAATGGTCTAATTTGGAAAGCTTTGTTTCTGGAAGCAATAATCCCTTCTGGATTAATTAAATATTGAGAAAGATTCCTCAGGAATAATTTATTGGCAAAAACCAGTTGATTGAAAGGATCGTCTCCCAATGTCAGCATTCCACCCGATACTGGGTCCTTTTGACTTTGAAATACCTCGCCATCTCCTATTACCACTACTTTGCCTGATCCATTTTCTTTGAAATTTTCTTGGGCAAATTCTTCAGGAATAAACCTATTTTTAAACAAGGAGGTAAATTCTCCTTCCAATAAGTAGGCTAAAGGAAGGTTTCGAGCAGCAAATTGATCCACATTAGGCTCTTCCTGCATATCCCGAAAAGCGACTCTGGCTGGAGCCGGGAGAATTCTCGCGAAATCTGAGCTAAACAGCAAAGGAGTCTTGCGAATTCCCTGAGCCAATACAGTATCCAAACTACTAACAAATCGCATGTACACCACATCTAAGCCTTTGGTGATAGGATGTTGCTGCATTCTGCTGGCCTGAATATAAAATGGCCAAGGTAAAGGGACTAATTGTTCCTGATTCCCAAAATTCCCACCCATAACTGGGAAATAACCAAAGTTCAAATCTTGAATCAAATCTTTATTGATTCGGACTCCATATTTGAAAAGGAGGTTTTCCAAGCCGTTTTCAAAAGGCATTGCTAATGTTCCTTCCCCTCCTGCCTGATTGATATCCACGGCAACCCCATCGCTCAAAATGACCAGATTACCACCCCGCATCACATATTGGTCCAGCAGATAAACTTCTCTTTCTGTGTAGGTTTCTCTTGGGCCTTGAATGAAAATGATTTGAAAATTGATGAGGTCCTTTACTGTTCGGGCTTGTTCCAAGGGTACTTTGAAAATCTCAAAATCACCATCTAAAGCTTCTACCAGACCATATCCATCATCTTCCGACATTTCTCCATGGCCGATAAGCATAGCGATGGCTGCAGAGCTAGGCTGACTTAGTTTTCTGATAGCATTGCTTAATTCAAATTCAAGATTTTCGATGGATTGATTCAGGATTTGTTCTTGACTCATTCCCTCTTCGCCTTTCAATACCAAAGCACCGGTTTCAAATTCCTCATTGAAGACTAGAATTCCGGGGAAAATCAATTGACTCTTCTGCCCTGCATTTTGATTGACCATCAAGTTGGTCGGGTTGATCCCGTAATCTGCCAATTGAACCACAAACTCCTGCTGATCATCTGCCGGCAAACCCAATGGGTCGAAATAGGAAAAAGTTATTTTTTCGCTGCTGTATGCATTGAAGGTTCTTACAGTTTCTTCGATAGATTTTTGAAGCCTCCTCATTCCACCGGGAAGCTGATCTCCGACCAATAATATCTCCACATGAAGAGGGGTTTCTAGTTGCGCCAAAACTTCCTCCGTGGCCGGGTGAAGTGAGTATCTTTTATCCTCCGTCAAATCAAGTCTGAAACGAAGCAGCTGGCTTGCTGCAACCAAAAGCAGCAGTCCTATAAGCAGGATTCCCCAAGATTTGGTGATATGTCCTAAATGCCGACTCATTTATTTTTCAACACTAAAATGGAGGCTCCCAAAAACAGCCAAATCGTCCCTACCAAAAAGAAGAGATCAGAGGAGTCAATCACTCCACGGCTTAGATTGACATAATGATAACTGAGGCTGATTTCTTCTATCCAATAAGAAATAGCTCCCAGCTGCAAATCAGCAATTGCCGTGAAGCCAAAGTAGATCAGAAAGCAAAGAAAAACTCCCAATACAAATGCGACCACCTGTTGTGAGGTTAGTGCGGAAGCAAAAATCCCCACAGCCCCAAAGACGGCACCGATCATCAATAATCCAATCCAGCTTCCAAAAAAGCTGGCTTGATCCAAATTACCAATCGGATCTCCTAGCTGAACAATACTGATATAGTATAGCAGGGTAGGCAGTACGGCCAAAATAATTAGGCAAAGCAATGCTAAATATTTGGCTAAAATAATTTGAGTCAGTGAAAGTGGGGCAGTTCTTAATAGCTCCCACGTTTGGTTTCTTTTTTCCTCAGCAATGGCACGCATGGAGAGCGCTGGGATCAAAAAAGTAAATACGTAAGGAGTATAAGTAAATAAGGGCTCCAAATCGGCATAGCCATAATCCAAGACGCTGGTTTCGGGGAAAACCCAAACGATCAAGCCTATGGCGACAAGAAACAAGGCTAGAATCAAATAGCCTAGGAGACTACCGAAAAAAGCATTGATTTCCTTAACGAATAGGCTTTTCATCTTGTGATTTCCCGGAATAATTCTTCTAAATTTTTCTTGCTTTGGCTCAGGTTAACCAAGTTAAGATTTCGATCTGAGACAACTCCCAAGATAGCTTTTCTTCCAGCGTTGGGATCTGATACCTGAATTTGAATTTCATTCGGACCTTTCCTTCCAAAAGTGACTTTTCCAATAGTTGAAAACCAATCAAGCTGAAGCTCTTCCTCAGTTTCCAAGAATAAGGTACTTTGCTGATTTCCAGATTGTAAATTTTGCAAGGAGTCCGCGGCCAATATTTTCCCCTTATTGATGATGACCACATCTTGGCAGATAGCTTCCACTTCCTGCATGATGTGGGTGGAGAGGATCAATGTTTTTTCTCTTGCAACCTCCAGAATCAACTTGCGAATTTCTACCAGTTGGTTGGGGTCAAGCCCGGTGGTGGGTTCATCCAAGATCACTACCTGAGGATCATGAATCAAAGCTTTGGCTAATCCCACCCTTTGTTGATAACCTTTGGAAAGCTGGGAGATTTTTTTGTGTTGTTCTGGAATCAAACCTGTTTTATCCAACATTTCTGCTAGCCGACTTTTGAGTTGTGAACCAGAAAGACCATAAAGTCCGCCAGCAAAGGATAAAAACTCCTTCACATACATATCCTGATAGAGCGGGTTTTTTTCTGGCAAATAACCAATCAGAGGGCTCACTTCTTTAGGGTTAGCCAAGGCGTCTTTTCCCATGACCTGAACATTACCGCTTTCTGCGCCTATATATCCAGTAATAATTTTCATGGTAGTGGATTTGCCAGCGCCATTAGGTCCTAGAAATCCAAGAATTCTCCCAGGCGAAGCAGAAAAAGTTACCTGATCCAAGGCCTTTTGAGAACCGTAATTCTTACATAAGTGAGAGACTTCTAAGGACATAGGCTATAAAAGAGACCAACCGGGAGTTCACCCGCATGGCATGGGCAAAAACCCGGTTGAGAAGGTCTAGGACAAAAATAGTTAATGCCTGTGGAAAGGCAAGTATTTAAGTACTCAGTTTTTGATAGCGGCCTTTAGTCAAGTCTTTTCAGACTTCTGATTTTAGATTTCAGACTTACTTTTTCCCCTTAGGCCTCAAAGGTCTACATTCCACATCCACTACAAAGTAATTTGGATGCGTTTCCAAAGTCTGAACAATGGTAGTCGCCACATCTATAGGGCGCATCATGTTTTCGTGGGCCTGCATACCTGGAATATCATCAAAGAAATTGGTTTGAATGGAACCAGGGTAGATGGTTGATACTTTGATGCCAAAGTCACGCAACTCCATATACAAGGAATGTGAAATTCCTCTTACGGCGTGTTTGGTACCCACATATCCGGCAAATTGATTCACTCCATTCAGCCCTGCAATAGAAGCTACATTTAGAATATGCCCTTCATCTGCCGCTTTCATGCCAGGGATTACTCTCTTGGTAGTGTAGAAAATACCATGGACGTTGGTATCAAACATTGCTTTCCAATCTTCTGAAGAAAAAGACTCAGTTGCTCCAGCTATACCAAATCCTGCATTATTGACCAAAATGCGAATGTCAGTCCCCAATTTTTGAGTAGTAGCCTGAAAAGCCTTTTCAACACTTTCCTCCTGAGAAACGTCGCATGAGAAAAAGTGAAAGTTGGAATGCTCCAGATCGGGCTGATTTCTACCCCAACCTGCTACTGTTACTCCTTTTTCCAATAATAATTTAACAAGTTCAAGACCGATACCTTTGCTGACACCGGTGACAATGGCGGTTTTATTTTTTAATTCCATAGAAAAGCTTTTTCATAAAAAGCAGATTGGATGGAATTGGTTCGGTAGTAAGGTATTTTTTCCTGCTGTTTCTTTATAAAAATCAGAAATATCTAACTTGCTTTTCTTTTACAAACCCCAATCATATTATGAAAAAACTGATAATTCCCTTTGTTCTGCTCAGCGGGATGGCTTTTGGCCAAACAAAACTTCGGCCTGCTATAGATAAAAAAGCTACCGAAATTGAGTCCAAGGTCATTGAATGGAGAAGAGATATTCACCAAAATCCCGAACTCGGGAATCAAGAGGTTAGAACTGCTAAAAAAATTGCTGATCATCTGAGGTCTTTAGGGATAGAGGTAACTGAAGGAGTGGCCGTGACTGGAGTAGTAGGATATTTGAAAGGAGGGAAGCCAGGACCTACTGTTGCACTTCGTGCTGATATGGATGCCTTACCGGTAACCGAGCGAGTTGATTTACCATTTAAATCCACAAAAACGGCTATTTACAATGGTCAGGAAACTGGTGTGATGCATGCATGCGGGCATGATACCCATGTGGCTATTTTAATGGGCGTTGCAGAAATCCTGGCAGGTATCAAAGACCAAATACAGGGTAATGTAAAATTTATTTTCCAACCTGCTGAAGAGGGAATTTATGAGCCAGGAGTGACTACCTGGGGTGCAAAACAAATGGTAGAGCAAGGAGTGATGAAAGATGTGGATGCTGTTTTCGGTCTGCATATTTCAGCCCAAACCGAAGTGGGTAAAATAGGCTATAGATCAGGACCTGCACAAGCTGCGGTTGATAATTTGGAGATCATCGTTCACGGTACCCAAGCCCATGGTGCTTCTCCTTGGTCAGGAGTGGATCCTATTGTGACTTCCTCCCAGATTGTGACAGGTTTGCAGACCATTCTTTCCAGAAGCGTCAATATCACAGAAAATCCGGCTGTGGTAACAGTAGGTGCTATTCATGGAGGCATTCGACATAATATTATTCCTGAAAAAGTGGAGATGATTGGGACCATACGAACTTTTGGAGAAGAGCAGCAGGCGCTTGTTCATAAAAGAATTACTGAGATTGCTACCAATATTGCCGAAAGTGCCGGTGCCAGAGCAGAAGTAAATATTCAAAAACTATATCCATCCACTGTGAATGACCCTAATCTCACCAGCAAAATGGTGGCTACTTTAGAAGCTGCTGCAGGGAAAGAAAATGTGAGAGTAAATCCACCTGTAACCGGGGCTGAGGATTTCAGCTTTTACCAGCGGGAGAAACCAGGACTATTTATCGGTTTGGGAGGAATGAAAAAAGGGGGTGATTCAACCAAAACACCTTCTCATCATACTCCTGATTTTTACATAGACGAGAGCGGATTTATTTTAGGTTTGAGGGTGATGAGTTATTTCGTAGTCGATTATATGAACAAATAGTGCGAATATTTTTTCTGATTATCCGCAATCCTCCCAGTTGCTATATTTTCTTTGCTTGACCGATTGGAAGACCGAAGACCGAAGCTTCGGATTCTAATCTTTTTTGCTGATAATAAGCCGTATTTCCCTCTTACTGGGAGAACTGGATATATATAAAATTTAAAAGAACCCAGGTTTTAATAAGGCTTGGGTCTTTTATTTTTTCTTCAGGTGATACTGGATTTTGTATATTTAAAATCCATTGAAAATTAATTACGCATGAAATGCCCTTGAGAATAAATCTCACGCAGGGGGAATGATTATCCTGGCCATTTCATATGACCTTTAAAAATCAAACTATAGACACATGAAACGATTGATACTTCCCTTCTTATTGCTTTCCACTACCGCTTTTTCACAGTCGAACTTGAAGCCTGCCATTGATAAAAAAGCGACTTCCATAGAGTCAAAAGTGATCGAGTGGAGAAGGGATTTTCATAAATATCCAGAATTGGGAAATCAGGAATTCCGAACAGCCAAAGTCATTGCCGAACATCTTCGATCTTTGGGAATGGAGGTCACAGAGAATGTGGCTGTAACTGGCGTGGTGGGTGTTCTTAAAGGAGGGAAGCCGGGTCCTATGGTAGCTTTAAGAGCAGATATGGATGCACTTCCAGTGTCCGAGAGAAATGACTTGCCATTCAAATCGGTGAATACAGCTACTTATAATGGACAGGAAACAGGTGTAATGCATGCTTGTGGGCATGATTCCCATATGGCGATTTTGATGGGAGTAGCTGAAGTGATGGCAAGTATGAAAGATCAATTAAAAGGGTCTGTGAAGTTTATTTTTCAGCCTGCGGAAGAAGGAGTTTATGATGCGGATATTGCAGGTGCCGAACTCATGGTAAAAGAGGGGGTGATGAAAGATGTAGACGCCATTTTTGGATTGCATATTTGGGCTCAAATTGAGGCTGGTAAAATTGGATACAGATCAGGACCATTTATGGCCGCAGTTGACAATTTGAATGTGACCATTACGGGGACCCAAGCGCATGGAGCATCACCTTGGTCTAGTGTTGACCCAATTGTAACTTCTGCACAGGCTATTATGGGTTTGCAAACCATTTTATCAAGAAATGTGAATATTACCGAAAACCCAGCTGTAGTGACAGTAGGCGCTATTCATGGTGGAATCCGTCATAATATCATTCCAGAAAAAGTGGAAATGATTGGTACGATTCGGACTTTCGGAGATGAACAACAAGCCTTGGTTCATCGAAGAATTACAGAAATCATCACCAATATTGCAGAAAGCGCAGGGGCTAAAGCCGATGTAAACATTGGTAAACTTTATCCTTCAACCGTGAATCCACCTGAGTTGACTGCGAAAGTACTGCCCTCAGTAGAATCAGCAGCAGGTAAAGGAAATGTGATTGCAATGCCTCCGGTAACAGGAGCTGAAGATTTCAGCTTTTTTCAAAGAGAGAAGCCTGGTTTCTTTTTCTTCCTCGGAGGAATGAAAAAAGGCGGAGATCCTTTGACTACGCCTTCTCATCATACACCCGACTTTTTTATAGATGAAAGCGGATTTCTTTTAGGAGTCAGAACGCTTAGCTATTTGACGGTGGATTATATGGAGATGAATAAGAAGTAATTTTGAGTAAAATCTGAAGCTTGGCTGTTCATTTGTTCAGAGTTCAAGAGTTCATCGTTCTGTTAGTCTTCGTTCAAGAGTTTCATTTTCCGAAATCATCACACTAAAAGACCGTAAATCTAAATTCTCAAATCGTAAATAATTTAGCTTCCTACCAAAAAATAAAGTCCGGCTGCCAATGCTGCTCCTGCAATCGGACCTAAGATTGGAACCCAGGCATAGCTCCAATCAGAGCTGCCTTTTCCATGGATTGGTAATAGCTGATGTACTATCCTAGGGCCTAAATCCCGGGCAGGGTTGATTGCATAGCCTGTTGTTCCTCCTAAAGACATGCCAATCACCCAAACTAGAAATGCCACAGGAAGCGCACCTACAGAACCTAATCCAATCGGAGTTTGATCAGCGTCTTCGATTTTTGCTCCTGTAATGTAGAGGATGACAAAAATTAGCACGAAGGTTCCGATTACTTCGGAAATAAAGTTGTTTTTCAAATTTCGAATAGCAGGGCTGGTTCCAAATGGGGCTGCAATTTCTCCCGGATCTTTGGTCACTTTGAAGTGATCGACGTGCATGAGCCATGAAAAGAATGCACCTAATCCTGCGCCTAATACCTGAGCTCCAATATATCCTGGAGCCATAGCCCAATCAAATTTTCCTGCTAAAGCTAAACCGACGGTGACCGCCGGATTCAGGTGTGCTCCGCTATAAGGTCCGGCAACCACCACTCCGGTAAATACTGCCAGAGCCCAAGCTGTGGTAATGACCAGCCAGCCTGAGTTATGTCCTTTGGTTTGTGGTAAAACCACATTGGCAACTACTCCAGAGCCTAATAAGAGCAAGAGGCCTGTGCCTATAATTTCTGCAACGTATGGATTCATATGCTATTCTACCCAGTTTTTTGATCTTTCGACCGCTTTGTGCCAAAAATGTAGAAATTTTTCCCGTTTTTCTTTTTCCATATCGGGCTGAAAGCTTTTATCTGTTTTCCAAAGTTCCTGAATTTCTTTTCGGTCTTTCCAGAATCCGACCGCTAATCCGGCCAAAAATGCTGCTCCAATAGCTGTTGTTTCGATGATTTCCGGTCTTTTGATTTCGCACTCCAAAAGATCCGATTGAAACTGCATCAAAAAATTATTGGCAGTTGCTCCTCCATCTACCCGGAGTTCTTTGGTCTTTTCTCCGGCATCCTTTTCCATTGCTTTCAGCACATCATATACCTGATAAGCGATGGCTTCCAAGGCAGCTCTGGTAAAATGCGCAATTGTTGTTCCCCGCGTAATCCCGAAGAAAGCTCCTCTGGCATTTTGATCCCAGTGAGGCGCTCCCAAACCAGCCAAAGCTGGCACAAAATAAACGCCGTCATTATCCTCTAAACTTAGGGCAAGCTTTTCAGTTTCTTTAGCGTTTCCAAAAAGCTCTATCCCATCTCTTAACCATTGAATTGCTGCACCACCGATAAACACGGACCCTTCCAGTGCATAATTGATTTCATCTCCGATTTTCCACGCCACCGTGGTTAGCAATTTGTTTTTTGAGCTCACAGCCTCCTTGCCAGTATTCATAACTAAGAAGCAGCCGGTGCCATAAGTGGTTTTCGCCATTCCCGGCTCTGTGCAAAGTTGCCCGAAAAGTGCTGCCTGCTGATCTCCTGCAATGCCGGCGATGGGTATTTTACTGCTCAAAACATCACCTGCTGTTTCGCAATATACCTCAGAGCAGGATTTGACCTCAGGAAGCATGGACTTGGGAATGTTAAATAGTTCCAGTAATTCATCATCCCAACTTTGCGCATGGATATTATACAACATGGTCCGGCTGGCATTGGTGATGTCTGTAATATGACAATTCCCCTTGGTGAGTTTCCAAATAATCCAAGAATCTACGGTTCCAAAGGCTAGTTCTCCAGCTTCAGCTTTTTCTCTTGCTCCCTCTACATTCTCTAAAATCCAACGAATTTTGGTGGCTGAGAAATAAGAATCAATGATTAATCCTGTTTTGGAAACAATCATTTCAGAATGACCCTGATCTTTCAATTCATTACAATAGGCAGAAGTTCTTCTGTCTTGCCAAACAATAGCATTGTAAAGCGCATTGCCTGTTTTTCTATCCCAAACGATGGTGGTTTCACGCTGATTGGTAATGCCTATGGCTGCTACTTGGTCGATGCCAATGCTTTTGTTGACCACTGATTCAATCATCACAGAGGACTGTGATTTCCATATTTCTTCAGGATCATGTTCTACCCAGCCTTGTTTGGGGAAGTGCTGTTTGAATTCCTTTTGTGCAACAGAAACGATTTGCCCTTTTTTGTCAAAAATGATCGCTCGGGAACTGGTAGTTCCCTGATCAAGGGCCATGATGTAGGGTTTATTTTGGGTCATTGTCTGGATTTATGTTAAAAAGAAAAATTCTAAGCTTTAATTAAATACTTTTCGGCGACTTTCTTAAACGCAATTAACTCTTCCTGTATCCAATTTTCATCTTTTTGAAGCTCTTTGGCCATGAGTCGAGCTACTTTCTCAGCAGAGTCCAAGGCGGCTTGAGCATCCAAAATGAGCATTCGAATTCTTCTGGATAAAACATCTTCTACTCTGACTGCCATCTCATTTTTGACAGCCCAAAGAACCTCAGCCATCAGATTTGGAAAATCAGTATGGATTTTTTCAGAAAGCGCGGGATCGCTTTTTGCCAGCCCTTTTATTTCTTTGGCATCTGAGCCATACACTGACCAGTGACCTTCCGGCACGCGTTCAGTAAAGCCATGAAGTTTCATTTCAAAGGATTGGCTTGGCACTAATAATTCACCTGAGATTTCAGGAAAATTTTCGACTGTATCTTCTCCCATTTTCCGGTAGGTAGTCCATTTTCCACCCGTGAGAGTGACCAGCTTACTTTCTGAAACGATCACCTTATGGCTTCTTGATATTTCTTTGGTTTTTGTACTGCCTTCTTTAGGTCTTGCCAATGGGCGCAATCCTGCAAAAACAGCTTTTACGTCTTTTCTGCTTGGAGCTTTAGTCAAATAACCCGCTGCTGTTTCTAACACAAAGTCAATTTCCTTTTCCAAAGCTTCGGGTTCCAGCTTGGCTTTTTCACGAAGTGTATCTGTGGTGCCTACTACCAGTTTTCCATGCCATGGGACGGCAAAAAGTACTCTTCCATCTTTGGTTTTGGGGATCATCAGTGCATCTTTTCCACCCAGAAAATCCATATCCATAACCAAATGAATGCCCTGACTGGGTTGGATCATTTTAGGGGATCCAGGCTGATCCATTTGTAGAATTTTATCAGCAAAAACTCCCGTTGCATTGACTACCATTTTGGCCTGAAGGGAGTAATTGGTACCGTCCAATTCATCCTTGACTTTCAAACCTGTAATTTTCCCATTTTCATTTTTGATCAGATCTTTGACGGATGCATAATTGAGAATGCAGGCTCCGGCATCATCTGCAGTTTGCGCTATGGCCAAGGCTAGTCTGGCATCATCAAACTGTCCATCGTGGTAAACCACTCCTCCTTTCAGTCCTTTTTGTTTGACTGCAGGTAGGCGTCTGATGGTTTCTTCCTTTGATATGAATTTACTCTTACCCAATCTTAGTGAACCTGCCATCCAGTCATAGATCTTTAAACCCACGCTGTATTGAACTCTGTCAAACCAAGTGTAGATGGGAATAATAAAAGGCTGGTTTTCTGTCAGGTGAGGGGCGTTTTGCAAAAGTTTACCCCTTTCCTTCAGGGCTTCCAACACCAAGCCTATATCGCCTTGGGCTAAGTAGCGAACTCCTCCATGCACCAGTTTGGTGCTTCTACTAGAGGTTCCTTTTGCAAAATCAGCTTTTTCCAACAATACCACGGTCAATCCTCTGGATATGGCGTCTAATGCCACTCCCAAACCGGAAGACCCTCCTCCAATCACAGCAATATCCCAAATTCTGGAAGTATCAGAAATTTGCTTAATGTTTTCTTCTCTATTCATTTGTCAGTAAAAATAACTCAAAAAGAAATAAAAAGAAATAAAAAGAAAGTAAAAAATAGATTTTTACTCCATTTTGCTTTCTTTTACTTAATTTAGTCAAAATTCATTGGATATGACACAGGCAGAGCGACATCGTTTTATTTTGGAGGAATTAGACAAGGCTGGATTTGTGACAGTGTCAGATCTAGCGAAGGCTATGGATGTCACTATGGTAACTGTCCGAAAGGATCTAAAAGTCTTGGAGGATAAGGGGCTATTGTATCGATCCCATGGCAGTGCAACTTCGGTTTCTCCTTATGTTTCTGACCGCTCTGTTCAGGTAAAAAAGTTGGAGCAGGTGGAGGAGAAGTCCAAGATTGCTGAGAAGGCCTTAGCCTACATTGAGGATCAGGAAGCAATCATCATTGGCTCTGGCACCACGGTGGTTGCTTTGGCTCAGGCTATTCCCAGAAATAAACCTTTGACTGTTCTGACTGCAGCGATGAATGTGACTTTAGCCCTGATTGATATGCAGGATGTAGAGTTAGTTCAGCTAGGTGGGGTTGTTAGAAAAAGTAGTAGCTCTGTGGTGGGACATTATGCAGAGGAAATGCTTCAGAGTTTTGCTTGCAGCAAACTTTTTTTGAGTGTGGATGGGATTAGTTTGGAACATGGCTTGACAACCTCCAATATGATGGAGGCTCATTTAAATGCTCAGATGATCCGGTCTGTTCAGAAAACGATCATTTTGGCAGACAGCCGGAAGTTTGGCAGAAAAGGCTTTGGAAAAATCTGCGAATTGGAGGATATAGATGTAATTATTACTGATTCCGGTATACCCGAAATCTACCATGAAAAGCTGGAAGAAAAAGGGATTGAATTGGTGGTGGTTTGAGAGAAAAGATCAATCACAGTTAACATTTTAAAAAATCTTTTATTCAGATAAAGAGTTTATCTTTATTTCTTTACGATAAACGTCAAGTATTTTATCTGTTTAAATATGTGGATTTAAACAATCCCACTGGGAGAGTTTAACTTTTGCCCACTCTTACATTGATGAAAAGAATAAAATTCATATTCCTATTAATTTTACTTTCTTGTGGGAAAGAAAACGAATCGCGCAGGTATTTAGTTAGGGATGTTTATAAAGATTCAATTGTTGACGATAAGATTTTTTTGAGTACTCCTCGAGTTGCGGAGATTAATTCAAATGAAACCATTTTATCATATGATAAATCTTTGGAGCAATTTCAAGTTTTTGATTTAAATGCAAAAAAAGTAGCTAGTCGAATCAACTTGGAATTTTTTGGGCCTAATGCAGTTCCGCAAAATTTATTTTCTTCTATTCTTTTCAAGGATAAATTATTGATTTCATCCAGCGAAAGTCTAGTGGTGGTAAGTTTATCAGGAGAAAAAGAAAAAGAAATTTTTTATGATAAAATATTGGATGATCTTGAAATTCAAGGGAAGAGAATAAGTCCGATTTACCGTTCTAACTGGGATCCAGTTCGCGGAGATGTTTATCTATGGGTTAAGGATCTGAATTCTCACGCTAATCAATTTCAATCTTACAAAGAAAAGATCCAATTAGTTAGATATTCCTTGTTAACTGATTCATCCGAAATTTTAAGATTAGATGTTCCAAAAAAATTGATAGAAAAAGATAGAGGGTACTACAGTTCATTTCCTCCATTAGTTTCAGTTTACGATGGGAAATTGGTATACGCTTTTTCTTACTTACCTGACGTATTTTATTATAATATAGATACTAAAGAGGGGAAAAAATTTCTATCAATTCCTAACAAATTCCATAAAACACCATCAGTTTTTTATAAAAATTATTCTGAATTTAATCTCGGAAAAGTTGGTAACAGTACTCAATTTATAGATTTAATTTTTGATCCCTCGGGCAATAGAATATTAAGGAAGCATCGGCAATATATTGATGGTACCTCAACAGGAGAAGACGGATTGATGATTATCGAGTTAGACAATACATCGGAAGAGGTGAAAATGGAAGAAAAAATTGGCAGACTTTTCCACAATTCCGATTTTATAATTGCTTTAGATTTAAAATCAAAAAATGAAGATGTTTTAAGTTTTTTTAAGTTTAAAATAGAGAAGGTAAAGGACTAATATCTTTTCAAACCGGGATTTAGTTCCAATAAATTGTTTCGATATTTCTAAAATTCAATAGATAGATTTATAGAAGATAACTATATCTACTAAAAGGTATGATTTGAAAGTCTTTTATTCTATCGACAGACGCCAATTATTTGCTCTTCACGAGAAAGTTCATTTTCCACTGATTTCCGGAAGCTATTTGGAAAAGCTGGAGGAAAAAGGGATTGAATTGGTGGTGGTTTAATAATCCTTGTAGAGCTTCCTTAATACCGCCGAACCATCTTTGCTGAGTTTGACTTCATAGATGAAATTATATTCATCTTCGGTAAGATCATTGAATTTTTCACCTTCACCGATAAAGTAATTGGCCAAGCGACTGACGGTGTTACTATGTCCTACAACCAGTACATTTCCCTCCAATTCATGGAGTTTATCGACCAAATCATCATGATTTGAAGGTTCATAGGATTGAATTTCTACACCGGCTTGTTCAGCAGTTGGCTGTGCAGTGAGTTGAGTTCTTTTGTAATTAGTACTGAATATGTGTTTGATTTCCTGGTCTTTCAGGATTTGAGCGAGCTTTTTAGCCCGGATATACCCTACTTGAGCTAATTCCGGATCCGGATCTTGAACCAGTTGTTTCTCTGCGTGACGAACAATATAGATTGTCTTTTCTTTCTTCTCGGATTTACAAGAAATCATCAGAAAACAGATTAAAAGAAGTCCTATCAAACCTTTCATAGTATTCAAGTTAGAAAAATTTTTCCAAAAAGGTATTTTCTAAATAAGCCTACGGCGAAATAGCTCTCCCTCAAAGTGGCGAAGAGAGGAAGAATATTTTCTAAGATCAACCTTAATCCCTTAACGACTTTGCTTCTCTGCTAGAGATAAAGAAGATATTTTCAAGATATGCCTGCGGAAGGTAGGGTGTGAAATACAGTGGAAATACAATAGAAATACGCCTTCGGCGAAATAACTCTCCCGCAAAGTGGCAAAGAGAGGAAGAGAATTTTATTCAACCTCAATCCCGTAGGGATTTGAGTTAGGTAGTAAAAGGTTTTTCGCCTTTCTTTCATTCCGTAGGAATGGAACTTTCTTTCTCTCAATCCCTTTGCAACTTTGCCTCTTCGCGGGAGATTAAAAACGCCCCTCCGTCGCGTCGCCGCGAGCCAATAAATCAACCAGAGAACGTATTATCCAGATGCTGATCTTTAGCCTTAACTTCTTCAAACTCATAAAACTGCTCCCAAAATTCATTTTCCGGTAAAGCGGCTCTGAGATAGAGTTTCTCTTTTTTGATCGGGTGTACGAAGACTAAATTGAAAGCATGAAGGTTGATGCTGGCATCAGGATTGGGCTTCGCAAATCCATACTTCAAATCTCCACGGATCGGGCAACCCATAGAAGCTAATTGAACACGTATCTGATGAGGACGCCCTGAGATAGGCCTCACTTCTATCAACCAGTGATCATTCAGTTTGCCCAAAGTTTTATAATTCAGTTCAGCCTTTTGGGAACCTGGAACTTCACGCTCATGCGCAGTGACCACATTTTTTTGCTCGTCCTTGGTAAGCCAGTGGGTGAGCTTGCCCATCTCTTCTCTTGGTCGTTTTTTGACGATTGCCCAATAGACTTTATGAATATCTCTTTTTCTAAAAAGCTCCATCATACGTTCCAAACCTTTGCTGGTTCGGGCAAAAGCCACCAATCCACTTACCGGTCTGTCCAAGCGATGGATGGGATGTAAAAAAACTGCTCCGGGCTTATTGTATTTTTCTGCAATATAATCCTTGCAGTAATCAGTCAGGGTTTTATCCCCTGTCTTGTCTCCTTGCACTAAAACTCCCGCAGCTTTATTTACAATCAAAAGGTGGTTGTCCTCATAGACAACGTTGAATGGCTTCTTTTTCATTAGATTATTTTCTGTCTTACCGAGGTCTTGAGACTTTAGATTGAAAGTCAAATTGATTCAAGTCTGTATAAGAAGGATTTTTCTTTTACTTCAGTAAGGATCTATTATTTATAGATTTGCAAAGGTAGCCAATTAAAATGAGTGTATTACTCAAGCTTTTTAGCAATATCCTCCATAATTGATTCAGCATGCACAATAGAGTTCTCTATGAAAAACTCTCGGGTGTTTAATCCTCCGCATACCACTCCGGCCAAGTAAACTCCCGATACATTTGATTCCTGATTGGCTTGGTCATAGCAGGGTTGGCGCTTTTCATCCAGTGATAATTCCACTCCTAACTGATCCAAGAGGGCAAAATTAGGTTTATAGCCTGTCATCGCCAATACAAAGTCATTGGCAATCGTGACGTCTCCCTCAGGAGTTGAGATGGTGACTTCTTTTTCTTTGATCTCCTTCACCTTAGACCGGGTAAATGCACGAATACTTCCCTCTTTGATCCGGTTCATGATATCTGGGCGCACCCAATATTTCACATTGTCATCCACTTCATCACCAAGTAAAACCATACTTACTTCAGCACCTTTTCTCCAAGTTTCCAAAGCTGCATCTACTGCTGAGTTAGCTCCTCCGACCACTAGTATTTTCTGTCCTATGAAAGGCCATGGCTCCTTATAATAGTGCATCACTTTGGGCAATTCCTCACCGGGAACATTCATCAGATTTGGCAAATCATAAAAACCTGTGGCCAATACGATTTTCCGGGTTTGGTAAATTCCCTTGGAAGTAGTGATCTGGAAATGGTCTCCGGATCTTTCCAATTTTTCTACTCCTTCATACAGATTAACATTCAGTTTGAAGTGGAAAAATATCCTCCTGTAGTATTCCAAGGCTTCAGTTCGGGTAGGCTTATTTTCTACCGACATAAAAGGGATACCTGCCATTTCCAATCGGTCGGAAGTAGAAAAAAAGCGCATATTGATCGGATAATTATAAATGGAGTTCGTCAGAGCTCCTTTTTCCAAGATCAAATAGTCTAATCCATGCTTCTGGGCTTCCACCCCACAGGCTAATCCAATGGGGCCTCCCCCAACTATAATTACATCAAAAATTTTATTCATATACTTAAATAGGTCTGAATTTGTGCTGAAGCATCCTTGAATTTACTCTCGTCCCAATCGAAAGTCCTTTCTTGAATGGAAATAAGGTTGTTTTTGTTCCATAAAACCGAACTTGCAGAGCGAGTTCCGTAATTGCCGTTAGCTCTGATAAGTTGTGCTGACAAAGCAATTTCCAAGTCTTTGGGAGCTCCTGTATCAGGTAATTTCTCCAAAGGATAAGTTTGCTTGGACTTTAGGATTTGAAGGAGCTTGCTGTTGCTTGGATCCTGTTCGAGGGTTTCCTTCAGTTGCTTTTTTGCCAGCTCAGTTTTGGGCCATGGGTCATTGAGCAAGCCATTACTCAATCCATGAATTCCGGGTTCGACTTCTTGGATTCCATTCCCAAAATTACTGAAATAGAAAAGCTCCTTTCCATCTGAAACTAAGAGATTGAATCCCTCATAACGATTTTTTTCCTTTTCGATTTCTTTCAAATAATCTTTGGGAGAAATACTGTCTTCCAGGAAATCTTGTACCAGTTTTCCTCTTGAAATTTCCCCATAACCCATTTTCCTGAAATCCCGATAATTCGTCAAAAAAGACCAACGGCCGTTTAAATGGAACCCCATCCATGTACCTCCACCTCTCAGATCTTTTCCGGCGATAAAATCATTTTCCCAGAGTTGCAAAGGGGCTGTGGGTCGTTCAAAAAACTCATCCCGATTGGCTGAGATTACCAATGGATATTCGCTATGATTTTGCCAGGAGAAAGCTACCAAACACATATTTAAATATAAAGCGAAAGGCCGGATAAACCGGCCTCTCTAGGTGAATTAACCAACTTTTGACTCTTTCAAGCTTGGATAATCTGTATAACCTTTCTTCCCAGGAGTGTAAAATGTGTCCTGATCCCAGTCTTGCAAAGGCGCACCTTCCGCAAATCTCTCAGGCAAGTCAGGATTAGAAATAAATGGTTTACCAAATGCGACAGCATCGGCTAATCCTTCCTCAATCACTTTATTTCCACTTTCTTGATCAAAATTATTATTGATCACCAAAGTACCCTTATACATCGGTCTGTATCGCTTTGCGATGTTTGACTCCAAATAAGAGATCTCTGATACATCGGTGAAAGGCTCTGATAGGTGTAGATACGATAAGTTGTAATCGTTTAGCCTATTGACTATGTAATCAAATGTTGGAATTGTCTCTTCATCTGCCTCCATTCCAAAAGCTCCATGCAAGGAAGGATTCAGTCTTACACCAATTCTGTTTTCAGGCATCACTTCTTTAATGGCATCAATGATCTCAAATAGAATTTTTGCCCTGTTTTCTATGCTTCCACCATACTCATCAGTTCGCTGGTTGGAAGAGTTGTTGAAAAATTGGTGAAGCAAATAGCCGTTGGAAGAGTGGATTTCTACTCCATCAAAGCCTGCCTCCATGGCATTCTTTGCTCCATTTTTAAAATCTTGGATAGTTTGTTTGATATCTTCCAAAGTCATTTCCTTTGGAGTGACAGTCTCCTTGAATCCCTCTGGAGTATAAGACTTGGAATTAGGGTTGATCGCAGATGGGGCATGTGGTAATTCCCCATTATGAAAATCAGGGTGAGAAATTCTTCCTACGTGCCATAACTGGATGAAAATATGACCTCCTTTGGCATGAACTGCCTCAGTTACCTTTTTCCAGCCTTCCACTTGCGCTTTGGAGTGAATGCCCGGGGTATTAACATATCCCACCGCTTTTTTAGAGATTTGGGAACCTTCAGTGATAATTAATCCAGAGGAAGCTCTTTGTTCGTAGTATTTTACGTGAATATCAAAAGGAGCATTCTCCTCATTGTTAGCTCTGCTTCTGGTCATTGGAGCCATCCAAACTCTATTGGAAAGTTTCATGCCTCCAACCTCTATAGGTTGTAAAAGTGCTTGTTTAGTACTCATAAAGAATAATTGGTTTAGTTCTAAAATTGAATGTCTATACAACTAACTAGTCTTAATGAAAGTTCACGATTCAAAAAATTGATTATCTTAAAAGCCTGATCACCCCAACGATGAACCCTACCTTACTGATAATTACCGGTGCTGCAAGTGGTATCGGTTTGGAGCTGGCTAATTATTTTGCCAAGCTTTCCACTAATCTGATTTTGATTGATACCGATGAAAAAGCTTTGAAAGAATCTTTTCAGGAAAATGAACAAATCAGTTTGATCGCCGCAGATATCACTCAAGAAGATACTTGGAATAAAGCTATTGATCTTGCGAAAGGACGATTCACTCCCATATCTCACCTTATTAATTGTGCAGGTGTAATCCAGCCTGGATTTTTGCTGAATTATAAAATTAGCGACATTGCCTATCACTTAGATATCAATACAAAAGGTAGTATCCTAGGCACTACCCTGATTGCGAGGGAAATGAAAAATCAGGAGTTTGGGCATATTATCAACATTTCCTCTCTTGCAGGAATAGCACCAGTTGCAGGGCTTTCATTATATACAGCTTCCAAATTTGCGATTCGTGGTTTTTCACTTGCTGTGGCGGCAGAATTGGAAGAGTATGGTGTGGAAGTTTCAGTAGTCTGTCCTGATTTAGTCCGAACCCCCATGCTGGAAACGCAGCTAAATTATCCGAAAGAATCAGTTTTGAGTTTCAGTGGCCCGGAAAAAGTACTGACTCCTATTGATGTTCGCGAGGCTATCGTCCAATTAATAAAAAAGCCAAAACGGATGATTTGCATTCCGGAGCGAAGAGGATTGCTTGCCAAAATAGCCGGGACTTGGCCAGGATTGGGTGAATTTTTTCGGGCTGGTCTGGAGAGAAAAGGTGAAAAGGCCTTGTCTAGATTAAAATAATGTATTGAAGGTCAAATTTTTAACAGATTTTAATACGATTCTTATCGTACTTTTTTTGATAATACGACACTTTTCGTAAACTTTGTACGAAGACAATCGTATAGACTCACATGAACAAACCAACAGAAGCAGAATTGGAGATCTTATCTATCCTTTGGAAGATGGGAGAAGCAAGTGTACGACAGGTACATGAAAAGTTGGCGGAGACCAAAGATACAGGGTACACTACCACATTAAAGATTATGCAGATCATGCATGCGAAAGGAATGCTTTCTCGAAATGAGCAAAGTAGAACTCATATCTATAGTCCTTTGACTAATCAAAAAGAAACGCAAAAATCACTTTTAAAGAATTTGATGAGCACTGCTTTTGGTGGCTCAAGTAAATCCTTGGTGATTCAGGCATTGGGAGAAGAAAACCCTTCCCAAGAAGAATTGAATGAGATTCGAAACTTTTTAGACCAACTTGAAAATAAAAAATCATGAATCTATTGAATGATTGGATTCCGGAAAATCTCCTGCAGGCCTTGGGCTGGACCTTGGTCCATTCCATCTGGCAGTTGATATTAATTAGCGCTTTTCTATGGATAGCCTTGAAGCTATTTTCCAAGAAAAGCCCGGAATTCAAATACAAACTTGCAGTGGCTGCCTTAGGCATGAGTTTGATAGTTGCATTCGCTACACTATGGTACGAGTTTTCGGTTCTTCCGGTAATCGGGAGTAAGCTATCTAGCAGCTCAGAACTGATCTTTTTTCAACTATCAGGAGGAATTGCAGAGTCTAATCTTTCTTGGATCGAGTCGTCTATTTTATGGATAGAATCTCAAATTCCCTTATTCGTTAACTTTTGGTTTTTTGGTTCCATATTATTCTTGATGAGACTTTTTACCAGTCTTTCGGAGATTAGGAGCTTAAGAAAAGCCAGTATTAACACTGAGGATTATACTCTGCTTGCTGCTGTTGAAAAAGTGAGAAAAAGATTGGGGATCAGTAGAAATGTGAGTTTAAGGATTACCCAGAATAGCCTTTCTCCGTTGACCTTTGGGGTTTTCAAGCCTATGATTCTGATACCTGCTGGATTAATATTTCATCTTAGTCCAAGCCAGTTGGAGGCAATTATTGCACACGAACTAGCCCATATCAAAAGGTATGATTACCTCACCAACTTGATGCAGTCTATGATGGAGGTATTCTTTTTTTACCATCCATGTTTCTGGTGGATGAATCAGACTGTTAAAGAACTGAGAGAAAATGCAGCCGATGATTTGGCAGTGTCGACGGGAGTGGAGCCCAAGGAACTCGCTTATAGTTTGGCCGAAGTATTAAATTTTAAACAACAAAACGCACCGGAATTGGCTATGACAGCCAGTAAAAGAAGGAATCCAACCCTTCATAGAATTAAAAGAATGATGGGATTTCCAGCCCAGATTTATCCACAAAACCCTATTATTTCACTACCCATGCTACTAACCCTATTATTAAGTGCGGGACTGATGGCAAGTGCCCAGCAGGATTCTCCGCTAAACACAGAAAGAGAAGAACCAAATGTGTATCTAGAAAACCCGGATTTGGGTGATTTCATCCCAAAAAGTGAGCTTAAGCCCACTTGGACAAAGGCAGATACCAGTAAAAAGGAGGAAACCAAAAAAGTAATAAAAGTCGAAGGTGAAGAGCCTATGATTTGGGAGTCGGATGGCAATACTTTTATTCTGAAAGGCCAGGGATCTAATAGCTTCCGATATCAAATTAAAGGGGATACTTTGATTTCAAATGGGGACACTATTATTATGAAAGGGAAGACATCCATGATATTCAAAAATGGACCTTCCTTAAGTCCAGCTCCTAAGCTTGACATGATGGTAGCCCCTGAATTCCCAGAAAACTTTATGGTAATGGCTGTTCCTGAATTTCCTAAAGAGATGATGCCTCCTATGGTATTCGGCATGGAAATCATGGAGAGCATGCCGCCTATGCCCAACATGCCTTTGAAAGGGTTTAATATGCCCCCGATGCCTCCAATGCATTTGTCTGATACCTCAGAAATGTCCGGAGAAGAGAGAGAAAAGTGGGTAAAAGAATGGGAAGCTAAGGCTGAGCTTTGGGCTAAAAAAGCAGAGGAATCAATGAAGGAGTTTGAACCTAAGCTCAAAGAATGGCAAAAGAAAATGGAGGAATGGCAAAAGTCTCAGGAGCCAAGAATGAAGGAGTTTGAACAACAGATGAAAGCTTGGGAAAAAGAAAATGAACCGAGGGTAAAAGCTTGGGAGGAAAAAATGAAAGCTTGGGAAAAGGAACAAGAGCCAAAGCTCAAGGAGTTTGAAGCCAAGATGAAAGAATGGGAGAAATCCCAACAACCCAAAATCGAGGAGTTTCAAAGAAAAATGGAAGAATGGCAGAAAGAAAATGCCAAGAAAATGGAGGAGTTTAGAAAGGCTATCGAAGCTGAATTCAAAAAAACTAAGGAAGATTCCAAAAAATAAAATTGTGTGTTGATAATCTAAAAAGGCCCGGTTGACTGACCGGGTTTTTTTGTGGAGTCTATTTTTTTCTGCCTAAAGGAAAAATATATTTTTCTTAAAGGAGTCTTCAAAAATCTAATTGGCATGAATTTTTATGGGAAAATGCCCCACTTTTTTTACTAAAACTGACAAGATCTTGGGTGTTGATTACTTATTCTGTTCAAAAATGTTCGATTTTGGCTCATTTTGAGGGTTTTTTAAACATCATGAAATCATCCTTAAAGCGCTGAATACCAGTAAAAAAATCTGATAAATTTTTTGATAAATATTGGCTTGGATCAAACTTTTGGCTACTTTTAAGTTAAAGTGGGAAAAAGTGGGGGAAAGTGGTAGAATGTGAAAAGCATTTTATTACTTTTGTCTTTACTACAAACTCGTCTTAAAGCGCTAAGAAGAAATGTTCAACAGTCAATATGAATGTAAGCTGGATCCGAAAGGTCGTCTGGTCTTGCCCTCCAAGATTAAAGGGGCGATTCCGGAGGCTAACGGTACTACGCTCATGCTTCGCATGGCTGAAGACAAATGTCTTGCACTTTATCCAATGGTCGAGTTCAAAAAATTGGAGAACCAGATCAAAGCATTATCCATCAACAATCCTGAGCAGCGTAAGCTTCAAAGGACATTTTTCATCACAAGTGTGGAAGTGGAACTGGATAATGCCGGTAGACTTTTGATCCCCAAGCTTTACCAAACCTATGCTGGGTTAGAGAAAGATGTGGTAGTCGTAGGGATGGGTAGCAGGATTGAAATCTGGAATCCACAAAATTATCTGAATAATATCATCGAAGATCCGGCGGACTTGTCCAGCCTGATGGAAAAGTATCTCTCCTGAAGCTATGACTGAGTCTGTGTACCATATTCCAGTGATGCTCGCCCAATGCACTGAAGGCTTGGCTATTGACCCCAACGGCATCTATGTAGATGTGACTTTTGGAGGCGGTGGTCATTCCAGAGAAATTCTCAAGCATTTGGACAAAGGTCATTTGTATGGTTTCGATCAAGATCAGGATGCTGAAGCGAATATTCCGGCTGACCCTAAGTTTACTTTCGTTCAGGCCAACTTCAGAGATATCAAAAAATACCTTCGCCTATATGGGGTGAAGAAAGTAGATGGAATCCTCGCTGACCTCGGAATCTCTTCTCATCAAATCGATGAACCTAGTCGCGGGTTTTCTACCCGATTCAAAGGTGACTTGGATATGAGGATGAATCAGTCAGCGCCACTGTCTGCTAAAGAAGTGCTGAATACTTATGATGAAAGCAAGCTCCATAAGATTTTCGGAATCTACGGAGAGGTGAAAAATGCAAAAACCCTTGCTCAGGCAGTAGTAGCTGAAAGAGCTCAGCAAGCATTTGAAACGACGGAAGGCTTCACAGCTTTTCTCAAAAAATATGCGCCTCGAGGAAAGGAATTCAAATATTTTGCTCAGGTATTTCAGGCTTTGAGAATTGAAGTGAATGATGAGATGGGGGCCTTGGAAGAGATGCTGATGAGCGCGGTTGAGCTGTTGAAGCCGGAGGGTCGATTGGTGGTAATGAGTTACCACAGCCTGGAGGATAGGTTAGTTAAAAACCTGATCCAAAAGGGAAAATTTCAGGGTGAGTTGGAAAAGGACTTTTATGGAAATCCCATGAGGCCTTTGGAGCCGGTGAGCAGAGGAGCAGTAGTAGCTGATGAAAAGGAAATAGCAGCTAACCCAAGAGCTAGAAGTGCGAAGCTCAGGGTAGCTAAAAAGACAGGGAAATGAGTCAGAACACCTTTAGAAAGAAGTTGAAGTCTGGAAATAAGCCGAAGTCATCCGGCTCAGGAAAGACTATTTTCTCCTGGATAGAGGAAAAGCTGGATGTGACAAAAATTCTTGGAGAAGGAGTTCCGGTACAGCTGGTTCCTCCTGTAGGATTTATTGTGATGCTGGCACTTATATATATATGGAGTAATCACCGGGCTGAAAATATGGTCCGGAAAATAGAAAAAGCACAGCAGGAAGTGGAGGACCTGAGAGCAGATGTCACAACGCTTGAGGCGGAATACATGCTCAGTTCCATGCAATCAGAGCTGGCTAAAAAAGTAGAGTCTCAAGGTATAATTGAATTAGAACAACCTCCTATCAAAATAGAAGTCAAGAAGTGAATATCAAGCGATCCATAGTGCTAAGAGTGAGGGTGGTTTTCATCCTGATTGCGCTTGCGACAGCAGCGATACCGCTTCGTATTGCCAAAATTCAGTTTGAGGAAGGAGATAAATGGAGAGAAAAGGCAGAGACTATCAATTTTCAGTACAGAGAAGTACCGGCAACAAGAGGGAATATTTATGCAGGCGATGGCAGTCTTTTGGCTACTAGCCTACCGTTTTATAGAGTTGCCATGGATCCGACTATTGCCAAGTCAGACCGCTACAATGCGGGAATCGATTCTTTGGCCAAAATGCTTTCAGCTTTTTATAAAGACAGATCTGCAACTGCATATAAGCGCATGATCACGGATGCCCGTAGGGACAATAAAAGATACCTGGTCTTGAATCGAAAGCAGATAGGATATCAGGATATGCAAAAAATGTCCAACTGGCCGATTTTCCGTGATGGGCGATTAGGCGGCGGCGTATTGTTTGAAAAAGTAGAAAAGAGATACAGACCATTCAATGCATTGGCCAGCAGAACTGTCGGCTTTTTGAATGAAAATGAATACGGGGCTGGAATCGAATACAGCTTTAACGAGTATTTGAAAGGCCAGGACGGAAAAGCATTGTTTCAGCGGTTGGCTGGTGGCAGTTGGAAGCCTGTTTTTGACGCAGAAGATATCAAGCCTGAAGATGGGTATGATGTGATTACCACTTTGGATGTCAATATTCAGGATGTGGCCGAAACTGCTTTGCTAAAGCAACTTGTAGAAAGGGAAGCGGCTTTTGGATCCGTGATTGTCATGGAAGTGAAAACTGGGCAAATCAAAGCAATTGCCAATCTTCAAAGAAACAAAAACGGCAAAGGCTACGGAGAAAACTACAACTTCGCCATAGGAGATCAAGGCAATACCGAGCCGGGATCTACTTTCAAGCTGCTTTCCATGCTGGCACTTTTGGAAGAAAATAAAGTGAGCTTGAATCAATCTATAGAGACTGGAAATGGTGCTCATAGATTTTATGACCGAACCATGCGAGATGCAAAAAATGGAGGGTTCGGAACTATTACTGTTCGTGAGGCTTTTGAGAAATCTTCTAATGTGGCTATCTCCAAATTAGTGGATATGCACTTTGGATCCAGTCCTTCCAAATTTTTATCCTATGTGGAAAAGGTTGGAATCAATCAGCCTTTTGGTTTCCAGTTGGCAGGGGAAGGCAAGCCTTATTTTAAAAAGCCTGGAAGCAAACAGTGGTACGGAACTTCTCTTCCTTGGATTTCTATCGGATATGAGATAAAGCTTAACCCTCTTCATACGCTTGCTTTATATAATGCGGTGGCGAATGGTGGCGAAATGGTCAAGCCTTATATCGTGCAGGCAGTGATCAAAGGAAATAGAATTGAAAAAGAATATCAGCCGGAAGTGCTTCGGAAAAGAATTGCATCTGAAAAAACCATCAAGCAACTGCAAGAGCTTTTGCAGGGAGTAGTGGAAAACGGAACAGCTAAGAATATTTCCAATGCCGATTACAAAATAGCAGGTAAGACGGGTACCGCTCAGAAATTAATCAACGGTCGCTATACCCAGAAATACTACACCAGCTTTGCAGGATATTTCCCGGCAGAAAAGCCAAAGTACTCCATGATTGTAGTAATCGATAGCCCAAATGGATTTGCAGCTTACGGGGGAGATGTTTCAGCACCGGTTTTTAAAGAAATAGCAGACAGGATTTATGCTTTGGATATAGAGTTGAATCCAACGGGGCCTTCTCAAATATTACGTGCCGAAGCCTCTACTTCCACTTTGCCATTTGTAAAAGCAGGAAAAGCAGAGGAAGTGCATCAGATCTTGGAGCAATTGGGAGTAAAAGCTAATGCTGTTCAGGCTGATGATTGGGTAAAAGTAGTCGCTCAGGATAATAGAGTAGGCTGGAAAATTAATGATACCGAAAAGGCAATGGTCCCTGATGTTTCAGGTCTGTCCTTGAGGGATGCCCTTTTCATTTTGGAAAACAAGGGTTTGAAAGTGAATTACAGCGGAAAAGGCTTGGTACAAGAGCAATCTCTGGAACCAGGAACCAAGCTTCTACCGAATACAACCATAAATCTGGTGTTGGGATGAAGAAAGTGCTAAAAGACATATTATATAAAGTATCATTGATCGCCACTACCGGAGATATGGAAGTGAAGGTTAAGGATATTGTCTTTGATAGTAGAAAAGTAAGTTCAGGTTCGGCCTTTGTAGCTATTGCCGGAACTCAAGTAGATGGACATGAGTACATCAATGCTGCTCTTGAAAAAGGGGCAAAGGTCATTGTTTGTGAAAATCTTCCGGAAAATCTTTCAGAGGGAATTACCTGGGTTCAGGTTCAGAATTCTGCGAAAGCTCTGGGGATCATGGCCTCTAATTTTTATGACAATCCTTCTCATCAGATTAAGGTAGTTGCGATTACCGGAACCAATGGGAAAACCACCACGGCAACCCTTTTGCATCAGCTATTTATTTCAATGGGATATAGCACTGGCTTATTATCCACTGTTGAAAATAAGATCAACGAGGATGTTATTCCTGCAACCCACACCACACCGGATGCAGTCAGTGTGCAGGCTTTGCTTCGCAAAATGGCTAATGCCGGTTGTACCCATTGCTTTATGGAAGCCAGCTCTCATGCTATTGTTCAGGAAAGAATTGCAGGATTGAAGCTAATTGGTGCAGTATTTACCAATATCAGCCACGATCATTTGGATTACCATAAAACCTTTGACGAATACATCAAAGCCAAGAAAAAGCTTTTCGATGATTTGCCAAAGGATGCTTTTGCACTTGTCAACAGTGACGATAAAAGAGGTATGGTGATGCTTCAAAACTGCAAAGCAACGCATCAAACTTTTGCTTTGAAGTCTGATGCCGATTTCAAGGCAAAAATCATTTCCAACACGCTGGAAGGCCTGGAATTAGACATCAATGGGAAACAGGTTTGGTTCCGATTGATTGGGGCTTTCAATGCTTATAACCTTTTGGGTGTACTTGGAACAGCTGTATTACTAGGAGAGGATGAGGATGAAGTGATGACTTCATTGTCGGCTATTAAGGGAGCCAAAGGCAGGTTTGATCAGATTTCCATAGCGGGAATTACAGCGATTGTAGACTATGCGCATACTCCGGATGCTTTGGAAAATGTACTCAAAACTATCAATGGAGTGAGAGGCGGAGGTGAGCAGTTGATCACTGTGGTAGGCTGTGGAGGCAATCGTGACACAACCAAAAGACCTGTGATGGCAAAAATTGCTGTTCAGGAGAGTGATAAAGTGATTTTGACTTCGGATAATCCCCGATTTGAAGAGCCAGAGGCGATTTTGAAAGATATGCAAGCGGGAATTGGTCCTACTGATTTACGAAAAACTTTGACCATCACAGACAGAAGAGAAGCTATCCGGACGGCTTGCATGCTATCCAAGTCAGGCGATATCATTCTGATTGCTGGGAAAGGACATGAGGATTACCAGGAAATTCAAGGTGTGAAGCACCATTTTGATGATAAAGAGGTGGTAAGTGAAATCTTAAATGAACTGAAACAAAACTAAGATGCTATATCCCATTTTTGATTATTTAGATAAGGTTTTGGACATTCCTGGAGCAGGGGTGTTTCGCTATATCTCTTTCCGTGCTGGGATGGCGGCAGTTCTTTCATTGATTATTACCATCACCTTTGGACATAAAATCATTGCTTGGATTAGAAATAAGCAGATCGGTGAAACCGTAAGAGATTTAGGTCTTGAGGGACAAACTCAAAAGAAAGGGACTCCAACAATGGGAGGGCTGATGATGATAGCAGCGATTTTAATCCCAACTCTATTATTTGGTGACTTAGACAATATTTACATCCTCCTTCTTCTTATCACAACTGTGTGGCTGGGAGGAATTGGCTTTTTGGATGATTACATCAAAGTATTTAGGAAAAACAAAGAAGGACTAGCCGGAAGATTTAAAATCATAGGTCAGATAGGCATTGGGATTATCGTGGGGGCTACACTTTACTTCCATGAGGATGTGGTAATTAGGGAGTTTCAAAATCCTGTTTCTATTGAAGAAGGAATCGTAGAGACCCCTGCTTATCAGGATATTAAAATTGCAAAAACAACCATTCCGTTTGTCAAGAACAATGAATTAAACTATGAATCAATCTTAGGATTCTTGGGTGAGTCCATGACTCCGGTTTTATACATTTTAGTAGTGATATTCATTATCACTGCTGTGTCCAATGGCGCAAATATTACCGATGGAATAGATGGTCTGGCAGCAGGGACTTCTGCCATTATTGGGTTAACGATTGCAATTTTTGCCTATTTAAGTGGTAATGCAATTTTTTCCCAATACCTGAATATCATGTACATCCCAAACTCAGGAGAGTTGGTGATTTTCGCCTCAGCTTTTATAGGAGCTTGTGTTGGTTTCCTTTGGTACAATGCTTATCCAGCTCAGGTTTTTATGGGAGATACAGGCTCACTGATGCTGGGTGGAGTGATTGCAGTTTTGGCATTGACACTCAGAAAGGAACTTCTGATTCCTATTATGTGCGGGATTTTTCTAGTGGAGAATCTGAGCGTAATGATTCAAGTCAGCTATTTCAAATACACAAAGAGAAAATATGGAGAAGGAAGACGCATATTCTTAATGTCTCCTTTGCATCATCATTATCAAAAGAAAAGTATTCCAGAAGCCAAAATTGTAACCCGTTTTTGGATTGTGGGAATCTTGTTGGCAGTCATCACTTTGGCAACTTTAAAATTGAGATAAGTAAATGAAACGCGTAGCCATCATAGGAGCAGGAGAAAGCGGATTGGGAGCAGCGATGCTAGCCAAGCTGGTAGGCTATGCTGTTTTTGTAAGTGATGCGGGTCCAATTTCTGCAGAAAGAAAAGCCACGCTGGAATCCCATGAGATAGAATTTGAGGAAAACACACATAGTGAAGAGAGAATTCTTCATTGCGATTTACTGATAAAAAGCCCGGGTATTTCGGAGAAAACGCCATTGATTCAAAAGGCTACTTCCGAAGGCATAGCAGTGATTGATGAATTGGAATTTGCGCATCATTTCACTCAAGGAAAAGTAATTGCCATCACTGGAACCAATGGGAAAACCACTACAACCTTGCTCACTTATCACTTGATGAGGTCTGCTGGATTAGATGTTGGTCTTGCGGGAAATGTTGGCAAAAGTTGGGCTGGACAATTGGTAGAAAGAGATCATGAATGGTGGGTACTGGAATGCAGTAGCTTTCAGATCGATGGAATGCTTAGCATCCGGCCTAAAGTAGCCATGCTGACCAATATCACTCCTGATCATTTGGACAGGTACGATTATGATGTGAATAAATACATCGCTTCTAAAATGGGGCTTTTCAAAAATATGAAAACGGAGGATTTTGCTGTTTTCTATCAAGAAGATATGCTAAGTCAGCAAGGAGTAGCTTCCAAAAAAATCAAGGCTTTGCACATTCCAGTTTCTCTCGAGAGTGAGCCTGAAATGGGAGCTTTCTTGGCCAATGAAAACTTGGAGCTTAAAGTGAAAGGCCGCTCATACACTATTCCCACAGACATTCTTCCAATTAAAGGAAAGCATAATATTCTCAATGCACTTTTTGCCTGCACTGCTGCCACCATAGCTGGAGTAAGTCAGGAGGATTTAATCAAAGGTTTGAAGACATTTCAGAATGCTCCCCATAGAATGGAGCCTGTTGGAAAGATTGAAGGAGTGCAGTTCATCAATGACAGCAAAGGGACCAATGTGGAAGCTACATATTATGCTTTAGGAAGCTTTCAAAATCCTTTGATCTGGATTGCTGGGGGAGTGGATAAAGGGAATGATTATTCAGTATTGCTTCCATTAGTGGAAGGAAAAGTAAAGACTTTGATCTGCTTGGGTAAGGACAATGAAAAGTTGAAAAAGGCTTTTCAAAATACTATTCCAAGTATTCGGGAGACTGAGGATATCAAAGAAGCTGTGAGCTGGGGTTTGGAATTAGGCGAAAGCGGGGATATAGTTCTCCTTTCTCCTGCCTGTGCCAGTTTTGACTTATTCAAAAATTACGAGGATCGCGGTAATCAATTCAGACAGGCGGTTCAAAAATTAAATGAAAAAGAAAGCGCATGAGTCAGTTTAAGACATGGATAGATGAGCATTTCAGAGGTGACCCAATCATCTGGGGTATCGTGATATTGCTTTCTCTTTTCAGTATCCTGGTAGTGTACTCTGCTACTGGTTCTCTTGCCTATAAATATGCTGGAGGCAATACTGAATTGTATCTTATCAGACACTCAACGCTTGTTTTTGTATCACTTTTAGTGATGTGGTTAGCCCATAAGGTTCCTTATAAGAACTATGCCTTGTATGCTCGTTTGGCCATGTATTTATCCATGCCATTATTGCTAATCACTTATTTATTTGGGTCTAATATCAATGAAGCCAATAGATGGTTGACCATTCCGGTGATTAATCAGGCATTCCAACCTTCTGATCTGGCAAAATTGGCTCTGATAGCTGCTTTGGCGGCTATGCTTGCCAAGCGTCAGAATAACATCAAAGATTTCAAAAGCACCTTCCTTCCTATCATAATTGCCATAGGCCTAATCTGTTTACTGATAGCCTTGGCTAATATGTCTACAGCAATTTTGCTTTTGGCAACCTGTCTGTTGATCATGTTTATCGGAAGAGTTCCAGTAAAGTACCTACTCATAGTGATAATGGTGGGGATTTTGGGCTTGACTTCAGCAGTATTTCTAGGGCAAAGAGGTGATACTTTCGTGGCTAGGATTGAAGCTTTCATGGATGAAAGTGAAGTGCCTTTCCAAGCTGAGCAATCCTATATCGCTATTGCAACGGGCGGAGTAACAGGAAAAGGACCAGGAAATTCTGAGCAGAGAAATTCTCTCCCACACCCATATTCAGATTTTATTTACGCCATCATTATCGAGGAATACGGATTGGTAGGAGGCGTTTCTGTATTGTTCCTCTATCTCGCTTTACTCTATAGAGGCATGCGAATCGTCTCGAACTCCAATAAGGCCTTTGGAGGTCTACTTTCTGCTGGTTTGAGCTTTGCCTTGGTAATTCAGGCTTTAGTCAATATGGCGGTAGCTGTAGGCTTGGGGCCGATTACGGGTTTGCCCCTTCCTTTATTGAGCATGGGGGGTACTTCCTTGGTATTTACAGGGATTTCCTTGGGTATTATTCTCAGCGTATCGAGAGGGGATCATCAGGATGAAATTCAGACGGGTTCTGCGATGAACCGACCAAAACTTAAAACTGCCTTATCATAGAAACTACAAAAACATATCGCATACTCATTAGTGGAGGAGGAACCGGAGGACATATCTATCCGGCCATCGCTATTGCTAATGCCTGGGTGGAAAGACATCCGGACAGTGAGGTGCTTTTTGTAGGTGCATTAGGTAAAATGGAAATGCAGAAAATTCCTGAGGCAGGCTATAGGATTGTTGGGCTTCCGGTGGCTGGGCTTCAGAGAAGCTTGAGCTTATCCAATTTGAAGTTCCCTTTCAAATTATTGAAAAGCCTATCCAAAGCTTTTGGAATAGTCAAAGAATTTAAGCCACAAGTAGTGGTAGGTGTAGGAGGATATGCCAGCGGACCTGTGTTGTATGCAGCCCAAAGCAAGAAAATTCCAACTCTAGTTCAAGAGCAGAATTCATATGCTGGCCTTACCAATAAAATATTGGCGAAAAGAGCACAAAAAATCTGCGTGGCTTATCCTGATATGGGGCAGTTTTTTCCGGAAGAAAAAATTGTCTATTCCGGCAACCCTGTTCGAAAAGATATTTTGAATCTAGCAGGCAAAAGGGAAAAAGCCATGGCTCATTTTGGTTTGAAATCTGACTTGAAAACTGTCCTGGTACTAGGTGGGTCTCTTGGAGCGAGAACTTTAAATCTGGGAATGCTGGAGGACATGAAAGCCTTTGACCAAGATGGATATCAGGTCCTGTGGCAATCCGGCAAATTCTATTTCAAGGATATGTTGGCAGCAACAGAGAAGGCTCAACTGAAAAATATCCATTTGAGAGAATTCATTAGAGAAATGGACTTGGCCTATGCAGCTGCAGATCTAATCATCTCGAGAGCTGGAGCCTTGTCGGTATCCGAACTTTCATTGGTTGGAAAACCTGTGATTTTCATCCCTTCTCCTAATGTGGCTGAAGATCACCAAACGAAAAATGCCATGGCCTTTGTCATTAATAATGCAGCGGTGATGCTGAAAGACAGGGAGGCAGTCGGTCAATTGAAAAAGAAAACAGATGAAGTCTTAGGGAATCCTGAGATGGTCAAATCCTTAGGGGAAAATATAAAAAAGTTAGCCAAGCCCTTCGCGGCTGAAACTATTGTCAATGAAATGGAACAACTGATCGCATGAGTTTCAAGGGAAAAAATAGCGTCTACTTCCTCGGGATTGGCGGCATAGGCATGAGTGCTTTGGCCCGCTGGTTTCAGCATGAAGGCTATTTTGTAGCGGGTTATGATAAAACCCCTTCTCCTTTGACTGAGGAATTGGTCAAAGAGGGGATTGCTATATCCTTTGTGGACTCTGACCAGCATATTCCTGAAAATATATTATCTGATAAATCCAAGGTTTTGGTTATCTGGACTCCGGCGATTCCTAAGAACTCTTCCTTATTGGAGTTTTTTACCTCTCAGGGTTTTGAGATGAAAAAGAGATCCGAGGTATTGGGAGTATTGACCTCATCGCATAGAAGTATCGCAGTAGCCGGTACTCATGGTAAGACCACAACTTCCTCTTTGATTGCTCATATGTTGAAAACCGCAGGAAAACCTGTGGCAGCATTCTTAGGAGGGATTACTCAGAATTATCAAAGCAATCTGATTCTGAATGATCAAAAAGGTGAGCCAATCATGGTAGTTGAGGCAGATGAGTTTGATAGGTCATTTTTGAGATTGCACCCTAATGAGGCGGTAATTACCAGTGCTGATCCAGATCACTTGGATATTTACGGTGATGAGGCCACCATCCTGGATGGATTCCGACAGTTTGTGGGCTTGCTGGATAAGAAAGGGAAGCTATACATACAAATCAATGCGGCTTATAGGTTGGGAGAAGACTCACTTCCTTTAGAAAAAACCAGATTTTATGGTCTGAGATCAGAAGGAATCCGAGCTGAAAATATCAAAGCAATGCCCGGCTCATTTGTCTTTGATTATGTCGACGGTGACAAAGAAATAAAAGGGCTGGAATTATTTATTCCTGGCTTTCATAATGTAGAAAATGCCTTGGCAGCCATTGCCGTATGTCTGGATCATCAGGTTACGGAAGAGCAGGTTCGAAAAGGAATCAGCTCATTCAAAGGCGTGAAGAGAAGATTTGAAATACATGTCAATGAAGGAGGCTTGGTATTTATAGATGATTATGCGCACCATCCGGAGGAAATCAGAGCTTGTTTGAGCTCGGTGATTGCCATGTTCCCCGGAAAAAAGGTGACCGTGGTTTTTCAACCTCATCTATACACAAGAACCCGCGATTTTGCTCCTGGATTTTCAGAAAGCCTATCACTAGCAGACGAAGTGATCTTACTGGATATCTATCCTGCCAGAGAGTTGCCAATTGAAGGAGTTAATTCTGAAATGCTTTTAGAAGGTATTCAGTCCCAGAAAAAGCAAGTTTTAGCGAAGACTGATTTGACAGCATATTTAAGGTCAACCAATCCTGAAGTGCTGGTAACATTAGGTGCTGGAGATATAGATCGTTTAGTGCCTGAAATTGCGAATTGGACCCGTTCGCGCTTAAATAGTTCTGAATCATGAAAAATACAGGACTGAGGAAATCATTGGTATTTATTCTACTCAGCTTAGTGCTGGTAGGATTCATAGGTTTTGTGGAAAAGCAAAGTCTATACAAGACATTCCAGGGAAGTGAAGTCAAAATAGGGGGAGTCAGTGGATTGTATTTCGTGGAAGAATCTGAAATACGACAAATTATCAGTGAGTCTTTTCCGGAGCTGAAGGTGGGCATGATGATAGAAGAGGTTCCATTGAAGGAAATTGAAAAAAGGATAGAAGGACATCCATTTGTGAAATCTGTGCAAGCTACGATTGGACAAAAGGGAATTTTAAATCTGGAAATTCATCAACATCAGCCCATTGCAAGAATAGCAAGACCTACGGCAGCAGATGGCTACATCACGGTGGAAGGTCTGATTATCCCAACTTCTCCAACTTACACCAGTAGAGTGTTGATTTTGGAGGGCAAGCATGCTGAAAAATTGATGAATAAAGGAGATGTCAATTCTGAAATGCCAGAGTTGATGGATCTAATCCGGTATATAGCGGCAGACAAATTCTGGTCCGCACAAATCACTGAGTTGGAAGTCAATTCTCCAACAGATATCAGAATGTATCAACAAGTAGGAAGTCAGATTATTGAATTTGGAGATGCTTTCAATCTCCAGGATAAGTTTGACAGAATTAAGATTTTCTACAAAGAAATATTACCCAGAAAAGGCTGGGATACCTATAGCAGGGTGAGTGTAAAATTTAAGGATCAAATTGTTTGTGAATAATAGCTTGGATATGGAAAACGAAAAACTAATCGTCGGACTCGACATAGGTACAACGAAAATTTGTGCCATTGTGGGTCGCAAGAATGAATATGGAAAACTCGAAGTCCTAGGCATGGGCAAGGCTGTGTCAGATGGGGTAGATCGAGGTGTCGTCACCAATATTGACAAGACTGTTCATGCGATCCAAAAAGCTGTAGAAGAAGCTTCTGAAATGGCTGATGTTGAAATCGGCGAGGTAATCGTGGGAATTGCCGGACAACATATTCAGAGCAAAATTCAAAGTGGAAGCATCATGCGTCCGCCTACAGAGGATGAAATTACCATAGAAGATGTGCGCAGGCTTTCTTCAGAAATGGAAAATATTCTGGTTCCTCCGGGAAATAGAATTATTCACGTCATGCCTCAGGATTATACGGTGGATTATGAAGGGGGGATAAAGGATCCGGTGGGTATGTCCGGAACAAGACTGGAAGCAGATTTTCACATCATCACTGCCCAGACTACAGCTATCAATAATATCAACCGATGTGTAAGGAGAGCGGATTTAACTTCCAAGCAGTTAATTCTTGAGCCATTGGCGAGCTCACTTTCAGTCTTGAGTGATGAAGAGAAAGAGGCTGGTGTCTGCTTAGTGGACATCGGTGGTGGAACTACAGATATTGCCATTTTCTACGAAAATATTATCCGTCATACAGCGGTGATTCCTTTAGGTGGAAACATTATTACAAAGGATATCAAAGAGGGATGTATGGTGATGCACAATCAGGCAGAACTATTAAAAACACGATTTGGAAAAGCGATCGCAGAAGAGGCGAATCCAAATGAAATTGTGTCTATCCCAGGCTTGAGAAATAGACCTCCAAAAGAGATTTCTATCCGTAATCTGGCCTCAATTATTCAGGCTCGAATGGAAGAGATCATCGAGATCGTCCAAAATGAAATTATGCAGAGCGGCCATTATAAGAAATTGGCTGGAGGAATTGTGATCACCGGTGGTGGTTCTCAATTGCAGTTTATCTCTCAGCTATTCGAATACATGACTGGACTGGATACCAGAATTGGATATCCAAATGAGCACTTGGGCAAGTCAGTAATTGAAGAAGTGAAAAGTCCCATGTTTGCTACTTCAGTAGGACTTGTATTAGCAGGTTTCAAGGCCTTGGATGATCGTGAGGAGAATTATAACAAGCGCCTGGCTAATGCAGGTGTTCAGCCCAAGGCTATTAAAAAAGACTTTAATCCAAAAGATATTTTCCGAAACATCGGAGATAAGCTCAAGAGCATTATTCACGATGATATAGGAGACGACGGTAATTACTAGGGCTTATGATTGGGGGGAGATAAGCGGTCCTGCTGCTTATTTCCCTATTTCCTAACCCTATCAAATTGAAAATAACTAATTCACCAATTAATAATATGTCAGATAACATGAAAGATTACAGATTTGATCTTCCAAAGAATCAAAAGTCAATTATCAAGGTAATTGGCGTGGGTGGTGGTGGCTCCAATGCCGTAAACCATATGTACAGTCAGGGAATTAAGGATGTTGAGTTTGTGGTAGTCAATACCGATGCGCAGGCTCTAAAGTCAAGTCCTGTTCCTTTAAGATTGCAATTAGGTGCAAACCTGACTGAAGGCCTTGGTGCAGGAGCGAATCCTGAGCAAGGAAAAAATGCAGCGATTGAGTCTCAGGACGAAATCCGTGAGCTATTGGCTGACAATACCAAAATGGTATTTATTACCGCAGGTATGGGAGGTGGAACCGGAACAGGAGCAGCTCCTATTATTGCCAAAATCGCAAAAGAACTGAACATCCTTACAGTAGGTATCGTGACTGCTCCTTTCATGTTTGAAGGGAAAAAGAAAATGACGGTAGCTCAGGAAGGGATAGAGTCTTTGCGTGAAACCTGCGATACTGTTCTGGTAATTTTGAACGACAAGCTTCGTGAGATTTACGGGAACTTGGCAATCAGAACTGCATTTGGTAAAGCAGATGACATCCTGACAACAGCAGCAAAATCCATCGCTGAAATCATTACGATTCATCAGGATGTAAACGTGGATTTTGAAGATGTTAAGACTGTAATGAAAGATGCCGGAGCAGCCGTAATGGGATCTTCTACTGAGGAAGGTGAAGGCAGAGCTATCAGAGCAGCTGGTGCGGCTATTTCTTCTCCACTATTGAATAATGTAGATATCAAAGGAGCTCAGAAAATCCTTTTGTCAATCATGTCAGGGGAGGAAGAAGAGCTTTCTATGGACGAATTGAGTGAGATCACTGAATACATCCAAGAAAAAGCAGGAGATAATGCTGAAGTGATTTTTGGTCAGGGTATTGATCAGGAATTGGGTAAGGCGATCAGGGTTACTGTCATCGCAACTGGTTTCGAAATGGATAAACTGAAAGGTGCTAGAAGAACTCCGGAGAAAAGTGTAGCTCCTACCCCAGCTCCTGTCCCAGCTTCTATTGTTGAAAAGCCTACTGCTGAAATTGAGGAATCAGAAGAAGTAAAGACGGTGATCAACTTGGATTCCGGAAAATCTGAAAAGGTGAAAGAGGAGCCGATCAGTAATGGAAGCACCTTCGTGTTTACTACTCCTAAGGCACCGATAGCTCCAAAAGAGCCAACACCTATGCCTGAAAAGGAAAAGCAGGAGTCAACCTTTACATTTGATTTTACAAAGAGAGAGGAGAGTAAGCCTACTGAATCCAAGCCATCTCAGCCTGAAAAGATCGTTCATGATCTTTATGAAGAAGAGCCTGAAGAGGAGAAAAAGGAGCAGGAGTTACCTTCCAATCAAGAGCCTTCCAAGCCGGTTTATGCAAATGACTACTATGAGCAAATGAAGCAAAAAGCTATTCAAAGAGCGCATGAGCGATTTGAGAAGCTAAAAGGAAACCGTTCGTTTAACCCGACTCCGGAAGAGTTGAAAGAAAAAATGGAGGTTCCTGCTTATTTGAGAAAAAATGTGACATTGAATGAGCCTGAGCATAGTTCAGAGAATACCATCAGCAAATTCAATGTCAACGATGATAACGAAATCCTGGGAAACAACAGGTTTCTGCATGATAATGTGGACTAAGTCCTAAAAATCAAGCAGCATCTCTGCCTGGGATTGCAGCAGTTCTACATACAGCCTGTTGGTGAGCAGGTTATCTGACATATTTTGCTCTATTTTAGCGAGCTTCGGCTTGAGAGCAAGAACATGCATTCCTAGGTAATGGAATATATCGGTGAGGTGGCTCAATGCGATGCCACCTCCCCCGATTCCAGAAGAAAGGCCGACTAGTGCGGCTTTTTTATTTCTAAAGGTATTGGGATAGGTCATCCCGTCAATGAATGATTTTAAAATCCCTGGAAATGACCCATTGTATTCAGGGACGATGAAGACAAACTTTTTCCCATCTGCTACCCTTTGATGGAATGAATTATATTCCTCATTTTTTCCATTATTCTCATAAAGAGCTGTCTCGATAAAATCCGAAGGCAAATCTTCCAATTCCAGAATTTCAGATTCAACTCCTTTTTGACTCAATAGGCCTTGATAGTATAGGGCGATTTGTTTGGAAACAGAGTTTTTGCGGTTTGTTCCGACTATGATCTTAATCATTTTTTTCAAATTATGCTGAAAGCTATACAAGCTAAAGGGGGTAAAAGTTCGTAGCTAGGGCAATATTAATATCTTTGCGATAAACCTAAACTTCTATGACTTATCCATCTCAAATTGCAGAAGCGAGCAACTTTTTGAAAAATCTTTATCCTGAGCCTATAGAGAATATGATTATTCTCGGCACTGGATTGGGTAAACTGGGTGACCAGATCGACCCTGACTTGGAAGTCGATTATGCGGATATTCCTCATTTCCCGGTTTCCACCGTTGAAAGCCATTCAGGCAAACTTATTTTTGGAACTCTCGGTGGCAAAAAAGTCGTGGCCATGAAGGGTAGATTCCATTACTATGAAGGGTACTCTATGAAGCAAGTGACATTTCCTGTAAGAGTTTTGAAGACGCTGGGTGTAAAAAGGCTTTTTGTTTCCAATGCTTCCGGAGGGCTAAATCCCAATCAAGAGGTAGGAGAAGTCATGATAATCAGCGATCACATAGATCTATTTCCTGAAAACCCTTTAAGAGGTCACAATCCGGATGAGTTTGGGCCAAGATTTCCGGATATGAGTGATGCTTACTCAAAAAGATTGATTGAAAAGGCAGAAAAGATCGGGAAAGATTTAGGCTTTAAATTACACAAAGGAGTGTATGCAGGCGTATCAGGCCCAAATTTGGAAACTCCTGCAGAATATAAATATTTGAGGATTATTGGAGCTGATGCAGTAGGCATGAGTACAGTTCCGGAGGTTTTGGTGGCCAGACAATCAGGAATTGAGGTTTTTGGAATTTCCGCTATAACGGATCTAGGTGTAGAAGGGAAAATAAAGAAAATTACCCTTCAGGAAGTCTTGGAGGCAGCTGCCAAAGCTGAACCTATCATGGCGAGAGTCATGAAGGAATTGATTCAGGCTCTTTAATCAATCCTGTGGCAATTGATCTATAAATTCAGTCAATTCTTCCAAATAAGGCCTGATTACTTCAGGCCAGGTAGTTTCATCTGCATCTATTTGCCAATATAGAGTCCCTTCACGATTGTCAAAAGCCAAATAAATACCACCTTGGTCCGCACAATCCGGGCATCCAATTACAGAGAAGGGATTTTCCAACAATGATTGTGGAAAGCTATCTCTTAGTGATTTTGCCTTCGCTACGTACTGATTACTTAAAGGTGTAGGCTTATAAGTAATGGTGGCGGCTTCCCTAAATGAGTTTAAGTTGTCTACATACAACTTATCATTTTCCAGCTTGTAAATCTGAATACAGTTGCCCGTACAAAAGGCTGACCATCTCCCAAATACAAAAGCATCCTGAAGCGGTTCTTCTGATTCTTTACAGGCACCGAACACAAGAATTGTCAGCAAAAGAAGCATTAGCTTTTTCATGATTCGAATTTTATGGTCTTCTAATGTGTAAATTTAATAGTAATAGCTTGAGCATTTTAATGACTTTATCATCCTTTAAATACACTTTGTCAAGTTTTTCTAAAGCTTTGACATTTTTGAAGTGTAATTTATCGGATTGATAATTACATTTATCATATACGAATTTCATATTTTTTTATTACTCGAATCAAGTATGCTTAAAGCAAAACTGATATTTTCTTTCCTGCTGTTTTTTTGGGCAATAAACTCCTACGCTCAAACCGACTCTTTGAGTTTTCAATTTGGAAAAAAGGAAGGAAACCATCCTATTAATTATATTCTCACAGGTAAAATTACCGACAAGAAAAGTGGCGAGGGGATTGACGGGGTAGGAGTTCATGTAGATGGATTTTATTCGGGAATCAGTACCGATAGATTTGGAACATATTTTATTCAGCTTGCTCCAGGAGAGCACAAGGTCACCTTCAGGCATACTTCAAAAATTCCGGTTTTTACTCAAGTGTCACTTTTTGACAATGGAATTATTTCTATTTCTATGGAGGAGAAAAGTTATGAGTTAGAAGGGGTAGTAGTACTTTCTGATGAGCCTGATAGAAATGTGCGAAATCCAATAACTGGAATAGAAAAATTGACCACACGCGAACTCAAGGCAATTCCTGCGTTTTTGGGAGAAGCTGATATTTTTAAAGGGTTACAACTTTTGCCCGGTGTCAGCTCAGTCGGTGAGGGTACTTCCGGAATCAATGTAAGGGGAGCCAAAACCGATCAAAATCTCCTGTTGATGGACGAAGTTTTAGTTTTGAGTTCCAATCATGCATTGGGATTTTTGTCGGCATTTAATACCGATGTGACGGAATCATTTACTCTTTACAAAGGAAATTTACCCTCGAATTTAGGGGGTAGAGCAGGGTCAGCATTGAATATTGCAATGCGCTCAGGCTCTAAAGAGAATTGGTCTGGGCTTGCAGGTATTGGTACTTCCAATGCGAAACTGATGCTAGAAGGCCCTATTCAGAAAGATAAGGCAAGTATAATTATTGGCGGACGAGTGTCCAACGCCAATTGGTTATTGCAGCAAGCTAGAGACTTAGATATCAAAAACTCCAAATTAAATTTCCATGACGCCTACATAGGGTTGAATTGGAATTTGGCTCAAGGGCATGATTTGGAAGTAAACACTTTGATAACGGGTGATTATTTTAAATTTTCTGATGAGTTCGGCTATGATTGGTCAAATCGAGTGAGTTCCATCAAGTATAAAGGGATCTTGGGAGAGCAACTATCATTGAAAGCTTTATTAGCCAATGGGGAATTTTCCAATACTTTTTTCGATCCGGAGGGAATCGATGCTGCGCAAGTAGAAAATGGGATGGATTATCAGCAGGCAAAAGTCACTTTGGTATGGGCTTCTGATCGCTTTTCCATTTCCAATGGAGCCGAACTTGTCTATTATTCAGGGAAATCCGAGCAGTTAAGTCCCTTTTTTGAAGGATCAAATGTAGCTACTGAGCAGGTTGGAAAAGAACAAGGTCTGGAAAGCGCTATATTTTCAAGTTTAGAATGGGATATCAGTCAAAATACCGCTATTGTGGCGGGTTTTAGATACTCATTTTATAGCCAAAAAGGACCTGATACCGTTTTTGTCTACAGGGAAAATGCTCCAATCACTAGGGAAGAAACTATTGGACAGGAGTTTTTTGAAGGAGGATCTTTAGCCAAGTATAATGGGTTTGAGCCCAGGATTTCCTTACGTCAGAATTTTGGTCAAAACCTTTCAGCCAAATTGAGCTATTCCAGGCTTAATCAATACATACAATCAGTAAGCAATACTTTCGGGCCCACTCCAATTGATCTTTGGCAATTGAGCACAAGATATATTCCCCCTCAGCGATCTGATAATTTTTCATTTGGCATTTTCAGAAATAGTAAAGGGAATGAGTGGGAGTTTTCTGTGGATGGATTTTATCGAAAAATTCAGAACCAAGTGGAATACAAAGATTTTGCTCAGATCTTTTTAAATCCTCAGATGGAAACCGAATTAGTTTTTGGGGAAGGAAGAGCCTATGGTGCTGAATTCATGATTAAAAAGAATCTTGGGGTTCTCACAGGTTGGCTCGCTTATACCTATTCCAGGTCCTTTTTCAGAAGTTTGGGGGAGTTTGAAGAAAAGCAGATCAATCAGGGAGAATGGTATCCCAGCAATTATGATAAGCCACATGAGATAAATTTTATTCTTAGCAGAAAAACGTACCCAAGAGGATTGTTTAACTTTTCTGTTAATTACGCCAGTGGCAGACCAGTCAGCGCTGTCAATTCAAGTTACATTTTAAATGGATTGGTTATTCCGGAGTATTCTGAGAGAAATCAGTATAGAATACCGGATTACTTTCGGGTTGACATTTCGTACACTTTCGAAAAAGTATTTTCAAAGAAGGGCGATAGTCTCAACTTTAGCATTTATAACCTTTTAGGGAGGCGAAATGCATATTCAGTTTTTTGGCAAAAAGATGGGGATAGCAGGCAATTGAGGCCTTACAGACTGGCAGTCTTAGGCGCTATTTTCCCCTCAATTACGTATAGCATTCAGATAGGAGGAGAAAATGAATAAGCATATTACAACATTTTGCTTAGCCTTGATTTTTTTGATGTTTGCCTCATGCATAGATCAGATTACTTTTCCTTTGGATAAAGGAACAGAAAAACTCATTGTTTCTGGACAGATAAATAACCTCGATGAAGATAAATTTGTATTCCTGTCAGAAACCACTTCGGCCAACAGGGAGCCATTATACTCAGGGCAATATTTGGTTTTAAATGATTTGCCTAGACCTGTAAGGGGTGCTCAAGTAGTTGTTATAGGGAGTGATAATTCCCAGAGTAGATTCAATGAAATCGGACCTGGAAAATACATGCTCGGCAGAGAAGTGAAATTCAAATCAGGGGTAGAATATCACCTTGAGATAATCATTCAGGGAAAGCGATACCTTTCTATTCCGGAAAAGATGCCTGATATTGTTGGAGAAGATGAATTAAGCTATGAGTTTGTCCGTGGTAATTTTAAAGGGGCTCCCGAAACTGCCTTCATCTCTATACAAACTGAAGTTAGCCTTCCTGAAACTATTGAGCCCTACTATTTACGATGGGATGTGGACGAGGCTTACTATTGGAATTTGACATTTTTTCCTAACCCTTTCAACAAAGCACCCCCAGATTGCTACGTTTTTGACTTTCCTGATCCAGAAAGAATTGCGTTGTTTAATGGACAAGCCTCCGGTTTTTCTACAAATCAAAATAGGCAGATAGTAGCCCAACGCGTGGTGGATGAGTCCTTCTTGAGTAGACATTATTTCAATGTCAGACAAGTGAGTATTTCCAGGGAGTCTTTTGATTATTGGCAAAAGGTAAAAGTTTTGGTCAATAATACTGGCTCAGTGTTCGATACTCCACCAGCTCCGATTAGAGGTAATTTGTATAATGACAAAGATCCTGAAGAAGTTGTTTTGGGATATTTCGAAGTGGCAAAAGTGAGTCAAAAAAGAATTTACACCACAAGAGCAGACGTGCCTTTTTTCCTTCCAGAGATCTGTACTTACGAACGAAATAGACCGCTGGATAAATATCCAAAAACATGCCTCCGGTGCAGTGAATTTCCAAATAGTACAAACGATACCCCTCATTGGTGGTTTGATCAATAGGAGATTATCTGGTGGGGTCCTATGGAATAGCTTTGTAATTTCTTACCGAGATCGATTTAGATGGTAAGCTTTAAATGAGCTCTTGATTAGCCGATAATAAAAAAAATACTTTTTGACTTCTAGCTTTTTGTATTTTGTGTTTGATAACAACTCAAACCCCAAAAAACCTATGAAACTTAAATTCCTTTTACTTACAGTTTGTCTCCTAACTGCCGGTTTGATGCAGTCCCAAGCTCAACAATTCCGGGCTTTGGTTTTTAGTAAAACTGCTGGCTTCAGACATCAGTCCATCCCAGACGGAGTGGTTGCCTTGAAAAAATTGGGTCAGACCCATGTGTTTTCTGTCCATACGACAGAGGACGCAAACTACTTCAAAGATGAGAATCTGGAAAAATTTGATGTCATTATCCTGATGAGTACTACAGGGACTATTTTCAATGAGGAGCAAAAGGCGGCTTTTCAAAAATTTGTAAGAAGTGGTAAAGGTGTAGTTGGGATTCACTCAGCCACAGATACCGAATACGATTGGCCATGGTATAATCAATTGATTGGAGCATACTTTTTAGCTCATCCCAAGCAGCAAACTCTGAGATTAGAAGTAGTAGATTCCAATCATCCGGCCACTTGGCATTTACCAAAAAATTGGCTTTGGACGGATGAGTTATATGAATTCAGAAATATCAACCCCAACATTAAAGTGCTTCTCAATGCAGATGAATCAACCTATCAAGTAGCTAAAGGAAATGGGGCAAATCATCCTATGGCTTGGTATCATGAGTTTGACGGCGGACGGGTATTTTATACAGCTTTAGGCCATGTGGAGTCCGCTTATGAGGATCCGGATTTTTTAAAGCATTTATATGGGGGGATTTGGTATGCAGCTACTGGAGAGCCTATGAAATAATTCCGAATGGAAACTTACCTTTGCAGGAACTATTCGCCTTGATCAGGGTTTATTTCAATAAAAAACTGATAAACTGATGCTAAAAGCACAAGCAAGACCGGTTCACCTCTACATGGAGGCTAACCCAAATCCGAATTCCTTGAAGTTTGTTGCCAATTTTATGTTGGTGGAAGACGGTTTGAGCTTTGATTTTCCCAATGCAGAAAGTGCCGAAAATAGCCCATTGGCTCAAGAGTTGTTTAACTTCTCTGCGGTGGAACGCGTTTTCATAGCTTCTAATTTTGTCACAGTTACCAAATCGGAGGAAGTAGAGTGGCCTGAAATTCAGACCATCATCAGAGATCATATCAAACAATATTTGGAAGCAGGGAAAAAGCCTGTTCAAGCTAGTTTTGATAAGGATCCTTTATTTGATGAAAATGACTCCGAGATTGTCAAAAAGATTAAAGGAATTCTCGATGAATATATCCGTCCAGCAGTAGAGCAGGATGGTGGAGCCATCGTGTTTCATTCCTTCAAAGACGGTGTGGTGAAGGTTCTTTTACAGGGAGCCTGTTCAGGATGTCCTTCCAGTACAGTTACCCTCAAAGCAGGTATCCAAAACTTGCTTACTCGCATGCTTCCCGAAGTGAAGGAAGTAGAGGCTGAAGGCATCTGATATTATAAATAATGGGAAAGAGAGATTGGTCGTGGACAATCCTTGGCCTGATGGCTCTGGGTTTAAGATGGTTGGCAATTCGGCAACCAGAAGCGACTGATGATATTTATTCCAGAACATTCTTTCCGGGAATTAGAAATGTGATTGATTTAACGCTGGGGCATTTGCCATTCCCCAGCGTTTATCTTTTTATCCTCTCCATTGTCATTTTAATTGGGATCTTTATCCGCAATTTTTACAAAACCAAAGGCTGGAAAAATCGAAGCATTCTCAGTATTAGGTCCTTGCTCAATAGTTTGGGAGCCATAGTTTTTTTCTTTTTGGTTCTTTGGGGATTTAATTATCAGCGAACACCCATATTCAAACAGCTTTCTTTGACACCTAAGTCTCTGAATTTGGAGCAAATCAAATCTGAAGTTCAGATCACCCAACGCTTGGTGACTCAATACAGAGGGCAAATTTCCACTGATACCGCGGCTATAGGAGAAATAATAGCCTATCCTGAATTGGAAAAATTGGTAAGAGAAAATATGAGTGAAAATCTGGATTTGCTGGGTTTGAATTTCACAGGAAGACCACGAACCAAATTATTTCCACCACCCGGATTCATGCGTAAAATGGGGATATTGGGGATTTATTTCCCTTTTACTGGTGAAAGTTACATAGACCCCACGCTTCATCCTTTGGAAAGACCATTTACCGTTGCTCATGAAATGGCGCACAGCTATGGAGTGACAGACGAAGGAGAAGCAAACTTTATAGCTTGGGTAATTTGTACCAATTCCAATGATCCTCTTTTGAGATACTCAGGTCAACTGAGACTCTTGCTCTACCAAATCAGGGATTATTATAGAATGGCTCCTGACCAGTATAAAGAATGGCTCAAGACCTTGGATGTAAGTGTACGTAATGATATTAGATCCATTCAGGCTGAAAATGCTAAGTATCAGCCCATATCATTGGAGATAAGTAGGAAAACGAATGATATTTTCCTTAAGTCTCAAGGGGTCAAGGCAGGAATAAACAGTTATCAACAACTTCCCATGTTAGCCTTTGCATGGAGAGAGCGGATGAAAGAATTTTGAATTAAAAATTGTGCAATTAGTTTATTGGCTATATTTTTAGATTCAAACCATACATTTTCATGAGAATCCTTTTTGCTTCCTTTTTCCTCTTCATATTTTCATCTTCTTTTGCCCAGATCACAGTTGAATCAGAAAGAGATTCTGATGGAAATGTTCAAATCTATGCTACAAACAGTAGTCTAATTCCCTATACGATCCAATTTGAGTTTTCCAACCTTCAAAATCTTAGTCCTACAGGCGGGACTTATGCCCTGGGAGTAGCCAATCCCGGTAAGTCCAAGGTGGCGACTCTTAAAAAGGTGAATGCTAATCAAGGAACTAATTTTTCATTTAAATACACCTATCTGAAAGGAAATATCTATGCTAAATCTAAAACAGAACCAGTTTATTTAATCCCTGTTGAGGAAGGAGTGAAAGTTCTTGGGGGCAAAATGACCCATATTGAAAACAGGATTCGTTCGGAAGCCAATAATGACACCTATGTCGGAGTCTCTTTTAGATTTGATGATGAAGTGGAAATTGTAGCTCCTAGAAAGGGAGTAATAGTAGATATGAATATGGACTTGATCGAAGGCAAAGAAAATCTAGCTTTTACAAGGGAAGAGAACTATATAGAAATATACCATGAGGATGGTACGTGGACCAAATTGATGGTATTGAAAGGAGGTTCTCAAAAAGTAAAGCTAGGTCAAGAGGTCTTTCCCGGAGATGTTTTGGCTATATCTGGAGGTGAAAATTATGAGAATGGACGTCATATTAGAATGACCGTTACTAAAATCGAAAAGGATAATCTGGGGAAGCTAAAATATATGGTAGAGCCTGTTAAATTTTGGATAGCAGGCAAGGGAACCGCAGTTGAGTCATCGAGCTCATTCGAAGTAGAGCATCCCAAAGAGCTAATTACAGCCGAAATGAGTAAAAGGGAATTGAAGGCCTATGAGGGTAAATAAAAATTTTTTCATGTTAATCAGAATTTCTTCCATTAAGTAAAAAAATACACCTTAGTGGAGCCCAAAGGATCAGAATCTGGATGCTTCGGTCTATTTGATGATCAAAATCAAAGTGTCTAACCCATATAAGTAAAGACTAGATGTCTACTGGCAAGATTCCAGATAATCATGCTATTTTTTTATTCTTTTTTCTATTCCCGATCCATACTCCCAAGATCACCGCCGCTATTCCAACATAATGCCCAAATAGCAAAACTTCTCCGTCCCAAACTCCCCACATAATAGCTACAATTGGAATCAGGTAGGTAACAGAACTTGCAAAAACCGGGCTTGCTGTTTTCACCATCATATTGAAAATGATGAGTGCTAGGGCTGTTCCCAAGACTCCTAAAAGTGTGACATATCCCAATGCAGTCCAAGCACCTTCCGCCGAAACCAGCTTGTAGGAAAACTGAGTTCCTGCCATTAAATAGATCAGTGCTGCAGGTAAAACCATGAGCAAAGAGATGGCTGTGATCTCTACCGGCTTAAGTTCCACAAATCGAAACTTGATCAGGTTGAGGTTGAAGCCATAGCAAGTACAGGCCAAAATGACAAAGAAAGCATAGGCATTGATGTCCGAAAAAGCTCCAAATCCACTCCCTTCCTTGACGGTTACCAGAACTACCACTCCTAAAAAGGCTATGAATAGTCCTATGGCATTTCGTCTGGTGATTTTTGAATTAAAGAATATAGCACCTACCAAAACAACGAATAATGGGGTAAGAGCATTTAGAACCCCAGTTAGGGAGCTGCTTAGCTGGGTTTGTGCTTTTGCAAATAGAAATGCAGGAATGAAACTTCCCACGAGGCCCACCAAAATAAGGTTTTGTATTTGATGGCTCTTTAGGTTTTTTACTTTAGGAATCGAAAGCGGAAGCAGAAAGGTAGCCGCAGCAACTATCCTGTAGGCGCCAAGCTCTCCGGGGGAAAACACATTCAACCCCCTCTTTATCAAAATAAAAGAGCTTCCCCAAACTAAAGCTAAAACGATTAAGAAGCCCCAGTTTTTTAAAGTGTTTTCAGATTCTCCAGTTGACATTCGCTTGGGTGGGTGAGTAATGCACGGCAAAAAAAGCGAATTCAACTCAGAATTGTTTAAAAAAGTTGATCAAGCCCAAATATTCAAAGCTGAGGAGAAAATGAATGTGATGTCTTTTGATTTTTTTGCCAAAAACAGAATAGAAGTCAAAAAAAGCCCCAACAATTGTCGGGGCTCAAGTTAGAATTAAGAAAATTCATAATCAGCATAAGCGTGAGCTACTTGTTGGAGAATTTCGCAAACGTGCTCATAGGACTCTGCTGTTACCATTTCAGTTCTATATTGTTTGAAATTAGGCATTCCTCTAAAATAATTGGTGTAATGCCTTCTCATTTCAAGTATGCCTAATTTTTCACCTTTCCATTCTACTGAAAAATCCAGATGTTTCTTTGCTACGGCAATTCTTTCATCCAAATCTGGGGCTGGAAGTTTCTCTCCGTTCTGAAGGTATTGTTTTATTTCGTTGAAAATCCAAGGGTAACCTATTGAGGCTCTCCCTATCATCATTCCGTCCACATTGTATTTTGCCTTGTATTCTGCAGCTTTCTCAGGAGAATCTATATCTCCATTTCCAAAGACTGGTATGTGCAATCGGGGATTTTCCTTTACCAAATTGAGATACGACCAGTCCGCTTCACCTTTATACATCTGCTGTCTGGTTCTTGCATGTATACTAATAGCCTGAATTCCTACATCCTGTAGTCTTTCAGCAACTTCCACTATTCGAATGGTTTCGTGATTCCAGCCCAATCTGGTTTTCACTGTAACTGGGATATTGACAGCTTTGACAATTTCAGCAGTCATGGATACCATTTTGTCTATATCCAAAAGAATACCCGCTCCCGCACCTTTGCAGGCTACTTTATGAACAGGACAACCATAATTAATGTCCAAAATATCAGGCCCGGCTTCTTCGGCGATAGCAGCAGCTTCCCTCATAGATTCAATTTCATTTCCGAAAATCTGAATCCCGATAGGACGCTCATAATCGAAAATATCGAGTTTTTGGACGCTTTTGGCAGCGTCACGAATCAGGCCCTCAGAACTGATAAACTCAGTATACATCAAGTCTGCGCCGTTTTGTTTGCACACAGCACGAAATGGAGGATCACTCACATCTTCCATGGGTGCCAACAATAATGGGAATTCTCCCAACTCCAACTTTCCTATCTTTACCACTGCTAATTCTAAATTTGGCGTAAATTTACACTCAAATATGGAGATATACGAAACTCAAGCAGAAATAGGTAAGCGCAAGAGCTGGCTTTTGTCCTTGGTAGTCATAGTTTTAGTAGGTTTTGGAGTCCTGATTTTACTCCAATCTCTTGCCCTCGCCCTCGCAGTTCCCCTTTTTGATTTATCAATTCCTCAGATCATGTCCCTCATGTCAGGGGATAGCAGTATTCCCAATGGTCGTATGGCGATGTTATTTATTCAAGGCATAGGCTCAGGGATAGGCTTTTGGTTTGCTGCTTGGATCATAATTAAATGGATTGATAAAGCAGAGTTAAACTGGGACTTGCAGATTTCAAGGTTTGGTCTCAAGAAATTCTGGGTCATGGTAGCAATTACCCTTGGGGCTATGTTTTTCAATGGACTTTTGGTGTATTGGAATTCTCAATTGGTTTTGCCTGAATCCCTTTCGGAATTGGAAAGTTGGATGAAAGCCATGGAGGACCAATTGATGCAGTTAACGCAGTTTTTAACTGATTTTCAATCTATTCCAGAGCTATTGACAGGCTTGTTAGTGATTGGGGTACTTGCAGGTATTGGTGAAGAGATGTTTTTCAGGGGTGTATTGCAGCCTAAGTTACACTTATATACAGGCTCAGTTCACTGGGGCATCTGGTTGACTGCCATTATTTTCTCAGCGATTCATATTCAATTTTATGGCTTTGTACCTAGGGTATTTTTGGGAGCTATCTTTGGATATTTATATGTGTATTCAGGTAGTTTGGTGTATCCGATTATTGCCCATATTCTCAATAATTCCTTGACCGTATTATTGGTCTATGCCTCCAATCAAGGATTGGTAGATTTTGATTTGGAGTCTACAGATAATGTCTCATATCCCCTAGCTTTGGGTGGATTATTGGTACTTTTGGCAGGAATCCATTACTTTAAGAAATATAAGCCCCAAACAAATGGAGAACTGGATCAAGGTGTTTGAAAGTCCACAGCAGATCAGAGCTGAAATAGTCAAAGGAGTTTTGGAAGAAAATGATATTCCCGCTGTAGTGCTCAGTAAAAAAGAGACAGCTTATCAGTTTCTAGGGGTGTATGAAGTCCATGTCAGCAAGGAAAATCTCATGAAGGCTACCAATTTAATTCAAAATGAGATCTCGTTTTAATATCAATAATTACAGTAATTTAGGCCAAAGAGCTATAACTGCTTTGGTCGGGGCAGTGGTAGTCATTTCTTCTATCATTTATTCAGACTGGACCTATTTCATAGTTTTTGCAGCAATTTTGGGCTTTGCCCAAATGGAATTCTACAAGCTTTGTGGTTTGGATGGGATGTTGCCTTTGAAGAGTTTTGGGACTTTCCTTGGTCTCATGATTTTTACGCTGACGTTTATGATAGAAAAGGAGCGTTTGCCACAAGAATACCTATATCTGATATTCCCGATCATTTCCTTGACCTTTTTTATCAAGCTTTATAAGAAAACAGATAAAAAACCATTTACAGGGGTTGCATTCACCTATTTGGGGATTTTTTATGTAGCAGTTCCTTTCTCTTTGTTAAACCTTGCGGTATTTTCAGTAGATCAGGTCTACCATTTCGAAATAATTCTAGGGAGTCTTTTGATTCTTTGGGCCTCGGATACAGGAGCCTATTTCGCAGGAACCAAGTTTGGGAAAACAAAGTTATTTGAGAGGGTTTCACCTAAAAAATCTTGGGAAGGGTTTTTGGGCGGAGCTTTTTCAGCCATAGCAGTCGCCTTTTTGGTGGCACGATATTTTCACTCTATCCAAGATTGGAAATGGTTGGTGATCTCTGGGATCATCATCATAGCAGGTACGTATGGAGACTTGATAGAGTCTCTTTTCAAAAGATCCATTGAAATAAAAGATTCAGGAAAAGGATTACCGGGACACGGGGGATTTATGGACAGATTTGACGGATTGTTATTATCCGCCCCTTTTATCACCGCTTTTTTGAAAATCTTCTAATTCTGGCTTAGGGAATCTGAAAAACTACTTAATATTGTATCGCATTTCACTACTCAAATAAAACCCAATATGGCTTACATTGAACCGGCTCCGATTAAGGATAAAGAGAATCCTTTGGAGTCAATGATGGAACGATTCAACATTGCAGCTGAAAAGCTGGGACTTTCTGATGAGGTTTATAATGTGTTGAAAAATCCGGCCCGTCAAGTAATTGTTTCCTTACCCATCACCATGGATAATGGAAAAATTCAAGTTTTCGAAGGAATCCGTGTGGTCCATTCCAATATTCTTGGACCAGCAAAAGGTGGGATTCGATTTGCACCTGATGTACATATAGATGAAGTAAGAGCACTGGCTGCTTGGATGACTTGGAAGTGTGCTGTTGTGGATATTCCATACGGTGGAGGTAAAGGAGGCGTTAGATGTAACCCTCGTGAAATGTCCAAAGGAGAAATCGAAAGATTAATGAGAGCCTACACTATGGCTATGATTGATGTTTTCGGACCTGATAAGGATATTCCTGCTCCAGATATGGGTACGGGACCAAGAGAAATGGCTTGGTTGATGGATGAATACTCCAAAGCTCATGGAATGACTGTGAACTCAGTAGTTACCGGTAAACCTCTGGTACTTGGTGGTTCATTAGGAAGAACCGAAGCAACTGGTCGTGGGGTAATGGTTTCAGCTTTGGCTGCGATGCAAAAACTGAAAATCAATCCTTTCCAAGCTACTTGCGCTGTTCAGGGATTTGGAAACGTAGGTTCTTGGGCTGCTCAGCTTTTGGAAGAAAGAGGATTGAAAATCGTTGCTATTTCTGATCATACAGGAGCTTTCTACAATGAGAAAGGGATCAATATACAGGAAGCAATTCAGTTCAGAGATTCCAATGGAGGGCATCTAGAAGGCTTCACCGGTGGTGATAGAATGGATGATCCTATGGATTTACTGACATTGGAAGTAGATGTATTGGTTCCTGCTGCTGTGGAAGACGTAATCACTGCGAAAAACGTAGATAATATCAAGGCGAAGCTGATTGTAGAAGGTGCTAACGGACCTACTTCGGCAAAGGCTGATGCCATAATTAATGAAAAAGGAATTATGGCTGTTCCGGATATTCTTGCAAATGCCGGCGGAGTTACTGTTTCCTATTTCGAATGGGTTCAAAACAGATTAGGTTATAAATGGACAGCAGACCGTGTTAACAGACGTTCTGACCGGATCATGAAAGATGCATTTGAGCATGTATATGAGGCTTCTAAGAAGTATGATGTGCCAATGAGAATTGCTGCTTACATCGTTGCAATTGATAAAGTTGCGAAAACTTATACTTATCGTGGTGGCTTCTAAAAAGCATCAATTGTAAGAATCACTTATCTTTGAGGCGTGGAAGTAATTTCACGCCTCTTATCATTTATATTATGACCATACACAGAGAAGGACGAGTTTTATTATTTTGGTTGTTGATCATTTTAGTGGCAGCCAACTATCTATTGTATTACTTCTATCCAGATGCGAGATTTTGGCTCAATGTCAGCATGTTGGGCAGTATTGTGATTTATTTGCTAGTGTTGCAATTTTTCAGAAACCCAATCTTTCAGATTCCAAAGGAAGAAGGAGTGATTTTGGCTCCGGCTGATGGCAAGGTGGTCGTTATAGAAGAAGCCTATGAAGACGAGTATCTCAAAGAAAAAAGAAAGCAGATATCCATATTCATGTCACCTGTCAATGTGCATGTCAATAGATCTCCAATCCGTGGTGTAGTTGAGTTTTTTAAATATCATCCGGGAAAATACTTGGTAGCTTGGCATCCTAAATCCAGTACGGAAAATGAAAGAACTACTATGGTTTTGAAGCTGGATGACGGAATGAAAATTTTGGTGAGGCAAATAGCGGGTGCAGTGGCCAGAAGAATCAAGTGGTATGTGAAGGAAGGTTCCCAGTTAGATCAGGGAGCAGAATTCGGCTTTATCAAGTTTGGATCAAGAGTAGATGTTTTCGTTCCTCTTGACGCAGAGATTCTGGTTTCCCTAGATCAAGTGACGAAAGGTGGTAGAACACCATTAGCCAGATTGAAAAAATAATTAGTTTACTTGTAACGTTTTGTTAAGTTAATTCGTAATATTGAAAACTAACAATCTCTATTATGAAGCACTATTCAATTTTTGCATTGCTTATCTTTTTTTCAATTGGATTTTTTTCCTGTCAAGAAAAAGATGAATTATCTCCAAATCAACTGGAAGGAGTTTATGAATTTCGCGAATTTATTGATTCCTTGGGATTATGGTCTGTAAGTACCTATGATTTTAAAGCCAATGGTACCTATCAGTTTTACATTACTATGAGAAATACTGAGGAAGGAACAGACCTAGGATTTAGAAGACTCTTGAATGCTAAATATCAATGGAATGGTCAAGTGCTAAGTTATCAGCCTGAAAACGGTCAAGGTATTCCATTCGGAAGTGATGAATTATACAGACCGAAATCACAGTTAGATTCCTTTGACAGTTATGTGTTAGATTACTTTAGGGAGCTTAAGGCAAGTTTGGATTTTACTCCGAATAAAGAGAAAATGACTTACCTTGAGATTTACCCAGAAACTTGGCAAACTGAGGATTTACCCAAAACTTTTATTCGGGTTAATAGATAATTAATTCCTCTTCTTGATTTTATAAATCCAGAAGCCCAATCCTAAAGTAAAAAGGAAAAAAATTACAGTAGTCCACTCGAAGGTCCTTCTATCAGAAAGCCTTTCTTGGGCTACTTTTTCTTTTTCAGCTAAAGCTCTTTTCAAAGCTTGAACGTCTTGTTCCAAACTCATGGTAATAGCCTTGTAATCCTCTTTTTCCTGACCAATTACGGCGGTTTCTATGGAGCCACTCAGCTTGAGTTCCTCGATAATCTGATTGTCTTTCGATATAATTCGCTCCAGCCATTCGTTGGTCTCGGTCATGTCTTTTTTGGTGCGATTTCCAAAAATCCCTGACTTCTTATTTTCTGAAGATTGCCATTGGCGGAAAAGGCTTTCTCTCTCTTCTACTAGCCTTTGGAGCCTGGCACTTTCCGAAGCATCAACTTGGAAAAGGCTTAATAAAATCGAAAAAAGTATAGCTAACATAGTGATTTAGGTTTTTTGAAATCTGATTTCTGCAATCATGCCAGTTGCCTTATTTTCTTTGCTTGACTGGTTGGAAGACCGATGACCGAAGACCGAAGCTTCCGGGATTCTGATCCTTTTAGCAGACAATAAGCAGTATTTTTGTAAATACTGGTAAGAAAGCAGATATCCAAACTTTGAAAAGCATCAAATGGAAGGCCAAAGTTATTCTTTTTCTTTCTTTGCCCTTTGATATTTCAGCTTTCTGTAATTTCACTTTTCCAGGCTCTTGTCATTTCTTTCTTTCCCGGAGGTCCAGGAGGGTTTTGAACATCCAGTCCCAGTTCTTTGAGATCTCTCTTAAATTGACCTTTTGCACAGTAAGTAGTCAATACAGCGCCTGGACGCATGGACTTTTCAACTTTTTCCAATAAATCCTTAGCCCATAATTCCGGTTGTTTACTTGGGGCAAAAGCATCAAAGAATACTACATCTGAAGGGTATAATTGGGCATCCTCTAGCTTAACCTGGTCTTTTTTGAAATTGAAATATTCTGAAACAGGGCCTCCCTCATTCCAAGGTAACTTATGCAATGCTTCGAAATACTTATGGTAATGCCAGATAGCATCGTTTTGATCTATGTAATTCAGTTGGCTGTAGATGTCTTTTTCCAAAGGAAAAGGTTCAATGGTATGATATAGAACCGGTATTTGATTTTGTTCTGCCCACACTAAAGTCAACCAAGCATTCAGGCCTGTTCCGAAGCCCACTTCAAAAATCCGTATAGGATATTTTCGGGGGTTTCTTGCCAGCCATGAATCCAAGCCATATATCAAAAATACATGAAGAGACTCCCGATAAGCTCCGTGAAAGCTATGATAGGTTTCTTTGAGGTCCTCATGATACAGAGAATGAGAACCATCTTCTGTGGTGATGATTTTCACTTTAGCACTCATACTTTATAAATTAAAGCCACACAATAAGCTGAAACACCCTCTTCTCTTCCGACAAATCCTAGCCACTCCGTAGTGGTCGCTTTTACAGAAATGGAGGACTCAGGTAAGCTCATCACCTCTGCTAAACATGTCTTCATTCCAGGTATATGAGGGTTTACTTTTGGAACCTGTAGACAAACGGTGATATCAATATTTCCAACTTCATAACCTTCATCCCGGATGAGTTTCATCACATCCTTCAACAATATTTTAGAATCGATTCCCTTGTATTTGGGGTCTTTATCAGAAAAGTGGTAGCCAATATCCCGCATATTTGCAGCACCCAACAAGGCATCACAAATGACGTGAATCAGCACATCTGCATCAGAGTGTCCTACAGCTCCTTTGACATGTTCCAGTTTTATTCCACCCAGCCAAAAATCATATCCTTCTTTCAGCTGATGTACGTCGTATCCAAAACCTACCCGAAATCCATTCATACTTGATTGCTTTGATAATATAAAGTGGACGATTGAGTTTCGTCCAAAAGTTTATTTGCCCAATTTTTTATTTGTGAAGACTCTATGGAGGACTTTTTCTCATATTCTTTCCAATAGAGGTCGGGATGCCCCAGATTTGCATAGAAAGCCAAATTCATTACTCTATTGGTAAGCTGGATTGACTCATATGTTTTCATCGCTCTCCCTTGATTTTTGATTTTTTCCAGGGACTCATCTGAAATCTCTTTAGAGAGGAAATCTGCTAATACCTCATCTAAAGCTTTTTCAGCTTCATGAGCTTTAACTCCTTTCTCCATTTTTCCTGAAAAAATCAGTAAACCCGGATCATTGGATCCCATGATATAGGCACCGGCAGAAGCGAAGTATTTCCCGTTTTTCACCAGCCTTTGTTCCAAAATAGAGGACTTTCCGAAGCCCAAAAGATCGCTAATCAAATCAGCCTCTAAGAAGCCATCTTCTCCTTTTGCAGGCATTTTGAAAGTCTTGTAAAGCGCATCTGTGGGCACAGGATAATGCACTGCTCTTTGACGTTTTTCTTGTTGCTCATTTTCCATTGGAATTAAATGAGGTGCAAGTGTGGCTTTTGGAATAGGACCAAACCACTTCTCAGCTAAGGCCAAAACCTCTTTAGCTTTCACAGCACCTCCCACTACAAGAATGGCGTTGTTCGGGGCATAATTTTTCTTGTAAAACTCCCATACATCCTCTTTGGTATACCCCTCAATATCTTCAGGGCTTTTGCCGATTGTTGGCCAGCGGTAAGGGTGCACTTCATAAGCTAAATCCCTCAAATGATGCCATACATCTCCATAAGGCTGGTTAAGATATCGCTGCTTATACTCCTCTAAGACCACTTTGCGCTGAGTTTCTATGGTTTTATCATTGAGAGTCAGCTGTAGCATTCTATCCGACTCCAACCAGAAGGCTGTTTCTAGATTGGAGGCAGGCAAAGTCATATAATAGTTGGTAATATCAGGGCTTGTAAAAGCATTACAATTACCGCCTACACGTTCTAGCTCCCTATCAAATACTTTCACATTGGCAGAGCTACCAAACATCAAGTGTTCAAAAAAATGAGCAAGACCAGTTTTCCCAGGGCTTTCATTTTTGGAGCCTACTTTATATAATAAATTGAAGACAGCCATTTTGCTGCTTTGGTCTTCGTGGACAATCAGCTCAAGTCCATTGTCAAGAAAAAAACGTTCGTATTGAAGCATCATAAGGTCGCAAAGCTAAGCTTTTTGATGGAGACATATATTTTAGTGAAAAGTCAAATCTGGAGAATTTGTTCCTTTTGTTAGGGATATTTGATAGAAACTATCTTCCATTGATGTAAGAAAGCGTGATTTTTAATAAAAAAACCGAACTTTGGCTGATAGCCATCAGTTTGCCTAGACGAAATTACCAATCACCCTCATGAAAAAATACTGCGTAGATCTCAGAGAAACACATCAGTTTTCATCATTTTTCTTGGATTACATAGAGGGAAAAGCAGAATTGAGACCGTTTTATACTCATCTGCCAGAAATCGAGAGTTTCAAGCAGGCTATAGAAAAGAAAGAGTTTCCAGAAAACAACAGGAAAATTCTCTGTCAAAGTTTAGCCAAACAATACGAGGGAATTGAACTTTTTGAAGAAGAAAAAAAACAATTAGAAGCACTTGCCGGCCCCAATACTTTTACCGTAACTACGGGTCATCAATTGAATTTATTCACTGGGCCACTCTATTTCATCTATAAGATCGTATCTACAATCAAACTTGCCGAGGAACTAAACAAAGCATATCCTAATCACCATTTTGTTCCTGTTTATTGGATGGCGAGCGAAGATCATGATTTTGATGAGATCAATTATTTTAAATTAGACGGAAAAAAATATCAATGGAATTCCGATCAAAGCGGAGCTGTTGGGGATTTTGAGTTAGATGCCAGTTTTCAAGAATTTTTGAAAGAGGTTCCTTTTGTACATGATGTTTTTAAGCAAGCATATTCTAGCTCCAAGACGCTGAAAGAAGCTGTCAGAAAATATGTTCACGAATTATTTGGAGAAAAAGGCTTGCTGATTGTAGATGGTCATGATGCGGGTTTGAAAGGACTGTTTAAGGAGGTAATGAAGTCAGATTTGATCGATCATACTCCCCACAAAGAGGCGGTATTGAAAACAGAATCCTTGGAGACTTTAGGTTATTCCGGACAGATTTTTCCAAGAGAAATTAACTTTTTCTATTTGGATCAGGGTTTGCGAGAGCGAATAGAAAAGCATGGAGATTCTTATCTGGTATTAAATTCAGACTTGAAGTTTTCGCAGGATGAGATTCTAAAATTAGTGGAAGATCATCCGGAGAGATTCAGCCCTAATGTGGTTTTAAGACCCCTCTATCAGGAGATGATTTTACCGAATTTAGCCTATTTGGGAGGACCTGCCGAGGCAGTCTATTGGTTGCAGCTGAAGGGTGTATTTGATCATTTCCAAACTCCCTTTCCCGTATTGTTACCAAGGAATTTTGCTTTGATTTTGAGTAAAGAAATTCTTAGAAAAATTGAAAAGTTGGGATGGGATGAGAATTCTATTTTTATGGATAAAGAGGTATGGAAAAAGGATTTTGTTGCCAAGAATGCCCTTTCCGACATTCAAATGAAAAAAGAAAGAGAACAAGTAGCATTACTTTTTGATAATAGAGGGAAAGAGGCTGAATCTTTGGAGAAAAGTCTAAAGGGTTCTTTTGAAGCTGCCAAGGTGAGGAGTTTGAAAATTTTGGATCAAATGTCTGATAAGCTCCGCAAGGCTGAAGAAAAGAGACATCAAATCGCCTTCAGTCGAGTAGATGATATAGAGGACTACCTCAAGCCCAATGGCAGTCCTCAGGAGAGAGTGGTTAATATGATGCAGTTTTATCTAGCAGATGAATTATTGATTGAGAAGCTATTTGAAAATTTTGACCCCATGGATTTCAGAATGATGGTTTTGAAATATGAGGACTGAAAAAGATGAATACAGAAGGCTTTATAAGGAAAAGCGGAAATCCTTATCCGATAAGGAGCTAGAGGAGGCTTCCTTATTAATTTTTAAAAACTTAACTGAATGGTTGAAGGATCAAAAATTCCATAGAGTCCATATTTTTTTACCGATAAAAAAACAGCGTGAGGTGAATACCTTTCCCATTGTTGAGTTTTTTTGGAGAGCAGGGGTTCCTTTATATACCTCTATGGTACAAGTTTCAACCAATACTCTCCAAACTATTACTGTCCCAAAAAACGTAGAATTTGTTGAAGATAAGTGGGGGATTCCTTTACCTGTGGAATTTGATTTGATAGAAAAGCCTGAAATAGACCTGATTTTCATCCCATTATTAGCTTATGATGAAAGTGGAGCAAGGTTAGGCTTTGGTAAAGGCTATTATGATAAATTTTTGTATGAGTTGAGTTATGAGCCAATTAAGCTTGGCTTGAGTTTTTTTGGACCAGAGAAAGAATTACCTAAAGAAGCACATGATATTCCGTTGGACTTTTGTATAAATCCTCAAAAAGTCCTTACATTTTAGTCTTGAATTTATAATGTCGATGAAAAAGATTGTGTTTGTGCTATTGTTTGCAGGAGTAGTGTTTTTCCAAATTCCTTCTGCGAAAGCCCAAGTTAGAGCTTACAATACCATGGTGGGAGTAGTTGGAGGAACCAACTTGGGAGGAACGGTCAAGCAGTTCATCTCCGAACAAGGAGCCATTGACTTATTGGTATATAATCGATGGAAGGGCTGGGTTGGAGCTTTGTTGTATGAACACCATTGGGATATCAGAGAATTTGAGGGGTTGGAATGGTATGTTGGCGGAGGAGCCCACTATGGCATGTGGAAAGATGGGAAGGGTGAACCTCCTTGGGTTTACAAAATTGATCAGGATTATAATGTATTTGGAGTAGATGCAATAGTGGGTTTAGAGTATAATATCAACCGGAGTAACTTTTATTTGGGAGTTTACTGGAAACCCGCATATAATTTTGCTGATTTCACTACTCTTTGGGAAGATGAAGCTGCCCTTACTTTAAGATATTCGTTTTAAAATTCAGTCTCATATTATTTTTTTGAACCTATTTTTTCTGAATTCGCAAAAAAATAAAGTCATCATAAAAGATTTGAACCCTGATTTGAGATTTTTTTAATTTTTTCTGAAATACTCCAGGTCGTTGATATTTGCATCAAAATAAAAATTGGATTAAGAACCTTTAAAAGAGGTTAAATTTTTTAAAATCAATTCCTAAAAGAACTATATAAGGTTTTAGGAAATAAATCGATGTAATATTTTTTTTAAAAATGATATTTCCTGCAATAGAAATCAAAATAAAATTTTGTCATCTGGACATATGCCATGCAAAACAGTTAATATTTGTTAAATACCCATACTTTACCAAATAATCATCTTTTTACACCGCTTATACAAAATTTCTACCGCTTAATTTTAAAAAAGGCTTTTAAATAGTCAATATTTAACTAACTGTATGAATAATTAGGTTAAAAAATCTTTTAAATTGTGTTTAACCAATAAAATACATTACAAAAAAAATAATAATTACAAATTTTGAATATTTTGAAATTCAATTGAAACAGATTTTCTTTACGTATCAACTAAACTAAATACCTTATGAGAAAAGCTTTACTCTTTGTTGTTGCGCTTTTCACCATGACACTTAGCTATGAGGTGTCGGCGCAACAGCGGGTAATTACCGGTACGGTAATTTCCGACGAAGATGGACTAGGCTTGCCGGGTGCAACCGTCCTCGTGAAGGGTACGACAGTGGGTACTACCACCGATTTGGATGGTAATTATTCCATCAGCGTGCCTGCGGGTTCGAATGTGCTGATTTTCTCTTTTGTGGGTCTTGTATCCAAAGAAGAGGCGATAGGCAACCGAACCGTTATTAACGTAACCCTTACAACTGATGCAGCTCAACTATCCGAAGTGGTAGTAACTGCGATCGGTATTGAAAGGGAAAAGAAAGCCTTGGGTTATGCAGTTACCTCTGTAGGTAATGAGCAGCTCGAGAACAGACCTGAGCAAGACGTAGCCCGTGTTTTGCAAGGTAAAGTGCCAGGTGTAAACATTACATCTACCAACGGTATGTCAGGTTCTGGTACCAACATGGTAATTAGAGGTTATTCCTCAGCTACCGGTTCTAACCAGCCTCTATTCGTTGTAGATGGTGTTCCTTTCAACACTAGCACAAACAACCAAAACGGATTTACTACAGGTGGTGCGACCACATCTTCTCGTTTCTTGGATATTGACCCTAACAATATTGAGGCTATCTCTGTATTGAAAGGTTTGTCAGCAACCGTACTTTACGGTGACCAAGGTAGAAACGGTGTGATCTTGATCACTACCAAATCAGGAGCATCTAAGAGAAAAGCTGCTGAGGTAACTATCAACCAATCTGTATTTACCAACGAGGCGGCATCTTTGCCTACTTATGGTCAGGTTTATGGTAATGGTTTCCAGCAAGCGCCTGGTTTCTTCTTCTCTAACTTCGGTCCAAGAATGGATGAAGGAAGAACAGTAAACCACCCATATGCTACTTCTTCTGTACAAAAAGTAAGAGAAGCTTTCCCACAGTTCTGGGTTGATGGAATTGTAGGAGGTACTCCAGTACAGTATGAATACAAGGCATATGCTGATCCTTCTGAGATTTTCTTCAGAACTGGTTTGATTTCTAACACATCTGTTCAAGTTGCAGGTGGTTCAGACAAGACCAGCTTCAACGCTTCATTCGGTTATACTGACGAGGAAGGATTTACCCCTGGTAACGAATTGAAGAAGTACAACTTCGGATTGGGTGTTAACTCTGCAGTTTCTGACAAACTTTCTGTTAGATCTTCTTTCACTTTCGCAATTACAGACCTACAGTCTCCTCCAGTTAACGCAGCCTTCGGTTCCGGACCGTCTGGTGGTATTCCATCTGTTTTTGCTCACGTATTGTATACTCCTCGTTCTGTGGATTTGGGTGGTCTTCCTTTTGAAAACCCAATTGATAGAAGTTCTGTGTACTACAGAGGTGGTAATGACATCGTTAACCCGAACTGGTTGGTGAGATATTATCAGAATACTTCTGATGTACAGCGTTTCTTCAATTCTACAGCTGTTAATTACGACTTGACCGATGACTTCTCTATTACTTATAGAATCGGTTTGGATACATATACAGAGTTGCAGGAATTGAGATACAATAGAGGAGGACCTTCTTCTTCATTGGCAACAACTTCTGGTTATTACAGATCAGTAAACGTTACAAATAGTATCTGGAACCAGGATTTGATCATCAACTGGAAGAAGCAATTCTCTGATAAATTTGGTATGAGTGCTTTGATTGGTGGTAACTCCAGATATGACACTTATTCTCAAAATGGTGTAGCTTCTCAAGGACAGTTGGCTTTCGGATTGTTCCGTCACTCTAACTTCACCAACTCATCTAGTAATGATGCATATAGCGGTGGAGGTTTGAACTTTACTCAAGAAGAAAGAAGAATGGGTATTTATGCTAACGTAACGTTGGACTACTCTAATTATTTATTCTTTAACCTTTCTGCAAGAAATGACTGGACTTCAACAGTTGAGCCTGAAAACAGAAGAATCCTATATCCGGGAGCATCAGTTTCCTTCCTTCCTAGTACTGCATTCAACTGGAACAGCAGCACTATCAATGATTTGAAATTGAGATTAGGTTATGGTACTTCTGCTGGTTTCCCTTCTCCATATAGAACGAGAAACATTTTGAATCAAAGTGCTCGTGCTTTTGATAGAGATGGAGCCGTTACTCAGACTCACTCTGTATCCAACTTGTTGGGTAACCCTAATTTGAAGCCAGAGTTGCACGAGGAAACTGAATTCGGTATTGAAGCAGTGATGTTCAATAACAAGTTGAAGTTTGACATTTCCTTGTATCAGAAGAATACAAGAGATTTGATTACTCAAGCACCTATTGATCCTTCTACTGGATTTACTTCAACTGCAATCAACATTGGTAAAATCAGAAACAGAGGTATTGAATTCCAGGCAACTGTAACTCCAGTATCCACCGCTTCAGGTTTTGCATGGAATTCTACTATAAACTGGGGCCTTTATAGATCTAAGACCATCGAGTTAGGTGGAGGTTTGGAAGAGATCGTTGTTGCTGGTTTTACTACCTTGGGTAACTTCGCTATTCCTGGTCAGCCGTTCAATATTATCAAGGGTGTAGGATTTGAAAGAGACGAGCAAACTGGTCAGCCAATTGTTCTTTCTAACGGATTGTATAAGCCTTCTGCTGAATTGAAAGTATTAGGTGATCCAAACCCAGCTTGGACTGGTTCTTGGATTAACTCCTTCACATACAAAGGATTTACCTTGAATGCAATGATGGAATACAGACATAAGGGTGCTATTTTCTCTAACACTGTGACAGCAACTCTAGCTAGAGGTGTAACAAAAGATCCTGTTATTGATAGAGAATTGACCTTCATCATGCCAGGTGTGAAAGAAGATGGTACTCCAAATGATATTCAAATCACTGCTTCTGACTACTTCTTTGCAGGTTATCAGGGTGCAACAGATGAGCCAAACGTATTCGATGGTTCTATGATTCGATTGAGAGAACTTTCTTTGGGTTATCAAATCCCATCGAACTTGATGTCAAAGACTCCATTTAAGAGAGCTTCTATCGCCTTGAGTGGTACAAACCTTTGGTTCCTTGCCTTGAACTTCCCTCCAAACATGAACTATGACGTAGACGTGTTGGGAACTGGTGTTGGTAACGGATTAGGATTTGACTTTGTTACAGGTCCTAGCTCAAGAAGATTTGGTGGTACTGTAACACTTACATTCTAACCCCAAACAGAAATTAAGATGAAAAAAAGAATATATAGTTTATTGCTGGCTGTCAGCACACTGTTTGCGGTTTCCTGTGATCTAGATTTGTTGGAAAACCCAAATGCTGTAAACGCAGACACAGCTTCTCCTGACTTTCTGTTAAACAGAATTCAGTTAGATTATCAGTCCTTCTTCAACACGGTTGGAGATGATGGAATGCGATTGACTCGTATTATTAACCAAGGTTCTGCGCAGTACGAAGGAGCTTATACTCCAGTTACTACAAACGGATATTGGACTAATGCTTATGCAAATATTTTAGCAGACATTAAGTTCTTGGAGCCTTTAGCTGAAGCTTCAAACTTCCAAAGACACTTGGGTATCGCTAAGACAATCAAGGCAATGGTCTTGTTTAACTTGGTAGATTCATACGGTGATGTTCCTTTCTCTCAGGCTTTGGACCCTAACGAGTTCAATCCTGCGGTAGACCAGGGTGCTGCTGTTTATGATGCTGCTTTGGCAGCCTTGAACGAAGCAGCTGCTCACTTTGCAGCTAACCCTTCTTCTGGTACACCAAATGATTATTACTACAACCGTAATTACACCAAGTGGATTCGTTTGGTGAATACCTTGAAGTTAAGATACCATTTGAACAGAAAATTGGTCGATAGAGCTGGTTCAACTTCTGCTATCAATGCTTTGATTGCAGCAGATAATATGTTGAAAACTGGGGATGATTTTGTGTTCCGTTTTGGAACAACAAGAGCTGATCCTGATTCTCGTCATCCTAGATTTGCAGGTCAGTATACACAAGGTGGTGGAGATTATCAGTCTACTTTCTACATGTGGCACATGACTGAAGCTAAAGGCTTTGATGATCCTCGTGCAAGATTCTATTTCTACAGACAGGTATTAGTTAATTCTACTAATCCAGATGAAATTGAGTGTATTACTCAGATTCCTCCGCCACACTATTTAGTAGGTAATTTTATCTACTGTCTTCCTGGTCAGAGAGGATATTGGGGTCGTGATCACCTAGATCCAGACGGTATTCCACCAGATGGATTGAAGAGAACTGCTTGGGGTGTATTCCCAGCTGGAGGTAGATTTGATAATAACTCTGCTTCTCCTGTAAACAACCCTTCATTGGGAGCTCAAGGAGCTGGAATTCATCCAATCATGCTTGCTGCTTATGTTGACTTCATGTTGGCTGAAGCTGCTCAGACCCTAGGTACTACTGGAAATGCAAAAACCTATTTGCTGTCTGGTATCAAAAAGCACATGGATTATGTAGTTGCATTTAGTAGAGGTACTTCTGAAGGTGGCGCTATCAATGCATTCTTAACCGCTCAGGGTATCAATTTGACAGCCAATATCGACAATTACTTGAAGTATGTTGGTGACGAATTTGATGCTACCAGTTCTAGTGATGCCAAAATGAGTGTCATTGGTAGAGAGTATTGGTTGTCATTGTACGGTAATGGAATTGAATCATATAACCTTTATAGAAGAACAGGTAAGCCTTCACCTATGCAGCCTGGTTTGGAGCAGAATCCTGGAATTTTCCCAAGATCATTCTTCTATCCAAACAACTATATGGTTACAAATACCAAAGCGGTTCAAAAACCTGATCAGTCCGTACAAGTATTTTGGGATACAAATCCTGCAGGAAATGCTTGGGTTCAATAACCGATAAATTTGAAAAATATGAAAATGATAAAATATAGTTTCGGTCTACTGATGGGCGCTTTGATTTTCCTCAGCTCCTGTAGAGACTTTGTAGAGCCGAATATTCCATATACCGACTTTGATACGGCGGCTTATTTGAGAACCATCTCAAGAACCAGCACAACGTTCAACTTCTTTAATCTGGCTAATTCTAAATTTGCTTTGACTTTGGAGGCCGTAGATGCTGAAGATGGTAACACTGTAGAAACAGTTGAAATTCGAGTTCGTCACAGACGATTGATCCCAGGTGTTGGTCTTGAGTATACTCCAGCCAACGATGTTCTTGTTAGAACTCTTCAGAAGTCTGACTTCGCTCCAAATTCAGAATCTAGATTCTTAAGAGTTTCTTTTGAGATCCCTGCTTCTGAAGCCATCTCTGCTGTAGGTTTAACTCCTGCTCAAATCGAAGGCGCGGACGTATTCGAATTCAGATTAGTATTGAATGATAAATTTGGTAGAAGATTCTCCAGTGACAACGTTACTACTAACGTTGCTGGTGCTCCTTTCTATGCTTCTCCATTCCAATATAATGTGAGTGTAATTTGTCCTTCTGACCTTGCGGGAACATACAACTTTACTCAGTCCAACATGCAGTCTATTTATGGCTCTTGCCCAGGTACTATCTCTGGAACAACAACGTTCACAGCGATAGCTTCTACTCCTGGTGCTTATAGAATCACAGACGGAACCTTTGGGTTCTGGAACTGCTATGGTGACTCTTGGGGTAGTGGAAACGTTCGAATCAATGATGCCTGTGGTAAGTTGACCATGAGCGGATCTGATAAGTACAGTGCTTCTTACTCCATGACTGTAGTAAGTGTTAATGCTCAGGATCTTGTAATTCAGTGGTTAAACTCTGATGGAGAAACTGGTCTAGTAACGATTAAGTCTAATTCTGGTAAGCCTTGGCCTGCTGGATTGAGATAATAAAATTCTTTTGAATTTAAAGAGCGGCAAAATTTGCCGCTCTTTTTTTATCTAATTTGTATATTTGGAAAAGCAAATAAGCAGTTTTTTAATCTGAACATTTGGGAGTAGTTTTGTGTTGTTCTCAAAAAATAACCATGGACAAATTCTCATACATCGCCAACGCTCATGTTTCCTATATAGATGAGCTCTATAATTCCTACAAACAAGACCCAGAATCCATTGATCCTAGCTGGAAAGAATTTTTTGATGGATTTGATTTTGCCCTTACCAATTACGGTGAAGGTGAAAATGGCCAAGCTGCAGAATCTACTGCATCTGCTCCGAAAAATGGTTCTTTGGCCACTCCAGGTACCATTATGGATATGGAGCAGCTTCCAAAAGAAATTAAGGTAAGAGCTCTAATCCATGCGCACAGATCAAGAGCTCACTTAAGATCTAAAACAAACCCTGTTCGTGAAAGAAGAGATAGAAAGGCGCTGATTGATCCGGATGATTTTGGTTTGGGTCAAGATGATATGAATACTGAGTTCCAAGCGGGAAATGAAATTGGTATCGGAAAAGCAAAACTCTCTGCGATAATAGATGCACTCAAAACCATCTATGAGGGTCCAATGGGTTTCGAATACCTCTACATCAGAGATCCTGAAATGCTGGATTGGTTTAAAACCAAAGTTGAGAAGGAAGCTTTAGCCTTTAATCCTTCCACTGATGAAAAGAAAAGAATCCTATTTAAACTCAACCAAGCTGTTGTTTTTGAAAACTTTTTGCACACTAAATACCTTGGTCAAAAACGTTTTTCTCTAGAAGGCGGTGAAAGTACTATTCCATTTTTAGACGCTGTAATAAATACGGCTGCTCTTGGAGGTGTGGAAGAAGTAATGATAGGTATGGCTCACAGAGGTAGGCTAAATGTGCTTGCCAATGTTATGGGCAAAACCTATGAGCAGATTTTCTCAGAATTTGAGGGTACAGCGAAGCCAGACCTAACTATGGGAGATGGGGACGTAAAATATCATATGGGTTATTCCTCTGATATCGTTACTCCTGAAGACAAGAAAGTTCACCTGAAGTTGGCTCCCAATCCATCGCACTTGGAGGCGGTTAATCCCGTAGTAGAAGGATTTATCAGAGCAAAAATTGACTCAGAACATAAGGGTGATAAAACCAAGGCGCTCCCTATTTTGATTCATGGGGATGCTGCAGTAGCGGGTCAAGGTATTGTGTATGAGGTAACTCAGATGGCTGGTTTGAAAGGCTACAACACGGGTGGAACCATTCACTTTGTCATTAATAACCAAGTAGGTTTTACTACTGATTTTGATGATGCAAGATCTTCTATCTATTGTACAGATGTGGCTAAAATCATCGATGCTCCGGTAATTCACGTTAATGGTGATAATGCTGAAGCAGTAGTCTTCGCGGCGAAGTTAGCGGCAGAATTCAGACAAAAATTTGGTAGAGATATTTTTGTGGATATGGTATGCTACAGACGTCATGGTCATAATGAGTCTGATGAGCCTAAATTCACTCAACCCGAACTTTATAATATCATCTCCAAGCATCCAAACCCTAGAGAGATTTATGTAAAGCGATTGACCGAAAGAGGGGATATCGATGCCGAAATTGCTTCTCAAATGGATGAAGAGTTTAGACAGCTTCTACAAGATCGTCTAAACATGGTTAAGGAAAAGCCACTTCCGTATCAAGCTACTAAGTTTGAAAGAGAATGGGGTAGCCTTAGAAGATCCAAGCCGGAAGACTTTGATCAATCTCCAGAAACAGGTGTTGATGCCAAAGTAATTGATCAAGTTGCCGAAGCATTGACGACTATTCCAAAAGGTTTCAAGCCAATCAAGCAGATTGAGGCTCAAATGAAGCAGAGAAAAGATATGTTCTTCAAGTCCAAGTCATTGAACTGGGCTTCTGCTGAATTATTGGCTTATGGATCTTTATTACTTGAGGGAAAAACTGTAAGACTTACAGGTCAGGATGTGCAAAGAGGTACATTCTCCCACAGACATGCAGTATTGCACGATGCCAATTCCAATCAGCCTTTCAATTCTTTAAAAGAAATGAAAGATAGAAAGGGACAATTCCATATTTACAACTCTCTACTTTCAGAATATGCTGTTTTGGGATTTGAGTACGGATATGGAATGGCTAATCCGCATTCTTTGACCATTTGGGAAGCGCAGTTTGGTGATTTTGCAAACGGAGCCCAAACCATGATTGACCAGTTTATTTCCTCCGGTGAATCCAAGTGGCAAAAGCAAAATGGACTGGTAATGCTTCTTCCTCATGGATATGAAGGACAGGGTCCAGAGCACTCTAATGCGAGACCTGAAAGATTTTTGCAGCTTTCTGCTGAATATAATATGGTGGTGGCTAATATCACCGAGCCATCCAACTTCTTCCATTTGTTAAGAAGGCAATTGGCTTGGGAATTTAGGAAGCCTTGCGTAGTCATGTCTCCAAAATCCTTGCTACGACACCCTAAGGTGATGTCACCTATAGATGAATTTACTTCGGGTAAGTTTAGAGAGTTAATTCCTGATACTACTGTAAACACCAAGGATGTGAAGCGAGTGGTTCTTTGCACAGGTAAAGTATATTATGACCTAGAAGAAGCGAGAGAGAAAGAAAAAGTGAAGAATGTGGCGCTTGTTCGTATTGAACAGCTACATCCACTGCCTAAGAAGCAGATTTTTGAAACATTGAAGCAATACAAAGATGCAGAGGTAGTATGGGTTCAGGAAGAGCCAGAAAATATGGGCTACTGGAATTATATGTTGAGACTGCTGCATAAAGAACTTCCAATGGATGTGATTGCCAGAAAGATGAGTGCATCTCCAGCTACCGGATATAACAAAGTCCATGTAGAAGAACAAAAAGCAATTGTTTCCAAAGCATTAAAACTGTAATTAACCGCAAATCCAGAATATTCCTTTTACCTCTTTTGCCATTTTTTGGTAAAAGTCAACAGAAAAACACATGAGCAAAGAAATCAAAGTTCCGGCTGTCGGTGAATCAATCACCGAAGTAACCATAGGCCAGTGGTTTAAAAAAGATGGGGATTCAGTTCAGATGGATGAAGTTCTATGTGAACTTGAATCTGATAAAGCAACTTTTGAATTGCCGGCAGAGGCTGCAGGTACCTTACGAATCAAAGCAGAGGAAGGTGATACATTGGAAATTGGCGCTGTGATCTGTGTAATAGAAGAATCAGATTCAGGAGTCAAAAGTGAAGAGTCAAAAGACTCCAAAAAGTCTGAGGAAAAGTCTAAAGCATCTTCTTCCTCCTCTTCTAAAACAGGGGAAGTAAAGGAAATGGTTGTGCCAACTGTTGGTGAATCTATCACTGAGGTTACGCTGGCAAATTGGATCAAAGCCGACGGCGATTATGTCAAATTGGACGACATCATTGCTGAAGTGGACTCAGATAAGGCAACCTTCGAATTGCCTGCTGAAGCTTCTGGAATACTTCGCCATGTTGCGAAAGAAGGCGATACACTGGAAATCGGAGGATTGATTTGTAAGATTGAAGTGACTGAAGGAGAGCCCGAAACTTCATCTTCTGAAAAGTCCAGCTCCGAAAGTGCCTCAAGCTCATCTTCTTCATCTGATAAGGATAGCTACGCTACAGGACATGCTTCTCCGGCAGCGTCTAAGATTCTTTCTGAAAAAGGAATTAAGCCTGAGGAGGTAAAAGGAACTGGAAAAGACGGAAGAATTACAAAAGAGGACGCTCAAAATGCACAGAAATCTGCGCCTGCTCCAAAGACAGAATCCAAGTCGGAAAGCAAAGCCGAGGCTCCTGCTCAAAAACCAACTCAGGGTGGTTCCAGAGAAGAGAGAAGAGAAAAAATGTCCTCATTGAGACGTACTGTTTCCAAAAGATTGGTGTCTGTGAAAAATGAAACAGCCATGTTGACGACATTCAATGAAGTCAATATGAAGCCAATCATGGATTTGAGATCCAAATTCAAGGAACAGTTCAAAGAAAAGCATGGTGTAGGACTTGGTTTTATGTCATTCTTCACCAAAGCTGTATGTGTTGCTCTTCAGGAGTGGCCAGCTGTCAATGCCAAAATTGACGGAAATGAGATCGTTTATAATGATTACTGTGATATTTCAATTGCTGTTTCCGCTCCAAAAGGTCTGGTCGTGCCAGTAATCAGAAATGCAGAAGGATTAAGCTTCGATCAGATTGAAAAAGAAGTGGTAAGACTAGCTACCAAAGCAAGAGATAATAAGCTTTCCATTGAAGAGATGACTGGAGGTACCTTCACCATCACTAATGGAGGTGTATTTGGTTCTATGATGTCTACTCCGATTATCAATGCTCCTCAATCTGCTATTCTCGGTATGCACAATATTGTGGAAAGACCTATGGCTGTTAATGGTGAAGTGAAAATTCTTCCTATGATGTATGTAGCGCTTTCTTACGATCATAGAATCATTGACGGAAGAGAATCCGTAAGTTTCTTGGTTCGTGTTAAGCAGCTCTTGGAAGATCCGACTAGGTTGTTGTTTGGAGTATAAACGACTGTACAAAGTAAAAAGTACGATGTACAAAGTGTATTAAAATTTGAATTGATTAGTTAAATTAATAAAAAAAATGTTTAACTAAATTAAATTCAAAATGCATCGTTACAAAGAACTCAAAGTATGGCAGAAGGCCATAGATTTAGCTGTTGAAGTTTACAAGATTACGGAAAATCTTCCTCCTCAAGAGCGCTTTGGATTAATCTCTCAAATGAATAAGTGTGTAATTTCTATTCCTTCAAATATTGCAGAAGGTGCAGGAAGGAATACTAATAAGGATTTTGATCATTTCCTTGGTATTTCACTAGGCTCTTCTTTTGAGTTAGATACCCAAATGGTTATTTCTAACCGCTTGGGCTATGTTAGTATAGATGATTTTGAAAAAATAGAAACTGAACTTGAGCATATTCAAAACATGATAGTCAGACTTAAGCAAAGTTTAAATGTTTAACCTTGTTGTACTTAGTACTTGATACTTGGTACATAATACTTGATAAAAAATGTACGACGTTATAGTAATTGGCTCCGGCCCGGGAGGATATGTGGCAGCGATCAGAGCTGCTCAATTGGGCATGAAAACAGCCATTATTGAAAAATATTCAACTTTGGGAGGAACATGCCTTAATGTAGGTTGTATTCCTTCCAAAGCTTTACTTGACTCCTCAGAGCATTATCATAATGCTGCTCATACTTTCAAAACTCATGGTATTAATTTGAGTAATTTGAAAGTGGATTTGAAGCAGATGATTTCCAGAAAGGATGATGTGGTCAAACAAAATGTGGATGGGATTCAATTTTTGATGAAGAAGAATAAAATTGATGTTCACCACGGAATGGGTTCTTTTGTAGATAAGAATACCATCAAAGTGACTAAAGAGGATGGTAAGTCTGAAGAGATCCAAGGTAAAAATATCATCATAGCTACGGGTTCTAAACCAGCTTCCTTGCCTTTCATCAAGCTGGATAAGGATAGAGTGATTACTTCTACCGAAGCTTTGAAAATGAAGGAAATCCCAAAACACCTGATCGTGATAGGCGGCGGTGTGATTGGAATGGAATTAGGATCCGTTTATGGTAGAATGGGAGCCAAAGTTTCTGTGGTTGAGTTTATGGATTCTTTGATTCCTTCCATGGATAAGACCATGGGCAAAGAGCTTCAAAAGTCTTTAAAAAAATTAGGCTTTGAGTTTTATCTGAAGCACAAGGTGACTTCTGTAGAAAATAAAGGAAAAGAAGTTATCGTAAAGGCTGAAAACGGAAAAGGAGAAACCATCGAGATCAAGGGCGATTATGTTCTGGTTTCAATAGGAAGAAAGCCATATACTGAAGGCTTGAATGCTGAAGCTGCTGGTGTCAAGTTGAATGACAGAGGGCAAGTGGAAGTGAATGAGCATTTGCAAACTTCCGCATCACATATCTATGCTATTGGTGACGTCGTCAAAGGTGCCATGTTGGCTCATAAGGCTGAGGAGGAAGGAACCTTTGTAGCAGAAACAATTGCCGGTCAAAAACCTCACATTAATTATAACCTGATTCCGGGTGTTGTCTACACCTGGCCAGAAGTTGCTTCCGTAGGATATACCGAAGAGCAGTTGAAGGAAAAGGGTATTAAATATAAGTCTGGGAAATTTCCATTCATGGCATCAGGTAGAGCAAGAGCCTCTATGGATACTGATGGCTTAGTGAAGGTTTTAGCAGATGCTGAGACAGACGAAATCCTAGGTGTCCATATGATTGGACCTAGAACTGCAGATATGATCGCTGAGGCAGTGGTTGCGATGGAGTACAGAGCTTCTGCAGAAGATATCGCAAGAATGTCCCATGCTCACCCTACTTATACAGAGGCGTTTAAAGAGGCTTGTTTGGCAGCTACTGATAATAGAGCCTTACATATATAAGTTTGAAATTGATTTAGTGAAGCCATTTCTCTTTTGGGAAATGGCTTTTTTATTTTGCCTAAAAAATAGCTTAATTCCGTCATGAAGTTCAAAATAGCCATTTTAGGAGCAGGAAATGTAGCCTGGCATTTAGCTCCGGCATTGGAGGATGCAGGGCATATGATTACTGAAGTTTATGCCAGAGATATTGAGAAGGCCAGGAGAATCACTGAGCGAGTTTATGCAGCAGAGTCTAAAGAGGACTTGGATTTTTCGGAAAGTGAAGCTGAGATTTTTATTTTGGCAGTGAAAGATGATGCCATACTTGAAATAGCCGACTCAGTTATTTTGCCAGAGGGAAGCATTTTGGTTCATACCTCCGGAACTATGTACCTGGATGTATTGGGTTACAGTTCAGCTAGTTATACGGGAATATTATATCCATTACAATCCTTCACCATGGGGCAAAAAATGGATTTGTCAGAAGTCCCTTTTTTATTGGAATCTGATGATCAGGAGGTATTGCAAAAGCTAAAAAAGCTTGCAAAAAGTATTTCTAACTTGACTTATTTGGTGAGATCCAAAGATAGAAAGGCAGTACATGTTGCAGCTGTTTTCGCAAGTAATTTTTCAAACCACATGATCAGAATTGCTGAAGAAATTATGAGAAGGCAGGGCTTGGATTTCGAAATGATCAAACCTCTAATTATTGAAACTATCTCAAAAAGTTTACAGATTGGGGCTCAAAAAGCGCAAACTGGTCCAGCCATTCGGGAAGATTATGAAGTCTTGGAAGATCATTACCGCTTTTTAAATTACAATGAGCAAATAGCTGAAATTTATCGGCTGATCTCCCAAGACATTATCGATTCTTAACCATTCCAAGAACCAAATTTTCCTTGCTGGTAGTCTTCATAAGCCTCATAGATCTCTTGCTGAGAATTCATAACAAATGGTCCTTGAGCTACTACTGGCTCATTGAAAGGCTTAGCATGACCCAAGATAAGAATTGATTTTTCCAGAGCTTCCACGGAAAGAGTAGAACCTTCATTTTCAAATTCTACCAAATGTCGGAATTGAATTTCTTCCTGATTGATCTTTACTTCGCCACGAACCAAGTAAAAGAAGATATTCTCATCTTCAGGGATTTCCTTAGTAAATTGGCTGCCTTCTTCTAAATAAATGGTGCTCATGGTAATGGGGAAAGTACCTTCAAAAGCACCTTTTACACCATTCCATTCGCCAAAGAGTTGCTGAACCTGAATTTTACCTTCGCTCAGCTCAAAGGTTGGGATTTCATCTTTCTGCAAGCCGATATAATTCGGATCCATCATTTTTTTCGCAGCAGGAAGATTTAACCATAATTGCAGAATCTCCAAGTCACCACCTTTTTTCTTGAATTCAGAACTGGAAACTTCAGCATGTATCAAGCCCTTCCCAGCAGTCATATACTGAACTCCTCCAGGACCAATTACTGATTCATGCCCGCTAGAATCCTTATGCATGATATCACCTTCCAAAATGAAGGTTACTGTTTCCATTCCTCTATGTGGATGAGGTCCAAACGGCAGACCTTGATTATGCTCAGGGTATGTTTGAAATCCATGATGATTCAAAAACAAAAAAGGATCTATCATTTGTAAAGACCGCGTCGGCATAGGACTATATGTAACTAGGTCTGCGATAGGTCTATATTCTGATTTGTGTATTTTTTTGATCTTTCTCATAGCTAATTAATGTATATACATGTAAATGAAAAAAGCCCTAAAAAAGTTTAGTGAATTGATTTTTTTTCGATTACTGAAGCTTCTTATCCAGTTCTAAAATGGTGTAAAGAAGTACGTTGGCGCCATTGGCAATATCCTCCTTGCTGGAGAATTCAGAAGGTGCATGGCTAATTCCATCTTTACTTGGAATAAAGATCATACCCATGGGAGCAATTCTAGCCATTTCTTGAGCATCATGGCCAGCTCCACTCGGAAGGCTTAGAGTTGATAATCCCAGTTTTTCTGCTTGAGCCTGAATTACCCTTCTGACCTCTGGATCAGCTAATGCTGGTTTGGATGCAACCTCAATATGTTTGGAATTAAACTCAACATCAAATTCCTCTGCTATACTCTGGGCTTGCTTTTCCAGGTCCTTATAAATAGTCCAAATTTTTTCTGAAGAGAGATCCCGCATTTCTAAATTGAGCTTAACTTCTCCTGGTATTACGTTGCCAGCTCCAGGGAATGCCTGAATTTTCCCAACTGTTGCTACCTGTCTTCCTTCGTAGGATTTCACAGTTTGGTTTACCGCTAGAATGAACTTTGCCGCTGCCAGCATAGGGTCTTTTCGAAGATTCATTGGAGTAGTACCGGCATGATTGGCAAATCCTGTAAAAGTGATATCCCACCAGTCAATGGCTACAATTCCTTCCACCACACCAATGTCTTTCTTTTCATTGAAGAGATTCGCTCCTTGCTCAATATGTAATTCTAAAAAAGCCGCCAAATCACCCGGATTTCTTTTAATTTCATTGATTCTATCAGGATTCCCTCCTAATTTTTTGATACCCTCATATTGAGTGATTCCTGCATTACTTACTACTTGTAGTGCCTCTTTACTCAATTGGCCTACCAAAGCTCTACTTCCTACTACTCCACCTTCCTCATTGGTAAATATGATTACTTCCAAAGGATGTTTAGTGGTAAAATTATTTTCAGCTAAGGTCTTGATGACTTCAATAGATGACATAGATCCCACAGGTCCATCGTAATCTCCTCCATTAGGTACTTCATCTATATGCGATCCAAATGCAATGGGCTTTAAAGTATCATCTGTTCCCTTTTTTCTTCCGATAATATTTCCAGCAAAATCCACGGAAACACTCAGACCTGCATCTTTCATCAGACTGATAACATATTCCCTAGCCTGCAGATCATATTCACTGTATGCAACTCTATCCGTTCCCCCTTTTTCATTTTTTCCAAAGGTGGAAAGCTGCATTAATGAGGCATGAAGTCTGTCTGAATTGATTTTGAACGACTGCGCATAGCTTATTTGTAAACAAAACAGCAATAAGAGAGTCAGTGGAAATATTCTTTGAATCATAAGTTTAGCTTTTTGAAGAATAGAAATATACAAAAAAAGTCCTGCCGTATAGACAGGACTTTTATTCGTGGTTTTGGCATTAATTATTTCAACCAAGCTAACTTCACCTCATCAGGTGCTTTCATTCGGTCTGCCAATCTCATATATCTATCTGCAAGATTTGATAAGTAATCTTGTGCCTTTGCGGCCATATCATTTAAGCCGGTTACAGCTTCAACTTTCCAGTGATCCACCAAGTGCTGAATGATTCTAGCATAATCCCAGCCTGTGTAGATTCCTACTTTTTGAGTGATTTCAGAGAAATCTTTGTACAAAGATTGACGGCTTCCACCTTCTCCCATTAATACTGCCGGCATGACAATTTGCTTGCGCATCATTTTTTCGAAGGCTACCATAGCGCCGCTAGGATCTATTTCAAAAATTTTAGACATGAAGGTTTTATAAGCCTTTTCATGTCTTGCTTCATCACCCGCAATAGTTTTACAGATTTTTGAAAGCACATGGTCTCCTGCTTTATCGGCAAGTTTACCTGTGTTTACGTGGGAAATCTTAGTTGCTCTTTCCTGAAAAGAGGTATAAATCATAGCCTGATAGGGATCAGATTCTGATTTCGGGTCAAATCCATTCGAAATCAAACGGTGGATGGTTTGCTCTACTGCCTTCATATCCACTCTTCCTGTTAGGTAGAGATATTTATTTAAAAGATCACCGTGACGGTTCTCTTCTGCAGTCCAAGCTTTTGACCATCTTACCCAACCTGAAGGAGAAAGAAGGTTTCGTTCTTCATTGATTCCTTCCAACAAATTAAAGTAAGTCTGATAAGAAGGTAATGCTTCTTCAGTGATCATGTTTCCTACCAGAGAAGTCAAAACGGTATCTGGAATCCCTTCCGCCCGCATTTGCAATAATTTAATGTCCTCAATCGCTTCTGGATTGGACATATCTGGAAGAAAATCAGATGGCTGCCAACAGTCATCGGGATCAACCAGCACATTATCCACAGCATCACCAACGATGGCATCCAGCTGGGAAATGACTTCCATGTTTTTTTCCAGCTCGTAATTGATAGGTTTTGAACTCATAATATTCGTGTTATTTGATTCTTTTATTTATTGCTAATTAGAATCGTTATAAAGGTAAGGACAATAATGCAGAATCGGCACGGAAAAACTCTATTCCTTATTTGAGTTTCCATGAGTGGATTTTAAACTACTTAGAGAAGAAAAAAGGAGCTGATTTTACAGCCCCTTTGACCTTTAAAGCTATATCTTAGTAATCCAATTTATAAGCTACTACCTTGTTTTTGAAGAAGGTAGGGACATATACGATCATTTCTGATGGATTGTATCCAATGTCTGCTGTATTGGATTCTTCAGCTTTGGTGTCTAGTAGGATGCTTTGGTCTTCAGCGCTAGCAAACCAAACTTCACCTTGCCATCTTGAAGCCACAAAGTTTCCGTCTCCTAAGATCACTAATCCATCTCCTCCTGTTACCGCATTGTTGACCACCTCAGCGGTACCGTCTGCATTCCATTTCTTCAAGCCAGATGCATCCAAACCATAGATAGTTCCATCATTCGCAACTGCTATTCCATTGATACTGTCATGTCCCTCTGAGATAGTGGTGATTTTCCCATCAGCATACATGTGAACTTTTCCAGTATTCATGTCTGTGAAATAAACTTTACCATCATGAGTAGCCACATCATTCAGGAATTGAGCTCCCTGAACAGGCCATCTGTTGGATACTTTCGCCGTTGCAATATCGATTTCGACTAACTGATCAATATCTGTGACATACAATTTTCCATTACTGATGCCCATTCCTTTTGGAGCGTTCAGTCCAGTAACCCAATCTTGAGTTACAATATTCCCTTCATTGTCAATAATTGAAATTGAACCTTTACCGTCTTTACCCAATGGATCTTGGCCAATGATGTTGGAGGTATAAATTGTACCTGTCGCCTCGTCGTAAAGAACTGATTCCACTGTCTCTAGTGTGGCAGGTGTTTCCCAAAGTTTGGTGAGCGTTGGAGATTTTACTTCCTCAATTACTGCAACTTCTTCGGTTTCCTCGGTTTTCTGTGGTCCGCATTGTGCAAATAAAAAGCTTGCTGATAGGCCAATTAGGCCAAGTTTGATAGTTGATTTCATTTTTTTAATTTTTGGTTAGTGTCCAGTTTTGTTGATTAAAATTTGATGGAGCTGTAGATTTCAGTCTTTCCTCAATTTTATCTAAATACATGGTGTTGTAGCGAAGACGAGTGATGTAATTGGGAAGGCTTGGATCACCATTCCAGCAATGTTCAGCTCTATCCCCATAGGCTACTTCTCCAGCATAATAAGGATCTTGAGTTTGCTCCAAAAAAGCTTCAGTGAGGTAAACTGCATTATTGAGATAATAGTTATCCATATCACCACAATAAATATTGATTTTTCCCTCCAATTTTGGTCCGAGCTTTTTCCAATCTCTTTCCATAATATATCGGAGGTCGAAATTTTCCTTCCAATAAGCCGCTACCTCAGGATTAATTTCGCCGGTCTGTTTATTCCAGATAGGTTCGGGATAGCCATCATTTCCTACTGGAGAATAAACCGCTTGCCATATGTCAAATTGATCTCCTGAACGACTTTTATCTCCACCAAGAGCCAATTCTTTATGGTTCATGTCCTTTAACATAGCAGATACATGGCCTAAATAGTTCCTTTTGCCAACTCTAGGAGTTTTTCTGAACGTCCCATTTAAGAAATACGCATTTTTATCCTCATATAGATTGACCGTGGTGTATGCTCTAAAATCCATAGGGTCAGGGCATGCTGCAAAACAGCCATTGTATTCCTCCGGATAAAATACCTGAGCGGCCAAAGCCTCCCATCCACCCGTGGATCCTCCATATAAAAACCTAGCCCATCCTTCACCTATTCCCCGGAATTGCTTTTCTATAAAAGGAATCAATTCATAGGTGATCGCATCTCCATATGGTCCCAAATTCTCTGAGTTAACAGCATAACTGTCGTCGTAATATGGATTAGCGTGTTGAATTTCTATGATAATAAATCGCTTGAAATCCGGTGAAATCCACTTTTGGTAAAAATCATAGGCTTCTTGCTGCTGAAGTTTGGCATAACCATAGATTCCAAAGCGAGCACTGTAATCATCTTCTCCTAATTCCGGATCAGGAGGGATGGTTCTGAATCCTCCAAAATCATCAGGAAAATGCCCATGAAAAACCATCAGGGGATAATATTGATTTGGGTTTTGATCAAATCCTTTAGGAATTAAAACATGAGCACCTAAGTACATGTCCCGACCCCAAAATTTGGAAAGTAACTCTGATTTGATTTTGATATGCTTGATGTATTCTGTGTCTTCGGGTTCTTGAACTGGTGGAATTTCCTGGTCAATAGTCAGGCTGAGATTCTCTCCGTCCCAAAGGACTTTCTTAGGAGTGCTGTAAATATTTTTTGGAGCTCTTGCCCATTGACGGCCCTCTCCCTGATCCATGGGAAGTTTTACAGTGTGGCCATCAGCGCGTTCAAAAGTTTCATATTTCTGAATAAAGGCCTGAACGTAATATTCTCCTTTTGGGAAATCCTTGAGTTGCTCAATAGGATACCCAAAGCTTTCAGGGTCTAGAATGATAGGATTCCCTGCTTCGAAACCTTCGAAATCCATCCCAAAAACTTGATTGCTACTCACTTCATCATTGATTCCGAATCTTGGTTCGGGAGTACTGTCCGGAGAAAAAATAACTAGAAGTCTACCGTCTTTTAGCTCTTGCTCCAACTCTGAAGCGATGTCAACTTGAATGGGTGAGTTATACTTCTCCGAACAAGAGATGATTAAAATTGAAATGACAAAAATGTAAATGGCTTTTTTCATGGTGCTGATATTGGTTAAATGTAATTTACGATAATTCAATTGATTCTTTGGATTTTTATAATTCTGAGCTTAGAAATCAATGATTCTTTGGCTGGTTTAACCATTGGTGGATTTTTTCTGAGTCATTCTTCAAAAGGTTTTATATTCCAATTTGAAACCAACCTTATGATGAAAAAATACCTGAGCTTTCTCGCATTTGCGGCGATTCTATCTTCTTGTCAAACTTCTGAAAACACAGAGGTGGATTACACTCAAATGTCCGATGAAGAACGATTGGAAATTGCTAAAGAAATAGCCCAAAACACCATCATGGTAGATGGTCATGTTGACTTGCCCTACAGGATGAAAGTGGGAGGATTTACTTTGCAAAGAGAGATTCTGGATGTTTCTGTTAGAACCCCTGACGGAAATTTTGATTTCCCGAGAGCAAAGGAGGGAGGCTTAGATGCTCCTTTCATGTCAATTTATATCCCAGCCGGAAATCAGCAGATCCCAGGAGCTTCCAAAGCATTGGCGGATTCCTTGATTCTCATGACAGAGCGACTAGCCGAGACCTTTCCGGATAAATTTGCCATGGCTTACAGTCCTGCGGATGTAGAGGCCAACTTTGCCAAAGGCCTAGTCTCATTACCAATGGGAATGGAAAATGGAGCTGGTTTGGAAGATGATATTTCCAACGTGGAGTATTTTCATCAGAGAGGTATCCGCTATATCACTTTGACCCATGGGAAAGCAAATTTGATCGGAGATTCCAGTTATGATTCATTAAGACCTCACGGCGGGCTGTCTGAATATGGAGAGCAAGTAGTCAAGGAAATGAACCGAGTGGGGATCATGGTGGATTTAAGTCACGTTTCCGATGAAACATTTAAGGATGCCTTGGCAATAACCCAAGTTCCAGTAATCGCCTCGCATTCTTCAGCTAGAAAATTTACCCCTGGGTTTGAGAGAAATATGAGTGATGAATTGATTCAGGCTATGGCCAAAAACGGTGGAGTGATGATGATCAATTTTGGTGGGAGTTTTATTGATTCTGCTTATGCGGCGGGCTCTTCCAAAGTGCGAGAGCATTTAGTGAACTATATGGCTGAAAATAATCTAAGCAGAAGCGATTCTGCTTTCAGAGTATATGCGGAATCTTATGCAGCGGCTAATAACCCTTTCCCTTCTGTTCAGAAAGTGGCTGACCATATTGACCATGTAGTTAATCTGGTAGGGATTGATCATGTAGGATTTGGCTCTGATTTCGACGGAGTTGGGGATTCCTTGCCCACTGGTTTGAAAGATGTCTCCATGTTCCCCAATTTGATTGCAGAACTTTTGAAAAGAGGCTATTCTAAAGAGGATATAGAGAAAATTTGCTATAAAAATATCTTCAGAGTTTGGCAGGCAGTAGAAGATTATGCGAAAAAGTAGCCTCCTTATTTAGTCTGAACTTTCGAATTTATTTCAAGCACCTCTCCATACGAGAGGTGTTTTTTTATTATTTAGTAATTAATCCAGAATAGAATTACTCCTCGTAGCTATAACTGACTGAACCTAAAGTTGAATAGTGAAAGAGGATGAAAAAAAATATACTAGTAAGTTATTTATTGATTTTTGGTCTTAGTCTTTTGGGGTTTAATTCTGCATTTTCACAAACACAACTCAAAAGGACAAATACCATCAATGCCTGCGTTAGAGAATATATTTTTGGGACACCTTCTTCAGACGAATTTGTCATCGTAGCCTTCCTTTGTAATAACGGAGGAGTTGCGAATAGCTGGAGACCACCTCAGGGTTTGACTGAGTTGACTGAAATGCTGGTAATCGCAGGCGGTGGAGGCGGAGGTAAGCGAAGTGATTCCGGGAATAGAGGAGCCGGTGGAGGTGGAGCTGGTCAGGTCATTCATATCACGAATCCCAATCAATTGCAATTTCAAGTCAATAATGCGGAAGAGCAAGGGCAACCTTTAAGCATTTCAGTAGGATCTGGAGGCCTCGGAGCTACTTTAATTAATGTTCGGGCGCAAAATGGTGAAAACAGTACAGTATCAAGTCCAAGTCCAATCTTCACCAATATAACCGCTATAGGTGGCGGGGGTGGTGGAAGTGCCAATTCTGTTGTAGAGGGAAATAATTCTAATTACAACGATCAACGCCGAGGTAATCGAGGAGGCTCCGGAGGTGGTTCAGTAGGAGCTTACGGAACAGGAGCTTCAGATCCCATTTTTGGTGGAGAAGCTGTAAATTCTGCTTTAGGAAATCCAGGCGGTCGTGGAAGAGGAAATACCTCCGTGACCGGAGGAGGTGGCGGAGGTGGAATCGGAGGCCCTGGAGGAGAACCTGATAACAATAATGCCGGTGGGGCAGGCGGATTGGGACGTGGGGCTTCAAATGGTTTCTACACAAATTTACTTCCTTCTGCTCTTCCAGCCGACATCCCTAGAATGTTTGCTGGTGGAGGCGGTGGAGTAGCAGGTAACCCGGGCTCAGGAGTGGGTGATGCTGCACCCGGAGGTTCTGGTGTAGGAGGTAATGCAGTTGTCTCAGGAAATGGCCAGCCCGGTCGTGCTAACACGGGTTCTGGAGGAGGAGCCGGTGGAAGTAGTTCTCCTTTAAATGCCTTTACAGGTGGTAGAGGAGGAAGCGGTATAGTGCTGATTCGCTATGATTTTGCCAGAATTCTGCCGGTGGAATATGGTTCATACGCTTTGGATGTTAACGAACAAAATAGAAAGGTTAGCTTAAAATGGTCTACGCTGAAGGAATATGAAAATGATTATTTTCAGATACAAAGGTCCATCAATGGAGTAGATGGTTTTGAGGAAATCGGGACCGTTCAGGGTCAAGGCTTCACTAACAATGTTACTAATTATGAATTCATGGACGAGTTTCCACCATTGTATTCTGACCGACTTTATTATCGCTTGGTGCAAGTAGATTTTTCCGGGAAGAAGAACGTCGGAAAGGTATTATTAGCTCAGCTAGCCACTCCGGCTTCTCAAGTTTCCAAATGGCAAGCATTTCCGAATCCTGTAAGAGGATCTAATTTGAGAGTTTCCCCAACTGAAAAAAATCACTTAGAAGGAAACGAGATCTCGGTTCAGCTTATACATACTGCTGGCCGATATTCTTCAAGTTTTCAGGCCAATTCAATTATGGAACTCAATAGATTAATTCAGCAGGAATTAGAAAGCCTACCAACAGGGGTCCTTTTGCTTAAATTAACAAATGCGCAGAACACTGAAGTGATTCGAATTCTAAAGGAATAGGGATCTTTTTCAATGACAAAATTTCCTATTTTTTCAATAAATACATTCTTTTTCAGACAGATTGGCTGAAAAATCCTATTGGCGATAGTTTTGATGCTAGGATATTAGCTTGTCTATTTTCAAAATAGAAAGCGGTAAACTTGTAACTAAACCACTATCAATACATGGATTTTAAACAATTCACTATCAAGTCTCAGGAAGCTATCCAAAAGGCCGCCGAGCTGGCAATGGCATCGGGGCAACCCTCCATTGAAACGGCTCACTTGCTGAAAGGGATATTTTCCGAAGATGAGAATGTTACTGAGTTTGTTTTCAAAAAACTCAGTGCCAATAAACAATTAGCCTCCCAGAAGTTGGAAGAGCTATTAGGGAAACTACCAAAGGTCAGTGGGGGAAATCAACAGCCTTACCTTTCCGGCTCCGCAAATCAGGCTCTCACAAAAGCAAAGGATTACCTCAAAACTTTTGGAGATGAATATGTGGCAATAGAACACCTGCTGTTAGGAATTCTTGCGGGTTCAGATTCCACTGCACAATTGTTGAAAGATCAGGGTATTGCTGAAAAGCCTCTGATTGAAGCTATCAAAGAACTTAGAAAAGGAAATAAAGTGACTGATCCTAACGCTGAAAGTAAATACAGGGCTTTGGAAAAGTATTCCAAAAACCTGAATGATTTAGCCAAAAAGGGTAAAATCGACCCAGTAATTGGCCGAGATGAGGAAATTCGTAGAGTGTTACAGATTCTGGCAAGAAGGACTAAAAACAACCCGATCTTATTGGGTGAGCCCGGAGTAGGTAAGACTGCTATTGTGGAGGGACTAGCTCAACGAATTGTCTCGGGTGACGTACCGGAAAATCTCAAATCTAAGACCTTGATTTCTTTGGATATGGGCTTGCTTGTGGCAGGTGCCAAATACAAGGGGGAATTTGAGGAGAGATTGAAGGCTGTAATTAAAGAAGTGACCGATTCCGACGGAGAAATTATTCTCTTTATAGATGAGATTCATACGCTGATCGGAGCCGGAGGTGGAGGCGAAGGAGCCATGGATGCGGCCAACTTATTGAAGCCTGCTTTGGCAAGAGGGGAGCTGCATGCGATTGGTGCGACCACTTTGAAAGAATATCAGAAGTACATCGAAAAGGATAAGGCATTAGAGAGACGTTTTCAAACGGTGATCGTGGATGAACCTGATGCGGCAGATGCAATTTCTATCCTGAGAGGTATCAAAGATAAATATGAATTGCACCATGGTGTAAGAATCAAAGACGATGCAGTAATTGCTGCTGTAGAGCTCTCCCAACGCTATATTTCAGATCGATTCTTGCCGGATAAAGCTATCGACTTGATGGATGAGGCTGCGGCCAAACTGAGAATGGAAATTGACTCATTGCCTCAGGAATTAGACGAATTGAATCGGCGAATCATGCAGCTCGAAATCGAAAGAGAGGCAATTCGAAGAGAAAAGAACAAGGATAAGGAGGCTACTTTGAGTAAGGAAATAGCCGAACTTTCCGAAAAGCGTCAGTCCGTGAAGGCCAAATGGGAAAGTGAAAAGGCTGTGATTATGGGTATTCAACGAGAAAAGGAGAATATCGATAAATTCAAACTGGAAGCCGAACAGGCAGAGCGTGCTGGGGATTTTGGGAAAGTTGCAGAAATCCGATACGGTAAAATTGTCGAGTCTGAGAAAAAGCTGGAGTCTTTCAAGAAGCAGCTTAATGAAATGCAACAAGGTTCCCCCCTACTCAAAGAGGAAGTGGATAATGAAGATATCGCATCTGTAGTATCTAAGTGGACTGGAATTCCGGTTAGCAAGATGATTCAGTCTGAACGGGAAAAATTACTTCATCTGGAAGATGAGTTGGGCAGAAGAATAGCCGGGCAAAAAGAAGCCATAGTAGCACTCTCTGATGCCGTTCGTCGTAGCAGAGCTGGCTTACAGGACCCGAAGCGTCCCATAGGTAGCTTTATCTTCATGGGTACCACAGGAGTTGGTAAGACCGAGTTGGCGAAAGCCTTGGCAGAATATCTCTTCAATGATGAAAATGCCATGGTGAGGATCGATATGTCGGAATATCAGGAAAGGCATGCCGTCAGCCGATTAGTCGGAGCGCCTCCAGGATATGTGGGATATGATGAAGGTGGACAGTTGACTGAGGCCGTCCGAAGAAAACCTTACTCCGTAATTCTACTAGATGAGATCGAAAAAGCCCATCCAGATGTGTTCAATATCCTATTGCAGGTTTTGGATGATGGTAGGTTGACAGATAACAAGGGTAGAATTGCCAACTTCAAGAACACGATCATAATCATGACTACCAATATCGGTTCTCATTTGATCCAGGAACGCTTCGCGGAAATGGAGGAATGGAATAAGGAAGAGGTTTTGGAAAAGACAAAGACAGAAGTATTCGATTTATTGAAAAAATCTGTCAGACCGGAATTCTTAAACCGAATCGATGAAACGATCATGTTTGAGCCTTTAAATAAAAAGATCATCCGTAAGATCGTGGATATCCAATGGAGAGAAATTCAAAAGCGATTATCTGAATCAAATATCGAGATAGAAGCTACCACTGAGGTATTGGATTATCTAGGTGAAGTTGGATTTGATCCGCAGTTTGGTGCAAGACCTCTAAAGCGAACTATGCAGCGATTGATTTTAAATGAACTTTCCAAGCAGATATTAGCAGGCTATATTAAAAATGACTCCGCAGTCTTGGTGGATTTGGATGCAGACAAACAAGTCTACTTCAAAAATGTAGAGGCATCTGTTGAAGTCTAATTAAATTGAAAGAAAAATAACCTCGGATTTAGCAATCCGAGGTTTTTTGTTTTAAACTCTAATTCCTTTTTAGAAGTTAATTAAAGAAAAGCACTATGATCGAGCACTTTTTCCAATGCCCTTATTGCTTCGAAGAAATTTCTATGCTCCTTGACCCTTCCGTCTCCAGGCAGGAATATATTGAAGATTGTGAGGTATGCTGCAATCCGATTCAGATCAATTTAGAATTGGAAGAAAATGAGCTTGTTTATTTTGAAGCCAACTCAATCGAACAATAATGTTATTTCAGGATAAAGACACCAAAGATGAAATCTGGCAAGCTGTCAAACATGAATTGCATCGTGGTGCGCTAGATGCCAAGCACCCATTCCATTGGGTGAATTTGGGGACGGTTTCTAATGAATTTTCTTCTGTTCGGACTGTAGTTTTAAGAAAGCTAACTGAAGAGCTTCACTTTTTTGTTTATACAGATTATAGATCTGAAAAATGCTCAGATTTGAAGCAAAACTCCCATGCGACGCTTCATTTATATCATCCCAAAAAGCAGGTACAAATCAGAGTGAAAGTACAGACCATCCTTCATTTTCAAGATGAAATGTCGAATAAACTATGGCAAACTATTCCAAGTCACCGAAGGTCTGAATATACTGGGAGTCAGGCTCCGGGAACTAAGATTTCGAGCCCAGATGATGGCTGGAAGGAAGGTGACTCCAATATTCACTTTTTTACGGTTTTAGAGTTTGTTCCTCAAGAAATAGAGGTTTTACAACTATCCAAAAATGGACATTTAAGAATCGTTTTTAATGAAGAAAATGAATGGGAAGGTAACTGGTTGACTCCCTAAACATTCCACCAATAGGTGAATTTCAAAACAATTGATCGGTTTTTTGTATAGAAAGGGGCAGGTAAATAATTGTCGGTATAGACTATAAACAAGTCTGAGGCCGGCTTAAATCTCCATTGAAACCTGGTGTTTAGGTTGATGTTTTCAATCTGTTCATTGTACTGAACGAATGCCGTGAAAAAAACTGTATTGGTCATAGTAATATCCAGCCTAGGACCTACTAGCCAGAAATTGGTTGTATTCCAAGGCTCTGGAAGAACAATCCTGTTGTAATTGGAGCTCATTGCGATGCTGACAAAGGGCTGGAATCGATATCCCAATTCGCTGCTAATATTAAATCGATCACCATCGGCATAATAACCTCCCATTCTGGTGGAAAAGCTGTAAGTAAAAAGGCTTTGGGGTTTGGAGTTATACTCAGCTCCCAAGCTATTCCATTTGTGTATAGATCCAGCTGGAAGAGTTTCTCCGGAGAAATTGGTCGGATCAAAGGGACGTTGTAGTCTCACGAAATCATGGCCCATCCAGACCGTAAGGTTACTTTGGCTTCTCCATCTCACGCTGTATGCGGCATTAATGATTTTATCTGTTTGTTGGCCGGTAGTATTGAAGAAGAATGTGGTCCCGACATCAGGGCCATGAGAAAGGATTTTTTCACTCTTGGGAAACCAACGATATCCTACTGTCGGGCTAATCTTGTAAAATCCATTCCTTGGCACGAAACCAACTTCCGCAGTATAATTTTCAGAAACATATTCATGTTGCCAGTTCCAACTGAGATTACCTGAAGCATACTTGAGATTTGCCGCATGAACAAATCCTTCTTGTGTTCCATCTGGCCCGAAGCTTTTCAGAACCATGGCTTTTCCAGTCCAGAGATTGTTTGAGGAGGCCAAGTTGTATTCCAATCCTGCATTTCGGTTGAACTGGCTATATAAAGGGTGCTCCGATTTGGGATCCGGATCGTAATTCAGAGATTGCTTGTTAATCAAAATACCAGTGATATTGGATCGTGCGCCTACCTGCCTTTGCAAGGCTAAAACTGTGAAGTTTTGAGAAGGAAGGCCATCTGATTCCACTTCCCCAGTTTGCATATTCATAGCTCCGATCCTCCAGTCTTTATTGATTTTCCCACTGAGTCGGGCTCCAAACTGAATTGGGGCATTTAAGCCTATCCTTCTTGAGAAAAATGGCCTAATTGTACTGTAACCGAAATTTGCGAACAGGTCTCCATTTTCAAGAAAAAACTGTCTTCTTTCAGGAAAAAACAATTCAAATCTATCTAGATTGGTTACCTGCCTATCCACTTCTACCTGAGAAAAATCCGGGTTGACAGTAAGGTCTAAATTTAAAGAAGAGGTCAAAGCAATTTTGGCATCCATTCCTACTTCTCTTCTGTAAATATTGCCGCTTTCAGATTCAAAATCTCGGGAAACTCCTCCCAAGGCATAAGGAATGATGGATACATTAGCACCTGCTGATGGTGGAGGGTTATCCCAGACTAATATTCCAGTGTAAGCTAAAGATGCGGATGGGAATTGTCTGGGGACAGGTGCCCAGCCTGATTTTTCTGTAGCCTTCAAATCAAGCCTGGAAAAATTGATTCCCCACTCCTTAATTCCTTTCTTGTACCGAATGGATTTAAAAGGGATCGCTGCCTCAAATATCCATTTGTCTTCATAATTTTTGACTTTGGAAGTCCATTTATTGTCCCAACTTAAATCCACACTCCCACCATTAAACATAATCCCATCCCATTGTGCTCCTGCGGCATTTGCTCCAAACGTAAATCCATTGGTCTGATCATCAAATGGGTCCATGAAGAGTAAGAAGTTGTCATTTTTTCCAAAAGAAAAATCTCTACGAAGCGATTCTACCATGTATGGCCCCTCCATCAAATGATGATTGACTACAATGATGTATAAATTTTGCTCATCGTAAGTCATTCGCACATCCGTTTGAACTTGCGCATAGCTAGTATCCATCGGGGTAATCATGAAAAAGTTGGTAGCTACTTCTGCCAATTCCCAGGCCTTTTCATCCAAAACCCCGTCTATGGTTATAGGAGAAACAGCCTTTTGGATAGGAAGGCGATAGGCTGCATTGATTTTTTGACCAAAACAGACTGAGTTGGCAAAGGCTATTAGAAGGACGGAAATTATAAGTTGACGCATTATGATTGTTCCAAGTCAGGCTTATGGCTTTAAGCGATAGCTAAATGTTAGATTTAATTGTCTTCGGATAAATTGAGAATCCCCCTCTGTGTAGAAATTGAAGCCTTCAGTAATGTAGCGGTTCCTTCTAGAGTTGAAAATATCATTGGCAGTAAATATCAACCTTCCCCTGTCTGCTAAGATTTGTTTGCTGGCAGAAAAATCCATGAAAAAGATTCCTTTTCTCACCCCTTGGGCAGTTTTTTGGCGAGCATCATAATTTGATCTTACTTGAAGATCCCAGCCATTTTTGAGTGTAAATCTGGAGGTTTGCCTGGCTAAAAAAGAGGAGGTTTTAGCTTGAAATTCGGTCTGAATATTACTTCCGTCTATGGATGCATGGAAAAAGTTTAGATTTAAATCCAATTTCCACCAGGATTTGATTTTATAGTCAGCACTCAATTCCAGACCAAATGCTTGCTCTCCAGTAAGGTTGAAAGGTAAGGTGACTGAAAACCCTTGTTCATCCACAGTCCTGATTCTTTCTATTTTATCCTTGGTGTCTCTGAAGTATGCAGTTGTAAAGAGTGTTCCTTTTTCAAAGTACTTGATATGGCCTAGCTCCAAGGCATCGGTGAATTCAGGGTCTAAATCTGGATTGCCACTAAAAAAGTTTCTTTGATCAGAAAAAGTGACATATGGGCTCAAATCATTGTAGACAGGGCGTCTTACCCTTCTTGAATAGCTCATTTGAAGAGCATTTTCCTTAGAAATATTATAGGTTAGATGGGCACTAGGGAATAAGTTTGAATAGTTTCTTGGGTTTCTTTCATTGGTTTCTGAAAGAATGGTCTCGACATCCGTGTATTCTGCCCTGATTCCTGCCTGATAGCTCCAATCGCCACTTTTGTTTCCTAAAATCGTGTAAGCTGCAAGAATATTTTCATTGTAGATAAAAATATTATCCAAACCAGGAATTGGATTTAATTGACCGCTTTCGTTCTCTTCGGAGACAACAAAATCATTTTTCATCTCCCGAAAGCTAGTTCTGAATCCGGTTTCAAACTTCCCTTCCGCTGAAATGGGCTTTACATAATCCAACTGAAGCAGATATTGATTTTCATATTCATCGTTCAAGGAGGTTTGAACTAGAGAGTTTATTGGCTGATTATTACTGTTAAATCTATTTTCGGTAAATAACTGATCGGAATTCTCCCAATAGTTCAAATAGGTAAAATTGGCATTTAATTCATGTCCTTTCTTTTCAAAATTCCGCTTGTAGTTTAAAGAGATTTCTGAATTGGGTTCCTGCTCTGTTTCATCTTGCCTTCTCAAGCTATAGCCTAAAAAATTATTCAGACTGTTTAGATAATCCTCATACCGTATATCTGTAATTCTTCTCGCATCACTCCTTCTCCAGAGATAAGAAAGAGTCAATATGCTTTTTTCATTGAAGAAATAATCCAAACCACCCCGTATCGAATTATTGAAGCCTTTGACCTTACCGGAATTATTCTGGATTAAAATCTGAGTTTGTCCATTTTCATATACTTCTTGATAGAGTTCACTCACATAAGGCTGATGCCTTCTTGCAAAGCTGTAATTGACAAACCAATTGATCCTTTTTTTGCGATAATTTAGGTTTGCGGAAAATCCTAAATTCAAAGGAGTCCCTCCAATCACCTCAAAAGATCCATTGATTCCTTGCTGATTGTCTTTTTTCAGAATGATATTGATGACGCCAGCCATTCCTTCGGCTTCATATCTCGCTGACGGGTTGGTGATCACTTCCACCCTTTCTACCATGTTAGCCTGTAATTGCCTGAGTCCTGCGGCTCCCTTAAAACTGACTAATCCAGATGGTTTGCCGTCAATTAAAATCCTGACATTCGCAGATCCTCTTAGACGGACATTTCCCTCGGGATCGACTGCAACTGAAGGTAGGTTCATTAGGATATCTGAAGCTGTTCCTCCTGCATTTGCCAAATCCTTCCCGACATTGAATATCCTCTTGTCCAGAGATAGTTCCATGAGAGTTTTTTCGCCCTGGACTAAAACTTCTTCCAAATCGGACGCAGAAGGAGATAGCAAAATTTCTCCTAGATCCAGTGTATTGTTGTTTTTTTCTAATGAAAACAAGCTGGTTTTTTTCGCTTCAAAGCCCATAAACTCTACAAGAGCATAGAATTTTCCATTTGGTAGTTCAATGGAAAATTTGCCATTATCAATAGTAATTCCTCCCCCAATTAAACTATCCTTCTCCGAGTAGATAGCAATGGTAGCAAATGGCAAGGCTTTTCTTGTACTTTGATCGATGACATTCCCTTTGATTTTTCCAGTATTTTCCTGCGCAAAAAGTGGAAAGGAAAGCAAAAGGATTATCAGGAAAAACGAAAAGTTCTTCCCAAAAAAGGGTGAAAACGAGAACATAGGTATAGGCTGAGTTTATTGTTTCAAGTTAAAACAATAGCCCCATTTGAAAAATGAAATTTATTTCTGTGGTTAAAAAGTGGCATCTATAAACCAAAAACAAATAATAATTCTATGGTTTTCAAATTCTTGGTCTTTCCGAATTTGGAATTAGTTAGCCTTGGGGATATTCCCTTTTTGATTTTTCCCCTTTTTAAAAATCTTATTTACAGCCTGAGAAATTAATTCCATCTGATCCAAAGGACCAGGAAGCGTGCTGTGAAGAAAATCCATAGCAGGAAAAGAACCTGAGAATGGTTGATTAGGATATACCAGCAAAAAACTTTTTTCTTTCAGCCAGCGGTTGACTAAATCCGGCAAGTCCTCCATTTTGGGATGGTAAGAATGGTTACCCTTTCGGCTTAAAATCAAGATTACAAAATCATCTTTTCTCAGTTGGATATGGAGATTTTCTGGTTCCTCCCAACCGGCAAATTCTCTAAACTCTATTCGGATAGGATTATTAGCCAGAATTTCCTCTATGTATTCTCTGGATGGTTCAGAAACATAGAAAATCATTCTTGCATGAGAATTTTTTGCCAGATTCCAAATTTTAATCAGCCAAAAAGGAAAACCTAACTCCTGCTCTGCCTTCGGTGGAATGACCACTAAAATCCTTCTTTGGCTGGAAAAAGGGCTGAAAGGGCGATAGATATAGGTAGTCGTGTTGACTTTATTCAATAGCCCTTGGGTAAGATTACCAAGAAAAGACTCATCAAATGGTTGCTGCACGTGTAATCCTAAGATTAAATCAGTCGCTTTATTTTCATAAACCACACTGGAAATCCCTTTGGAAACATCCGTGTCGTATCGGAGCAATTCATACAAGTTATGATCCGTAGCGGCGGCCCTTTCACTAGCCTTATTGAGCGTTTTTTGGGCTTTTACCTCAGCATTGCTGTCCTGCTGTTCCGGATTGATAATACTGAGGGCATAAATCCCGCTTTTAGAGTCTGGAGATTTGAGATTGATTGCTAAGTTGATTAATTCCTCTGCGGTCTCCTCATTTCTGACAGGAACCAAAAATCTCTCAGGTAAATCTGCCACATTTTGGTCAGACAAATCACTTTCACTGAATACGATTCCCTTAGCTCCTCTTTGAGCTTCGATGGACGCAAGTGTACAGGTAATTAATATCATTACGATAGTGCCATTTAAGACACTTTCAGGAAGAAGTCGAATGGCGTTTCCGGCATCGTCAATTCCAATAATTAAATTATAGCCGATCAATACTGCAGCTAAAGTGGCAGCAGCTTGGGCATTGCTTAGTCCGAAGATTATCCTTCTTTCGTTTGCACTGTAATTGAAGATTTTTTGTGTACCTAAGGCAGCCAGATATTTGGCTAAAGTGGCTGTAATAGTCATGACAACGGCTACCTTGATAGTTTCCTCATCCTGAAAAAACACCCTGAAATCCACCAACATTCCTACTCCAATCAAAAAGAAGGGGATGAATATGGCATTGCCTACAAACTCCACCCGATTCATTAATGGCGAGGTTCTTGGAATTAAAGGGTTGAGAGCTAACCCAACCATGAATGCGCCAATGATTCCCTCCAGGCCAGCCATTTCAGCCATTAATGCTCCTGCGAAGACCAAGCCTAAAATGAACACATATTGAAGGATGGCATCCTCATTAAATTTCAAGAACCATTTGGCAAACCGGGGCATTACCCAGAGAACGATTGCAGAAAAAATCAGCAATGAAACCATTAGCTTGATCCAAAAAATGCTATCTACCTGCCCTTTACTCATGCCAACAATTACAGCCAAAATCAATAAGGCTAAAGTGTCTGTAATCAATGTTCCCCCAACAGCTACCGTAACAGCACGATTTTTTGTGATCCCCAGCTTTGAAATAATCGGATAAGCTATGAGGGTATGTGAAGCAAACATACTTGCCAACAAGACGGAAGAAATCATGGACAAATCCAAGAGATATAGTCCTACCCAAGTACCAAGCCCCATGGGTATCAAAAAAGTCAACATTCCAAAGACCAAACTTTTTTTGCTATGAGACTTAAAGTCTTGAAAGTCTATTTCCAAGCCTGCCAAAAACATTATATAAAGCAAGCCAGCTGTGCCGGAGAGGATTATTCCACTATCTCGCTCCATCAATCCAAACCCTTTGGGACCAACGATAGCTCCGGCGACAATTAAGCCCAGAAGTGGAGGGATTTTAAGACGGGTGAGAAGAAGGGGCGCTAAAAGAATGATGACCAGAATGATCAGAAATTTCATCCCCGGATGGGTAATCGGAAGGCTTAAATTCAAATCAGCGAGTAACATCATGCTCATGCGTATAATTAAATTTCTCCGCTAATCAGGAATCCGGTGTATACCAAATATGCCAAGAGTAGCAATAATGCCTCCCATTGATCCAACTTTTTCCTTTTGCCGGTAAACATGGCAAGAAATAGAAAGATGGTTCCACCGCTCAATAAAAGTATATCCATATTAAATGATGGATTATACTCCAGTGGGCGAATGAGGGAGCTTACGCCTAATATGAGTAAAAGGTTGAAAATATTAGACCCTACTATATTGCCAATTGCTATATCTGCATTTTTCTTCATGGCGGCTACAACAGAAGTTGCCAGTTCGGGTAGGGAAGTGCCTGCTGCCACGATGGTTAAACCAATGATTTTTTCGCTAACTCCCAATGTCTGAGCCATACTGACTGCATTATCCACCACCAACTTTCCTCCTCCAACTAGACCCGCTAAACCTATAATGATTAGACTCCAAATTTTCAGATTTGAGTAAGGAGGAATTTCGCCTGATGTTGCCTCAGGGTCTTGTTTCAACTGGGTAGCCACATAATAAAGAAATGCCAAGAAAAAGGCCAATAAAATCAAGCCTTGGGTTCTCCCTAATTCAAAGCCCGAATCATAAAAGAATGAACCTACGAGAACAGGTATCAATATGGCCGCAAAAAGAGAAAAGGGAATTTCTTTCCATACTGTACTGGATTGAACGGCAAGCGGAGTGATTAGCCCAGCTATTCCCAGAATCATGAAAAGGTTAAAATTATTCGAGCCGATCACGTTGCCAAAAACTATTTCAGGATAGTTTTCTGTGGCGGCAATGGCATTTACAATCAATTCGGGAGCAGATGTACCAAAGGCAACGATGGTTAAACCAATGGCTAAATCAGAGACGTTTTTTTTCTTGGCAAGTACGGATGCTCCATCCACCAACCAATCGGCACCCTTTACCAGTAATACTAAACCTACCACCAAAAGAATCAGAGAAATTATCATAGTAAACTGAATAAAGGGTTAAAGATTCTTTTGAATATTTCCGCAAAAATAGAATTAAAAAATCCGATGATTTCAGTCTTTTCGATTATTTATTTTTTGAAAAAAAGAGAGAAAAAACGCTAATGTTATTTATCGCTTTTATCTGTTGATTTTAAGTGTTTTAAAGCTTGTTTTTCGGGTAAAAAGGATTGCTTTTTCTGTTTTTAAAACCGTGTGCTCCTGCATACAAGATGATAGTAACTGCTCCTGCGGCAGAAATCCACTGAATTTCCTGAATTACTCCCCAATGCCTTACCGCTATAGCTATCAAAGCCCAAGCCCCAACCAAGGCAAATTCCCTCATATTTCTGGTATAAATCATCCATAGATTTAGAGCCGTGGCGACTAGTATCAATATCAGGGCCCAAGTGAGTTCACCCAAGCCTCCTGTCCAACCTATTTTAGCTAAATAAGCCGAAAAATTAGCGATCGTAGCCACCGCAATCCATCCAGAGTAAAGACAAATAGGCCACCAGATCCATGCAATGATGTTTCTTGGAGCATTCCAGCGCTCCATATTCAGTCTTAAAATAACCAAGATTAAGGAGGCTAAAATGCCTATCATTACCAGTACACTAAAGCCTGTTTGTTCTGTCAACCAAAACCAAAGCCAAGCTCCATTGAGTAGGTTCGCTAGGATTAAGAAGGGGACCATTTTGGGAATGAAATCAACTTGATTTTGTGAAAAGGCTGATTTTACCAAATAGATCGCCTGTGCTGTCAAACTCAGAAAAATCAAACCCCAAATAGAAAATGCATAAGAGGCCGGAGTAAATAGATTTTCATATTCCCTACTGAGTGAACCTACCGTATTCCCATTTATTCCAAGCGTATTGACTTTATAATTCCAATAGATCAATGCGATCAATATGAACAGGTTGAAGATTGCGTAAATTTTATTTGAAATTTTCATACATCAAGCGGTTGAAGAGATTGTAAAAGTGTGGGAATCAATTCGGATACAGTGGGATGAGTTTGAACAGAGTTCATTAGAATTTCATAATTGATTTTGCCATACATAGCTGTCAGAAATATTCCTATCAGTTCGTCTGCACCTGTTCCGCAAACCATCGCTCCAGCTATGAGGCCAGTGCTTTTTTCTACCAAAACTTCCATTTTGCCCCGAGTTTCTCCTTTTTCTTTAGCCCGATTGATATCTTTCATCAGCATTTCAGCGTGAAGGTATTTTTTTGAAGATCTAAAAGCCTCTGATTTATTTATTCCAGCCCGCGCAAATGGCGGGTCAACATACAATGCATAGTTGAGGATGCGATCACTGACTTTTTTCTTTTTATTTCCTGAAATATGGTCTTTTATAATCTCAAAGTCATGGTAGGCTGTATGCGTAAATGCTCCTTTTCCATTACAATCTCCTAAGGCGTGGATCCCCTCCTTATTGGTTTTTAGAAAATCATCTACCGAAATAAAGCCATGTTCATCTTGATGAACTCCGGCAAGCTCAAGTCCCAAGGATTCTGTATTGGGTTTTCTTCCCGTAGCAAGTAAAAGGTGAGATCCGCGTATTCTTCTCTCTTTGCCACCACAATCCATTTGAACCTCCACTTGGGAATCTCCCCAATTTTTTCCAGAGAGGCAATTGGCGTTTAATTCAAACTGAATCCCTTCAGCTTCTAAAATTTGCTGAATCATTTCCGAGTGATCATCATCTTCCCGATGGATGATACGTGGTCCCTTTTCACATACGGTTACCTTGCTACCGAATCTTCTAAAAATCTGAGCAAACTCCAACCCAATGTAGCTTCCCCCAATGATGATGAGATGTTGAGGGACTTCCTTTAAATCAAGAATACTTTCGTTAGTAAAAAACCGAACTTCCTCAAATCCAGGAATAATTCTTGGTCTTGCTCCAACATTAATGTAGATCTTTTCGGCTTTTAGCCTATGATTCCCAACAGCTACTTCCCTGGGTCCTGTGAACTTTCCGACACCTTTGAAAAGAGTGATATTGTCTTTGCTTTCAATTCCGTCTTGAATCCCATTTCTTGAGGAGGAGATGATTTTTTCTTTCTTTTTCCAGATTTTCTTTAAAGAAACAGCAAGGCTTTTTTCGGTTGAAATCCCCAATTCCGACGCCTGATTGACTTCCCAAGCCCTCCTTGCAGAGGCGACATAAGTTTTAGTAGGAGTGCAACCAGTATTCACACAAGTTCCGCCGAGTTTTCCTTTTTCTATCAAAGCTACGTTTTGGCCTTTCGCAGCTAAAAAGAAAGCCAAAGGATTTCCTGCTTGTCCGGAACCGATGATAATTGAGTCAAAAGTTTGAATTTCCATCCTTAGAAAAATTGATTTGTACCTTCAATTTCGCCCAAATGACTCAGGAATAAAAAAAATGCTAATTGATTTGGGTCCTTTTCTTTTTGTAAGTAAGTCAGAAAATTATTTTTGATGTAAATATTTTTCTGAGACAATTTTTGTCAACTCATTGAAAATCAGAAAAAAGGAATGTAAATTCATAGCCCTTTAATTTTCAGGCCATGGAAAATCTCATCTACCAAGCTTTTGTCAAAAAAGCATTTGAAAATTTAGACTTCGTAGAACAGGAAGTCATGCAGTCTTTGAAAGAAATTGCTTTATCCGGCGAGTTTAAAGACATCAAGGATTTGGTAGAGATGGAAGGTCTGGAGTTTATGCTGAGCGATTTTGATCAGGCGAGTGACCCGAATATTCATATCCTGAGCTACCTACTAAAAAGCATTTTAATCGCCAAAGAAGACTTGGAGGCTTGGAATGGGAAGGAATATTTGAAAGAAAGCACTTAATTTTTTTGACAGCATGAATCATCTGGAATTCTCTGTTAAAATTCCCACTTTAACTCCAATTGTCAAATGAGGAACGGAATCCCATCCTTCAAATCGATAGCGCTCTGCGAAAGGATTTGCCTTTTCAAAAAAGGCTCTGCTTTGCACTTCTGAAAGCTCCAGAACTTCCACATCCCTATATCTGCCTCGGATTCCCAATCCTACAAAAGAGTCGACCAAAATATTTCTGGAAGTGAAAACCTGCCTGCCGAACTTCAATCCGCCTCCTACTACCCGAAAATCAATCTGGGCTCTGTCGTACAAGATCTCTTGTCTGAAAGGCACGTAATAATCATCCAGCCGGATAAAGTCCTTTTCCATCAAAAAAAACTCAATCGCCCAATAATTCTTTTTGGTATAAAATTTTAATTCATTTTTGGTTCGCCAAAGTTTATAATCTTCATTTTTACCTCGGTCAGCCTTAATTCCAAAAATTCCTCCATTCACACCTATCTCAGACTGAATACTGATTTTGTTGCTGAAAAAGTATTCAATGCCACCTTGAAGAACAATCGTTTCAGGTTCCAAGAAAGCTAAAGGGGAAGCCTTTACTAAAAGTTGCCTTTCTAAGCCTAAATCCTGCTGGGCTGTGGAGGTGGTCGCTATGCCAAAGGTCAAGATAAATAATGCTGAAATTATTTGAAGTTTCATAACTTAAATTTCAAAATGATTTTAGTGAGGATTTCAATTAATTACTAACTTATTAGAAACCGGATAAAAAAATCATGATTGGATTTGAGATTTCCTTTAAAGACGAAAAAATTATAGCCGCCGAGACAGGGAGTACCTTTCTGATTCTTACAAGGGTAAAAGTCAAAGATCGAGATGAGTTAGATATTTCTGTGTCAGGTTCAAGCTATGATTTGGATTTTCGCTCTTTTTGGGGACAATGGAATTTAAAGGAGGGAGATAAGCTTGAAATAAGGGTAATTGAAACAGATGATGCCACAGAGCCAATAAAAAGGTATAGCAATATAGAAGAAGAAAAAAAAGTTTGGGAGGCAAAGCTCTGGTCTTTCAGAAACCTTCAAAAAAGACTGGTGGAAAAAGGTTTAATTAAAGATGAAAATGGCTGAACAGGAAAGAGAGAAGATTTGTGCTTTTCAATTTAAAAGTGGAAAAGAACAAGTTGTATTTGGCTTAGAGCACGGAGTGTTTAGTGCCATCTTTGAGTCGATTTTAAATCAGAATCGAAAAGAATTGCAAGTTAGTTTAGGTGGCTTTGATGGCGAGAAAGAATACCTTGATTGGTTAAAAAGGCCTTTGGAAATTGGTGAAAAATTTGAACTTAAAGTTGTTCGTGTTGCTCTCTCTGAGGTTTCTACGCCATTGCAAAGAAGAATAGCTGAGCCACCTAGCGATGACCAATTATTGAAAACTTATTATGACCAAAAAAAGGAATTAGAAAATGCTGGCCTAATTTAGTTTAATAAAAATCCGCCGACCTCTCTAGATCGGCGGATTTTTTTTAGATTTCATACTTGAGCTTTCTGACTTGCTAAAAAGCTCTTTCCTTCAAATGCTCCTCCAAGTCCAGCAAATTCACGCCGCTTTTCCACCAGTCAGGAGCTACCTCACCTTTCAAATGATGGTCAAAAAACTCCATCATCCGAACACTGTAATCCTTTCGGTTTTCCAGTTTACTCAAACCGTGGTTTTCGCCTTTGTATTGCATCATCACCACTGGCTTTTTCAATCTTCTCAAGGCCGAATAGTACTCGATGCCTTGGGTAAAGTCCACTGCACCATCTTTGTCATTGTGCAAGAGTAATAGCGGTGTAGTCACATTTTTCACGTGATACACCGGGCTGTTCCGCTCATAGGCTTCCCAGTTTTCCCAAGGACCGCCTCTGAATCTGCCTTGCGAGGCTTCAAAGATGGACATATTTCCACCACCTGAATTCCAGTAGATCAAATCATACATGGAAATCATATTGGTCAAAGGTGCACCAGCAGCAGCGGCTTTGAACATGTCCGTCTGCGTAATCAGGAAGGAAGTTTGATAGCCTCCCCATGAGTGCCCGTGGATCCCGATATTGTTTTCGTCAATGACTCCGGTTTTAATGGCTTCCTTCACAGCAGGAATCACACACCAAACCGCCGACATTCCTGGATCATCCAGTTTGTACACAATATCCGGAATGAATACCGCAAATCCATTGGAAGTATATACGTTAGGGTTCCATCCTGTTCCGCTGTATCCTGGGTTGGACCAGTTATGACGGGTTTGAGATAGCTTTTCGTAATAATAGACCACAGTTGGATACTTTTGGCCCTCTACATAGCCTGCAGGTAAAAACAGCGTACCCTGCAATTTGTCACCCTTGTCAGAGACATAATCGATCAACATAGTTCCAGCTGACCATGCATATTTCTCTGCATCCGGAGCATTGTTGGTGACTTGCTTGGGATTAGAAAGGGATGCGTCTGTCAGGTAAACTTGAGTAGGCTCGTTGAATTTCTCTTGGAAGAAATAATAGGTTTCTGCGTTTTTGGCCTTGGAAAGATTTCCCACATTGAAATCATCCCATATCAAAACCTTGGCACCGGGAGTCAAGCCGCCTTTTTTCGCAGGAGAAAGCTGTGCAATACCAGACTTCTTGGTCCATTCTCCATACATACGGATATAAGCAGGCTTGCTGAGATCTATACCTTTTTCCTCAGGATCCAATCCAAAGCGATATTGATAGCGAATCTGATCAGTCTTGCCATTGACGGTCAAATTGATGGCTGTTTCCTTACCAGATCCTACAGGAACTTGCCAGATATCCCAACCGTCTCTCAAGATCACATACTTGCTATCGGAGCTCCAGCCCAATGCCCCGTTCATGGGCTTTTCTACGTTGTGATCGTCTTCTGTATTTACAAAGGTGGTAGGAAGCCCTTCCGTAATGTTTTTACTCTGAGCAGTAGGAATATCATAAATATAAAAATGCCCGTCCAGTCCGTAAATCAACTTCGTCCCGTCCGGAGATTCACGGGGATAAGAAGAATAGGAGGGGAGGTAAAACTTGTTGAAGAGTTCCTTTTTCTCGCCGGTTTTCAGGTCTACGATGTAAAAATCACGATAGCTCTGCCCATCCAGATTTCCATCCAATTCATAAGCTTGCAGATCGGAACCCAAAGCATAGCGCTGCTTATCCAGAATGTTCAGATCTCTCATGCTGCTGTCTTGCAATTGGATATGCTTGCCGGCATTCACATCATACATAGCCCAGAAACTGTAATTTTTATCCTGATTCATCATGACCTGTTGTCTGGATTGTAGGCGACTGTCATTCCAATGCCAGATGGTCATATCCGGGGTGTCTGCATCATTTTCTTTTTTGCCTTTCACCTTGCCAGAGTCCAATTTGGCGATGGCTTTTTGTAAATCGGAAATCGATTTGATCGTCGTATCTGCCATGATTTTTTGCATGGCTGCAGCTTCAGCTTTTTTCACCGAATCTTGATCCAGTTCTTTTTTGGCGTCCTCTTTTTTTGCCAGTTCCAAAGGATGGATGCCATAAAACAAACGAGTCAAATCATCCGACCACATAGGTCTTCTGTTTTGGGAGATCGTATAGGCTTGATTGAAATTGACAGAGTCCTTTTCAGGATTGTAAACAGTTACTTGAGGGGAAGCCAGATTTTTCACTCCGATAACTTGTCCCTTGTCCTGCTTGTACTTTTTGTCTTTGACCATTTTCAAAGCTGCGAAAGCATCCCCCTTTTCGGTCCAAGCCAAGGAACGATAGGAAGCTTTATCAGAATCCAAGATCTGCATGCTATTGGCTGCTACATTCATCAAATACAAGCCATTTCCGGATTGGTTGGCTGCATCTACGGTGTATGCTAGATAGTTCCCTGCTTTGTTAAATGAAAAGTCAGCTACATTTCCGAGGTTTTGAGCTTTTTCGGAATTAAGATGGTAAATCAACAAATCCGAGCCTCTTGCATCTCCATTGCCTTCTTTGGAAAGGTTGATGGCCAAGACAGAGGAAGCTTTTCCATTGAAAGCATAGTTGCTCACGTTTTCAAACTCCTTCTTTTCATCCGTACCCAACTTGACTAGAATAGCCTTGTTTTTTAAGGATTTGCCTTTGCTTTTTTCATTGGCTTTTTTCTCGGAAAAGGTGGGGTACTCTGTATAGACAAACCACTTTCCATCCTCGCTGAATTGCATAGATGGGTAGCTGGTGGAGCCGATTTTGAAAGTTTTTTTGGAGGATTCATCCCCAACTTTCTGGAGGATGATTTCTCCGTCCCCTTCCAGTTGAACTAATCCATAGGCCGTCCAATTGCCATCCGGGGAGATTTCAAAAGCTGAACCTGGCATGTATTTCCAGGTAGGGATGTCTTTCCAAGTAATGGGTTTGCTGTCTTGGGCAATTGCCATACTGGCAAAAAGGAAAAGTGCCCAGAGTGTGAGTAGTTGTTTTCTGATCATTTGTAATTCTTTTTTCTCAAGCAGGAAATTAGGGAAAAATGAACATAGTCAATTGGAAATTGGGAAGAATGGTTAAAAAAAGCAATTCTGTTGCATCTTTAAAAATGAATTGCACTTGGAAATAAGGAGATTCTTCAAATTTATTCCCTAGATCAATTTGTTTTCGCTCAATCGAAATCAGTTAAGGCTCTTGATAATTATACTTGTAAAGAACATCTCTTGTTAGATTCCTTGTTTTTCGCTCGTAAAATCTTGAAAAAATATTCAACCCAACTCCAGTGAATGTCAAGGGAATCAGCAGATCATTCTGACTGGAAGACTGGGATTCGAAACCAACCGCCAGAAAGAAAATTCCAATTCCGAGAGCTGAGTTGACTACGTTGGCTACTGTGCTCACTTTTTCTCTTCTCAGAACCTGCTCATAAAGCTGTAAGGCCTCCGGATTGGATTGAAATCGTGTTAAAACCTGATCTTTTTCCAGAACCATTGGGCCTTCATAGATGTTGATCTTAGGGCCAAAAAAACTACCCATTACATCCATACTTAGAAATGCTTCAGTGCCTCCCGAATAATGATAGGCATTGAAATCATTGATAGTTCGTTGAATTCTTCGTTCTGAATCAGCGACAAGAATGTTTCCAGTGCTTTGTAAAACCCCTCCCCCAAAAGAAGCCCAAAACCATGGGCGGACATTGGCTGGGGTAATATCATTTGTAAACAGATAGGCGATGGAGCCAATAGTCACGGCTATACCCGAGACCCGGATACCCATACCCAAATTCTTTTTCCGCTGATAACTCTGGAATTTAAAGTCTTCATTTTTTAATGAATTGAGGAAGTCAGTGACCTCTTTCGGACTTGATTTTTCCCCATCAAGGTAATAGGTGGTTTTGTTGAAAAATCCTTCTTTTAAAGTGATGATGGGCTGATTGGAATAGTTTCCTGGGAAGTAGTTTCGGGATTCTTGTGTGTTTTGGGCTGAAGAAATGCTAATGCATAATGTTAAAAATACGGTGAGGACGAATTTCACAAAATTATTTTCCATGACCTGAATCACTTTTTGTAAACTATTTTCACAATCAACGAAAAGCTTAACTGAAGGTTTCTGAATGGAGTTTTTTTTATATCTGGAAATTTTAAACATAAAGAAGCCTTTCTGTGCTTTTAGGGGCATAAAACAAAAAAGACCTTCCAAGTTTTGAAACCTGAAAGGTCTGTGAGTTTTGTCATTCCCTGAAATAGGTTGACCGTTTTTAAATCAGAATGAAGATGCTAAAAACGGGAAAAAGGATCAATTCACATCGTAAATTTTCTGAAGAATTTAAACGTAAATT
>NZ_FOVW01000011.1 GCF_900115305.1 Algoriphagus ornithinivorans | reverse complement strand
CCTCTGTCTGAATGGTGGATCAGTCCCCAAGGCAGAAAGTCCAACTGTTTCAGTGCCATTGTCATTGCTTCTAAATTGCCTTTGGTCCTCATATGGTCATTGACCGAATAACCGACCAGTAATCGGGTGTAGACGTCTATGATAAACACCAGATAATAGTGTTCCCCATTTAGGTGAAAATAGGTAATATCGCTCTGGATCACCTGAAAGGGGCGGGTAACAGATATTCCTTCAATCAGATTGGGATAGTGGTAGCTCCCGCCGTAAGTGGTTCTATGATAGTTTCTTATACGCTTCACTCCATAGCCCAGTCCCAAGAAAATCTCACAGAACTGATCCCTGCCCATCCAATTCGGATTCAGGGTATAATACATCTTTTCCACCCCACATCCCGGATGTTCCTCCTTCAGCTGATCGGCCAAAATTACCAGTTCGGCAAGCTCCCTGTCAAAGCGATCCTGCCTTAGCTTGGCCTGCTGAACTGCTTGCTTACTGACCCCAACAGTCCGATAGAGTTCATTGAGAGAATAGCTCATCGCTTTCCTGTTGGTTTGGAACCACCAGAGAGTGGGGTGTTGGAGTTTTTTTTGATATCGATTGAATAGGTTTCCTTGGCCAGGTCAATCATCTTTTCTAAATAGTCAATCATGATCTGTTTCTGTCCAACGGTTCGTTCGAGCTCCTTGACCTTTTCTTCGAGTTCCTTTAACCGATGTGTCTGGCTGTCTTTCATCTCAACGATTCTGATATTTTTTTCATTGTAAGTGGAATACTTGTAAATCCAACGATAAATAAGAGCATTACAAACTCCGTAAAGCTTTTGCATTTGAGGAACAGACATGACTCCTTTTTCGAAGTCGTCTACCAATTTACGTTTAAATTCTTCAGAAAATTTACGATGTGAATTGATCCTTTTTCCCGTTTTTAGCATCTTCATTCTGATTTAAAAACGGTCAACCTATTTCAGGGAATGACAAAGGCTGAAAGTAGGCAGTAGTCAGTAGGCAGTTTGCAGTTTGGGATGCTTGTGGGTTCAATAGTGTCGTCACTGCGAGGAACGAAGCAGTCTCATAAAGTAATAAGGCTAAAGTGAGAAAGCTGGAAAGGCTGAAAGTAGGCAGTAGTCAGTAGGCAGTTTGCAGTTTGGGATGCTTGTGGGTTCAATAGTGTCGTCACTGCGAGGAACGAAGCAGTCTCATAAAGTATAAAGGCTTAAGTGAGAAAGCTGAAAAGTCAGAATTCTGATAAAATCCGTGTTAATCTGTGGCTAAATAAAAAATCTGAAATCAAATTATAGAAGTATAAAGTTATTAAATGAATGATAAATCATTCATAAAACTTATTTAAATCTAAATACGTATGAATAATCATTCATAAAAAAATATATTAATGTTTGATTTTTCATTCATAAAATAGTAATTTTGATTATAATGAATGATAAATAAGTCATGAATATCTCACAATTATCAGATGCAGCAATTCTTCAGATGATAGGAGAATTTATCAAAAAGAAGCGGATGGATCTCAATAAGACTCAGGATAATTTATCCTATGAGGCGGGGATCAGTCGCTCTACTTTGAGTTTGCTGGAGCGTGGCGAAAAGGTCAATTTAATCACCTTGATTCAGGTCTTACGTGTTTTGGATGAGTTGCAGATTCTGGAGGTTTTTGAGACTCAGACCCAGATCAGCCCGCTCGAATACATCAAGCTTCAAAAGAAGCAAGAGCGGCAGCGAGTCCGTAATACTGATCAGGCAGCCGAAAATCCTCCTTCAGAATGGTAAATGCAGCTGAGATTTGGCTTTGGAATAAGTTGGTAGGAGCCGTGCTTTGGGATGAATCCAGGCAACTCGCCAGTTTTGAATTTGATCGGAATTTTCTTCGCTCGGGATGGGATATTTCACCTATTTTGATGCCTTTATCCCAGGGGAAAAGACTCAATTCTTTTCCTGAAACCCGCAGATCCCGGGATGATGCGTTTGATACGTTTAAAGGTTTACCGGGACTGCTTGCTGACATGCTCCCTGATAAGTACGGAAACCAGTTAATCAACGCTTGGTTAGTTCAAAATGGACGACCTTCCGATAGTTTAAATCCGGTGGAACTGCTTTGTTTTATAGGTAAGAGAGGAGTTGGGGCATTGGAAATCAAACCTGCACTGCGAACGGAGACGGGTCGGGCAAGTTCTTTGGAGCTTGAAAGTTTGGTAGGAATTGCCCAAAAAGTGCTGAACAGCAAGGAAAACTTTCAAACTGATCTTTCCCTTGAGGAAGAGGAAGCTTTAGCGGATATTTTGAAGATTGGTACCTCTGCCGGCGGGGCCAGGGCCAAGGCGGTAATTGCTTTTAATCCGAAGACAGGAGAAGTGAAAAGTGGTCAGGTGAAGGCCCCAAAAGGATTTTCTCATTGGATCATAAAATTTGATGGAGTACATGACTCACAGTTTGGAGCCACGGTAGGTTACGGCAGGGTAGAAATGGCCTATTATCTGATGGCTAAAGAGGCTGGAATTGAAATGAATGAATGCCGTCTTTTGGAGGAAAACGGTCGGGCTCATTTTATGACCAAACGATTTGATCGGACTGATTTGGGAGAAAAAATCCACATGCAGAGTCTCTGTGGTATCCGCCATTTTGATTTCAATCTAGTGGGTGTTTATAGTTACGAACAAGTCTTTGAAACCATGCGTATGCTGAGGCTGACGTATCCAGAAGCAGAGCAGCAATTTGTCCGAATGGTCTTCAATGTATTGGCCCGAAACTGTGATGATCATACCAAAAACTTTGCGTTTTTGATGGATCAAACTGGAAAGTGGGCCTTGTCTCCTGCTTACGATATTTGTCATGCCTACAGGCCTGGTAGCATTTGGGTGAGCAGGCAATCTCTCCAGGTCAATGGAAAAAGGGAAGGAATTACTGACTCAGATTTTTTAAAAGTAGCCCAAAAGATGAATATTAAAAGACCGGAAGAGAAAATCGAGCGAGTGAAACAAGCTGTCAAGCGCTGGGGGGAATTCGCTGAGGAGGCGAAGGTAGAGCCAAGATTAAGGGATTCGATTCAGGGGACTTTGTTGGTTTGATGGCAGAGCTGCCAAAAGAGAGTTAGCGTGAAAGGGAATTAAATTCGCGCCATCCATCTGGCCAGCTGCACTTCATGTACCAGGTAATTTTCTTCGTCCTTGATGACAAGTTCCAGTCTTTCCAAGGCCTTTAAGGCCGTGCTTACAGTACTTGCTGCGCCAAGATTATACTTTTGAATAAAGCCTTTGCTCAATGGGTTTTGAAGGGGTTCCTCTTTGGCAATAGCTCTAAATACATTCCACTGTGTCCGGGTCAGCATTTTTTGAAAATTAGTATAAATTGCCTGCTGCTGCACAAGAATTTGATCGAATACAACATCCACATCTGCATTGGTTACTTTATTGTGCTTAGCATAAAGGTGGTTGCATACCAACTGAACGGTATAAGTTTGACCTCGACTCCAGTGATATATTTTTGCAATGGAATCCAGCTCGATTTTCTTCTTGGCAACTTGAAAATGTTGGGTAATGAATTCCGAATAATCTTCGAGGGAAATAGGTTGCAGAGACTCTAGCATAGAGCTCTGGTAAAAAGGCCTTTTCTTTTCTGTAAACATCGCTTCCATTAATGTGCGATGGCTTCCGCTAAAAATAAAACGGACTTCAGGAATCTGCTGTACCCAGGATCGGAATACTGCTTCAGCTTTTTCCCCTTGATAGTCGTTGATTTGCTGAAATTCATCGATTGCGATGACAACTCGCTTCTTTCTGGTAGCAAGAAATTCTCCCAAAGCAGCCAATGATTGATTAGGTTGTTTAGTATTGTTTACACCAAGTGTAAGCTCAGGAGCTCCTGACAAAGAATTAAAACTGATAGTCGCCCCAATTGAAGCCATTAATTTTTGAATGCTGGCACTTATCCCATTGCTAGTTTTTCCATACTTATCGTATATGGCAGCCGATATGCTTTGAATGGATTCGCCTATATTTTGGGTTGCGAGTAAATCAATATAGAGAGTTTCATAATTTTTTGATGACTCTAATTCATCAAAAAGTCGATGAATAAGGGCTGATTTTCCAAGTCTTCTCCAGGCATAAAGTACTACGTTTCTGTCATTTTCTATGTGAGAAATGAGTGTTTTTAGCTCAAATTCTCTATTACAAAAGTATTCCTTTCCTTGATAAGTATTGATTATAAATGGATTGAATGGTTCTTTCATGACTTCTCACTTTTTGGATTACATGAAAATCGTTACGTAAAGTGCGTTACGTAAAGTACGTAATAAAATCAAAGAAATGCAATCTCTTAATTTAGATATATCCCACGATTTTGTATGCCAAAATCCCAATCCATTCTTTAAATAGTTTGGTCCAATACTCCAATGAGGAAGGATCAGGAAAAAATAGGGATGGTATATCGTATTTGATATCATGGGAATAGTAATCCACGGGAAAAGTCACTGTTTTCAATCCAACCTTGTCAAAGCATCCTTTAGCTCGCTTCATGTGAAAAGCGGAAGTGATGAGGATAAACTCCTGATTGACGGAGATTTGATTTTTCTCTAAAAAGTCTTTGGCGAATTGAGCATTTTGAGCGGTGTTTTTTGCTTGATCTTCGATTAAAATGTCTTGCTCAGGCATTCCGGTCATAATAAGAAATCGTTTGAGTAACTCAGCCTCAGTCTGCGGATTGGAAGGATTAAGTCCTTGCCCACCGGTGATCAGAATTTTTTTGATCTTCCCCATGCGATATAGCTGGAGGGCATGGGTGATACGGTCGGCGCCTTTGTTGAAGAAGGTGCGGTCATAGGCGGTTTTGCTCATATTGGTTACTCCAGTGAGGACAATGCCGATTTCATGATTTTCCATTTCTTCGAAAGACTTGAAATCGGGCTCCCAAGCCAATAAGGCCAGATTAGAAAGAAAAGGATTGGTGAAAAAGAGCAAAAGACCTATTCCTATGCAAAGTAATTTTTTGCCCCATTTTCTCTTTAGAAAAATTACCCCCGATAGAATCAATATCAGTACGATTGTCAGAGGCATGGCCAAAAAACTCAAAAACTGGGAGAGGTAGAAGAACATGCTGGATTTGATTTGGAACAAAGAAAGGAGGGAATGGGGGATTTTCAAACTTAATTTGCAATAGAAAATAGACAAAATTCAGTATGATCGGATTCCTTTTTCTGATTCATAAGTATGAGTTTGGTTATTGATATTTGAATATTAAATTTCTTTAATCTGTTAAGGAAACCTATTTTTGATCATGCTTTCAGACCAACCTAATCTAGTATCTCATTTAGAAAAACTTGCAGCCCAACTCGAGGGCAATTTGCAGTTTGACAAACTTAGCCGAACGCTTTATGCCACGGATGCCTCTGTCTATCGGGAAGTACCTTTAGCGGTAGCTTTTCCTAAGTCTGAATCGGATATACAGAAACTGATTCAGTTTGCCAATGAAAACGGAACTTCCTTGATTCCCCGAACAGCGGGCACCTCTCTTGCAGGGCAATGTGTGGGGAATGGGATTGTTGTCGATGTTTCCAAGCATTTCACCCAAATACTAGAGTTCAACAAAGAAGAGCGTTGGGTTCGGGTACAGCCTGGTGTAGTTAGGGATGAACTCAATCGCTTTTTGAAGCCACATGGATTATTTTTCAGTCCCATCACTTCCACTGCCAACCGGGCAATGATAGGAGGCATGGTGGGTAACAATTCTTCAGGAACTACTTCCATTGTCTATGGGGTAACTAGGGACAAGGTTATTTCTCTAAATACCATTCTCAGTGATGGGAATAAGGTGGTTTTTGCAGAGATCTCCCAGGATGAGTTCGATCAGAAATGTGGGCAAAATGATCTGGAAGGAACCATCTACCGTCAAATCTTCGATGAACTCAATAATCCTGAAGTCCGAGAAGAAATCCACACTCAATTTCCTAAAAAGTCCATTCATCGCCGAAATACCGGCTATGCAGTGGATGAATTGTTGAAAGCGGAGCTATTCGAAGGAAAGGAAAAATTTAACTTTTGTAAGCTGTTAGCAGGTTCGGAGGGTACGCTAGCCTTCACCACCGAAATCAAAATTAGTTTGGATCCCTTGCCCGATCCAGTGGAAATCGTAGTGGCTGCTCACTTCGCGACCATTCACGAAAGCATGAAATCAGCTCAAGTTGCCATGAAGCATCCTGCAACTGCGGTGGAACTGATGGATAAAATCATCTTGGATTGTACGAAGGAGAGCATAGAATATTCCAAAAACCGCTATTTCGTAGATGGAGATCCTGAAGCGATTTTGATGATTGAGTTCCGGGGTAAAACCTTGGAGGAAGCCATGGCTAAAGGAGAGGCGCTTGTGGCTGACCTGAAAGCAGGCGGTTATGGCTATGCCTATCCCATTATCGAACCCGAGAAAGTAGCTTCAGCTTGGTCCCTTCGTGCGGCTGGTTTGGGGCTCTTGGGGAATATTCCTGGCGACCCTAAAGCAGTGGCTTGTATCGAAGACACCGCGGTGGATATAGAAGACTTAGCCGATTACATCGATGAAGTCGATGTCATGATGGAAGGTTTCAACCAAAAGCCTGTTCACTACGCCCATGCCGGAGCGGGAGAAATTCACTTGCGCCCCATTTTGGATTTGAAAAAAGCAGAAGACGTAGAGGAGTTTTACAAGATTTCCTTGGCTTCTGCCCAATTGGTGAAGAAATATCAGGGTTCGCTTTCTGGGGAACATGGAGACGGACGAGTACGCGCTGCTTTTATCCCGCTGATGGTGGGAGAAAAGAATTATGAGCTTTTCCGAAGGATTAAATTTACCTGGGACCCCAAAAATATCTTCAACCCTGGCAAAATAGTGGATGCCGCGCCGATGAATAAATTCCTGCGCTACGAGCCAGGGATGAAAACTCCAGAGCACAATACAATCATCGATTTTTCCCATGTGGGAGGGATTTTGCGTTTGGCTGAAAAATGCAATGGTTCTGGGGATTGCCGTAAACTTCCGGGTTCCGGCGGAACCATGTGTCCGAGCTATATGGCAACCCGAAATGAGAAAGATACAGTCAGAGGCAGGGCGAATACGCTTCGGGAGTTTTTGACTTTGGATAAAAAGGAAAATGCCTTTGACCATCCTGAGATCAAAGAGGCTCTTGACCTGTGTCTTAGTTGCAAAGGCTGTACCGCTGAGTGTCCTTCCAATGTGGACATGGCCAGTATGAAAGCCGAATTCCTTTATCAATATCAAAAAACTCATGGGATTCCCCTTCGATCCAAAGCATTTGCCTATATCAATGAATTGAATGAGTTGGGTTCCAAAGTTCCAGTAATCGCTAATTTCTTCCTGAGCAATTCCCTGACAGGGGGGCTAATGAAGTCCATTTTGGGAGTGGCTCCAAACCGTCATCTCCCGGAAATTAGCCCAATCAGCTTAAGGAAGTGGTACAAAAAGAACTATGCTTCCCTTGACGGACCAGCTAATACCATTAAGTCGGTTTACTTCTTTGTGGATGAATTCACCAATCACAACGATACTCAGATAGGCATCCAAGCGATCTCCTTGTTAAAGAAATTGGGCTATGAGGTTAAGGTAGTAGATCATGAGGAGAGTGGTCGTTCGGCTCTTTCTAAAGGTCTTTTGGTAAAAGCCAAAAGGCATGCCGAGGCCAATGTGCGAATTTTTGAAAAACTGATTGACGGGAATACTCCTTTAATTGGCTTGGAGCCTTCAGCAATTTTAAGTTTCAGGGACGAATATCCTCGAATTGTAGGAAAAGAGCTGGTAGAAGGGGCGAAGAAACTCAAGTTTCATGTCAAACTGATCGATGAGTTTCTAGGTCAGGAAGTAGCAGCTGGAAATATTAGATCCGAACAATTCACAGACAAACCTCAAAAAATCAAGTTGCATGGCCATTGTCATCAAAAGGCTCTTTCTTCTCTGACTTGGACGCAGAAAATTCTTTCCCTTCCAGTAAAATATAAAGTGGAGACCATCCCAAGCGGCTGCTGTGGTATGGCTGGTTCTTTTGGCTATGAATCGGAACACTTTGAGGTTTCTCAGCAGGTCGGAGAGTTGGTTCTCTTTCCTGCAGTAAGAAAGGCCGAAGCAGAAACGCTGATTGCAGCTCCAGGAACTTCCTGTCGACATCAGATTGCGGATGGAACTGGCCGAAAGGCAAAGCATCCGGTGGAGATACTTTGGGAAGCTCTAGAAACGTCTAAAGTCTGAAGTGAGAAAGATGAAAAGTCTGAAATATGAAATCTGAAGTCTGAAAAAATCCGAGTAAATCTGCGCATTGATCCGTGTTAATCTGCGGGAAAAAAGAAAGTCTGAAATCTGAAGTGAAAAAGCTAAAAAGTTTGAAGTCTAAAGTGAGAAAGCTGAAAAGGGCCCCTTTAAATATTTGAGCCCGTTTCATTTATAAAAAGATCTTTCAATCACCTTATTCAAAATTCTTCCTCAAAACGTATTCTACGCATCGAGCTGCTAATCTCGCAGTGGCTTGGTCCTGATCAAATCTGGGGTTGAGTTCAACCACATCCATAGCAATTAATTTCTTGCTTTTAGCGATTAATTCGAATACCCGGAATGCTATCTGGGGACTAAAACCCATGGGTGAAGGAGCAGAAACACCAGGTGCAAATGCGGAGGAGAAACCGTCCATATCCACGCTCAAATAAACCTTGTTGACTGAGTCCAAAAACCATAAAATCTGCTCTTGGATATATTCCCAGTTGCGAAGTCTAAACTGCTCCATCAATAAATATTTGGCGTTTAGTTTTTTAGCATTTTCAAACAAGGAATTAGGGTTAGAGGCACGTTGAATACCTATGGCTAAATAGTTGAAGTTCATGGGGAACTCCTGAGCCAATTGATAAAATGGAGAACCTGAATGGCCTTTTCCGTTAGCCAACGGTCTAAGGTCAAAATGGGCGTCTAAGTTGATTATACCCAATTTTTCTCCTTTGAGATGTAAATGATTTAATATACCCGTGCCATGGGCAAATGCTAAATCATGACCTCCTCCCAAAAGGACGGGAAGATGTTTATTTCTCAATAATGCCTGAACGGTTTCTGAGATTTTGGTTTGAGTGCTCTCTAAATCAGTACCTTGAGTTTGGATATCACCATAATCATAAATTTTACATGAATCAGGTAAGTGATAGGCAATCCCTCCCAAGTATTTCCTTATATGATCCGGGGCCTCTTTCGTACCTGGTCGGCCATGATTTCTTTTGACACCTTCCTCTCCGGGATAGCCAAGAATTCCAACTTTTCTTCCTTCCTCCTCAGAATAGTGAAGGTTGGGAATGCATTGGACGATTTGATGCCAATATTCAGGCGATTCAGATTTTCTTCCAGTCCAATTTTCCGGGTTCGGGTTTAAGTGCAGGCTCATAGAATTTTAGCAGGTTTTTACTAAATTAGGTATAATTTTTAAGCTAAAGCGAGTCCTGAAAGATGAAAGAATATAGAATTCCTCAAAAAGAAAACATTGACTTGGCTTCATTCAAAGAGCCGGATGCCTCTTTCTCAGGCTATACCTATGCCGATTATCTGAAATGGGATTTTGAAGAAATAGTGGAGTTGATCAAGGGTAAAATCTTTGCCAAAGCCGCAGCTCCAAACAGAAGGCATCAAGCTGTTTCGATGAAGGTTTCGGTCGCATTGCACGAATTTTTAAAAGGACATCAGTGCAAAGTTTACGCGGCACCTTTCGATGTCAGATTGTCAAAAGATCCCGATTACAATAAAATTGACTCGGTGATCCAACCGGATATCTCTGTGATTTGTGATCCTTCCAAGTTAGATGACAAGGGTTGTTTTGGAGCTCCTGACTTAATCGTGGAGATTCTTTCTCCAAGCAATAGCAAGGTAGAACTTCAAAACAAATACGAGCTTTATCAGGAGTTTGGGGTCAGAGAATATTGGATCATTCATCCTTCGGAAAACACCCTTCAAATCAATGTATTGGTCAATGGAAGCTATCAACCTTCCCGACTTTATACCTCAGGACAAAAGGTTACTTCTTCTGTTTTACCAGGATTCGAATTGGAATTAGAAGAGGTATTTGAAGAAGACTGATTGATATCAGGTCTCAAGATAACTCATGCCTATTTAGCCCAAGCCTTTCAGTATTTCCTCATCTACCAAATTTGGTAAAGTCACTTTTAAGTCCGGGGTTCTGTGCATTTCTCGTTGGATAGCTTCCAAAGAACCACTATTCCTAGCCCAGGCTCTTCTCGCAATTCCATTGTTGACATCGTAGAATAGCATGGATTTCAAATTGATTTCAGCCTGCTTGCTTCCATCCAAAACCATCCCAAAACCTCCATTCATCACTTCTCCCCATCCTACACCACCACCATTATGGATAGACACCCAAGTAGCACCCCTAAAACTGTCTCCTATCACATTATGAATTGCCATATCTGCAGTAAACTTGCTTCCGTCGTAGATATTGCTTGTTTCCCTGTAAGGAGAATCTGTACCGCTCACATCATGATGGTCTCTTCCCAGCACAATGGGAGCAGAAATTTCACCATTTGCAATTGCATCATTGAGTGCGGCTGCAATTTTGGCTCTTCCTTCCGCATCGGCATATAAAATTCTAGCCTGAGATCCCACTACCAGCCTGTTCTTTTCAGCCTCTTCAATCCAAGTAATGTTATCCTGCATTTGTTGTTGAATAGAAGCAGGAGACCCTTTCATAATTTCTTTCAGAACTTGAGCAGCGATTTGATCTGTTTTTCTCAAGTCCTCTGATTTTCCGGAGGTGCAAACCCAGCGAAAAGGTCCAAAACCATAATCAAAACACATAGGGCCTAAAATATCCTGAACATAACTTGGGTAGCGAAAGTCAATTTCATTTTCTGCCATGACAGCTGCTCCAGCTCTAGAGGCTTCCAATAAAAAAGCATTCCCATAATCAAAAAAGTAAGTCCCTTTAGCAGTATGTCGGTTGATCGCTGAGGCCTGTCTGCGCAGTGATTCTTGAACTTTTTCTTTAAAAGCTTCAGGGTTTTCAGCCATCAGTAGGTTGGACTCCTCGAAGCTGAGCCCAACTGGGTAATAGCCACCTGCCCAAGGGTTATGTAAGGAAGTCTGATCAGAACCCAATTCCACAAAAATGTTTTCTTCATCAAATCTTTCCCATACATCCACGATATTTCCCAAGAAGGCAATAGAAACCACCTCTTCCTGTTTTTTGGCCTTTTGCACGCGTTGGATCAATTGATCCATGTCAGTAATCAACTCGTCCACCCAGCCTTGTTCATGCCTTTTTTTGGCAGCAGAAGGGTTTACTTCAGCGCAAATAGTGATACAGCCGGCAATATTTCCTGCTTTAGGTTGCGCTCCACTCATTCCTCCCAAACCAGCAGTCAAAAATATTTTTCCTTTGGTGCTGATACCGCTACCCAGTTTCTTGCGAAATGCATTCATGACCGTGATGGTGGTACCATGAACAATGCCCTGTGGCCCAATGTACATGTAAGATCCTGCTGTCATCTGTCCATATTGAGTGACTCCCAAGGCATTGTATTTTTCCCAATCATCTGGTTTAGAATAATTGGGTATCATCATACCGTTAGTGACAATTACTCTTGGTGATAGGGATGAGGATGGAAAAAGTCCCATAGGGTGACCGGAATACATATGGAGTGTTTGTTCCTCAGTCATTTCAGCCAAATATTTCATGGTCAATAGGTACTGTGCCCAATTTTGGAAAACCGCACCATTTCCTCCGTATGTAATCAATTCTTCAGGGTGCTGTGCAACAGCAGGGTCCAAATTGTTTTGAATCATCAGCATGATTGCTTTGGCCTTTTCGGATTTGCCTGGGTATTCAGAAATAGGCCTAGCATACATCCTATATTCTGGCATAAAGCGATACATGTAAATCCGACCATACTTTGTTAATTCCTCAGTAAATTCAGCAACCAAGTCTCGGTGCCAAGCCTTTGGAAAGTAGCGTAATGCATTGATGAGAGCCAGTTTCTTTTCTTCAGGAGAAAGAATTTCTTTCCGTTTAGGAGCATGCGAAATTTCCGGGCTCCTTAGTTTTTTTGGAGGAAGAGATGCTGGTATTCCTAGTATGATTTGATCTTTGAAAGACATGTTCGATTTACGATTTTGGAAATACGAATTACGAAGGGCAGAGGAGGTACAATTAACAATTTTCAATTACTCATCAGCATTGGACGCTTCCTAATAACTATTAACTAATAACTAATTTTTAATTACTCAATTACACCTTACTCAATACCTAATAACTATTAACTAATAACCACTAACTTTTCATCTTCTTCTTCCTATCAAAGACCTTTAAACCAGACTTCCATACTTGTGCTGGTTTCATATTTCCTTGATGATATAGAATTTCTTGGTAGTCAGAGGTCGGGAAAAGAATGAAGTCTGCATACTGACCAGCCGCAATGGTTCCTCTATTAGTCAATCCTAGGGCTGCGGCAGCTCTGAAAGTGATTCCAGCGAATACTTCGGTGGTGCTTAACTTTTCAAAAGTGGCTAAAATCGAGGCTTGAGTGAGCAAATCACCCATAGGTGCTGAACCTGGATTCCAATCAGAGGCAATTGCTAATGAACCTCCCATGTCTAGTAATTTTCTGGCAGGTGTGAAAGGACAGCCCAATCCAATAGATGCTCCAGGAAGTGCTACGCCAATTGTATCCGATTTGGCCAGTCTTTTCAAATCTTCTTCCGAGGAGGCTTCTAGATGATCAGCCGAAAGAGCTTGCATTTTTACCGCTACTTCTGAGCCTCCGGAAGTAAATTGATCGGCATGAACTGTAATTTGAAATCCTATTTCCTTGGCTTTTTTTAAATAAACAAGAGCTTGTTCCTTTGAAAAAGCAGACTTTTCGATAAAAATATCCACTCGCTTACTTAAGCCTTCCTTGTAAAGGATAGGTAGTAATTTTTGAACCATCCAATCCAAATAAGCAGTTTCATCTCCTTCAAAATCCTTTGGTAGAAGATGAGCAGCAAGACAAGTAGCAATCAAGTCGGCTTTGGTTTTTCTGTTTGCTTGATGGATGGAAGTCAGCATTTTGATTTCTTCCAAAACCGAAAGACCATAGCCACTTTTTACCTCAATCGTAGTGATTCCATTTTCGAGTAATTGATCAGCTCTGGAGGCAGTGATTTTTGCAAGTTCACTACCAGACATTTTTCTGGTTTGGGTAACTGTGTCCCAAATACCCCCACCAGATTCTGCTATTTCCAGATAACTTTTACCAGAATTTCTCAAAGCAAAATCTTTAGCTCTTGACCCTGCAAAGCAAATGTGAGTATGACAATCTATCATTCCGGGAAGAGCTACATAATTTTCTGACAGGTCAATTCTTCTAACCTCCTGGAGGTCAATTTTTTTTCGAAGAATCTCAAAATCACCAATTTCCACGATTTTATCTCCGTCTAATAAAATCCCGGCATGCTTGAGTATAGGTAGTTGGGAATCTTTAATAGCTCCTTTCACGGGGAGTTGATCCATACTCAGGAGCTGGGTAATAGGGCCTATTAATTTCTTGTCTTTCATAGTGCTGGGTTTCTAGAAAGTGAATAGATAACTCCACTGGGTGTCTAACTCCAAGCCTTCCTGGCTTGCGGTCGAATAAGCCAATTTAAGCAATTCCCCGCTTTGAATCAGTTGAATTGCCTCTTCCATATCTTCGTAAAGAATTCGGTCTTGAACAACTGGTTCTATTTTGCTCCTGACATGATTATATATGGCAGTCATTATTTTGCCAGATTGCAGGGGTGCATGATAATCCATCGCCTGAGCAGCATAAAAAAGCTCAATTCCGATAATTTTTTCAACGTTATCAATGACTCTAAGGGCTTTTCTTCCCCCTATACTTCCCATGCTTACATGATCTTCCTGTCCCAAAGAGGTGGGAATAGAATCTGCTGATGCAGGAAAACACAATCCCTTATTTTCAGAGGCCAAAGCTGCTGTGGTGTATTGAGGTATCATCAATCCAGAATTCAGACCTGTTTCTTTCAACAATAGCTTCGGAACCCCCGGGGTATCTCCTTCAATGGATAGGTAAATTCTTCTGTCAGCTATGTTTCCTAGTTCAGAAGCTGCTAAACAGGCATAATCCAAAGCCAATGCAATGGGTTGGCCATGAAAATTTCCTCCTGAAATCGTATGGTTCTCATCAAAAACAATGGGATTGTCTGTGACTGAATTAATTTCTATTTCCAAAGTTTCTTTGACATGAAGCCATGCATTCCAACTCGCTCCATGCACTTGGGGCATGCATCGCAAGGAATAGGGATCTTGTACTCTCGCACAATCCGTATGTGAACTGACTATTTCCGAGTCTCGAAGCAGGTTTAAAATGGTGGCTGCCACATGTTGATTTCCTGCAAAAGGTCTTAAACTGTGGAGTTCTGGTGAAAAAGGTTTGATTGACCCCATCAGGCCTTCTACCATCATTGCACCTGTGATACTAGCATGAGTCAATAAGTTATGGAGCCTTTCAATAATTTTTACTCCATGGGCAGCCATAAACTGTGTTCCATTGATTAAAGCCAAACCTTCTTTGGGTCCTAATGTTAAAGAGCTTTTTCCAAATAGCTTGAGTGCCTCCTCTGAAGTAATTATTTCTCCTCTATATGATACTTTTCCTAATCCTAAAAGTGGAAGGAATAAATGTGACAGTGGTGCTAAGTCTCCTGAAGCTCCTACTGAACCCTGAATAGGAACCAAGGGAATAATTTCCTGTTCCAGCATCCAGTTAACCCTTTCTATGGTTTCCCATCTAATTCCCGAGAATCCCTGCGCTAATGCATGAATTTTCAAAACCGTCATTAGCTTGGAAATTTCCAAATCTACGGGCTTTCCAAGGCCAACTGCATGGCTTTTTAATAGATTTTCCTGTAAGGTTGTCGTGTCTTGAGAAGAAATTTTACTGGTACATAGTGGGCCGAATCCTGTGTTGATTCCATATACAACTTTCTCGCCTTGAACGATTTTTGATACTGCTGAAGCTGATTCTTCTATTTTATGCTTAACCTCAGGCAAAAATTGACCTTTGATCTCTTTTCTAGCAAGTCCTAATGCTATGGAGGCTGTTAAATGATCTTTTCCGTAATTGAAGCTTCTCATAGTGCTGGGTTTAATTCTTTACCAAAGGTACTTGGTTTTATTGATGCTTTTTGATACTATTATTATCAACAAGTGATAACTTAGAGGCATCAATGGAATTAAGACATTTGCACTATTTTCAGGCAGTTGCGGAGGAACTCAATTATAGAAAAGCAGCCTCCAGACTATTTATATCTCAACCCGGTTTGAGTAGACAGATCAAGCAATTGGAAGAGCTATTGGAGGTTCAATTATTTGAGCGAGATCAGAAGCATGTGGCTTTGACAGCCGCCGGTGAATATTTTAAAAGTGAAGTGGATTTTATTCTCAACCATTTACAAACTACCCAGACTCAAATGAAAGCTATTTCATCTGGGAAAATAGGGGAGTTGAGGATAGGTTTCTTAGGTTCTGCATCCAATCAGGTTTTACCGGAATTATTGCAAAAGCTAAATAAAAAAGAGCCTGGAATCACCACGAGTTTGGAAGAGTTGAGCAATGGGGTTCAAGTGGAAATGATAGAGCGTGACCGATTGGATCTGGGTTTTGTCAGAATTGAATCTGTGCCTGATGGCTTGAAAAAAAAAGTTATCCTTAGGGATTCTTTTTCACTTGTGGTGCCGGAGAATCACACTGTTCATGATTCAAATTTTTCCACATTAGCTCAGTTTTCTGATGAGCCTTTTATCCTTTTTTCAAGTGATTATAGTCGTTATTACTATGATCAAATTATGGGGATTTGTAGAGATGCTGGCTTTTTTCCCAAAATCAAACATAAGTCCGTCCATGCTTTGACCATATTTAAACTGGTTGAAAATGGACTAGGGATAGCGATCGTTCCCACTTCCCTGAAAGCAGGCTATGAGTTGAAAGTTAGATTTATGGAAATTCCGAATATTCCACAATTCACGGAGCTATCAGTGATTTGGAAGCCAGAAAATCGAAATCCAGCTTTGAGTAGAATTTTGCCTTTGCTTTGAATTGAAAAATTCCCAAATCAGCTATTTTAGACCAGAAATAATAAATGTCGGGTAAATGTCGGCTGAAATCCGAGTTTATTTCGTCCTGTTTTAACCCTCAACTGTAGAAATTGCCATGGTTCAATCAAAAACACAATTCACAATGAAGCAACCAGAATTAGGCAAGAAAATCTCCGAGTTGAGAAAGGCAAAAGGATTAACTCAGGAAGAGTTGGTCGAAAAATGTAACCTGAATGTTCGAACCATTCAGAGAATAGAAGCGGGTGAAGTTACTCCAAGATCATACACCATTAAAGCTTTATTTGAAGCACTTGATTTCGAAATAAGTGCTGATTCGGAGTCCTTTAATGAGAGCAAAACTCCATGGATTCTTTACGCAGGTTTTGCGGCTGGAATTTTATACTTCTTCGCATCTATTTTTGAAATAAGCATGGAAGGGGAATATGTCACGGGTAATTATTCCTTCAAAATGATTGGCTTTGTCCTCGCAAAATCCATCAGTTTTATAGGCTATGCACTATTTATTTATGGATGGATTAGGCTCCTTAATTTCTATAAAAATGATTTCCTAAATTTTGCTTTATGGACCATGTTGGCTGTTTCAGGACTTTGGTTTATTGCGGATGTACTGGCTTTATTTACATCACTTTTTGAAATTGCTGATTACTATATCGTGAAAGTAAGTTCCTTTGGTTTTTGCTACGCTTTTATGGGTATTGGCTATTTGGCTTATAAAAACCAATATTCAAATATTCCTGTCATAATAGGGGCACTGACTTTGGTGGCAGGTATCCTGATTTTCTCAGGAGTAGCAGCATTCTTAGGACTGATTCCTTTGACCTTGGCTGAATTAGGGCAATTAGGATTAATGATTTATTGGATTCAAAAGATCGGGGGAAGCAAGTCTCCCGGTCCACTTTCCTTTGTTGAGAGCAAACAATAGCCGAGTTTTTTTTCTTTATTTAATAGTAACTTAATTTTTATGGCTCAGGAAATCTCAGAAAAGGTATATAGTTTCATTACAGATGAAGGAGAAGAAAGGGCCTGCGAAACGATCTCTGAAAAAGCCTGTAAAGAGGTTCCTGGAAATTTTTTAAAGAATGTTGCCAGTGGAGGCTTTTCCAAATTAGCCAATCAATTGGTTTCTCCTGGAACTACACTTCCATGGATATTTTCCTCCTTATCAGTTCCGCCTGCTTTGGTAGGCGCATTGGTTCCCATCAAAGATGCAGGTTCTCTTTTGCCCCAACTTTTTGTTTCTGCCAAAATCCGAGCTTTTTCCAGGAGAAAATGGTTTTGGGCTATACCTGCTTTTTTTCAAGGACTCTGTCTTTTGGCGATGGCTTGGGTGGTCCAATCGACTCAAGGATTAGCAGCGGGAGTGTGGATTTTATCCTTATTGACCCTTTTCAGTTTCGCCAGTGGAATCGCCAGTATCAGTTTCAAAGATGTTTTGGCGAAAACCATTGATAAAGGGAAACGAGGACAATTATTGGCTTACAGAGCAAGTATGGGTGGTGTTTTTACAGCAGCATGCGGTTTGTTTCTTTATTTCCAAAACGGAGAAAATCAGTCAATCGATTACCTTTTTTGGCTGGTATTGGCGGGGGCCTGTTGCTGGTTTATTTCAGCTGGATTCTTTGCCGGTATTTATGAAGAAAAAGGTGCCACTGAAGGAGGTAGAACTCCCATCAAAGAATTGAAAAAAGGCTGGAGCATCTTATCCGAGGATAAAAACTTACTGAATTTTATCATTGCACGCGGCTTATTAATGGCGGTGCCTTTAGCTCAGCCATTTTTTGTAGTCATTGCCCAGAAAGAATTGGGACCTGAAGTAAAAAACTTAGGGTTCATGGTATTAGCTGCTGGAATTGGGGCAATTATTTCTTCTCCTTTTTGGGGAAGGTTTGCAGACAAATCAAGCAGAAAAATGATGATGTTGGTAGCCTTTTTGGCTATGCTGAATATTTTGGCAATGGTGAGTTTCCAATATTGGCCGGATGAGTATCAATCGATTTATACCTTTGCCGTTCTGTTTTTGCTACATGTGATGATTTACGGTGGTGCTAGACTTAGTCGAAAAACCTATTTGGTTGATTTTGCACCCAAAGATGAGCGCCCTCTTTACGTTTCCTTGTCTAATACTCTAATTGGAATTGCCACTTTAATCGCAGCAGGATTGGGTTCATTATCGGCTTTTCTAGGCCCTGACGGGATGTTGTTGGTTTTTGCAGGCCTATTGCTTCTTGCAATAATGATGGCTTTTAAGCTGAAGGAAGTATAGTCTTCACTTTCTCCTTGATACTTTTTAGGATTTCGGCATTTAGAGGACTTTGACTTTCAATTTCCAAGATTTTTGGATGGACCCCAGAATCATAAAAGTCTTTGAGAGCAGAATCCAGTTCTACTTCATTTTTGGCTGAGAAATAAGTGAAACCAAACTCATTGGCAAGGCTTTTTGCATTCAACTTTTGCTTGGTTTCAAAGTACTCCTGTAATTCTGGCTGTTTGGCGGGGCCCTCAATTAATCTGAAAATTCCCCCTGCGTGATTATTAAGCAGGATAATTCTCAAATTAGCCATGGAGTAATTATGCCAAAAAGCATTTCTATCATAGAAAAATGCCAAGTCTCCCGTAATCAAAGTGACAGGAAGTTTGGTGGTAAAAGTGCATCCAACAGCTGTACTGGAAGATCCATCTATGCCACTTGTGCCCCGGTTGCAGATTATTTCCTGTTTTCTTCTACCTAGAAAATTCAAATATCTAACCGCCATAGAATTAGCTACATGGATTTTGGATAGGTCAGGAATGTTCTTTAATACCTGATGTAGGGCTTTGTACTCTCCAAACTGACTTTGTTCCAGAATATCGTTCAGGTTATTCAGTATGCTTTTTTCCAGTTCCCGCCATCTATCGTAATAAGTTTCATCCTGAATAGGTAGGTTTGAATTGAGCCAATTCAAAAAGAACAGAGGAGAACAGGCCAATATTTTACTTAGACTTTGATAGGTGTCTTTAGCTTCCGCATTTTCCTGAATATGCCAGTGCTCGGCCTTTGAATTTCTCAGGAATAGTTTCAAAGATTTAGAAATGATTGATTTTCCAAAGCTTAAAATCAAGTCAGGTTCCAAACCTTTAGTCACTTCCTGATTTCCCATCCAATGGTCATGAAAATTGATGCTTTCCTCTGACTGTAGGTTGGAAATAGTGTCTGTGATAACAACCACCCTCTTATTTTTAGAAAGTGATTTCAATAGCTCCACCATTTTTTCATCCGGTTTTTGTTGGCCGGGAACAATCAAAATTTTTCGTATGGACTGGAGCTTGGAGTTTATCTTTTTAAGGCTTTCTTCTCCCAAATGCAAAGTGCCTTTACTGATCTCTGTTTGATAAGGATGCTCTGGAAAGTCAAAGGATTCATTTTCTGAAGGATAGAAAGGCTCTCTAAGGGGAATGTTGATGTGAACAGGACCTTTTGGAAAATGATTGGCAGTATTAATTGCTTCATTTACCATCCTTGCTGCATACCAGGATTGTTCTTTATCTCCGAATGAGTCAGGAAATTGGAAGCTCTTTTTAATATGTTTCCCATAGACTTCCTGCTGAAAAATAGTCTGTCCGTCCCACTGGTCTATCCATTCAGGTGGGCGATCAGCTGTTAATACAAGGAGAGGGATTTGCTGAAAAAAAGCCTCAGCAATTGCTGGATAGTAATTTAGGGCGGCAGAACCAGAGGTACATACCAAAGCCACAGGTTGATTCAGCTGTTGGGCCATTCCTAGAGCTATGAAGGCTGCAGATCTTTCATCAGAGATTGTTCTTGTATGAATCTCAGGATGTCTTGCAAAAGCCAGGGTAAGAGGAGCGCATCGCGAGCCCGGAGATAAAATGACGTTTTTAACTCCTTTTTTGGTACAAATGGCCACCAATTCTAAAATTGACTGAATAATCAAGCGATTGATTTTTGAATGAACTTACCTATGATCTCGCACTTCATCTCTGTTTCTTCCCACTCTTTTTCCGGGTCGGAGTCTTCCGTTACTCCTGCCCCTGCATATAGGGTCACTTTTCCCTCTTGAAAAGAAGCTGTTCGCAAATTGACATAAATCGAGGTAGTATTATCTATATTGACTGGTCCCAAAAAGCCTGCAAAAAAAGATCTGTCGAAGCCTTCATTGGCTTTTAGAAATTCATGTGCTTCTTTTCTTGGCATTCCACAAACTGCCGAGGTAGGGTGTAATAAATCCAGCATCACAGATCCCAATTGAGGGAAGTTTGTAGCCTTCATATTAACCTTAAAATCTGAGCGCAAATGCAATAGATTGCCAGCCATGACAGTTTTGGGTCCATGCTCCTCATACTCTCTCAGACGGATTTTTTTAAAGCAATCCACAATGTACCTGCTGACCAATGCTTGCTCTTCGATTTCCTTTTGAGTCCATGCTACAGATTTCAAAGGATTATCTCCTTTGGCTGCCTGGGTTCCTGCAAGCGACATGGTATGAAAATAATCTCCCTGAGTTTCTATCAATACTTCAGGACTAGCTCCCATCCAAGTGCCCACTTGTGGAATATGGAAAAAGTTGACGAAGGAATTGGGGTAGGAGTCCAACATACTTTTGATCGCTTTTGCCAGGTCAAATTCTTCGGGAAGGTCTAAGTGCTTGGTTCGCGCAGGAACTACTTTCTCCAAATTCCCCTTCTCGATTTCAGAAATACTTTGCTCTACTAAGGCTAGGAAATGTTCCTTGGAATCTCCATCATGAATTTTTTGAGAGAAGTCCTCGGAGTTTTGCTCAGGTCCTACCGTTTTTAGCAAACTTTTATACTCAATATTTTTCGGAGCTTGGATCCACTGAGGTAAATCTACCTCCTTAAGATCACTAGTTAAATCAATTCTTAAGTAATTGGAAGCATTGATAAAATAGGCCTGCTTATTTTCCTGATCTTCAAAAGGATGAATGATAAATCCTGCGGGTAATTCTTCCAGGTTCATTCCTACTTTTCTTACTCCGTCCAACTCATCCAGGACGAATTCAAGTTTTGATGATTTAGGTTTTCTCCATAAGGCAAATGATCCTCCAGATTGAAAACCTGTATGAAGGAAGGCTGCCAAAGCTTCGGCAACAGAAAGTGAAGTAGCGGTAACAGTTTCGATCATTTCTTATCCAAAATAGCCATGGTAATGCGGCTTATGCAGCAAAGTGCTCCCGCTTCATTATGGATTTTTATCTCCCAAACCTGTGTTGTTCTGCCAAGATGAATCGGGGTCGCTCTACCGATTACTTTTCCTTCTTTGACCGATTTGAGGTGGTTAGCATTTATTTCTAAGCCAACACAGCTTTGTTTTTTCAAATCAATTGTCAAGGAAGCAGCTACAGAACCCAGCGTTTCAGCGAGGACTACATTTGCTCCTCCATGTAACAAGCCCATAGGTTGTTTGGTTCGATGATCTACAGGCATAGAAGCTTCCAAAAAATCATCCCCAATCGCGGTAAATTCAATACCAATGTGATCAACCATCGTGTGAATTCTCGGGTTATTGAGTTGGTCCAGACTAGGCTTTGAAATAAACACCATGTATTTTGAAGGGATTTGTTTTTCTTTGGGCTTGGGACAAAAATAGAGAATCTTGAATCGAAAAAAAATTTACTTAGTTCGCCACGGTCAGACTGATTTTAACCTAAGAGGAGTAGTGCAGGGAAGTGGGATTGATGCTCCTATAAATGAGACTGGGAGGGCTCAGGCAAAAGCATTTTATGAAGCCTATCAAAATATAGCCTTTGATCAGGTTTACCATACTGCCCTCATTCGAACCAGACAGTCTATTGAGTCATTTATCTCGAAGGGAATTCCGACCACCGCTCTTCCCGAATTAAATGAGATTTCTTGGGGAGATTATGAAGGCACACCTATGACGCCGGAAGAAGGGGAATACTACAAGCATATGCTCCATCAGTGGCAAATGGGTAACTTAGACTATGCGATAGCCGGAGGAGAAAGCCCAAACGTCGTGGCTGAAAGAATGCGAAAAGGAATTCAGAAAATTTTGGAAGGCCCCGGAGAAACTATTCTAGTCTGCATGCATGGCAGAGCAATGAGGATATTTCTAAGCTTGATTTTTAATTACGATCTCCGCTATATGGATCAGTTCGAACACAGCAATTTATGCCTATATCTTTTGGAGCAATTGAGTGATGGGACTTTTGTCTTAAGGAAAGGGAATGACAGAGAGCATCTTAAGGCCGCGGGTTACTAGGCTTGTCTGCTTTGGCTATTTTCTTTTTGTCCGGATTATTCTGATAAGCACTGAGTAAAAGTTGAAGATTTCTCTTATTCTCGGTCATATCAAAGAGTCTAAAGGCGATTTCTTGAAGTTTGATATCTTGATCACCTGTTTTTACCAAAAAGTCTCCCAGAAAGCATTCGTCGAAATCACAAGATGGTATTTCTATCAGCAAAGCCAATTCAGAATTTCCAGAATAGGTTTTAGTGTTGAAAGAAGAAAATTGTGATTCAATGGCCTTTAAAGAGGTTTGATGCGATTTTAATTCTTTGGATTTGAATAGTACCAAAAATGTTTTGGTCTCAGCGTTCTTGGCAAGAGCTGAAAGAGATATAAACAAGACTAAAATGAGTGGTACTAACTTTCGCATAGCTTCTAATATACGGATTTAATCGACTTGAGAGCAAGAATGTTTCAAAATCGTCGATTTTCTCGATCCATGATTTGGTTCTTTTTTCAAGCCTTTTCTTAATTCAATTTTTGAATAGGCTTTCAATTAGGTACGGGGTAAATGGGAAATCAGATTGAATTGAATCTCTCTGAGAAAAAATATACGGATAATCACAAAAAAAAGCCCCGAAGAATTTCGGGGCTTTCCGTTGGTTTATTTCAAAACTTCTTAAGATCTAGAAGTTCTCTTTTTCTTGGTTGGAGTTTCTTCAACTACTTCATCTTCTACACCTGCTAAAATTCTTCCGCAGTGTTCGCAGACGATTAGTTTTTTCTTTTCACGAATATCAGCCTGTCTTTGAGGTGGAACGGTATTAAAGCAACCGCCGCAAGCTCCTCTTTTGACCATTACTACTGCCAAACCATTCTTGGCATTTGTTCTGATCTTCTCGTAAGACTTTAAAAGTCTATCTTCGATTTTCTTAACAGCCTTTTCACGATCAGTATTCAATTTTGCTTCTTCGTTTTCACTTTCAGCAACAATCGTAGAAAGCTCATCTTTCTTTAGATCCAAGTCTTTCTGTCTGTCTTTCATAACAGCAGTCAACTCATCTAAATCGTGCTTTTTCTGATCGATTTTAGCGCCAGCTTCAGCAATTTTTTTCTTAGCAACTTGGATTTCAAGATCCTGAAGTTCTAATTCTTTGGTGATGGCATCGTACTCACGGTTGTTTCGTACGTTCATCTGCTGCTCCTGATACTTTTTGATCAGTTTTTCAGATTCCTTGATGCTTTCTTTCAAAGACTTGATCTCATCTTCATAAGATTGGATCTCGTTATTGAATTTGTCAAGTCTAGTTTCGTAGCCGGCGATTTCATCTTCCAAATCTTGCACCTCTTCTGGAAGTGCGCCGCGAACTTTGATGATTGCGTCTAGTTTAGAATCTATTAATTGAAGGTTGTGAATTGCCTCGAGTTTTTGTGCTACTGTACTTTCCATGTACTATCGGTAGGATGTGGGATTGGTAACTACTTTTGTCAAATAGAGTGCAATATTAGGAAAATTTTGTGACAATAGTTCTCCCAATAATTCTTTTGTGAAAATTTCACTTTCATAATGGCCGATATCACAAAGAATTAAGGATCCATCAGCATCAAAAAACTCATGATACTTGACGTCAGCGGTGATAAAAACATCCGAACCCTTTCTTTTGGCATCTCCCAATAAAAATATTCCAGCACCACCACAAACAGCTACTTTCTTAATTTTTTCCTTAACTAATGCGGTATGCTTTACTATTTTCAGATTCATTTTCTCTTTAAGATAATCTAGAAATTCCTCCGCAGTCATTGGATCTTCCAACTCTCCAACCATTCCTGCGCCGACTTCCTGATTCTCATTTTCCAAGGCACTCAGGTAATAAGCAACCTCCTCGTATGGATGGGCTTTTTTCATGGCAGAAATTATCTTATTGCTTAAAAAAGCTGGAAGAATGACCTCAGCACGGATTTCGGCCTCGTATTGTGGAGCTCCTCTTTGGCCTAAAAAAGGATTTGCATCTTCAGATGGAGTAAAGGTGCCCATTCCCTTAACTTGAAAAGAACAATCTTTATACTCCCCAATTTGCCCTGCTCCGGCTTCATAGACAGCATCCAAAACCTTGTTTTTATGTTCCTCCGGTACAAAAAATACCAACTTGTTGAGCAACTGTTTTTTAGGCTGTAAGATCTTTGTGTTCAAAAGGCCAAGTCTATCGCTGATTCTTTTATTAACACCGTGAGCGACATGGTCTAGGTTAGTGTGGATAGCATAAATGGCAATATCATGTTTGATAGCTTTGATGACAGTTCTTTCGATATAATTTTTGCCGGTCAGGCTTTTCAATCCCTTAAAAACTATGGGGTGATGTGCCACCACCATATTGGCTCCTGCTGATATGGCTTCTTGAATGACTTCCTCAGTGCAGTCCAAAGAACAGATGATTCCGGTCAAGTCCCAGTTTCTGTTTCCTGTTATCAGTGTAGCATTATCATATGACTCCTGATAGGCGGGGGGAGCCAGCTTTTCTAAAAATGAAATTACTTCCCCAATCTTGTATCCCATAAATTTTTGGTTTATTTGATCAAAAATACGAATTCTTAGGAATGAGGCGCCTTGCTTTTCTTCTTTATCCGTTTGCAGTCCTATTTGATTTGATCACTCGAGTCAGAAACTGGCTCTATAATACTGGAGTATTCAAAACCACACCATCTCCAATTCCCGCTATTCTAGTGGGTAATTTAAGGGTTGGCGGAACAGGGAAAACCCCCATGGTGGAATACCTTATAAGAACATTTAAACAAGATTACCGCTTAGCTACCCTGTCCAGAGGGTATGGAAGAAAAACTGAGGGTTTTATTAAAGCTACTTCCGTCAGTAGCCCTGAAGGAATCGGGGATGAACCCTATCAGATTTATCAAAAATTTGGAGACGAAATCCGTGTTTTTGTGGGAGAAGATCGGGTGAATGCAGCTGCAAGAATAGCAGAGGAAGAAGAAGGGTTGGACCTGCTTATCTTGGACGATGCCTTTCAGCATCGATCATTTCAAGCAGATTTTTCGATTTTATTGACTACTTGGGAAGAGCCTTTTTTTCAGGACTTTTTACTTCCAATGGGAAGGCTTAGAGAAAGTAGAAATGGAGCAAAAAGAGCCGATTTGATTATTGTTACCAAAAGCCCCTTGTCTAAGTCCAATCAGGAGGCCTCAGAATTTCAAGAAAAAATTAGGCAATATGCTGGCTCAAAGCCTGTCATGTTCACAAAAGTAGGCTATGGGGAACCACAAGCACTTGCAGAAAATTCTCAGTTCAGAAAACGAGTAATTTTATTTAGTGGAATATCTAATAATCAGCAGTTTATAGATTATTGCAAAAGTCAATATGAAGTGTTGGAGGCTGTAAAGTTTTCGGATCATCATCATTATGATCAGGCTGATTTGGAAAAGATAGGCTTGCTTGTCGCCAAACATGCAAATGAAAATCCCGTTATTCTCACAACAGAAAAAGATGGGGTAAAAGTAAAATCTTTACTTCCCAAAGGATTTCTAAGAGAAATTCCGATTTTTGTGCTGCCCATTCAGGTACTTTTAGAGGAAGAGGATGAGCAAACATTGATTAAACTGGTACAACAAAAAGTCTTTGGAACGGACAAAGCTCGGTGAATAAATTTCTATTAGGAATATGCTTTTTTTGGGTGCTTCTCTTGGCTGGCTCTGCTGAGGCACAGCGCCCTATTCCAACCAATGGGAGGCAAGTTCAAAATCCCAATCAGCGGGTCAACCAGAGAACGGTGCAAGAAGGAGAAAATCAAGAGGAAGAAAATGGTCGAAGAACCTTGTTGGATGATAGTACCAAGATGGTTTTTGGTCCCACCACAGCCTTATTTTATTTCGAAAAAGACATTAAGCGAAATAGCCTGACCCTATACCCTCAGGATACTTCCTTGACCAATTTTCACAATTATGATCCAGTAGCTAAAAGTGGCTGGAAGTATCAGGATTTAGGTAATATTGGTAGTGCGGCTACCCCGGTTTTTTATCAGGTTCCAGAGTTAATCGGTACTACTTCAGGCTTTCATGCCTATGATATCTATTACACAGATCCTTCCAACAATCGCTATTTCGATACCAAATCTCCATTTACTGAGATGTCAGCTTTTTTCGGGGGCGGAAACCGAAATATGTTGGATATCAAATTTGCCAGAAATGTCAACCCAAGATGGAATATAGGTTTTGATTTTCACACCATGCGGGTAAGAAAAACCCTCAATCCTACAGCTAGAGATGATAACATGGTGGATCAAACCACTTATTCTATCCATACGAATTATAGATCTGAAGACGGGAAATATTGGTTCTTGGGGAATTTCTCCCGAATGCGTCATGTGGTCAATGAGATCGGAGGGATTATACCTCCTGAAGTGGATTCTACCTCGGTTTATTTCACCTATGAGGATGCGAAAGTTTGGCTGAGAACCTCCCAAGCCAGAGATTTGAGGCAGGACTATCACTTCTATCATGAATATAAGGTGAAAGACGGGCTACAGATCTATCATATTTTTGACAGAAGGAAGCAAGATTTGGTTTTTGATGCTCCTTTAACTAACAGTGATTCCCTGTATTATCCCAGCACCAGACTGAATGAACAGGATACCACAAGAAATTTCAATGATTTTGCTGAGTGGAGAAATGAGTTCGGCTTCAAAGGGACCTTTGGAGGCTTTTATTACAATGCATTTACCCGATTGAGGAATGGTAGGATGAGAAGTCCGTTTTTTAATTCTCCTAACACCTTTAATGAATTATACATAGGTGGGGAATTGATTGGAAAAATTTCTGAGAAATGGAGTGTGAGTGCTGATGGTGAATACCTTATCCCGGGAGCATTCAGGCTGCATGGGGTATTTAAATCCCCCTACTTGGATCTGGAGTATACTAAAGCACTTTATAAGCCCACCTCGCTTCAGCAGGTTTATGCGGGGAATCATTATGCCTGGAATAATGATTTTTCCAACACTGGTGTAGATCAAGTGAAGGGAACCTTGAAAGTTGATTTGGAAAAAGTCAAAATCAGGCCTTCATTAACCATTAGCCGGATCAATAATTACGTCTTTTTCAACGAGCAGAGAGTGCCCGAGCAGGCAGGAGGTGAAGCTTTTATTTTGATGCCCGGTATTCAATCCTCTATACAAATAGGGGAGAAATTCAAATGGGATACAGAGGTTATTATCACGTCTGTTACAGGAGAGGCATCTGATGCTTTTAGAATCCCTGAAGTATTCGGAAATACCCGTTTTTACTTTGACAGTCCTGCATTTGATGAAAATATTTTCATCCAATTTGGTGTGGATGTGAGATACAAGTCCAGCTACTTTGCAAATGCTTATTTTACTGCTCATCAGCAATTTCACCTGCAAAATAGCTTCGAGGTATTTGCCTACCCAGTGGCAGATATTTTCCTGAATTTCAGAATCAACAGAACAAGAGTTCTATTAAAATACAATCATTTAAACGCCGGTTTGATGAATCGGGAAGGATATTTTGTCACACCTGACTACACCGGCTACAAATCATTTATTGACCTAGGAATTACCTGGTATTTATTTGACTGATATGAGCTGGGAAGAAAGTACAAGACAGAAAATGTTACATCTCAAACTACCCACAGATCCAAGGTGGGTTGGGATTGCAGAAATGCAGATCGAGGATATTTTGGTGGATCATGCTTATTGTGAGCAAAAGGCGGCCTCTTCCTGTATCAGTTTGATTTTGCGATATCCTGACTTGGACGAGTTGGTGGATACCTTGACTCCAATAGTCGCAGAAGAATGGGGACATTTTGAACGGGTTATGGAGCAGTTGCGGAAGAGAAACATGAAGTTTGGTTTTCCTAGAAAGGATGAATATGTCATCAAACTCAATGGATTTGTCAAAAAAGGTGGAAGTAGGAAACAACAGTTGACGGAGCATTTATTATTGAATGCTTTGATCGAAGCAAGGAGTTGTGAGCGTTTTAAGCTTTTATCCAAGCATATTCAGGATGAGGAGCTGAAAAAGTTTTATTACGAGTTGATGATTTCTGAGGCTGGGCATTACGTTACTTTCATAGAAATGGCCAGAAAATTTCATGATCCTGAATATGTCAATCAGCGGTGGCAAGAATGGCTGGATTATGAAGCAAGTATCCTAAAAGAAATGGAGTTGAGAGGGGATAGAATGCATTGAAAAATACTGGAAGTGGAAGTTGAATCTGAATATTTGGACTCTCAAATTTTTTTTAAAAGCGAATTGCTTATTATTAAGAATCATAAATGAGTTTTTTCTAAAAATCTGTTCTAATTCGAACAATACATGAATTTGATCGAAAATATAAGGGAAGCCCTAAAGTCTGTTCAAGTTAATATTCTAAGGACTATCCTGACCGGTGCAATTATAGCAATTGGTATATCCTCTCTTGTAGGGATGTTGACTGCCATCGATGGAATAAAGTCTCAAATTGCAGAAAGCTTTTCTGGTTTGGGAGCCAATACTTTTGATGTAAGAAACAAAGGTTTCAGTGGGGGACGAGCTATTCAAGATGGAAAAGAGGAGAAAACCTATCCCAAATTGTCTTTCCGAGAAGTGCAAGATTTCAAGCAGGAATATAGTTCTATCGGAATATCTACAGTGGAAACTACAGTCAGTCGCGCCGCTGAGATAAAAAGAGGTTCCGAAACCACCAATCCGAATACGAGAATTAGAGGTGTGGATGAAAATTACCTGAGCATAAAAGCAATCAAGCTCGAAGAAGGTAGAAATTTTTCCAATCTGGAAATACGATACGGAAATAACGTATGTATCATAGGAAAAGAAATTCAGGAAACTCTTTTTGAATCAAATGAAGATCCTATCAATCAAAAAATCAGCTTTTTCGGAAAGCCTTACACCATTGTAGGAGTATTGGAAAAGCAAGGTGGAGTAGGGCAGGATCAAGGAGCAGACAGACAGGTTTTAATTCCTATAGAGAATGCTGCAAGACTTGACCAAAGAGGCGTTTTCAATTACAATGTTACTGCTGTTGCTTCCGGCCCTGAGCGTATCGATTACGAAATGGGTCAGGCAATTGGGATGATGAGAAAAATCCGTCAGGATAGAGTAACTGCTGAGAACTCCTTTGACCTCACAAAAAGTCAATCGGTAGCGGAAAGTCTTGAGGAAGTTGCCGGATATTTGAGAATCGGCGGATTTGGTATCGGATTCATTACCCTTTTGGGAGCCTCCATCGGACTGATGAATATCATGCTGGTTTCTGTTACAGAGAGGACCCGTGAGATAGGTATTAGAAAAGCCTTAGGAGCTACTCCACTGAGGATCCGTCAGCAATTTTTGATAGAAGCAATTATGATTTGTGTGCTAGGTGGAATCTTTGGGGTAATTCTCGGTATAGCAATCGGAAATGTCATTGCTAATGCGATTGGACCTGGAGGATTCTTGGTTCCTTGGCTTTGGATGTTTATCGCCTTTATTATATGCATTGTTGTAGGGTTATTGTCCGGTTACTTCCCTGCTTTCAAAGCGAGTAAACTTGACCCTATCGAATCCTTGAGATACGAATAATCGAATTTGTTCTTTCAAGTCCCATTTCCTAAGCCTTAGGAGATGGGACTTTTTTTTATTTTTTGCATCTCCATTCATAAGTATAGTTTTTTAAAAAAATTGTAAAAGATGAAGTAGAAATCATTATTTTTCGATTATGAAAAGTAATGAATTTGATGCTATAGTAGTTGGTTCTGGGATATCCGGAGGATGGGCAGCTAAAGAACTTTGCGAAAAGGGATTGAAAACCTTGGTCTTAGAAAGAGGTAGGGATGTTCAGCACTTAAAGGACTATCCCACCATGACAGCATCAGTGTGGGACATGCCTCACAGAAATCAGATTCCGAGGGAGGATAAGGTGAAAAATCCCGTGGTGAATCGTTGCTATGCTTACAAAGAGGATACTGAGCATTTTTTTGTCAAAGATTCAGATCATCCCTATATACAGGAAAAGCCCTTCGATTGGATTCGGGGCTATCAAGTGGGTGGCAAATCTTTGATTTGGGCTAGACAGACTCAACGTTGGAGTGCATATGACTTTGAAGGGCCAGGCAGAGATGGTTTTGCAGTTGATTGGCCTATTCGCTACGAAGATGTGGCACCTTGGTACAGCTATGTGGAGCGATTTGTCGGTATTTCAGGAAGTTATGAAGGATTAGATACCTTACCGGATGGAGAGTTTTTGCCAGCTTGGGAGATGAATTGTGTTGAAAAAGAGATACAACAGCGGGTTAATCAAGCCTATCAAGATAGAAAATTCATCATAGGTAGGTGCGCACATCTAACACAACCCAAAGAGCAACACCTAGCTCAAGGGAGGGGGCAATGTATGGCAAGAAATCAGTGCTACAGAGGCTGTCCTTTTGGAGGATATTTTAGCAGTAATTCTTCTACTTTACCTTGGGCAGCAAAAACCGGTAATTTGACCTTAAGGCCTGACTCCGTGGTTCATTCTGTGATTTGGGATGAGGAAAAGGGAAAAGCGGTCGGAGTCAAAGTGATTGACAGGATTACAAAGGAGGAGAAAGATTATTTTGCCAAAATCATTTTTTTGAATGCATCGGCTTTGAATACCAATTTGATTTTAATGAATAGCACTTCCAGAAGGTTTCCAGAAGGACTGGGTAATGAAAGTGGGGTTTTAGGGAAATATATTGCGTTTCATAACTATAGAGGAACTATCTCAGCCAAGTATGAAGGCTTTGAAGATCAATACTATTTTGGCAGAAGACCAACTGCGGTCATGATGCCGAATTTTAGAAATGTGAAGAAGCAGGAAATGGATTTCCTTAGAGGATATATGACTTTTTACTCTGCCGGCCGTTCTGGTTTTGGTCATGCAGATGTGAGAGGATTTGGCGCCGAATTTAAAAAAGCCAATACTCAACCTGGTCCTTGGAATGTTTTTATGATGATGCAAGGAGAAACTATTCCAAAGGAAAGTAATCAAGTGAGCTTGAGTAAGGATCAAAAAGACGAATGGGGTATACCTTTGCTACAGGTTAGTGTGGATTATGATGAAAATGATGAGAAAATTCTACAGGATTTTCATCAGCAGGGAGAGGAAATGCTGGAAAAGGCAGGCTGTGTGAATATTAGAAAATCTGATAGCAAGCAAGCTCCTGGTTTGGATATACATGAGATGGGAGGAGTGAGAATGGGGCGAGATCCCCAAACTTCTTTGCTCAATGAATTTAATCAAATGCACCATGCGCCAAACGTCTTCGTAACTGATGGAGCGTGTATGACCTCCACAGGAACTCAGAATCCTTCCATAACCTATATGGCACTCACAGCCCGAGCAGTAGATCATGCTGTTAAAGAATTGAAGAAAGGAAATTTATCTTAATTCCTTTTCCTTATCTGTAAGCTACAAGCCAAGAATTGATATTGCATTCAAATTTTCCACTGATATAATTTTAAAGGGAAGTTTTTCAGGAATTGGTTAAATAGCTGGGAGTATTACACCCAAAACCTATATAAACCATGAAAAATAGCCTTTTAATTATTTGTTTACTCTTCAGCAATTGGATTTATGGCAATCCTAATTCTGAAATAAAGTCCTCTGAGGGCAGCTACAAGCTAGTAGTTGAAGGGTTCGATTGGGGACCTGCCGTCAATCAGGTGATTATCACTTTAGAGAATGAAGTGTCTGATGCAAATCCTGCAGAATTTAAAGTTTTTGCAAAAAGAGAAAGCTCCCAGGGTGAAATTCCGGAATCCCAAAAATCAGGAGAAAGAGATGTGGTTTTTGCCTTTGTTTCCGATGAAAATGGGAATCGGGTAGCATCTGGGAAACATATCACTTTGGTATTGGAGGTGAGCCCAACTCAACCTATAGGCTCTCCAATCCAATATATGAGAGTTGGAAACCGAGGTGGTAACTTTTGGATTGATTATTCACTGACAATTATTAATTCGAAGACCAATCAAGTTTGGAATCAGGCAGCTGGAAAAATCATGCCTTTAGTAGATGAATACGATTTGAAGGGGAAATTTCAGTACGGTAATTTGACCATGTCCTATGCCTCATTTAGCCCTGAAACAAAAGGGAAAAAAGCTCCTTTGATAATTTGGCTGCATGGCGGAGGTGAAGGAGGGATGGATCCTACCATAGCTCTTTTGGGAAACCGAGCGGCTAATTATGCCTCCCCTGAAATTCAAACCTTGTTTGGTGATGCCGGTGCTTATGTATTGGTGCCTCAAAGTCCAACATTCTGGATGCAGGCTGCCGAGGGTATGACCCGTGGTCAAACGAATGATATTTATAATGAGGCTTTGTTTGCCTTGATTCAAGATTACGTAAAATCAAATCCTGGAATTGACGCTAAGAGAATTTATGTTGGGGGTTGCTCAAATGGAGGATATATGTCCTTAAAATTGATTCTTGAGCACGCTGACTATTTCGCTGCTGGATATATCAGCGCTCTTGCTTATGACGCTCAGTACGTGACCGAACAGGATATTCAAAAAATCAAGCAGGTTCCCATGTGGTTTGTTCATTCCAAAGATGATGGGGTAACCAAACCAGAATCTACCGTGGTGCCACTTTATGATCGATTAAAGAAGGCTGGAGCTAAAAATGTACATTTTACCTTTTATGATCATGTAACTGATATTACCGGATTCTATGGGGGAGATAATTACCATTACAATGGACATTGGTCTTGGATTTACGTTCATGCTAATCAAGCAAGGACTGGTTTGGATGGATCTCCTGTTTTAGTGGGAGGGAGGCCTGTTACCATCATGGAATGGATGGCTGCCCAGGCCAAAAAATAAGAAAAGGAGCCTCGAGCTCCTTTTTTTTATACAATATCTGTTTTTCTGGGATCAGGTCCATATTTGTTTGGACCATCCTGACCTTCTTTGTAGGCTAACCATACAAATCCAATAAAATTAATGGGTGGCGGAATTAATAAGTAGAGGGCATATTTCCAATCCATACCTATATCATGTAATCTTCGAATTGCCTGAATCAACAATAAAACTATTGACGCAATCAAGATGATGCTGAAAGAGAAAAAGGCTGGCCAAGCTTCAATTTGATAAGCTTCCCAAGCTTTCATTAAGCATAAAATATTGACGAAATAAAAAAACATGAAGAGTGTTAAATACTTTCTCCGTGTAATTCGTCCAGTAGGTTTTAAAATAGATTTCATACCTAATGAACACATTAAATAGCTAATTGTTTTGTTAAAACAGGTCCTTTCGCGCTAGGAAGGCTATTCAATGTATTCTAGTATATCGCCAGGTTGACAATCCAAGGCTTTACAAATTGCTTCCAATGTACTGAATCTGATTGCTTTTGCTTTCCCTGTTTTGAGGATGGAAAGATTGGATAAGGTTAATTCAACTTTTTCTGAAAGCTCATTCAAAGAAATTTTTCTTTTAGCCATCATGACATCCAAATTGACTTGTATAGGCATAGCTTAGATGGTTAATTCATGTTCTTGCTGTATTTCGACCCCTCTTCTAAATATCACAGCAAACACATAAAATATCCCTGCCATAAATAGAAATTCCATACCCCCCCGAACACTTTCTGAAAAATGATTAAGCATTAGTCCCTGATCTACAAGCCATCTCCCATAGGCAAATGAAAGAATCGACAGTACGCCAACTAAAAGCGCCACGTGACTGATTTGAGTAATTTTCTTTGAAATGGAAAAGTGAAAGGGATCTTGAATTTTTAATTTTTGAAAAATCTGAATAACTCCAAATAACATCCAAGACTTCAAAGCCCAAATTGATATAATTAAGCCGGTGATCAAGGTATAATGAACCCAGTTTGCATCCATTACGGAAGAGAGATCTAGACCTTCATATAGATTTGAGGATGCTTCCGGATTGATCCCAATGCTGATCAAAAAAGTGACCAATATAACCCCCGTTCTAATGCAAAGCCCTATGAATAGGATCCAAGCTAATACGTAGAGTGCTTTCAACATTTTGTTCATGACTTTTTGATTTAAATTTTTCAAATAAAGGAAAAAATTTATTGAAAAACAATAAATAATTATCGATAAAAAAATTATTCAATTCTAGTTCTGTCAATTATTGCCAATAAATTTTAAATCTCCTTTTGCTTGCTTAAACTGTACCTAGGCCTTTGACAAAAATATTGACATGGAAAAAGTTCATTGGAAAGGTAGGGGAGCCCAATTACAGACAGGTAACCGATTTTCTTCACAGCATTTAGTGACGGAGCATTTGGAAGGTTTGGATGAGGAGTTGATTTTGTCTCCAAAAACCAATATCCGATTGGAGCATCCAAAAACTATCATCAATCCAGTCAAAAGCCCTGATATAGGTTTGAGCTTTTCATTGAATCCTTATCAAGGATGCGAACATGGGTGTAGCTATTGCTATGCAAGAAATTCCCATGAATATTATGGCTTTTCGGCAGGTTTAGATTTTGAAACCCAATTGATGGCAAAACCAGATGCTCCACGATTGTTGGAAAAGCAGATCCTGAGTTCAAACTGGAAGGTGGCTCCAATTTCACTTTCAGGAAATACGGATTGTTATCAGCCTATTGAGAAGAAAATGGGAATTACCAGGCAATTGCTAGAAGTATTTGCCCGCTATCGGCATCCGGTTGGGATTATCACCAAAAATTCACTGATAGAAAGGGATATTGATATTTTGCAAGACTTAGCGAAGGAGGATTTGGTGCAAGTCTATATATCGATTACCTCTTTGAATGAAGAATTGAGGAGGAAAATGGAACCCAGAACTGCCAGTGCTTCTAAGCGGCTTCAAATAATTGAAAAGTTGAGCAATGTTGGTGTTCCAGTTGCAGTAATGAATGCTCCCATCATTCCGGGATTGAATGACCAAGAAATTCCAGAAATTTTGAAAGCAAGCGCTGAAAGAGGAGCTAGGTATGCAGGGATGACCGTGGTTCGTTTGAATGGAAAATTGGAGGAGATTTTTAGTGATTGGTTAAAAAGAAATTATCCGGATAGATTCCAAAAAGTCATGCATCAAATCGCCGAGCTTCATGGGGGATCCGTTAAAGACGTAGAGTTTGGAAGAAGAATGAAAGGAGAAGGGATACTCGCTGAAATGATTCACCAACTTTTTTACACCTCTAAAAAGAAATATTTCTCCAATCGCTCCATGCCAAAATTCAATCTTCAGGCCTTCAGGAAAGGGGGTAATTATTCGCTGAATTTTGGATAATTATTACTGGGCTTGTCTTTCCCTATTTGGAAAGATTTGAATAATAATCATGGATCAAGGCTGCAAATTTCTTCGGCGAATCCGGGTCAAAGCGGAAATAAAGGCAAGGCTCAATCAATTCCAATTCCATCAGGGCAAAGCTTCCGTGACGGGTCCGAACCAAATCAACTCTGGCATAGAAAGGAGTTGATGACAAAGCCTTCATTGCTTTATCTGCTGCATTCACGAGTTCAGGTTCTGGGTTTGGAATAGCTATTACCCCGCCTCCATGTTCTTCCTGAACTCTAAAGTCTCCGATTCCTACGGTCTTTAGAATGGTGTGGCTAAGCTCCCCATTCAAGTAAATCAAAGAGAACTCACCCTCTTTGACAATGCCACTCATGAAAGGCTGTATCATTCCTTCTTTTTCCTGAAAGACTTCCAGAGGTTTCCCCCAGTCTAGCGGATGGGAAATATTGATCCAAAAAGTGTCATCTGCATTTGCTCCTACAAGAGGTTTGATTACTAACTGATTACTTTTAAATTTTTCAAAAGATTCGGTGATGAGGCTTTCATCCAAGCTTGAAAACTTCTGAGTAGGAACCAGTTCAATTCCTTTTTCTGCCAAATCAAAAAGGTATCCTTTGTGAATGTTCTGTTTTACGATATCTAAGGGATTTAAAAGAATTGCTTTGGAATCCTCGATTTTTTGAAGGACTTCCATAAACTCTTCCAAATGCTGCTGATAATCCCAGGGGCTTCTGATGATGACCAAATCCCATTTATTCCAATCGGTTTTTTCATTCCAAGGAATATTTTTTACTTCCCAGCCTAATTCATGCAGGAATGGATGAACCAAATCATCGTCAATAAACCAGCCTTCGGTATTGGAAATGGAAAGAAAAGCGCAACGGGGCATATTGTTGAATTTATTCTATCCAAATATCAGTAAGAATTGGAAATTATGGCTTTGAAACTCTTAAAATCTTTGATTGGACCCAATCATTATTTGGAGGCGTAATTTTTCAACCTGTCTTTGATAAAATAATTCCATCCTCCCTCGCAGCTTTCTCTTTGGAATTCAGGGATGTTCTGAGGGAAGGTTTCTAAGCCCTCTGTAATTACTGTAAGTTTTGTTCCGCTGTTTTTTTCCTCCAATTGAAAAGTAACAAATCCCTCACCTGAATATTCTTTATAAGTCCAACTCAATTTGATTTTTTCAAAAGGGATTACCTCAACAACTTCCCAGATATGGGTAAAAGTCCTCTGCTCAGAACTTACAGGGAATGAGGTTACGAACCCTTCTTCAGCTTTGAAATCAGGCAGATTTTCAAAATACCATTCATGCATATGCTGGATTTCAACCAAATATTTCCAAATGGTCTTTACGTCTTGATGAAAGGTTTCAGATACAATTATTGGCTCAAAATGATTTGATTTCATCTTGTAAATGGATTTTAAGGATAAGGTCTTACGAATTTTTATTGAAATTGAAATAAGAAAACCAATTCGGGAAAACATAACAGATTAATGCTTCTAGGCATGCTGCACAGATTAGTAAGAAGCCGAAAATAACAGGCATTCCAATCAAAGCTCCCATTGCAAGTAATGTTCCTAAAGAAAGTCCAGGAGTTTCCCAAACCGCTCCTGATGCAAGCCCTAGGGAAACTAAAGAGTCAACCACTAATCCTCCAATGGAGTAAATAATTCCACAAAAGAAGCCGAGTATTACTCCAATTTTTGCATGAAACCGGATCCATGATTTAAGGTCAATCGTTTTTGGAACCTTCATAACTTGAGTGTTGATCAAGTATAATTTACCAAAATCCAGACAGATTACCTGAGAATTAAAAATTGTAGTGAAGCGGTTTTAATTTCGGTTTAGAGCTTTTTAATGATTAGGACAGTCCTGTTGGGAACATATAAATGCACCATTTGGTCTTTGTCTGTCTCATACTTCACTGACTTATCCACTCTTTCGAAGCCTCCATATTTCTTTTCATCTGAATGGAGTGCTATCTGATATTTTCCTTTTTCGGGCATTGGGACAGGGTATCCAAAATAAGATTCTGTAGGATGAAAAGAGAAAACAAATATTAATTGTCCTCTATGGTAGGCAATGATTTTCTTGTCAGGATCCAGATAGAGTTGCTCGGCAATGCCAGAGGACAATAAGTCATGGTTTTTTGCCAACTGAATCATGGATTTATCCCAAGCATCCAACTGAGAGTATCGAAGATGCTCAGTGTCTACTAAAGACCATTGTCTTCGGGCATATTGATAGCTCCAATTATTGCCTTCTCTTGGAAAATCTACCCATTCAGGATGCCCGAATTCATTGCCTATAAAGTTGAGATAACCTTCTCCTCCCAATGAAAGCGTGATCATTCGGATCATTTTATGGAGAGCAATACCTCGATCAATAACCAGATTTTGATTTAAAACCGACATGGAAAAGTACATCTCCTTATCCATTAGCCAAAAGGCAATAGATTTATCACCTACCAGAGCCTGATCATGGCTTTCCGCATAAGCGATGGATTTTTCCTTCTTGGGTCTGTTGGTTAGTTCGTGCCAAAGCTCAAACATATCCCATTGCTCATCTTGCTTGTGCTTCAGCGTTTTAATCCAAAAATCAGGAATTCCCATTGCTAACCTGAAGTCAAAACCTATCCCTCCATCAGGTACCTGCCTGCATAGTCCTGGCATTCCGCTAACCTCCTCAGCAATCGCTATAGCATGAGGGTTGAGTTGATGGATTAATTCATTTGCCAATTGGAAATAAAGCAAGGCATCCTCATCTACTCCAAAGTCAAAATATTTGTCTGCAGAGTCAAATGAGGTATGGCCATGGTGATGATAGAGCATGGATGTAGCACCGTCGAATCGGAAACCGTCGAAGTGAAATTCCTCCATCCAGTATCGAATGTTGGAAAGCAAAAACTGCTGAACCTCCCATTTTCCATAATCAAATAGCTTGGAGTCCCAGCCTTCGTGATAGCCTCTCATTCCGGGATGAAAGTATTGATGATCCGTGCCGTCAAATTCATTTAATCCTTCATTCACATTCTTAACTGCATGTGAATGTACAATATCCATAATCACTGCTATACCCATATTGTGGGCTGTATTGATCAGCGATTTTAATTCTTCAGGTGTGCCGAATCTGGAGGAGGGCGCAAAAAAGTTGGATACATGATAACCAAAAGATCCGTAGTAGGGATGCTCCATCACAGCCATCATTTGAATGGCATTGTAACCACCAGCTTTAATTCGGGGCAAAATATTTTCTTCAAATTCCTTGTAAGTGCCTACTCCTAATTTTTCCTGGGCCATTCCCACATGACATTCATAGATGAGGGGCATCTCCTGAATCGCTTGAAGTTGAAATGATGAATCAGTCCATTCGAAGGATTTCTCAGGAAACCATAATTGCCCGGCAAAGTCATGGCTTCTTTCATCCTGCACCACTCTTCTTATATAGGCGGGAATTCTATCTAGGGCCACGTCATTTGCTCCAATGACATGTGTTTTGATTTTACTCTCGTGAACAAATGTGTTCTTATATTCTTGATAGGGTAGGAAAATTTCCCAATCTCCTCTGTGATTTCTACGCATAGGATGATTATACCTGTCCCAGTTGTTAAAATCCCCCATTAAGAAAAGTTGCTTGGCGGCAGGAGCCCATTCCCTGTAAATCCATCCCTTTCGGATGGGTTCAAAATGTATTCCGTAATACTGATGGAAATTGGCAAATTCCAAAATGCTTCCAAACTCATTTTCGATATGGAATTTTGCACTGTTAAACCGGTCTATTCTCTTTTGAACTTGCGTTTCAAAAGTTTCCAACCAAGGTTCATCCTGAATAAGCTGTGGTGTATTGTTTGAATTCACGAAAAATTAGATTTACCTGAGCTGAATTTAGGAAAAAATAGGAGGATTGAAACTTTCCCTCTGCTCAAATAAAAAAAGCTGCTCAAGGGCAGCTTTTAGAATTAATGCTTTTCGTAAACAAACTCAGGTTCTAGCACCTCCACATTTCCTGATTCATTGATGTGGTCTAAAGTCACGAGTTTGGTTTCATTGATTAGCATAGGATCATATTTTGCGGCCACACGGATATAGTTCTCGGTAAACCCATGCATTTTTCCATCTTCGATATCCTCTTCAAATAATACCGTGAAGGATTTCCCTAAATTCTCCTCGTAAAACTTTCTTCTCTTTTTCTCAGATAAAATTCTCAACATCTTAGAGCGCTCATTTCGCTTTTTCATAGGAACCACTCCATCCATTTCAACTGCCCGGGTATTGGCCCTTTCAGAATAAGTGAAAACGTGTAAATAAGAAATATCCAGCTCGTTTAGGAAATTATAAGTTTCCAAAAACAGCTCATCTGTTTCTCCGGGGAAACCAACGATTACATCAACCCCAATGCATGCCTGAGGCATCAAGCTCTTGATTTTTGAAACGCGGTCTTCGTACAGTTCCCTCAAATATCTTCTCCCCATACTTCGTAATATTGTGTTGGAGCCGGATTGAAGGGGAATATGGAAGTGAGGAACGAAGCGTTTGGACTTTGAGACAAATGAAATGATCTCGTTTGTCAACAAATTGGGTTCAATGGATGAAATACGGAATCTGTCTATCCCTTCTACTTCATCCAAAGCCTCTACTAGGTCTCCGAAACGCTCATTTCTTTTACCATCTACGATTCCAAAATCGCCGATATTCACACCTGTAAGTACCACCTCTTTCACATCAGTTGCTGCTATTTCTCCAGCCGCTTCTAAAACAGAGGCAATGGTATTACTTCGGCTTTTTCCTCTTGCCAAGGGAATGGTACAGAAAGCACAACCATAATTACATCCGTCCTGAACTTTTAGAAAGGTTCTCGTACGGTCATTGATAGAGTAAGCATTATTGAAAGATTTTGCTTCAGTAATTTCACTCGCTAGGACTTTCGCTTCCTGTTCTTTGGCGAAATCACCTAAAAGTTCGATTAATCGGAATTTTTCAGCTGCGCCCAATACGGCATCCACTCCTTGGATTTCAGAAATTTCTCTGGGTTTTAATTGAGCATAGCATCCGATGATGGCTACATAAGAGTTAGGCGATATCTTTTTAGCCTCCTTTACTATCTTTTTACACTTCTTGTCGGCATTCTCGGTGACAGAGCAGGTATTGATGATGAAAATGTCAGGAGAATCCTGAAATTCCACTTTTTCGAATCCTTTGTCTTCGAATTGTCTACTGATAGTGGACGTTTCTGAGAAATTCAGTTTACATCCCAAAGTATAAAAGGCTACCTTTTTCACAAATTTCCTCCTGATTATGAGTTTGCAAAGGTAAACATTCTTGTCTTGTTTTCAATTTTCCAATAATGAGACTAAAAAGTGGTTAAAATCGGGTGGATGCCTCCTAAAACACCATGTTTTATTGAAAAAAGTGTAAATTTTTGAAAAAAATGATTCAAAAATGAGGCAAAAGCATTTTGGAACACATATTTTTCTATTTTTGCTGGTACAATTTTAAACCACAAATGTAGATATGGCAACACTAAGACAGCAGGCCTTGACAATGGTTCAAGGCAGACCGCGGGTACAAGTAACCCCGCCGGCCCCAAAAATTTCAGACTTCTTCGGTACAAATGTCTTCGGCATTAGCCAAATGAAGCAGTCTTTAGCTCCTTCAGTTTTCAAAAAAGTAATGGAAGCTGTAGACAAAGGAAGCAAAATTGATGTAGCAACCGCAGAAGAAGTAGCATCTGCTGTTAAAACTTGGGCTCTGTCCAAGGGTGTTACGCACTACACTCACTGGTTTCAGCCACTTACTGGCTCAACTGCTGAAAAGCACGATTCATTTTTCGATGCTCATGCAGGTTTGGAAAAGTTCAAAGGTTCTGCTCTAGTTCAGCAAGAGCCAGATGCATCTTCTTTCCCTAACGGAGGTATCAGATCTACTTTCGAGGCTAGAGGATACACTGCTTGGGATCCTTCTTCTCCAATTTTCATTTTCGACAAGACGCTTTGTATTCCAACCATCTTTGTTTCTTATACTGGAGAGGCATTGGATTACAAAACACCTTTGTTGAAGTCATTAGAAGCAATCAATGATGCAGCTGTACAGATTTGTCAGTTATTTGATAGAAATGTTCGTAAAGTATCTCCATCTCTAGGTGTTGAGCAGGAGTATTTTGTGATCGATAAAGCACTTTACTCTGCTAGACCTGACTTGGTCATGGCTGGTCGTTCTGTATTTGGACACAATCCTGCCAGAGGTCAGCAATTAGAAGATCATTACTTTGGTTCTATTCCTACCAGAGTGAAGGATTTCATGATGGATTTTGAAATCGAAGCTCATAAGTTGGGTATTCCGGTTTCTACCCGTCACAATGAAGTAGCTCCAGGTCAATTTGAAGTAGCTCCAGTTTTCGAAGAAATCAATAAGGCGGTTGATCACAACCAATTATTGATGGATATGATGGAGAAAGTAGCTGAGAAGCATGGTTTGAAAGTTCTATTCCACGAAAAGCCATTTGCAGGTGTAAATGGATCAGGAAAGCATAACAACTGGTCATTGATCACAGATACTGGAATCAACTTGTTCCAGCCAAGCAACTCTGCCCGTGAAAACTTGCAGTTCTTGACTTTCTTGGTAGCTACAGTGAAAGCTGTTTATGATAATTCAGATCTTTTGAGAGCTAGTATTGCTTCTGCAGGAAATGATTTCCGATTGGGTGCAAACGAAGCTCCTCCGGCAATTATCTCTGTATTCCTCGGGGAAACCTTGACAGCTATCTTGGATGAGTTGGAGAAAAACGGAAATATCAAGATTGAAAAAGGTGATAACATGTATATGAAATTGGGTATCTCTAAGATTCCTGAAATCATCTTGGATAACACTGATAGAAACAGAACTTCTCCATTTGCATTCACTGGAAATAAATTTGAATTCCGTGCTGTAGGGTCAAGTGCAAACTGTGCAGGACCAATGGCTACTTTGAATGTCATCGTGGCTGAAGCATTGAAGACAATGGCTAAGGACATCGAAAAAGAAATCGAGTCTGGCAAAGAGAAGAAATTGGCGATTGTTAATGTATTGAGAAAATACATCAAGGATTCCAAGAAAGTAAGATTTGAAGGAGATGGATACTCTGAAGAATGGGAGAAAGAAGCTGCCAAGAGAGGTCTTTCTAACTTGAAGTCTACTCCTGAGGCTTTGGATGTTTATAGCAAAAAATCCACCAAGGAGCTATTTGCAAAACATAATGTGATGAATGACTTGGAAGTTCATGCCCGTCATGAAATCATGTTGGAAAACTTCATCAAGAAAGTTCAAATTGAAAGCCGTGTAATGGGTGATCTAGCTTTGAACCATGTGATCCCAACTGCTATTCTTTATCAAAACAAATTGATAGAAAATGCAAACGGTTTGAAAGGTCTAGGCTTAGATCATTCAGCAGCTGTAGAAACGATCAAAGAGGTTTCCAAGCACATCGAATCATTGAAGTCTAATGTGACTGCAATGACTGAGGCTAGAAAGCAGCTGAATAAGGAAGATGATATCGTAAAGAGAGCCAAAGGATATCAAACAGACGTAAAAGAAGCATACTTCGAGAAAATCCGATACGCTGTCGATAAACTGGAGCTTTTGGTAGACGATGAGTCTTGGCCATTAGTGAAGTATAGAGAAATGCTCTTTATCAGATAAGAGAGAAATATAATTTAAGAAAGCCACCTTCTGGGTGGCTTTTTTTGTTTATGGAACTTTTAAATCCCATTCTGAAAGGCATTAAAAAAAATTCTTAGTTATAATTTTCACTTTTCTAATTTTTCATTAAACTATTTTTTGAATTTTTAAATTTAAATCAATGAAGTTTGAATACTGAGCAGATAATTTTAATACTGATCCCTACTAGAAATTTATTTGTTTAATAAGAATCTACTCTATAGGAAAAATAAAATTTCAAAAACGGACACTTTTAAAAAAAAATTAAAGAAGAAATACAATTTTGATAAAAAAAATCATAGAATTGTTTTTAATATTTTTATTAATTTTTAGCTTTACCCAATAGAGTTGCGTTTAAGGTCTGATATACAAGATAAGGCATGGTGTATCAGTTTTTTATCAAATGTTTTGATTGTAAAAATTTATAAAAGCCAAATTTTATGAAAATCGGTAGGCTGCCAATTTTATTTCACAAAAACCCGGGGAACCGGAATTCCAATTCAATTTATTTCTAACCCTTTATTACCAGCTATGAGAAAAATTTTATCGATCTCGTATGGGCTAGCCTTTATGCTCTTTTTGAGTTTGCAGGCATATGCCCAGAATCGCATCCTGACAGGCACTGTCGTGGGTGAGACGGATGGTTTGCCCATCCCTGGGGTGACAGTCTTAGATAAGACTAACCAGACCGGGACGACCACAGATGTGGACGGCAAGTACTCTATCAGTGTCAATTCGAATTCAGTTTTAGTCTTTTCTTTTATAGGTTATGCGACTAAGGAATTTACTGTTGGCAATCAGTCTGTTTTAAATGTTACACTTTCTGAGGACGTTTCTGACCTAAGTGAATTTGTTGTGACTTCATTTGGTATGGAGCGTGACAAAAAAGCATTAGGATACTCAGTCACTCAATTATCTGGAGACAAGTTCACAGAATCTAGGGCTATCAACTTAGGAAATGCTCTTACAGGAAAAGTAGCAGGGGTAAATGTTACTCCTCCGGCAACAGGAGCGGCGGGTTCAACGCGTGTTGTAATTCGGGGTGGATCTTCTCTAACAGGAAATGATCAGCCTTTATATGTAGTGAATGGCGTTCCTATTGAATCAGGCAACTTAGGTTCAGCAGGTCTTTGGGGTGGCAATGATGCAGGTGATGGATTAGCAGCGATTAATCCAGATGATATTGAGAGTCTTTCTGTATTAAAAGGGAATACAGCCGCTGCATTGTATGGTGCCAGAGCTGCTAATGGTGTAATCTTGATTACAACCAAGGCTGGTCGCGCCAGAAAAGGAGTGGGGGTCTCTTTCAACTCCAATTTCACTGTAGAAAGTGTAGTGGACCAAACCAATTTCCAGAGAATTTATGGCCCTGGTCAGGATGGCAGAAAGCCAATGACTCAGGATGAAGCAATCAATACTGCAAATAATGGCTGGGGAAGCAGATACGATGGTTCCCAGACAATTCAATTTGATGGACAGCAAAGACCTTATTCTTATTTAGGTGAAGATTTTACTGATTTCTACAACATGGGTAAAACTTGGAATAACTCCATTGCTCTTTTTGGTGGAAATGAAAATACCACTTATCGTTTCTCATTTTCCAATTTGGACAACAGAGATGTAGTTCCAAATGCTGGCTTCACCAGAAATGTTGCCAATATCAATGTGAATAGCAAGCAGGGAAAGTTCACTTTGGCCGTAACTGGACAATACTCAAAGCAAAATGCTGAAAATAGACCTAGACTTTCTGATTCGCCGGGAAATGCAAACTTCTCGATGGTCGTAAAACCAGGTAATATTCCCTTGGATGTAATCAAAGGAGATCCCAATAAGCCTGGAGCTTTGCCTGACGGAACTGAATTGAGATATCAGTCCAATGTTTTCCAAACCAACCCATATTGGGCTGTTTACCAATGGGGAAGAGAAGACGTAACTGATCGAGTATTGGGCAATATGTCTTTGAAATATGATTTCACGGATTGGTTGTATGCTCAGGGTAGATTTGGTACGGACTTCCAAGTTAGAGATGAATATGCTTTTGAAGCATATGGGACCGCATTTAAGCCAAGAGGTAGTTATAACACTACCATGACTACTATTCGAGAAAATAATGCAGACCTATTAATTGGTTTTGATAAATCTTTTGGAGATTTTGATGTAGATGGTTTTGTAGGTTCTAACATCATGAGAAGAACCATAGAAAATCAAAGAGGTGGTGGAAATGATCTAGTTGTTCCATTTTTCCACTCCGTGACCAACGTAGCTGCTCCGACTTTCGGGTACGGTTTTTCTGAATTGGGAATCAATTCTTATTTCGCCGCTGCAAACGTAGGCTATAAGAACATGATCTTCTTGAATTTGACAGGACGTCAGGATCAGTTTTCAACTCTTTCTCCAGCGAATAGCAAGTTATTTTACCCTTCTGTAGGTCTTTCGGCTGTGATATCAGACATGCTAGAAATGCCAAACTTTGTCACATTTGCAAAATTGAGAGGTAACTGGGGACAAGTAGGTGGTGGAGCACCGAATCCATATGCTTTAAACTTGACATACGGACTTGTTGGAGCAGGACACTTGGGGGCCAATTTAGGGCAGATCAATAATGGTTCTATACCAAATGCAAATCTAGCGCCTTATACGTCTACTGAATATGAAATTGGAGCTGATATTCGATTTATGGATAATCGTCTAGGAATAGACGTGGCTTATTACAAAAGAAGAACCTCGGACGATATCCTTGCAACCGGAATCTCTGCAACTTCCGGTTTTGGATCTACTACGGTAAATATTGGTGAGTTGGAGAACAGGGGTATTGAATTATTGATCAATGCCACTCCTATCATGAATGAATTTAGATGGGATATCTCATTCAATTTTGCCAATAACCAATCTGAAGTATTGAGCTTGGGAACCAACGCAGCTGGTGATCCTATAGAGTTTATCAATTTAGATGAAGCTAGAACCAGAAGAGAAAGAATTAGACACATTGTTGGTCAGCCTCTGGGTATGATATCAGGTTTCAAGCATTTGGAAATCAATGGACAAAAAGTTTACGATGCCAATGGATTCCCGGTAACAACCAATGGCTATGAAACTATTGCTGAGGGTCGTCATCCAATTTCCGGAGGTATTACCAATACTTTCTCATACAAAGGCTTCCGATTGATGGCTTTGATCGACTTTAGACAGGGTGGTTCAATCATGTCAGGTACTGATTATTTTGCATACCAATATGGACTGCATCAAAATACCCTGAATGGGCGTGATGGTTCGTTGACTGTAAGTGGAGTCACTCCAGAGGGTACTCCTAAAACCTGGACAATTCCTGCAGATCCTTCCGATCCAACCAAGTATTTGATTGACAATTACTGGCAGCGATATGCGCAAGTGACAGAGAATATTGTCTATGATGCTTCATTTGCCAAACTGAGAGAATTCTCTTTTGGATATACCTTCCCGAGAGCATTTATAGAAAGGACTCCGTTCCAGTCATTGTCCCTGTCTTTGGTAGGTAGAAACTTGGCTATTCTTTGGAAAAACACACCTAATATTGATCCAGAAGCAGCCTATACTACTTCTGGAAATGCTCAGGGTTTGGAGTTTTTCTCTGTACCAGCAAACAGAAGCTTTGGATTTAATCTATCTGCTAACTTCTAAGTCGGTTCAACCCTAAACTATTGAAACAATGAGAATTTTAAATAAAATGACCGGTCTGGTGTTGGCTTCCTTGCTTTTTGCTACTTCCTGTAGCGAACAGGACTTATTAGACCTAAACGTGAATCAAAATGCTGTCGAGGATATCGATATGCAATACCTTTTCTCTCTTGCAACATTGAGAATTGGAGGGGAATATGAAAATACCCGTGCCAATATGCTGTATGCTGCTACCATGATTCAGCACACTGCATCCACTGCGGGCTACTTCAGTGGAGATAAATATTTCTATTCTGCTCAGTATTCTGGAGCTTATATGGAAAGACATTTCACTGATGTGATCCGTCTCTTTTCCGAAGTAATCCGAAAAACCAAGGATAAGCCAAATGAGGCAAATGTAAATGCTGCGGCAACTATACTTCGAACTTTTGACCTTTTAAGAATGACCGATATGTATGGAGATATTCCATACACGCAGGCAGGTTATGGTTTGGAAGGTGAGCAAAACTGGTTTCCAGCTTATGAACCGCAAAAAGAGGTTTATTATAAAATGATAGACGACTTAAAGGCTGCAAGGGATAAATTTTCTTCTTCTGCAAGACCTTTGGGAGTTCAGGATTTTATTTACGGAGGAGATATCGCAAAGTGGAAAAAGTTTGCTAATTCTCTATTGATGAGAATGGCAATGAGAATGAGCAATGTTGATCCAGCAAAGGCTCAGGAAGTTTTCACAGAAGCGAATAGCAGTGGTGCCTTTACCAGCAATGATGATATTGCTTTTATCCATTATGCACCAGGGCCTCAAGGGGTAAATAGAAATGGTTTAAATGATGGTTATTGGAACACTTATAAGTATTCTAGGGATTGTAAGATTTCAAAAACATTCATGGACTGGATGAATGCTAACAATGATCCAAGAAAAATGATCATTACAGGTGGAATAGGGAATCCAGAAAATGCATCCACTTGGATAACTGCTCCTGAGGAACAGATAGGGATGCCAAATGGCTACAATTCAACTAATATTAGAGATGTTGTTGCTCCTGGAACTTTGGATCGTTTTACGATTGTTCAGCAAAACTTCTCTATGTTGAATTTGAAATATTTGGATTGGGAAGACCCTTATTACTTGATTTCTTATGCAGAGGTTGAGTTGATGAAAGCAGAAGCAGCGTTGAAAGGCTGGATTAACTCGAGCGCAGAGTCTCATTTCACAGCTGGAGTGAGAGCAGCCATCAATTCATGGGTGTATTTTGATCCGGATTTTTCAGTACCTGCTAATGAAGTTTCTGCTTACATAGCAGGAAGAGGATTTGCGGCCGCATCAAATCAAGATAAATTACGCTTGATTGGTGAAGAGTATTGGGCAGCTACTTATTTGAATGATATTGAATCTTGGTCCAATTGGAGAAGAACAGGCTATCCTGCTTTGACTCCTACACAAGATCCTAATGCATTTGAAGGGAATTTTATTCCAAGAAGGTTGAGATATTGGGAATCAGAGATCGGTTCTAATCCTGAAAACTATCAAGCGGCCACTTCAAGAATGGGTGGTGATTTATTCGCTACTAGAGTTTGGTGGGACGGAGGAAATTAATCCTCATCTTTCTTAATTTTGACAGAGGTTTTGATGAATTTCAAAGCCTCTGTTTTTTTAAATCTTAATTGAATCTCAATGAGACTATCTTTGATCCTTCTTGTAATTTTGATTTTCGGATGCACTTCCAAAGAAGAATCCCAGAATTACCCAGAAAAAGATTACCACATCGTCGGCTATGTGGCAGGTTGGAAAAATATCAATCCAAAAAAAATCCCTGCAGATAAGTTAACGCATATCAACTATGCATTTGCTGATGTGAAAGATGGGGTGGTCACCCATATTGATGACAGAAAGGCAAAAGACAGCACCAATTTAGCAGCATTACAATCCCTTAAACTCATTAATCCTGATTTAAAAATCCTCATTTCAATTGGTGGATGGACTAGGTCTAAAGGTTTTTCTGATGCTGTTTTAACTGTCGAAGGGATAAAGAAGCTGACAGCTTCCGGAGTTGAATTTTTGAAAAAACACCAATTGGATGGATTGGATTTTGATTGGGAGTATCCTGGCTTACCAGGGGATAATAATCCTTACCGAGCAGAAGATAAAGACAATTTTGTAGCCATGCTCAAGAGTTTTCGTTCAGCGCTGGATTCTTTGGGAGAGTTGGACAATAGACATTATTTGATGACGATTGCTTCGGGAGGATTTAGAAAATATTTGGAAGTCAATAATATGGCCGAAGCTCAAAAGTATTTGGATTTCATCAACATCATGGCTTACGATTTTTATACTGCAGGAGATGAAATTACAGGGCATCATGCCAACCTGTATCCCAATGGAAGCAAAGGGATGTCTGCTCAAACTGCAGTAAAGGAGCACATCGAATTTGGAATACCAGCTGAAAAACTAGTATTGGGAGTTCCTTTCTATGGTAGAATGTGGAAAGGGGTAGATTCTGAAGATAATGGTCTTTTTCAAGCTGGAAATTTTGAAATGGGGCTTCCTTATCATCAAATCTATGCACTTTCAAAAAACTCCTCCTACAGTAGATTTTGGGATACTCAAGCTTCTGCTCCCTACCTGTTTTCACCATTGGATTCTACCTGGATTACTTTCGAAGATGAAGAATCCCTAAAAGCCAAAATGAGATTTGTCAAAGAGAATCAATTAGGGGGAGCAATGTTTTGGGAGCTTTCTGAAGACAATACAGGCAGCTTGTTGAACACCCTTTATGAATCTTTGAACCCTGCTAACTCTAATTAAAGCATTTAAAATGATGACAATAATTGGAGTTGATATTGGGGGAAGTCATATTTCAGTAGCGCAGATAAACTGGAATTCAGGAAGCATACAACTTTCCAACTTTTCTGAAGCAGACGTAGATACTTCTGGCTCAGTTGATGAAATCATTGACGCATGGTCAGATGTAATTAAAAAAGTAGCTAATGGGAAACAGGCAATTCAACTAGGTATCGCCATGCCAGGGCCTTTTGATTATCAAAATGGAGTTTCTTTGATTCAAGAACAGGGGAAATTAAAAAGTCTGTATCAATTGTCTGTAAAAGACTTATTGGCTGACTCTCTTTCAATTGGCCCGGAATTCATCTTATTTATGAATGATGCAGAGGCTTTTCTGAGAGGGGAAAGTATGGTGGGTGCAGGGAGAAAGCATAGTAATCTATTGGGACTAACATTAGGAACTGGCCTAGGCTCAGCTATTCAAGTGGAAGAGGTATTAAAGGATGCAAAGCTTTGGACAGCTCCTTTTAGGGATGGAATAGCAGAAGACTATTTGGGAACGGCTTGGTTCATTGGAGAAGCAAAAAAACAATATGAATTGGAAATAGAGGGAGTAAAGGACCTGTTAGCTCCAGAGGTGGATTCTGAGATCTCTCGATCTATTTTTCAGAAATTTGGGAATACATTGGGCGAATTTTTATTCCCCTATGTTTCAAGACTTCAAACTGAGTCAGTTATAGTTGGCGGAAAAATTTCTAATGCATCCAAATTTTTTCTTCCGTTCGCTCAGACTTACCTCGAAAGAATGGGCTTGGAACTGACTTGTAAGAAATCTGAATTGGGTGAAAATGCTTCTTTGATTGGTTCAGTTCAACCATTTTTTAAAAATCTAACATGAAATAAAAACTGATTTATGAAAAAGATAACTTGTTTGAGCCTTTTGTTTTTTGGCTTTTTAAGCCTTCTTTTTGCTCAGGAAAAATATGATGTATTGATTGTGGGAGGGGGAGCAAGTGGGACAGCTGCTGGTATTGCTGCAGCAAGAATGGGAAGTAAAACCCTGATTGTAGAGTCAACAACTTGGCTCGGTGGGATGCTGACTTCTGCTGGAGTATCGGCAATTGATGGTAATCATAAGCTGCCCTCAGGTATTTGGGGAGAATTTAGAGATAGTCTAATCGCTCATTATGGTTCTCAGCAAGCGCTTTCTACAGGTTGGGTTTCAAATACCCTTTTTGAACCTAAGGTTGGAAATGAAATTTTTCAACGAATTGTATCTTCTGAACCGAATCTTCAGGTTTCATTTCAAAGCGAATGGAAGTCAGCCCAATATGAGGGCAATCAATGGACTTTGATTTTCGGAAGAGATGGTCAAATTCATACCGCTTATGCTCCCATTTTGATAGATGCAACGGAGTTGGGAGATGTAGCTGCTTCTCTCGGACTGCCTTACCGCTTAGGCATGGATGCCCGAACTGATATTGGAGAGGAGTTTGCACCCGAGAGGGCGAATGATATTGTGCAGGACTTGACTTATGTGGTGACCCTTCAGGATTATGGTAAAGGAAGCGATCGAACGATTCCAAAGCCTGCCAATTATGATCCTGCAGAGTTTGCCTGTGCCTGCGCACATGCTGATCCTATCACGGATAATGCTCCAACTTTGGACTGTGATAAAATGCTAGGTTATGGGAAACTCCCGAATGGAAAGTACATGATAAATTGGCCGAATTGCGGAAATGACCACTATGTGAATTTAGTCGAGCTGAGTGAGGAGGAACGAAAAAAGGAACTGGAAAAAGCCAAACAGACGAGTCTACGATTTGTCTATTACATCCAAAATGAATTGGGATATAAACATTTGGGAATTGCGGAAGATGAGTATCCAACGGAGGATAACTTGCCAATGATTCCATATCACAGAGAGTCGAGAAGGTTTTATGGCTTGGTGGATTTTACATTACCTTACGTGAGAAATCCATATGATGCTCCCAATCCCTTGTACAGAACAGGCGTGGCAGTCGGAGACTATACGATAGATCACCATCATAAAAAGAATTTGAATGCTCCAGAGATCGACTTTATCAAAATCAGAGTTCCAAGCTATAATGTTCCATTAGGTGCTCTGATTCCTAAAAATCATCCTGCTCTAATTTTAGCAGAAAAAAGTATTTCTGTTTCCAATATTGTCAATGGCGCATCCAGGCTTCAGCCAGTGGTATTGGGGATAGGCCATGCGGCCGGAGTACTTGCAAGCATTACTTCTAAAAACTCAAAAAGGTTAGACGAGATTTCAATCAGGCAGGTACAGTTGGGGTTGTTGAATCAAGGTGCTTATATCATGCCTTTTATTGATTTGAATCCAAGAGACCCGCACTTCATGGCGATGCAAAAAATAGGTGCGACAGGAATTTTAAAAGGAGAAGGTGTTCCTTATTTATGGGCTAATCAAACATGGTTTTATCCTGAAAGACCAATCACAGAATATGAATTGATGTCAGGTTTAAAAGAAGTATATCCACACCTGAATGATTATTGGGGTGCATCCGGGGATTACTTGACGGGAGAACGGTTTCAAGCCTTTTTGGAAATGATAAAGGAGAATACTCCATTATTGGAGATTGCTCAGGTTTGGAAAAGAGAGGGTCTGGAAGGTGATTTTCGTACAGATAAAATCCTTAATAGGAGAGAGGTTTCAGTCATTTTAGACGAAATTCTAGATCCCTTTTCAAAACCTGTTAGTTGGAATGGAAGATATGATTAGTTAATTTTCCTTATGCAAAATATTAGAATCTTCGTTTCATTGGCCTGGCTAATAATAATTTCCAACTCTGTCGAGGCTCAATCATTTTTTAGAATATTGGATAAAGAAAGTGGTGCGACCATCAATTATCCCAATGCAGAATTAGTACAAGATGGATTTATTAACTTTGCTAGCATCTCTTTACGTAGTTCAAAAGATGTGTTTTCCTATACACCTTGGTCTGACCAACCTATAGATAAGTCCAATCATGAGTTTTTCTTAAGCATCAATCATTCAAAATATTTTCCAGAGTGGATAGAGGTCGATTTGATTAAATCAGATACGCTGACAGTATTACTCAGGCCTGATCCAAACCAAAATGGACTTGGTAAAAAAGCCATCTACCAGAATTGTGGAGAGCCAATCTATAAAAAATATTACCCTAGACCCTTTCGCGAGTGGGAGGATCTTCCAAAAGAATTGTTTGAAAAAGTAGAGACCAAACTACTTGATGCAATTGGGCCAGGTTTGTTAAAGCAGCTGTACATTTCTTCTATTTATAGGTTTATAGCGGATGAAATGAATCAAGCCGAGGGAAGGATAGTTTATCAGCCTGGTGAAGTAGGATATAGAATCTGTCTTTCTTACTCTAATCCAAAAGCAGGAATATCTCAATATTCCACTGATTTTTATGTTAATTCTAAAGGGCATATTTCAAAACTACCCAGCTTTCCAAATATTAACTTGCGGCCTTCTTTTTCAAAAGGTATAGAACTTCTTGATTTTACAGAATTGAAGAAAAAAGTCGAATTGGATGGAGAAATTGATCTCGAAAAATCTAACTCAGATTTTCAATACTTTACTAGATCTAATTCTTTTGTATGGATTTTTACCCAGATCATGGAGGAAAATAAAAATGGTATTCAGTCTTCTAAATCAGTTTATTATGACGCTGAAACGGGTAGAAAATTAGCGATATTTTTTGATGAGAATGAGTTTTTTTATCATTTTGATGGTATCAGTGTAGCGTTGGATAATTAGTGTTCGTATCCTAAAAAAAAAGGATATGAAATTGTTTTTGAAAGTAGCGGTCTTTCTACTCTTTTGTAGCTTTTCTTTTCCAGTTGGTTCGGATCAATTGGAAATTGAACAAATTGCTATCGAGCCAGAAATTGAAACTTCTGCTATTAGAAACAATCCCATAACAGAAAAGGAAAATAAACCGAAACCTGCTTCAGGACAAGGAGCGTTTGAATAAGGACAAGCCCGGATTTTAAGTCTTTTGTATTGAATTGGTCTGACGAAGAGTTGATTGCCGGTTGCAAACGGCGCTCAGCAAAACATGAGGAATTTTTTTTTAAGAAATACTATGGCTATGTCATGGGTATCAGTCTCTCCTATGCCAAAGATCGGGATTTGGCTAAGGAGATAGTCAATGACTCTTTTCTGAAGTTTTTCGGTTCGATTAAAAATTTTGATGAGTTTCAGTCTGTGAAATCCTGGTTGAGACGAATCACCGTGAATACCTCGATTGATTTCTATAGAAAAAACAAAAAAATACGAGAGCAACTGGAAATCAATGAACAGACGGAGGTTTTTCATGAAGTAAATGCCATTGGTAATTTGGCTTATGAAGATCTGATTGCCTTATTAAATCAACTTCCGGATGATCAGAAGTTGGTGTTCAACCTTTACGAAGTGGAAGGATATAGTCATAAAGAAATAGCTGGGAGACTCCAAATCACCGAAAGTTCTTCCAGGGTCTATCTAGCTCGTGCCAAAGCCAAACTTCGGGAGCTAGTTCACACACATTTAAAAGAATATGCAGGAAGATAAGCTGAGCAAACAGATAGCGGACTCCCTGAAAAAATATCAGGAAGAAGGAAATCAGCCCTACGAAATAGGAGCCTGGGAGAGCTTTGAGAAAATGCGGGGAGCTTCTAAAATTAAACCATTCTTCTGGTGGATCGGAGGGGTGGCAGCAAGCTTACTATTGATAGCGACTTTTTATTTCTTGCTTCCAAACTCAGAATTGGAAAGTCCTCTATTAGCAGAAGATTCCCAGGGAACAGAAAAAGTCGTAGAAGAAAATAGAATTGAAGAAGCTCATCAAGAAGGCTCTAAATCCTCTCCCTCAGTGGAGACGGAGAGAAAATCAGAAGGTATTCAAGAAGTTATCCCACAAGGAAAATCTAAGAATACCATACAGTCAAATGGCCTAATAGAAAAGCAAAACAATCAATCTCTCATTGCATCCAAGGACTCTCCAAAACAGCCAATTAAAGTAGTAAAAGATGCCAAGGAGCTAAATAGTGATTTGAAATCACAAGAATCTCCATTCACTCAAAAAGTGATAGCTCAGGCTGAAAATATTGAAGAAATAAAGTCAAAAAGCCAATCAGAGATTTCTACTACAAGTGGTTTGATTGCTAAAGAGTCTTTGATGTCTGAAAGTAAAGTTGAACAAGGCAAGCCGCTAATAGCTTTCAAAGAAGAGCCTGAATTCGATCCTATTCCTAAAGAAAAATCTTCATTATCCTATGGATTAGGTGTGGCACCAGGTTTTGGTTCAGCTAGGCAAAATGGAGAATCAATTTCAGGAAATACCTTAGCTATGGGGGTAATGGTGAATTTGGATCTTCCAGGGAAATTGACTTTGGGGTCAGGCTTAGGCTTGAACTTGCTGAATCAGCAAAGTGATGTTTCCAATAGGCCAATGGTGGGCTTTAACATGAGTATAGCCACAGTTACAGAAACAATAATTGTAAGACAGACTCAGGTTGAAATTCCGATTTACCTCAAGTACCCCATTACTAGGTCTAACTCTCTGTCCGTTCAAGCAGGTTTCTCCAATTTCTACGCATTCAATCAGCAGGCAGAGTTAGAGACTTCCTTTACCAGACAAGTAACTGTGGCAGATGCTTCAGCCGCAAATTCATTCCGCACTTTGAATGAAGATGTGGTTCAGACTAGAACATTGGAATCAGTAGATAGTAGATTTTACCCTTTAGCCACTATGAATTTTGGATTGAATATCAGGCTGCTTCAGGCTGAAAAAAGCAGCTATGTATTGATGCCATTTTACAATTATCCTTTACGACAGTTTACAGGGTTTGGAGATAATCCGGGCTTTTTTGGAGCTTCTTTCAAAGTGAACTTTGGAGGAGGAAAAGAATAATAATTTAGGGGTTTGATTACTTCAGAAAGGCCAACTCTATTTGAGTTGGTTTTTTTTTGACCCAAAGACTTGGCTAGATCTCGTTAAGATAATTTGAAAGCTATAATGCTAGAATTGAAGACCTAGGCTTGAATATATGTCTCTTTAATAAGGATTAAATGAGGGGTTTATAAGAGCGAACATTAAAATCTAGCTTGGCTAGAAGTGATTTGATGCATCGTATAAAGGAATATTTTTAATTTCATTGGGCTTAAAAGGTTGTGGATAGCATCTATAAGATTGGAAGTTTAATGGGATCAAACAATGGATTATTAGCCTTAGAATTGAAGCTCATATTCTTTAAACAGTTATAGAATAGGTAAAAAAAAATCCCGGACCGAATGGCCCGGGATTTTTTCATTATGAGGCATTTAAAAATTTACATAGTTGGTAATGAGTTGTAAATCCATTTTCTGGGTTTGATTAGTTGTTTCCGCTAATCCTCTCAATACAAAAGTGTAGACTCGATTCCCGTTGATCTGTACATCATTTGCGCTTAGGAGTACTTCTCCTGTGGCTACAGATTTCACCTGAACATTATAGGTGTTTTTCTTCACCATGGTGAAGTTTGAGTCATCCCCGAAATTCATATTATTTGTTACAGGAGTGCTGAGATTAGAAAATTGTAGAAAAACCTCTCCAGTATCTGGGGACAAATGCACCATCCTTACCTGTGCAGAATCCGCTGAAGGCAAGGTCCATTCGTCTTCAATCAGGATAGCATCCAAATCAGCTACTCTGTCTAAAACGAACATGGAATAAATAGCATCTTGTTCTATTGTGAAATCTTTTTGAAGCAGAGTAGTCGTTGAATTAAAAGAGGAAAATCGGAAGGATCTTTCTCCTACATAAAACGGACTATAAGCAAGAACCTCTGCGAAATTTAAGGGCTGATTATTCACCCGATTTTGATTTGCAAAAATATCCATTGCAGGCGCATCGGGAGATCCCTGGTAAATTGAAATGTAAGCTGCTGGTTGTGCGGGTGGCGTATCGAAATTATTAAGACATCCACTGACCAGTAGTGGTAAACCAATTAAAGTGGCAACCAACGACCATTTAGATTTGAATCTGGGTGAAGAAATGAAACTTTTAATCATAGTGTTTGAATGTTTTTAAATTCCTTCTCTAGACGATTCCATTTATCAATTCGCTTCATTTAGCACAAAAAAAATGGCCTGAAAATAATTGATTCAGGCCATAATCTTGATTTAAAGTTATTTACATCTTCAAATTTTGCATTTCTAGCTGTGGTGCAAATGGTTGTTCGTAATAACGCTTTCCAGTTGCCTTGTAAAGTGAATTAGCTAAAGCTGCAAAAACAGGAGGGAAGAGTGGTTCTCCCAAACCTGTTGGGTCTTCGTTGTTTTGAACAAAATGAACCTCGATTTTTTTAGGAGACTCTTTTTGCCTAATCATTCTGTACTTATCAAAATTGCTTTTGCTGGGAACTCCATTTTCAAAGGCTAATTCTCCAAAGAAGGCATTTCCTATTCCATCTACAATTGCTCCTTCTCCCATATTGGCAGCGGCATCTGGATTAACCACAATTCCACAATCCACCGCAGCATAAACATTTTCTACTACTGGCTTATTGTCTTTGATGACAGTATCTACCACTTCAGCTACATAAGAGTTATGACAGAAGTATGCGGAAACCCCTCGATGCACATTGTCTTTAGGGCTATTCCAGTTTGATTTTTCTTTCACCAGTTCTAATACACCAGCGTATCGCTTGGCATCATAATCGTTGTTTTTCCCAACAGGGTTTGTTTCTGCTCTTTTCAATAATTCCAAGCGGAAATCAATTGGATCCTTACCCATCTCTTCAGCCAATTCGTCCAAGAAGCTTTGCTCTGCTCCTGCGATGAAGTTGGATCTTGGAGCTCGGAAAGCACCGATGGTGATATTTGATGGAATATCCCATCCTTCGGCCAAGTAATTATCTAAGGCTCCCGCAGGGAACCTGTTAGGATGAATTGGAGTCTCAGGAATTCCACCTGCCTTGACATGGAGGGCAGTTAAGTTATTGTTTTCATCCAAAGCCGCCCTGTATGTTGCAGTATAAGTGGGTCTATACACACCAGAAGTCATATCATCTTCCCGTGTGTAAACCATCTTCACAGGGGCTTGAACTTTCTGTGAAATAAGGGCAGCCTCTACCATATGGTGGCTATAAGCTCTTCTTCCAAATCCGCCTCCCATTCTTGAAAGGTTGATTTGAATATTTTCTTTTGGAATATCCAAAGCCTGCACCAAGGTTCCCATAATGAATTCTGGAGCTTGAGTAGGTCCATAAATCACAGCCTTGTCACCCTTGACATCCGCAAAGCAATTCATAGGCTCCATGGTGTTGTGAGCTAAGAACGGAGCGGTATAAGTTCTTTCAATGATTTTTGCTGCTTTCTTAAACTCTCCCTCCGGATCCCCGTCTTTTCTGAGGATGTTTCCCGGTTTTGCTGTGAATTCAGCCATCCTTTCTTTGTGGCTGCTTGTGTTTTCCAAACCAGCAGGGACAGTCGCAGTAATTGTTGCTCCACCTCTGCCGGCCATTGGGAAAGTTGATTCCTGAGCTTTTTCCCATTCAACTTTCAAATTCTTCTTTGCCTGCATGACTTCCCACGTGGAATTACCCACTATGGCAATAATCTCAGGAAAGGTAGTGGTGTCAAAAAAGTTTCTATTATAATCATCATTAAATAAAGAAACAGAGAAAACATCCATGATACCAGGCATTCCGGAAACTGAATTTTTGTCAAATGATTTCAATTTCATACCGAATGCAGGTGGGTGAACAATCGCTGCATATTTCATTCCTTCCACTTTATGGTCTAAAGAAAAAAGTGGTTTTCCGGTTAGGATTTTGACCCCGTCTACGTTCTTCTTGGAGTTACCAATGATTTTAAAATCCTTTATTTCTTTTAATTGAACTTCTTCCGGTACTTCCATAGTAGCCGCTAGGGAAGCCAATTCTCCATAATGTGCTTTTTTTCCACTGGATTTGTGTTCTATTTGACCTGCAGCTGTAGTGATTTCGGAAGCAGAAACATTCCAGGTTTGAGCTGCTGCTGCCACAAGCATGGCTCTTGCGGTGGCACCGGCCGTTCTTAATGGAGTCCAACCTTGCCTGATCCCCTGGCTTCCTCCAGTAAATTGTCTATCAAATCTCTCAGGATAAAAATCAGCTTGTTCTACGAAAACATTTTTCCAGTCTGTGTCCAGTTCCTCTGCCAGTATCATCGGCATGGATGTTTTTACATTGGAACCGAATTCTGGGTTTGGAGAATAAAGGGTGACAGCTCCATTTTCACCAATTTTGATGAAGTTATTGAGTTCAAACCATTCTTTTGGCATCTCCAGCATTTCTTTGGATGTAGGCTTACAGCCTGCAAGCCAACTGAAACTTAATACCATGCCGCCACCCGCTAGTGCGGATACTTTCAAAAATGATCTTCTATTCAATTTTGTATTTACAATGGTCATGATTTCAGAGTTTTAAAGTTTTTGGGAAGCTGTTTTTACTGCTGCTTTTATTCGCAGGTAAGTTCCACAACGGCAAATATTCCCATTCATGGCATTTTCAATTTCCTCATCGCTTGGGCTTGGATTTTGCTGTAAGAGAGCGGCAGCAGTCATTATTTGGCCTGCTTGACAGTAGCCACATTGTGGGACATCATGCTCCATCCAAGCTTGCTGAACGGGGTGATCTCCATTCTCAGAAAGTCCTTCGATAGTTGTGATTTTGGCGTCTTCTACTGCAGAAACAGGAAGTTGGCAAGATCTAACTGCGTTTCCATCCAAATGAATGGTACAAGCGCCACATTGTGCGATTCCGCATCCGAATTTGGTGCCTACCATATCCAAATGATCTCTTAATACCCAAAGCATAGGAGTGTTTGTATCTACATCTACTTTAAGACTTTTACCGTTGATATTGAGATTATATTGAGCCATATCTGTTAAATTTTAGAACTCAATTTAGCTATTATTTGACCAAGTGTCCTTACAAAAATCAAATAGAAGCTTATGGTAATCAATTGATTGCTTGAAAAGTGGCCGTCTGTTACTTTAATAAAAGTGAGTATTCCTGAAAAATAATTTTTGATAAGTCTGATAATCTTCGATGCACTAAAGGGTATTAGGAAGCCAATGTAAGGTTAGAGTATTTTACATTTCAAACCAGATGGGGATTTGTTTGGCAACTAGAGCAATTTGATTTTCATTGAGCGGTTTTTCCCAAAAATCCATGACAAAAGGACTTTTTTGGGCTTTTTCTTTATCAGATCGATCTAAAGAAGAGGTGACCATCACGACTCTGACTTTTACATGGCGAAGTTCCTTTTCTAAATGATTGAGTAATTCCCATCCGCTCATTCTAGGCATGTTTATATCCAAAAAGATTAATATACCTTTTTCAGGTATGTCATTTTCCAGAATGTGATTTAATGCTTCTTCAGGATCAAAAAAAGTAATCGGGTTTGGATGTAATCCCTCTCCCTTTATGATAATTTTATGTAAGAAAAGTATTCCCGGATCATCATCTATTACCAACACATTTGGAAGAAAGGTATTCATTACTTTGTGAGATTTTCAGATTTTGTATGAGTGTCCTTAATAATCTCATCTACTTGTTTCAATGATTCCAGAAGTTCTTTTTCTAATTCTTCTTTGCTTTTTTCTATCCCCTCATACTTGGAATAATTGATCAACAGGTGATTGATCCCCATCGCCCTAGTCAGCGGAGCCCTAAGCAGATGTGAATGATTCCAAGTAAGCTGTTTCATAATTATATTTTGGTTTTCTATTTCTTCCAGAGCCTCCTTTAATTTTTCATTTGCTTGGCTAAGATCAGAAGTTCTCTGAATGACTTTCTCTTCCAAATCTTTCTTTAATTTCTTATTGAAATAAGATTGTAGAATGAAATAAAGAAGAAGAATTGCGACAATTCCTATTATAATTTTAAAGGTTAAAGTTTCGAAAAACAAAGCAGAAACCTTTATGGGAAGAGAATAAACTTTATCTTCTTCGCCGTATCTGAGGACTTTAATTTCTAAGGTATAGTCACCAGGTTTTAGTCCATTGAAAAACAATTGTCTTTGATTCTTTATTGGAAGCCAATTATCATTTTCATTGTCTATTCTATAAAATAATGAATATTGAGCAGGATTCTCAAAATCAATAAGATTAAATGAAATTTGAAACATCCTAACTCCCTCAGGAATACGAATTGGTCCCTGAATATCAGATTTTTCTTCTCCTATCCTGAGTTCATCCCAGTAAAAACTAATTGAATCATTGGGACTGTTAGAAATGGTTTGTGGGTTGATTATCCCAACTCCCTCGACTGTTGGGATCCAGATTTTACCACTATAATCTTGTATGGCAGCAGGAAAAATCAAACCATTGGTCTCAGAATTAGGCAAACCCAATCTTTCATCATATAAAGTTGAGCTGATCAATACATTTTCATTCTCACTTTCTTTAAACTTTTTTATTTCTGAGTAAGAAAAATATTGAACCCCAAAATTATTACTGATCCAAATTCCACGCTTTCCATCGTCCGTTATGCTGTATACAGTTTTAGATTTCAAACCATTGATCTTTCCTAAAATTTTGATTTGATCTCCTTTCAGTAATACAAGCCCTCCATGTGTACCGAACCAAAGGTCATTTTCAGCATCCTCATACATGCTGTAAATCACATCTTCACCAGGAGCCAAAGGAAGTCTTTTATTATCGACGAAGACGGTATCCTCTAATCGAAGAATACCTTCATTCATAGAACCGATTAATAATTGACCATTTTTGAGCTCTAGGGCACTTACAAACCTTGTTGCATCAAATTTCTCAGGAAGCTTAATCTTTTGAGGTTTGTCATTCTCATCAAGGTAATGTATTCCTCCTTTTCTTGTCAGGATCCACAAGCGATTATTAGAGTCTCTGAATAGGGCATGTACATAATTACTTCTTAGCCCATCCTCTTCTGTAATCTGTTCTATAATTTTCCCTCTTTGAATGTCAATTACAGAGATACCGGAGGTGGAGCTGTAGTAAAGTTTGCCGTTTCTTGAAGCTAGGCTGGTGTTGTTATCCTGAATCAAGCCATCTTTTTGAGTCCAGATTTTAACTTTACTCCCATCAATCTGATGGAGTCCATTTGCTTTTGTTCCTATCCAAATACTGCTATCCTCACTTTGGTAGATAGCCTTGACATTCTTATTCCTCAGCTCTTCGTGATTTGGCTGATTTACGCTTGCAGGTTTAATAATGAGGAGTCCTTTTCCTAAAGTCCCTAGAAACAGGTTGTTATCTTCTTTAATAATTTTTCTTACCGTATAATTTTTCAATTCAGGGTAGGAAAATCTTGTGACTTGTCCCTGATTGATCATCATCAAACCTTGTTGTAATGATCCTGCCCAAATTCTTTTATCAGAATCAACTATCAGGCTACTAAGATTAATGTCTTTGATTTGGCTAATTGGGACTATTTTTTCCATCTCATAGCCTTTGTTCATTTGAAAAATACCTTCTTCAGGCGAAAAAATATAGATCTCTTTAGAAGTCCCAAATATTTTATAAACTCCAAGGCTGTCTGCTGAAATTAATTTTTTGGTATTTGCTTTCAAGTTCAGCTCGTATAGGCCTCTAGTTGTTCCTACCAAAAGCTTGTATGAATCGATTTGGAAAAAACTGTAAATCTCCATTGGAAATTCATGCTTCCATATTTCTAGTTCAGTGAAGGTTCCGTTCTCCCATTGGTGAATATCACCGGCATCTGTTCCAATCAATAATTTGCCTCCGTCGATTTCTGTGACAGCTCTTATCCATGTATCATTGGTAATGCCGGTACAGTCTATGATTTTTCTGATATTCTTTTCCAGCAGCGCAATACTTCTATCTCCCGTTGCCCAAATTCCAGCCTTTGATTTATAAAAAGTATAATAGGTCTGCTCTTGCATTAGGGGGTAATTTTCCTGATCAAAAACCTTTGCAGAATATCCGTCAATGCGAGTAAGCCCCTCTTCTGTAGCTACCCAAAAATAGCCATGGTTATCCTTTTCCATAGCAAAAACAGCATTTTGCGGAAGCCCATTAGAGTTGTCCCAGTTTTCCACTATGTAATTGGAGTTTTTGGGAAACAAAGGGGCTTGTGCTGAAAGCTTCTGAGACCCAACCAAAAGACTGATTAGGCACAGCATTACATATATGGGTGATCTAGAAAACAAAGGATTTATCAATTAAGTAGCTGGGTCGATTGGGTAGGCTTAATAAATACCTTTAAAGTATTTTGGAATAAGTAGGAAAGAACTTATATACATTGGAAAATTAAGGGTTTTTAAGATAAAAAGCGGGTAAATCAATACTTTTTTAGTAGAAAAAATAATGATCTTGAAAAAATGAGTGCAGGGTTTTAATTGATTTATGACCTTCACTTTCAAGAATCAACTTTTATTCCTTGATTTTCCGCAGTTCAAATTGTCTTCTGAGGAAAAATGAAGTTAAGTTGAAAGGTTTTGAAATTCAGCTTTGAAGCTGTTTGATAAAAGGTTGTTCGTAAAATCTTTGGCCTGTACCCTGGTAAAGGGAATTTGCTAAGGCTGCAAATACAGGAGGATATGCAGGTTCTCCCAAGCCTGTTGGATCGATTTGGTTATCCACAAAATAGGTTTCAATAACTTTTGGAGCTTCTTTCATTCGGATCATCCTATATTGATCAAAATTACTCTTGCTCGGTTTGCCTTCTTCAAAGGTCAACTCACCAAAAAGCGCAGTACCTATTCCATCCACCACTGCACCTTCACAGAGATTTTTGGCAGCGTCCGGATTGACCACGATTCCGCAGTCCACTGCAGAGACTACCTTTTCTATAAGAGCCTGTCCATTTTCCATTTTTAACTCCATCACTTGAGCAGCATAAGAATTATGGCAAAAATAGGCTGAAAATCCTTTAGCTATACCTTCTTTATTTGTTGCCCAGTCTGATTTTTCACGTGCCAGTTTGATGACTTCCTCATATCGTGCTGGATCATAATCATTGTTTTTTCCCACTGGATTTTGTTTGGCCTTTTCCAATAGCTCTAATCTGAAATCAATAGGATCTTTCCCAGCAACTTCTGCTACTTCATCCAAAAAGGATTGTTCTACGGCTGCCATGAAATTTGATCTCGGAGCACGGAAAGATCCCGTGGTGATATTGGAAGGAACTTCCCAACCCTCGGCAAGATAATTTTCAACCGCACCAGCTGGAAACCTATCTGGGTATATGGGATTTTCGGGTAATCCTCCTGCATTGATATGAAAGCCTATCAACTGATTGTTTTCGTCCAAGGCAGCCCGATAAGTTGCCTGGTATCGGGACCTATAAATTCCCGAAGTCATATCATCCTCTCTCGTGTAAATCAATTTGATAGGAGCATTGAGTTTTTGAGAAATAACAGCCGCTTCAATCAACCAATGAGCATAGGACCTTCTTCCATATCCTCCTCCCAACCTGGTCATTTCAATATGGATGTTTTCAACAGGTATGCCTAATCTTACCGAAAGAGCCTGTTCTGTTAACTCAGGTTTTTGGAGAGGACCTGCACATTCTACTTTATCGCCTTGAACATGGGCAAAAAAGTTCATCGGTTCCATACAATTATGGGCCAGAAATGGTCCTGTATAAGTTTTCTCAATGACCTTAGATGCCTTTTTAAAAGCTTCTTCAGGGTTTCCATCTCTTCTTAATTCTTGCGGTTTTAGGGATGCAATTCTCATTTTTTCTGCCTGAGATTCTGTGTTCTCCTGACCAGCCGGAACTATCCTGCTTTCTTCGGAACCAAATCGATCTCTTTTTTCTACATAAGCGGAGATAGGTTCATACTCAGCCTGGATGGCTTTTTTTGCATTTAAGACTTCCCAAGTGCTAGTTCCCACAACTGCAATTAAATCAGTGAAGGTAACTGTGTCGAAGAATGTTCTAACATAGTCATCTTCTAATGATTTGAATTCAAAAACCCCTTTGATTCCAGGCATATTTCGTGCTTCTGAAGCATCAAAGGATTTAAGCTTCATTCCAAATGAAGGTGGATGAATAATCATAGCTATTAAAGTGCCTTCCTTCTTATAATCAATCCCAAATAGTGGTTTCCCAGTAATGATTTTTTGGATATCTACATTTCTCTGAGATGTGCCAATAATTTTGAATTGGTCCACTTTTTTCAATTCTACATTTTCCGGAATAGGAAGAGAAGCTGCGTAGGAAGCCATTTCTCCAAACTGTGCTCTTTTTCCTGATTGAACATGTATAAGAAATCCGGGTTCGGTTTTGATTTCCGAAGCAGGCACCTTCCACTGATCGGCTGCTGCATTGATTAAAAGTTGTCTGGCTGTAGCACCAGCTGTTCTCAAGGCATTCCAACCAATTCTGATCGCCTGACTTCCTCCGATAAATTGCCGAGTAAAATTTTCAGTGTCCAGGGGAGCTTGCTCTACTCTTACATTTTTCCAGTCTGCGTCCAATTCCTCAGCAACTATCATGGGCATGGAAGTTTTCACATTCTGACCACCTTCTGGATTGGGTGACATGATGGTGATCAGCCCATTTTCACCGATTTTGATATAGCCGTTGAGCCTGAACCATTCTTTAGGCAAATCCAAAATTTCGGAAGAATTAGGTTTGCAGCCTGCCAGCCAATTGAAACTAAGAATCATACCTCCACCCGCGAGTGCGGAAACTTTCAGAAATGATCTTCTATTCAATTTATTGTCTGGATAATTCATTGGAAATTTTGGGCTAAAGAAAGTGAAACCGCAAATCAAAGTTTTACCATTTCTAGTGCATCCTCAAAGGGTTAGATTTGCAGATAATAAGCTAGAAGTTAATGTTTTCCTGGGTATCGGGGAATAATATTTACTTCAATGTGAAAATAAAGCACTTAGCTGGAAGATACTTACGGAATTCAAACAGGATTATTAAAAATAGAAAACAAAAAAAGGCTAGCTCCATGGGAACTAGCCTTAAGTTTAATAACCATCAACCTTATTTCGGTAATAATACTTTATCAATTACATGGACTACGCCGTTTGTTCCGGCTAAATCAGCAGCAACTACAGTTGCATCGCCAATCATAACTTTTCCATCCTTGATAGATACAGTTGCAGTTTGACCATTCAAAGTCGTAACAACTTGTCCATCACTTAAATCACCTGACATTACGTTTCCAGATACTACGTGGAATGTTAAAATGCCAGTAAGCTTTTCTTTGTTTTCAGGCTTCAATAAGTCTTCAACTGTTCCTGCAGGAAGTGCTTCAAAAGCCGCATTAGTAGGAGCAAAGACAGTAAAAGGACCGTCTCCACTTAGTGTTTCTACCAAACCTGCAGCTTGAACTGCAGCTACTAGAGTAGTGTGGTCAGGAGAACCGATAGCTATATCAACTACTGTATTGGATTCTTCTACCGGAGCCTCTTCGACTACTTCCATTGTTTCTTCTGTAGACTCTTCCTTAGGTGCACTGCATGCAGTCCATAAGCCCATTGCCAGAAAACTTCCTGCTAGAGCTAAAATTTTTGTGGTTTTCATTTTTGAGTGGTTTTTTGATTTAACATCTACAGAACTACTGTCAGGCTGTAAGGTTTAAAAATAATTTATGAGCAAAACATATTGGTTGATTTCAAATGTTTTTCTAAGGAAAAAACTTCGTTCTGAGAGGAATAATCATTTTTTACTCAAGAGATCAGATTTATTTTTTTGAATATTTCTTAAGCTCTTTTTTATCCATTTCTAGTTGAATAATGTTTTCCGGATGTTTAGCTAGAATATCCTCTGCATCTTGGTCACTTGAAATATTTTTTTGTTCAGAAAAAATGACAACCGGAAAATTCACCCAAAGCATTCCACTTTCGCTCATCTCCCAATGACTTTGAATCATTTTAACATGATGCAAGTTCTGATTCGGATCGATCGCTGATTCAGCTATTTCCTGTCCTGGAAATACTGTATCACCTATTTCAACTTTGGCTGAATTTTTTTGAAGCCCACTTAATCTGCTGAAACTCCCATCCTCGTGATAAATTTCTATGAAATTTTCTGATTCAAAATTTGAAGGTCCGGAAGCCAAAGCCCCTCGTTCCATTTTAATCTCTGAAACTATTCCCTTCCTTGGGGCACAGATTGCTACTGCTTTTTCAAAAAGAAATAATGAGCCTGTATATGTATTTAATCCTGAATTCTGAGAAGGATGAGACTCAATTCTCAGTGGTCTCATGTTAAATTTTGTTCCTTCTTTAACCGGTGGAAGATATATCGTTTTGTAAAGTGGTCTCTGAAATATATCTCCTTTGAATAGTTTGGTATTATACCGAAAACCGGTTTTTTCATTAGAATAAATGGATTGAAGCTTCACTAAAGTGCTTTTTCCGGGGTTAGCAGTTTTGAAAAGAATGTCTCCCTCCAAAGATTCAAGATTTTCTAAAAGAATGAATTCTAATCTTATGGTGTAAGGGATTTTATCGCTGTTTAAACCCAGTAAAGTAAGGTCACGGTTTTGGTCTTGTTCTGCCACTATCTGAACTTGAGCCAAAACAAAATTGGAACAAAAGGCTAACAATAAAGTAATCAGGTATTTCATCAGTGATTGGGATTTTACTAATCTGATTATCCGCAATCTTACCACTTACCATATATTCTTTGCTTGACCGCTTGGATACTTCGACTTCGCACAGCACAGTCGGCCTATGACCCAGCCACGGTAGGCATGCGAAGCTTCCGGATTCTGATCCTTTGAGCTATCATTAAGCTTTATTATACTTTATACTGGTAAGAAAGCGGATATTGATATTTGCTAATTACCGCAAATTAACTAAAGAATACTTGATAAGCCTTCTAATTTATTAATTTTTGTAAGTCACAATAGTCCTTACTTCTCAATTTGATGGGTGTCTCTTACACTGCTAAAGGTCAATGCAAGCATTTTCCAACCTGAATTATCTTTTTGATATACCTCAGTTACGGTAAATTCTGTTACTACATCATTCCCTCTAACTTCGGCTGTTAAAGTGATTCTATTCCAGACCAATGCTGTATTTCCGAACAGCTCCACTGCAGTATCATGTACTTTTGCATTTTTATACCAGATACTTCCTGATTCAATGATTTCCAATTCCCGTTCCGTACTCCAGGTTCCGCTCATATGCACAAACTTGGCTTCAGGGTGAAAAAGGGGCTTTAATTGAGTAATGTCCTTTTCTGCCATCCATTTCCACTTGTTCATGGAGAGTTCATAAATTTCCTTTTCAGAGGATTGGTCAGGTTGATTTTGGGCCAAAACAGAAAGATTAAGGCCAATAAATAAGACAAATGGAATGATATAGTTTTTCATATTAATAGTGTTTTTGTTTGGTGTTTTTTAAAGTAATAATCTTAGTAAGGTACAATTAGGAACTCAGCCTAAAAAGAATCGGTTTGATTTTTCAAATCTTTGAATTTTATGCAAGATTAGGTTTCATTTTTATAATTCATTGAAAACTTTTTATCGCAAGGGTTAAGATTGTTTGCTTGTGTCCTGAGTTTATACAAATCCATCATTAGATATCAAATAGAGAAATTATTAACTCAAAATTAATTGATTTTTAGCGTTATAATTAATCATTATCAAATAAATACTTACGCTTTTCAAACATATTTCAAGGGTTTTCTTCTCGGTAATTTTATTGATAAATTGTTTTTTTCAATAAATTGATTTTTCTCTTATAGCTATTCAATGTTTGAATTTTGTAATCATCTATTTGATTTTCATTATAAATTAATTGATAAAATTTGGACATTTGTAAGACTAATTTCTCAATTGCCTATTTACCCTCACTTTGAAAAGTTCAATGAAATCAATTACAAAAATTCAGATTTTGATTCTGAGTTTGGTTTTACTCCAAGGTCCTTCCTTTTCTCAGGAAAATCCAGTTGAATCTCAATCACCGATTCGCCATTTTAGTGGAACTATCACAGCGACTAATAATGGCGTCTCAATTATTCCTGCATTTAACTTAGGAAAGCCTGCTGCCTTCTTCGACCTCAGTGTAGGAGGAGAGAGACTTTCTTTTGATCCTATGTTTCGATTCGGAATGAATGGAAAGCCTTGGTCATTTATTCTTTGGTGGAGATATAAAATCATCAAAGACAAGAAATTTTCCTTGACTGCCGGTGCGCATCCTGCATTTCTCTTTCAGGATAGGGAGGTAATGGTGGATGGAGAAGTTCAAAGGATGTTTGTAGCCAATAGATTCCTTGCAGGGGAGATCAATCAAAGCTATAAATTCAGCAATAAATTGAGCATGGGTATTTATTATCTTCATGGAACAGGCTTTAATCCAACAGGACCAAAAAACAGTGATTTTGTAGCTTTGAATACTGTGATTTCCAATATCAGATTAGGAGGAGACTTCTCCTTGCGAATTAACCCGCAACTCTTCTTTCTCAGTGTGGATGAAAATTCTGGAACTTATATCAATTCAAGTTTTACATTCAGCAAAGACGAGTTTCCAATTTCATTTCAAACCTTTTTTAATCAAAAAATTAAGTCACAGGTAGCTGGAGATGATTTGGTTTGGAACATGAGCTTGCTTTACACTTTTAAAAATACCTACGCTAAAAAATAACAAAATGGAAAAGTCAGAGACCTTAGAGGAATTTTATAAACGTAAATTCAATTGGATTCCAGAAAGCCTAAAAAAGGATTTCGGGCATTTTAATATTTTCAGACTTGAACCCTATTTCGAAGGAAAGCTAAAAAGTGTCCCATATAGAAAGCGGGATTTTTACAAAGTCATGCTTGTCAAAGGTGCTAGCACAGTTCATTACGCTGACAGAGTGTATGAGGTCAAAAAACAGGCACTGTCCTTTTCCAATCCCATGGTTCCTTATAAATGGGATCACATAGGAGCGCATACTACTGGGGTATATTGTATTTTCAATCCTCATTTCTTCATGAATTATGGCCAAATTCAGCAGTATGAGGTTTTCCACCCAAATGGAACTCATGTGTTTGAGTTAAGTGATGAGGAGGCTAAAGAAGTAGAGACTATTTTTGAAACGATGCAGGATGAGTTTAATTCAGAGTACAAATACAAGTATGACCGTATTCGGAATTTGGTGTCCGAACTGATTCATTTCGGGATGAAGCTGCAACCAGCAGACTTGCAAACTACCCTTCACGGGAACGCATCTTTGAGAATAGCGTCCATATTTCTGGAGCTTTTGGAAAGGCAGTTCCCAGTAGATGAAAGCCACTCTAGTATTCAAATGAGAACTCCCTCAGAATTTGCCAATCAACTCAACATCCATGTCAATCATCTCAATCGCGCTGTGAAAGAGATGACGGGAAAAACTACTTCTCAGTTGATTGCTGATAGATTGGTACAGGAATCTAAAATCCTTTTGAAACAAAGTAATTGGAACGTGTCTGAGATTGCCTTCGCTTTAGGGTTCAACGAAGTAACTCACTTCAATAATTTCTTCAAAAAGCAGGTCAATTCAAGTCCAACTCAATTCAGAAAAGGCGCCTGAGTCAAGATTCTGGAGAAAATCAGCTTTTACCGAGCTAATTGAATTAAATTACATTAGAAAAATAAAGTCTCCATTTGTAGAAAGAGGGTGGAGAAAGCATTTCAATCTTTCTAATATTAGACTAAAATCACGGCATGCTCAAAGACAATTTTGGACGTATTCACAATTACCTGAGAATTTCTCTGACGGACAATTGCAATTTCCGTTGCACCTATTGTATGCCCCAGGAGGAAATGGAGTGGATGCCACAATCCAGATTGATGAGTGCTGATGAAATTGTAGAGCTGGCTGAGGTTTTTGTAGAACTTGGCGTTACCAAAATCCGATTGACGGGTGGAGAGCCCCTGGTTAGAAAAGATGCTGGTGATATTATTCAAAGGCTGGGTAAGCTTCCGGTAGAATTGTCTTTGACAACGAATGGGATACTGGTTCCAAAATATATTGACCTTTTGAAGGAATCCGGAGTTAAGTCGATCAATGTGAGCTTGGACACCTTGAACCCCGAGAAATTTAAAAGGTTGACGCGGAGAGATCAATTTCAGCAAGTGTGGGATAGTATCATGCTACTATTGGAGGAAGGTTTTCGGGTTAAAATCAATGCTGTGGCCATGCTGGGTCAGATTGAAGATGAGTTGGTGGATTTTATACAACTGACCAAAAAATATCCCCTTCACATACGATTCATCGAGTTTATGCCATTTCAGGGAAATAGCTGGGACAGTAAAAAAGTCCTGACGGCAGGAGAGATGTTGAAAATTGCAGGATCTAAGTTGGACTTCAAAAAGCTAACCGATAAACCTCACAGCACAGCCAAAAAATATAAAGTGTCGGGTTATGCCGGAACCTTCGCTTTTATTACCACCATGAGTGAGCATTTTTGTGGTAGTTGCAACAGGTTAAGATTAACTGCCGACGGGAAGATAAAGAATTGCCTATTCGGTAAAGATGAGCTGGATTTGCTGAGTAGGTTGAGAAATGGGGAAGAGGTAAGATCTTTGATTCATGAGTCTTTGGCAAAGAAACACGCAATTTTAGGAGGGCAGTTTTCTGCGGATTATCAACTTACCCAAGCTGATAAAATCGAAAATAGAAGTATGATTAAAATCGGAGGGTGAGATGATTTCAGTTTCTGAGGCAAAAAGAATTCTTCAAAATATCCCTTTGAATAAAAGGTCTCAATTAATTCCTCTCTTTGAGTCTGAAGGCTTATTCCTAGGAGATGAGGTAAGATCCTTGATGGACGTTCCTTCTTTTGACAATTCAGCTATGGATGGCTATGCCTTTATATGGGAAGAGGGACTCAAAGAATTGGAAATAATAGGTGAATCAGCCGCTGGAGGAGATTATTCTCAACAAATAATGAATGGCCAATGTATTCGAATCTTTACTGGTGCGCCTATGCCAGAAGGTGCGGATTCTGTGATCATGCAGGAAAAGGTGGAGAAGAATGGTGCTAAAATTAATTTTAATCCAGAAGATGCGATTCAGGGACAGCATGTCCGATACCAAGGAAGTCAATGCAAAAAAGGAGACTTGGTGGCTCAGGCCGGAGCTAAAATAACCCCGGGTCTAATCAGTTTGATGGCTTCTGTGGGAGTAGGAGAAATTCCTGTTTTTCAGCCTCCGAAAGTAAGTATTTTGATCACAGGGAATGAAATAAAAAATCTCGGAGAAATCTTGACTAAGGGTCAGATTTATAATGCAAATGGCCCTGCATTGGATATTTGGTTGAAAAGTCAGGGAATTAGAGAAATCCAGCATTGGCAGGTTCGTGATGAAAAAAAGGCAGTTCAAGATATCATATCAAAGGCCTTAGCGCAGTCTGATTTGGTTTTAATTACAGGAGGCATTTCTGTAGGAGACTACGATTTTGTAAAAGAGGCTTTGGAATTTCATCAAGTTGAACCACTTTTTTACAAGGTGAAGCAAAGGCCTGGAAAGCCCCTTTACGCTGGAATGAAAAAGGAGAAATTGGTTTTTGCACTTCCAGGTAATCCTGCGTCTGTTTTATCTTGTTTTTTGAACTATGTTAAGCCGGTAATTGAGTCTTGGAAAGGGAATTCAATGGCTTGGAATTCATTTGTGGAGTTACCAGTTTCGGATGACTTTGAGAAGCCTATTCCATTAACTCAGTTTCTTAAGGCCAATGTAGAAGATGGGAAAATTCATATTCTGAGTGGGCAAGAATCTTTCAATCTGATATCCTTTGGTACTGCTAATGGATTTGCTGAAATCCCCGAGGAAACCACATTTATCAAAGCTGGACAAACCATCAAATTTTATCCTTGGTAATGGAGACTTGGATGTACTATGCCCTGTTTTTCCTTATGCCATTTGCTGCATTTCTATATGCTTCAGTAGGCCATGGTGGAGCTAGTTCTTATTTGATGATTTTAGCACTGCTAGGTTTTGCTCCGGAGGAAATCCGTCCAACAGCATTGATTTTAAATATGATGGTTTCCATGGTTGCCTACCTGAATTACAGGAAAGCAGGTGTTTTTCCTATGCAACTGTTTTTATCCCTGATTTTATTTTCTATTCCAGCAGCTTATCTAGGAGGCACGATATTATTAGATGCAACAGTTTATAAGAAGGTATTGGGCGTTTTATTGATTTTCCCAGTATTAAAATTTGGGGGTGTTTTCCCAATTTCAAAGGATGAGCAGGTAGAAAGAAAATGGTGGATGGCTCCGGTTTTGGGAATTTTGATAGGCTTTGTTTCAGGAATGATTGGAATAGGGGGAGGTATAATTCTTACTCCAATAATTTTGATGTTGGGTTGGGCAGGAGTAAAGGAAACTGCTGCTTTAAGTGCGCTATTTATCTTTCTAAACTCAGTAGCAGGTTTTGTAGGAGCGGCGACGTATGAGATTACAGTTTCCCAGGAACTTTGGGTTCTGATACCTTTGACAGTTTTGGGAGGTGCCCTAGGAGCTTATTTGGGTGCTAAGAGGTTCTCTGTTAAGGTATTGAAATATATGTTGGCAGCGGTATTATTATTTGCCTCTGTGAAATTGATTCTTTCTTAATGCATTTCGTAAATTGAATTATGGCTGAGAAACTTATTATTAAAGCATTCGGGATGGTGGCAGAAGAAATTGGCCAATCGGAAATTTGGCTGGATTCTGTCTCTGATACCCAGGAGCTGTTAGCTATTCTTAAAGAAAGATACCCAGGATTGGAGGGGATGAAATTCAGTCTGGCTGTTGACAAAGAGTTGGTATCTGAAAATCAAAAAATCGATGGAGCCAGGGAAGTTGCCCTTTTGCCTCCATTCTCAGGAGGTTGATTATGGATCGCTTCGAACGCCAAGTAATTCTTCGGGAATTAGGTCCAGAAGGTCAAACTAAACTCCAAAATGCCTCGGTACTATTAATAGGCCTTGGAGGTCTTGGATGCCCAATCTTAAATTATTTGGCTGCTGCAGGAGTTGGGAAAATCGGATTGGTTGACGGGGATTTAGTATCGATTTCTAATTTAAACCGGCAAACTCTCTATGGTGAAAATCATGTAGGGGAATTGAAGACTGATGTGGCTAGCCGAATTATCAGCAAAAAGTATTCAGATATAAAGCTCGAAGTCTATCCTTTTTTTCTCACCCCAAAAAATGCCTTTGAAGTTATTTCTCAATACGATCTGGTAATAGACGGGACAGATAATTTTCCTACTCGATATCTAGTCAATGATGTTTGCTTCCTGCTCCACAAGCCTTTGGTATTTGGAGCAATTTTTAGACATGAAGGTCAGGTCTCTGTATTTGACCTTGGAGAAAACTCCTGTAATTACCGGGATCTATTTCCCGATCCCCCTTCCTCATTGGAAGTTCCAAATTGCTCAGAAACTGGTGTTTTGGGAGTACTTCCTGGCTTGATCGGAACTTTGATGGCTACAGAGACCATCAAAGTCATCACAGGATACGCGGAAGCTCTCAGGAATCGGGTTTTATTTTTCGACAGCAAAACTTACCAACAATACTTCTTGGATTTAAAGCCAAATGCAGTGGCCAGAAACTTAATTCCAAAAACGCAAAAGGAATTGGAGCAATTGGATTATGAGTTTTTATGCTCAGGAATTCAAATTGCCAGTTGGGAGGAAGGGCTTAAATCCCCCAAAGTTCAGTGGCTGGATGTCAGAGAAAGTCACGAAATGCCTAAATTGAATTTGGAAAATCTAATAGAAATCCCAATAAGTGAATTTTATGATTTAAATCAGGTTCAATTCAATTCTGATCAGGTTTTTGTTTATTGCCAAAGCGGAATTAGAAGCCAAAAAGCAGCTGTAAAGCTGAAAGAGAAGTTTCCTCAAAAAGAATTTATATCAATTCGTGGAGGCGTGAATGCCTATCCGAAAAATTAATCTTATGGACAAAGTAAGAACCCCAAAAAATATATTTGTACAGGGAGCAATTTCTCCTGAAAAGATTGCCTCATCTATTGCGAATCATAGTACCAAAACTGAAATAGGTGGGCACTCCATTTTTTTAGGTCAAGTAAGGGCGGATCAAAAAGAGAAAGGAGAAGTGGTTGCCATAGAATACACTGCCTATGAAGAAATGGCTCTTCAAAAAGCTTTTGAAATCAGAGAAGCAGTTTTCGCTAAGTACCCACTGACCTGCATGCATATTTACCATAGTTTAGGCGAAGTGAAAGTAGGGGAGTTATGTCTGTTTGTATTTACATCTTCCAAACACAGAAAAGCCGCTATCGAAGCCTGCAGTGAGTTGGTTGAGCGCATCAAAGCCGAATTACCAGTTTGGGGGAAAGAAATTCTGGATTCTGAAGAGCATGTTTGGAAAAAGAATAGGTAAATAAACCCAAATCAGCCCTATGCATATTGACATGAAATTTTGGAAGAAGTTGAACTCGGAACAGCGCTTGGAACGAGTTCAGAGAGCTTTGAAACAAAATGTTGATTTCTCCAAGGATGCCAACCTGGGATATCCTGCATCTAAATTGGATGAAAAGGTATTTGCCAATGAATCTCTTTTTTTGAGAGAAATGCCTGTTTTGAATACCTACATAGCCAACCCAAACCATATTGGCTGCCACACCTTTGGAACTTCAGAGTTTGCTTTCAAAGGTACTCAAGAACTGGAGAGGGAAGTCCTCAATATGATTGCGGTGGACTTGTTCAAAATCGAAGAAGGTAGCTTTGATGGATATATTTCTCCTGGAGGGACTGAGGCAAATATTCAGGCCCTTTGGATTTATAGAAACGAATTCATTCAAAAGTATGGAGCTAAGATCGATGAGATTGCTATTTTAGCTTCTGAAGATACGCACTATTCCATTCCAAAAGCTGGAAATTTATTAATGCTTGATTGGGTTAAAGTACCTGTGCAAGCAGAGACAAGAGACATGTCGAAAGCAGATCTGGAAAGGGAAGTAAGAGATGCGATTTCTAAAGGAAAAAAATACTTTATTGCCATCGCAAACATGGGGACCACCATGTTCGGGTCCGTGGATGATCCAGTGCCAATGGCGGATGTTTTGAAGGAGTTTCAAGTGCCATTTAGACTTCATATTGACGGTGCTTATGGTGGTTTTGTATATCCCTTCTCAGAAGGTGAAAACCAAATTACTTTTCAAAATTCAGATATCTCTTCCCTAACTATCGATGCCCACAAGATGCTTCAAGCACCCTATGGAACGGGGATTTTTGTTTGTAGAAAAGGTTTAATTGAAAATGTATTAACCAAAGAGGCTCAATATGTTGAGGGTTTGGACTTAACTCTTTGCGGGAGCCGTTCAGGGGCTAATGCGGTGGCTGTCTGGACTATTCTAACCACCTATGGGCCACACAAATGGTTTGAAAAAATCTCTGTCTTAAAGATGAGAACAAACTGGCTATGCAGGCATCTGAATGAGTTGGGGGTTCCCTTTTTTAGAGAACCTGAAATGAATATAGTTACGCTCAGGGCAGAGGCTGTACCAGACTCAATTGCCCATAAATATAACCTCGTTCCTCAATCTCATTCTGAGGATAATGAGTGGTATAAAATTGTCTTAATGGACCACGTTGAAATCGAGCACTTAAAAGATTTCATCCAGGATATGAAGTCCTCTCAAAAACTACCGGAAACCAAACATGATTGATATTACCCACAAGAGTTCTACTCTGAGAAAAGCTATAGCAGAAGCCACTGTAAAAGTGTCCAAGCCTGAAACGATTCAGGCTGTAAAGGATAGAAAAGTACCTAAGGGTGATGTGCTTGAAATGGCTAAAACCGCAGGGCTTTTTGCGGCAAAAAGAACAGCGGATATGATCCCTGATTGTCACCCTTTGCCAATAGAATTTACAGGTGTAACCTATGAAATAGGAGATGAAGAGATACGGATTTTGGTGGAGATTCATACTATTTACAAAACCGGTGTGGAGGTGGAGGCCATGCACACGGCCTCGGTAGTTGCGCTCACCATGTATGATATGCTTAAGCCATTGGACAAAGGAATCAGTATTGAAAAAATTAGATTGATTGAAAAGAAAGGTGGTAAGTCTGACTTAAATTCTAAGGACTTTTCTCATCTCAAAGGCGCTGTAATTGTTTGTTCGGATACTATCTCTCAAGGAAAAGGCGAGGATAAATCGGGTAAGATTATTCAGGATAAACTCAGCAGCATTGGCGTACAAGTAGTGGCCTATGAAATCATTCCTGATGAAATAGAAAAGATCCAAGGTTTAGCAAAAAAATACGCTGACGAAGGAATAGACTTAATCATTTTCTCGGGAGGAACAGGATTATCACCAAGGGATGTGACTCCGGATGCTTTGGAACCCCTATTGACTAGAAAAATTCCTGGAATTGAAGAAACCATCAGGAATTACGGTCAGCAGCGAGTTCCAACAGCCTTTTTATCCCGCTCTTTAGCTGGAGTGATAGATCAAAGTTTGGTGTTGGCAATGCCAGGTTCATCTGCTGGCGCTAGAGAATCTATGGATGCAGTTTTTCCAGCAGTTTTACATGTCTTTAAGGTGCTTTCCGGAGAAAGACATTGAGTAATCCGAAAATCATCAAATTTTTAGGCTTGTCAAAATAATCAACCGTTTGCATAGATTTTCCCTGTATTTTCTTTTGAAAGGCTGATTTTCTGAAGGATAAAGTTTGTATGTTAGATGACCTATTTTAAAATCCTGTGGGATTTTAGATGGTGTTTAGCAATACATACCCAAAATAATCCATGGCAAAACCACGCCTGTCCTTTTCCCAGATCATTAATATGAATGTCGGATTTTTCGGCATTCAATATAGTTTTGGTTTACAACAGAGTGCTGTCAATCCCATCTACGATATGTTGGGTGCAGCACCAGATGAAATCCCCATATTGAACCTTGCAGGTCCGATGACGGGCTTATTGATCCAGCCGATCATTGGTGCATTGAGTGATAATACCTGGAGTCCAAGATTTGGTCGAAGAAAGCCCTTTTTTTTCATAGGTGCCCTTTTCTGTAGTATTACCTTATTCCTGTACCCATTCAGTAGTTCCCTTTGGATGGCTGCTGGATTGCTATGGGTCTTGGATGCCGCCAACAATACTGCTATGGAACCTTATCGGGCCTTGATTGCTGATAAACTTCCAGATGAGCAATATTCTACAGGATTCTTAACCCAAAGCTTTTTTACCGGTCTGGGAATTACGCTAGCCAATATTTCCCTTTTTGTATTTCAAAAATATATCACTGGAACAGCAGGTTCTCTCCCTTATTGGGTATATGCTTCTTTCTTTTTAGGAACCATTTGCTCCATCACCACCGTCATGTGGAGTATTTCAAAAACACCAGAAATACCACCGGATGAAGAGGAACTGAAAGCTCTGAAAAAGCGAACGGAAGGTATGCCTCACCCGGCCATTCAGTTTTTTCTTTCTATTCTAACCACTTTGGTAGCTTATCTGGTCTTTTTCCTATTGCTGATTCCTGCAATTTTTTCCAAAGGGTTGATTCGAAGAACCTTGGAAAAAACAAAGGAAAACTCGACTACAAGGGTATTATTTGCCCAAAACATTGAAATCATCGAATCCATCATGGTCATGCCTTCTGTGATGTGGAAATTGGCACTTATTTACCTTTTCCAATGGTATGCCCTCTTTTGCTATTGGCAAAATGCTGCGAAAAGCATTGCTCAATCTGTTTGGGACACAACTCCGACAGGGGATAAGTTGCTTTATGAGGAAGCTGTAGGTTGGACTGGTTTGGTGAACGGATGGTATAATATAGTGACCTTCCTTTCAGCCTTCTTTTTGGCAAGTATGGCTCAAAAATATGGACCTAAAAAGGTGCATTTTATCTGTTTAATCATAGCAGGTATAGGGCTCTTGATTTTTCCTCAATTGGATAATAAATATGCCTTATTTATACCTATGACTGGTTTTGGGATCGCATGGGCTAGTATGATGGGGGTTCCCTATTTGTTGGTGGTCAATGAAATTCCCAAGGAACGATATGGGGTTTACATGGGGATAATCAATATGATGATTGTGATTCCTATGATTTTACAGACGCTGACTTTTGGCTTTATCTCTAAAACCTTCCTGGGAAATGACCCGGGAATGGCCATTGTGTTTGGTGGGGCTTTGCTGCTGATTGCGGCTTTAGCCACTTTAAATATCAAAGAAAATAAAAAAGTAATAACCAATTCCGGCGGTTTCTCCGCAGGGCATTAATTATTTTGACTTAATATGTCACAGATGAATTCCAGTAATGACCTTTCAATTTTGAAGGACTTTTCTATAGATGCTGTCAAAAAGGACAAGGATTTTGTAGGGCGTTTTGAAGAAGGAGTAGGCTCGTTAAAAAGCCTGTTTTTTGAAATTTATGGAAGAAATGAGTCCACTCATGCTTTCTTTTCAGATCTTTTGAAAACTGTGGTCTCAGCCTATAAAAATCGAGATCAAGATCTTAAAAAAAGAGATTTGGATAAACTGAAGCAAGGTCATTGGTTTTTGAGCAATGACTTGGCGGCCATGAGCCTGTATGTAGATAGGTTTTGTGGTTCCATTTCTGAAATGGAAAAAAAGTTAAGCTACTTCGATCAGCTGGGAGTAAATTTTCTCCATCTCATGCCTCTTTTTAAAAGCCCTCCTGGAGAAAGCGACGGGGGCTATGCAGTTTCTGATTTCAGGAAGGTGGATGAGCGATTTGGAACCCTGGAAGAACTTCTTTCACTTCGAAAAAAAATGCATAAAAACGGTATGCATCTGATGTTGGATATCGTATTGAATCATACTTCTCATAGGCATGAATGGGCAGAGAAGGCAAAAGCTGGGGATAAATTTTATCAGGATTACTTTTACATGTACGAGAATCGATGGATTCCCAATGAGTATGAGCTTGCCATGCCTGAGATTTTTCCGGAAAGCTCACCAGGCAATTTCACTTGGTCCGAGGAATGCCAAAAATGGGTGATGACCGTTTTCCATAACTACCAATGGGATTTAAATTATCGGAATCCACATGTATTAAGGGAAATGCTGGATACGATCTTTTTTTATGCCAATCTTGGTGTAGATCTATTGAGGATAGATGCCCCTGCTTTTATCTGGAAAGAAACTGGTACAACTTGTCAAAATTTGCCTCAAGCTCATGCTATTTTGAGATTGATCAAACAAGCAGTACAGATAGCAAGTCCGGGAATGGCCTTGCTCGGAGAAGCAATTGTGGCTCCGGCCAAAATCATGGAATATTTTGGGACAGGTGAAAATGCCGGCAAGGAGTGTGATTTTGCATATAACGCCACTCAAATGGCTTTGCAATGGGATATGCTGGCCACAGGAGAAACGCAGGTTATGCTGAATGCTCAATCCATTATTCAGCAAAAGCCTTTCGGAACAAGCTGGATAAGCTATACTCGATGTCACGACGATATTGGTTTGGGCTATGATGATTATATGATTGCCCAGGCTGGAAAAGATCCTTACCGGCATAGAACATTTCTGAAAGATTATTTCTCAGGGAAATTTCCAGATAGTCCTGCGAGAGGAGCTTTATTTTCATCCAATCCAAAAACAGGGGATGCCAGGATTTCAGGTACACTTGCATCGCTTTGCGGACTGGAAAAGGCTATCTGGGAAAAAGATGATACCCAAGTTGCCTCTGCCATCCAAAAGATTCTGATGATGCAGGCTCATTCTGTTTTCCTCGGTGGATTACCTATGTTATATTATGGAGACGAATTGGGCTACACTAATGATTATAGCTATGAAAAAGATCCAGCAAAAAGCTATGACAACCGATGGATGCATAGACCAATTATTGATTGGGTAAAAGCTGAAAACAGAAATGAGGAAGGAAGTATTGAAAACAGGGTTTTTACAGGAACTCAGAAATTACTTCAAATCCGGAAATCACTTCCAGCCATAGGCGACTACAAGAATATCACATGGTTGTACCCGCATAATATTCATGTTGCCGCTTATTTGAGAAGCTTGGAGGATCAAAAATTTTACTGTGTTTTCAATTTTAAGAATGAGGCCTCTTATCTGACTTGGTATGCCTTTAAGGAGCAGGGAGTAATCCCAAAGAAGTTTAAAGATCACTGGACAGGTCAGGAATTCGAAGTGGGGAGAGATGATGAATACTTGATACTGGAACCATTCGGATTTCGGATTTTGGAAGTAATTGAAAGCTATTAAAGCCTCAATTTAGAGTTGACTCTCGAATAATTAAATCTGAGTCAATTTTGTAAGTCTCATTGGATCCAAGGCTTTGATCTTTCAGGAGCTGAACCAAAAGATTTACAGCTTTCATTCCCATTTGATGGCCGTGCTGTTCTACTGTACTTAGTCCTGGGGACATCACTTCTGCTATTTTCCAGTTGGAAAAGCCCATCACACCGATTTGTTTGGGCACTTGAATTCCTTGGGACTTGAGATAATTCATTACGCCTAATGCTACCAAGTCGGTGATACAAAAAAAGGCATCCGGCGGCTGAGGTAAGTTGAGTAGTTCCTGAGCAAACTGGTAACCTTCTTCCTCGCTGATATTTTTGCAATGCGGAACCCATTCTTCTCTAAATTCCAAACCGGCATCTTCCAAGGCTTTTTTATATCCTTTTAAGCGATCCATCGAGTTCTTTACCTCAAGGAGTCCATTGATATGTGCTATTCTTCGGTATCCTTGCTTGATGAGATGGTTGACGGCTTCATAGGCACTTTCATAATCATCCGTAATTACCTTGGGTGTATGGAAGTTTTCCAGAAACTTATCAAACTGGATGACAGGTTTACCTTCATCTATAAATTCCTGCAAATGCTCAAAGTCTTTGGTTTCATTACTAACCGAAATCAACAAACCATCCACACTTCCTGAAAGCATACTCCTACAAGCTAATTTCTCGTTGGGTAGTTTTTCGTCGGTTTGGCCTAAAAGTATCCTGTACCCATGTTGATTGGCAGCCGCAATTGCTCCGCTGATAATAGATGAAAAGAATGGGTGTACGACTTCCGGGACGATCATTCCCAAAGTCATGGTTCTATTTCTTCGGAAATTGACTGCTATGCTATTTGGAACATAATTATGCTTTTCAGCATAATCCTTTACCAATTTAATCGTCTCTTCAGAAATCCCAGAATAGGAGTTTAGCGCTCTAGAGGCAGTAGAAACAGATATACCCAACTCACGGGCAATATCTTTCAAGGTAATTCTTCTCTTATCCATTCTTTTAAAGGATCATTCATCAAGATAAACTGAAAAAATGGATTTTTGTCCTGTTCAAACCTCTGATTAGTTTTCGCTCAGGACTTTTCCTTTGCTATCCAGCAATAGGATTTTCTGAATTTCCACTTTTTGAATTCGAAGTTCAATTCTTGTTTGACCTTCTACTTCTTTGAAAATCACCCTCCTAATTTCATATCCAGAATATTTTTTCAAGATTTTAGACTCAATTTCAGAAGGTAACTGATCCTCATAGGGAATAGTGTTTTCAAATCTATACTCAGGCCCCAAATCGGTTTTCAATTCCAAAAAGGTATTGCTTCCATCCTCATTTTTTGCCAATTCAAAAGCATCATAGAGTTCTCCTACAGCCGTGTAGGATTCAAATTTCAGGCTATTATTCTCAATGCTAATTACCTGAAACAACTGAGTGTTTTCAGCAGCCCGGTCTCTCACTGCCTCAGTTCCTTCCCATGCATTTGGGTTGAGGCCATACATTTTGCCTCCACTGACTGACACCACGTAAACTGTACCAGTTAGGTCTCTCAGGTTGGTTCCATTCAGTACATTCTCACCAGGACTTACTCTCCCTCGAGCATAGCTATGGTCATGTCCTTGCAATGCCAAGTCTACTTTAAATTCATCGAAAATAGGCTTCCAAATAGCTCTCAATGCCTCATTATCTCTTCCAGAGGAAGCCGAAAAAAGTGGATGGTGGTAAGATACAATGGTCCATTTCTTTTTATTCTCTTTCAATATGTCTCGAAGCCATGCAGCCTGCTTTTCATGATCTCTGTTAGAGTCCAAGAAGATAAATTTGACATCAGGATAATCGATAAAATAGGCTGTTTCCTCCAAACCTTCAGGACCGTTTATAGGGAAAGTAAACTGAGGCTTCCACTGAATGGAAAGTGCTCTTCCGGCCTCCCGATTGGAGTTATTTAGATAATTGTATTCATGATTACCAGGAACAGAAAGGGAAGGGAGCATACTATGGATAAAACCTCCTGCAGTAAACCATTCATGCCATTCCTGCTCTCTATGAGCATAATTGATCAGATCCCCTGCATGGATTATAAAATCTGCATCAGGTGCTTTTCTATATCCTTCCCGAATTAACCTAGCCCATAATTCCAGGATATAATTTTGTGCATCTCCTACATACAAAAAAGAAAAGCGCTCCTTTGGATCAGCAGAGGCAGTTTTGAATTGAAACCATTCGGACCAATGTTCTCCATCTCCAACTCTATAGCCATAAACTTGTCCGGGTTGCAGGTTCTTAAATTCCACAGAATGATAATTTGCTTCCACTTCTGCCATGGGAACTTCTTTGGCATTCAGGTTTTCAGTTTTGGCTGTGTAAGTTTTCGCATTTCTCCAAAACTTCGGAGCTGCCGTAGCAGGTGCAATTTCTGCGTAGGCGACCTCTATCTCTGTAGTAGTTCTCCAAGTTACGTTCATTTCTGAACTGGGATTTTGACCGGGATTTAAGATGATTCTGTCCGGATGAATACTGGGTTTGGACCAATCGTTGGCAAAAACTGGTTCTTTGTAAACTCTAATCTCCTGGGCTTTACAAGAAGATTCAAAAATTAGAATGCCTAAAAATAGGAATAGGATCCTGATATGCATAGGATTTTGGGTTTGGTTAAGGTCTTGAAAAATACCTGATTATCCCCAGAAGAAAAATCTAAAAAGGAATAAACATCTCTTTAATCCTAAAGGAGCTATTCTTTAAGCAGAAAGCTGGGATAGTTTATCGGCTATCCATGCTTGATATTCCATATAACAGTCTTCTGAAAAGGAGTTGAGAATTGACTTATCAGACTTAGCAGCCAAAAGCTCCTGATCCTGTTGAATCCATCTATTTTGAATAGTATTCAACTCCTCTCTAATTTGGAAAAATAGGCTTTGCCGATGCTGATCGATTAAAGAATGGAGCTCCTTTGCTTTCCACCATAGGGACTTGTCTGGATTGGAGGTTGGAGCTACGAGAAAGCCTTTTGATGTGCCCAGATAAAATGGCACATAAATACTCAAACAGGGGTGTGGTGTGCCTGAAAGCCAAATGCTTGAAAAGCCTTCTTTTCTGAGTTCAGCAACCATACTTCCCGTGGTATCTGACGGATTTGTCAAGCCTGTTGCGTGCATACAAATCGATTCAGAATTGGCTTTCTTGGGGTGAAATTTGGTATCAGGTAAGTTATGCGTCCTTAATATTTCAAATACTGAATGTATATCGATAGCTCCCTGATTTTCTTGTAGAAAATTACCTGTACAAGCTTTTCTTTTATCACCTTTTCCAAAATAGGTAAATAGGATGTCAGAAAATCTTGATTTAAACCCCGATTTTTGAGCAAACCAAGAGGAAAAGGTTTGGCTTTCACCAGCTATGAAAATCTGATCATAATCCTCCTCGATGGTCAATATATTGGAAATACTGGCAGTTAACGCCACTTTTTTCCATGCCCAGGATTTTCCCGAGGTTTCCAGTATAAATGCATGATCCAGATCAGCAATTAGGAAGCTGTTGTGATAGTAAAAGTCTTTATTTTGATAGCCTCCACAGGCATTTTGGCCAAACTGCTGCAGAAGGGAAATGATGATTTCCCTAGCTTCTTCTGCGCTTTTACTTCTTTCTAATGCCAATCGCAACAAATCCATCCCTGTAAGTCCCTGATTGGATTTATCGAATTTGACATTGGTAAATACAGCTTCATTGCCAATGCACACATTGAACTCATTTACCCCCATCTCTGCACCCCACATTTGGAAGGGTTTGGAAAGGATGCACTCATAAGTTTCACTTACTTGAGGAATCTCTAAATAAGTGCATTTAAGGATTTGAGAAGTAGGTTTTTGGGCTGGAATCCAGAGAATTTCCTGAGCCTCTTGTGGTTCCCTATCCGAGTTTTTTCCAAATATCAGATTTCCAGATTGGGTTGCTTTTGCAAGGGCTACCAGTGTATCACACATAAGCTCAAAAGTTCAAGGACCAGATCCCAGCTTGTTCTGCCGCTTGTATTTCCAAGGTATCTCCTCTCAAATAAGCAAGAGGTTGCCCATCTGCACCTAAGTCCCAGAGCTCTCCTTTGAGGAAGATATTTAGTCCAACCAACGCCGAGGTCTGGCTGATTTTACCAGGTAAGGCATATTTTTTCCATGCTTCACCTTCCGTCAGAAGATTAATGTCAGATTCATTGATGCTTGTAGGTGTGATGGATCCGCTATAGCCTTTCCAGGGGTTATTCATGGTGCTATCTCCAGGGCAGAAGGATGGCACCAAGACTATTTCAGCTCTATTTTCAATAGTATTTAAATAAGCATCTTCATACCAACTATCGGCACACACGAGTACGGATGTTTTTCCCATAGGAAGATCAAATACAGGCAAATCTTTACTTTCTCCAGAACTTAAAAAAGGGAGTTCGGATTCAACGGGAAAGTTCTTGTAAATAGGGGAGCCCATGATATTGCCTTCCGGATCAAAAAGGAAAGAGACATTATACAAAGGACCATTGGGATCCACGCTGAGTTTTCCGGAAATCACAGCAGGCTGAGGTAGAATAATTGAACCTGCAGTAATATAAACCTGATAATCTTTAGCAAGACTGGAAAAGGTTTCGAAATAGGTTTTTGCCATTTCCTTAGCTTTCATCCTGAAAATAGAAGCTGCTGCTTTGTCCTTTTCTTTTGTCTTGAAAAAAGCCAGAGAGAAATCAAAAATATTGCTCATGACCAAGGTGCTCATAGCCTCATTCAGGGTCTTTTTTTCAGCTAAAACATGCTTTTCTCCTTGCAAAACCAGCCAAGTGCCGATATACTCAGGATACAGAACCAAAGTGTTACTTTTTAAAAAACCTGAATCGCGGGCGATTTGTAGATACAATTCTATTTTTCTTTTAAAAATATCCGGCTGCAAATAATCGTGCTCATCCATGAAAGGTTGAATTCCTACGATATTCCTTTCTAAGGAATCGCTGGGATTGATTTCCTGAACCATGCTCAGGTAGGGCTTTGGCGTTGGAGCTTGAATTTTTCGCCCGGAAGAAGACCAAATCAACCAAACGAAAATCACCAATAAGAATAGACTGATGAGTAATCTTTTAATCATTGCTTAATTCCTGTAATATTTTCTCTGCAGCAGCTTCTCCTGCTCTCACGGCACCTTCTATATATCCATGCCATCGAGTAGCTGCTTCTGTGCCTGCAAAATGCAATCTTCCCTCGCTTTGGCTATAACTGTTCTGATATTTAGTCCAAGAATTGACTCCTCTAATTCCGGCGTAGCAGCCCTCAGACCATGTTTCCTGATTCATGGTGTGGTCCACATAGTTGATTTCCTGATTAGCTTCCTCTCCAAAATATTGAATAAGCTGTTTTTTCACGGCTTGTTTTCTCGAATCCTCATCCATCTGGAAGAATTTTCGAGCCTTGTTTCCAATGACAAAACCCATTAAGACTCCGTATTTGGAATCCGCCGGGGAACTGTCAAATATTGTTTGTAGGTAAAATTCAGAATCCGAAACGGCTTGGCCAGATAGATTTTTATGTCTCCAATATGGCTTAGCAAATACCATTTGGCACTTTCCGATATATCCCATTTCATATCCTTCCAAGAGTTTTTGCTTTTGATCAGAAAGTGGAGGATTGATTCCTATTTTCTTCAAAAGAGGAGGAGGAACGGCGAAGATGATATGGCTAAATACTTGAGCTCCTTTGGAGGTGCTTAGGGTAAATTTTTCCTTTTCCTGAATGATTGATAGGACAGGGGAGTCAAATTGAATACGATCAAAAAATGGTTTGGCTATCGCTTCTGCAAGTGTTTGCATACCTCCATGAATTCTATGCTGCTGAGCTCCGTTTTTGATGGAAATCAGGACATCGAGAGAGGTGCCGGATTTGATATAAAACAGCGCATGCAAAAGAGAAAGCTCCTCGGGTTCGCAGGCGAATATGGTCTGCATACCAACTTTCATCACCTGCAAACAAGCCTCAGTTTTTGAGTTTCTTTTCAGGAAATCCAGCAGAGTTTGTCCGTCAAATTCCTGAGCTTTAGGATGGGTCCAGGGTTTTTCCAAATCTATTTTGGAGGCCATGCGCTCTAGCTTTCGCACGATCATATCCAGATTTAAAAGTGAAATGATATCCAGCTTAGGGATAGTTCCTTTGTAACTTTTGATTCTTCCATTTAGATCCAGAATACTTTGCCCTTGGTTGTAGGTTTCGAAATATGGAACTCCGTATTCTTGGCAGAGCTCGTACATCCGGGTTTGGGAAGGACCTATCCACTGTCCGCCTAAATCCAGGTAAAGGTCGTCTTGGATTTGTTTGGTATAAACTCTTCCACCCAGTCGCTCTCTTGCCTCAAATAACTGGAAAGAAATTCCCTTTTGATGCAAAATGCGTGCGGCTGCTAGGCCAGAGAAACCAGCGCCAATTATGGCAATCTGATTGTTTGGGTGAATCATAACGGAAAATAGATAAATTTTCCGAAACTCAGATAGTTGATTATTTATTCTGGGAAATCAAGAATTCACGAAATTCCTCGGTATTAAAATTACTCATCCCTTCTTGGTAGAATACGATTTTGCCTTGAGGATTTATTACCAAGGTTGTAGGAATGGATTCACTTTGTAAGCTGCTATTGAGACCATAGCTGGCATGAGCTGTAGGGAAAGCCCAACTTTTACCTTGAATAAATGCTTTACTTTTTTCAAAATCATTGTCTAAACCAATCAGAAGAAATTCCAGATTGGGTTCATCCTTTACCTTTTTGTAGAGTTCGGAGATATGCGGCATTTCAGCACGGCAAGGGCCACACCAAGAAGCCCAAAGATTAATAAAAAGAGTTTTGCCTTTGAACTCAGCTAAATTGATTTCCTTTCCTTCAAAATCCAGGAATTTACCTCTGTAATCAAAGTTTTGATTTGTTAAATCTACCCGCTCAATTTTGGGTGTGATCAGGCCCGTGTATAGTAATGCGGATTGGATTCCACCTTGAATCACCGGCAGTAAGCCCGTGAAATAAAGAAAGGCAAAAAAGGACAAAATCAGCCCCCAGGATTTAAGTTCTTTGAGAAAGGTTGATTTTGACATGGTTTAAAAGATTCAAGATTTAAGATTTTTGATTTACGAGGGGCACTAATAACTCAATAACTAATAACTAATAGCCTACTACAATCAAATAAGATAGTTTCCTCTTTTGATAGCTGCCTGTTTGATTTTTTGAGGGAATAAGTCATTTGTGATTATAGCCTCGATATGACTGCTTCGTTCCTCGCGGTGACGACAATATTTTTGATTTACGAATTACGATTTACGAGGGGCACTAATAACTCAATAACTAATAAATCAATAACTAATAACCTACCCCCATCAAAGAAAATAGATGCTTCTGCTGATTGCCTCTGACTTTTTTATCCCACAGATTAACACAGATTTCTTTCAGCTTTTACACTTCTAATTTCAGCCTTTCCAAAATTACCCCCACGCTTTCAGACGCTTAGTGACAAGTCTCACGGACTTTACTTTTTTGAAAGAAAAGCAGCCTTATCTTGCAGGTTCAATCGAAAGATCTTAGCCAAAAATATGAATTACGAGATTAAAATTGCCTCCGAACTCAACATCAAATCCCATCAGGTGAAAGCCACCATGGACTTGCTGGATGAGGGAGGTACAGTTCCCTTTATTTCACGCTATAGAAAAGAAGCAACAGGAAGCCTGGATGAAGTGCAGGTAGCAGCGGTAAGAGACAGGTTGCAGCAATTACGGGATTTGGATAAGCGTAGAGAGGCGGTGCTGAAGTCCATAGAGGAACAAGGAAAGCTAAGCCCGGAACTCAAAAAAGCTGTAGAAAATGCAGAAACTATGGCTAAACTGGAGGATATCTATCTTCCTTATAAGCCCAAAAGAAGAACCAAAGCTACTATCGCCAGAGAAAAAGGTCTGGAGCCTTTGGCAGAACGTATTTTCCAGCAAGAATCAATTGATTTGGAAGAGGAAGCCTCTCAATATATAAATGAGGAAAAGGAAGTTAAATCAGTAGAAGAAGCCCTTCAGGGAGCAAGAGATATTCTTGCCGAGTGGATCAACGAAAAAGCAGATCTCAGGGAGAAAATGCGTAAGCTGTTTTTGGAAGAAGGAAATTTCACTTCCAAAGTAATCCCTGGAAAAGAAGCCGAAGCGGTTAAATACAAGGATTATTTCGACTGGACAGAACCCATTAAAACTGCTCCTTCTCATAGGGTTTTGGCGATGCGCAGAGGGGAAAAAGAGCTTTTCCTGATGCTGGATTCCTGTCCAGAAGAATCAGATGCCTTGGCCTTGATAGAAAGAGTAATGATTGATTCCCAAAGAAGCAATGAATCCGTAGAACAGGTGAAACTGGCGATCAAGGACTGTTATAAGCGCTTGCTGAAGCCAAGTATGGAAACAGAAGTTCGCCTTCTGACCAAAAAGAAAGCTGATGAGGAAGCCATTCGGGTTTTTGCGGAGAATTTAAAGCAGTTGCTTTTGGGAGCTCCTTTGGGTGAAAAATCTGTGATGGCCATAGACCCGGGATTTCGTACTGGTTGTAAGCTGGTATGTCTGGGGCCGCAGGGTCAATTTTTACATTATGAAAGTATTTTTCCACATGAGCCTCAGAAAAGAGCATCCGAAGCTGGCATGGCTGTCAAAGGTTTGGTGGATAAGTTTTCTGTTCAGGCAATTGCCATTGGAAATGGAACTGCGGGTAGGGAAACAGAAGCCTTTGTAAAATCTTTAGGGTTGCCCAAGTCAGTCGTAGTTACCATGGTCAATGAAGCAGGAGCATCCATCTATTCTGCATCAGAGGTTGCAAGAGAGGAGTTTCCAGACTTAGATTTGACTGTTAGAGGTGCAGTTTCAATTGGCCGAAGATTGATGGACCCTTTGGCCGAATTGGTTAAAATCGACCCAAAGTCCATAGGAGTAGGGCAGTACCAACACGATGTGGATCAAAATGCTTTGAAAAATGCACTGGATGATACGGTGATGTCTGCAGTAAATGGAGTGGGAGTGGAGGTCAATACGGCTTCCAAACAACTGCTGACTTATGTTTCCGGTCTAGGTCCTGTACTAGCTCAAAATATAGTAGAATTCCGAAATCAACATGGACCATTCAAATCCAGAAGTCAGTTGCTAAAGGTTCCTCGCTTAGGTGAAAAAGCCTATGAACAGGCAGCTGGTTTCCTGAGAATTTCTCAGGCAAAAAATCCTTTAGATGCTTCGGCGGTTCACCCGGAGCGATATGCTTTGGTGGAAAGCATGGCGAAAGATCTGGGAGCTTCGGTTGATGATTTGGTTAAATCAGAGGAACTACGCAATCGAATCAACTTAAAAAACTACGTTTCAGAGCAGGTTGGTTTACCCACCTTGCAGGATATTTTAGATGAGTTGGCTAAGCCCGGAAGAGATCCACGAGAGAGTTTTGAGGTCTTTCAGTTTGAGGAAGGAGTAAATAGCATGGAAGATCTCCGGGTAGGAATGAAATTACCGGGTGTGGTTACGAATATAACTGCCTTTGGAGCTTTTGTAGATGTAGGCGTTCATCAAGATGGCCTGGTTCACTTAAGCCATTTGGCAGATCGCTTTGTGAAGGATCCGAATGAGATTGTACATGTCAATCAAAAGGTGGAGGTAACAGTCGTAGAAATAGATATTCCTAGAAAGCGGATTGGGTTGAGTATGAAATCCGATCCTTTTGCGGAGCGAGGAAAGAAAATGGAGAAAAGTGCAAAGCCAGCCAAAAAAGAAGAACCCCAAGGTAGCATGGCAGAAAAGCTGGCCATGTTGAAAGGAAAGTTTAGATAAGTTAGAATTGTGAAGTTTGAAATATGAAAAAGCGCGATTCCGAAAGGGGTCGCGTTTTTTTATTCGGGTATTTTGCCACAGAGTTCACCGAGGAAAGTGCTGAGGGCGACTGATACGTTTTTTTTAATTGGAGATCAAAATTGCGAAGCAGTTAAAATTTAAATAGCAGCAAGTAAAAATCAGGATAATGGATTAGTGATAGACAAGGTCCTCCCGCCCAAGAAATTTAAAGGGAAGAATCAGTAAAGTGCAAGGAGGAGGGAAGAGGTTTTTTTGAATAGGACTAAAATGGTATTTCATTGATCGTTTTCTCCAATCAGAGTTTTTATCTACCGTAAGTCAAATACCTGAAACAAAGAGGTGTACAACGTGTTTTTTCTTTCATTCAACAAATTGTTACAACTACTGAACCGTGAAGAAGAAAAAAGAAGTACTTAAATTTAAATTCAAAACTTACCAACTTACATTATTTATCGGTTTAAGTTTTTTCCTCTGTTCGAATATCATTTTTGCCCAATCAGTTAAAGTAATCGGAAAGTTAGTTGACTCCCAGTCACAACAACCCGTTTCATTTGCTCAAGTTGCGTTATTCAAATCTTCTGATGATGTTAATCCTGTGGTTTTTTCTGATTCCGATGAAAAAGGTGCGTTTCAGCTTGAAGTAAAACCGGGTACTTATACTTTCAAAGCATTTTTTTTGGGATATGAGGATTTGATTTTAGAAACTATCCAAGCTACTACAACTACGAATCTGGGGAATTTGAGCTTTGAAAGTAGTAATCAAAATCTCGAGGAAGTTGTCGTCGAAACCTCTCAGCTTCCGGTTAGAACTACATTGGAAGGTTTGATAGTTACTCCTGCCAATAATTTAGCAAATGCAGGAGGAACCTTATTGGATATCTTAAGGAATACTCCTTCTGTCTCAGTTAGTGAGGATGGTGGCATTTCTTTGAGAGGTAGTTCTGCTACCAACATTTTAATCAACGGTAGAAACTCTTCCCTAACTCAAAATTTGGATCAACTTCCGGCATCAGTTGTGGAAGAAATTAAAATTATAAATAATCCTAATGCAAGGTACGATGCAGAAGCAGAAGGCGGTGTAATTGATATTGTTTTAAAGAAGGGAATTGAATTAGGAACTCATGGTGGGGTCGAAGGGACTTATGGAACAAGAGGTAGAAGCAATGTTGGAGGGAGAATTAATCACAGAAACCTGAAAATGAATGTTTTTGGTGGATATAATTACCGAAACTGGAGGAGTGTTGGAGAAAGGCAAAACTCAAGAAGATTGTTTGATGAACAAGAAGATTTGGATCAGACCACCAGAAGTTCTGATAAAGACGTGAGTAATAATCTGAATTTTGGATTAGACTTATATTTCGGTGAAAATACCTTGAGTTATGAGGGGGTACTTCAAGTGAATGAAACTTGGGATATCAATACTCTTTTTGCAAATCAAATAAGAAAAGGAAGGGATTTCGATTATGTTCGGCGAAACAATGAAAATGAACAAGATGATGGCCTTGATAACGCTTTAATTTTTGAGCATAGGTTCAAGGAAAAAGATCATGTTCTTCGCGCTACTGCAAGCCATTCATTCAGAAATCAATATAAGACCCAAAACATTGAGATATTCAATGGGACTCAAAATCCAATTCCAGAGAATCTTTCAGGTAGGGAAAGGGCATTTACAGATGAGGTAAGAAATATCAGCGTTGCTCAAATTGATTATATCAGACCACTGGATAAAGGGAAATTTGAGTCGGGTTTAAAATCAACAATTAGAGAATTTGACAATGATTTTATTTACCAAAGGTTCAATGAGTCGACTCAGACCTTTGTAGATGATTCAAATGTTAGTAATCGTTTTCTTTACCAAGATCAAATTCATGCTGCTTATGCAATCTATTCAAATAGCGGTTCCAAATTTGAATATGGTTTGGGTTTAAGAGGTGAATTCACGCAAGTGGATACTTATCTATTCAATTCTGATGAAGAAAATCAACAACGATATTTTAATCTGTTTCCGAGTATACAAGGCTTATACAACCTAAATGAAATTCATGGAGTGAAATTCACCTACAGCCGTAGAATAGATCGGCCAAGAGCATGGAGATTAAACCCATTTCCCAATATTACTGATAGTTTGAATGTTCGCCGGGGCAACCCGAATCTGGTGCCAGAAATGATCAATTCCTTTGAATTTGGGCACCTGGCAAATTTTGAAAAGACGAGTTTGACAACTAATCTATTTTATAGGAAGATCAATAATCAAATAGACTTCATAACCATCATTGAAGATGGAATCTCTTATACACAGCCTGAAAATTTGCGTTTTGCCGAAGCCTATGGAGTAGAATTGATAGGAACTGCTGAGTTAAATGAATGGTACTCATTGAATGGTGGGATGACCTTTTCCAGAATTGTGGTAAATGCATCAAATATTAGTGAGGAATTTACGAATGATGGATTTACCTATAATGCGAAGCTGAATCAAGATTTTAAATTGCCAAAAGGTTTTAACTTCCAATTAGTGGCGAATTATGAATCACCAGAAATTCAGGCTCAAGGAAAAAGCCTTTCAGTTTATTATGTAGATACTAGTATTCAAAAATCCTTTTTTGAAAATAGAGGAAGTCTTACTTTAGCTGTAAGAGATGTATTTGATACCAGGAGATATGCGGGTAGCTCCTTGACGAATACCTTTTCTCAAGAATATTTCTCCAAGGATGAAACCAGGATTGTATTGCTTTCGGCGAGATATAATTTTTAACCGGATTATTATCAATTAGGCCTTTACCATATTTTCTGTAATTGGCCGATTGGATATTTCGACTAAGCTCAGCACATGCGAACGAAGACCGAAGCGTCCTAATTCTAATACTTTGGGCAAATCCTATGGCATATTTTTCTTCTTACTGAGAAATGTGATTATATAATTTTTAAATGAAGGAGTAGTGTTTATTTCTTTACCTAAAAATTTCTCTTCCAAAAAGATTAAAGTTGCTTATAATTTGGCCTAAAAATACCCTGAATAGGGTATTTTTTTAGTTTAAAAAACAACTATTTTTAGGTGTCAACTAATTATAAAAAAAACGACCCCAGCTAAATATTTTAACTGAGGCCCTTTTAAATGTTTTCACAACGGATCTTCATGTCAAAGCATTGAAGGAGGGCTGTGATTCCTACAGGAAAGTACCAATTTGAAAATGGAATTCATTACTGTAAGCTTTTAAGAATGAATCTTCAAGATAGTGAATTAAGGTTGGATTGTCCGGAGCACGAGTTCACTTAAAAAACTCAAATTTTCAGAAATCAATTATTGAAAAAAAAATTGCACTTTTGGCGAAATTTATCCTTGCTCCTTATGAAGCTAACTCTCTTTTTCCTGCTATCAGTCTTTGGTCTAGAAACCTTGTATGCCCAAGATTTTGTCAACGGATATTATGTGACAATGGCGCAAGATACGGTACCATGTTCCATCAAAATTGGCGGTAAAAAAATCTCTACCAATTATTTTGCCTTGGTAGTGAAGGGTGATGGAGAGGAGGCTCAAGTATTTAAGGCTAAAGATCGACAAATTGCGGCCTATGGATTTGGAATTCCGGGACAACGCTTTGATTTTCGTTATATTGAAATAGAAAAAACCAACGATGGTGGGTTTTATAGACAGATTGATTACGGTCCAAGATTCCAATTATATTTACATATGGTAAGTACAAATGTCAATGGAGTTGTTACCACTTTGCCTCAATATGCAGTTTTTGATACTAACGGTTCAAATTTTATTCTGACCACCCATTTGTTAGGTAATTGGAAAAAAAACTTAAGGAAATTACTTCATGATCAACCTGCTGCTTTGCTTGCTCTTGAGGAAATCAATAGAAATCAAATACCCGAGTTTATTGAATCCTTGAATAGAGGAAAAAATACAATAAACTGATCATAAGGATAAATTACTATCCTCTAATTACTACCTTTAATCTGAATTCAAAATTCACTTTTTACTCAGAAGATATTTAATATTTGAAATAGAAAAATAGCTAAAATTATTCTCGGTTAATTCTTTTTTAAATTTTCTGTTACTCTTGTTTATTTATCAAAATACACTGAAATATTTTTTTTCAACTGAATTGAAATTTTCTTCTTTTTCTTCACATTTGCTAAAATTTGTACCTGATAGCAAGGGATATTTTCCATCTGCAAAACGTCATTGAATAAGGCAACAGGTTTTGTTTTTTCTAAAATTACTCGAACCTTATTTCTAATGATGAAAAGAATTCAGAAAGTCTTACCCTTGATAATTGCTGTCATATCAATCTCTCAATTGAGTTTTGCCCAAGAAAAAGAATCAGCCATTAAAGCTAAATTGCTCATTGAAGCAGGACTTGAATATGGAGGCGATGAATTGCTGAAAATATTTTTCACGAATGGAGAGGATCAAGTAATGAGAGCCGGTCAGGGTGGTTATTTATCTGTTGGGGGACAATTCGATTTTCCTAAAATCAAACAATTTATGCTCCGAGGTGGAGTAGGCTGGAAGTATAATACGACTGCCGCTGACAATGCTAACATCAGGTTTACAAGGGTTCCTATTTACTTAATTCCGTTTTTCAACTTCAATGAAAATTTCAGGTTAGGAGCCGGAATTACTTCTCATCAGTTAGTTCGTTTTAAAGGTGATGGTTTTGTAGCTGATGACAAAATGAAAAGCAATTTGGGAGGAAAAGTAGAATTTGGATACAAATGGATCGCTCTAACATATTCAGCCCTCCAATATTCTACATCCTCAGGAGAAGAACTTTCAGGAAGCTCTGTTGGCCTTGTGGTATCATTTACTGTTCCAGCTAAATAATTCTCCAAGAATTAACTTTAATTTCAAAATGACCAGTGTGACTTATTTCAATAGTTAAGGTTTATTCCTACGTTGGTATATTTGGTTCAAATTGAAAGGGTTAAAGCCGCATTTCTATTTTAAATTTAAGGCCTTTCCTATTTCCTCCGGCTTCAGCCGGAGGTCTTATTTTCATAATAGAAATATTTAGGCTTTAGCCGAATTATTCAGGATTGATTTAAATTCATAAACCTATCTTAAACAAGCTTTAAGAACAAAGAACAAAGATCAAGGATCATTTTCACTAAGCATCCCGTAATTCGTAAATCCGATATCCAAATTCAGGTTACTGACTATTTTCAGATTATTGAATTTAGCCTTCATCTTTACTATCTACCACCCCTTACTCTGCCGTCATCTCCGGTATTGATCATTTCATTGTAATCGTCCATGTCCATTCCTTTGCTAAATCTTCGGATATTATAACTGAAGGTCAGCATTACATAGCGTTGCAAAACGTTGGTTTGCACATCCTCAATAAAAGTCTCAGAGATATTTCTGCGAATGTTGTTGTTCTGTCGGAATAGGTCATACACATTCAAGCTGATTTCTCCTCGCTGATTGTTGAAGATTTTCTTGCCTAAACTCATATTAACCAAGGTGAAATTGGTGTCAAAGCCTTCGGAAAGGCCAGAATTCACTTGATGGGTCAAATCCAGTCTATACACAAAACCTTCCCAGATGATCCAGTTGAAATTGATTCTTCCTCTCTGATTGAAAAACGTATTATTCAAATTCGGATTGAGCGTGTTTTCTACATCATTGAAGGAAAATCTTGTCCATATGTTAAAGTCAATCTGATCACTGATATTACTGCTGATGGAAAATCCAGTGCTGAGTCTTCGGGAATTGTTAAAACCGTTTTGCTGATTGACTAATGTGGGCCTTTTGGTGTAAGCCGCCCCGAAATTCATATTGAAATTGGACTTGATAAATCCTGCAGGAATACCATAACTCAACCAAGATCTAAAGTCCCAATAGCCGTCTAAGTTTACCGGTCTAAACAACTGACTGCCCTGTTCCAAGATGATTCCATTTTCAATTTCTGTCGCTTCCTGAGCAATAAAGGAACTGTTACTGATTGTGTTTTTTACAAAAGATGATTGAGCAAAAAGGAACCAGTTTCTATCTGTTTCAGGATTGTTGCTTCTGAATCTAACTCTCAATCGGTTACTGTAGGATTGATCTAAATCCGGGTTTCCTACATACAATTGCAATGGATTGGAGTTGTCGACTACCGGTTGTAATTGCCTTAAGTTTGGCTCATTGGTTCTGGTGTCGTAATCGAACTCGATATTTGTGTTATCAGAAAATTTATAATCAATTCTGACAGTTGGCTGGAAACTTTGGAAAGTTCGCTGCAATTCAAAAGTCAAAGGAAAGCCCTGGCTATTGTCCAGTTTGGCATTTTGATATTGTCCTTCCACCTGAAATCTCAAGCCATCTTTTGAATATTGATACCCTAACTCCACTTCCTGAGTTAAGAACTTGCTTTCAAAAGTATTACTCAAAGCAGTATCCAATCTTAATTCAGGATCACCTGGAGTTTCATCAAGCACATCAAAAATCAACTGGTCTGAATCATTAATTCGGTTTCCGATTTCATATTCCAATTCTAACTGGCTTCTTTCACTCACTGCCTCTGTGAAGGAAATTCCTGTTTCCCAGGAAAGCCCAGTTCGGTCTCTGTTTATTTGTTGATTGATGGTTTCAGTCCGGAAAGTAGGGGAGAAAAACTGGTTTTCAGCCAATCGGTTGGCCCTATCCTCATTGGCATTATTTCCCAATCTAGCTCTAACAGTCATGGTTCTTCCGGGCTTATCAAATTTGTGACTGTAGAAAAAGCGATTGAATAGATCGTAATCCTTGTTTTTTGCTGTTCGAGTATTCTCTACTGAATTGATCAAATCTACTCCATTGGTCGTTTCCCCAAAGAAATCTGAGTTTTCTGTTTCGAACCTTGCCGAAAATCTAGGGATATATAAGATCCTGTTCTTCTCATCAATATTATATTCGAAGCGCATATCAAATTGATGCTGGTTGTTCAATCTGGTATCATTGCTTACTTCATTATAAAATTGATCCGTTTCATTATTTGTGATAAACTCACGGAAGCGTATTTCCTGCCCGATATTTTCTCTGCTGCTGAATACATAGCTTCCCGAGACCTTTATCTTTTTACCCCAAAGATCTGAATAGTTTAAGCCAGCCAAATTTGTATTAATGATCCCATTTTGAGGCCTCGCATTGTCCTGAGCATTAGGGTCGGAGGAGTAATCAGTCAGGTTAATATTATTGGAAAGTCCGGTAAAAGTAATGCGCTGATCCTCGTTGAAAGCATTGATACTTGCTCCCACTACATAGCGATCATCGCTTCCATAGCCTGCGGAAGTACGTCCAAATTGCCCTTTTCTTCTATATGGTTTGGTAATTATGTTGATCGTTTTAAGCCTTTCACCATCATCGAAACCACTCAATCTGGCTTTTTCGCTTAGCTGATCAAAAATCTCAATGCTTTGAATTACTTCTGCAGGCAAATTTTGTAAGGCTGTTCGTACATCAGTTCCGAAAAATGGCTTTCCATCCACCAATATCTGCCCAATATTTTCACCTTGAGCCTGCAGAGCACCGTCAGCGGAAGTTACTCCCGGTAATTTTTCAATCAGTGTCTGAGCGCTGGCATCCCGCATAGTCTTGAAGGCATCAGCATTATACATTGTCGTATCTGACTTTTGCTGACTGGTAGACCTTCTTGCAGAGATGGTTACTTCTTCTAAAGCAGTTGCCTCTTCTTGGATGGAAATGATACCTAGGTCAATATTTCGTGCAACTTGGAGGCTTCTGAACAGGTTTTGATAGCCTAAATATTGAACTTTTAATAAATATTCTCCTTCGCGTACATCGTCGATTTCAAAATTTCCATCTAAATCTGAAATCATTCCATCCACCTGGGTGGAATCGTTTACACGAAGAAGTAAGATGGTCGCATTGGGGATTGCTGTTTTGGAGCCTGATTCCTGAACTCGTCCTCTGATAGAGTAGGTTTGGGCAATTAATGTGGTAGTTGCAAAAAAGAATAACAGGATACTAAATTTTACTCTCATTGGTAGGTTTACTGTAATTCGCTGGTTTGAAGCGAAGATTGGTTTTAGTTTTCAATACAAAGGAAAGTCCTGTCAGAACTAATTGTTTGAACTTTTCGCTGAGCGGTCATATGTGAAAATGAAAGCATACCGATCGTGTAAAAAATTAGTCTTTATCATGTTATAAGTGCCTGATAATTTTATGATTTAGCTTCATTTTTTGTAAAAAATGACAATGCCTGTCAGAAATTTATGTAAATTTTATAAACCTATTGATGTTTATAAAAGTAACATTTTATATTAGTACTCGTAAAACAGGTCAATCATGGAAAAGCTAGAAAAAATCAACATCACCACTAAAAATTTGGCATCAGGGAATTGTCAGGTAAAGTTTGTTGTCGAAGATGATCAGGATCCTAGGTACGGATATCTTTTGATGACAGAGCCGAAGCCGGTAGGTGAGATCATTTTGGAAATTCAGCGAAAGCTGGAAAATAGAAGAATGGCTGAGCGGAATATCAATCCATTATTTCCGGTTGCTCCAGCTCAGGAAGATCCTAACTTTTATTTGTTCTCAGCATGAGTTTTCTAGCCTCCAATCTCCGGTTTTTGCGAAAGCAAAAAGGCATTACCCAAAGTGATCTGGCTGATCAGTTGGACGTGCAAAGAACTATGATTTCGGCATATGAGGATGGGCGTTCAGAACCCAAACTTGCGGCCCTTCAAAAGATCTGTGAATTATTGGAAGTTGGGATGGATGAGTTGATCAATCATGATATTGAAAAGCTTGGAAGAAAAGCTATTCAAAAGCGAGATCTGAACATTTTGACTATCGCGGTAGACGATCAAGATAGAGAGAATATCACGCTAGTGGGTCAAAAGGCCTCTGCCGGATATCTGAATGGTTTTGCAGATCAGGAATACATGGAGAAGTTGCCGCAATTTCATCTTCCAAATTTATCAAGCAATGCAACTTACAGAGCCTTTGAGTTAGCGGGAGATTCCATGCTTCCACTGATACCTGGTACAATCGTAATTGGTGCCTATGTGGATCATCTCAGTTCTATCAAAAGTGGCAGGACTTATGTACTTGTAACCCAAACAGAAGGGGTAGTTTACAAGAGGGTTTTTAACTATTTATCCGAAAATGGTAAGCTCTTTTTGGTGTCGGATAATGAACATTATAAGCCCTTTGAGGTAAAAGGTGAAGATGTACTGGAGGCATGGGAAGCCAAAGCCTTTATCAGTACTGATTTCCCAAATCCGGGAGATAAGAAAAAGCCTTTAAGTTTGGATGATTTGGGCGAGATGATTAAGGATATTCAATTGGATTTGAAAAAGTTGAAAGGATAATTATTCTTCCACCAAGCCCTCAAAACCTTCCTGGATTTTACCAACAGCATCAAAGGCTGGATCGATATTGACCACACCTTTTCCCAATTCATGCCAATATCCATCACCACAATCAATGTAATGACCTCGCTTGGTACTTGGTGATTCTTTGGCCATTTCGTAATGATAATCCGGCGTAAAAACCAATTTCATCAATTGAATGGCGTATTCCCAATTGATGGTTCTGCTTTTACCATTTTGCTCAAAAATCACCTTTCTGTTGGAAAAATGAACGGTTACGGAGCAATCCACAGTGCTTTCAGAACTGACTATTCTATAATTGACCTGAAGAGGTGCTTCTTTTTTTGTGGTTTCATAAATGGCTTGAATCAGATCTTGAGCCATTAATTGCCATTCTTCCTGATTGGCAGGAGTTTTATAATCCTTTACTTTACCTGATTCGGTTAGACCAATTCTAATCCCTCCTTCATCCAGGGATTTGCCTGTCCATCTAGAGGTGGAGATCAGTTCCTGAAGAGATTTGACCCAAACCTGATCAAGAGGACCATCATATTGATAGTCATCGTTGAGAGTAAAGCCTTCATCTAAGATTTCTTCTTCCGAAAGTTCCTCTCTATCAGTGTAATGTAATTGAAGTTGAGCTTGAAGTTCCTTGCCCGACCAGTCCAAAGTCATGTGAAATACATGGGCATAAGGAGGTGGGGTGATTCCTGAATCGTATTCGAAAACTAATCCTGTAACGTTTGATTTTGGGGAACTCATAGTTTGAAGTTTGTGCAAAAGTATATTTTTTCCACTGATAAAGCAGTTATTTTGCAAGCAAATAGCCGATTGATGGAAGATGTATTGGAAATGATAGCTGACGAGATTTATACCAAATCCTATGTGGTAATAGATAATTTCGTCGATGAGATCTTTAGAAAAGCCCTTTTTGATGAACAAACTGACCTCCTTGAAAAAGGTAAGTTTCGGAAAGCTGCAGTGGGATCAGGTGATAAAAAGCAGGTAATACCTGAAATCAGAAGTGACGAAGTACTTTGGATGGATGAAGAGAACTTGAGCCTCCTTCAGCGGGAATATTGGAATCGTGTAGAAGAAATCAAGACGATTTTGAACAGGAGATGCTTTCTGGGGTTGAAGTCTTTTGAAGGGCATTTTGCCAGATATCCAATTGGTTCATTCTACAAGAGGCATTTGGATCAATTCCATCAAGTACCTTATCGGGAAGTCACTGTGATCCTCTATGTAAATGATCGATGGACTGAGGCGGATGAAGGGGCTTTGCGAATGTATCTCCCCAATCCTGATGGTACAGAGAGAATAGAAGATTATTTGCCTATGCCGGGAAGGTTAGTGGTATTTTTAAGCGCTGAAATCCCTCATGAAGTATTGCCTACAAAAAAGGAAAGAAACAGCATCACTGGCTGGCTGAAGACGATTGCTTAGCGGAGAATTATGTTGATTTCTCTGACTTGATTCGCTTTCAATTCAAAACTGCATTTTTCAAATGAAGGAGTAGAGAAAATCACACGTGGGTTATTAGAAAATCCATATTTCTCGGAAGGATAGCCAAATGGATTTTTGTTTAACTCACCATTTTCGTCCTCATCATGGAAAGTTGAAATGGAGTATTTCCCTGGTTTTAAATCTAAAATGGCAATTTTTGATTCCTGATTTTTTATAGGTAGTGAGATGGCCTTAATCGCTTTTTTTCTATTGTCAGGAAATCCACTTTCCTGATCAAAAATCAATATTCTTACCATGCCCTGGTTTGATCTGCAATTCGAGACCGTCAAGGATATACTTGCTAAATCTTGGTTTGAACTCAGTCCTTGAAATAAGAAGTGAAAAACTATCAATAGGATTTGTATCATTCAGGCAGGCTTTTTCTGGCTAATTTGCCATTTGCAGTCTCAGGAAATTTGGGTAGGCAAATAATCTCCTTTGGCCTTTCAAAACGGGATAAAACAAGTTCAAGTTGCTTTTTTAAATTCTCTACCTTATCCGCTTCAATACCTTCCCTTTCTAAAAGTAGAACTACTTTTTGTCCTAAGGATTCATCCTTTTTTGAACTGACAAGAAATCGGGTATCTGGGAAAATGGCTTGAACTGAATCTTCGATTTTATTTTCAACTTGTTCCGGATGAATCTTTACTCCTCCAGAATTGATCACAAAGTCCAATCTACCTTTCCAAATAAATTGATTAGGAGAAAGCAATTCAATTTGGTCATTTGTTTGGATCTTTGGAGGCCCGCTCATTGGGGATTTTATCCAAAGTGCATCATTTGAATCCGTTCCGATTTCTACACCCGGCAAGGTGCTGTAAATTAATTCTGGCTCGTCAGTTATTCTAGCTAATGCAACATGTGAAACAGTTTCTGTCATACCGAAGGTTTGCCAAGCAGCAATTCCATGTTTGACTATTTTAGATTTTAATTTTTGGGAAAGTGGAGCTCCTCCGATGATAACATGCTTGATTTTTTGCAATTTTTCTAAGCTGTCCGGCTTCTCCAAGCTGTTTTCTACCTGAAATGGCACCATTGCTACAAAGTCAGGTAATTCATCCAAATTGAGTTCACTCAGTGGATCTGAACTTGCAGCTACGATTTGAATGGGAGCATCCCAAACCATAGCCCGAACTAACATCATTTTTCCGGCGATGTAGGCAGGATTTAGGCAGCAAAGTAGTTTGGTGTCTTTACCTATTTTGAAAAAGCCCTGAGTAGCTAAGGCACTGGCTTTCATTTGGGATCTATCAAGTAAAATACTTTTGGGTACGCCTGTTGATCCCGAGGTTTGTTGATGAAATTGGGTTTCTCCATTTTTCCAAGCTAGGCAAAAAGCCAAGGCCTCTTTTAAAAAATCAGGATAGCCTGATTGTGTCTGAATAAAATCTTCAGGCTTTTGAAAAGTGTGATGATGATATTTTAATTGAAACATAAGGTTTTAACTCAGGAAAGCAGACTTCAGGTTCGAAAGATCAACAAATTCCGTGGAAGCCTGTTATCTTGCAAAAAAATCTGATTTTTAACCAAAACGAAAATCATGGAGTGGATTACTGCCAAAGAATACGAAGATATCACCTACAAGAAGTGTAATGGGGTTGCTAGAATAGCATTCAATAGACCTGATGTAAGAAATGCTTTCAGGCCCAAAACGACAGCCGAACTTTATGATGCTTTTTATGATGCTCAGGAGGATACCTCTATTGGAGTTGTTTTGTTGAGCGGAGAAGGACCTTCCTCCAAAGATGGAAAATGGGCCTTTTGCTCAGGAGGTGATCAAAAAGCCAGAGGACATCAGGGCTATGTAGGAGATGATGGGTATCATCGCTTAAATATCTTGGAGGTGCAGCGTTTGATTCGCTTTATGCCAAAAGTTGTGATTGCAGTAGTGCCCGGTTGGGCTGTAGGAGGTGGACATAGTTTGCATGTGGTTTGTGATTTGACTTTGGCAAGTAAAGAAAATGCAATTTTTAAGCAAACAGATGCTGATGTTACCAGCTTTGACGGAGGTTATGGTTCAGCTTATTTGGCCAAAATGGTTGGACAGAAAAAGGCAAGAGAGATATTTTTCTTAGGTAGAAACTATTCTGCCCAAGAAGCTTATGAAATGGGGATGGTGAATGCAGTTATTCCTCATGATGAATTGGAGGAAACCGCTTACCAATGGGCCCAGGAAATATTAGAAAAGTCTCCAACTTCCATCAAGATGCTCAAGTTTGCCATGAACCTAACCGATGATGGCATGGTTGGGCAGCAGGTTTTTGCAGGAGAGGCAACACGCTTGGCTTATATGACAGAAGAAGCCAAAGAAGGAAGAAATGCCTTTTTGGAGAAAAGAAAGCCGAATTTTAAGGATATTAAGTGGATTCCTTAAGGAGATTCTCCCGCAAAGTGTGAAAGAGGCAAAGACTAGTAGGAAGTAGGCATTAGGCAGTAGTTAGTAGGCAGTTTTGGAAAAGCTGAAATTAGAAGTCAGAAGGCTGAAAAACGGTAGTCTAAATAATCCGTTTTAAGAACTAATGAAGGTAGTTGGCAAACTTAGATGCTCGTGAACTAATAATATTGCCGTAACCGCAAGGTTTAACATTTTGGAAACGCACAATTCGAGATGGCGGAAGTATAAAATGGAATCGACGTTTTGGTCACCCTGAGCGGAGTCGAAGAGTCCTCTTACCTCCAGACTATCGTTATCTGCCTGCACGGACAGATACATAAGATTGATTGTTATTAGTTATTGAGTTATTAAGGCCCCTCGTAAATCGTAATTCGTAAAACAAAAATCTCAAAATATGTTCAAGTTGAATCCAATGGACAGCTTTGGAAAAACAATTTGAAATAAATGATTCTTCTTACTCTCTGTAGTTATTAAAATGCTCGCTGCGACGTCGCGCCTCTGCGTGATTTTTCTCAAAAATTAAGTAAGAGGTAATTCCGTAAATCGTAATTCTAAAATTAAAACTAGTCAGGGCTTTCGTACTTCCCATGTTTTCTCATGCCGCTACCTTCAGAACCGGTTAGTGCATCGCCCATATCTTTCCTAGCTTCTTCAGCATAGCCTTGTAGCTTGGCTAGCATTTCCGGGTTTGCTTCGGAGACATCCTTACTTTCAGCAGGATCTATTTCCAAATTATAAAGCTCGGCTTTTTCCAAATTTACATGCGTGTATTGAACGGGGATTCCATCATTTCTCAAGACGGTTCCTTCTGGCAAAGTTCTATAGCGGTGGGGAAAAACAAGTTTCCATTTTCCATAAATCACTGCTTGTAATTCGTTTCGGTTATAGTAGGCAAAATAAGGCTTTTCCTCCTGCTGCTCTCCCTGAATCATGGGCCATATATTTCTTCCGTCAATAGGAAGTTGAGGCATATTGGAACCTGTTATCGCAGCAATTGTGGGTAAAATATCCACGGTCATAGCTGCCTGATTTTGAACAATTCCTGATTTAATTTTTCCAGGCCAAGTGAAAATGGCAGGAACTCGAATTCCTCCTTCCCAGGAAGTGCCTTTGCCTTCTCTCAATCCTCCAGTCAATCCTGCATGACCTCCATAAGAAAGCCAAGGACCATTGTCTGAAGTGAAAATTATCAAGGTGTTTTCCTCCATGTCCAATGCTTTCAATTTTTTTCGGATTTCACCTACGGACCAATCAATTTCCATGATTACATCTCCATACATTCCCTGAGGCGACTTTCCTTGGAATTTTTCAGATACGTAAAGAGGAACATGAGGCATGGAATGGGCCAGGTAAAGGAAGAATGGCTGATCTTGATTTCTCTCAATGAATTCCAGTGCTTTTTCCGTGTATCGACTGGTAAGCAAACTTTGATCATCCATGATTTCAAGAGTGGAATCACCTTGAATCAGTGGCAAAGGAGGGTAATAGTCTTTAGCCTCAGGATGATGAGGCCACATATCATTGGAATAAGGTAATCCAAAATAGCTATCAAAGCCTTGTTTGCCCGGTAAAAAAGGTTCTAAATGACCCAAATGCCATTTACCCACCATGCCTGTGGCATAGCCTTGTTCTTTGAGTAATTCAGCGATAGTAGTTTCATCTGGGTTTAATCCATGCTTGGCAGTATGGTCCAAGGCTCCAAAGATTTCCAATCGATTGGCATAAGCTCCAGTCAACAAAGCAGCTCTTGAAGCAGAACAAACTGCATGAGGTACATAAAATTGCGTGAATTTTGCCCCATCTTGAGCCATTTGATCCAGATGAGGAGTTTGCCATTCTTTTGCTCCATAGCTTCCCAAATCGCCGTAGCCTAGATCATCTGCAAAAATTAAGACGATATTTGGTTTTTGGATAGGCTCTTTAGCTTCTTCTTTTTGGCAGGAAAAACAGAATAAACAAGAGAATAATAGAAGTGCTAGGGTCGATTTCAAGGCTGTTATTTTTTACTTATAAAAACTTCAGTTTTACTTATTTTTTTCCAGATATTTTGTCCAATTTTTTCTCCTTGGGCTACTCCTTCTTCGATCGCATCTCTAAAATGAATACCCCCATATAATCGAGAAATGGCAGCTTCTTCAGATGCTTGTAAAAAGGACTGAAACTGTCTTTCAGGTAAGCCGAAGTAAATTTCTGAGGTATCCAGAAACTCAAAATCATGTCCAAAATAACCCGTTAATACTACCGCAGAGGCTCGAGAGATCACGGAGTGACCAGAGGTGAATTCCGGAAAAGGGGGAGTTTGAAGCAATGGCTTCCACCTTTGGTCCAATTCTCTGTTTATGACTGTTTCAGGACGTATTCTGTCTGTTTCATATTTGGCCTTCCAGCAGGAAATGAAGGCATCATGCAAAGTCATTCCAACTAAAGCATGAATGTATGCAGTTTCTGCAAAGCTTAATTGCTGTTTTTCTGCCGCAATTCCAGTGATTCCGATCCAGTGTCCTCCTGGAGATATTTTTTTAACACCCATCGCCATGTGTCCGGAAAATTCTACCATAAAAGGATTGCAGTCCCAGAAATTGGCTATGAGTTTTTGTTCCTCATTCAGGTTTTTAACTGTTTGATAAACCTCCATCAATTGGGTACGAAAGGAACTACCTTCCTTCAAATCATAAGTAGCCATAGGATTTGGAGAAAACTGGTTCAGGTCCTGAATGTAAAAAGTTTTAATAGTTCTCCATTCTGGTTCAACAGCACCCATATAAGCTGGAGGAGTGGGGTACCAATTGCCAGCACCTTCCTTGGGGCTATATCTGGTTAGTGTGGGAAGTTCAAGATAACCATCTGATTTGGCCTGGGCTAGAACCGAATTCGCAACTGTTTTAGCAAAGGTGATGTGCGCCTCCAGTTCTTTCTTTTTGAAAAGTTTGTTTTTTAGAGCAAAATCCACCCATTTCTCTTTCTTTTCTTTCAAAAGATAACCTGAAGGCATAATACTTTCACCTACCAACAGCATGGCATAAATTGCTGAAAACTCGGGTGAACTGACTGGATCTTTTTCTAGTTCGAGACTATTTAGCCGAGATGGTTCAAGCAAATCCGGATGTTTGAATTCCTTTCCTTGCTCTCTAATAGCCAAATAGGTGGCTAGATTGGAATAGGCGTAGATTCTAGCAGCTACCGGAGGACTTGCCACGTCCGTGACCATCACTTCAGTTAGATGAAATAGCTGTTCCTTATAGGTCTTTGGCCAATTCAAGGATTGCGCTTTTGCTTGATTTAGGCCAACTGCGAATAGAAGAATGATAATCAGTTGCTGGGCTTTATTTCTCATGGTATTGATAAAGTTCTAAAGCTTGTCCATGAATCCCAAATAGCAAGAATTTTTTCCCTGCCACTTCAATTGATAAAATCGACTTAATATCTCCTTTAATTGCCAAACCTGATTCAGTTGGGTAGGTAGTTTGGAAATCTCCTTTTCCATTGCCTTTTAGCACTAATCCTAGCCCGGCATCTATATTGCCAATCCGAATCCTTGTTAACCTTTGATTGCCACCCAAGAGCAAATCTGTATAGCCATCCTGATCAAAATCCCCCGTTTGAATTTGAAAAATGGGAAAGGCTTGAGCTAAAGTTGGGAGTTTCTTGGCAATGAAACCGGTTCCTGTGTTTTCAAAAACATATGAGCTTAGACTGTTGGCTTCTAAAATTTGAGCAGCTTCCAAGTCTTTCTGCGAAAATAAATCTTGCAACTTAGCATCAGCATAACTCTCATAAGTAGTGAATTTGCTCCTCATGGAGACCATTTGATCCAGTAATTCATCCCGGCTTGCAAAAGGATATACCTCATCCCCTATGTAGCATTCCAAAATCGGATCTATTGAGCCATTTTGATCAAAATCAGAAGCATAGAGCCTGAGCTTTTTTTCATCGTTTACCTTGAACTGAGAGTTGTTGCCAAAATTTCCGGCGAGGATATCCAGATCCCCATCACCATCTAGATCTGTAGCATGAAGTGCAGTCCACCATCCTGATATATGATCCTTAAAGTATTGATCTGTTTGGTTTATAAATGATTTTCCTTGCTGATTAATCAAAACGGTAATAGGCATAAATTCTCCTGCGATCACTAAATCCGGAAATCCATCCTCATTCAGATCTACATTAATACTAGTTTGAATCAAGCCCAACTTTCCGTTTTGAGGGAGATATTGATCTGTTTGATCTGAAAATACTCCGCTACCATCATTGATTAAGACTTTACTGAGAGGTATTTCAGGGTATCTTCCGGGAATCACTTTTCCTCCGACAAACAAATCCAAAAATCCATCTTGGTTGATGTCCAATGCTTGGGCAGTGCCAGTTGATAGGGTATAGGCTGTGAAGTTTTTTTGAAGGCTTAATTTACCTGTTCCATCATTAAGATAAAGTCTGTCCTGAAGTGCCTCATCACTACTTAGATAATCATGATAGCCTCCACTTCCAATAAATAAATCCAGCCAACCATCAGCATTAAAATCTTCAAAAATCGCAACTGCATCAGTGAATTCCTCGGAAGATCTAAACCCTTTATAATTGGACCAAGTACTTCCGTCAAAGCTAAAAATCATTCCAGACTGACCTTTGGTGCCTCCGATAAAAATTTCAGGAATACCATCTTGGTTTAGATCTCCCTTTGCCAAAACAGGACTAATAGCCCCAGGCATAACAGTCATCAAGGGTTGTCTTTTGAAATCATTGAATCCAGTGGGTTTTGGCTTGAAATCAGGTAGCTTCTCTACTTTGCTGAAGAAGGTTTTTGAAATAGCAGCTTTCGGATGGGGAGTAATAGCATTGCTGTAGCTTAAGGTATTTATGCTGTTGACTTTGGGATTTTGGATGGTTTCAACTTTACCATCAGGCCAAGAGATCAATACCGAATCAACACTTAAGTTTTCTCCCAATCCAAAATGAACTCTATATGTACTGCTTGACTGAAAGCCTCGGACTACCTGATGTTCTTGAATTTGCTGGCTTCCTTTACTAAATACTTTGATTTCGGAGCCTAGCCCGAAAGGGTTTAATTCCGGACCTTGAAGCCGGAACTGAATCCAGTTTCCTTTCTTCCCGGTATTTTCAAAGATTCCTGCTGTTTCATTCAGATTACTGACAATCAAATCCAAATCTCCGTCATTGTCCAAATCCGAATAGGCAGCTCCACTGGAAAATCCTTTTTCCTCAAATCCCCAATCATTTGAGCGGTTTTTGAAATTCAGATCACCCAGATTTTGAAAGAAATAATTGGAAATAGGAGTGGAGCTCATGGAAGTTACTAAATGCAAAGTGTCGGCTTTTTGATTTGCTACGGCCTGTTTGAAATAATAGTCCCCTTTATACTTTAAAAAGTCCCTATTGGTGTAGTCTCTGAAATATCCATTGGTGACCATCAAGTCCTTAAAGCCGTTGTTGGTAGCATCAAAAAACAAGGCCGACCAAGACCAGTCGGTATTTGATATTTCTGCCAATTGACCTACTTCTGAAAAAATCCCATCTCCCAAATTAAGTTGGAGCATATTTCTCATGTTTTGATGATAAAAGCCTTTTTTGATCATCAATGCATATTGCTCGTAGTTTTCCGGACCATAGAGGAGCTTTTGTCTTCGGTTATCTTCCGGTAGCATGTCCAAAGTGTAGATATCTTTCAACCCATCATTGTTGATGTCTGCTATATCAGCTCCCATGGAAAAGTGTGAAATATGCTGAAAGTAGGTGGTTAATTCGTCCTTGAAGGTGCCATCCTTTTGATTAATATAAAGGTAGTCGGGCTCTATGTAATCATTAGTGACTAGAAGGTCTGTCCATCCATCTCCATTGATATCTGAGGCAATGACTGCTAATCCAAACCCTAAGGCAGAGCCTTTGATGCCCGCTGATTGACTGATGTCTGTAAATTTTCCATTGTCATTTCTATACAGCTTGTCGCCTGCGGTTGGATGTCGCAGCAACTTGACTTCATCAAACTCTAACTCATTAATGACTTGGATATGGTGATTAAGTAGATATAGATCCAAATCACCATCTCTATCAAAATCGAAGAATAAGGCTTGAGTAGAATTGGAAGGGTCCGCTATACCATATTCCTCTGCTTTTTCTTCGAATTCAAAGCCACCTAGATTGATCCAAAGTTCATTTTTTCGGCTTTGCTCATCACCTTTTCCCGAGTAGGAGACGTAAATATCCAGCAAACCATCAGCATTGATATCTACCATACTTACCCCCGTTGCCCAAGAGTTTTTTCCTCCAATTCCAGCTGACTTGGTTAAATCTTCAAATTTCAGACCTCCTAGATTTTTATATAACCTATTGGGTACCATATTTCCAGTAAAGAAAATATCATCCAGTCCATCATTGTCCAAGTCGCCGACAGCCACTCCGCCACCATTATAGAAATATTCATATCGGAGAATATTGTTGTATTGATCTTCGGTCAGTTGGTTTTTAAAATTGACCCTGGATTTGCTGGCTTTAAGCTGTTGGTATTTTGCCTCGAAATTTTCTTGAGCATGCCCTGAAATGGATAAGAGGCAAAGTCCCATGAGCATCCAAAAAAGTGACTTAGAAAAGATCTTTGAATTATTGGTGCTCATGGGAATAATACTTATCCTAATCTGCTGATTACATCTTCAAAAAGCTGTTCATTGACCACTGCTACTCCTCCCATTAATCCCACATCTTGCCCAAGCTGATAGAGAGCCAATTGAGATTTTTCTCTTGATTTGGCCATGCTGTAGATATTTAATGCTTGTTGAATTGGCGTGATCAAATATTGGTTGGCTTCAGCCACAGATCCACCTATAATGATCAATTCTGGATTGAGCAATTGGATCAGCATAGATATTCCTCTTCCTAAATCCAAGCCAGCCTCAGAAAGAATAGTGATTGCTCTTTGATCTCCTGCTAATGCAGCTTCTACCACGATTCCAGGCTCCAGTTCCCCTTCGTGGTCTCTTACCATTCTTGCTAGAATACTATCTTTGTCCAGTTTGATGGCTTCCTCTGCCATCTTTACAATGGCTGTTCCTGAAGCAACCGCTTCCAAGCATCCTTTCTTTCCGCATATGCAGGTTACATCTCTAGATTCGAAGATCGGTGAATGAGAAAATTCACCTGCAAATCCAGATGCTCCTCTGTAGATTTTACCATCGATGATAATTCCCAAACCAATTCCCCAACCAACGAAAAGGCCCAATACATTTTTGTAAGAATGATTGGATCCAAACTTGAATTCAGCGAGAGTCATGGCTCTTGCATCATTTTCCATGAAAATCTTCTTCTGGAATCTGGATTCAAAGTTTTCCAATAAAGACTTTTTGCCAAAGCGGAAATAAGTATAATTGATACCCCCTATAGAATCCACTAGGCCTGGCATAGAAATACCGATAGCAATGATTTTGTCCGACTCTATTCCCGTGTTGGCTAAATAATGATCTATGATGTCACAGATTTTATCAAAAGTTTCCTTTTCATTATCTAAAACAATCTTGTGGCTTTCTTTGGCTACTGCTAAGGTATGATTGCAGGAATAGAGCCCAAGATTCATATTAAACTTTGAAAGATCTACAGAAAGGACATAGAAAGCGTCCTCCGCTAATCTGTACAGATCAGGCTTTCTTCCTCCTTGAGATTCTGCTCGACCATGCTTGATGACTTCTCCCGAACTCATCAAGTCTGTGAGTAGGGAGTTGACGGTAGGAAGTGAGATCCCAACCTCATTGCAAATTTCACTGGCTGTATTTGCTCCTTTGAGATATAGGTTCTTAATGATCTTTATCTTGTTGAGATAACTCTTGATTTCGACTACTCCCTCCATCTTTTCGATGAGGGCATTTGGATTTATTAGGTTCATAGATTCAAGTTGTACCTGAAATAAGGGAATTTTTAGGTTTCAAAAAATACTTTTTTAAAAAAATTAGAAAATGATTCAAATTTTAACGCTGCAAAATCAATTTATTTTTAATTGATTGATATTTGACTAAAAGATTTAGAAAGGTTTCGGGTTTGGGTAGACCTCTTTATATTGGATTAAAAAAAGATGAGGCTGTCTTTGAACAAAGACAGCCTCAAAAAGAATTATTAAGTATGCGTCCGTAGCTCAATCACCCTTAAAATAAACTAATCTAGTTGAAAAAATGCTCTATCGGACTAGCTTAAATAATCATTCTAATTTACATATAAATACTTGAAATACAAATAAATGCATTATAAATTATTGAATATGCGTTTAGTTTTTTGTAAGGTTTTCGATTTTTTTTGCTATTTCTTCTGCCTCAGCCATTAATTTATCAGCTGCAGTTCTATTAGAGTGGGAGATCTTGTGTGCTTCTTCCAATTTCTTTTTGTACAAATCCTGAAGTTTTTCAGCTTCGGATTTCTTCTTAAATAATCCAAACATATCTAGTCTTTAGGGGTAGAACACGAGAGGATTTAAAAGGTTTTAAAACCGAATGAATGAGGCTGATGGATCTTGAGTTCGACTGTCTCCTTCTACGATCTCATCATTTTTGTAATTGATCAAATCTTCCAATCTACCTGCGGAATTATAATATCTCCAAGGACCTTCTCTTTTTCCATCTTTCATCGCACCTTCTGAAGCCTTTCTTCCATTCTCATGATAGAAAATCCATCTGCCATCGGCTTTGCCCTCTTTATAAACTCCCTCAGATTCTTTTTTGCCATTTATATAGTAGGTGATTCTGGTCCCGTCTCCATCCTTTAAGGTACCTTTATCATACGTTTTGGAACCATCATAGGAATTGTATTCCGAGACATTCCATAGACGGCCTTCTTTCCAGAATTCTTCTTGGGTTAATTGCTTATTGTCATAAAATAATCCCCAGATTCCGTCTTCAAAACCCAATTTGTAGGATCCAACGGTCTTCAATTGTCCACCATCATAATAATAGACCCATTGCCCGTTTTCCATTCCCAATTCGTATTCACCTTCTGCGATCAGGATGCTGATTTTATTAAAGTATTTCCAAAGACCTGTTTTGACATCATTTCTATATTCACCTATAGAGAATAAAACCCCGTCAGGAAAATAACTTTTCCATACGCCGGTTTTCATACCGTTGGCATATTGCCCTTCGACAGAAACTTTTCCGTCCTCGTAAAATTCTTCGTATTTACCTACTGGAACTCCCAGCTCATAGGTTTTTCGCTTAGCTACATTTTTGTTGGGGTAATATTCTTCCCAAGTTCCAACAGCGATACCATTTTCATAGGTCTCAATTCTTGCAAGTCGTTTATTCAGATAGTAGTATTTCCAAGTTCCGATTCTATTCCCATTTTCATTGTAGAATTCTTCAGCTTCAATAGTTTTTGTGTCAGGAAAGTATCTCACCCAGGGGCCGACTTTTTTTCCCATTTTGTATTCTCCTGTTTCAAGTACATAATTATAGGAGGAGAATGCAGTGTATTTTCCATCAAGTTTTCCTTCGGAATAAGTGGCTTCTATTAGGAGTTTTCCATCTACGTCATACTCAAAAAATGGCCCGTCTAGTACTCCTTTTTTATAAAACTCTCTTCTTAAAACTTCACTAGAAGGATAATAATAAATCCATTGACCGGATTTTTCACCTTTTTCATATTGCCCCTCTGTAAAGATTGCTTTGGGATCCACAAAATCTGGTTGGCCTGTACTACCAAAGTACTCCACATATTTTCCAACTATCAGACTGTCTTGAAAAATCAACCTCCTTTTAAGAAAACCATCATTATCATAAACCTCTGCCGGGCCAAAAAGAACTCCATTTTTATACTCTGCTTCTAACATTTTTTTTCCATTGGGAAAAAATGAAACCCAAACGCCTTCACGTATATCGTTTTCAAATTTTCCCCTAGTTAGAAGGGCATTGTTTTTTGGATTGTAGTAATTCCATAAGCCTTGTTTTTTGCCCTGCTTAATCACACCAGTGGCCATGATGCTGGAATCCGGACTGAAGATTTTTACTAATTCGGTTTCTTGGGCAAAAAGTGAAGAATTTATAAAAAGGAAAAGGATGATTAGATATCTCATAAATTATTTGTCATGATCTGGCTAGAGCCAAATATCGGGGAGAACTAATTTGAATGATTCTTAGTATTCTACGAACAAATAGAATTCCTGTTTAAAAATAACCTATTTCTGCTTCTTTGCCAGAAATGTCTGAAGGGAGTTTAGAACTTTTCTAATTGCCTCTGTCCAATCTTTTTGATTTTGGCTAAGAGCAGAAGAAACAGGTAAACTTTTAAACCATTGAATATAGTTAAGGTTTTCGTTTTCCGAAAACTCCTCTAATAACAGTTCGGAATATTCCCAAGGGCTGCTTGTCCAAGATCTCTGAAAGTCAAGTTCTTCTAGACCCCAGTCGGTATGTGAATTTGTTCCGCATAAAACAAAAAGATAAACTCCTTTGCCAAACCAATTGAGCAAGCGAATATTTAATCCTTGCTCTAGGTCAAAATCTCTAAAAATATCCAAGACTTGATAGGGAAGGCCCATTAAATCTTGGCCTTGGGCTAATTTTTTTCCTTTGACTTTGCAGTGGTATAGACTAAGCTCACTTTTCGGGAATTCATCGCCAACAGCTCCAAGAACTTCCCAAAACTGATATTTCAACTGATTCTGTCTTCGGATTAAATTTTCATCAGCCCAAAGATCCAAATCCAGTTTATCTGATTTTTTATCCATTACCAATTTAGCAGAGCGGAAGCCCAAGTAAAGCCAGATCCAAAAGCAGCCAAACAAATGAGGTCGCCTTCTTTGATTTTTCCTTGTTCCCAAGCTTCACTTAATGCAATTGGAATAGTTGCTGCCGTTGTATTTCCCATATGCATGATATTGTTGAAAACTTTCTCATCCGGCAATTCCAATTTTTGCTGAATGTATTGGCTGATTCTCAAGTTAGCCTGGTGAGGCACTAATAAATCTATGGCTGATTTATCCAATTGATTATGTTTCAAAGCCTCTTGAATAACTTCCATAAAACGTACCACAGCATGTTTAAATACAGCGTTTCCGTTCATCCTTAAAAAGGTGCTTCCTGATTCCAACATTTCCGGAGAAAGCCTCACCTCTCTACTACTTCCTGGGTCTTTACAATAGAGCTCCTCCGCATACTTTCCCTCTGAGTGTAAATGGGTAGAAAGAATTCCTGGTTGATCAGATTCCACAGCTCCTAGGACTACTGCACCGGCACCATCTGCAAAAATGACTGAACTGGATCTTCCTTCATCACTTTTATCCAAGGCAGAGGATTGTATTTCTGCGCCTACTACCAAAATCTTTTTGTACATGCCGGTTTTTATAAATTGATCGGCGATGGAAAGCGCGTAGATAAATCCAGAACAAGCATTTCTGATGTCAAGCGCTCCAATTTCTCTAAAGTTGAGTTCTCGCTGTAGTAAGACTCCATTTCCGGGAATAAAATAATCTGGAGTGATGGTAGCAAAGACGATAAAGTCTATTTCCTCTGCTGTGACATTAGCTCTTTCAAGAGCCTTAATCGTGGCAGCTTTGGACATGGAAGTGATGGTGTCTACTCCTGGAGTAAACCAATGTCTGCTGTAAATTCCGGTTCTTTCAACAATCCACTGATTGTTGGTGTCCATCATTCCTGCAAGATCTTCGTTGGTTACAACACGCTCAGGTACATAATGGCCTACACCTAATATTCTGGATTTTTTCATGTGATTATTCTTTTTTTTCAATCGCCATGCCGTCCTGCCAAATGACAGATTGGATCTCGTATGAATAATAATCACATCTGTACAGGTTATTTTGGGTCATACTCGATTATGGCAAATTTGGGTCAATACTCGAAAAGGAGACCTAAATATCGTGACTTAGGCGCTTTCTACAAAAACCATCAAAGCCTCATTTGTTTACCCGAAAAGGGTATAATTCCCAAATTGATCCATGGGAGAGGTTCTTTTGATGATAGCCGGACTATCATTCTTCACTGAATTAACCATAGGGGAAACAGTAAAGCTGAGCATTTTTTCAGCCTGATATGGCTTCAGCATAGCAAGAAGCTCTTTTTCTTCGGTATAAGAGTCCAGCCATTTCTTTTCATCTTCCCGATTTAAAATGACAGGCATCCTGTCATGCACTTCAGAAACCAATTCGTTTGGAGAAGTGGTCAAAATCAAAAAAGTATGGTGATTTTCTCCATTGATATTTTCATACTCTTCCCAAATTCCAGCAAAGGCAAATAACTCATCATCCCTCATGGTAAACCGATAGGGAATTTTGGTTTTCTTTCCCAATTGTTTCCATTCATAAAAGCCGTCAGCTGGAACCAGACATCTCCTTTGTTTAAAAGAGGTTTTAAAAGAAACTTTCTCATGCACTGATTCTGCTTTTGCATTGATCAGTTTTTGAGCGACTGGTTTATTTCTTCCAAATTCAGGTGTGATTCCCCAATAGAAAAATGAAAATCCCTTTGGACTTTGGGAAGTGATTACCGGCAAAAGCTGAGTTGGGGCAATATTATACCTAGGGTTGAAATCAGGAAGCATTTCTGCCTGAAACCTTTCTTCCAATTCAATTTTGCTTTTGCTTAGAGAATATCTACCACACATGATTTGTCATAATTTGCTGGAAGTTAGATATCCATCCCTATAAATTCAAATGCTCTTTGCTCAGAATAGTAAGGAATTGAATTATTTCCTGAAGAAAATCCCACATGACCCCCATATTTTGGGAATTCGAAATAAACTTTTGGAATACTTTTTCCCAATTTTTCAGGAAAACAGCGCTCGCTTAGGAAGGGATCATTTTTAGCATTCAAAACCAAAGTAGGCACATCAATCTGATCCAAAAAATGGATAGATGAATTAACCTCATAATATTCCTCTGCATCGCTGAAGCCATGTAAAGGTCCAGTGAAATAATCATCAAAATCGCTGAGAGTTTTGATGTTTTTTAAAAAATGAACCGGGATTTCCTCAGGATGTGTTTCTGCCTTTTTCATAACCTTTTCTCTTAGCGATTTGAGAAATCTTTTGGAGTAAAGGATGTTTTCGCCTTCTGATATCTTTTTGCTGCTGGATGAAAGGTGAAGCGGAACTGAAACAGCCACTCCATTTTTGATTTTTGGATTGTTGTCTTTTTGTTCTCCTAGATACTTTAATGTAAGGTTTCCTCCTAAGCTGAAACCAATAAGACTGATTTGATCATAATGCGGCATTGAGTGCTTCACTACCTCATCCAAATCATAGGTTGCTCCGGAATGATAAAATATTGCCTGTTTATTGAGCTCTTCTCCGCAACCCCTATAATTCCAAGTGAGCACATCAAAGCCATTTTTGAAAAATATTTTGGCCATACCCAACATATAGGGACGGGAACTGTTTCCTTCCAAACCATGACTGATGATGACTAAATGGGAGGAGTTTTGCTTATACCAATCCAAATCCAGAAAATCTCCATCGGCTGTTTTAATTCGCTCCCTTTGTCCGTTTAAGAGCTCTATTTTGCGAAAAAGGGCGGGGTAAATAGTTTCTAAGTGGCCATTAAACAGCCACTTAGGCCTTTTGTAGTTGCTTTGGGTAATCAGAGGCATACAATTTAATGTATTATCTATGGCTTCAATCAGAGGGGAAAATACTAGTTTTAAATTTGAATAAAGACATTATAAAAACTATTTTTGGACACTTTAAAAACGAACTAGCGCGCAATAACCTATGGCCGAAGTAATAAGAATGCCAAAAATGAGCGACACCATGGAAGAAGGGGTGATCGCTGCATGGTTGAAAAAAGTCGGAGATTCTGTAAAACCAGGAGATATTCTGGCGGAAGTAGAAACTGACAAAGCAACTATGGAGCTTGAATCCTATGAAGAAGGTGTGCTCTTACATATCGGAGTAAAAGAGAAAGATTCAGTTCCTGTAAACGGCATCATCGCTGTGATCGGGGAGAAGGGGGAAGACTTCGAGCACCTGTTGAAGGATAACGGAGGCTCTGATGAAAAGAAAGAAGAAGCTCCTAAAGCTGAAGAGAAAAAGACTGAAGAGAAAAAATCTGAAGACAAGCCTAAAAAGTCTTCGGAGAAAATAGATACATCCAATATAGATGCTACGGTGATTACCATGCCGAAGATGTCTGATACTATGCAGGAAGGTACTATCGCTGCATGGCTGAAGAAAGTTGGAGACAGTGTGAAATCTGGCGAAATCATCGCTGAGGTGGAGACGGACAAGGCTACCATGGAATTGGAGTCTTATGAAGACGGTACACTTCTATATATAGGAGTAGAAGAAGGTGACAGTGTACCAGTTGACGGTGTAATTGCTGTAATTGGTGCAAAAGATGCTGATTATGAAACTCTGCTGAAAGCTCAAGAGCAATCAGATGAGCCAGAAGAGGAAAAGCAGGAAGAAAAAGAAGAGAAGAAAGCTCCAGAATCTAAGAACACTGAAGAATCAAAGTCAACTAGCAGTAGCTCTGTGGCAAGTCCTTCTCCAGTAACTTCTGATGGAGATCGTGTTAAAGCCTCACCCTTGGCAAAGAAAATTGCTGAAGAAAAAGGAATTGACATCCGTCAGGTAGCTGGCTCCGGTGATGGAGGAAGAATCATCAAAAGAGATGTAGAAAACTTTGTTCCTACTGCTGCTCCGGCTGCTTCTGCTTCTGCATCTGCTGTAATGCCTTCGGTTGGTCAGGAGAGCTTCACAGAGGAGAAAGTTTCTCAGATGAGAAAAGTGATTGCGAAGAGACTTGCAGAAAGCAAATACTCCGCGCCACATTTCTATTTGACCATGGAAATCAATATGGACAAAGCCATCGAAGCTCGTAAGAGCATGAATGAGGTTTCTCCAGTGAAAATTTCCTTCAATGACATGGTGATTAAAGCAAGTGCAGCAGCCTTGCGTCAACATCCTAAAGTGAATTCAAGCTGGTTGGGTGATAAAATCCGATACAACGACCATATCCATATCGGAATGGCTGTTGCGGTTGAGGAAGGACTTTTGGTTCCTGTTATTCGTTTTGCAGACAGCAAGTCATTATCTCAGATTTCCAACGAGGCAAAAACTTTGGGTGGAAAAGCCAAAAACAAAGAATTGCAACCTAAAGATTGGGAGGGTAACACATTCACAATTTCCAACTTAGGGATGTTTGGTATCGATGAGTTCACGGCTATCATTAATCCGCCTGATGCCTGTATCCTAGCTGTAGGAGGCATCAAAGAGACGGTAATTGTGAAAGACGGTCAAATGAAAATCGGAAACATCATGAAAGTGACTCTTTCTTGTGACCACAGAGTAGTAGATGGTGCAGTTGGGTCAGCTTTCTTACTGACTCTAAAAGGCCTATTGGAAGATCCGGTCAGAATATTGATATAAATTATCTGTCAAAAAGTCCTGTTTTCAGGACTTTTTGCTTTTAGTATGGTTATTGGAGAAACGGATTTGAGAAGACGCTGAGAGTTTTAAGAAAACTCGAAGTCAGCAGAGTCATCTTTATAAGCAAGAAAACTTTTAATTCATGGAAAGAATCAAATCAACCACCGTTGTAGCTATCAGGCACAATGGGGAAACAGTAATAGGTGCAGATGGACAGGCCACTTTGGGAAATACGGTAGCCAAAAGTAGTGTAAAGAAAATCAGAGTGCTGCAAGGAGGGAAAATTGTAACAGGTTTTGCTGGTTCAACAGCTGATGCATTTACCTTATTGGAGAAGTTTGAAGAGAAGCTTGGTGCTTTTGGCAATAATATGAAAAGAGCCGCTGTTGAGTTAGCCAAAGAATGGAGAACAGACAGAATGCTTAGCAAATTGGAAGCGATGATGATTGTTGCTGACAAGGAGGATATCTTGATTATCTCTGGCACTGGAGATGTGATTGAGCCGGATATGGAAATAGCTACTATTGGTTCGGGATCCATGTTTGCGCAGTCAGCTGCAAGAGCAATGAAGAAATTTGCTACCCATCTGTCAGCTGAAGAAATGGTGAGAGAAAGTCTCCATATAGCTGCAGATGTATGTATTTATACGAATCATAATCTGGTGGTGGAAAAAGTGGGAGACTGATAATTTTCGCCTAAGAATTTTGACCGGGACATGTTCCCGGTTTTTTTATGCCAATATCTTAAACCCAAAGTCACTTTTGCGTGTTTACCTTTTGTACTTACACCTGAAAAATGGAAACAGCAACAGTGAAAAAGACCAACAAGAAGGATTATAGAAAGCTAATTCTGGAAGGTTTTGTAAATCATGTTTTAGAAAATGGAACTGCTCCTAATTCGATCTTTAAGTTCGCAAAAGAGCTAAAGATGAAAGAGGCAGATTTCTACACTTATTTCACCTCCTTTGATGCAATCAAATCAGCAATCTGGGTTCAGATTTTTGAGGATACCATCAGCCAGTTGGAGGCTCAAGAGGTATACAGGGAATATTCAGCCAGGGAAAAATTTCTCGGTTTTCTCTTCACTTGGATTGAGGAGCTCAAGAAAAACAGGTCCTATTTATTGAGTCTGTATGAGCACAGAAGTAAAGCAATGAATCCAATTCCTTCAGAATTGAAGGAGTTCAAAGAAAAATTCAAGGATTTTGCTGGAGACATCATTATGGAAGGGAAGGAAACACAGGAGATCGCTAACCGCCCTGTGATTTCAGATCGCTATGATGAGGCCTTGTGGATTCAGGTATTGTTCGTTTTGAAATACTGGTTGGATGATAATTCTCCAAGATTCGAAAAAACAGATGCCGCTATCGAGAAGTCTGTCAACTTGGCTTTTGACCTAATGGGAAAAAGTGCCCTAGATAGCTTCTTAGACTTTGCCAAATTTTTATACCAAAACAAATAAACCATGGCTGAAAATGTGAAAGAGCAGGAAGCGATACCAGTTTCCAAAGTGCAGAGAGCGGCTAAATTCATTTCTACCGGTGCGAAGGTAGGAGGGAATTATGTGAAGCATTATGCCAAAAAAATGGTTAACCCAGCTTTGGACAAGGAATCCTTGCATCAAAGTAATGCCAAAGATATATATGATTCATTGAGTCAATTGAAAGGTTCTGCCTTGAAAGTGGCTCAAATGATGAGTATGGATAAAAATCTTTTGCCACGGGCATATCAGGATAAGTTTACCATGGCTCAATATTCTGCGCCACCATTATCCTATCCATTAGTAGTTAAGACATTTCAACAGCATCTGGGAAAAACTCCTGATCAATTGTTTGATACCTTTACCAGATCCGCAGTGAATGCTGCTTCCATTGGCCAGGTGCATCAAGCCACTAAGGGAGATAAATTGCTCGCTGTGAAAATCCAGTATCCAGGGGTAGCTGATTCAGTCGGGTCTGACTTGAAACTTGTTCGTCCTTTTGCTTTGAGATTACTAAACATGAATGAGAAGGAACTGGATCATTATATGGCTGAAGTAGAAGAGAGGCTGTTGGAAGAGACGGATTACGTTTTGGAAGTAGAGCGATCCAGAGAAATTTCAAAAGCCTGTGAGCATATTCCAAACTTGAATTTTCCTACCTATTATGATGAACTGAGTGCTGATCGCATCATCACCATGGATTGGATTCAGGGAAAGCATATCAAAGAATGGCTAGAGACCAATCCTAGTCAGGAGGCTAAAAATCAAATCGGTCAAGCATTGTGGGATTTTTACCATCATCAAGTTCACAACTTAATGCAGGTACACGCAGATCCACATCCAGGTAATTTCATCGTACAGGAAAATGATGTTTTGGGGATTATAGATTTCGGATGTGTAAAAGTGATCCCGGAAGAGTTTTACCATGGATATTTCTCTTTGATCAAAAAGGATTTATTGATCAAAGAAGAAGAGCTGAATCAGATTTTCTATGACTTGGAATTTATTTCCGACAAAGATACCGAGCAAGAAAAAGTCTATTTCAAAGGAGTATTCAAAGAAATGATTTCCTTACTGGGTAAGCCATTTCATGTTGAAAAGTTTGACTTTGCTGACGATGGCTTCTTTGAGCAAATATTCATGTTGGGAGATAAAATCTCGAATGATAAGATGTTTAAGAAGTCTAGGCAAGCGAGGGGTTCCAGACATGGATTGTACATCAATCGAACCTACTTCGGATTGTATAATTTGCTAAATCAGTTGCAGGCGGAGGTTGTTACGACCAAACCTGATTGGTTGAAATAATTAATGAAAGGCGCTGATTTCAGCGCCTTTTTTTATACCAATCCTTTTTCGCGGATTCCCATTCATCTGCGAGTAAACGATAATAAATCGTATCTCTTCTCCTTCCGGAGCAAAGGAGTGTATGACTTCTCAATATGCCTTCCTCTCGAATTCCCATAGCAAGCATGGCTTTTCTTGCGGGAGTATTCAATACATCAGTTTTCAATTCTACTCTCAGCATTTTTTGGACTTCAAAAGCATACTCGAACATCAGAAATTTGATCTGCCTATTATAACCTATTCCATGAAAGTCCTTTCCCAGCCAGGTCCACCCAATTTCTACTCTTTTATCTCTGGGAGAGAAGTTTCCAAAGGCGCTGGATCCTATAGGCAGTGTGCTTTCTTTATCGATTATTGTGAACTGCAGTCTTTCGCCAGAAAATGTGGGAGCAGCCCAATCCTCAAAATCTTCCGGGCTACTTAAATTATGGGTAAAATAATTCCAAAGTGATTTTTCTCTGCTTAAATCCAATAGTAAAGGAAAATCCTGCCGAGTCATGGGCCTCAGCAGGATTTGTTCATTTTCTAGAATTACATTTTCTAGCATTAGCCTAATACTTCTTTTAGGGTTTGATTAAAGATGGCTACTTCCTCGGGAGTTCCCGTGGAAATTCTGCACCAGTCGTTCAAAGGCGGAAAAGGTCTTCCAATGATGATTCCTCTGTCCGCAAAGGTTTTATTTAATTCCCCAATATCTCTTCCAGATTGGAAGAATACAAAATTGGCATGTGAATCCAGGTAAGGTAGTTTCAACTCATCCAAAGTCTTGGTAATGGAAGCTTTTACTTCTTTATTACTTTGAATTGAAAAGTCGTAAAACTCGTTATCCAAAAGTGCTGCTTTGCCAGCTTCAATAGCCATAATATTGGTATTGGCCACCACCCGGTCTCTCAGTTTTTCGGCAATTGCAGGCCTTGCCACCATGTAACCAAGGCGGATACCTGCCAGTCCATAAGCTTTGGAGAAAGTTCTGGAAACGATGACATCTTTTCCTTCTTTGACTAATTCCACCATAGATGGATAATTAGGTTCTGTGATGTAGTCATAATAGGCCTCATCACTAAAGACCACTGTTTTCTTGCTGACCGTATTACAAAAATCCTTTACACGGTCTGCAGGTAATAGTTTTCCTGTTGGGTTATTAGGATTACAAAGGAAAACCAATCTAGTCTGATAAGAAACCCGCTTCTCAATTTCATCCAGATCAAAGTCCAAATCCTTGGTCAAAGGAACCCATTTGATATCCGTTCCCCACAATTCGGCATAGCTCATCATGGATAAAAATGTAGGAGCGCATGAAATGATCTCACCACCTTGCCCGAAAGTGATTCCTGCCACTTTGAGTCCTTCTGTGGATCCTGCTACCATGACAATATGATCCTCAGTAACGCCTTCTTTATCAGCGATCATCTTCACTAAATCCCCATTGTAGGCCCACGGATATCTGCATCCTAGATCAAAATTGTCCATCATTGCCTTTCTCATTTTCTCAGAGGGGCCGTAAGGATTTTCGTTTGAGCCTAATCGAATTGGACCTTCTAATGGTCTGGGATTAAACTTTTTTATCTCCTCAGCACTTAGCTGAGTACTTATACCCGTTCCAAATAAGGCCAAGCTTCCGCTCATTCCGGCTTTTTTTAACCAAGATCTTCTTGAAATTCTTGTCATCTTCTCATCATTTTTTTAGTAAAATACCAACTTTTGTTGATCTCTTTTATGAAAATTACATTTTCGGTGTCTCTTTGTTAAAAATAAGTTTTATCCTGAAAATATTCAATAAATAAAATTTCATTTTAATAAGTTGCATATAAACAGAATTATTTTTTAAATTATAAGACAAGCACATCAATCCCTAAACTATGTATAATATGAAAAAGCTGTTATTTTTCTTGGTTTGTGGGTTGCTTTGGTTCTCAAGTCTTAGGGCCCAGCAAACTCAGTATATGGTATTCGAATTTATCAAGGTAGAAAATGATCAAATCTTTGATTACATCGAGTTTAAAGATTTTATGGAAAAAGTTTACCGGCAGGCTCTCAATGATGATCAAATCAATGGATGGGACTTCTGGGCATTACAGTCAGGAGGAGATCAAAGTGATTTTCAATACATCATGATTACTTACTTTGATGACCCTGTTAAAATGATGAACGGATTAGAGGAGAAAAGAATGATAGAGTACACAAAAATCGCCTACCCTCATCTCAGTGAACCACAAGTGCTCAAGCTATTTGAAAATGCACTTTCGATGAGAGATATGCCCATGAGACTTTATATGAGAGAAATTGTAAGTACTGATGACAGTTTCCAAATGAAACCCGGAGTGCTGGCCTCTTTTGACTTGATGAAGGCAGTAGAAGGTAAATTCAACCAGTACGAGCAAGCTGAAATGGAAGTGTTTAAACCCATACACCAGAATAAAATTGAAAAGGGTTTGATGGGACACTGGAGCTTTCTTCGAACAGCATTGCCGCAAGGTTCTCAAGCAAAGTCAACGCATTTGACCATGAATATGTATAAGGATTATATGCAGTTTTTCAATGCTCAAGCTTATGAGGACTTAGAGCAAACCGCTGAGGAAAGAAAAGCTGTCAATGAAGGTTTGAACTCAAGAGATCAAAAGTGGGTTTACCTAGCAACATTAGAAAATGTAGTTCGCTAATCAATAGTCCGGTTTGTAACTATGCAGGGAGGCTTCGAGACAAAGCCTCCTTTTTCTTTTTAAACAATTTGAACAATAGAAGACCGAAAAGTGGCCCTATGCTCAGTAAACTGATCATTTGTTCAATCGAAAGCCATTTCAGCAGTAGTTGCCCCACTTGAATAGAAACAATTGTCAATGCAAAGCCCAGACAATTCACCAAAGTAAGTGCAGTTCCTTTGTACTGAGCGGGAGTAGCCTGAGCCACCAATGTGGAAAATTGAGGGGAATCAGCTGTGACTAGCATCCCCCAAATCAACAGAAAAATGATCCAAAAATAATTGGGTTCATTCGGAATAATCAGAACCAATATACAGCAAATACCAGAGCCTAGTAATGCGGTTAATGCTACTTTTTCGCTTCCTATTCTGGATGATATCAGTCCTCCCACAGCACAAGAGATGGCCCCAACCGCAATGACTGCAAATGAAAGATAAGCGTTTTGAGAAGATTGAATATCTTGAATACTGAACCAAGCAATCAATCCTGGGATAAATGCCCAAAAAGTGTATAGCTCCCACATGTGGCCGAAATATCCTGATGCAGCACTTTTTAAAGCAGAGATCTTAGAGAGATTAGGGATTAGGCTCCATTCAAATTTCAGATTTTGTTTTCTGAATGGACCATCTGGAACAAAAATCCCAACTATCAATCCGCCTATAATAGCCAAAGCAGAGGTAGTCCAAAAGAGAATTTCCCATGAAAGCTGAAGTTCTAATCCTCGAATCAAATGCGGGAAAGCTGTACCCAATACCAATGCTCCCACCAAAAACCCCAAAGCAGTGCCCAAACCTTTTTCAAAATAATCTGCCGCTATCTTCATCCCAACCGGGTAAATTCCTGCCAGAAAAAAGCCTACGAAAAACCTACAAATGAGAAGTACTCCCAACTGTAGAGGAATTAATACGATGAAAAGATTGAAAAAGGCGGCTAAAATAGCACTCACCATGAAAACCCATCGAGGAGAAAATCTGTCTGGGATAGAAAAAATAGCGAATAGGAGGGTGCCTGATATGAATCCAAATTGAACCGCAATAGTAATGGGTGCAGTCAATTCTGGTTGACCGAGAATTTGACTGATTTCCGGTATCGCAGCATTGGCTGCAAACCAAAGAGAAGTTCCCAGAAATTGAGCAATCACGATCAATATCAGGGCACTTCTTGATTTATCAGAACTCATTTTGAACCTAAGATTCCTTTGATTTTAGAAACTTCTGAATCCGAAAATTGAGTGTTTTTCACTGCATTCACATTGTCATCTAATTGTTCAGGTTTTGAAACGCCCACCAAAACAGAAGTAATTCGGCTGTCTTTCAAAAGCCAAGCAATCGCCATTTGAGCCAAGGTTTGTCCTCTAGAGATCGCAACTTCATTAAGTTGACGGATTTGCTCTAACTTTTCTCCTCCAATTTGCTCTGGCTTAAGATATCTTCCGTCTTTTGCTGCTCTTGAATCTTCAGGGATTCCTTTCAAATATTTATCCGTCAGCATTCCTTGTTCCAAAGGTGAAAAAGCGATACTTCCTATACCATTTTCTCCCAAAACGTCCAATAAACCATCTTCAACCCATCTATCCATCATGCTATACCTAGGCTGATGTATAAGTAAAGGAGTACCGAGTTCCTTCAGAATTTTATAAGCTCTGGCTGTGTCCTCAGCACTATATTGGGAAATTCCTACATAGAGTGCTTTACCTTGTCTAACCAATAGATCCAAGGCACCCATAATTTCTTCCAAAGGAGTTTCTGGATCTGGTCTATGGTGATAAAAAATATCCACATAATCTAGTCCCATGCGCTTGAGACTTTGATCACAACTGGCAACCAAATACTTTTTGGAGCCCATATTTCCATAAGGTCCGGGCCACATATCCCATCCTGCTTTGGAAGAAATGATGAGTTCGTCCCGATAGGGTAAAAAATCTTTTTTTAGGATTCTGCCAAAATTTTCCTCAGCGGATCCATAAGGAGGACCGTAGTTATTCGCTAAGTCGAAGTGTGAGATACCCAAGTCAAATGCTCTTCTCAATATTTTTCTGCCCAAAGTAAAATCAGCATTATGGCCGAAATTATGCCAGAGACCAAGGCTTATTTCTGGGAGAAGCAATCCGCTTTTTCCTGTTCTTCGATATTTCATCTGAGCATACCGGTCAGTTGAAGGAAGATAAGGAGGTAAAGGATTGTGGTCGTTGATGTTCATAAATAGGTTTTTTTAGGTTAAGCGAACCAAATTAAGGCGATAAAAATAGATATCAAACAAATTCCTATAACTGCTAGCCAAGACTTAATGATAAACTTGATCCAGTCATTGAATTTGATGCCAGCTGCTGCAATTACCGCCATCATTCCACCATTTGTAGGGGTAAGCAAATCCATCATGCTAACGGCGTATTGGCTGGTAAATACTGCAAGCTGTCTGGAAATTCCCAATAAATCCATTAGGGGGCTTGCCAAGGGAATGGTGAGGACAGTTTGGCCGGAAGTACTTGGAACTGGGATATGGATTAGAAGCTGACTGATAAATAAACCCAGTACTGCCAATTGATCTGGAAGCCCTTCCAAAGGAGTAAACATAGAATGAATCACCGTATCGATGATCATTCCTTTCTCCAGAATCAAATAGACACTTCTTGCCAGACCCACAATCACACCAGCAAATATCATTTCTCCGAAACCAGCTGTATATACTCTTGCCGTTCCATTTATGCCTAATTTTCCGATAAGTCCACAGGCAAATCCAATCACAAAAAAGAATGCGGACATTTCATTGTATCCCCAATCCTTTTGTGTAATTCCCCAGCCCATAAATATGATTCCTCCTAATGAAAGAAAAAGAATCAATCCATTTCTCCATCCTATGGAAGAGGGTTTTAATTCTATTTTTTCGGTAATTGAATTTTTATTTTTTCCTTTTCTGATCATAAAAAAAGTCCAAACTCCTATCCCAATCACGAAAAACACAAGTCGATAAACCAAGCCCTCTGAAATTTCGACTTCTGCCAATTTTTGAGCTAACAAAGAATTGAATGGATTAATAGGGGACAAGCCTGCTCCAACCAATGAAGAACCTAAAGTCAAACCTACTATGGATTTTACATTATAATTGAGCTTTTTGGATAATACTATCAGCAAAGGAACCATAGCTATAATTTCCTCTTGCATGGCAATGGTTGCCCCAGCTATTGAAAAACAGATGGAAAGTATGACCAATAATAAATAAGTGTTTCCCCGAAAAGTATAGATCAATGCTTCAACTCCTACCTGCAATGCTCCTGTCTTTTCAACAACATAAAAGGCCCCGCCGATAAGCAGGATTAGGACTAGAATATCGGCGCCCAAAATAATCCCCTCTGGAATTGCTTTGACCATTTCATCATAGGAGACATTTTGCTTTTCTATAGCTTCATAACTTCCCTGAATCACCACTTCCCGTCCGGTAGATTCATCGATTTGCCTATCATAAGTTCCTGATGAAACCAAAAAGGTTGCTAGCCAAGACAATAGGACGAAAGCCAAAAGAATGATTAATGGATGTGGAAAAGAGATTTTCATGGGTTTTGTTGGATGAGGGAGTGGATATCACTTGCCAGGTTAGCTCTAAAATTGTCTCGGTCCCGAGTATTCGAAAGAATTATTAATCCAAATTTTTCTTCGGGATCAAAAAGTAGAAGAGCACTAAATCCAGCTTGGCCTCCAAAATGACCAATAAACTGCTGCTTATTAATTTCAATCTTTTGAAAGCCCGCAGGAGCTTTTTCAGGGTCTGTTTGGAGCCAAAGAAGCTCTTCCTGCATATTTCCTAAATGGAGACGTATTAGCTGAAGTAAGGCATTGTTAAGGTCTTCAATAGAGCTTTGTAGGCCGGAAGAAGGGGAGGGATATGATTGATATGCAATGGGAGATTCCTTTAGCCTTTTCCAAACAGATGTTTTTCTATAGCCCCGATTAATTATTAAACTTTCATTAAAATAACTGGAATTCATTCCTAATTGCTGGAAAACAGATTCTTGAACCAAATGATCGAAACTCGCTCCTGAGGAGAAGGAAAGTAAGAATCCCAATAAATCAAAATTAATATCTGCGTAATGATAATCCCTTTTTCGATCAGGTTTTGGTGAACCCTCCAAAAAATCCAAGACATAGTTGTCGAGACTTTGATCTCTCTTTTGTTTGAAAAAATCGTCAAAAACTGTTTTGTCTTTTAATCCTGATTCATGACGGAGTAATTGTTCAAAGGATATTTTTCCCAAATCTGATTCAGGACTAATCAAAGGATGTTCCAGGATTGAAATTGGATCAGTCACGCTCAATCCCAGGCTTTGGAAGTGGTTGGCAGCAGCTAAGCTGGTAAAAATTTTGGAAATGGACGCAACTGGAATGATTGTGTTTGTCTTCAATGAATCTTTGGTTTCCAGTTCATTAAAGCCAATTGCTTTTTGATAAGTCACCTTCGAATTCCGAATAACCGAAACTGCCAGGCCTGAGAGTTGATTTTGATTGAGTGTGGCTATTAAGATAGAGTCCAGCTTTTCCTTTTTTGAATGACTGGCTAAAGGCGGAGCGAAGCTAACTTTTGGAAAACTATTCCACCATTCATATCCGTAGAAAAGGACTGCTCCTACGATTAAAATCCAAAGAATGAACTGGATTGTTTTTTTCATTCTATTGAATTATTCAACTTCATTATTTACAGTTTCCTTTTTATTCAAAATAGGCTTTTTCGATATGTATTCCTTTGGCAACTGCTTTTTCAGATCTTTCACAAATTGGTGATAGTCCACCGTAATGGTATGCCTTGGGGTGTCTATTTGATTGTAATGTGGGTTCTTTACCTCTTTTTGACAAAGCTCCTCTAAGTTGGAAGGCCTTTTCCACTTGCCAATTAATTCCTGAGCCATCAGCTTACTTTGTAATTCTGCTCCCGGCCAAATACATCCCAAAGGCTGAAACATGCCAATAAAATAAAGATTTTGGAATTCAGGGTGAAACATTTTTAGATAAAGAGGAACAGGTCCTTTACTATAGTCTATAAAGTCTTTCTCGAAAAAGGGATGACTCAACCAGTACCCAGTGCAAGCAATGATGGTATCGAATTCTTCTTCTCTTCCATCTTCAAAAATGACTTTTTTCCCTTCGAATCGCTTGATATCCAGTCTAGGTTTGACCTTTCCATGGCGTATTTTATGCAGAAGCTCATCATTGATGGTAGGATGAGTAGCGCCGAAGGCCTCAGTGGGAGGTCTGAGTCCATAAACTTCATTTTTTCCGATAATGATTCTCAGTAAAATAGAATTGAGAAACATCCTGATCTTCGGAGGGATCCATTTACTCTGCTCAGCTACTTTATCGGATGGCTTTCCAAAAATGAATTTGGGTACAATTCTGTATCCTCTTCTCCAGCTAATTGCCGTTTTCGAGGAAACTCTGCTGGTTTCTACGGCTACATCACATGCTGAATTGCCTCCCCCAATGACCAAAACCCTTTGGTCTTTAAATGGAGCTGCCTTTTTGAATTGATGGGAATGGAGAAAGTCTCCGGAAAATTCTCCGGGATATTGAGGATATCTGGGTTTCCAATGGTGCCCATTGGCCACAACTAGATGGGTGAAAATCTCCACATTCTCATTACCATCCTTTTCTGTAGTTATTTCCCATGTTTTTTGGTCTATCCATTGACATTTTTTGACTAAAGTACCAAAGCGGATGAATGGGTATAAATTGAATTTGGAGGCATAAGCCTGAAAATATCTTCTCAATTCATCATGAGAAGGGTAATCGGCAGTTTCAGGATCAAATTCATCGAAAGTAAAGTCCTCGTATTGGGAAAGAGTTTTGGAGGAAATAATGTGAGTTGTTTCAAAAACACTGGAATGAGATTCGTCTTCTGAGTAGATCCAGTTTCCGCCTACATCTTGGTTTCTATCAAAAGCAACCGCATCAATTCCTTGGTCCAATAAGTTTTTTAAGGCGGTTATTCCAGAAGGACCTACACCGATTACGGCTACTTTTCTGTTCATAGATTGATTGCTGAATTTTTCTTTTCTAGATGACTGAAATCACAATCTAACTCATTTCTGTCCCAGTTTCCAACTTCAGTTGCACCTTGATAAGTGCTTTGTAGAAAACTCATTAATGTTTCCTTGGGATTGGATGAAGTTTGTACTGCTTTGTAGGGTAGCATAAACTCACCCATGTCTGCGTGCCAAAATGCGGTGTCTGGCTGGACTGAGATTGCCCTAAAATGCTCATGATTAGGATAGCAATATGCGTAAAAACAAGCTTCAGGGAAGTCAGCGTTTCCTAGCCAGAATCCAACACTGAAAACTTCGTGGGAATAGGCTTCCTGCATTACATCTAATGGCATATTGGGCATTTCTCCTTGAAATTCTGGAGCCGTAGATCCTGAAAATCTGGTATAGGCTAAATCAAAAGATCCCCAGAAAAAATGAATTGGGCTACTTTTTCCTCTGAACTTGGCTCTGAAAATGCTAAACACATTTTGAACCTGAATTAAGCTTTTCCAAAGCTTTTGTGCCTCATTAGGAAGATAAGAGACTCTTTTGGTGTTTTTTGCAAATGGAATGGCTTCAGGCATTTCATTGGGCTTTGGATGGATTTTAACTGAAATACCCAGAAACTTCAACTTTTCATTGAGCTGTTCATAAAAGCTAGCTACGGTTTGGCCCCCTAACGAAAATCTATCTCGCGTACCATTGCTTGTTTTTATTTTTAACTCATGCCTCGTGAAGTCCAATCGTATTTCAAAAATTCCATTTTCATAGGGAATTGGTCCTGTAGTAAAACCCTGAGCATCTATATATAAAGCTACATGCCAAGAATGATTTTGCCACGGTGATTTTTTCAACCGAACTTTTCCAACCATCTGAGTCCAATGGTGGAGTAGGTATAATGTGTCTTTGTATAACTCAAAATCGAGCTGCGGCCAAGAGTTTTTGCGAGTTGACATAGGAAAAATTTAAATTTCAATTTATGGTTTTTAGACCATTCGATGAAATTTTATTTTCTCTAGTGAAAAATGAATAATATAACTTGTCCTTGATTTCTATTGATTAACGATGAATATTAGGACCAAAGCAATACCTCTTTGAGAATCTTCATTCCCTCTGTAGCTGATTTTTGAAAATGGGTAAGATTCTTCGGTAGACTGTGAAAGCTAGAATTAGGATCAATCAAATAAATGGGAATGTTTGAAGGCGTATAATCCACAATACTAGCTGCAGGATATACTTGGAGAGAAGTGCCTATAATTAGAAAAATATCGGCCTTTTGGGCTATATCAATCGCCTCCAGCATTTTAGGTACAGGTTCACCAAACCATACTACATTTGGGCGCAGTTGACTTCCTCTTTCGCATTTGTCTCCTTTTTTGATTTCCCAGTGATCCAAAGCATATACCAAGTTGGGGTCTAAGGAGCTTTGAGCTTTTCTCAATTCACCGTGCAAGTGGAGTACATTTTTGGAACCGGCCCTTTCATGTAGATCATCTACATTCTGAGTGATAATCTGCACATCAAAATTATCCTCCAACTCAACCAATATTTGATGCGCTAGATTTGGCTGGCATTCCAGCATCTGTTTTCTCCTTTGATTATAAAAATCTTGAACTAGGTCCTGGTTTTTTCTCCAGCCCTCTGGACTTGCCACTTCCATCACATCATGTCCTTCCCAAAGTCCTCCGCTGTCTCGAAAGGTTTTTATTCCGCTTTCTGCAGAGACTCCGGCACCAGATAATACAACCAATTTTTCCATAAAAGAATAAGAGTTTGATTACTCAATGATTTGTAATGTATCATTTAAGTTAAAAAATTAAAGCCGGTTTAAGCCGGCTTTTAATTTACTTCTTTTTCGAAAAACGCCCTTTTTTCTTTGTATCAGGCTGATTTTCTATGATTTCTATGGTTTCAGCATAGGTGAGCTCTTCCGCCTCTTTGTCTTTAGGGATTTTGAAGTTGTTCTTACCAAACTTGATGTAAGGACCCCATCTTCCGTTTAAGATCTGGATTTCAGGATTTTCATCGAAGGACTTGATATGCTTTTTGGCATCTGCTTCACGCTTATCCTTGATCAATTGAATTGCTTCCTCCTCTGTGATACTGAGTGGATCCTGCTCTTTTTTCAATGAAACAAAAGAACCATCATGTCTTACATAAGGACCAAATCTTCCTATGGCAGCCACGATTTTTTTATCTTCAAACATGCCAACATCTCTTGGTAGTTTGAAGAGTTCTAAAGCATCGTCTAAACTGATGTTTTCAATGAATTGCCCTTTTTTCAAACTGGCAAACTGCTTCTCTTCGTCTTCATTGTCTCCAATCTGAACCAAAGGACCAAATCTACCCAAACGAGCTGTCATGGGTTTTCCAGATTCAGGGTGATTTCCTATGAACCTACTAGAATTGACATCTTGCCTTGAAACTTGCTCAGTCTCTTCAACTCGATGATGGAATTTGCCATAGAAAGAGTCGATCATATCCTGCCAATCTTGGCCTCCCGCAGCAATGTCGTCAAATTCTTTTTCCACCTTGGCGGTGAAATTGAAGTCAATCACATTTGGGAAATGTTCCACCAAAAAGTCATTCACCACCATTGCAATATTGGTAGGGAAAAGCTTTTGCTTTTCAGCTCCCGTGATTTCAGTCTTAGTTTCCTCCTTGAATTTCCCTTTGGAAATTTTCATTTCCTGATATTCCCTTGGGGTTCCATCCCTGGATTCTTTGATGACATAATCCCTTTTTTGGATAGTTGAAATCGTAGGAGCATAGGTGGATGGTCGTCCTATTCCCAACTCCTCCAGTTTTTTCACTAAGGATGCTTCAGTATATCTAGGGGCAGAGCGAGTAAAGCTTTCTCTTCCTTTCATTTCCAGAAGATCCAGTTTCTGTCCTACTTTCAGTGGAGGCAAAAGTGATTTGTTGGTGCTTTCCTCTTCTTCTGGCTCCTCATCGGTACTTTCCAGATAAACTTTAAGGAATCCATCAAATTTGATGATCTCTCCATTGGCTGTCAAAGTCAATTCAGAGTTGGAAATACCAATATTGACTGTGGTTTTTTCCAATTCAGCATCAGACATCTGAGAAGCAATTGCTCTTTTCCAGATCAGTTCGTACAACCTCTGCTCATTTCTATCACCAGAAACACTTGATTTGGAAAAATCCGTTGGTCGGATAGCTTCGTGAGCTTCTTGTGCGCCTTCAGATTTTGAAGTATACTTTCTGGAATGATGATAAGGCTTTCCGTAAGAATCTTCAATGGCACTTTTTGCTGACTGCATTGCATCTTCAGAAAGGTTGACGCTGTCAGTACGCATATAGGTAATCTTACCAGCTTCATATAGCTTTTGAGCCACAGACATGGTTTGGGCTACAGAGAAGTACAGTTTTCTACTGGCTTCCTGCTGAAGGGTAGAAGTAGTAAATGGCGGAGCGGGGGATTTTTTAGCTGGCTTCTTCTCTAGGTTTACAATGCTGAACTCAGCATCAAGACAAGCTTTCAAAAACTCTTCTGCCTCTTCTTTAGTTGGGAACTTTCTCGGAAGCTCGGCTTGAAAAGATTTTCCCTCTACTTCAAATTGAGCAGTAATACGGAATGAAGACTTTGCTTTGTGAGCTTCGATTTCTCGTTCTCTCTCAACAATTAGTCTTACAGCTACTGATTGAACTCTTCCAGCTGAAAGTCCGGTTTTGATTTTTTTCCAAAGAATAGGAGAGAGTTCAAATCCGACTAATCTGTCCAAAATCCTTCTTGCCTGTTGCGCATTGACTAAATCATAGTCAATACCTCTTGGATTTTGAATGGCTTTGGTGATTGCATTTTTGGTGATTTCACGAAATACAATCCTCTTGGTGTTTTCATCCTTAAGGTTCAGGACTTCCTTCAAATGCCAAGAAATAGCTTCTCCTTCCCGGTCATCATCACTTGCTAGGTAAACAGTCTCAGAATCCTTTACTAGGTTTTTGAGGTTTTTGATTACCTCTTTTTTATCAGGGGTGACCTCATAGGTCGGTTTAAATCGGTTATTGATATCAATCGCTTTATCACCTTTCGGTAAATCTCTAACGTGGCCATAGCTAGAGGCCACTTTGAAATCCTTGCCCAGGTAACCTTCAATGGTTTTTGCTTTGGCAGGTGATTCGACGATTACAAGGTTTTTAGACATAAAAAGCAGTTTTCATTTACCCGAAGGCTTGTTTTGAAAAGCTAAAAATAGACGGCATTGTTTTCACGTGCAAATATTACTCCTTTATAAAGCGTTACTTTGTATGAATAGGTTGCCAATTATTCGCTAAATTATAGAGTAAGCAAAAATCAACTATGAAGAAGTTATTTCTTCTCCGACATGGAGAGGCAGGTTTTGTAGAAGGAAGTGATTTCCAAAGGCCACTTACACCCAGAGGAATAACTGCCATAAAAAAAGTTGGAGCCATACTCCAAGAAAGCATCGATGAGATCGATTTGATGTATTGTAGTCCGGCACAACGTACAAGAGAGACTGCCGAATGGTTAGGGAAATACGTATTAATCAAAAATTCTGAGCTTCAACTCAATATTTATAGTGGTGATCTCTCTACCATGATGCAAATGATAGATTCTACTCCCGATGAGGTATCAAGCTGTTTGATTGTAGGCCATAATCCAGTGATAAGCCTTTTGCTATCCTCCTTGTCAGACTCAGAATATATTAATCTATCGCCCGGCAACTTGGCTATTTTGGAGTTTGATGTTGAGTCTTGGAAATTAATCATTTCGGGAAGTGGCGACTTGAAGGAAATAATAAATTAAAAAAAGTCGCAGATGATATATTCTGCGACTTTTAAAAAGGGATTATTTTCCACCAATAAGGATATTTAACGGCTTATAGGAAGTTCAAAGTTTGCGAAAAAGCAACTTCGATTATCGGTCTTCCAGCTTTTCTTTAATCCATTTGGTTTCCGAAGAAAATGGCATTCAGAAATAATTTATTGGTGCCATACCAAGCTCCTCTGAAATTTGGGCTATCGAAGAAATGAATGACTCTACCTCCGCCAGTAGGCGAGATCAGCACACTCGCGCTTTGCTTAAGCTTTTCTAAATTATCCTTGGAAATATATCCTCCCAAATAAGGATTTGCAGTATACCTGATTGGAGTCAGATATTTATCCTTACTAGGTTGGATAAAAAGATTAGTATTTCTATAAACCGGTATGGTTTCTCTTCTATATCCATAAGCAATAGGATGAGATAGGTCCAGTCTTGCCATATAAATACTTCCTCCCACTTCTTTAGCGCCTTCAAAATCTCTCCTAGTCTCAAACGGAAGCTCCTTAGGCTCAGGTTTTCTTTCTAATTCTACAGGAGCCTCTTTGGTAATTTCTTTCTGGTTTAACCAAAGACTCGCGCTTTTCATGGAAATGATAGTTCCACCTCTATTTACCCAATCTTTGATATGACTTACTGAGGATTCAGATAAGGAACTGTAGGATCCAGAAGGCATAATCAGCGTATTGTAGTCGAAAAGATTAACTCTATTAAACATATCCGAATTTACCTTGGTAATAGGCATCCCTACTTTGGTATCCATCAAATGCCAAATCTCTCCTGCCTCGTAAGATGAAATACCAGGTCCAACAATCATAATGACCTTTGGCTCTTGAACTGCTCCAACCAGATTGGAGCCTAAATCAATACCTGACACATTTAGTCCGGTAGTTACTTTATAGACTTTTTGGGAATTTTTTGCAGCGAGTTCTTTCAGGTGCTTTTGAACATCCTCTTTTTTCAGTTTCTGAAAGCCCATAGGGATCATCAAAGTACCTCTGGCGAAATCTACTCTTCCATCCTGAGTTTGAGAGCTAAAGTCTCGGTTGATTAGCTCTACATGTATTCCAGCCTGCTGCAAATCATGCAACATTTTAGGAGCAAAGTAATCAGACCAATCAATGAGGTAAGCATAAGCATTTCCTTCAGGAAACTCATAAGTAGGCATTGAAGAGTTCAGTACTTCTGTTCCAGGCTTTGCACCAGGGGCGGAGGCAAAAGGAACACCATATGAAGCTGCCATAGTCCAAGCAGAAGCATCATAAAAGACTGAATCCGCAAATTCCTTTACATATTCAAACATGGTTCTCACCATTCTGTATTGAGGTTGGGCGGTAGGAACCACCCAAGATTTGCCTTTTTTGAAGCTCTGGCCTCCAACCGTTAAATCACTGCTGTTTTCATAAACCTTGATTTGATGATCTCTGAGGAATTGAATGAACAACTGATTTCTGCTAGCATCATAAGGATCTCCGAATACATAGTTTTTTGCCGGATCTTTGGACCCTTCAGATACTGCTGACTCGAAAAATTCACGCAGGTAATTATGCATGTATTCTCTGTTGTCCAAAGCTGCTTCCATGGTAGCTAGCGAGTTCACCACATGATTTCTAATCGTAAAAGCAAAGCTGATATCACCCCGCTGGCTGGCTTGCAAATGTCCTCTGCTACTGGCTGTTTCAAAGACCAAACCTAATCCCCCGTGAATATCTGGGTAGGTGGATCCATAACCTGGGTAACTATTGTCAAATACCTCTTTAGTCCAATAGAGACTTCCGATTTCATCCATGTACTTGGCAAAGTATTTAGCAAATCTCGGATTGATATCATCGTAGTTTTTTCTTGGAACTACCGGATTTTCTGATCCATAAGGTTTGGTAGGCTCAAAAAAGTAGGTGCTATTGGTGCCCATCTCATGAAAATCTGTGGTGACATTAGGATACCACTGATGATACCAGGCAATTTTTACCTGGGATTCGGGATGGGCTAAAGGCAACCAGTCTCTATTTAGGTCAAACCAGTAATGATTGGTTCTTCCTCCAGGCCAAGCTTCATTATGCTCTCTATCCATAGGATCTGCAACAGGAGGGAAGCCTTTATTGGAATTAGCCCATAAGCTATGCCTGTCTCTACCATCTGGGTTCACAGTTGGATCGAAATGAACCACCGCATTTGCTCTGAGATTTTTTGCCAGGTCTGATTGGGAAGCTAAAAGCCAATAAGCAGTAAGCATCGCGGCCTCTGCAGACGAAGGCTCATTACCGTGGACTCCATATCCTTGGTGAATGATGGATGGCATAGAGCTCACATCAGGTTTCGGTTTGGATGGATCAGCCAATTGCAGTTGCTTTTGACGAATTGCCTCCAAATTGGCCATATTGCTAGCCGAAGCGATGGTCAAAATGATTTTCGGTCTATGTTCATGGGTATAGCCTATGGTTTGGAGTTGAGCCAAATCACTTACAGCATCCAACTTTTCATAGTATTTGACAATCAAATCGTAACGGGTGTGCCAATCACCGATAGGGTAGCCGAGAAATTCTTCCGGGGAAGGGATAGCAGGATCAAAACTTTCGCCTGGAAAGAAGTAATCTACCTGCGCATAGGCTTGTAAAAAGGTGAATAAACTGAAAATTAGTGCGGTTAGTAGTTTTTTCATATTTGGTAATTTTCTGAAAATTAGGAAAGGAATTTGGCCTGACAATGAAAAATCCATCAATGGTTTTTTGATTGCGTTCATTTGGGCTTAATTTAATGGACTTAAAAATTTTACCCTAAATAATCTATTGTATGAAGACTTCTTTGAAACTTCTTTTTGTCTGCATGTTTTTGTGTGGATTTAGTGTCGCCACTTTTGCTCAAAATCCAACTCCTCCCCAATTACCTCCACAGGCTACTGAGTTTTATACTCCTGTTCCACCTAAAATCAGTCCCGGAAGCCAGAATAATCTTCCTCCCTCTGATGCCATAGTCTTATTTGATGGAACAAGCCTTAATAATTTTGTCTCAGCGAAAGACGGTTCAAGTTCAGCTGAATGGAAAATAGAGAATGGCGAATTGGTTGTGGTGAAAGGAAAAGGTGATATCCAGTCCAAGCTTCCATTCGGAGACGCTCAATACCATGTAGAATGGTCAGCACCTACAGAGATTGTAGGAGAGGGACAGGGTAGAGGTAACTCTGGTTTTTTCCTGATGGGAATGTATGAAGTACAGATTTTGGATAGCTATGAGAGCAAAACTTATACTAATGGACAAGCTGGAAGTATTTACAAGCAATATCCTCCCTTGGTGAACCCATTAAGAGCTCCCGGGGAATGGAATTACTATGATATCATATTCAAAGCACCAAGATTTGATCAGAATGGAATGTTGACTTCACCAGCGACCGTGACGGTTTTGATCAATGGTGTAGTCGTACAAAACAATGTGATTTTAAGGGGACCAACAGAATACATTGGTATCCCAAATTATAAGGCACATCCAGAGACATTGCCGATCAAGTTGCAAGACCATGGAAATCCAGTAAGATTTAGAAATATCTGGGTTAGACCTTTATGATATACGAATTACAAGTGACGATTTACGAACCCCAAAAATTGAAATCAGCGTCTTTCTAGGCTTGATTCTTTTTTTTCGAAAGAAGAATAGTCTAAAAATTAAGGAAAGGTTTGATGCTAATCACCGCTTCGTAATTCACAAATCGTCAATCTAAAATTCAATTTACTCTAAGCCTTAATAACCTAAAACATCATGTCATCAAGAAGAAAATTTTTGCAGAACACTATGCTCCTAGGAGCTGGTTTAAGTATGCCCAGTATTTTAACAGCGGCGGATTTTGGGACTTTTATCCGAAAAATCAAACCCTCAGATCAGCTCAATTATGGAGTGATTGGATGCAAAGGGATGGGGTGGTCCAATATGAATGCCCATCTAAAAATCCCTAATGTCAACTGTGTGGCTTTGGCAGATGTAGACCAAGCAGTATTGGATCAGAGAACGGAAGATGTTTTCAAATTACGTGGTACAAGACCCAAACAATACAAGGATTACCGGAAAATGCTGGAAGATCCGGATATAGATGTGGTGATTATTGGTACTCCAGACCATTGGCACTGCCTGAATATGGTTGATGCAGTTTCTGCAGGTAAGCATGTTTATGTAGAAAAGCCCATTGCGAATACCATTGAGGAGTGTCAGTTGATGGTGAAAGCTCAGGAAAGATATGGGAAAGTGGTGCAGGTTGGGCAATGGCAGCGTTCCGGCTCTCAATACGATCAGGCTATTCAGTATGTCAAATCAGGTAAGTTGGGTCAAATCCGATTGGTGAAATGCTGGGCTTATCAAGGATGGATGAAACCTGTGCCCGTACTTCCCAACGGTCCTGCGCCTACCGGTGTTGATTATGATATGTGGTTAGGTCCTGCTCCCAAGCGGCCTTTTAATCCAAATCGATTTCATTTTAATTTCCGTTGGTTCTGGGATTACGCAGGAGGATTGATGACAGATTGGGGTGTACACGAAATTGATATTGCTCTTTATGCTATGGGAGTAAGTGCTCCAAAATCTGTGATGGCTTCAGGTGGAAAATTTGCCTATCCTGATGATGCTTCTGAAACTCCAGATACTTTGCAGACGGTGTATGAGTATGATGGATTTAATATGCTATGGGAGCATGCTACAGGAATTGATGGAGGAAATTATGGAACTACAGAAGGAATCGCCTTTATAGGAAATAATGCGACCTTGGTGGTGAATAGAGGAGGCTGGAAAGTGATTCCTGAAACAGAGAATATTGACGGGCAAAGAGTACCTAAAGTGGAGGAAGTTCCTCATACCAGACCTTCAGGCCCAAGTGCATTGGATCTACATGCGGTCAACTATGTGGAATCTGTCATGGCCAATGACCCCACCCAATTGAAATGCGCTATTCAAACAGGTTCGGTAGCAGCAATCAATGCCCAGATGGGGAATATCGCTTACAAAACAGGTAAAAAAGTATATTGGGATTCTACCAAAAATCTATTCACCGATGCGGAGGCAAATCAATTGATCAAAGCCAATTATCATAATGGCTGGAAGTTGCCGGTAGTTTAAAGATTGAATGATCAAAAAAAGAAAAGGCATGGACCCCTAATCCATGCCTTAAAGTATTTTAAAAAATAATCAACCCATTAAAACCTTAGAATAAAAGTCATTCAGCTAAACTTTACTTGTTTTCCATTTTGGAGGCAATCTCATCTGCAATGGCTTTTAATTCTTCTTTGGTGAATTTTTTACCCATCCATTTTGAAGGATTGTCTTCAGCTATAATTTGACTAGTGTATGACTTTTTAGCAGGGATAGTGAAAGAATAATCAGAATTTGATGATTCTTTTACTTCAAAATAAATGGTTGTTTCGCAACTTGATTCATCAGAAACTTTTACGAAATAAGAGCCCGGTTTTAGATTTTCTGCAACCTCTCTATTCTTTAGGCCATGACTCCACTCAATTTTCAATGTTGAATTATCGAAATTTTTAACTCCTAACTTGGCAGCACCCAATTCGTTGGATTCGATATTGGCATTTTTAATTTCTACAATCTCTGCCAAAATTGGCATAGGTGGTTGTACCACAAATCTTTCTTCCAGTTTGTTTCCATCCTTGTCTTCAATGAGAACAGTGTATGTTCCAGGATTCAAGTCACTTAGAATTTGATTAGAAACTTTATTTCTAGAGGATATCTTATAAGGAGGATTTCCACCTTTAACGTCTACGAAAGCATAACCCTTGTCGTCAAAACTGCAAAGTTTAAGCTTACCGGTAATATTTACTCTCAATACAGCATTTTTCTCATTTCCCTCAACATCTTTTTCAGCTGCATAGCTGAAAGTTGTAAGGCTTAGAAACAAGAACAGGATACCAAGTGTCATTTTTGCTTTCATGACCCTATTTATTATGTCTTTTGAAATTCATTTTTTTGTTTTTCATATAACCTTTATTGAGTTATATGTTTTAGAATAATATTTTATGTATTTTGAATACATCAAAATGATATTCTACATATTTACATTATTTTTATTATTATATACTGTAAAATCATTAACTCCAAATAATGTTCTCCAAATATTTTTATAATATTGAATAATATTTTTCTCAGAACTTACAAAAGGGAGAGAGTTTCAAGCACTGATTGGATCCAAACAAAGTTTTTGTCATGTAAAGACGACTCTTATATATGTTTTTTAAAAAAAATCTAACTAGATAGGATTTGTTTCTTTGTTAGATTGCTGAGGGATTAAATTGGAGATTTTAATAAATGAAAAAATTTATATCGGCTTTATATTGGAATAAAGGGTGAAGAGCCAGATTTCTGATTTAGTCAGTGGTTTAAGAAGTTTTCTATCTTTCTAACCAGTTGGTGAGTTTCTTAACAATGCCACATTGAGGATAACCAGAATTCTTTATCCGAAAAAAATAGCTACACTCATGATTAGTGGATGTAGCTATTGTTTTATTTGAAGATCCATTTATTTGATAGATCAGCAGAAACCCGATTCAGACATTGTCAACTATTTAAAAAACTTCCACTGACATGAACTCTGAAAACTAGGTTACTTTATTCCCAAATCCAAGTGCCTACCGAACCTGCAGGTAAGGAAACATCAAATACTTTGCTTCCTTCTTTGATTTGAAAAGCCTTAAGCTCGGAACTTTCATTGAGGGCAATTAATATGCGTTTTCTATCCGGCCTCAAAAAAGCTACGTTTGGTAGGTTTGAGATCTCTGGGCTGTCAATTCTTACAGAACCTGGATCAACAAATTTGCTTGCATGCGCTATTATATAATAAGCAGGATTTCTAGTCACTTCCTCACCATCAAGTGTCACTGCGCCCAAGCACCTGTCGCAACCTCCTCTGTCGGTGTGTGGAGTTAAAGTGGGGTTGGAGGTAAGGTTCCATTCCAATACAGTTTTAGCCCAATTCCTAGTCGCACCTATAATTAGATTTTTTGTATGCCAAGACAGATCACCTGGAAGATTTCCCGGTGCACCTATCCATTGCTCTGTGAAGTAGATATTTTTGTCGGGAAAAGCCTGATGAACTTCCGATAAAGCCTCGATTTTGCCTCCGTATAAATGAAATGCAGAACCGTCTATATAAGGATACGCAAGTGAATCCTCTAATACTGTAATTGGATAGTCTGGCCTATCGGCATTATGATCGTAAATGACGATTTTGGTTTGAATTCCTGCCTCTTCAAAAGCAGGTCCTAAATGTTGGCCAATAAACCTGGCCTGCTGTTCGGGCAGCATTAATAAGGATGGATTATTCCCAGGATGCAGCGGTTCATTTTGAATGGTTAAGGCATGAATAGTGATGCCTTGCTCTTTCATTGCCTTTATATACTTCACTAAGTATTGGGCATAGCTAGCTTCGTATTCTTCCAGTAATGATCCACCTCTGGTATCTCTGTTATCTTTCATCCAGGAAGGAGGGGACCAAGGAGAAGCCATCAATTGAATTTTTGGATTGATGGATATAATTTCTTTTAAGATTGGAATTACATCCAAAGTGTCTGGGCCTAGTGTGAAAAACTCTAATTCAGGATCTACGCCTAAAGAATCTGATAAGTCATTATAGGAAAAAGGATATTCATTCAAATCTGAAGCTGCAACTGATAATCTTAAATAGGAAATTCTGATAGATTTTTCATCGTCTCCAAAAAGCTCTTTTAGCAAATCAAGTCTGGCAGAGTCACTCATCCCCAAAAGGTGCTGAGCGCTTCCTTGAGATAAAGTAAATCCAAACCCATCCATCTCCTGATAAATGATCTCAGGATCTACTTCTAAACTCTGCTCTGACTCTGAAATGAAATATACATCTTGCTTTTCGAACAAGATGGGTTGATTGGGATCAGTCAACCAAAATTCAATTTCCTGCTTAGGTTTAGCGCAAGCAATGCATGCTATTAGAAGCAATAGATAGGATAGTCTTTTCATAGGCATAAAAAAAGCTCCAAAATAAATTGGAGCTTGAATTTGTGTTAAATCATATCAGAAAGCAAGAGCTGCTAGTCCCAATTTTGATTTTAAAGGATTAATGCCCTTGGTTACTTGGCTTGTGTATTTTTGAAATAAAGCCTGAGTCAGCAATTGAGTTAGGAAACTGTTTCTTTTTTCCTTGAGATTCAAAAAGCCAGCTTTTTTATCCTCATCTGAAGCATCACTCTTATTGATATTCATCAGCTGATCCACAAAGCTCTTATTATTATCCATCAGTTTGCTTTCCTGATCCTGATTTAAGCCTAATCCTTTGGTATTATTCAGCACCTTCAAAACCTGCGCAGCCATATCCATTTTAGGAGCTTTCAGGGATTGCGATTGAGCTCTAAAAGCAAATAAAGAAAGGCAAATGATTGTAAATACTAATTTGATTTTCATTTCTAAACTTTTTGGTGATTAATATTATGTGAGTTTATGCCACAAAACAACTTATACGTTATAAAAGCAGCTTAAAAGTCCAATTCTACCTAACATCGGTCATCGGTCATCGGACACTTTTATCTTCCGTTTTCGGTTCTCCAACTTCACTTTCGATTCTCGCGGAATTCTGGGGAGTTAAAAACTACTTAAACAACCCTTTACCCATTCCCATCAGGCCTCCTAGATCCATTCCGCCTTTTCCTCCTCCGCTAAGTAAAGTTCCTAAAATATCTGCTCCTCCAGCTCCAGGGCCTCCCTGAAGAGCCTTAGCTACAGAATTCATGATATCATTATTTGCCATTGGAGCGTCGTTGACTCTTTTATTAAAGAAATTCATGATAAAAGGTAAAGCAGTCATGGCAATGCTCATGGCTTGTTTGCTGTCTATTCCTAATTTATCCATCAAACCGCTGGACAAATCTCCGGCAAGGTTTTGAACAACAGGACTGTCTGGATCTGTATCGTTTCCTGAAAACATTTCTTTAATTGCAGTCAAATCTCCAGCTTTAGCCTTACTCTGAAGAATACTTGAAAGGGTAGATTCAATTGCGCTTGCTGCACCCGGTCCGGCATTGACGCTGGAGTTGGCTAATAATTCTTGTAGAGGCCCATCGGCCATTTTTAATAATTGGTCTAACATATTCATTTTGTTTGCTTTTTAAAATGGTGATTTTGGCCCTTTTTTCCTAATTATTCTCCTCTTATTCAAATGAAAAAGCTCTTGGTTTCCCAAGAGCTTAGAGGACTTAGTTGTCTTTCTTCGGTCTAAAATAACGGATTGGAGGAGCTGGTTCAGGCTTCAGTTCTACACCCTCCGTAGCTAATCTGCTTAATGCTTCCTGCACTGCTCTTTCTAATTGCGGGTCCTTTCCGGATGCAACTTCCTTTGGGGTTTGTTCGACAGGAATATCAGGAGAAATTCCAACTCCTTCCACGGCCCATTCTCCGTTGACATCGTAGAATCCACCCCTCGGAGCCACCATTCTACCTCCATCGATAAATGGAGGAGTGTCCCAAGTTCCTACTAGGCCTCCCCATGTCTTGGTTCCGATCAAAGGACCTATTTCCATTTTATTAAATAGATAAGGCAAAAGATCTCCACCTGAACCTGCACGACCATTAATCAGCATGACTTTAGGTCCCCAAATTCCTGACATTGGGGTGGTGAAAGGCTTGTGATCATTGGCTCGGGAATTAAAATATCCATGTAGGTCTCGAGCCATGATATCTACCATGTAGTCAGCTGCCGAACCACCGCCATTGTTTCTTTCATCTATTACTGCTCCTTTCTTGTCCTGCTGAGAGAAGTAATATCTGTTGAAAAATGTATAGCCTGGCTGACCAGTATTAGGTAAATAAACATAGGCAAGTTTTCCTCCTGAAAGTTGGTCAACTTTTCTTCTGTTACCTTCTACCCAATCCATCAATCGTAATTGATTTTCATTAGAAACCGGAACGGTCGCTATCATTCTAGCGCCATCCATTCCCGGCTTGGAGTTCAAGTGAATCGTCGTGTATTGGTTGGCGCTTCCTTCTAGGTAAGAATATAGATTAGTTCCTGATTGAATCGGTTTTCCATTGACAGCTACAATGTACTCTCCAATTTTGGCTTCATTGCCAGGGTGTGCCAACGGGGCATTGAGATTTGGATTCCAACTTTCACCTGAATAGATTTTTTTGATTCGGTAATTGCCATTTACCTCTTCAAAATCTGCACCCAATAATCCAATAGGAATTCTTTTGATATCCGGGAAATCTCCACCTCTAGTATAAGAATGGCCTACAGCTACCTCACCGCCCAAAATATCAATGATGTAATTCATGTCTGTTCTGTGTCTGACATGGGCAACCCATGGTTTATACCACTCATAGATCTGATCCCAAGGCGCTCCATGAACATTGTCCACATACAAGAAGTCGCGTTGATATCTCCATCCCTCCCGATATATCTGCTGCCATTCTTCCTGAGGATTAACTTTTACCTTCATGGTGGAAATTGCTTTCAATGCACCATCACCAGGTTTTTTACCATTTCCGGAGGTTTCTATGATTCCCCAGGTTGATCCTGAGCGATAAAGCATAGACTTTCTGTCCTGTGAGATAACAACTTCATTTACTCTGGATAAAAAGTCCTCAGCTTTTCTCTTTTTGAAGTCATATTTTTTCAAGGCAATGCCTTCATTGGGGATATTTTCCATATAAAATACCGAACCTTCAGGGCCTGAAGCTAAACCGGTATAATCCCTTGCCGGAATATCCACTGCCACTCTTCTGTTTAAGATTTCTGCTTCTGAAATTATGACAGGTGAATTTCCTTCTTTTTTCTTCTCTTCAGTGCTTTCCTTTTTGCTTTCCTCATCACTTTGAGGTAGAAGTGGAGATTTGTCCGCAGCATTTAATATAGTCAGATAAAGATTTCTAGTAGTTGGTCTGTCATAGCTACTCATATCCAACCAACCGGTATTCAAACCAAAATCAGTGCTTGCCAAGTAGTATAGGTATTTGCCACTTTCATCCCAAACAGGCGAAATAGCATCGGCCATTGCATCTGTAATCTGAATCTTCTTTCCACTGGAAATTTCATAGACAAAAATGGATTTAAACTGATTGTCCATCAATCGGGAATAGGCAATCCATTTTCCGTCAGGAGACCAAACCGGGTTCATGCTTCTGTTGGGATGGGCATATCGATCTGTATCCACCACTTTTGCTACTCCTGTATTTACATTGACCACCCATATCTGATAGTCAGTATCCGTGAATGCTATGTGATTTCCGTCAGAAGCCCATTCTGGTTTGAAGAAGAAGCTAGGATCCGGAATGGCTATAGTTTTTTCTATTTTAGAACCTGTTTGGTCTGCAATGACCAACTGATACTCTCCACTCTTATCAGAGAAGTAAGCGATTTTGCTTCCATCAGGAGACCAAACTGGAGCTCTTTCAGCAGAGGAAGAAGAATTGGTGATATTCCTTCCGGCGCCATTTTCTTTCGGAATGGTAATTATTTCCCCTCTAAACTCAAATACTGCTCTTTGTCCTGTTGGAGAAAGTTGAGGGTTTTGAAGAGAGTTAGCTGATACGTCTACCCATCGCTCCCTCGCCCAGAAGAAATCCCCTTTTACTTCAATCGGAACTTGTTTGAGGCTTTTATCCTGAGGATTAAAGAGGTGAATATATCCTCCTTGTTCAATGACAATGGCATCAGGACCTGCATCTATGGTTTTGATATCAAAGTCTTTTAAGAAAGTTTCTTGCTGCTCCTTTCCGGTAGCTGGATCAAAAGACCATAAATTGGCTAGGTAATCCCTTTCCGAGATATAATACACCTTATTTCCAAACCATACCGGGTCTGTATGTCTTTCTCCATCCAACTGAGGAGTCATGGTCAATTCCATGGATTTTCTGTCCACAATCCAAATCGGTTTGGCTTGGCCTCCTCTGTGGTTTCTCCATTCCGGATCCCAAAAGGCAATTTGCTGGTAGGCGAAATGCTTTCCATCCGGTGAAATTTCACCATTCACAGCTCTTGGGATTTCCAAGGATTGAGGCATTCCGCCTTTCACAGAGATTTCAAAGAATCTAGACTCTTGAGTTGGGTGGCCTTCTCGGGAAGAAGTAAATATGACCTTGCTACCATCCGGCGACCAGCCCGTTACCAAATCATCCCCGGGGTGCCAGGTTAATCTTTGGGGTTCACCGCCAGATGAAGGAATCAAATACACATCTGTGTTCCCATCATATTCGCCGGTGAAAGCAATGTATTTACCATCAGGGGAAAAGTGGGGGAGTCGTTCTTCTCCCTCATTGGAGGTGAGACGGATAGCTTGTCCGCCTTGCCGACCTACTTTCCAAAGATCATTGGCATATACAAAAACGATTTCGGATTGGGAAAGAGTGGGTTCCCGTAAAAGCTGAGTTCCCTGACCCCAAGCCCATAAACTGGAGCATGAAATCAGAAAAAGAGAAAGGATTTTTTTCATGTGTTTAATCTGTGGTTTCCCCTAAAAATAATGGAATTCCAGTTGGTTGGCTAACCGTTCAAGGAAAGGAAGTTTTAAGATGAAATAGAGTCTGTTTGGGTTTAATGAATTTCCTCTGGAGAAAAAGTGTAACTCAATTACAGATAGTGTTTTCTGGTACCTTATTTATAAAAATAGAAACAGGAAGATGACTGAAATCAATATTTTGAAAATTATTTTCTAAATAAAGCGGCTCAAGGAAAAGTTATATTTTTAGTTGTAAATAGTCAATTAGTCGATTTTTTAGAGGGAAATTTCACCTATTTTCAATTTGAAGTATAGTTATAATTAAAATGAAAAACTTTTTTTACGGTTTGTAATACAAAAAAAATGGTATGAAAAGTAAAAAGGGTTTGTTTTTTAAAAACTAATTTTCATATTTATCCTGATTTAGAATCCCCATAAGTAATTGTTTAATAGAAGAGTAAATGGGTTAGATGGGGATTAAGAATATTGTTTGCAACTATTTACTGAATTCTCATGGATACAATTTTACCCAAAATTGCCAGGCTTTTTAGCTTGGTGCTTTTACTTCTATGCTTTTCAAGCTTTTCAGAAGCTTTAGGACAAGCCACAGTCACCACGGATAAGGATGATTATGCTCCTGGTGAGTATGTGATTATCACAGGTACAGGTTGGCAACCCGGGGAACGGGTTGATTTTCATTTCGAAGAAACCCCCAAACCCGAAACCTGTTCCAATTCCCATGATAACTATGCCATCGCAGATCCGAATGGTAATATTTATTATGATGGGTTTTTGATAAAAATAAACCACTTAGGGGTTCATTTTGTGCTTACTGCTACAGGTGAAAGCTCAGGGAGAACGGCGGTAACGGAGTTTACGGATGGAAATGTTCAATTTCGATCTTCAGGATTACCTAATGGAATATCTGTGTCTGTCACAGTTACATATACTCCTGCAACTCCATCAAATGCAACACAAATAACTCAAATTATTACTTTTAATTCTCAAAGTAATGGTGGTGTCGCTGCTAAAGATGGAACTCAAATTTTTTGGTCATTTTCAAACCCATCAAATTATTATTGGGATGGTCAAGGAAATTATTCACAAGGATTTACAGTAAATGGAAACTATACTGGAAGCAATGGTATCCTTGGTACATATTTGGGATGTACAACAACCAGCGTCACAAACCCAGGGGACTATAATAATACCTATGGCTTTGACGCCACTTTTTCTGTTACAGGCTCAGGTTCAGGATCACTAACCTACCAATGGGAAGAATTTAATGGAGCATGGACTCCAATTTCAAATGGAGGAATATACTCTGGAGCTACAACTAATACACTTACCTTAACAACGCCAGGAGTTGCACTTTCTGGAAGAAGATATAGAGTGGTAGTAACTGGAGCTTGTGGTTCTGCTACCAGTGATGGAAATGCTACTTTAACAATTACTCCTAAGACATTAACTGGTGCTTTCACAGCTGATAACAAAGTCTACGACGGCACTACTTCCGCAAATGTATTAGGAAGAATCTTAAACGGAGTTTTGGCAGGAGATGTGGGGAATGTTAGTTTGAGTGGGGGTACTGCGACTTTTGCAACTGCCAGCGTTGGCAACGGAAAAACAGTAACCTTAACCGGAGCGACTCTTTCTGGAAGTGCAGCTGGTAATTACAACTTGACTTCGGTAGGAACCACGACAGCGAATATTACTCCGAAATCGGCGATCGTGACCCCGGATGCGAACACGAAAGAATACGGATCAGCGGATCCAGCCTTGACCGGTACGCTTGTTGGCTTCCTAGCGGGAGACAATGTGACTGCGGTTTACAGCAGAGAAGCAGGTGAGACCGTCCTTGGCGGGCCGTATGAAATCAGTGCGGAGTTGAGTCCAGCAGGGGTGTTGAGTAACTATGACATTACGTACAATACTGCGGAGTTCACGATCACCACGAAATCGGCGAGCGTGACCCCGGATGCGAACACGAAAGAATACGGATCAGCGGATCCAGCCTTGACCGGTACGCTTGTT
>NZ_FOVW01000004.1 GCF_900115305.1 Algoriphagus ornithinivorans | reverse complement strand
TGTGGGGGACCTTCCTCTCAGAACCCCTACTGATCGTCGCCTTGGTGGTCCGTTACACCGCCAACTAGCTAATCAGACGCATGCCCATCTCTTACCGATAAATCTTTAACTATCTCATGATGCCATTCAATAGTGCCATGGGGTATTAATCCGAATTTCTCCGGGCTATCCCCCTGTAAAAGGTAGGTTGCATACGTGTTACGCACCCGTGCGCCACTCTCAACATCCCGAAAGATGTCTACCGTTCGACTTGCATGTATTAGGCCTGCCGCTAGCGTTCATCCTGAGCCAGGATCAAACTCTCCATTGTAAATTATCTAACTATACACAACTGATATACAAAGCATATATACCAGCCTCCCTGTCTTTCTCTCTCAGGTTATTATTTTTTCGCCTTACATCACTTCAAAGAACTTGCGTCGCCTCATTCGGCAACACTGTCAGAAAAACCGCCTCACAGCTTCGTTTTCCCCGTTTTTTTTATTTTTGTTTTCCCCGTTCCTTCCGAACAGGAGTGCAAAGGTAGTAGAAGTTTTTCCGTTTGCAAAAAGAATCTGAAAAAAATGTTTTTTCTTTTTCTTCCCACTTTCACAGATCCAAACACCCCTCGGTGTCTAGCTTCTTCTTTTCACTCCGCCTTTCAATTTTCCCCCGCGCCGTTTGCGTCGATTGGGAGTGCAAATATCGGGGGATTATTTCAGGATACAATAGCTAGCTAAGAAATATTCAAGGATTTCTCCTAAAAGCCTGAGAACGAAAAGGAAAAAATATCAAGAAAAAAATTGCCCTGAAGAACAAATCCTCAGGGCATGAATTCTAACTTATTTGGGAAAATCAGAGCTTTTTCAAAACGATATTTCGCCAGTATACTTTTATACCTCCTCCATCGTGGATTTGTAATAAAACTCCGCCTTTTCCTTCTCCTATCTTTGGATCAGAAAAGTTGACCATCTCTACCCCATTCAAATAAGATGTGACATTATCCCCTTTTACTACAATTCTCATCTTATTCCAATCTCCAAATTTCAAAGCTTTGTCTTTTTCAGGATCTGGCTTGATCAACCATCCCCTTCCATAAGACTCATAAATTCCTCCGGTATCGCTTCCGGGAGGAGCTACCTCCACTTGCCAACCAGAAACTTTGGTGCCGTCCACTGTTGAACGAATAAAAACCCCACTGTTTCCATTAGCCTCTTGCTTAAATTCTAAAGTAATTTCGAAATCATCGTAGTTTTTCTCGGTTCCTAAATATCCGTATCCTTTGTCCGGACCACTTTCTGAGACCAATAGACCATCTTCCACGTACCATTTTTCTGTTCCATAGATTATCCATCCATCCAGATTTTTCCCATTAAACAGCTTTTCTTTTTTTTGCACAAAAGACACCTGGGTCATCCCCAACAGCATCAGGCATATCAATAATTTTCTCATAGAGTTCTAATCTTAATATTTTTAAACCAAACAGGGTCACCATGATCCTGCAAAGCAATCAATCCCTTACGGGCAATTTTATAGTCCGGGAAGTCATTCCACTTACCAGAATTTCTTCTTGCTGTCCAATCTTCAGAGTAAGGAACAAACTCTACAGTCTTCTTTCCATTCAACCAATAACTCGCCCCTTCTTCTGAGAATATTATTTTGGAAACATTCCATTCTCCCGCAGGCTTAACTACTCCTTCAAAATCCGGCTCATACATCGCATAATCACCAGCCAGGGACTGCCATTTTTCTAAGGGTCCCTCAAAACCTAATTGGTCTATCACCTGATATTCCGGACCCGTATAATATGGAGCTTTGTAATTTGGTCCCTCCACTACGTGATAAAACACCCCGCTATTTCCCCCGGGAGAAATTTTCCAAGTAAACTCCAACTCAAATTCTTCAAATTCCATTGGTCCAAATACAATATCTCCGCCAATATCACTTCCACCGGTCGCACCCAGTCCTTTCATAGCTCCATCCTCAATAATCCAGTTAGAGGGAGTTGTGTCTCCATTAAAAGCACGCCAACCTTCCATAGATTGCCCATCAAATAATAGCATCCACCCCTCAGACCGCTCTTCCTCGGTCAAAGTATTGTCCGGAACTACTACCTCTTCAACTTCTTCAATTGTTTCTTTTGGCTCATTTGGACCGCATGCCCAAATAATTGCTGCCAAAAAAGCTCCTGTTATTATTCTAGTTTTCATAGCTTATACTAATTTCATATTTACTGGATCCCATTTGATAAATTTATCCTGGAAATAAGAATCATTACACAATAGCGCAGGTGCCGCAGCTCTGAACCCGAAAACGGGATCTTCTACTACAGTTCCTCCTGTCCTGATCGCATTAAACCAGTTTCCGAAATGATCGTAATGTGCACCTTTCCAAGATCTCTCAGCTGTGTAAGATGTTTCTCTAGGTGGTAAAATTTTAGCTCTCTCCTCCTGACCTGAAGCAGCACGTAGTTTTGCCTGCTCTTTCATAAAAGGATCATCGCTCTCGGCATTTTGATTTAACTTCACTACCACCTCTTCCCACTTCACATCCATTGAGCCTTTAGTACCAACGATTCTCAGATAAGTTGTACCGCTGGTTCCGTCTACAAAATTACATCTCAATGACAGATTAAATCCAGGATGCTCAGGAGTTTCAGGGTAATCAAAAGAACCTAATAGTACATCAGGCACTTCTCTTCCATCTTTCCAATATCTCAATCCCCCCATAGAAGAAACCTTACTTGGGCCTTTGGAATTGGTAATAAAATGAAGACTGGAAAAAAGGTGGACGAAAAGATCCCCTGACATTCCTGTTCCATAATCCAAGTAGTTTCTCCATCTAAAAAATCTCAATGGATCCCATTCCCTATCTGAAGTATTGGAAATATACCTCTTCCAGTCTACTGTTTTTGGGCTTCCATCAGCAGGAACATTGTACTGCCAAGCCCCTTCTGGGGACATTCTTGCCCAGAATCCTTCTGCATATACAATATCCCCTATTACTCCAGCGGCTAAAAGTTCTTTTGCTTTTTCATTTCCAAGCGATGATAAGCCTTGGGAACCAACAACCATCACCTTACCGGACTTCTTCCATGCATTGATTACATCCATCCCTTGAGCCACACTGTGAACCATAGGCTTTTCACAGTATACATGCTTTCCTGCGTTCATGGCATCAATAGATATTTGCTTATGCCAATGATCAGGGGTAGCAATGATTACCGCATCTACATCCGAACGCTTAAGTAATTCCTTATGATCTTTGGTTGTGAAGATATTGGATCCCCATTTTTGTTTGGCAGATTCCAATCTTCCATCGTACAAATCACAAACTGCTGTCATTTGAACGTTGGCATGACGAAGGGCCGTATTCATATCTTCCGTCCCCATAATGCCCGCACCGATCAAGCCCAAACGTATAGGCTGAGCAGCATCCCAAGTCGTATTTCTATTGAGAAATTGGATATCCGGTTGGTCATTTGCAAAAACAGCGGGTGCAATTGCTGCTGTCCCAGCAGTCAAGCCCAGTTTTTTCAAAAAACTCCTTCTGTTATTCTTCATTATCTGAATAGGTTTATGGTTAATTGAATCGAAAAGTTACTTGAAATTTTTAAAAAAGTATGCTTAGAAAATAAAATTTTTCACATCGATAAGGTGAATGATAATTTTATGGCTTTCTAAAGGCTTTGAAAATACCTTTTACTTTTCAATAATCTTGAGCCATACCAAGAAAACATTTCCCCATCTACAATTTTGATTTTCTTCTTCGGAAAAAGCCCTTCAAATTCTTTGATATGTTTCTCTTTGAAAGGAAATGGCTCTGAGCTTAATAAAATCCATTCAGGATCTAGACCCTTAATTTCTTCAATGCTCAATTCAGGATATCTATCCTGAGCAACTACATTTTCAAAGCCTGCATATCTTAACATTTCATCGATAAATGTATTTCTCCCTGCAGCCATCATAGGCTTATTCCAAATAAGGTATACAGCCCTTCCCTTCCCAGGCATTGGTTTTAAAAATTCTTTAGAAATCTGAATACTAAGCTCTTCGGCTTTTTCCTGGGATCCGGTCAATTCACCGATTGAGCGAATCATTTCCAGCGCGTCTGAAACTTTAAAAATATCCGACATCCATATAGGAAATCGCTCAGCAAGTTTTTCTATGCCTTTTTGATCGTTTTCCTCTTTATTCCCTATGATCAGATCGGGTTTCAATTCCTCAATGACTTCAAACCTATAATTTTTGGTCCCTCCCACTATAGCTTTTGATTTCTTAAGGCCTTTGGGATGAATACAAAATTTGGTGACCCCAACTATTCTATCCTCCAGGTCTAAGTCAACCAAAAGCTCTGTCTGAGATGGAACCAAAGAAACAATCCGCTTGGGAGGATGCGGAAGAAAAATTGTTCTGTTAAGTTGGTCAGTGAATTCCATTTGAAAAAAGATATTGGTTATTAGTTACTGGTAATAGGCTTAAACTCTTTATCCAAATAACTAATAACCAACATACTATTAACTAATATATCTAAAATCAAAAGACGGATCAAATTCCATTAGGAATTCAAACATCAAATTGATCACCTGTTCGATATCATCCTTACTGGCCGTCTCTACGGTAGTATGCATATATTTTAAAGGCAAAGAAATCAAGGCAGAAGGAACACCCTCATTTGAATATGCGAAGGCATCCGTATCTGTACCGGTACTTCTGGAAGCTGCGGCTCTTTGAAATGGAATTTCCTTCTTTTTTGCAGTTTCAATAATGAGGTCTAGCAATTTTTTGTGAACTGAGGCTCCATAGGTAAGAACAGGCCCTTTTCCTGCAGTCTGATCTCCGCTAGTTACCTTATTATATAAAGGTGCAGTGGTATCATGACATACATCTGTTATAATAGCGACATTCGGTTTGATTCTATGAGCGATCATTTCTGCACCTCGAAGACCAATTTCTTCCTGAACGGCATTGACCACATATAATCCAAAAGGAAGCTTTTTACCAGACTCTTTGATTTTTTTGGCTACTTGCGCAATCATGTAGCCTCCGATTCTGTTATCCAATGCCCTGCCAGAATAGAATTTATTGTTCAGCTCGATTAATTCATCTTTGAATGTGATCACGCATCCCACATGGATTCCCATTTTTTCTACTTCCTCTTTGGATCTGGCTCCTACATCTATAAATATATTATCCAATGTAGGTGCATCCTCTTTTCCTTCTTTTCTAACGTGAATAGCTGGCCAGCCAAAAACCCCCGGAATAATTCCTTTGTCAGTATGAATATTTACCCGCATAGAAGGGGCGATCATGTGATCGGATCCACCATTTCTACGCACATAGATATAGCCATCATCTTTTATATAATTGACAAACCAGCTGATTTCATCAGCATGCGCTTCAATGACTACTTTAAATTTAGCCTCTGGATTAATGACACCCACAGCAGTACCATAGTTATCCGTAAAATAAGTGTCTGTAAAAGGTTTGATATAATCCAGCCAAATCTGCTGCCCTGATGCTTCAAAGCCAGTTGGGGAGGCGTTGTTGAGGTATTTGTGAAGAAATGTGGTTTCGATGTTCATGTTTTGTATTAAAGATTACTTCTTATAAAACTTGATTATTCGACATTCATCATTCGATGTTCGATATTAATGGTTCAAAGTTCAGCATTCAATGTTCCCAATTGCTTTCTGACAGCATTGTGGGCCTCTAAAAGAAAACGAAAACTTCAATACAAGCTTACTACAACGGAATATTACCATGCTTTTTCCTAGGAAGCTTATCCACTTTATTTTCCAGCATTTTGAATGCCTTGATTAATTTGGTTCGGGTTTCTGACGGAATGATGACCTCGTCTATAAAGCCTCTGTGCGCTGCACGATATGGATTGGCAAACTTGGCTGTATAATCATCCACTTTCTCCTGCAATTTTGCTTCAGGATCTTCCGCTTCCGCAATCTCTTTTCGGAAAATTATTTCAGAAGCACCCTTTGCTCCCATCACTGCAATTTCAGCAGTTGGCCAAGCAAAATTCAAGTCAGCTCCTATGTGCTTGGAGTTCATTACGTCATAAGCACCCCCATAGGCTTTTCTGGTAATCACAGTAATTCTTGGGACTGTGGCCTCAGAAAAGGCGTAAAGCAATTTTGCTCCATTTGTAATTATACCGTTCCACTCTTGGTCTGTACCGGGTAAGAATCCAGGAACATCAACCAAGACCAATAGGGGTACATTAAAGCTATCGCAAAATCTTACAAAACGTGCCGCTTTGATAGAAGCATGATTGTCCAAAACCCCTGCCATTGACTGAGGCTGGTTTCCAACGATCCCAATACTCCTCCCAGCTAATCTGGCAAAGCCTACTACTATATTATCTGCATAATTCTCATGAACTTCTAAAAATGAGTCAGCATCAACAATTCCTCTAACAGCATCACGAATGTCATAAGGATGATTTGGATTTTCAGGAACAATAGAGTCCAACTCTGCTCTGCTCTCATCATCCTTCATTTCGTAAGGATACACTGGGGCAATTTCTTCGCAGTTTTGAGGGATATAGCTGAGAATTTCTTTGATATGGCGGATACACTCTACCTCATTTTTACAGGAGAAATGAGTTACTCCAGATTTGGTACTGTGCGCAGAAGCACCCCCTAATTCTTCAGCAGTTACATTTTCCTGCGTCACTGTTTTTACAACATTAGGCCCAGTTACAAACATATATGAGGTATTCTCAACCATCAAAATAAAATCCGTAATGGCTGGAGAGTAAACAGCTCCTCCTGCACAAGGTCCCATAATAGCAGAAAGCTGAGGAATCACCCCCGAAGCAAGAGTATTCCTGTAAAATATATCGGCATAGCCACCTAGAGAGTTAACTCCTTCTTGAATTCTTGCTCCTCCAGAATCATTCAAACCAATCACAGGAGCCCCGTTTTTCATGGCCATGTCCATGATTTTACAGATTTTTTCTGCGTGGGTTTCAGAAAGTGAGCCCCCAAAAACCGTAAAATCCTGAGAAAACACGTATACCAAACGCCCGTGAATTTCCCCATATCCAGTCACTACCCCGTCGCCCAAGTAATGCTCTTTATCCAAGCCAAAATCTTTGGCTCTGTGCATAACAAACTTGTCTACTTCTTGGAATGAGCCCTCATCAAGTAGCAAATCAATTCGCTCTCTTGCAGTGAGCTTCCCTTTCTTATGCTGTGCAGCTATCCGGGCTTCTCCTCCGCCCAGTAATGCCTCTTCATTTTTCTTTTTTAATAAATCTATTTTCTCCTGATTTCCCGGAGCGGTATAAATGGGTTTATTCTGATTTTCCATGAAAGAATCCTTTGTGTTAGCCAAATATAACAGGCTTTGTCAAGGCGGAAAAAAATATCCTGAAGAGTGAGAGAATAATCTTTTCTAAAGCAACATAACCTTCTGAAATAAATGACAATTAAAATTTGAATTCTCAATGGTTTTTAGAATTAGTTTCTATATTCGCCCATCCAAAATTTTGGCAGCTTATGAGTACCCGAAAGGCCGCGGTGATAGATATGGGAACCAATACATTTCACTTGCTATTGGTTGAAATTAATGATGGAGATTTCAAGACAATCTACAAGGAGAAAATCCCTGTAAAACTCGGTCAAGGAGGAATCAATCAGGACAGAATTGCTCCTGAGGCTCTCAAAAGAGCTTACCACACGCTTCGCCACTTTAGAAACATGATTGATGGAGAAAAAATCGAACATGTTTTTGCTTTTGCAACCAGCGCTGTCAGAAATGCCCAAAACGGACAAGAATTTGTAGACGAGGTCCGCAAAACTCTCAACATTGATATCAAGGTGATTTCCGGAGAGGAGGAAGCGATGATGATTTATGAAGGCATCAAATTATCGGGCTCTCTAAACGGACAAACTGAATTGATGATGGATATAGGCGGAGGGTCTGTGGAATTTATCATCGGAAACTCTGAAGAGGTTTTTTGGAAAAAAAGTTTTGAAATTGGTGGTCAGCGATTATTGGAATTATTTCATCACCATGATCCTATCTTGCCTGATGAAATACTCAGACTCTATGACTATCTAGAGGAAAAATTACAACCACTTTTAGAAGCTATCAAAACCCACCGACCCAGCAGCTTGGTAGGCGCCTCCGGTACTTTTGATACATTGACAGATATCTATTTCGAGTCTATGCTGCAGTGTAAACTAACTGGACAACATGTATTTGAGCTACCTAGTCCAGAGTTTCACAGAATTCATCAAATGCTCCTGACTCTCAATCGGGAGGAAAGATTACAGATTCCCGGTATGATTCCTATGCGAGTTGATATGATAGTGGTAGCCTCTACTCTGATTGATTTCATCTTGCGCTATGTACCTGTGGATTCTATGACTTGTTCTCATTATGCGTTGAAAGAAGGAGCTATCTCCACTCTTTTAAAACAGGTAACTACCTCCTAAATCCTGCCTATTTCTTCTCAATCCTGTTATCTTTGTTTTGTACATCGAAACCTAGACTGATTGACCTATGGCTATTTTTACTTACGACCAACTCTATAAGTTTACTCATGATATGCTGATCAAAATCGGCTGTCCCGAGGTTCATGCCCAAATTGGGGCCGAGGTCTTGCTTTCAGCAGATATGAGAGGCGTAGATAGCCATGGAGTTGCTAGACTTTCAGGCTATGTGAGGCTATGGGAAAAAGGTAGGATCAATACCAATCCCAATATTCGAATTGTCCATGAGAGTCCATCCACAGCGGTAGTCGATGGGGATGGAGGATTGGGATTAGTGGTCGCTCCCTATGCCATGAATGTGGCTATCGAGAAAGCAAGTAAAGCAGGAACAGGCTGGGTTTCCGTCAGAAACTCTAACCATTATGGAATTGCTGGATACCATTCAATGATGGCTTTGGATCACGATATGATTGGAATTTCTTTGACTAATGCTAGCCCCTTAGTTAGCCCTACTTTTTCAAAGGAAAGACTATTAGGTACCAATCCAATTTCAGTAGCCATCCCGGCAGATCAAGAGCCTCCTTTTGTAGCAGATATGGCTACAACCACAGCAGCTAACGGGAAATTAGAGATTCTTCAACGGAAAGGAAAAGATGCACCTGAAGGCTGGATTCAGGATAAAGAAGGTCTTCCTACTACCTCTGCTAATGGAGTAAAAGATGGAGGTGCCTTGCTCCCATTAGGAGGGGATAGAGAGCATGGTTCCCATAAAGGGTATGCGTTGGGCTCTATTGTTGATATTTTCTCGGCGGTACTTTCGGGAGCTAATTATGGGCCATGGGTCCCTCCTTTCGTAGCTTTTTTAGAGCCTGACCCCAATCCGGTAGGTGAAGGAATAGGACACTTTTTTGGTGCTATGCGTGTGGATGCATTTAGACCGGCAGATGAATTTAAGTCTCATATGGACAATTGGATCAGAAGATTTAGATCAGCCAAACCAACTCCCGGAAATGAAAAAGTTTTGATTCCTGGTGATCCGGAAAGAGAATTAGAAGAACAAAGAAGAAAAGACGGAATCCCTTTATTGGATCCTGTGGTCAAAGATTTGACTGAGTTGGGAGAAAAGTTTGGGGTAAAATTTTAAATGAAAAGAGAGCTCGGTAAATACTGAGCTTTTTTATTGAACTCCGCCTATCCCATCCTCATTTGTTGAATTGAGCACTTTTTGTATCTTGTTTTTAGCAATTATCTCAAACCCAATTACCTATGAATCAATTCAACCGCCGAGACTTTTTAAAAGGCTCTTCTGCATTAATGACCCTTGCAAGTTTTGGACTGCTGGGCATGGACTTCAAAGATCAAACAGGCCCAATTCGGGTTGCCCTTATAGGAACAGGATGGTACGGGAAATCCGATCTTTTCAGACTGATCCAAGTTGCAGATGTGGAAGTAGTGGGATTAGCTGACCCCGATCGGCGTATTCTGGAAGCTGCTGGAAAGCTTGTTTCAGAACGTCAAAAATCCAAGAAAGTACCTGCCTTGTACGAAGATTATCAGGAGCTCCTGAAAAAAGAAAAGCCTGAGTATGTTTTAATTGGCTCTCCGGATCATTGGCATGCTTTAATGGCTATTGATGCCCTCAAGGCAGGAGCCCATGTTTATCTGCAAAAGCCTATCTCAGTAGATGTCATTGAGGGTGAAGCTATTTTAGCTGCTGCGAGGAAGTACGATAGAAAAGTTCAGATTGGAACCCAGCGAAAATCAACCCCTCATCTCATTCAGGCTAAAAAAGAGATTATTGATACGGGCAAACTTGGAAAGATAAGCCATGCAGAAGTATGCTGTTATTTCCACATGAGAGCTAATGGAAACCCTCCAGTGGAGCCGGTACCCGACTTTTTCAATTACGAGTTGTGGACTGGCCCGGCACCCTTGAGACCCTATGATGGATTACCTCATATCCGCTGGTGGAGGACATTCATGGAATATGGAAATGGTATTACCGGTGATATGTGTGTACACATGCTGGATACAGTTAGATGGATGCTCCAGTTGGGCTGGCCGACTCAGGTCACCTCCACCGGAGGCATTTATGTTCAAAAGGAAGGCAAATCCAATATTTCAGATACACAAACTGCCATTTTTCAATTCCCCGAACTGGAAGTAGTCTGGCAACATAGAACTTGGGGTAATCCTGCCGATCCTGAATATCCTTGGGCCTTTAAAATCTATGGAGAAAAGGGAATGCTCGCTGGCAGTACCATGCAGGCAGACTTCTTCCCATATGGTGAAGGAGAGGAGCCTAAGCATTATGATGTAGTCTATGAAAAAGAACAATATCCAGAAGATGTCACAGAAGAAAGGATAGAATTGAATGCTGCTCCAGCCACAAGATTACATATGAAAGACTGGCTGAAAGCGATTGAGACTGATACCCTTCCTGTGGCAGACGTTGAAAATGGACACATCTCAACTGCTTCCTGCATTTTGGCAAATATTTCTATGGAATTAGGAGGAAGGCCTCTCAAGTATGATCCAAAAACGAGAACGGTGGTTGGAGACCCGGAAGCTACCACAAAACTGAGAAGACCATATAGGGCTCCTTATATACACCCAGAGCCAGATCAGGTTTAATATTGTAATAAGTAGGCAGTCAATTATGATTGCCTACTTTTGTTTTACCCCAAAGATCAATGAGTGAAATTAAGAGGAACTCAGAGAGTGAATATTACTACTTCCCCCTTTGTCAGCTTATTTTTCAGCCCTTCTTCGAAGTCTTGAATCCCGACTTTACAAGACTGCCTAACCCGGAGAAAGTGGGCCTCAACCGATTAAAAGTTGTTGTTTTATTAAATAAAATCGAAAGCTGAAAGTTTAGCATCAGGACAGAAAATCTTGATGGGTTTGCAATGAAGCCTCTTAACTTTCCTTAGGCCTGTGTTCACTGCCTACTGCTAACTTAAGACTGCCAACTTTTGATGGAGGATTAAGACTATTAAATAAATCAAATATTCAATTTGAAGAATGGCTAAAATTCAGACATTTCAGCTTTCTCACTTTAGATTTCAGCCTTTCCAGCTTTCTCACTTTAGAATTCTGCTTTTAAGAGACCGCTTCGCTCCCGTTGGTGACAACTCTATTTAAGGTTCCCGAACTTCTAAAACTGCCTATTGCAACAATTCCCTTTCTCAATATTACCCCAAAATAAATTGACCCTTTTTTATTTAAAATAAGCTTAACGTCCTATTTAAGGCAGACCAAGTCCTTTTCTCTAATTTTGAACTGTACAGCAAATACTTTTTAACTTCTTGCATTACACTTTTAGCCCCGACAATCGTCGGGGCCACTTTGCAGGAATCTTCCTGAAAATTTCCCTTGAGATTTTAAGCCCTTCTTGTACCTTAGATGGGTAATTCTTGCCTTATGGAAACCAGTACAACCCAAGCGACCGCTTTAAATTTTGATCGAAAAAATCTGAGTAACCAAAAATTATTGGATCTCTATGAATCCCTGATTATGCCTAGAAGGATAGAGGAAAAAATGCTCATTCTTCTCCGACAAGGCAGGATTAGTAAATGGTTTAGCGGTTGGGGACAGGAAGCTATTTCAATCGGAGCTGTCAATGCATTGAAAAAGGATGAATTCATTCTTCCTATGCACAGGAACTTGGGGATTTTTACGGGTAGAAATATCCCCTTGGAGCGACTTTTCGCCCAGTTTCAAGGTAAAAAATCCGGCTTCACCAAGGGTCGAGATCGATCTTTCCATTTTGGAACTGTCGAGCATCATATCGTAGGAATGATTTCCCATTTGGGTCCACAGCTGGCTATTGCGGATGGTATCGCTTTAGCGGATAAATTATCCACGCAAAATAAAGTCACTTTGGTTTTTTCAGGAGATGGAGCAAGTTCTGAAGGTGACTTTCATGAAGGCCTAAATGTCGCAGCCGTATGGAAGCTGCCAGTAATCTTTGTGATCGAGCATAATGGCTATGGACTTTCTACCCCAAGTGAAGAGCAATTTGCTTTTAAATATTTTACTGAAAAAGGGCCTGGATATGGCATGGAGACTGTTCGGGTTGAAGGCAACAATGTCTTAGACGTTTTTCAAACCATTCTTGAACTGGCCGAAGACATAAGAAAAAACCCTAGACCGGTTTTGGTTGAAGCCATTACTTTCAGAATGAGAGGACATGAGGAAGCCTCCGGGACGAAATATGTGCCCAAACAGTTAATGGAAGATTGGGCTAAGTTAGACCCTGTAGACAATTACGAGGCCTATCTGGAATCCATTGGTGTGCTTGACGAAAAAACCAAAGAGCAAATCAATAAAAAAGTCAAAAAAGCAATCAATGATGGGCTGGAAAAAGCATTTGCTGAGGAAGCTATAATTCCGGATCTAAATGAGGAATTAGCTGACATATATTTTCCATTTGAACAAAAACTGATTCAGCCTCATAGTGGAAAAAGCAGCGAAAAGCGATTTGTAGATGCCATCAGTGATGGACTCCGACAGTCTATGGAAAAGTACCCCAACTTAATTTTAATGGGTCAGGATATAGGAGAGTATGGAGGAGTTTTTAAAATCACCGATGGATTCAAAAGGCAATTTGGAGCTGATCGAGTAAGAAACACCCCTCTCTGTGAAAGTGCTATCATTGGAGCAGGTCTTGGGCTTTCTATTAAAGGATACAAGGCAATGGTTGAAATGCAATTCGCTGACTTTGTCTCCGTAGGTTTTAATCAGATTGTCAACAATTTGGCTAAAATCCATTACCGCTGGGGACAACAAGCTGATGTGGTGGTTCGAATGCCTACAGGAGCTGGCATGGCTGCAGGCCCTTTTCACTCCCAGTCTAATGAGGCATGGTTTTTTCATACCCCCGGTTTGAAAATTGTCTATCCTTCTAATCCCTACGATGCGAAAGGCTTATTAAATGCGGCCTTGGAAGACCCGAACCCTTATTTGTATTTCGAGCATAAAGGACTTTACCGATCCATCAGTGAAAGTATCCCGGATGATTATTACACGGTGGAAATCGGAAAAGCCAACCTGATCCAAGAAGGTGAACAAGTCTCCATCATCACCTACGGAATGGGAGTTCATTGGGCAAAAAAAGCAGTGGAAGAGCTTTCCATTTCTGCAGATATTTTGGACATGAGAACCCTTCTTCCTTGGGATCAAGAAGCAGTTAAAAGCACGGTTAAAAAAACAGGAAAAGTAATTTTCTTGCAGGAAGATACCCTCACAGGAGGTATTGGAGCCGAAATCTGTGCATGGATTTCAGAGCATTGCTTTCAGGATTTGGATGCTCCTGTCATGAGAGAAGGAAGTTTGGATACTGCAGTGCCATTTGCTCCTAATTTGGAAAAACAATTTTTACCTGAAAACCGATTTAAAATCAAATTGCAAAGTCTTATCAATTACTAAGTTTCATATTCCATCTTTTCTATGAAAAAAATCACTTTCGCATTTTTCATTTCCCTCCTTTGCCTGAAGACAAGTCTACAAGCCCAAAATTTCGTAGGAGGAAACATTGGCCAATATTCCGGCATATTTGGTGTTTTGGAAAACCCCGCTCTGGCAAAGGATGATTCCTACAAATTAGATGTCAACCTGTTTGCTGTCAGTGGTTTTCTGGGCAACGACTATGTGGCTATTGACTTTAGTGACTGGAATAGCTTTCGGGACGGTTTTAATTTTGACACAGATTTAAGCAGAAATCCCAATCCAAGAAATAAGTTTTTCGGAAATGGAGATGTTTTGGGCCCCTCAGCGCTTTTCCAGCTAAATTCAACTAGCGGATTAGCTATCAGTACGAGATTTAGGACATTCTTTAATATCTACAATCTTGATGGGGAAATATATGACCTAGCCTCCTCTGTGGATATCAATTCTGATTTTGGAGTAACTCTTGAGCAACTTTCGGGAACGGGACATGGCTGGGGAGAAGTGGGTCTGAGCTATGCAAGAACACTTATTAATTCCAACCAACTGGAATTGAATGCGGGAGTTACGCTTAAATATTTGATCGGAGGAGGAGGCGTTTTCGGTTATAGCCAACGACTGCAAGCTAATTATGCATCTTCCAATAAAGCACTTACTACCTCGGGATCATTGGATTATGCATATACTGAAGGCTTTGAAAATGATTCTTTCAGTCTTTCTTCCGGAAGTTCGGGACTAGGAGCAGATTTAGGAATTTCTTTTAAAATACCTTCAAGCGACCAGTCTCTTTCTAGTTATAAATTAAAAGGAGGGATTTCCATCACAGATTTAGGGAAAGTCTCCTATGATAACAGCACCTTTTTTGACTATGATCTAAACGCTACGATTAATTCGGATGAGTTTAGAAATAAAACTTTGGATGAGGTTCTGGCAGATAACTACCCAGGATCAGAAAGTAGAAGAAATCTAGATTTTCAGTTGCCAACAGCATTCCGGGCATTTGTGGATTTGCCTGTCACTTCTGGACTATTTGTCAGTTTGCAAACAGCAGTAAGCCTGAGAGAATTTGGAGAAAACCCGAGTTCCAGTTTGATTAATTTTATCACCTTGAATCCAAGGTTTGAGAAGAAATGGTTCAGCATCTATTCACCTTTAAGTTTTAGACAGTATCAGAGTGGTCCAGCTTGGGGTTTAGGCTTTCGTGCGGGACCAGTTATGCTGGGTTCTGGCTCAATTCTATCCAATCTTTTGGCTAGCAATTCATATTCCACAGACTTATATGTGGGTTTGAGGATACCTATCTACAGCAAACAATAAATTTGGGAATCTCAAAAACCCAAACACTTTACCAACGTTGATTGGGTAAATGGTGAAAAAATGAAAAAGGCATTTTTGGGGTTTATTTTATTTATAGCTTCTTCAATTACCGCCTATCCTCAATTCTTTTTGGCTGGTGGACATTTGAATGGAGGGCTTCCTTCAGGAAGATTTAAGCAGGAAACCGGATCCATTTTCATTCCTTCGGTATCTGGTTTACTACTATATGAATTCCCCACTACTCCCCTCCAGGTTGGATTGGAAATCAGCTATGGCATTTATGGATCAGAGCTTCAAAAAAGAAATGATCTATTTCCCGGATTTAATCAGGAATTGAGGTTGAGAAGGAATAACAATCTTGCCTCGGGAATGATAGTTCTCCGATATTTGCCTTGGGTGAATACCAAAATCACCCCATTTATAGAAGCTCAAATGGGGACTAATTACCTCTACACCCGGTATAAAATTCGTGATAATATTTTTGAAACTGAGTCCATTGAAAGTGGCAAAGATTACGAGGATTGGGTCATAGGATATAAGATTGGGACAGGTGTTCAAATCCCATTAGGGTTTAATGAAAACCTAAGACTTGAGCTTAGAGGAACTTTTCAGGATGGAGGTAATGTGCGCTTCCTCCAAAAAGGAGATGTCAGCTATGACCCAGATGAAGGAATTTTCCTCTATGATTTCAGAAGATCCCCATTGCAATACATGACTTTTTCAGTGGGGATTATTGGGATTGATGTGTTTAGATAGAAAATTCAATGGTTTGATTATCCGTAATTTTGCCACTTACCATATTTTCTTTGTTTGATCTATTGGATACTTCGACTTCGCTCAACACAGGCAACCGAAGACCGAAGTTTTGGGATTCTGATCCTTTGGGCTAATACTAAGCCCTATTCTTCTTCTTGCTGGTAAGAAAGCGGATATCCACGTAAAATAATAGTAGGATAAAGAATTAAAGAGGAGCCTAAACCTTCCAAAACCTCCACCTTCTCTTTTTCTCAGTCTTTTGGATTGGCGCTGACGTTGAGTCAATCATTTTTTCTTTTTTCCACAAAAAGACAGGCAAAGCCCAAAAAACACCTACCATACTAAAAACCAGTCCTCCTATAGTCCCTATTGCCAAGGAAAACCAGAAAATTTCATTTTGACCCTCCATAATAAATGGGATCAAACCAAAGCAAGTAGATAAAATAGTCAAAAGAATAGGAATGGCTTTTCCAGCTACAGACTTCAAGACATTCTTATTGTAATTTCCTTTCAATCTATTATTCAAATCATTGACTATAAAAATCCCAGCATTGACAGCCAGACCTCCCAGCATGACAAAAGCGGCATATCCCCCTTGGTCAAAGTAGAAATCAAAGAGTGAAAAGATCAAAAAGAGCCCGATAAAACTAATAGGAATAATCGCAATGATATATACAGGCTGCTTCAGGTTTTCAAACAGGACTGCACAAATCATAAAAATCCCAATAATCAGGAATCCAAGAAGAGAATATTGACGTTTGGCCTTTTCGTAGTTGAAACTCCAAGTTTGCTTATCAGCTGTATACCCAATAGGCATGACCTGCTTCATTTCTTCCAAAACTTCGTCCAAATACTCGTTTCCAAACTTGCCCGAACCCATATATTCAAATGCCACCGCACGGATATACTGGCGGTCCTCTTTATGGAGAGCATTGGTGGTGGTTTCTTTGGTCAGGGTCCCATAATCTGTAATCTTAAATATTCTATCCTCCCCACTGATCAGCCCCTTTTGCTCCAGGTCAAACTTGCTAAAATCACCTGCATTGGCTTCCCTGATCACCAAATCATAGTTTTTATCTTCCAAAGTTAAAAAACCGGATGGTCCTTGAGGTTTGCTCAGGTCCAGCATGGTATTGATCAGTTCAAACTGATTGGTTTTACCCAAAGCAATCTGGTTTTGATTGAGCCGGAGTACATATTCCTGTGTTTTTTGCTCTCCCCATCCCAAACGCTCATTGGTATTAACTTCCTGAATTCGCTTATGCTTGAGCAGTTTTTCTGCCAACACATTGGCCTGGCGTTCCAGTTCATCAAAATTATAGCCCTTCATGGTCACCCGAAACGATGGAATTCCTTCACCTCCACCACCGGTGTAGAAACCTTGCCCTACTCCATAGATATTCCACTGGGCACCACTCCAGTCAGTTGATTTGACAGATAATTTCCCCTTGAGCTGATAAGGCAGCGCTGAGCGTTCATAGGCTTCTTTAAACGTAATAGTGATTTGCCCTCTCTGACCTGAGGCCACATAGGTCACAAACTGATCTATTCCCTCCACGCCTTTCAGGTAGGCTTCAAATTCCCGCATGATAAAGTCCATCTGATCCAGCGTATTCCCAAAGGGTAATCGGGCGGACACATAGAGTCTGGTCTTTTCTGCCTCTCTATATGAACTTTTCTCAAAAACTCCTCTTACAAACATTCGAACAGAACCTCCTAGTCCTTTATCCACATAAGGCCGGATTTCTTCCTGATAAAAAGTACTGCCAATGGTACTATTGTACCATTCCTGACCTTCCCATTTTGCCGGAAGGTAAAAAATCGGAATTCCGAAAAGTAAAATCAACAGTGTCACAAATGTCTTTCTATACCTGGCCGTCCAAGCTATTGCACCCTCATATAGCTGAAGATTTTTGGCCCGCCTTCTCAGCTGGGGAATGCTCAACTTTCTCCCTTTTTGGGCAGATTCTTTAAACAGCACCTCATAAAACGCAGGGGTAAAAAACAAAGCGATTAATAAGGATATCCCCAGCATCACTGAAACCACAATGGAAAATTCCGTCAAATTCTTTTGATCTTCTTCCGGTAGGAAAAATACGATCATCAGTGCCGCTATGGTAGTCAGAGAGGCCGCCAATAAAGCCAAAAACACTCGCCTGTTTCTATGCTTATGCAAATGATCAATCATGATGATCGCATTGTCCACGATCAAACCAAAACTAATCGTCAATCCTGCCAAAGAATACAAATGAATATCCACTTTCAGGAAATAGAGGATAATCGCACACAAACTCAGATTGATCAGAATACCCAAAAACAATATGCTGAGATATTTGAGATTGCGGTTGATCAGGAAAATAAATACAACCAGGATCAAAATGGAGAGCCCAGATCGCTTATAAATCTTATCCAGCTCTTTGTCTAAGAACTCCGTATCATCATTTTCCAAACGCACTTCAAATCCCGCTGGCAGCAATACCTTAGAATTCTCAATGGCTTGTTTTAAATTTTTAGCCAAGAGAACCTTATTGACTCCCTCCCGATTGAAAACTGAGACCGTTACCGAGTTATTTCCATTAATTCTATAATAGGAATTGGCCTCTTCTTCTTCCAGTGTAAGCTTGGCTACATCTCTGAGAAATACATCCTTTCCATCCACCTGACCTATACGAAGATTCTCCAGTTGCTTCAAATCTTTCAGAGAGCGGTCCACTTGGACAAAAAGAGTTTCACCCTGATTATTCAGAACTGAACCAGGAAAGTTCCTCCCAAAAGCCTGATTGATTTGGCTGGTGAGCTGACCACGGGAAAAGCCAAAAGCCTGCAGCTTCTGAACATCAAAAGTGACATACAACTGCAAATCATTTGCTCCTCGAATCGTCACTTCCTCCACTTCTTCAAAAATTGTTAAGGCCGGCTTAATGACATCTTCGGTGATTTTTTTGATTTCAAAGGATGCAAAAGGACCATTGACAGAATAGGTCAGAATGGGAGTTTTAAAGTCAGTTCTAGCTTGCTCGCTTTGCGTGACAATAGGATAAGTGACTCGGGAGTCCAACTGAGGATAAACTTGACGGATCAGAGAAGAAACCTCAAACTTCTTCATCTCCATATCCGATTTTTTATCAAACCTCAAGGTGATATTTCCCTGATTATAATTAGAAATGGAGTTGATTTTTTTGAGCTCGGAAAGCTGGGACATTGCCCCTTCCAAAGGTGATGTGGCAAGTTTTTCTACAATTTCGGGAGAAGAGCGTGGAACTTGATAGGAAATAGACAGGACGGGTTCCCGCTCTCTGGGATTCAAATCCACAGACAGTAGCGGTATGACTGCCACTCCCATGATAGCCAAAACAACAAACGCAACTAATACTCGAAATGGGGTCATATCACGCCTCCTTCAACTTCTTCTTTGACACAAAAAACCAGTAGGCCAATGGCACAAAATACAAAGCGGTCAAGGTTCCAATGGTCAATCCGCCTATCACCGAATACACCAAAGGCCTTTGCAAGTCTGCTCCCAAACCCGAACTGAAAATGATCGGAATCAAAGCCAATATCGTTGTAATGGAAGTCATCAAAATGGGCTTGAGACGAATTTGACCTGCTTTATGAAGAGCCATTTCCAAGGCAGCCTCAGCCGAAACAGTCGGGCTTTCCACGTACTCTTTTCGAAGGCGATTAATCGTATCTATTTTTAGAATTGCATCATTCACCATAATCCCCAACATCACCACCAAGCCAATCGCTGACATGACATTGAGGGAAGCACCTGCCAAAAGCAAGACCAAAAATGCCCCTCCAATACCCAAGGGAAGAGTAAATACCACGATCAAAGGCTGGATAAAGCTTTCAAATTGTGCTGCTAATATGAAATACAGGAGCAAAACAGAAATGGCTAAAATCCCGATGAGCTGACGGATATTCTCCCGGTCTTTGAAATACTGTCCCACCATGGAAATTCCCAGATTTTTATCAGCTCCCCATTTGATGTAGTCAGAGGCGAGTGCATGCGGCTCTTCCGCTGTGACCAAAACCGATTGATAGATTCCACCTTTGTCCGCAGTCACATATTTATAATGATCATCGTATCGGTAATCCACAAATTCTCCCAAAATATAGGAGCTTGAATCCGATCGATTAATACGGGTGGTTTTCAGTAAATCCTCAAATCTCTCTTGGGATTCTTTTAATCGGATTGGGGTAACTTCTCCAAAGCGCCGGATATCAGTAATCGTAAAGCTTCCAAATAAACGGGAAAGTTGCTCCTGCACTTGTTCAACAGGAATCTGATAGGTGGCCAAACGATCCGCCTTTAAGGTAAAAACCACAGAAGCTTCTTTCTGCAAACCCGGTCCTCTTTCCCACTCAGAAGTAGGAAACTGACTCAGCCAAGGATCTACTTTTTTCTCCTCCACCGGTTTCTTTTGTGCCAAATCTTTCCACCTGACCTCGTAGTAAGGCAAGGAACTGGAAAAAAGCTGATCAAAAGCATTGGGAGCATCACCCAAGGTATAATTGGCTCCGGGGTAATTGGCTGCCAGAAAAAAATCGATTTTTGGCAAATGTTGATTTTTTTCCTCTACCGAAGAAAAGAGAAAATAAAGCAGGGATTGCTGTATGGAGTTTTCTCCGTCAAAAAGCAAAAATTGCCTTACTCCCACGTCTGCCTCTGCTTTTTCATAATTGCCTTCCATAGATTTCATCAGAGCAATTACTCTATTTCTATTTTCTAAGGCAGAAATAGGCTCATTCCAGTCAATTTCTAGTGTAGCGTCCAACTTCTCTATTTCAGGAAGTCCTGTTGTCCCAAGCAAGTAACCAATCCCCAACCCCAAGGGAATCAATAGTGTAAAGACAGCCAAAACTATTTTCCTATGTGCAAAAACTGCACTGTACCCTTTTTCATATAATCGTAATACTGCCGAAAAGAAAGGCCCCTCTCTCCCATCGTCTAGCTTCTGGCTTTTGCTGAAAAAGAGAAAATACAGCATAGGCAATAAGATAAATGCAACCGCCAGGGAAACGGACAAAATTGCCGCAACTGCTACTGCTTGATCAAAAAAGAGAGCACCGGAAATCCCGCTGAGGAAAACCAAAGGAACAAATACAGAGAGCGTGGTTAGCACTGAAGAGACCAGGGCACTCATGACCTCATCCACTCCAGCCACACAGGCTTCAAAAAGCGATAATCCTGCCTCCCGTTTTCGGGTGATATTGTCCAATACAATGATGGCATTATCGATCAGCATCCCGATTCCCAGAGCCAGACCTGAAAGAGAAATGATATTTATCGAGATATCAAAAAAGTAAAAGACTAAGAAGGAAATCAATAGGGAAGATGGCAAACTGACTCCAATGATCAGGGGCAATCTGTAATCTTTCATAAAAAGAAATAGCACCCCAAAAGCAAACAATCCCCCAAAAAGCAAAGAAGTCTGCAAGTTGGAGATGGCTGCATTCAAAAGATTGGATTGGTCTTGGGTCAGCTCAAAATCTACCTGAGGATAATCAGTTTTGAATAGCTCCAAAGCGGCTTTCAGTTCAGGCATCAACTCATTCATTTTGGCAGCTGCCTGCTTATGAACAGTAATCACCAAGGCTTCTTTAGAACCAAAGAGATGGTATCCAAGCATTTCTTTGGACTGGTAATTGACCGTGGCCAATCTTCCCAAGGGAAGTATAGCTCCGGATGCTGCGGCTACCGGTAGGCTTTCTATATCAGTGGGAGTATCTACCCTAGTGGCCAATCGGAGATAGTACCGGAATTGACCATCTTTCACAGAAATCCCAGGCAATTCAGAATTCCCGGATTGTATGGCTGAAATGATATTTTGCTGAGTCATTCCCAAAGCCCGAAGTGCCTCTTCTTTGGGTTCCACGGTTATTATTCGCTCCTTTTTGCCATTGATATCTACCAGAGATACGCCTGGCAGTTGTTCAATTCTTTTTTTGAGCACGTTCTCTGCCAGAAGACTCACCTCGATCTCATCAACTCCTTCTTTAGGCACTACTTGTACTCTAGCCACTGGAATATCAGAAGTATTGATCCGAATCACTTCAGGTCTTGCCAATCCTTCGGGAAGTGCATTGGTTATTCTATCAATCTTTTCATTGACATCAATATAGGCCAATTCCATCTTGGTGGAATAATCAAAAGTCAGACGAATAGTCCCTACTTCCGATCCAGCCTTGGAGTCCATTTCTTCCAAGCCATTGAGTGTGATCAAGCCTTCCCGAATTGTACTGAGTACATTTTGTTCGATTGCTTCAGGGGAAGCATTGGGATAATTGACCTTGACTACAATCTGAGGAACGTCAATCGGGGGGAGTAAAGAAATCGGAAGCGTGCGAAAGACTATGAAGGAAAAAACCATCAAAGCCAGAAAAGTCATAAATACGGCAATAGGCCGGGCGAGTAAAAATCTAACCATAACTTATTCGCTTACGATTTGGACAGGTGCCTGATGTGCCAGCTGCAAATTGTTGGTGGTGATGACAGTACTACCGGATGTAATCCCATCCAAAATCTCTATTTCCTGACCATTATCCTTACCGACTTCCACATAGTTCCACTTGGACTCATTGTTTTCTATGGTAAATACAACAGCCCTTCCCGAGCGATAAACTACCGCATCTTTTGGCACCACTAGTGAATTGGACTGAGGAGCACGAATGATGGCTCTAGCATTCATCCCCGGTAGGAGGTTTTGAGAAGATGTCAAGCGAATAGCGACCTGAACCAAGCCATTTTCATCTACTTTGGGATTGATGCCCGTTACCCGGCCCTCTAAAGCAGTACTTGTATTGGAGATAGGATAAATTTCTGCTTTTTGATTTAGGGAAATCATCGAAATATCTGATTCCAGCACTTTTACCTTTAGCTCCAAACTATTGGTACTTAGAATTTCGCAGAGTTCAGCATTGCTGGAGATCAGGCTCCCTTCCTTGAATTTTAAATCTGCAATTTTACCCGAAATGGGAGCTTTTACCTGACAGCGTTCCAAATTCAACTGGGCTTCTTTCAGTTCAATTTCAGCCAGGAAAACCCCATTTTTGGCTTTCAACTGTTCTTCTAAATACGCTTTCCTCTCAGCATCGCCGGATTCAAAATCTTTCTGAAAACCCAATTTGTCATTTTGATATGAGGCCTGAGCATTTCGGAGGGCTATTCGGGCTTTTTCCAAGCGGATTTGGGCTTCGGTTGGGTCTAGTTTTGCTATGACTTGCCCTTTGGTAACGGACTGACCTTCCCGAATGGGAAGCTCGATCAGATAACCCGGCTGCTCAATCAAAGCCTTAACTTGGGCAGAAGCTTCTAATTTTCCGGTAGCATTGATCAGGTAGTCAAAGCTTTTATTTTCAGCTTTGGCCACCTTTACTTCGGTAGCTGCTACTTCATTTCTAAATGATTCGGAGGGAATTTCTTCCTGTTTTTCGGCTTCCTCTTTGCAGGAAAAAAGAATACTTGCAAAAAATGCAAAAAGAATAATACGGTAGTTGCTCATCGAGATAATCGTTAAAGTCCTAAGTAACTAATTTATCTCTCATTGACCAAAAAAATCAGATTGCACACTGTTAAAAAAAGCAAAAAAAATCTTTTGAAAATACCAGAATTACTTTCGGGAAAATCTTAGGATTGAGGGAAGGACAAATTTAAATTTTAAAGAAAACCCTTATGTAATATCCATTAAAACTAGGCTTAATGGGAAAAATAAACTTCCTAAGTATCAATTAGATGGTAGCTAGAAACAAAATCAAAACTTAATTTTTCCATTCGATCTGAAATAAAGAAAAAATGAATCAGTCGCATGGATATTTCTCTTAATAATTTAATATAACTACTCGAAGGTAAACTTTTTCAAATAAAGGTTCTCATCAAAACCTCGCATTAAAATACTAAGGGTATCTTCCTTAACTTGAGGTATCAAAGACCGCAATTCAAAATAGTGCCAAGGACCGACAAGCTCGCTTTCTTTAATAATTTTATTATCTAAATCTATTTTCATAATCATTAGTCTAAAAGTATTTTCAGGGTCATCCAAATCATTATTTATAAAGTGCACATAAGATAAATAAAAAATCCTGTCATTATTACTTGAATTTGAAGCAATTGCTATAATTTGATTCATTGGCTTAGCGTCAAAAGGAGAGACTTCAAAGTAATGTAAATCAGTATTAAAAAAATTACTCTTGAGTTCAAAGAAATTTAATAAATCCCCGTTTAAATTATATTCTTTCAATATAGGAGTTCCAACAGAATTTATAATGTAAAATTTATTGTTCTTATAGACCACATTTTCACCTTTAATTAGAGCAAGATTCCCTTCAGAATAGTTTTTCGGATAATTACCGAAATTGGCTAAAAAATCTCCATTTTTAGAGAAAACAGCTATCATTTTACCTTTTAGAAAACTTTCTTTAATAGGTAAATCCATCCTTTGACTGATATAATAATTTCCTTTAATAGATTCAAAAAAAGGCTGAAAATTTAATCTGGTATTTAATTTGGAAATATTTAAATCAAATTCATTTAAAAATTCACCATTAATACCAAAAACATATATTTTATTATACATGAAATTTAGCAAAAAAAGAGAATCCGATTGTATATAAGCATTTGAAAAACCAGTTTTTGGTAAAGGATAATCTAAAACATCAAGGTAGGAATAGGTCTTGAGCTTGCTTCCATTATTTGTATTATACAGATGAATTGAAGAAAATGAACCATCTCCAAAAACTAAAAGTGAATCTTGATAAATCTTAGGGTTAAAAACAAAATTAAAGGAACTACCAGACTCGTCCAAAGCTATTGAGTCTAAAAAGTTAACCAAACCTGATTGAAGTAAAAATTCACTTGATTCAAAATCTTCTTTTTCATTACATCCCAGTAAAATAAAAATTAAAAAAATATATTTTTTCATAAAGGTTAATTGATTTGTAAAGGTCAATAATTTGAATTCAAATTATTGACCTTTGGTAAATTACGACTCTACAGTCGCACCTCTCATTACTGTTATTAAAGTACCTTCGCAATCATAAACTGCAAATAAAGGATTTTCTGTAACGTACAAAAATCTACAAGTTTGGGCATCTGATTCCGCAATATTCACGAAAAACGACCCAAAAAAGCCAAAGGCTAAGATTCCGATTTTTAAAACAGATCTTTTCATTATGTTTAAGAATTACCAAGAACCAAATTTGGTTCTCTATGAAAAATACCCTAATCGGCCGATACCTTGATGTTTCGTTGGTCAAGCTAGTTCAAAAAAAAAAACGCAAGACTTAGTATTAAATGTTTCTTTTTACAACTCTTAACTTCTTGATTTTCAATGTAAAAAATTTATAACCTTAGTTTGAATAGGTTTATTAAATTACACTAGCCCCTCTACTTCAACCACTTACCTACCAGGTTCCAGATCCAGTCTATGGTTCGTTCCGGTACATGGATGGCTTCCTCATACCACCTCAATCTTAAAGTCCCAGGAGCATCTCCGTCAAAGTGATGAAATAAACGATTCATTTCTTCGATGGAAGATACCTGCACCGTTACTTCGGCTATTCCATCATCCCGCATATTCAGCTTAGTAGCCGCACTTCGGGATAAATCAATAATCCTCCTGGAGGTCTTGGGAAGACGGTCATTGATCCGAACCCATACGCTGTCTCTGGTATCAACACGGGTTACTTTTACCCAAGTACCAAATGGCAAGTATTTGTGGGCTGCAGTCAAACTATCCATATGGAAAATTTCTCCATTGGCAGTTTTGCGCAAGTGAAATTTCTTGCCATAAAAACTCGCCCAACCCGTCTGAATTCTTACCGGATCCGGTGACTGAGCCCAAGCAGAATAGCTTAGCCCTATGCTCAACAGTAAAACCACCCAATAGCGCATATCCAAATTTATCAATTCGCCTGCATATTCAACAAAAGTGCCAATTATTGTCAATTAGATTTCCCAACTTGGACTAAGACTTCCCTTGAGTTATCTTAGTAATTATTCTTTTTCAGGAGAAAATAAGATAGGATTCTCTAGCCCTACTTTTATATCACTCTTCTGTCAAGCAACCCGGAAACTCAGAAAAATGCTAAAAATACTCCATACCGCTGATTGGCACTTAGGGAAACGACTACAAGAATACACCCGGATAGAAGAACAGAAATTGGTATTGGATGAAATCATCCAAATCGCTGATCAGGAAAAAGTTGATTTGGTTTTGCTTGCCGGTGATATTTTCGACTCCTTCAATCCATCCCATGAGGCGGTAGAATTGCTGTACAAAAGTCTCCGCAAACTTTCCAACAATGGCCATAGGCCCATTTTTGCCATTTCTGGAAATCATGACAGCAATCAATTTATTGAAGCTCCTGACCCGCTAGCCCGAGAAATGGGTATATTTTTTTACAGCCGCTTTGATTCAGTCATTCCAAAAGGAAAAATCGAATCTGGACTAGAAATTATAAATTCTGAATCTGGCTTTGTGGAATTTTCCATACCAGGTCATTCCATCCCAATCAGATTGATTTTGGCTCCATATGCAACTGAACTGAGCCTCAAAACCTACTTGGGAGAAGGCGATAGAGAGAAGGAGTTCAGAGCTATCCTAAGCGAAAAATGGAGCAATCTTGCAGATCGCTACTGTGATGAAAATGGAATCAATTTATTCATGGGTCACTTCTTTTTCATCCAAGAGGGTCAGCCTATTCCTACCAATGCTGAGCCCGAATCAGAGCGTCCCATTTTGCACGTAGGAGGCACGCAGGCATTATTCACCCAACAAATACCTCCCCAAATGCAATATGCCGCTTTAGGGCATTTGCACCGCTATCATGCAGTAAGCCAAAAGCCTTGTCCTGTGGTCTATGCTAGTTCTCCCTTGGCCTACTCTTTTTCAGAAGCAGATCAGGAAAAAAAGGTAGTAATTATTGAGGCGGAAGCCGGCAAACCGGTTAGCTACACCCCCATTGAATTGAAAAAAGGCCGCCCACTTTATCGGGTCAAGTTTGAACAATTGCAAGAAGCCTTACTTTGGCTGGAAAAACACCCTTATTGCTTTGTGGAGCTGACTTACGTAACCGAGCAATCCATCGATGCCAGCACCCGGAAAGCACTTTTGAAAGCACATGACGGAATAGTCAATCTGATTCCCCAAATCAAGAACCCAAGAGCACAAGAAGATCTCAGTCTCAAGGCGGAGGACTTAGAGAAAGATATGTTGGCCTTATTTCAACTATATTATCAAAACAGCAAAGGACTGGAAGCCAATGAAGAGCTCATGGAAATTTTTAAAGAAATCATCTCAACAGAAGAAAATTCATGATTCCGGTAAAACTAGAAATCCAAGGTCTATATTCTTACAAGGAGCCACAAACTGTGCATTTCAATCAGCTCACCGGGGCTGGATTATTCGGTATTTTCGGAGCAGTAGGCAGTGGCAAATCTTCTATTCTGGAAGGTATTTTATTGGCACTTTATGGCAGCACAGAGCGATTGTCCGATAGAGGGGAGAAAGGCTCTATGCTCAACCTTCAAAGCAATCATTTAGTAATTAACTTCGAATTTCTCGGAGGGAAAAATAATCAGCAAACCTTTCTTGCCCGATATGCAGCCAAAAGGAACAGCAAAGACCCTGAAAAAGTAGATCCCGCAGAGCATACTTTTTATGAAAGAATTCAGGGAGAGTGGATTCCGATAGAATCTGAACCCGAGCGACTCGTTGGGATGAAAAAGGAGCATTTTAAGCAGACCGTCATTATTCCACAGGGAAAATTCCGGGAGTTTATTGACCTGACTCCAGGCCCACGAGCCGAAATGATGAAAGAACTCTTCGGATTGGAGCGGTTTGACCTATCCGGGAAAACTGCCGTCCTTTTCAGAAAAGTGAAAGATGAAAAAATCCGGATTGATACTCAACTACAAAACCTAGAAGGCTTTCAGGAGGAACTGCTGGATGAGAAAAACAGCGAATTACAGCAGATACAAACTCAATTGAAAGAAGCTTCTGCTCAGGTAGATTTTTTATCAAAGCAGGTAAAAGAGCGGGAAAAGTTGCAGGAAAAATTCAGTGAATGGAAAAAGTTTGGAGAACGGAAGCAGGAATTGATCCAGCAAAAACCTGAAATTGAAGAAAAGAGACAGCTTCACAAGGAATTTATCCTTGCTAAAACATACTTGAGACCAATTTGGAACCAACTCAAAGAAACCAAAGCTGATTTTGAGAAATTTCAGGTCAGTATGAATGAAAGCGAGGGCTTTAAAAAGACTTTCAAAAAAACGATAGACCAACTCATTCAAGAAGAGCAGGAATTAAAAGTAAAAAATCAGCAAAGGCCCGAAAGAGAGAGTAAAGTACGGGATTTGAAAAAAGTGATTGAGCTGAAAAACCTTCATCAAAATTTGGCAGATGCAAAACAGAAAATTCAAAGTTTGGAACCCAGCATTCAGTCTTTGAAAAGTGAGCAATCTGCGCTGGAAAAAAACCAGGAAGAATTAGAAGCTCAAGCTGCCCAACATACAAATCCTGACACCAACTTACTTTCGGAGTTAAAAACCTCTCTTCAAAGCTGGAAAGATCTGGAGGAGCAAGAAGCCTCTTTGGTAGAAATTCTTACCAATTTTCAGAAAGAAGAGAAGCAAGTCCTTCGGAAATTGGAAGACCTCCAGCATAAAATTCCAGCAAATTTCCACACTCCTGATGCTTGGTTGGATAATCAAAGGAAAACCATCCGGCAGATAGAAGATTCCAGGGAGCAATTGATGAAAAATCTGGGTTTAAATGCCCACGCACATCTTTTGCAAGATGGACAGCCCTGCCCCTTGTGTGGATCCAAAGAGCATCCCAATCCCTTGGAAAGTGAAAAGCAGGAATTGCAGCTTCGAGAAAAAGAGCAAGAGTTAAAATCCGCCAAGGAAGAATCGGAGAAAATACTCTTGATCATACAGCAAAGAAAAGAGGAGCAATTGCATCTGGAAAATCACCAAAATAATATTAAAGTGAGATCCAGTGAGATTGCACAGGTTCGTCAAAAACTGGAGACTTTAAAAAGTAGCTTGGAAAAACATGCTATTCAGACTATTTCTGAGTTGAAAAGTCGAATTGAAGGATTGGCGGCAAGTAATCAAGCCAGGGAAAAGCTTTTGGTACACCTGCAAGAATCCAGAAAAAAATGGCAGGATAACAGAGCTAAGCTGGAAAAGGCCCAACAGGAATTCCAACAAGCCCAAATCAAACATGAGGGCTTGCAGGCTAGTATTTTGACTAAAAAAGAGGAAATCAAAGACCCAACCTTTTGCAAACCCTTTTTCGAAAAAGAAGAAACTGATATCCGGCAGATGATTGCCAAAGTAGAAAGAGATATTGAAAATGCAGTTTTGGAATACGAGGGAAAGCAGAAGCGGATACAGGAAGTACGAGAAAAGCAGGCAAAAAATGAGGCTGATTTCGTCAATTTTCAAAATCTATGGAAGGCCAGTCTTTCAAAAATTGAAAAATTAGAAACGGAGTATGAGGAAGCCAAAAAACAGCATGGCTTTGAAAATGAAGAAGAATTAATTCGCCTCTATGAGCATTCACTGGATGCTGAAAAAGTGGCAAAGCAGATTCAGCAGTTTGATCAGCAAATGGCTTTGGTCGAATCCAGAATTCTGGAACTGGAGCAAATCAAAGAGTTGAAGAACTTTAAAGAGGAAGAGTTCCTCCAATTAAATGCGGAGTTACAGCTAAAAAAATCTGAAGAGGAAGAAATTCAGCAAACCTTGACTTTACTCAGGGAAGAGATCAAAACCATCTCTGTGAAAATCCAGGAGAAGAAGAAGCTGGAATTGGAGCATGCGAAGCTGGAAAAAAGAGCCGCATACTTGAAGGAACTGGAAGGATTATTCAAAGGAAGTGGGTTTGTGAAATATGTGAGTTCAATCTATCTGAAGGAGTTGTGTCATACTGCCAATCAGCGATTTATGAAGCTCAGCAAAAACAGTCTGAGTTTGGAGATTGACGAAAACAACACCTTCTGGGTGGTGGATTATCTCAATGGAGGGAAAAGGCGTTTACTCAAAACTCTTTCCGGTGGACAGACTTTTCAGGCTTCCTTGTGTCTAGCTTTGGCCTTGGCTGAGAAAGTAAAGGCTTTGAACCAAGCAGATCAAAGCTTCTTTTTCTTGGATGAGGGCTTTGGAGCATTGGATAGAACTTCCCTTCGGGTGGTGTTTGAAACGCTGAAGTCTCTAAGACATGAAAATAGAATTGTCGGCATCATCAGCCATGTGGAAGAATTGCAGCAGGAAATCGGTGCCTTTGCCCAAATAGTGCTTGATCCCGAAAAAGGCTCCAAGGTTAGTTATTCGTTTTAGATCTGATTTTGGGTCATTAATGATTTTCCACCACATAGATACATAGCAAACATTGTTTTGGTTAGTTTTTAACCTTTTCAGAATTGAACTTAATGTCAGGCTGAGCGCCTGCCTGACGACTAGTCAGGGAGTCGAAGCCCTTATTGAAACTTTATAATTTTTCCACCACAGAGGGAAAATGATTTTTGATTTACGATTTACGAGCAACATTGAAAGTGTAAGCGTTAGATATACCGTTCAACCATTCATCACCATCTGAATCCCAAAAAATGGTAAAAGATCAGTGACAAAAGATATCAGCTTTGAATTCAGGCGCGAGTCAATTCCCCCTTTGAGAAAAAGCCTCATTGGGAAAAAACATTAATTCAAATGGGGTTAGGGGGATTTTGATCTTTATCCTCAAAACGAAGGGTCAACCATTATTAGACTTTTTTTTATCTACAGAGGTCACAGAGAAAACTCAGAGAACCTCAGAGGGTAAATATGATGAACCTTCTTTTTTAACCGAATTTTTTCATACTTCAGATTTTTGATTTCAAACTTTTAGAGAAAGCTTCGTTCCTACGGATGATATATTCGATATGGGTCAGTCCGAGCGGAGTCGAGGACCCTTCGACTCCGCTCAGGGTGACCAAAACAACGACTCCAATATTTATATCTACTATATTAAATATTTGATTTTCAATATTTTAATTCTATCAGTGACAACTTTATTTGTGGCTCCCGAACATTTTAATCTTGTTGAATTTCTTTGCTTCTTCTATCCTTTGCGGGAGAAAATAAACGCAGCGTCGCTGCGTCTCTGCGAGCTTTTTTTAACCACAGAGTTCACAGAGGAACGAGATTTTGAAATCTTAATTTCGCTTTAAAAAATCAAATCGCTTCTCCGAAGCTCTGATTCTGAATCAACCCACCAACTACAATCAGAGCGCCTCTCTGAGGCTTGAAAAATATAACTATTCGAAGCGCCAGAGGCGCGTTTTGATTGTATCAATAAATTTGAACAGAGAACCCAGAGCACCAGCGGTGCGATTTGAAATGTTTTGCAAAAACTTCTTTGCTTCTTCTATCCTTTGCGGGAGAAATAAACGCTGCGTTGCTGCGTCTCTGCGAGCTTATTTTACCGCATAGACACATAGAAAAGATAGTATTGATAAGCTATTTTCAGATTTCTTACTTCAGACTTAAGATAGAATTTACAGTGACGCTACCGCATAAAAACAAAAAAGTCTCAAAGCATAACTCTGAGACTTTTTGAATTAAGAAAACCAAGTAAATCTAGTTTTGGGAGAGTAGATGCTCATTCACCCACTCCAATTCTTCTTCCCGAATCGTATGCTCAGGATCATCGAAAATCAATGTTTTTACATTCGCCCCCATTTTTTTCAATAGTTGCGCAGATTCCTCAATTCGAGTTAAAGGGACATGAAAATCGCGGTTACTACTTCCTATAAAAACAGGAGTTCCATCAAAATTCCCTTTATATTTTTCAGGTTGTAATTTTTCTCCAATCAAACCTCCTGTAAATGCGACCACACCACCCAACTTTTGGGCATTTAGCGCAGCAAACTCCAAGCTCAGACAAGCTCCTTGGGAAAACCCAATTAGGTATATTCTTTCCGTGGGAATTCCTTTTTTCACAATTTGATCGAAAGCTTTCTGAATTTTCCCCAAGGATTTTTTCAAGGACTGCTGATTGCTTTCATCAGGAGCCATAAAGCTGTAAGGGTACCAAGTATTGCCCTCAGCTTGTGGAGCCAGAAGTGCAAAATCTTTTAATTTCAAATAGGATTTCAAAGAGATAATACTTTGAGCACTTGCGCCTCTGCCGTGGATTAGGATGGCGGCACTTGATGCTTCTTTTAAGTCCTTACCTGCTTGAATCAAATCAGTCATATTTAGATGGGTTTAAGGATACCGGAGCCAAGCTTTTTTCAATTCTGTCTCTTGAAGGTTCTGCCCAGTCTGGTAGTTTCAACAATTCCCCCAAGTGAGCTTCCTCCTCGTCAATAGCAAATCCAGGTTCATCAGTGGCGATTTCAAATAACACCCCACCCGGCTCTCTGAAATAAATGGATTTAAAATAGTTTCGGTCTTTCACCTCGGTTACTTGATAACCATGCTTCAACAGAATTTGCTGAATCTCCAATTGAGTGGATGTATTTTCGGTTCTAAATGCAATGTGATGCACGGTTCCAGCACTTTGCATACCTCGGTTGCCATTTGGTTCCACTACGATATCTACAATATCACCTGGTTTCCCTTCAGTTCCGTATCTGTAGCGGTTACCTTCCTCCCCGATCAAGCGATAATTCATATGTTCGGTCAAAAGTTTAGCAGTTAATTCCTTAGCTCTAAGCAATAAGGTCGCACCGTAAAAGCCTTTGATACTATGCTCTTGGGGAATTGCTCCATAAGACCATCCTGGCCTATCGTCCTGATCATTTGCAATCAATTCGATTCCCATTCCGTCGTGGTCTTCGAATCGGATCAACTCATGACCAAATCGGGTTAATGTATCGGAAATGGCGATTCCATATTTAACCAATCTTTCTTTCCAATAAGCTAAAGAATTGCTTGAGATTGAAAATGCAGTGTAAGTGAGCTCACCAGTTCCTTTGGTTCCTTTTCTCGCACCTGTAAATGGGAAGGTAGTAAATACAGTACCTGGCTGTCCTAATTCATCACCAAAGTAAAAATGGTATACATCTGGAGCATCAAAATTGATGGTCTTTTTGACCAGTCTCAATCCCAGTATTCCTGTGTAAAAATCAATGTTTGCCTGTGGATTCCCGGCAATCGCTGTGATATGATGAATTCCTTTGATTAATGGTTTCATGGCGTTTGTGGGTATTGTGGGTAATTTTTAATTGAGGCTGTCTCATAAATGTTAAATGTCTCCTTTCAAGAAGTCGAAATGACTTAAATATCTTTGATTAGCCTTCGACTCCGCTTAGGCAGACAGGACAAACTTTTTTGAGACAGCCTCTGAATAGTTGGTTTAATATTCAATTAGGCAGAAGCTTCTTCAGCTACAGCTTGTTTTACTAGCTGCACGCTCAATAAAAGTCTTACTTGATCGCTTACCACCACATTTCCAGCTTCAGTTACAGCAGACCAAGTCAAACCGAAATCTTTGCGGTTTACTTTTCCTTCAATTTCAAAACCTGCTTTTGTCTGTCCATAAGGATCACCTGCAACTCCACCAAAGTCCACATCAAGCTCTACTGCTTTAGTGGTTCCTCTCATGGTCAAGTCTCCTACTAATTTGTAATCACCACCGTTTTTCTGAACGGTTCCTTCGAAGGATAGTTTAGGATGGTTTGCTGCATCGAAAAAGTCTGCTGACTTCAAGTGGTTATCTCTATCAGACTGATTAGTATCAATACTGTCAATTTCTGCAGAGAAATTTACTTTAGCTCCGTCAAAATCATCGGAATTAGATTCTGCAGATCCTTCAAACTTTTTGAAATAACCTGTCACGGTAGAAATTACCAAATGCTTTACTTTGAAAGATACTTCGGAATGGGTTGGATCAATTGTCCATTTAGCTGTGCTCATTGTTTTGTAGTTTAAGTTTAAATTTGAATTGTATTTACATTTTATGTATAGACATCTTTTTGGGGAAAAATTTTTAGCCTCTCAGCTTATCCAATAAATCATTCAACTCATTCACTTCCTGAGTGTTTAAATTCACGATTTGTTGGTTAAATTCCTCCACTTGCTTTTCAAGCTCATTTAATACAGATAAGCCTTTTTCCGTGATGACAATATCAACTTGTCTGCGATCTGCCGGACACTCTTCCCGCTTCACCATTCCTTTATTCTTCAATTTTTCTACTAATCTGGATGCATTGGACATTTTGTTCAACATCCTATCCTGAATAGAAGAAACTGTCAAAGGCTTTCCATTTTGGCCTCTCAGAATTCTCAGCACATTATACTGCTCAGGTGAAAGATCCTTAGGCTTGAAAAGACTAGCTTGGGCCGTTACCAAATAACTATGGGTGTATAATAAATTTACCACCAGCTTATTGTAAGGGTCCTTGAATTCTTTTTGTTGTATTGCCTCTTCTATCTTTACCATTTCTTACATCTGTATTTAATGTATATACATGTAAATATATGAAAAAGTTTCAAGATTTAAAAAAAAATTATTTTTTGAGCTGAAGAGGAGTAGAAATTCAGCTGTTAGAAACGTAGTAAAAAATCGCTTAGGTTATCCTTCCTTTCCAGCCCCAATTTTTTCCTTACTCTATACCTGCCTATTTCTACCCCTCGCACAGAGATGCCCAAGAGGTTAGCAATCTCTTTGGTGTTCAGATTCATTCTGATATAGGCAGCAAACTTAATTTCCTGCGGAGTCATGTCGGGATATTTTTCTTTAAGCCTAGTAATAAAGTTTCCATGAACCTGATCAAAGTTTTCCGAAAATTGAGTCCATTCATCTCCGGTCTCTAAATCCTTATCAATTGACTTGATCAATTTTAGAAGTTGTGAATTCAGCTGTCGGCTTTTTTCATCCTTGGTAATATTTTTCAAGGTGTTTTTGATGTTAGACAGCAACTGGTTTTTTTGGATCAAATGCATAGCCGAAGAAGTCAGCTCTTGATTTTTATATTCGATTTCATTTTGAAGCTTTTCATTTTTTAGCTTCACGATCTCTTCTTCCGTTCTTTGAGTAATGGATTTGATTTCAGAATCCTTCTTTTTCAAGGCTTGATTTTGCTCTTGTTCCAATAATAGGGTTTCTTCTTTATGCTTTTTATCCAACCATCTGAATGCCAGATATAGCAGGAAAATTGTTCCAAAAGTGTAAAAGAGATAGGCCAAAACGGATCTATAAAATGGAGGAGCTACCGTGAAACTGAATCTGATTTCCTCCGTGGGTTCCTCAAAAATATTTTTGGCTCTTACTACAAAATGATAAGTCCCCTCCCTTAGGTTGGTATACTCCTTTTTGTTTTCGTAGCCCCAAGCCGACCAGTTTTCATCGTAGTTTTCGAGCTTATATTGATAAAGCACCTCTCTCCCACTTTCATAATGCGGTGATACAAATTCGAAAGAAAAGGAGTTTTGACTGTATTTAAATTTTTGATCCTGAATAGCTTCAAGTGGATGCTTGTCATTTTCATGTCCTGAAAATATCAAGGAATCCTTTTTACCGGAATTGATAATTTCTTTGAATAATATTTTTGGCTGAACTGTCCTTGGAATATCTTTTTCAGGGCTGTAATGAATAAATCCCTGCTTTCCTCCAATCAATATATTGTGGTTATCCAGTACAATTATATTAGCTAAATCATCATTCCAATAACTTCTGATTTTATTGAAGGAAGAACTGTGATTTTCAAACTTATTGTTGGCTTGGAGTTTTAAGACACCGAGTTTATTCTGTTCTATATAATAGATGTTACCCAATTCATCAGATTCCATATCGACCATAGTTGCCTGTTTGGTCAACACATCTCCGTACTCTACACTGGGTTCAAATTTATCCTCGGTCTCATTAAATCTATAAAATCCTCTGTCGGCAGTAAAAATCAATTGGTTCGAAATCTTGAACACATTTATTAATACATCTGAAGGAAATCCACTTCTACTATCGTATCTCTTACTGGAAATTACCTCGGTGAAGTTCTCATTGAATTCCAGTTTAAATACACCTTTATACCCGTGCGCAATCCAAAGTTTATCTCCATCAAACTCAAGGATTCTTGAAGATTCGCTAAATCCCTTAATTTTTTGCTTAAACTCTAAGCTTCCATTTTTCCATTCAAACAAGAAAAGGCCTGTGTAATTTCCCTGGATCACCAAATTGGGCTGACCAGGCGGAGACTTAAAAGTCCAAGCCCCATTTTCATCAAAGATCTTTCTTGCTTTCCCTCCCTCTACGATAAAAGTACCGTTATGATGTCCCACTAACACTTTCCCGTTTAGCTCCTGAATGGTGTAAACTTGCCCCGATGTTCCACCAACAAAATTTATCTTTCCCTTTTCCCACTTGAAAAGACCATTATTTGTCCCTAGGTAAACTACATCATCTTGTAACAAAGCAGTGTAACCAGACCCCGAAAGGCCCATTCTGTCATCAATGAAAGTAAAAGGAGAATTTAAGTCTACCCTTGCTACTCCATTATTCATTGCCAGCCAAAGCCCACCGTTAATGTCCTCGTAGATATAATTGATTGTCAGATCCATCAGGCCTGACTCCTTATCTAAATGAAGAACCAGTTCTCCATTTTTTTCAACGATAAACAAACCTGCGTTCTGAGTTCCAATAGCGATATTCCCATTTCTCAGGCGGGTGCTATAATTGATCAGGTAATCATTTCTCCAAAAATCACCTTTAAATTGAAATGGATTGATTGATCCATTATTATATAAAAAAGCACCATATTCTACTGTAGCGATTAATAAGCTACCCTTTTCATAGTTCAGGACATTGGCAATTCGCTTTTCTTTAAAAAAATCCCCATTTCTCACCAATTCGAATTGAGTCCCTTTCAAAACAGATAAGCCACTTTCCATTTGAAAAGTATAGAGCAGGTTATCTACCTGAAAAGACTTTTCCAACCTGCTATCCGGCTGAATAATATCAATTGAATTTCCATCATAAACATAGATCCGCTTAAACGTACAGAAGTATATTTTATCTTCTATTTCATAAACCTTCCAAGTTTCATCAAAGTCTCGAACTTCATCCGGCAAACTATCTGCCAGAGAAGTATATAGCAACTGCCCCCTTTGATCTGGTGTTATGAAACCAAAATCAGCCTGGCTTCCTACATAAATTTTCCCATCTTTTCCGAAATGGGCAGACCTTACCTTGGTATTATTTAATCCATAACGAGTCCAAGCCCTTCCATCAAAGACCAGTAAACCCATATTATTGGCTACATAAATCAGTCCTTTATCGTCTTGAATGATATCCCAATTTTGGATACCAGCTTTATAGGTTTCTGGCCCGTAATTTGAAATAAAAGGAAGGCCCTTGAAAGAATTATTTTCCTGTCCAAAAAGGTGATTATCCGTAAAAAGCAAGGCAATAAGGCTCAGCAAGCAATATAAACCGACTTGCTTAACTCTATTTTGAAAGGAAAAAGACATTGAGAAGGCATTTTGGGTAGATTGCGAAAATAAATTTCAGCCAAAATCCTTAAATTATAGTCAAATAGCAAGATTTTTTAAAATTTGATGAATTTTTGATGTATTGAAAAATTCTCACAGATGAAATGTTGTAGCATTCCTTTTTTTGCATTCACAAAGCAAAAAATAGACATTAGGTCAAAAAAATAGACCCATGAAAAAAGTATTACTCAATTTAACATTGATTCTATTGTCCGTGATGGCTATTTCATCATGCGACAATGGCTTTGCGGATGTGGATGTGATTGACACTCCACCTACCATTACACTAGGTAGCATTACTAGCGGTACGACAGAAGGACAGGATTTCAAAATTAAAATCACGGTTTCTGACGGTGTTGAGGGGAGCACAATTAGTGCATTAAGAGACCTTACTTATACAATTACTAGCGGCGGGGCTACAGTAGCATCCGGAACAGAAGCTTTAACAGGTGATAATCAAGTTATCGATTTAGTGATTTCCGGTGGTTTCCCTGCTGGCGATTACAACTTTGATGCAGTGGTTACCGATACAAACGGAAATTCCACGGCCGCTAATAGATCATTTACAGTTGCTTCCTTAAAGCCAGCCTTTGATATCACAGGCGCTTGGACAATGGAACCAGTAGCTGGAGCTATGAAAGTTGGTCCAGCTCCTGGCGATGGTCAGTGGTGGACTAGTGGAGCAGGTGAAGTAACAGCAAGAGCATGCTTCTTCGATGACGTCTACACTTTCAATGCTGACGGCTCATTTGAAATCGATATGGGAGCTCAAACTTGGTTAGAGCAATGGCAAGGAGTTGCCAATGATGGATGCGGCGCGCCAAAAGCACCATTCGATGGAAAAGGAACTTACTCTTACACCTACACCTCTACTGCCCTTACACTAGTAGGTAAGGGAGCACATGTTGGTCTTTCCAAAGTGAATAATGCAGGTGAAATCTCTAATGGTGTTGCTATCGCAGATGAAATTGCATATACAATCGTTGAACAAACAGAAAGCAATGGAATCAGAAGAATGACCTTGAGAATCGAGGCCGGCAGTGGAGTTTGGTGGGATTTCAGATTAATCTCCGGTACTCCCGCAACTGCTAATTCTGTTGTTGGAAACTGGAAAATGGAACCAGTGGCTGGCGCATTGGCTGTAGGATCCTCTGAAGGCGCATCAGATTATTGGGCTAATGGAGCTGGTGATGTAACAGCGAGAGCATGTTTCTTCGATGATGTTTACACTTTCAATGCTGACGGAACATTCACTATGGATATGGGCTCTCAAACTTGGTTGGAAGCTTGGCAAGGAGTAGCTGCTGATGCTTGTGGAGCACCAATAGCTCCTCATGATGGAAAAGGCTCATACACCTATGAGTTTGCTGGCGGCAACCTAAAAATCATTGGTAAGGGTGGTCACGTTGCACTTGCGAAAGTTGTCAATGGAGCGGAATTACCTTCAGTAGGTGTACCTGATGAAATCACTTATAAGGTAGCAAGCCTTACTGAAGAAGGTGGTAAGAAGAAAATGACTCTTCACATTGAAGTTGGAGGCGGTGCTTGGTGGACATTTAGATTAGTATCTGAATAATTATAAATTGAGAATGTCTGCTGCTACGTAAATGCAGCAGACATTTCTTATTTAAAAAGGGTGAGGATGAAAAAGACAATTCAATTTTTTTGCATTTTAATGCTAACAGCAGGATTTATTTCCTGTTCTTCTGATGGAGGAGATGGACCCAATCCGGGTAATGGAGTAGCTAAAGTTCCAATTCCATCTACTGGGTACACTTCCCCGAATTCCTATACAGGAATGACTTTGGTCTGGGAAGATGATTTCAATGGAAGTGTTTTGGACGCGGCAAATTGGTCTCATGAAACAGGTACCGGACAGAATGGTTGGGGAAACAATGAGCTCCAATACTACAGATCTCAAAATACTAGTTTTCAGGACGGACATTTGATTATTACCGCTAAAGAGGAAGACTTTGGGAGCAGGAAATACACCTCTTCTAGAATTGTTTCTATGAATAAGAAGCAATTTAGATATGGCAGGATAGACGTTCGGGCAGTTATGCCAAGAGGACAAGGATTGTGGCCTGCTGTCTGGATGCTTGGTTCAAACTTTCAAACTGAGGGTTGGCCAGCTTGTGGAGAGATAGACATCATGGAGATGGTAGGTGGGCAAGGCCGTGAAAATACTGTTCATGGGACAGTTCACTGGTCAAATAATGGCTCTCATGCTGAATTCAGTGGCAAAAAAACCAAAAGCAATGGCACATTGGCAGACGAGTTCCATGTTTATTCTATCGAATGGGATGCTACTTCCATCAAATGGTTTTTAGACAATCAACAGTATCACGTAATCGATACGACTCCAGCCGAATTAGATGAGTTTAGAAGAAGCTTTTTCTTTATCATGAATGTCGCTGTGGGCGGAAATTGGCCTGGGTCTCCCAATGCCACGACCACCTTTCCTCAGCATATGATTGTAGATTACGTAAGAGTATTTCAAAAACAATAAAAAAAGCCCTTCGGGGCTTTTTTTATTTCCTTTCCAAGAGCCACTCTTCAATTAACCTATTGACTTCTTCTGGTTTTTCGATACAGCTACTATGCCCTGCCCCAGTAATCATATGTAGTTCAGCCTTTTCAATTCCCATTTGGATAAATTTCGCTTTTTCCGGTTTAGTGGCGACGTCCTCATCGCCAACTATGATCATGGTAGGGCATTTGATATCAGCAAGCTCAGACTCCACTCCTTTTCTATAGATGACACCTTCAACAGGTCCTGTGATAGCTCTTTTATTAGCCATCAATTGCTTTTTCCAATACTTAACTTCGGCCTGATTACTTTCTTTGGCCAGCCAAGATCCCGCAAACATGATTGGCATTACCTTATTGGCTACGGGCGGGATTACTCCCAGCCATTTCACTATTCCATTTAGGGTTTTATACTTTGGGAGGTTTTCAACTGGTTCTGCATTTGCAGAGGTTTCCAATAATATTAAGCTTTTTATTAATTGAGGATGACGGGAAGCAAGTCTCATACCTACAAAACCTCCCATGGATAATCCAACAAAGTGAACTGGTCCATAACCTAGATTTTGAATCAATTCAGCCGCATCCTCCGCAACAGTCTCCATATCGTATGGAGCCTTAGCCTCACTTTGTCCTTGACCTCTATGATCATAAGCAATCACCCGATATCTTTTCGAAAAATGAGCGATTTGCTCCCTAAACATATGATGACTCCAAAGTAGACCATGAGAGAAAACCAGAGTTTCCTTTCCACTACCTTTTTCCTCATAAAAGAGCCTTACTCCATTTACCGTAATTGTAGGCATAGCTAATTGCTTTTAGGGGATAAACTAAAGGAAAATAAAAAAATGAGAATAGAAAAAGTCTCTAAATCCTATTCCCATTTGCTTATTTACCTATTACCAGTCCAAGCCTGGCTGCTTTAGCGAAGTATTTTCTTTCTCTTTGGCTTCCTCCACCATTTTCTTCACATCAGCAAGAAGTTGCTTAGCATCGTAGACAATCCCATCCTTGATGGTGTATTTTACGCCACCTACCCGAATTGGTTTATTATTTTCATCAATCCTGATCGCTCCCGTTCCATAGAGTACTTTGAGATTTTGTAATGGATTTTCCTCCACGATCACCATATCTGCTAATTTTCCTACTTCCACAGTGCCAAGCGTCTTTTCAAGCCCCAAAGCCTCTGCTCCATACATAGTGGCCGATCGAATAACTTCCAATGGATGGAAACCTGCTTCCCTGAGGAGCTCCATTTCTCTGATATAAGCGAAGCCATATAACTGGTAAATAAAACCTGAATCAGAGCCAGTGGTCACTCTTCCTCCTCTGTTTTTATACTCATTGACAAAAGTCATCCAGAGGCGATAATTTTCTTTCCATTGCAATTCTTCCTCTGTTGTCCAATCAAACCAGTAAGATCCATGAGACTGCCTGCTAGGGGCGTAGAATCGCCATAATGAAGGCAAAGTATAGACTTCATGCCATTCGGCAGTCCGAGCCCTCATCAGGTCTCTATTAGCTTCATAAATATTGAAGGTAGGATCTAGTGTAAAGTCCAGTTCCAATAATTCATTCATGACATTATTCCAATGCTCGGAATATGGAGGTGCTGCTTGCTTCCAAAGCTTGCCTGCCTCAGCAAATCGATGCTGCTCATTCTGATAATTGTAATCCAGTCTAAAATCCTGGATAGTTCTATCCTGAAACAAAGCCTCCGGTAACCCATACCAATGCTCCATGGAGGTCAATCCTGCTCTGGCGGAATTCAAAACATTCCATCTGGCAACATCCAGTTGTTGATGATGCATTGCTGATCGTAAACCAATTCTCTTATTCTCAGAAATTGCAGCCTCCATGACTTCCGGCTTTGCTCCGAAAAATTTGATCCCATCCGCACCTTTCGCTTTATTTTGATTCACCCAAGCTTTGGCTTGATCCGCAGTAGTAATAGGGCTTTCTGAACCCTGTCCAAAAGCTGTATATGCTAAAATCCTAGGCGCAGTAATCTGGTTTTTCGCAGACCTGTTTTTCTGACCTAGTACCCAGTCTAATCCATTACCGGCAGAAGGGTCACGAACAGTAGTGACGCCGTGAGCCATCCATAATTTATAAACATACTCTGCTGGTGTACCTTGTCCGGTACCTCCAATATGCGCATGCATATCAATGAATCCTGGAAGCAAGTAATGACCTTCCAAATCCAACACCTTGGTTTTTTCATCAGCATGAGGCCTTCTAGACTCATTAATTGGTAATCCTGGGTAACCTACATTCTGGATGCGGGTAATGATATTTTTTTCAATTACAATATCCACTGGACCCGTAGGTGGCGCTCCTGTGCCATCGATTAAAACGACTCCTCTTAAAATTAACTTGTCATATGGACCATCTCCTTCTCCCCTATCCGGGGCAGGTTGAATTTGTGCTGACAGCTGAATCGTTGCAGTCAAGCAGATTACAGCTAATAAAATTTTCTTTAACATACGGTTGGTGCTTGATAAGGTGCAATAAGATAAGGTAAAAAGCCAAATCATAAAATGGATTTGGGATAAGCAGAAATGAAAAAGGCCCTGAATGAACAGAGCCTTTATAAATATTCCTTAAAGAATTATAAGTCTTTAAACTTTTCCATGATATCCTCCGAGATTCCCGTGAAAGAATATCCTCCATCATGAAACAGGTTTTGCATAGTCACCATTTTAGTCAAATCAGAGAACATGGTCACGATGTAATCTGCACAGGCATCCGCAGATGCATTTCCTAGTGGAGATAAGGCCTCTGCAAAATTGAAGAAGGAGTCAAATCCTCCAATTCCAGTACCTGCCGTGGTTTTGGTTGGAGATTGGGAAATAGTATTCACCCTCACTTTCTTAAGCTTACCAAATCTATAGCCATAGCCTCTTGCTATGCTTTCCAATAATGCTTTCGCATCTGCCATATCAGTGTAAAATGGGAATACTCTTTGAGCGGCGATATAGGACAAACCTACAATTGAACCCCACTCCTTCATCACATCCATTTTCTCTGCCACATGCATCATTTTATGAAATGAGATAGCAGAAACGTCGTAGGACTTATTCAACCAATCGTAATTCAGCTCACCGTAGGAGCGTCCCTTTCTGATATTTGGCGACATTCCTATTGAATGCAACAGGAAGTCAAAATCAGCTCCCAAAAACTCCTTGGCTTCAGTGTACAATTTCTCGATATCCTCCACCACAGTGGCATCAGCCGGAATTACAATTGTGTCACATTCCTTTGCAAGCTCATTAATAGCTCCCATACGCATGGCGATTGGAGCATTTGTCAACACGAACTTTGCACCTTGTTCTTTAGCCTTGAGTGCTGTTTTCCAGGCAATTGAGTTTTCGTCTAAGGCACCGGTGATGATCCCTACTTTTCCTTTTAGCAAATTTTCTGGCATATAGCTTTTGATTGATGTCAAAAATACGCTGTAAAAATAGGAATTTTCCGGGAATAGCCGCCTTAATTCAACAAGAGCTCTCGAGCACTCTCTACTGCAGAGGAGGAAGGATTGGATCCGGCAATCATTTTTGCGAGTTCTTCGACCCGCTCCGAATCATCTAATAATTTGATTTTGCTGACTGTACGTTCAGATTGATTATCCTTGAAAACAAAATAATGTCTATCTCCTTTTGCCGCTACTTGTGGTAAATGAGTAATGCAGATCACTTGGTGCTTCTTGGAAATTTCTTTCATCATCCTTACCATCTGCAAGGCAACTTCTCCCGAAATCCCTGTGTCAATTTCATCAAAAATTAAAGTAGGCAAAGCCATTTTATCAGCCATCAGGTACTTGATTCCAAAAAGCAATCTTGAAAACTCCCCTCCCGAGGCCACCTTTTTCAATGCCTGAGGTTGGGAGCCTTTATTTGCAGTAAATAACAACTCAATTTCATCCAATCCACTGGCAGATGGAGGTATACTCTTTTGTTCTATTTGAATTTTGGCATTCTCCATTCCCAAATCCCCCAAAAGCCCTTGCAAAGAGGATTCAAATGCCTTAAAACAAGATTTTCTTTTTTCGCTCAAAAGCATTCCGGCATCCAGCATTTCTTTTTCAGATAGCTTGAGCTTCTTTTCTGCCTCAGCCAAATTCTCATCGAGATTCTGAAACTGAAAAACTTTGTCAGCCAATTCACTTTCAATTTGAATTAGCTCTTCTACAGAATTAACTCCATGCTTTTTTTGCAGCTGATAAATCTTACTTAACCTTTCTCTAATCTCTTCCAGCTTTTCAAAATCAATCTCCACTTTGCTTTCTTCATCGGCCAAAGTCTCAGCAAGGTCCTTCATTTCTATATAGGCCTCCTGAAATCTTTCCTGAATTCCGGAAAATTTATGAGCCAAACGAGCCAAGGACTGTAGTCCCTGTTGCACTTGTCCCAAGCCCTGAATCAAGCCGACTTGATCTTCGTGAAAAAGATTCAACATCTCATTGATTCGAAGCTTGATATCTTCCGCATTTTCAAGGATCTCCTGGCTGGATTCCAGCTCCTCCTGCTCGCCTTTTTGCAAGGTCAATACGCTCAATTCATCCAATAAAAATTGATTGAAGTCAGCCTCCTTTTGTAGATCTGCCGCCTCTTTTTGAAGTTTCTCAAAGGCCTTCTTGATACTTCTGTAGTGTTGGAAGGCTTTTTTATAGGATTCGAGTTCACCCGAGCTTTGCGCAAAGGCATCCACTAATCCCAGCTGATAGTTACCGTCTGCGAGTTGGAGTGTGTCATGTTGCGAATGAACATCCATTAATTTTACTCCTAGCTCCTTAAGAACGTCCAAAAGCACAGGAGTATCGTTGATAAAGGATCTGGATTTACCACTAGGAGAGATTTCTCTTCGGATGATGCATTGATGATCAAAATCCAGTTCTTGGGCTTCGAAAAAAGCATTTAAGCCATAATTACCTATTTCAAAAATCCCTTCAATGATGCATTTTTTATCCTCATGCAACAGCACTTTGGTATCAGCTCTTTTCCCCAAAAGCAAGCCCACCGCGCCCAGCATAATTGATTTACCTGCGCCAGTCTCACCTGTAATCATGCTCAAGGCAGAGCTAGGTTGCATTTGCAACTCATCAATCAAGGCATAATTGGAAATACTCAGTGATTTTAGCATGGCTTTTTGGAATATTACAAAGCTAAAAAAAGAGGCTTAGCTTTTCAGCAGCTCATTGTACTTTCTGGCATTATTTGGATCCACCTGTAGCAGCAGCTCCACAGCTTCGGTTCGAATTTCCAGCGGAGCATTCTTCAACACGTTAGAAATCTCGTCACTTTTGGCATCCATAAATGATATAGTGAAAATCCCATTGGGCTGAGTTTTGTTTGCATTCGCAACCAGTTTGATGGCCTCCAAAATATTTTTGTAGGCTTGATCGGGCTCAATCTGTAAAATATCCAAACCCTGTCGGTGATAGAGATAATAAGCCTCTCTGATTGAGGAAAAAACGGATGAAGTGTAAATATCATTGATCAACCAATAGCGATTTCTACGGTCTGATGTACTTTGTACCCAGCCTGCACGACCAGATTGCTGGGCATTGTTTACTATATCATTGGCAATCGCAAAAAATGGATCTCCCCCCTTATTTTCGAAGGTGTCATAATCCAATCCCAAAGCGATATTGGCATAGAATGCCAAAAGAGAACTGATATTATTCAAAAAGGTAAAACGGTTGAACTCCAGTGGCTGGGACTCTATAAATTCAAAATTCCAATTTCTGTCGGCAAAGTTGAATACCAAACTTTCATAATCGGTCCCATAGATGGGTCGGACAGTTTGAATCTGAACAGTTGCTGAATAAATACCAACCTGAGGCACCTCATTAATAGTAATCAATAGGTTTCCTTTAATTCTTTCTTCAGGTCTAAATTCATCCGAAGTCCATGATCTTCCATTGAGAAACTGCTCAAAAGAAGTTTTCATCTGATCAAAAATATTGGTATTCTGAATCCTCGCCCGATCACTGTTGATGATAACGGTAAAATTGAGTTCCTGAGCAGAAACTCTCAATCCAAGTCCTAAAAAAAGAATAGCGAAAAGCAGTTTTTTCATTCCTCTAAAAATAAGTGAAATTATCAGGCTTCTTCCCAAAGCTCCAATTTTTTGATTTCATCCAGAATAAACTCTGCGATTTCAGTTTTTGGAGCCAGTGGAGATTCTATTTTTTCTGCTTTGTTGGTGAAAATGGTGACCTTGTTGGTATCTAAACGAAAACCCGCCCCTTTTTCTTTCATAGAATTGAGAACAATGAGGTCAAAGTTTTTCTTTTTCAATTTAGCCTGAGCATTTTCTGACTCATTCTCTGTCTCCAAGGCAAACCCAACGTGGATTTGATTTAGGCTTTTATTTGCACCTAATGATTGAGCGATATCCACATTTTTTTTGAGTTGAATACTCATTTGAGAATCGTTCTTCTTGATTTTTTCAGGTGCAACTTCAGCGGGTCCATAATCAGCTACTGCTGCTGTAAAAACTGCATAATCGCAATCAGTGTGAAAAGATTTTGCTGCATCATACATTTCTTGAGCTGATTTGACATCGACCCATTGGAACTTCTCTTTTTCTATAGGAATGGAAACTGGCCCTGAAACCACATAAACATCAGCTCCTCTATTTTTAAAGGATTCTGCAAGAGCGTATCCCATTTTGCCGCTGGAATGATTGCTGATATACCTTACCGGATCTATCGCTTCTTGAGTAGGTCCCATAGTAATCAGGACCTTTTTCCCTAAAAAATCATTTTTTTTTTGAAAGAATTTAAAAAGTTCATCCAAAATATGTTCTGGCTCCATCATTCTTCCCTGACCGGAAAGACCGCTTGCCAATTCTCCCGACTCCGCCTCCAAAATATGATTTCCAAAATTGGAGAGTGTTTGAATGTTTTTTTGCACCGATGGATGTTGATACATGTCCAAATCCATGGCTGGGGCAACCATAACAGGACATTTTGCAGATAAATAAACTGCAGTGAGTAGGTTGTCACAGATCCCGTTAGCAAACTTTGCTAAGGTATTGGCACTAATCGGTGCAACTAAAATTAAATCTGCCCAAAGCCCCAAGTCAACATGATTATTCCATTCGCCTGTTTCATCTTTTTGGAATTGATGTAAAACAGGCCTCTTGGATAAGGTAGATAATGTCAATGGGGTAATAAAATCAAGAGCAGAAGCGCTCATGATGATTTGCACTTCTGCTCCTTCTTTGATTAATAAGCGGGTTAGAAAAGCAGACTTGTATGCGGCAATGCTACCGGTTACGCCAAGTATGATTCGCTTTCCTTTGAGGCTCATTTTTATTGGCCTTCTTCCTGCTCTGGGAATCTGTAAAACACCTTTTTCTCCATAAACTCTTCCATAGCAAGAGTTGACGGCTTAGGCATTCTTTCATAAAACTTGGAGATTTCGATCTGCTCCTTGTTTTCGAATACTTCTTCTAAGTTATCTACCGTAGATGCGAATTCGGAAAGTTTGTTATTCAATTCTTCCTTCAAATTGGTAGAAATCTGCTTAGCACGCTGTCCAATAATATGGATTGATTCGTAAATGTTGCCAGTGTGATCAGCAACCTTATCCAAATCTCTTGTGATGATGGATGGGTTTGTAGCCATTTTATATCAATTTAATTAATTATCAATTTTATTTACCTGAGCTACTTCTGCAGTTGCGTTAGCTTTTTCAGCCTCGGCAGCTCTCTCAGCTAATTCTTTTTTCCTTTTGAGATGAGACTCCAATTCCTGACGAGTTTCAGTCTCTATGTTTTTAACCTGCGCAGTAAATTTACTCTCAGGATATCTGCGGTAAAAATTGGATGCAAACTTGATCGCATCATTCAATCTTTCCTCTTTTTTGTTGAAAATACTGTTTTCAGCATATCCAGAGCTCACCTCCACCAATTTGTAAGCTAACTCTTCATTGTATTTACTTTCAGGATAGTCCTTGGCAAAATTCTGAAAGTTGATGATGCAAGCCCGGTAAAAATCTCCAGGATAAAGCCCATCCTTTAATCTGTAATACATAGAAGCCTCTTGATAGGCTTTTTCTTCAAATCTCCGCTCCAAATCCTGAAGCATTTCTATAGCTCTTTCATAACTAGCCGATCCAGGGAATCTGGTCACAAACTGCTGAATGGCAGCTACTGCCTCTCTGCTGCTTTGCTGATCCAAATTATAATCAGGAGCATCTAGATAGAGAGAGTACGCATGCATAAACAAAGCCTCTTCTGCTAAAGGGCTTCGATTGTATGTTCTATAAAAATTATTGAAATACCCTGCAGCCTCAATATATCTTTTTGTTTTGAAGTGACAGTTTGCATAGTTGTAATCAGCCAATTCGGCTTTTTCACTTCCGCGAATCACCGGTAAAACCTTGTCATACAAGATGATTGCTTTATTATATTCTCCCTCCTGATAATATTTATTTGCTCCATTGTAGAGCTCTTCCCAGTTGGTACTTTTTTCCAACTTGCTGAAAGGGCCGCATGAGCCTAATAATAGGATTACTAGAAGAAGATTAAGGTACTGTAAGCGCATGTTCATTTTCAAGACCGCAAATATACGGGATATTAATTGGTATTCAAATGGATAGGATGGGATCTAAATTACTTCTTCACAACGAGCTTTTTGGTCACAATATTTTTATTGTTTACAAAAAGAGTGTAGAAATAAACTCCGGGATTGAAGTCAGAAACATTGATGACCAGAGTGTTTCTTTCCGGATCTAACTCATATTCAGCTACTGGATTTCCGATAAAGCTGTTAATTGTAATTTTTGCTTTCGCTTTTTCATTCTTGATATCGTAATCCAACTGTGCTATACGGTTGCTGGGATTAGGATATACATCTGAAAGGGTCAAATCCTCATAATCAAAGCCATCTGCCTTTTTATTAGGATTGTTGACATTGTATTCTGCTTCTACCAAGAAGGATTCTCTCAAATTATCTACGTTGACAAAAACCAAGTCGAAAGAACCTCTCGTTTCAGCAATTCCCATTTCAAAATCCAGGTAAAAATCTGTCACAATTTCACCCGGCTTAAGAGTTAATTTGATTTTAGCCAAATCTCTTTTGGCATCATAACACTGCTCCCCTATACAAACTTTCATTTTTTGAGAGGAACCGATATTTCCAACCAAATTTTTCAAGAAAAAGGTTTTTGTCTTATCGGATTCATTTTGAAGAATTACAGTTTTTCTTTGGGAAGTGCCTATAGAGCCTGAAAAATCCAAACTTTCACTGAGCACATGAACTTGCTGAGCTTCCGAAAATAGCGGAAACGCAAGCACTAGCCACGCGAAAAGTTTGAGAAAATTCTTCATGTAAAGTTTTAATCGATAAGCCCTTGAGTTGTTTATACTTCAATGAATATACGTACAAATTTATGTCGAGGATAGTCTTTCGGTAAAAAATTTGGGTTAATTGTTGTTAACCTCCTTAAAATATTTTTTAGACTAATTCGTTACCTCAGTTGTTCTTAGTCTTCAGAGGTGTTAAAACAGGTTTTTTCTTATTCAAACCTCTTTTTTCCAGTGATTTTTGTATTTCCTCTTCGGTCGGCATCCTGATTTCCGCATTGGGTTCATTAAAAAGATTTTTTTGATCAGGATCGATTTCAATTACCGGTCTCCAAGCGAAAATTGAATCCAAAACTGGTTTTTCCTCCAACCTCCATAAAAAGCCATCGAGTCTTGAGCTCTTTTCATCCAACTTTTGCACTGGAATAAAACGCCCATCAGGCTTAATATCATACTTCACACGCTTAATTGCTCCTTCTTTGAACTTTAATTCAATAGTGGCTGACAAGGTTCGGTTGACACCCTGAGTCAAAGTATCGCCTTCCAGCGCAAAATATAAAGACTCTCCATTCCCTTCAATATTCAGTTTACTGATTTGCCCTTCCTCAAAAAAGCCAGTCATCTTCCTGCCTTTCATTTGATTGAAGTTTGTCAAAGTATCAGTCATTATGGCAAAAGCCTTTTCCTTCATAAAGACCCGTTTCAACTCTTCATTTTCAATATAAAAAACCATAGAATCAGCAGAAATCTGGCTTTTTTGATTCCATATGACTGGGTCTTGAAATAGTTGAATGGTGGAATCATTGTAATTATAAACCAAAGAATCCGCTATCCCTGAAAGGTCGGCTTTGATTAAATTAATAGAATGGAAAGCCAATAAATACTTTGCAGAATCAGACTCATGATCCTGAGAAATCAAGGTGTCTGCAGTTAAATAAAGCGTATCTTTTTCGAAGTATCTTCTTACCAAAGCTTTGCCATGCACCAAGCTATATCCTCTATCCTCCCAATATTGACCTACATCCCCAAAAATCTCAACTTGCCTTTCCTTGTTAAAAACCCGGACATTCTCTTTTCCTTCATAATACGCTTCCAGCTCTTTATACAAAAGCTCTTCCGCTTTCACTCTACTTGTCTCAGTCTCTACTACCCCGTCAAAAAATCGGAAATTCTTATTTTGAGTGTCATAAAAACTCCCTTTCTGAGCATCCAGTGTGTTACCTTCTTTTGATACCAGGTTAGTCAACCCTTTAGTCTCTGCAGTTTTGGGGATTGTCAGATACACCAGATATTCAGTTTTCATGGTGTAATCAGGATTTACTAAGACCACCTTATCCAAAAAAGTGATTCGTTCCCGATTCACTTCATACCTACCTCTTTCACTGGTCAGTACGTTGGTCGAGTCTACCACCTTCCCTTTGTTGAAATAAGTGGCTATATTTTGAGCTCTGTCGTAGTTGAGATAATCTGTGTAAAGCGTGGTTTCTCCATTGGTGAAAACCACCTTATTTCTCAGCTTGGCCAACTTAGTATTTCCATCGTATTCAGCATAAGTACTTCGGGTGGTGACCGGATCTTCCTGATCCTCTATCAAAACTCTTCCGTAAAGTTTTGCCATGTTGCTCGTTCTGAAAAAATGAGCCGAGTCACAGGAAATTAGTGTATTCTGATTCTTCATCCGAACAGACCCAAGCAATCTTTCGAAACCATTTGCACCTTTTAGGGAGTCAGCTTTCAAAATTTCCAGCGTATTGGTTCCCTGCCCAAAAGACGAAAAAGTCCAAAGGGTGAAAATCAAAATGGAAAGGAAACTGAACGGGGATTTTTTCATTGATGAATTCAAGTGGGCAAAATTAGTAGAAAAAGCTATTTTTGATCAATGATTACAGCTTTTAAAGAGCATATACGCCAAAAGTCCCTTTTAGATGAGAACTTCAGCTATCTTTTTGCCTGCAGCGGAGGAATAGACAGCATGGTATTGGGGGATTTATTGCTCAAATCGAATATTCAGTTTGAAGTTGCCCATGTCAATTTTGGATTAAGAAGTCATGAGAGCGACGAGGACGAAGAATTTGTAAAAAAATGGGCAGAGAAAAATCAGCTTCACCTTCATACCCACCATGCTGATGCAATGGCGGTGGCAGAGGAAAAGAAGATTTCAATTCAGATGGCTGCCAGAGAAATTCGATACGCTTGGTTCGAAAAGCTGAATACTGAAAGAAAACTTTCCGGAATCATATTGGCTCATCAGGAGGATGATCAACTGGAAACCATTTTTTTAAACCTTTTAAGAGGAACCGGCATGGAAGGCATTCAGGGTATGGCCGACAGAAAAGGCTTACTTATACGTCCTTTACTTCCATTTAGCAGAGCAGAAATAGAGAATCATGCAAAAGAAAAAGGGATAAGCTGGAGAGAAGACAGCTCCAATCTCAAAACAGACTACAAGCGAAATAAATTGAGATTGGAAGCCTTGCCTGCTTTGTATGAAGTTGCCAGCGATGCACGAAAAAATATACTGGGCAGCTTTGTAAGACTAAAGGACTCTGCCAGGGCTTTTAATCATCTTTTTGAAAACTGGAAAAAGGATCAAATCCGCGTTGATGGAGATTACCAGTTTCTCCCATTTCATGCCATTCAAAACACCCCCGGCGCTGTTTCTTTGGTTTTCCACTGGCTCAAACCATTTGGGTTTAATTCAGATCAGGCTGAAGGAATAGTTGATGCTTGTAGTAATCCTCAAGCAGGAAAAATATTTGAAACTGGAGCTTACCAAGCAAGTATTGACCGAGAGGAAGTTATTTTAAGCCCTAAGCATCAAAACTTCGATCCTATTGAGATCAACAGAGATGATATTGGTTTAACTATCGAAGAAGACCGCTATGAGTTGATCAAGATGGATACTGGCTCAAGGATGGATACATTGAGGGAAAATGCCATGTTGGATTTTGAAAAATTGGATTTTCCACTGGAAATCAGAAGCTGGGAATTGGGAGATCGATTTATTCCACTAGGAATGAAAAACAGCAAGAAAATCTCAGACTTTTTGATAGATTTGAAAGTATCTCTGGCAGAAAAATCCAAAGTGAAGGTATTGATCTCCAACGGAAAAATCGCATGGGTAATCGGTTACAGAATTGCCGACTGGGCTAAGTGTGATGCCTCCACCAGAAAAATTTATTACATCAAACATTTATCCTGATGCTGAACCCATTTTCTAAAACTTACACAGAGGAAGATCAGAAAACTTTTGATTTCCTGCGGATGATCAAGTTTTTTGAGCGTCTGAGAAATAAGGAAATGGCTCGTTTTCTTCCCGCCATGCATCAGAGAAAATATGCCAAAGACGAAGTGATATTTTTCAGCAAGGATCCGAGTCAGGCTTTATATCTGGTGAAAAAAGGTCAGGTAATCCTAACCATAGATATCAAGGATAATTTTGAGTCAATTTTGGAAATTAACAAAGGAGAAGCCTTCGGGGAGAATTCTCTTTTGGAAAATGCAAAAAGAACCTACACCGCCATCGTTACATCAGAAGAAGCTGATTTGATCGTGATCCCTCATTTTGCCATTCAAGAGATATTCGACTCCAATCCAAAAATCAAAGCAAAAATGATGACTTCATTGGCTGAATATTACAATGAAAACAATCAGAGGCTATTCAGATCCTACAGAGAATCGTTTGGATTCTTCAGCTTGAGGCAGATGTTTGAATAAGAATAATCAATTGGGGAATTGATCCTTGAGGAAAATCATCCTAGCTTGATTGAATTTGGAAATCCTTCCAGAAAATCTAAAAGCTTAACCATTAATTTATCCCTTCAGAAAACCGATAAACAAAGTATTGGCCTGAGGGTTTCTAATCCGTTCATTGTTTAATAACTTAGCGCCGCTTTTTAAAGGCTTTATCAATAAAAAAATCAATATATCATGAGCAAAGTAACCGTAGTAGGGGCTGGTAACGTAGGAGCAACCTGCGCTGACGTATTAGCCTATCGAGAAATCGCTGAAGAAATTGTTTTGGTAGATATCAAAGAGGGAGTTGCTGAAGGCAAGGCCTTGGATATTTGGCAAAAGGCTCCTATCAATCAGTACGACTCCAGAACTGTAGGAAGCACTAATGATTACAGCAAAACTGCTAATTCTGATGTGGTAGTAATCACGTCTGGTCTACCTCGTAAACCGGGAATGACTCGTGATGACTTGATCGAGACCAATGCAGGAATCGTAAAATCTGTAACTGAAAATGTGATCAAGCATTCTCCGAATGCAATCATTATCGTGGTATCCAACCCACTTGACGTAATGACTTATCAGGCGCATTTGACTTCAAAACTTCCAAGAAACAAGGTAATGGGTATGGCTGGTATCTTGGATACTGCCAGATACAGAGCTTTCTTAGCCGATGAACTGAACGTTTCTGGAAAAGAAATTCAGGCAATTCTGATGGGTGGTCATGGTGATACCATGGTTCCTCTTCCTAGATATACTACAGTGGCAGGTATCCCAGTGACAGAATTGATCGCAAAAGACAAACTGGATGCAATCATTGAAAGAACCAAGTTCGGAGGTGGAGAATTGGTGAAATTGATGGGAACTTCTGCTTGGTATGCACCAGGATCTGCAGCTGCTCAGATGGTAGAAGCTATCTTGAAAAATCAAAGAAGAGTATTCCCTGTTTGTATCAAACTGGAAGGTGAATACGGAATCGATGACTGCTACTTAGGTGTGCCTGTAATTCTTGGTAAAAATGGTATCGAGAAAGTTATCGAACTAGACCTAAACGATGAAGAAAAAGCATTGCTAGAAACTTCTAGAGGTCACGTGAAAGAAGTGATGAATGTATTGGATGGATTGTCCAAGTAATTCTTTCTGAACTCACAATAAATGACCCGAGATGCTTGGAATACCTTGCGTCTCGGGTCTGATTTTTGTTAATTTCAGAGAAGACTAAAACCGACTAAGTGAAAATCTGGAAAAGCTTACTTGTTCTCCTTACTGTTTTAACCCTAGCTGCTGCTGGATATTGGGTTTATACCAAGTATTTTTCTTCCACTAAAATAAGTAATCTCGAACTCCTCAGTCAGGATGCAGTTTTTGTCTTAGAGTCGCAACAAACAGGAGATTTTTGGAATGAGCTAGTCGCTCATCCTTCCTGGAATATTTTCAAAAATTACCCTGCCTTCCAAAAGCTATCATCTCACTTAATCACCTTAGATAGCCTTACCGGAAACAGTGGAAAAGTCAACCAACTTCTCAATAAGAATACTTTCACGGTAAGTTATCACCCCACGGGTTCCGAAAACTTTGACTTGCTCTTCACTCTTCAGGCATCAGAAGGAACTGGTCAAAATCTCCAGGAAGAGATTACTCAAAAACTTCCAAAAGGTGCGAGGTTAAGTACGAGGAGTTATTCTGATCAACCTGTGATTGAGTATTTCGATGAAAAAAATACGCGCAGTTGGAGCTTTTCATTTTTGGGATCGGTCATCGTTGCCTCACAGTCTTCTTTATTGATAGAAGAAGCCATTCGAAATTTCATTAACCCAGAACTTCCAACCTATCAGGATCTCATCCCAAAAAACCAGCAAAACACTAAAAGCAGACCAACTTTATGGGTAAGCGGAAAAGGGCTTGGGAGTTTATTAAGAGGCGTGGGGAATCAAAGGGAAAGCCTTGCAGTTAGAAGCCTCCAAAATTTAGAAGCAGTCACTGGACTTGAAATTTCCTTAGAAGAGGGAGAAATCAGGATGGAAGGCCCTATTTTCCTTCAGGAAGATATCAATTTCACCCCATCAATCTCTGCAAACCTTACAGAAATACAGAAAGCCATTTCAATGGCTACCTATTCCGTGACCCAGTTTAACCTGCAAAGCATTTTTGAGACGCAGGCTTTGGAAAATAGAGCCTTTTCAGGGAAATCCACTTTTTTGGCAGAAGTACAAAGAAATTTAGTGGACCGTGGTTTTCTCGACAGCTTTACTGGCGAACTTTACCTTTTAGAATTGGAGGCCTTTGGTGGATCCAGTCAAAACTTGGCGCTATTAGGGCGAAGCTCTGAAAGCCAACAAGCATTTGATCTTCTCAGAAATTTCGTCAATTCACAAGGGAGTCAAACTACAGACTTTTATGCTAACAAGGAAATCCTATATGTGGGAGATGAAGAGTTTCCTGCTCATCTTTTCAAAGGAAAATTTTTCGGATTCAATCAAACCTTCATCACACAAGTAGATGAGCTTTTGATTTTTGCCAACTCCCAACAAGCAATGAAGCTGATTTTGGATGATTACCAAAACCAAAACAATTGGGCTAATGAACAAAGAGCCCCAGAAGCAAAAAAAGCACTTAGTCCAACTTCCGGTTTTTCAAGGATTTATTTGACCTCAAAAATCTGGGATTCTTGGACCAAACTCGCAAACCCCTCTTGGAGCACCTTTTTGCAGAAATATGCGTCAGCATTTCAAGCCTTCCCCTATGTCAGTTTTAAAATTAATCAGATAGGAGAAGAAAGGCGGGCAACTTTGATTTTGCCTTTAGCTAGCACTGACATCAAAGAAATCAAGACCGAGACCATGGTCAGCTTGAAGGCTGAAAGCAAAATCCCATTTAGCAGCAAATTAATATTCGGGCCCCAGGCTATCAGTAATTATCAGGATGGAACAGAGGACATAATTGTGCAAGATCAGGAAAATGTGGTCTATCTGATAAATTCTGCCGGCGAAATTGTTTACAATCAAAAGCTCTCCGGACCTATTGTTTCAGATGTTTTCCAGATAGACTATTACAAAAACGGAAAACTTCAAGCCCTTTTAGCTACCTCTGATGCTATTTATGGAATTGACCGATTGGGTAATCCTTTACCGAATTATCCTTTCAGGTTTAATTCCGAAAAAATAAGACATCTGAATCTTGTAGACTACGATAACAACAAGGAATATCGATATTTCCTAAGTACAGAACAGGGAAGCCTGTATTTGTTGGATAAAACCGGGGAAAGACTGGAAGGCTGGAACCCACTTCAGATTGGAGGAAAAACAGTTTCCCCTCCTACTCACTATAGGGTGCCTGGTAAGGGAGACTTCATGGTTGCCAGCACTGAGTCTGGATCTCTATTTCTTTTCAACAGGAGAGGCGAAAAGCAAAGCGGCAGCCCAATCAAGCTTACAGATGAATTAAGTTCAGGTTTAGTTTACAATAGAACTGCAGGAAGTGCCGGCTTTTTCCTTTCAGCCATTTCCTCCAATGGAGAAATCATCCATGTCAACTTTGATGGGGAAGTCACCTATAGAAATCAATTGATCATTGAGGACAAAGACAATGATTTTGTCCTAGTACCAGATCAGCAAGAGATGGATTTTGTGATTATTTCCAGAAACTTCAATCAAATCAAAGTAATGAACCGAGAAGAGGAAGAACTCTTTACTGTTCGGGTTGCAGAAGGTAATTTAAAATACCAATATTTCGATTTTGGATCAGGAAGGAAAATAATAGTGATTACGGATCCCCTACAGGAGTTTTCTTACCTCTACGATATGAGCGGAAATCTTTTGACGCAGCTCCCTCCTGAAAGTCTGGGCAAACTGGAAATCAGCTATCAGGCTAACCTAGGTCAATATTTAATCAGAACCATCAGCGGGAATTATCTGACTACCTATCAATTAAGCGACTAATTGATTTTAAATTGCCCTAGGCTTCTAAATTGAGTACCTTTGCGGGAATCATTAGAGATCCTATGCTTCAGAAATTTCTAGTCAACTGCCTTTTTACATTCTTTTTTATTGGATTTGCCTCTGCGCAGCTTATCACAGATAATCCAAAAGTTGAAACAGTCGCCAAAGAGGTTAATTTAAGCTCACCCTATCATACTACGCTTACTTTCTTCTATAATCTAGAGGAGAGCAACTATAAGCCTGAAAGAGCTTCGAGAGCCTTGGATTTCACAGGCTTGGAAGAAGAGTATGATGATGAAAAATTAAGTGTCAAGCTAAAGCAGATTTTTGAAGGGAAAGGCGTAATTATTCGCACCAGTTCCATCCCAAACTTACCTAATTACCAAGACACCACTTCAGGCGCACCTGAATCGGTTTATTTTTTTGATAAATCAAAAATGCCTGGGGTATTCCTGGAGAAAGTTGGAAAGCAGTGGAAATTTTCATCTTTCACAGTAAGTCAGATAGATGATCTCCATCAGCAGACTTATCCTTATGGAACGGACCGATTACTCAACCTCCTTCCTAAAATAGGAAATGATGAATATTTAGGTCTTCACCTATGGCAATTAACAGGCATATTCCTACTGATTTTATTGGTATTTGTTGCCCATTTCTTCTTCACTTTCGTGGTAGACAAGGTGCTGGTTTACTTTTTCAGAAGAGTAGGTTATCAAAAATTAGGAGAAAATTATCTTCTCCCCGTTGCTAGAGTGACTAGCTTCTATCTGATTGTAATGGTCTTATCCTTATTTCTTCCGGTATTACAGTTACCCGTGGAAATATGGTCCTGGATTGTGATTATCCTGAATACTTTAAAGCCATTCCTGATCACAGTCATTTTTTACAAATTGGTCAATGTGGTAGCCGTATATTTTGCGAGACTAGCCACCAAAACAGAATCTACCCTTGACGACCAGTTAGTGCCACTGATGCGCAAAACGCTAAAAGCATTTGTGGTCATCATCGGTACCCTTTTTATCCTCAGAGATGGCCTGAACCTAGACATTATCCCATTCCTAACCGGTCTTTCTATCGGTGGTGTGGCAATCGCTCTGGCAGCTCAAGACACCATCAAAAACTTCTTTGGTTCAGTCATGATATTTATTGACAAACCTTTTCAGGTGGGCGACTGGATTACATCCGGAGATATTGATGGCACAGTGGAAGAAGTAGGCTTTAGATCTACCCGAATCAGAACATTCAGAAATTCCTTGATGTATGTCCCAAATGGAAAAATTGCAGATGCTGTATTGGATAACCATGGACTTAGACAGTATAGGAGATTTTATACTACCCTAACCATTACTTATGATACTCCTCCACAGCTGATTGAGGAATTTGTAAAAGGATTAAAGGAGATTGTCTTAGCACATCCGAATACCCGAAAGGATTATTTTAATGTTTATTTCAACAACCTTTCAGCCTATAGCCAAGACATCATGTTTTACGTCTTTTTCGAAGTCCCAACCTGGCCGGAAGAGCTTCGCTGCAGACATGAATTACTGATTCAAATTGTCAAGCTGGCAAATACTTTGGGCGTTAGATTTGCCTTCCCTACGCAAACCTTGCACATGGAATCTTTCCCTGAGAAAAAGGGATTAGTACCGGAATATGCGACTGAATCTGTGTACTACCAGAAAAAACTGGGGGAATTTATGCAGCAGGAGATTCATAAGAAAAACGACTAATCTAATTTTCTGCAGCTTTTACTTCGAAATAACTTTCCCAGCTTTGTGTGCTTCCATCTTCCGATTGATATTGAATAGACATTTGGTACAATCCCGGTAAATCTGAAGTAATAATTTTGACTTCAGAAAGATCTACCCTACCTCCGGATTCTGATTTCCAGGTTAGTACAGACCTTAAGTCTTCAAAATTTCTGATTTCCTGAGGCTGACCGAATTCGGACTCAAGCTCCACGGGAATTTGGATGCCTTGATAAGGAGAATAGATGGCGTTGGTCGGTAAAGGAAAGCCACCAACATCACTTTTGTAAGAAGAGAAACTAATCACCCCTTCGTAGTTCTGTTCATTCAGGTAAAAGACCCTTGCCAGCAAATCCAATTTTTCGAAGCTTTTTGGATTAAATGCCGCCAATTGATCTGAATTGAAAACTGGCATTCCATCTACCAGCATCAAGGGGTTACCTTCGAACCGATTCCCGAATTCATTATTGGATCTAAATTCTTTCTTCCCTGATCGGGTCCTAACTGCTACAGAAGGGACATATTCTTTGATCACTGTTTCTACACTTTCGAAGCGAGTATAATCGTCGAGATTATAGGAGTAATCAGCAACAAATCCCGTGACTACCGGAACGGGTTCCTGATTCAATTTTTCTCGAAAATAGGTTTGCACTCCACTACTCAGTAATAGTTTTTGAAGCAACCCTTGATCTGCCAATGATATCTCAAGTTGAGGGATAGTGAATCCATTCTTGAAACTGGTTTTTACTGCCGGAGATTGAAGTTCAAAATTCATCAGATCTCCATTTTGATCTGCCTGAGCAATCAAGAACTTCCAATGCTTCAGGCCACCGATATCAAAAAATAGATTTCCATTGGCATCTGGTCTGTCTGAGTATAGTGCTGACTCTATTCCATGAACAGAAAGAAAGTAAACCTTAGAGGTATCCACTTCATTTGGGTTCACCTTGGCAGCTACGATATGTCCAAACAATTCTGGTATCAACACTCCCTCGGCTTTTCCTTCATACAATTGAGAGGACGGGATTTGTCTTTCCTCTTCCAAGAATGGATTAACCAAGCTTACCTTGAGCTCTTGAATTTTTTGCCCCTTTAATTCTTCAGGAATATCTATAATTTCCTTTGGGTTGAATTGATCTTTGATCAAAGTAAAGCTCCCTTTTTGCTGTCCTTTTTTGACTATTTGCTCTACCCTATTGGCTACTACCTTTGGAGGGATTCTAGGATTGAAAATAGTAACCAATTGTTGCTTCAACCCATTTTCCAAATTGAGCAAGGGACTGATACGAGTATATATTCTCAATAAATAATGATCTGAAGGAAGATTGGAAGGAATTTCCAAAAAGTGCAATGCCTCTCCTTGTTCTAGTAAGATCTTCGCTAAATGAACGGACTCATTTTCCCGATTTAACAATTCTGCATAGAGCACCTGGGAGGAGCTAGGCTTTCCTTTCTGAGTAACTTCTGCAGAAATCCATATTTTTTCTTCAGTAAAATAAATAGTCTTAGGAATACTGTATGAAACCTGTTCTTCTACCAGATTTTGACAGAAAGCATTGGGCAAGTGATACATAAAAGCAAGAATCACTATGCATATGGGACGATATATTTTAGGCAGCATGCTCATTCTTCCCAAAAATCAGGTCTAATATTAGTTCCTCTTCGAGTACAGTCCACGCATCTTGGAGTGGAATACCTGTAGCCAATTGGCTCAATGGCATTTTCGAGATAAATTGGCAAAGCTGGTATATTGATTTCGGAGCGGAAAACTGCGTCATAATTTGCTACCAAAACCGTATCGGCAGACAAAAAGCATCCTGCATACTCAGGAACTTCCGGCCTCCAAGGTGCCACTTCTCTAATATCAATAAAAAGCCTCTTTTGTTGAACTTTCCCTAAACTCACCTGCCCAATTACCGGAACATCAGGGTTTTGGTCTTGCTTTATATTCCCTCTGATATTCGAAGGGAGTGGACTAAAAATCGAGCCTAAATCATCTGTGTTTTTCTTTAAAATTTCCCAAAATTCAACTGCATCTTTGCTTAGAGCCTTTTGCGAGATCAAAATACTATAGCGAAGGGAAAGTCGCTCATCTCCTCGATTGATTTGCTTGATAGACTGTCTAAAAACAAATTGATCTTGAAATCTAGAGGAGGTCTCTAAAATCAGATCAGAATTTAAGGCACTTCGATAGCATAAATCAATTCGCTCTTCGGCTGGACGCGGAATAATTCTTTTCAATTCTGGATCATATTTGTCAAAAGAGATAATTGGAGGGCGAAAAGCCCAAGTTTCCTCATAAGTCCAGAGAAAATCATCTGCATCAGGATTACCTTTGGTGGTCAAAAACACCTCTACACCAGCCTCATTTTGTTCAAAACCAACATCAATAATCTCAGGCGTAATTACAGGCTTCAAATCACTAGAGGTATAGCTCGTACCGTCATTGAGAAAAATCCTTAATTGATAAGTTTCATTTTCAGGAATGTCATGTTGGAATTCATAGATACCCTCACCTCGCTCTAAAAGGGAATATCTCGCGCCAGAACTGCTTTCCAAGTAAACAGTAGCACCAAGCGCTGAAGGATTGAAATTAAATTCATCTTGGATATTGGAAGTAAAGCTCAATCTTAAATTACTACTTAATCCTTCCGAATCGAGATAACCTTCTACCACCAGAACATTGAGATCCCGTGCTTCAATCTCCGGCTCAAAAGGCTCCCTACACCCCCAAAAGAGCAAAAGAAGCAAGAAAAAAGAAAGGTTCTGTATTTTCATCAAAATCTGAAATTGTAAGTAATAAATGGAATTGGTTTAGCAAAAATGGATAATTGATACCCTCTTAATTTTCCTTCTACTGGGGTGTAATAGACTGAATAAGGATTACTTCTACCCAACACATTGTAGACTCCGACTGACCAGGACGAATGGGCGAGTTTTTTTACTTTATGATTTCCTTCCAAATTGACAGAAAGGTCAACTCTGAAATAATCCGGAATTCTGTAGGCATTTCTATCCGAAAAATAAACACGTTCAGATCCGCCATACTCAAATTTTGAAATAGGTAAGGTTACCGGCCTTCCGGTGCTATAATTACCATTTAAAGAAGCATTTATTCGCTTACTCAATTCGTAATTTGCCACTAATACCACATGGTGGGGCTGATCAAAATTACTGGAGTAAAAAGCACCCTGATTGATTTTTTCAATACTCGGTTCATCAGAGGTTCTCAGTAAGGAACGAGAATAAGTATATGCCAGTGAGCCTTTTAAAATGCCTGTGTTCTTCTTTAATAAAAACTCAATACCATAAGCCCTGCCAAGGGAATTGAATACATCTTGCTCTATATCCTCATTTAGAATAATAGAGGCTCCCGACCTATAATCCAGAATATTACTCATGTACCGATAGTAGACTTCAGAGGAAAATTCAAATTTTGTTACTCCAATATTTTGATAATACCCTAAAGAAAACTGCCCTCCTGTTTGAGGCTTGATATATGAATCACTGAGTTTCCATGAGTCTGTAGGAGCTATCACGGAAGTATTGGAGAGCAAATGAATGTTTTGCCTCGTTGTAGTAAACCCGGCTTTAATTGAAGACTGGTTGGTTAAATTATATCTACCAGAAAGCCGGAACTCTGGTCCATGATAGGTCTGAATAGTTTCTCCTTTTCCAAAATTTCTTTCCCCCGTAAGGTTGCTTTCAATTATGGGTGCGCCGGGCACATACTCTTTCACGGTATTAGGACCATAAAATTGATACAACATATATCGGCCTCCATAACTAACTGAAAGGCGCTCGTTGATCGTCCATTCGTCTCCAAAATAGATTGCTAACTCCCGCGCTTGTTCATTTTCCAAATCCTGAGGAATTACAATTGACTCTGTGCCAAAGGGGTTATTTGTCCCAGGATTTAATTGGTATTGGATTGCGTGGAGTCCAAATTTATAAATATGGTTGAGGTCCTTTCTGTATTCCCAATCGGTTCTCAAATGGACTTGCTTTACATCAAAATTGAAATCAAATGCATTTAAAGGATTATCCTGCCCGATAATTCCAAATTGATATGCATCATACCCAGCAGTAAACCGAGCTTCCAACTGTTCATTATAAAAGTGACGCCAAGTCGCTGCTACATTAAGATTTTGATAGGAATAGGTAGTGTCAGGATCAAAGGCAAACTCATCTTTGGAAATGTAGCTAGTGACTTCCAAATGATTTTTCTCGTTAAAAATATGCCTAACATTGGCATTAAAATCATAGAAAGAGGCTCTTGAACCATTTAAGGCAGCTTCATCATCCAATAAATTCAAAGCCCAATCAGAGTAAGTAGATCTCCCACCTAGAATAAAAGTGGTCTTTTCTCCTATAGGACCTTCCAAGCTCAATCTGCCAGTCATGATTCCTATACCTCCACTTCCACCGATTTTATCAGATCTTCCAAACTTTGGACTTACCTGAAGCACTGAGGAAAGCCTGCCCCCATAATTTACCGGAACAGAACCTTTGTAAAGCTCCACTCCTGCCACCATATCAGGATTGAAAGCAGAGAAAAACCCAAAGACATGTGCAGGATTAAATACGGTCGATTGATTATAGAGAATTAGATTTTGATCAGCAGCTCCTCCTCTTACATTGAAGCCAACACTCGCCTCTCCTACAGTATTTACACCGGGCATGGTTAATATGCCCCTCAGCACATCCACTTCTCCCAAAATAGCCGGAAGACGCTTTACCTCTGCCATAGAAATGGATTGAACTCCCATTTCAAGTTTGTTAATATTGGACAGGGCCCCAGAGCTTACTACTACTTCATCTAAAGAAAGAAAACTTTCCTGTACCTCCATATTTAAGACTCCATTTCCGAAAAGCTCTATTTGACGCTGCTCTTGATAGCCTCCTGGATTTTGAATTATTAAAGTATGTCTTCCTTTAGGAAGGGTGATTTGATAGTACCCATTTTCATCAGTGATGGACTTTTGAAAACCAATGTTTTCATAAATCACTGTTCCCAGCATGGGCTCACCATTTTCTATGTTGCTTACTTTACCAGATAGCACCGCGGTCTTTTGAGCGGGGTCTTCTTTGTCCTTTCCGATTTCATATCGCATGTTCCTAGCAAAGGCACCTAAATCTTCCTGTTGATCTGTTGCCAACTTGGAAACCTGGTTTTTAGGCTCAAAATATCCTCTTACAAATTCAATAGGCATTTTTCTTCCTGAGGTAATAAATACCCTATTGTCGGCAGCTATGGAAAACTTCCAACTGGACCCTTGAAAAATTGCTATCAGGAGATCATCTAATTTACCCTCTTTCGCCTGGATATTAACCGAAACTTCCTCCATCAACTTCGGATCAAAGACAAAGCGATAGGAGGTTTCCTTTTCTATGAGCTCAGCAAACCTTTCAAAAGATACTCCCGCAAAAAGTCCTGTGATTTTCTCCTGCGTTTGAGCCTCTGCTAGGCCAAAGGACAGGCAAAAAACTCCTAGCAATGCGATTAAAAGCCTTTTATTCATTTTCAGTACCTATTGATTGTGAATGAATTTGAATTAACATCTTTAGGTATCGTCTCTTGTTGCTTCCATAATAAACACCTTTTCTAGTCAGATTCTCCCGGACAAGTTTTTTACTCAATTCCAGAGTTTTAATCGCAGACTTCTTTGTTTTTATGGAAAAAAACTGGCCACCATCCCAAATAAAAAAATCTTCGAACTCCTCATATTTAGCCACATAATCTCCCAATTCACGTGTGGGTTTCGGAATTTTATAATGCTTGGCGAGCAAGGTCACCCTTCCCTCTTCCACAATTTCATAAAATCCGTTTTTATGGTGAGCATAAGACTCATTTCCGGTCAACTGCTTGAAATTGCTTCCATCCCCAAGTCTAAATGAATTGATTTTGGCTGGGTTTATCAGAAGCTTTTGCATGTAAATGGGATGTACTGTAATGACCTGATCATATCTTATATCATATAAAAGAGGGATGTCAGGGTAATACACTTGATTGATGGTTAAGCCGCCGTATTCAAAAGACCTGCCTTTCAAAAAAGGAAAGCCTTCATGGTTTTTGGGAGGCTCAGGGTATTGGGCTCCAGTGATCAACTCCTGAAAAAAAGGTAGCTTTTCCTGGTAAAATTCCAGGTTAGCCAAATTTTCTTGGAGGCTCTGACCAAATGCCCCAACCATTGATAGGCTAATTAGGCCCAGTAAAAAAATTCTTTTCCTCATGGTCGAAAATACGAGAGAATCGATTTTTGATTCAGGTTTTTAAAAATTATGTTTAGAAAGGTAAAGTTTCCTTTTAGAAGGAAAAATCTATCCACTAAATGAGCCCCATATGACCAGTAGAAGACAAGTACTCAAAAGCATTGCCCTTTCATCCATAGCAGTGGGAGCTCCTCTTGCTGTAACGAAAGCAGCGGAAAAAACGCTACCTCAGTTTCGGTTTTCTCTCAATACTTCTACTATTCGTGGACAAAAATTGAGCATTCCCCAAATCATCGAACTAGCCGCAAGAGCTGGATATGATGGCTTTGAGCCATGGATGATGGAGATTCAAACCTATTTGGATTCCGGGAAAAGCTTGGCTTCGCTCAAGAAATTAGCATCCGATGCGGGCCTGGAATTTTTCGATTGCATAGGTTTTCCTACCTGGATGTCCCAAGATGCTGAGAAAAGCAAAGTTGGATTTACTCAAATGGAAAAAGAAATGGGAGTCTTGGCGGAATTAGGTTGTCCAAGAGTTGCTGCTCCTGCTATTGGTTCGGAAGCACCTCTAGACTTGATGGAGGCTGGAGAAAAATACAAACGACTGCTAGATCTGGGCAGGAAAACGGGAGTTATGCCCCAACTGGAATTCTGGGGAGCCTTCCCTTCATTTCATCATTTGGGTCAAGCCATGATGGTTGCCGCTGTGGCTAACGATCCTGATGCAAAAATCCTTGCAGATGTGTACCATCTTTTCCGAGGAGGTTCTGGTTTTGAAGGCATGAAACTCTTGGACGGGCAAGCCATTGATATTTTCCATATGAATGATGTACCGGGTGACATTCCGCGATTGGAGCAACAGGATAAGGATAGAGTTATGCCAGGCGACGGGGCTGCTCCCATGCAAGAACTCGCCAATACACTCAAAGCCAAAGGAAAACCCATTATTCTGTCCTTAGAGCTTTTCAATCCAACCTACTATGCCATGGATGCAGAAGTGGTTGTGAAAGAAGGTTTGGAGAAGATGAAGCGTTTTTTTTGAAAAAAATTGGGCTCATTTAGCCTGAGTTTAAAGACAAAAAACAAATCTTTATTTATGATTAAATAATTAAGCATCTCAGCCAAACAAATCTGAGCTCAAATAACGGTCTCCACGATCGCAAGTAATGCAGACAATCAATCCTTCTTCAAGTTCTTTGGAAAGCTCGATAGCTGCATGTAAAGCTCCGCCACTACTCATTCCGGCTAATATTCCTTCTTCTTTAGCCATCCTGCGTGTCATTTCAGTAGCCTGATCCTGTGAAACATCTATCACTCGATCTACTCTATCTTTTTCAAAAATCGCAGGCAAAAATTCCGGAGACCATCTTCTGATTCCTGGAATGCTCGATCCATCGGTAGGCTGGGTACCCACTATCTGGATTGAAGGATTTTTTTCTTTGAGATATCTAGATACCCCCATGATAGTACCTGTGGTACCCATTGCAGATACAAAGTGGGTAACTTTCCCCTGCGTATCATTCCAGATTTCTGGTCCAGTGGTTTTGTAATGGGCCAAATAATTATCCGGATTGGCAAATTGATTCAGCATGAAATAGCCTTCTTTCTCATTCATTTCCTCCGCCAGAGTTCTAGAATACTCGATGGTTTTAGCTGCTGGTGTTAAAATAACTTTTGCCCCATAAGCCTCCATGGAAAGTACCCGTTCTCGAGTTGAGTTGTCCGGCATAATCAAGGTCATATCCAGTCCCAAAACTTTGGCTACCATTGCCAAAGCAATTCCAGTATTACCGCTGGTAGCCTCAACCAATTTATCACCCCTTTTTATTTCCCCTCTATCCAAGGCAGATTGAAGCATATTAAACGCAGCTCTGTCCTTGACACTTCCGCCCGGGTTTTGGCCCTCCATTTTGCAAAGAATCTTGACTTTTGGATTTGTCGGGATATGGGAAAGCTCCACCAAAGGAGTATTACCGATTAATTCAAATAGCTTCATGGGAATCGTTTTTGAATACATACACATCCGTAACTTCTGAATCTGCATGGTACATTTGGGCTTGATAATAAACTTTAGACCCTGCTGCCACAGATTTAGTCAACCAGACATTTCCTCCTATGGTACTTCCTTTTCCAATGACAGTTTCTCCGCCCAAAATAGTAGCTCCAGCGTAAATCACTACATGATCTTCAATGGTTGGATGACGCTTGCTATCTGCATCAGCTTTTGCTACGCTTAAAGCACCAAGAGTAACCCCTTGGTAAATTTTTACATGCTCGCCTATTACTGTGGTTTCTCCGATCACTACACCTGTACCATGATCTATACAGAAATACTTGCCAATTTTAGCCCCTGGATGGATGTCAATTCCCGTACGACTATGAGCAATTTCTGTGATCATTCTGGGAATTAACTTAATTCCCAACATATGCAGTTCATGAGCAATTCTATAGGCTGCTATCGAATAAAACCCTGGATAAGAACGTAGAATCTCAGTTCTGGATTTGGCTGCTGGATCTCCTGAGTACATTGCATCCACGTCCAAGTGAATCCAATCGTATACTTTCTCCAGTCTATTGAAAAACTCAGCTGCCAATTCCTTTCCGTTTTGACCATGAAGCTGGGTATTCCTTTGAAGGATTACTTCCAAAGTGAATTGGCTTGCGGCTAATTTTTGTTCTACCTCAGACTCATCCTTGATTTTTTGTACAGAATATTCTGGAAATAATAATCCCAAAACCTCTTCAAAAAATTGTTGTATCACCTTGGGAGAGGGGCAATCTGAGCACTCCTGATGGGCGCGGTGAATTTTAGAAACAAAAGAATTCATAGGTTTGAGTTGAGAGACTTACAACACAAAACCAACTCGAATCACATAAGGTTCACCATAAGGAGACCTTAAATTATCATGAAGCACATTATATAGGAAAGTAAAGTTGGCTCCTCCCCTTCCTCCACCGAAAGGAGCAAAGTAGCCTCCGCCTAAGAACAGGGCATTGGACCAAATCCGCTCAAAACGCTCAGATTGGGTATTATAATTTTCAAAATTCAATGATTCGAACTCCCCATGAATAAAAATATTGGGTAGTACATTAAACCTATTGAATACCCTTCCGCCATAAGATGAAAATTCATTTCCAAAAAATCTCCTGTCATTAAAATATTGATAAGTAACCCCAACTCCTGCAGAATATCTATTAGTGATCATAACACCAACTAAAGGAGAAATGTCTAATAGAGTAACTGTTCCAAACTGCATCCCGAAGTTTCCTCCATAATACAGCCTGTCTTTAAATGATACAGAATCTGAATAGATTTCTCTTTGGGCCTGCGTTTGAAAAAACAGACCAAAGGATAAAAGAAAAGTAAGAGTGAGGAGTTTATTTTTTGACAATAACATAGAGATCTTCGCTTGGCTTCTTCATCAGGTATTTTTCACGGGCAAACTTCTCTAAGAGTTCGGGATTACTCATTAATTCTTCTCTTTCAGACTTAATTTTCACTTTTCGCTCTTGATAGTATTCCTTTTGATCCTCCAGCTGATTCAGTTTTTGACTTAGTTTAAACTGGTTTACCAAGTTATTGGAGTCAATAAAAATCATCCAAGACAGGAAACAAAGAGTTGCCAATCCATAAAAATTACCACCTAGTTTGAGAAGCTTCTTCATAGTATACACAGAACAGAAAGTTAAATTACAAAAATGATGCGAAAATGAAGCGAGTGGAGGATAATTGTGGGTTTTGCAATCTCTTGAAGTAAAAAAATGCTCGCAGAGGCGCAGCGACGCAAAGCTTAAAACTCCCGCAAGATAAAGTTAGCAGTTTGGGAAAGTCTTAAGTCTAAAGTGAAAAATCTGAAAAGCAGGCAGGAAGCAGGGGGAGTAAGTAGTAGACAGGTATCAGTAAGCAGTGTCGGGACCGGGAGCAACGAAGCGGTCTCAAAAAGGCAGAAATCTGAAGAAAGGAACCTAATAGGAGCCTGCCAAGACTATGTTCGCTATGTGCCTAGGTGGTGAAAAAATAATATCAAAGAAGAAATTGACTCATACTATTCATACCGCTTCTTTTTTAAACAAAAAATCCCCTGTCTTTATGACAGAGGATTTTAAAAGTTTTATGAGCTAGTAAGGCTTACTTCAATCTTCCTTTGAAAACTGCCGCATCGCCAAGCTGCTCCTCAATTCTAAGCAATTGGTTGTATTTAGCCATTCTATCAGATCTAGAAGCAGATCCAGTTTTGATTTGACCACAGTTAACTGCCACAGCCAAATCAGCGATGGTTGAATCTTCTGTTTCTCCGGATCTGTGAGACATTACAGCTGTAAACCCAGCCTTATGTGCCATACTGATTGCATTCAAGGTCTCAGTCAATGTTCCGATTTGATTTACTTTAATCAAGATGGAATTAGCCGATTTTTCTTGGATACCTCTTTGTAGGAACTTTACGTTTGTTACAAATAAGTCATCACCTACTAGCTGTACTTTATCTCCGATTTTAGCGGTCAACATAGCCCAACCTTCCCAGTCTTCTTCAGCACATCCGTCTTCGATAGAATCGATTGGATATTTTTCAGTTAGGGAAGCTAAATAGTTTACCTGCTCCTCTCTGCTTCTGATGACTCCAGTATCACCTTCAAATTTCTTATAATCGTATTTTCCATCTTTGAAAAACTCAGATGCAGCACAGTCCAAAGCAATAGTCACATCGTCACCAGCTTTGTAACCAGCCTTTTCGATAGCATCTAAAATACAACCCAAAGCTTCCTCTGTTCCGCCGGAGAAGTTTGGAGCAAATCCACCTTCGTCTCCTACTGCGGTACTCAAACCTTTATCGTGAAGGATTTTTTTCAAATTATGGAAGATTTCAGCTCCCATACGGATTGCCTCTGAGAAGCTAGGAGCTCCTACAGGGCGAATCATAAACTCCTGGAATGCGATAGGTGCATCAGAGTGAGATCCACCATTGATGATATTCATCATTGGTACAGGAAGCGTATTAGCATTTACACCGCCGATATAGCGATATAATGGCTGGCCTGCTTCCATTGCTGCTGCCTTGGCAACTGCCAAAGAAACACCAAGTATTGCATTGGCTCCCAAGCGGCTTTTTGTGGAAGTTCCATCCAAGTCAATCATGATCTGGTCAATCATGTTTTGCTCAAAAACTTCCATTCCTACCAATTCCGGGGCAATGATATCATTCACATTGGAAACGGCTTTCAATACGCCTTTTCCTAAATATACACTCTTGTCACCGTCACGAAGCTCTACGGCCTCGTTAACTCCTGTAGATGCACCACTAGGAACAGCCGCTCGGCCAAATGCACCATTTTCTGTTACCACATCCACCTCTACGGTTGGATTACCTCGTGAATCGAGGATTTGTCTTGCATGAATTGATTGAATCAACGTCATAGTCTAAAAGGTTTATAAGATTTAATTTTGATTGATTAAGGCGATAAAGTCATCAAAAAGATACCGGGAATCGTGCGGTCCAGGAGAAGACTCCGGGTGATACTGCACAGAAAACGCCGGTTTATTTTTCAGCTTGATGCCCGCCACTGTATTGTCATTCAGGTGAACATGAGTAATCTCCACCTCAGGATGCTTTTCAGTATCTTCTCTTACGATATTAAAGCCGTGATTTTGAGAGGTAATTTCACTTTTACCTGTCACCATATTTTTGATAGGATGGTTGATTCCTCTGTGCCCATGGTGCATCTTGTAAGTTGAAATACCTACTGACTCTGCCAATAATTGGTGTCCGAGACAAATTCCAAAAACAGGTTTTCCTGTATTTAGAATATCCTTTACAGTTTCCACTGCATAATCCATCACAGCTGGATCGCCGGGACCATTGGATAAGAAATAGGCATTAGGCTGCCACTCTTCCATTTCCGCCAATTTTGTTTTAGCTGGATATACTTTACAATAAACTCCGCGTGAGGCTAAGTTTCTCAGGATATTTTTCTTAATCCCGAAATCCATACAGGCAACTTTGATTGAAGCATTTTCATCTCCATAATAATAAGGCTCTTGAGTACAAACTTGAGAAGAAAGTTCCAGGCCGTTCATGTCCGGTAACTTCTCAAGCTCAGCTTTAAGACCTTCCAAATTGCCTTCAAATTCAGAACTGATGATTGCATTCATAGCTCCTTGGGAGCGGATATGTCTCACCAACTTACGGGTATCGATATCTGCTATTCCGGTGATTTTATATTTCACCAAATAATCCTGAAGAGAACCATGCCCATCCAGTCTGGAGTAAACTTCTGAGAAACTATTGACAACGATACCGCCAATAGTAGGATGATCAGACTCTACTTCTTCATTATGTACACCATAATTCCCAATGTGTGAAGTGGTAGTGACAATAACCTGACCGGTATAAGAAGGATCTGTATAGATCTCTTGATAGCCAGTCATACCGGTATTGAAACAAATCTCACCCCCATTGGTACCGGGGTTTCCAATCAATGAACCGTGGAAAACGGTTCCGTCAGCTAGAAGTAAGGTTGCTTTATGTTTAATCATGTTTGAGAAAGTTGCCCAAAGTTAAAGATTTCTTGCAAGGAGGAGGAATGTATGGGTATAAAAAAAGGATTGAACGAGAGTCCAATCCTTTCTATATTTTAAATTGAATATCAATTTACTTTTCTTCTGTGTCAGCATCAGTTGAATCAGAAGAAGCTTCTGAAGCCTTAGGCTCTTCAGTTTTTGCTTCAGCAGCAGGTGCAGCAGCAGTAGTTTCAGCAGGCTTGCTAGAACCTCTTCTAGATCTTCTAGTAGTTTTCTTAGCAGGCTTCGCATCTTTCAACATCAATTCGTTGAAGTCAACCAATTCGATGATACACATTTCAGCGTTATCACCCAATCTGAAACCAGTTTTGATGATACGAGTGTATCCTCCTGGACGAGTACCAACTTTCGCGATTACTTCACCAAACAAAGCAATGATAGCTTCTTTGTTTTTCAAGTAAGAGAAAGCCATACGTCTGTTGTGAGTGGTATCTTCCTTTGCTCTAGTGATCAAAGGCTCCACATATTTCTTCAATTCTTTTGCCTTGGCAAGCGTGGTTGAGATACGCTTGTGAAGAATCAGCGAAGTTGCCATGTTGGAAAGCATTGATTTCCTGTGAGCAGCCTTCCTTCCAAGGTGGTTAAATTTCTTACCGTGTCTCATTTTATTTATTCTTCATCAAGTTTATACTTTGAAATATCCATTCCAAAGGTCAAGCCTTTTTCCTGAATCAACTGCTCCAATTCAGCAAGAGACTTCTTACCGAAGTTTCTGAATTTCATCATATCAGAAATTTCTAACTTGGCAAGATCTCCCAAGGTCTTCACGTCAGCAGCTTTCAAACAGTTGAAAGCACGAACAGAAAGGTCTAGATCGCTTAGAGAAGTCTTCAAAAGCTTTCTCATGTGAAGGAACTCTTCATCGATTGGCTCTGGCTCCGCAACTCCAGTAGAGTCAAGAACCATAGTCTGATCAGAGAATAGCATAAAGTGCTGAATCAAAATTTTAGCAGATTCCTGAAGTGCTTTCTCAGGATGGATAGAACCATCAGTTGAAACTTCAAGGATCAATTTTTCGAAGTCAGTCTTTTGCTCCACACGGGTATTTTCTACGCTGTACTTTACATTTTTGATTGGTGTAAAGATGGCGTCGATGGCAATTTGCCCGAATACCTGCTCTTTTGGTTTGGATTCTTCAGCTGGTAAGTAGCCTCTTCCTTTTTCGACATTCAATTCGATCTCGAAAGTTTTGGACTCATCGATGTGGCAAATAACCAAATCCGGATTCAATACCTCGAAGGAAGAAGTGAACTTCGCAATGTCCCCTGCAGTGAAGACAGACTGATTTTTTACTTCAACAGTGATTTTTCCGTCAAATGCTTCATGCACTTTCTTGAAACGTACCTGCTTCAGGTTCAAAATAATGTCGGTCACATCCTCCACTACACCATCGATGGTGGAAAACTCATGCACCACTCCAGGAATCTTGATGGAAGTGATGGCATAACCCTCCAACGAAGAAAGCAAAATTCTTCTTAGGGCGTTACCGATGGTAACTCCATAGCCTTTTTCCAGTGGTTTGAAAGTAAACAAGCCATGGAAGTCATCGGCTTTTTCCATTACCACTTTTTCGGGCATTTGAAATGCTAGTATGGACATATATCTTGTTCTTTTTTTAAAAGCTGAAAATAGTAAATATTACTTAGAGTAAAGTTCGACGATGAGCTGCTCCTTGATATTTTCTGGAATATCATCTCTAGAAGGCACACTGACGAATTTGCCGGACAAAGAAGCGCTATCCCACTCTAACCAGGAATACTTGTTTGCACCTCTACCAGCTAAGCTATTGGTAATAGCCTCCAAAGACTTGGAACGTTCTCTTACAGAAACCACATCTCCTGGCTTCAATGAGTAAGAAGGAATGTTCACTACTTCACCGTTTACTAGAATATGCTTGTGAGAAACCAATTGTCTTGCACCTCTTCTAGTTGGGGAGATTCCCATTCTATAAACGGTGTTATCCAATCTAGCTTCCAAAAGCTGAAGCAAGTTTTCACCTGTGATACCCTGCTTTCTAGAAGCGATATCAAACATTTTAGCGAACTGTCTTTCCAATACACCGTAGATGTATTTTGCTTTTTGCTTCTCAGCAAGCTGGATAGCATATTCTGACTGCTTCTTTCTTCTTCCACGACCATGCTGTCCTGGAGGATAGTTTTTCTTTTGAAGCGCTTTGCTATGCCCTTCGATAGGCTCGCCAAACTTTCGGGCGATCTTTGCTTTAGGACCTGTATATCTAGCCATTTCTTACAATTTTATAATTAAACTCTTCTACGCTTAGGTGGACGACATCCATTGTGTGGCATTGGAGTCACATCGATGATAGTAGTCACATCCAAACCTACATTTTGCAATGTTCTGATCGCGGATTCTCGACCAGCACCTGGACCTTTTACGAATACTTCGATTTTTCTCAAACCTAAGTCGTAAGCAACCTGACCGCAGTTTTGAGCGGCCATTTGCGCAGCGTAAGGAGTATTTTTCTTAGAACCTCTGAAACCCATTTTACCGGCAGAAGCCCAAGAGATTACTTGTCCTGCATTATTGGTAATAGAGATGATGATATTGTTGAAGGAGGCTTTGATATGCGCCTGACCTACAGCTTCTACCTTTACTACTCTTTTTTTACCTTTTGCTTTATCGTTTCTTTTCTGAGCCATAATCTAAATCAGGTTTTATTTAGTTGCCTTCTTCTTGTTAGCAACAGTCTTTCTCTTACCCTTCCTTGTTCTGGCGTTGTTTTTAGTCTTTTGACCACGCACCGGAAGTCCTTTTCTGTGTCTCAAACCTCTATAACAACCAATATCCATTAGTCGCTTGATGTTCAATTGGATCTCTGATTTCAAAACACCTTCGGTTCTGAATTCTTCGGCAATGATATTACGGATAGCGGTAGATTCGTCATCATTCCACTCACCTGCTTTCTTGTCGAAAGAGATACCGGCTTTGCTCAGGATAGCTCTGGCGGAGCTTCTTCCGATTCCGAAGATGTAGGTAAGACCTACTTCCCCGCGCTTATTGTCTGGTATATCTACACCTGCAATTCTAGCCATGATTAACCTTGTCTTTGTTTAAACTTAGGATTCTTCTTATTGATGACATAAAGTTTCCCATTTCTTCGGATCAACTTACAGTCAACGCTTCTCTTTTTGATAGATGCTTTAACTTTCATATGAGTATAATTTTATTGTCGGCCATATGTTATCTCGCTGGTCAGTGGATCATCTTTAATAAAGAAATCCGACTTGCTCGATTTCATATCAGTTTATTTATATCGATATACTATTCTACCTTTAGATAAATCATATGGAGAAAGTTCTAATTTGACACGATCTCCAGGTAGGATTTTAATGTAATTCATCCTCATCTTGCCGGAAATATGCGCAATCAACTGGTGGCCGTTTTCCAACTCGACTTTGAACATTGCATTGGATAAAGCTTCGATGATTGTTCCGTCTTGCTCTATTGATGTCTGTTTTGCCATATTAGAATTTAAAATTCTCTTCTATGTATTTATGGGTCGTTAAGACCTCAGTTCTATCTTCGAAAATCGCTACTGTATGCTCATAATGTGCAGATGGTTTTCTATCCGAAGTCCGGATTGTCCATCCATCAGCCTCTTGGACAATATTTCTAGATCCAAGATTTACCATGGGCTCAATCGCAATTACCATCCCTGCTTTTAACAGAGGACCGCTCCCCCTTTTACCATAATTGGGTACTTCTGGTGCCTCATGCAAATTTTTACCAAGTCCATGGCCTACAAGTTCTCTTACAACTGTATAGCCTTTGGCTTCAACAAATTTTTGAATGGCATTGCCAATATCCCCAATACGGTTACCAAAAATTGCCTGTTCGATTCCCAAGTAAAGTGAATCTTTAGTGGCTCTAAGTAAATTCAGAACAGGAGTGGAAACTTCACCGACAGGGTAAGTATAAGCGGAATCGCTATGAAAACCTTGGTGAAAGACTCCACAATCTACTGAGATTATATCGCCATCTTTCAATTCATATTCGCTGGGAAAACCGTGAACAACAACTTCGTTCACAGAAATACAGAGTGATGCGGGAAAACCGTTGTAGCCCTTAAATGAAGGAACTGCACCGTGATCCCGAATAAACTCCTCAGCAATTTTATCTAGGTGAGAGGTCTTTTCCCCTACCTTGATATGTTTGGCTACTTCCCCGTGGGCTTTCGCCAAAATATCTGCACTTTCTTTAATCTTTTGAACCTCCTCTGAGGTTTTGTAATGAATCATCTTAAGCTACTTGGTAATTAGAAGGATTATTCTTCATATTACCAGACTTCATCATTCCCTCGTAATGTCTCATCAATAGATAACTTTCTATCTGACGAAGTGTATCCATGATAACACCCACCATAATCAGCAAGGAAGTACCTCCATAGAACTGAGCAAACTCTCCACCAACACCAGCAATTATAGCCAAGGCAGGAAGAATCGCTACAGCTGCCAAAAGGATAGAACCTGGCAATGTGATTTTGGAAATGATTCCATCTATAAACTCAGAGGTAGGGGCTCCAGGCTTAATACCCGGTACAAACCCACCATTTCTCTTCATATCTTCTGCTATCTGCTCAGGATTAACCGTGATGGCAGTGTAGAAGAAAGTGAATACAATGATCAATACTGCAAAGAGCAAGTTATACTGCCAAGAAGTGAAGTCAGAGAAGGTCGTTCCGATATAGTTAGCAATATCACTTTCTCCTGCCCAGATCTGAGCAATCAAAGCTGGAACAAACATCAAAGACTGAGCAAAGATGATAGGCATTACACCAGATGCATTCACTTTAATAGGAATGTATTGGCGCTGACCTCCATAAACCTTACCGCCTACAACTTGCTTGGCATATTGAACCGGAATTCTTCTTGTAGCTTCTGTCAAGGCGATCACCCCAACTACTACGAAGAATAAAACACCCGCCTCAATTAATAAAAGCAAAAGACCTGAAGATCCTTTCTCCACACCTTCAGCAATTAATGCTCCAGGGAATCGAGAAATAATACCAATCATGATCAACATTGAGATACCGTTTCCGATACCTTTCTCTGTAATTTTTTCACCTAACCACATACAGAACATAGTTCCAGCGGAAAGCAACACAAGAGAGCTAAACATGAACAGGGAAGTACTTACCATCACTGCGCCGGTAGGCAATATAGTGGCTGTAACGTAGCCTATACCTTGGGCGATTGTAATCAGAATGGTGAGAACTCGAGTGATCTGATTAATTCTTTTTCTTCCAGATTCACCCTCTTTTTGCATTTTTTGAAAGTAGGGTACTCCGACAGTCAACAGCTGCAACACAATGGAAGCAGAAATGTAAGGCATAATACCCAGTCCAAAGATGGAGGCATTACTGAACGCACCACCAAGGAATGTATCTATCAGACCAAATATCCCTTCTTGAGGTCCTCCTAATTTGGAAGGATCAACTCCAGGAAGTACGATAAAAGAACCCAATCTGAAAATGATCAGAAAACCGATCGTATTCAAGATTCTCACTCGTAGGTCTTCGATAGAGAAAATGTTCTTAACTGTCGAAATAAACTTTTTCATTTAATTAAATCTTGTTTACTGAACCACCCGCTTTTTCAATGGCAGCTACAGCGCTGGCAGAGAAGCTATGAGCAGTTACTGATACTTTGGAACTCAATTCACCTCCGCCCAAAATCTTGATTTTGTCGTTTTTGGAAGCGATGCCGTGAGACACCATTGTATCCATGTCGATTGATTCAAGATTGTAGGTCGTTGCAAGGCTTTGCAAGGTATCCAAATTTACCGGTTTGAACTCAACTCTGTTCAAGCTTTTGAAACCAAATTTAGGAACTCTTCTTTGAAGTGGCATTTGACCACCTTCAAAGCCCAATTTAGTCTTATAACCGGATCTTGATTTTGCACCTTTATGACCTCTTGTAGAAGTTCCCCCTCTACCGGATCCAGTACCTCTACCAATTCTCTTACGATTTTTGGTTGATCCTTCGGCTGGTTGTAATGTATGCAGTTTCATAATTAAGCTTCCTCCACTTTTACAAGGTGATTAACTTTCTTGACCATACCGGCAATCTGTGGAGTATTTTCTACTTCAACAGATTTGTTGATTTTGCCTAGACCTAAAGCAGTAATGGTAGCTTTTTGATCTTTTGGTCTGTCAATAACAGATTTCGTTTGTGTGATTTTGATCTTAGCCATGATGATTATCCATTAAAAACTTTAGACATTTTCACACCTCTCTGTTGTGACACAGAGATAGCATCTCTCAGTTGCATCAACGCATCGATGGTTGCTTTCACCACGTTGTGTGGGTTGGAAGAACCTTTGGACTTAGCCAATACGTCAGTTACACCTGCAGATTCCAATACGGCACGCATCGCACCACCGGCGATTACACCAGTACCTGCAGCAGCTGGTTTGATAAGGACAAAACCTCCACCAAACTTACCAATCTGCTCATGCGGAATAGTACCTTTCAAAACCGGTACTTTTACCAAGTTTTTCTTTGCGTCCTCGATGCCTTTAGTGATTGCATCAGTTACTTCGTTGGCTTTACCCAAACCATAACCTACAACACCATTGCCATCTCCGACTACTACGATTGCAGAAAAAGAGAATCTTCTACCACCTTTTACCACTTTGGCTACTCGGTTGATCGCTACTACTTTTTCTTTTAAATCTGTATCTGTGGCCCTAATGGGCTTCTTTTTCAGTTGAGACATAATAATTAAAATTTAAGGCCTCCCTCTCTGGCACCATCTGCCAAAGCTTTCACTTTTCCGTGATACAAGTAGCCATTTCTGTCAAATACTACTTCGCTAACACCATTAGCAACGGCTCTCTCAGCGAGTTTTTTACCAACCTCCGAAGCGATTGATACATTGGTGTTTTCTTTAGCGCCCAACTCCTTAGAGGAAGCCTGTGCCAAAGTACGACCTTTAAGGTCATCCACCAATTGCGCGTAGATACCAGTATTACTTTTGAATACTGATAAACGTGGTCTGGAATCGGTACCGGAGATCTTTCTGCGGATACCCTGCTTGATTCTAAGTCTTCTGGAATTCTTATTAAATGCCATAACCTATTATTTTTTACCGGCAGTTTTACCAGCCTTACGTCTAATTTGTTCACCAACGAAGCGCACACCTTTGCCTTTGTAAGGCTCGATCTTACGAAGAGATCTAATTTTTGCCGCTACTTGTCCGATCAGTTCTTTGTCAATTGCTTCCAAAGAGATGATTGGATTTTTACCTTTCGGAGTCTCAGTCTTCACAGATACACTTTCAGGAAGTGCAAAGAAGATGTTGTGAGAATATCCCAAGTTCAATTCTAATACTTGACCTTGGTTGGTTGCCTTATAACCTACACCTACAAGTTCCAAGTCTTTCTTGAATCCTTCAGAAACTCCGATCACCATATTGTTGATCAAAGATCTGTAAAGACCGTGCATAGACTTATGTCTTTTAGAGTCAGTAGGTCTGGAAACAACAACTTGGTTGTTTTCCACTGTCACCTGAATATCAGGATTCACATCCTGAGTCAGTGTACCCTTTGGACCTTTAACAGTAACTACACCTTTTGTAGCCACGTCTACAGTAACACCGCTGGGTAGATTTATTGGTTTTTTACCTATTCTTGACATGATAGTAAATTAATATACGTAGCAAAGTACTTCGCCCCCGATACCTTCGGTGCGGGCTTCTTTGTCTGTCATTACCCCTTTAGAGGTCGAAATAACGGCAATACCAAGTCCATTGATGACTCTTGGTAGCTCGTCATGTTTTACATACTTTCTTAAACCTGGCGTACTAACTCTCTTCAGGCTCACGATTGCGTTCTTCTTGGTAGTTGGATTGTATTTCAAAGCAATTTTGATTGTGCCTTGAGGTCCATTATCCTCGAACTTATAGTTCTGGATATACCCTTTGTCATGCAATACTTTAGTGATCTCCTTCTTGATATTAGAAGCAGGTATCTCAACGATTCTGTGAGAAGCCTTAATGGCATTTCTCAATCTAGTCAGATAATCGGCTATTGGATCAGTCATGGTATTATATAGTCTAGCTCCACCCGTTTTGGGCGTGCAAAGTTACGAATTGATTTTTTAAATAAAAACTACTGTCGTTATTTTACCAGCTGGACTTAGTCACTCCCGGGATCTTGCCTGCTGAGGCCATTTCACGGAAGGTTACCCTGTTGATACCAAACTTTCTCATGTAGCCTTTTGGACGACCGGTCAACTTACATCTATTGTGTAATCTAACCGGAGAAGCGTTCTTTGGCAATTTATCAAGTGCCTCATAATCGCCAGCTGCTTTCAGCTCAGCTCTTTTCTTGGCATACTTGGCTACCAGACGTTCTCTTTTTCTCTCACGAGCTTTGATTGACTCTCTTGCCATGATTATTCTTCTTTATTTTTATTAACGAACGGCATACCGAAAGCCTTCAATAATGCTAAGCTTTCTTCGTCAGTATTTGCGGTAGTCACAAATGTGATATCCATACCGGAAATTCTATTTACTTTTTCGATAGAGATTTCTGGGAAGATGATTTGTTCGGTTACACCTAAGGTGTAATTACCTCTTCCATCAAATCCTTTGTCAGAAATTCCTTTGAAGTCACGAACACGTGGAAGTGCCACGGTCATCAATCTATCAAGGAATTCATACATTTTCTCTCCTCTCAAAGTAACTTTAGCACCGATAGGCATGCCTTCTCTTAGCTTAAAGTTAGAAACAGAAGTTTTAGCTTTGGTAGATACTGCTCTCTGACCTGTGATCAAAGAAAGTTCTTCCACGCCTTGGTCAACCAATTTCTTATCAGCTACTGCAGCACCGATACCTTTATTAAGCACAATTTTGCTCAATTTAGGAACCTGCATTACAGATGAATACTGGAATTTTTCTTTCAAAGCAGGAACGATATCGTTCACATACTTTTGCTTCATTCTAGGATTAGCCATTGATCACCTCCCCTGTTTTCTTAGAGTATCTTACTAATTTACCATTTTCACCTGCCTTGCGTCCAGTTCTGGTAGCTTCACCAGTCTTAGGATCTACAAGCATCAGGTTACTGATATGTACAGAAGCTTCTTTCTTCTCGATACCACCTTGAGGCTTAGCAGCAGTAGGCTTCACGTGTTTAGTTACGATATTGATGCCTTCTACATAAGCTCTGCTTTTAGCAGTATCTACAGAAAGAACTTTCCCTGTTTTACCTTTGTCATCACCTGCGATCACTTTCACAGTGTCTCCGGTTTTGATGTGCAGTTTAGACTGCTTGTTGAATTTTCTTTCCATGATTACAATACTTCAGGGGCCAAAGAAACGATTTTCATAAACTGCTTCTCTCTCAATTCTCTAGCCACAGGGCCGAAAATACGAGTACCTCTAGGTTCATCGTTGTTGTTCAACAATACAGCAGCGTTGTCCTCGAAACGAATGTAAGAACCGTCTTTACGTCTTACTTCTTTCTTGGTACGTACGATAACCGCTCTTGAAACGGTACCTTTTTTCATGTTGCTGGAGGAAAGGGCAGACTTTACAGTCACGACTACTTTATCACCGATAGAAGCATATCGTTTTTTAGTACCTCCCAATACGCGGATGACCAATACCTCTTTGGCACCGGAGTTGTCCGCCACACTTAGTCTGGATTCTTGCTGTATCATGATTACTTAGCCCTTTCAATAATTTCAACTAATCTCCAACGCTTGTTCTTACTCAGCGGACGAGTTTCACTTATTTTCACGATGTCACCTGGGTTACATTCGTTTTTCTCGTCATGAGCCATAAATTTGGTAGTCTTTGCAACGAACTTACCGTACATACCGTGTTTTACTCTTCTTTCCACGGCTACAGTAATGGACTTATCCATCTTGTTGCTTACGACTTTACCAATTCTTTCTTTTCGAAGATTTCTTTCGATCGTAGCCATTTTATTTTCTGTTAGCTATTATTTGCCAGCCAATGCAGTCTTCAATCTTGCGATAAGACGCTTGGTTTCGCGTATTCTGTTAGGATTCTCGATGGGAGAAATTGAGTGAGCAAATTGAAGTTTGCTCAGATTCGTTTTCTCGGCGCTGATTTTCTCAGCGATTTCACTTGCGGAAAGTGATTGGATCTCTGTATTTTTCATAGTTCCTAATTATTCTGCGTAGTCTCTACGAACAACAAATTTGGTGCTTACAGGAAGTTTCTGCTGAGCCAATCTCAAGGCTTCTTTAGCAGTTTCCAAAGGTACACCAGTAGCTTCGAAGAGGATGGTTCCAGGCTTGATAACTGCTACCCAATATTCAGGAGCACCTTTACCTTTACCCATACGTACTTCAGCAGGCTTCTTAGTGATAGGTTTGTCAGGGAAAATTCTGATCCAAACCTGACCTTCTCTTTTCATTGCTCTTGTCATTGCGATACGAGCTGCCTCGATCTGACGAGAGGTGATCCATCCTGCTTCCAGGGACTTGATGCCAAAGTTGCCAAAAGCGAGCGTATGCCCTCTTTGTGCAATGCCTTTGACACGGCCCTTTTGCATTTTTCTATATTTAGTTCTTTTCGGCTGTAACATGATTTCTCACTTATCGGTGAAAATTAGTTATTTCTTTTTCTGCGTCTAGGACCTCCGTCTCTCTTAGGACCAGCGTTTCTTGGGCCTTTTGGCTCATTAGCTGCACCTTGATTAGGAGACAAGTCTCTCTTACCGTACACTTCACCTTTGAAGATCCATACTTTGATACCGATAATACCGTAAACAGTCAATGCTTCGGAAATAGCGTAATCAATGTCGGCTCTCAATGTGTGTAGAGGAATACGACCCTCTTTGTACATTTCAGAACGGGCCATTTCGGCACCACCTAAACGACCAGAAAGTTTTACTTTGATTCCTTCTGCTCCCACTCTCATGGATGCTGCAATGGCTTGTTTCATTGCTCTTCTGAAGGAAATTCTAGCCTGAAGCTGCTGAGCGATAGACTCACCTACTAACTTGGCATCCAATTCAGGTCTTTTGATTTCAAAGATGTTGATTTGAATGTCTTTGTTGGTGATCTTTTTAAGCTCTTCTTTTAGCTTATCTACTTCGGCTCCACCTTTACCAATAACTACACCTGGTCGAGCGGTATGAATGGTAAGTGTGATTCTCTTAAGCGTACGCTCAATGATCACCTTAGCAATCCCACCCTTAGGAATTCTGGCAAGGACGTACTTACGGATTTGCTGATCTTCGTATAGTTTTTCAGCGAAGTCTTTCCCACCATACCAGTTGGAATCCCAGCCTTTGACTACACCAAGTCTAAATCCTATTGGGTTAATCTTTTGTCCCATAGTCTGTTCTTAATTTGCCTTTTCGTTTGTTTCTACTACATCAGCGGTAACATCCTCAGCATTGAAAGCATCAATTACTAGGGTTACATGATTGGATCTTTTGCGGATTCTGTGACCACGACCCTGAGGAGCAGGTCTCAATCTCTTAAGAGATCTACCTTCATCCACCATGATGGTTTTCACATATAGATCAGCTTCTTCAAGCTTTGCATCAGGATTTTTTGCCTGCCAGTTTGCCACTGCAGAAAGAAGAAGTTTTTCCAATTTCATGGCTCCATGATTTGGAGTAAACTTCAAAATGCTGAGCGCCAATCCCACTCTTTTGCCTCTGACCAAGTCAGCCACCAAACGCATTTTGCGTGGGGAAGTAGGAACATTATTTAATCTTGCTATTGCTTCCATGATTATCTCTTTCCTTTATCTTTTTTGGCAATGTGGCCTCTGAAATTTCTGGTAGGAGCAAATTCACCTAGCTTGTGACCTACCATGTTGTCTGTTACAAATACCGGGATGAATTTATTTCCGTTATGCACAGCGAAGGTATGTCCTACGAAATCTGGAGAAATCATGGATCTTCTTGACCAAGTCTTGATGACGGATTTCTTTCCGGACTCGTTCATAGCATCCACTTTTTTCACTAGATGATGCTCGATATAAGGACCTTTTTTTAATGAACGTGCCATAATTATTTAGATCTTTTGCTAACGATGAACTTGTTTGAATACTTCTTAGGTGATCTGGTTTTCTTACCTTTAGACAACAAGCCCTTACGGGATCTTGGATGTCCTCCGGAAGATCTACCTTCACCACCACCCATTGGGTGATCTACTGGGTTCATAGCTACACCTCTCACTCGAGGTCTTACTCCTAACCATCTCTTACGACCGGCTTTTCCCAATACTACGTTCATGTGGTCTCCGTTGGAAACTGTACCTACAGTAGCCATACAAACACCCAAAACGAGTCTCATCTCTCCGGATGGAAGTTTGATGGTCACATATTTACCCTCACGGGCAACAATCTGTGCATAACCACCAGCACTTCTTACCATTGCAGCACCTTTACCTGGCTTCAATTCCACGCAGTGTACAATAGTACCCATTGGGATATTCATCAAGTGCATTGCGTTACCCACTTCAGGAGCAACTTGCTCACCGGAAATCACTGTTTGTCCCACTTGCAAACCTTCCGGGGCGATAATGTAGGCTTTAGCACCGTCAGCATAGTATAGTAGGGCTAGACGAGCTGTTCTGTTTGGATCGTACTCGATTGCCTTTACGGTAGCAGGTACACCAAACTTGTTTCTTTTAAAGTCAACTACTCTGAGTCTTCTTTTATGACCACCACCCATATAGCGGGCAGTCATTTTGCCTTCATTATTTCTACCGCCTGACTTCTTGATAGGAGCAAGAAGAGATTTTTCCGGCGTTGACTTGGTAATCTCGTCAAACGCTGGGGCTACTCTGAATCTTGTTCCTGGAGTTACAGGCTTCAATTTTTTAATTGCCATGATATTGATTCAATTAAATTTCTCCGTAAAAATCAATTACCTCTCCATCAGCTACTTGCACGATTGCTTTTTTGAAAGCGTTAGTGAAGCCTGATACGATTCTTGTCTTGGTGTATCTTGTCTTATGCTTCGCAGCATATCTCATGGTTCTTACTGATACCACTTTCACACCGTATGCTTTTTCTACAGCATTTTTGATTTCTGGTTTCTTTGCGGTTTTCTCCACAATGAATCCATAAACGCCTTTTTCGTTCATGGCAGAAATCTTTTCTGTAATCAAAGGCTGCTTTAGAATATCCATTGTCTTATTTCGATAAAATGGTTTCCAATTTACTTACAGAATCTTCGCAGATCACCAAGTGATCAGCATTCAGAAGCTGGTAAGTATTTACATCATTCACAGTCACAACTTTCGCCTTAGGAAGGTTTCTGCTGGATAGGTAAACGTTCTTGTTATCTTCAGGGAGAACCAAAAGCGTCTTCTTATCGGATAGCGCCAATCCATTAAGCAAAGCCAGATAGTTTTTAGTTTTTGGAGCATCAAATGAGATGTTTTCCAAAACTGAAAGGCTGTTATCTTTCACTTTGTAGGAAAGAGCAGATTTTCTGGCTAGTTGTTTTACTTTCTTATTCAATTTGAAAGAGTAGTCTCTTGGCTTAGGACCAAAAACTCTACCTCCACCTCTGAAAAGCGGGGATTTCAAAGATCCAGCTCTAGCACCACCGGTACCTTTTTGCTTTTTGATCTTCTTGGTAGATCCTGCTACTTCATTTCTTTCTTTAGACTTATGAGTACCCTGTCTCTGATTAGCTAGGTACTGTTTTACATCCAGATAGATGGCGTTGTCATTTGGCTCGATTGCGAAAATCTCGTCAGACAATTGCACCTTTCTTCCGGTGTCTTCTCCTTTTTGATTAATTACTGCTAATTCCATGGCTTACTTCTCTAGAATTACATAAGAATTTTTTGGACCTGGTACTGAACCGGACACCAGAAGGAGATTTTGCTCAGCGTAAATTTTCAATACTCTGAGGTTCAATACTTTCACTCTGTCACCACCGGTTCTTCCAGCCATTCTCATACCCTTGAATACTCGGGATGGCCAAGAACAAGCACCAATGGAACCTGGGTGTCTCTGTCTGTTGTGCTGACCGTGAGTTTGTCCACCCACACCACCAAAACCATGACGCTTCACTACACCCTGGAAGCCTTTACCTTTAGAAGTACCGATAGCATCGATGAAGTCACCTTCTACGAATACCTCTCCGGCCTTCACAGTAGCTCCTAGATTTACCTGGCCTTCAAACTCGACCCGGAAATCACGGAACTCAACAACTTTGTGCTTCGGCGTTGTACCTGCCTTTTTAAAGTGACCTATCAATGGCTTAGGAGTGTTTTTCTCCTTACGCTCACCGTAGGCCAACTGCACTGCGTTGTACCCGTCTGTTTCAACGTTTTTTACTTGCGTCACTACGCAAGGACCAGCTTCTATTAGCGTGCATGCGACATTACGTCCATCGGCACTAAAAATGCTAGTCATTCCTACTTTTTTTCCAATTATACCAGACATCTTTTATAAGATAATTTGATAATCCACAAGCATTTATACGCTTGGGCCCTTTTTAAGGACTGCAAAGTTACTGAAATAAAATTCTGCAACAAACCCCAACTCCTATATTTTCAAACATTTAGAAAATATTTCATTTGGAATTCGCCCTTTGAGCAGCCCAAAGGCCAATGAATCATTGTTGATTTTTAAAAAAACAAAAGACCTGCATAGAAATGCAGGTCTGATGAGTTTGTGTTTTCAGGTTTTATCAAACCTTGATCTCTACATCCACTCCACTTGGAAGTTCGATTTTCATCAAAGCATCCACAGTTTTAGAAGAGTTAGAGTAGATATCTACCAATCGCTTATAAGTACAAAGCTGATACTGGTCTCTTGCTTTCTTGTTTACGTGTGGGGATTTCAACACGGTAAACTTTTCTTTCTTGGTTGGCAATGGGATAGGTCCCACTACTACAGCACCAGTAGCTTTTACAGCTTTCACGATCTTCTCTGATGACTTGTCCACCAGGCTGTGATCGTATGATTTTAGTTTTATTCTAATTTTCTGATTCATCGCAAATATTGATTAGGCTTTCTGACCTTTTACGTTAGCAATTACAGTCTCCGCTATGTTGTTTGGCACTGGCTCATAGTGAGAGAATGTCAACGAAGCAGTAGCTCTACCGGAAGAGATGGTTCTCAAATCGGTGATGTAACCAAACAGTTCAGACAAAGGAACAGATGCTTTGATTACGGAAGAAGTACCTTTGGTATCCATTCCTTTCATCAAACCTCTTCTTCTGTTCAAGTCACCGGTGATAGGACCAGTGTATTCATCTGGAGTAACCACGTCTACTGACATGATTGGCTCTAATAACTGAGGCTTACATTTTTTAGCAGCTTCTTTGAATCCGATTCTAGCAGCCAATTCAAAAGAAAGTGCATCTGAATCGACATCGTGGAAAGAACCGTGGAACAATCTAACTTTCATGGACTCGATAGGATAACCTGCCAAAGGACCATTCTTCATAGCTTCAGCAAATCCTTTCTGGATAGATGGGATAAATTCTTTTGGAATTACACCACCCACGATTCCGTTTACGAAATCCAATCCTGGCTTGATTTCTCCTGTTTCCGCATCTGGATCTTTAGGACCCAATTCGAATACGATATCGGCAAATTTACCTTTACCACCAGTTTGCTTCTTGTAAACTTCTTTGTGTTCTACTGAACCAAACAAAGCTTCTTTGTAAGCAACCTGAGGAGCACCTTGGTTAATTTCAACTTTGAATTCACGCTTCAATCGGTCGATGATGATATCCAAGTGAAGTTCACCCATACCTCTCAAGATAGTTTGGCCAGTTTCGTGGTCAGTGTTTACTTGAAGAGTTGGATCTTCTTCTACCAATTTGGCGATAGCCATACCTAGTTTATCAACATCCGCCTGAGTTTTAGGCTCAATTGCGTAACCGATAACCGGCTCTGGGAAGATCATGGACTCCAATACAACCTTACGCTTTTCGTCGCAAAGAGTATCTCCAGTCTTGATATCTTTAAATCCTACTACTGCACCAATATCACCAGCTACCAATCTTTCGATTTGGTTTTGCTTGTTGGCATGCATCTGGAATACTCTGGAGATACGCTCCTTGTTTCCAGAACGGCTATTGAATACATAAGATCCAGACTCAAGAATACCTGAGTAAGCTCTTACGAAACAAAGTCTACCTACGAATGGGTCAGTAGCAATTTTGAAGGCCAAACCGGCAAATGGTTCAGACTCATCTGGAGCGATTCTTACATCTTTCTCCTCGTCATTCAAATCATGAGCGATGATATCATCTTTGTCCAATGGAGAAGGAAGCAATTCCATCACCAAGTCCAACATGGTTTGAACACCTTTATTTTTGAAAGAAGATCCACATACCATAGGGACAATTTTCATGTCAATGGTTGCTTGTCTTAAAGCATTGAGGATTTCTTCTTCAGTGATTGAGTTTGGATCCTCGAAGAATTTCTCCATCAAAGACTCATCGTAGTCAGCAACAGCCTCAAGCAAATGCTCTCTCCACTGTTCAACTTCCTCTTTCAAGTCTTCAGGAATAGGAACTACCTCGTAAGTCATTCCCATATCCTCTTCATTCCAAACGATACCTCTGTTGTTGATCAAATCAACTACTCCTTTGAATTTGTCTTCAGAGCCGATAGGAATCTGCAATGGAACAGCATAGCTACCCAACATTTCCTTCACCTGCTTACAAACTTCCAAGAAGTTAGCTCCTGCACGGTCCATTTTATTAACGAATCCGATACGAGCTACTTTATAATTATCAGCTAAACGCCAGTTGGTCTCAGACTGTGGCTCAACGCCGTCCACAGCACTGAACAGGAAAACCAATCCATCCAATACTCTTAGGGAACGGTTTACCTCAACGGTAAAGTCAACGTGTCCTGGAGTATCGATGATGTTGATTTGATATTTCTGATCTCTGTAGTTCCAAAAAACGGTAGTAGCAGCAGAAGTAATAGTGATACCTCTTTCCTGCTCCTGAGCCATCCAGTCCATGGTAGCAGCACCGTCGTGTACTTCACCTATTTTGTGGGAAACTCCAGAGTAAAAAAGGATTCGCTCTGTGGTAGTCGTTTTACCGGCATCAATGTGAGCGGCGATACCGATATTTCTGGTGTATTTTAAATCTCTTTTCGCCATCCTAATTAAAATCTAAAGTGAGAGAATGCTTTGTTGGCTTCTGCCATTCTGTGCGTATCATCTTTCTTCTTTACTGCAGCGCCTTCGCCTTTTGCAGCAGCGATGATTTCGCCAGCAAGTCTATCCATCATGGTTTTCTCACCTCTTTTTCGAGCATAGTTGATCATCCACTTGATTCCAAGGGCCATCTTTCTTTCAGGTCGGACTTCCATTGGAACTTGGAATGTAGCACCACCAACTCTACGACTCTTCACCTCTACGGATGGAGCAATATTGTTAAGCGCTTTTTTCCAAACTTCAAGACCATTCTCACCTACTTTGGATTCTACCTTTTCTACTGCATCGTAGAAAATCTTGTAAGCAATACTCTTCTTCCCATCTACCATCAGACAGTTCACAAACTTGGTAACCAAGGTGTCATTGAACTTTGGATCAGGAAGAATATATCTCTTCTTTGGTTTCGCTTTTCTCATTTCTTCTTAAACATTAAATAAATTACTTTTTGGCTGGAGCAGCCTTAGGTCTTTTAGCACCGTACTTGGAGCGACCTTGCTTACGGTCTTTTACTCCTGCAGTATCCAATGCACCGCGGATGATGTGATATCTTACACCTGGTAGATCCTTCACACGACCACCTCTAATCAATACGATTGAGTGCTCTTGCAAATTGTGACCTTCACCTGGAATGTAAGCGTTCACTTCTTTTCCATTTGTCAATCTCACCCTTGCCACCTTTCTCATAGCTGAGTTAGGCTTTTTAGGGGTAGTAGTGTACACTCTGGTACAAACCCCTCTTCGCTGAGGACAAGCGTCCAAAGCTCTTGATTTAGATTTGGTTTCCAGCGTTGTTCTACCTTTTCTTACTAACTGTTGAATAGTAGGCATTAACTGATAAAATTTAGTTTTCCTGTAAACTGTTAAATTTTGGACTGCAAAGGTAGAAAAAGTAATAAGACAAACAAAATTAAGCAGTTATATTTTTGTTATGCCTCTCCGGGCGTACCAAAGGTGATCGGGAACTCCGGGGCACCTCCATTTTGGTTGATTTTGCCAAATGCAGCCTCATACTTTTCTATATTATCCTTCAATGCTGCCAATAATCTTTTGGCATGATCCGGAGTCACTATAATTCTTGACTTCACCTTTGCCTTTGGAACTCCCGGCATCAAACGGATAAAGTCAATCACAAATTCTGAATTGGAATGGGCAATCATAGCCAAATTGGAATATACTCCTTCAGCAACTTCCTCTGAAAGCTCTACATTGATCTGTTGATCTGGTCTGTTTTGTCCTTTTTCGTCACTCATTTTATTGGGATTAAAAAAGGCCTGTACGCATACAGGCCTTTTCGTTTATAAACTCACTATGTATTATAAAATCGCTTCGCTAGATCTGCGAGTGGATTTTTCCATATTTTCAGAAAGCTTATCATACTCTTCCTGAGATCCAACGATCAAGTTTTGTAACCTTCTCTGACCTGTACCGGCCGGAATTAGGTGACCTACGATCACGTTTTCTTTCAATCCGAGTAGCTCATCTCTCTTACCTCTGATAGCTGCTTCAGAAAGTACTTTGGTAGTTTCCTGGAAGGAAGCTGCTGAAATAAATGATTCTGTACCCAAAGAAGCTGCTGTGATACCTTGAAGTGTCGGAGCAGAAACCGCAGTTTCAGCATCTCTCACCTGTACCAATTTCAGGTCTTTACGCTTCAAGCTGGAGTTTTCATCTCTCAGTCTTCTTGAAGAAATAATCATACCTGGCTTCAATGTGCTAGAGTCTCCAGCATCCATCACCACTTTCTTATCAAGGATATTATCATTTTCCTCACGGAAAGCCCACTTATCTACTACCTGTCCTTGCAAGAATCCAGTATCTCCAGCATCAAGAATTTCAACTTTCTGCATCATTTGAGATACAATCACCTCAATATGCTTATCGTTGATTTTCACACCCTGAAGTCTGTAAACTTCCTGAATTTCATTTACCAAATACTCCTGAACGGCAGTTGGTCCTTTAATGGATAGGATATCATTTGGAGTAATTGCTCCATCTGACAATGGCTCACCCGCACGGATGAAGTCATTTTCCTGAACCAAGATATGCTTGGAAAGAGATACCATGTACTTCTTAATCACTCCATCCTTAGACTCGATGATAATTTCTCTGTTACCTCTCTTGATTCCGCCGTAAGTTACCACACCGTCGATTTCAGAAACTACAGCCGGGTTGGATGGGTTACGTGCCTCAAACAATTCAGTTACTCTTGGAAGACCACCGGTAATATCTCTTGTCTTACCTACGGATCTTGGGATTTTCACCAATACCTGTCCAGATTTTACTTTATCTCCAATTTCAACAGCCAAGTGAGCTCCTACCGGAATGTTGTAAGCTTTGGAATCCTCTCCATAGTCTACTACAATAGCAGGGTTCTTGGTTCTGTCTTTGGTATCGATAATTACTTTCTCACGGAAACCTGTCTGATCATCGGCAACTTCTTTGTAAGTAACACCCTCTACAATAGACTCAAAGTCTACTTTACCGTCGAATTCAGAAAGAATTACGGCGTTGTATGGATCCCAAGTACATAGAGAATCACCTTTGGCGATTTTCTGACCATCTTTCACGTTCAATAATGCTCCGTAAGGCACGTGATTTGAAACCAAAGTCTTACCGGATTTCACATCATTGATTTTTATTTCTCCGGATCTACCCATTACAACTGTAACTGGTTCCCCGTCTTTATTGGTAGTTTCGATCAGCCTTAATTCCTCATCGAATTCTACTACACCTTCGAATTTAGCATTGATGCTCGCCTCAACAGCCATGTTGGAAGCAGTACCCCCTACGTGGAATGTTCTTAGCGTCAACTGTGTACCTGGTTCACCGATAGACTGTGCTGCAATAACACCTACTGACTCACCTGCCTGTACCATATTACCGGTAGCAAGGTTACGTCCGTAGCATTTAGAACAAACACCTCTTCTGGTTTCACAAGTTAAGACAGATCTTATCTCAACCTCTTCAACAGCTGAGTCATCTACTCTCTTCGCAATTTCGTCGTCAATTTCAACTCCAGCAGGAACGATCAATTCGTCTGTAAGCGGATCGTAAACATCATGAACAGATACTCTACCCAAGATTCTTTCAGAAAGTGGCTCAACGATTTCATCATTGTCTTTCAATGGCTGAACAACCAAACCTCTCAAAGTACCGCAATCCTCTTCAGTGACGATCATGTCTTGAGCTACGTCTACCAAACGACGAGTCAAATAACCCGCATCGGCAGTTTTCAAAGCTGTATCCGCAAGACCCTTACGTGCACCGTGAGTGGAGATAAAGTACTCGAGTACGTCCAAACCTTCCTTAAAGTTGGAAAGGATAGGGTTTTCGATGATTTCACCTACTGAACCTTGTAAGTTTTTCTGAGGCTTAGCCATCAAACCTCTCATACCACCCAGCTGACGAATTTGCTCTCTTGAACCTCTAGCTCCAGAGTGCATCATCATGTAGATAGCATTGAATCCCTGCTTGTCCTCCTCCATCTTCTTCATCAGATTATTAGTCAAATGAGAGTTGGTACGAGTCCAAATATCAATTACTTGGTTATATCTTTCGTTGTCTGTGATCAGACCCATCAAGTAGTTATTCCAAACCTGATCTACCTCTTCTTTCGCTTTGGCGATCATTGGCTCTTTTTCCTCAGGGATGATTACATCGTTAAGACCCATTGACAAACCACCTTGGTAAGCCATCTGGAATCCTAGATGCTTGATATCATCCAAGAACTGGGCAGTACGTGCAATACCACAAACTTTCACTACTTGAGCGATAATCTGCTGAAGCTTTTTCTTAGTCAAAAGCTCGTTTACATATCCTACCTCAGCCGGAACAAACTGGTTGAAGATCAAACGTCCTGCAACTGTATCGATGATTTGGCTGGTAATTTCCCCATCCTCACCTCTTACAGGTACTTTACACTTGATGTTCGCATGCTTGGAAATCTGCCCTTCATTCAAAGCAATAATTACTTCCTCTTGGCTGTAGAAAGTCATTCCTTCACCAGGAACTGGCTCTTCAGGAGTAGACTTCTTGCCTTTAGTTACATAATACAGACCCAATACCATGTCTTGAGAAGGTACCGTAATCGGTGCTCCGTTGGCAGGGTTCAAGATATTATGAGAAGAAAGCATCAATGTAGAGGCTTCCAAAATAGCTTCATGTCCCAGTGGAACGTGAACCGCCATTTGGTCACCGTCAAAGTCAGCGTTGAATGCTGTACACACTAATGGGTGCAACTGAATCGCTTTTCCTTCGATCAATTTTGGCTGGAATGCCTGGATACCCAATCTGTGAAGAGTTGGGGCACGGTTCAAAAGAACAGGGTGTCCTTTCAATACGTTTTCCAAAATATCCCAAACCACTGGATCTTTACGATCCACAATTTTCTTGGCTGATTTTACTGTCTTCACAATACCTCTTTCGATCAGCTTTCTGATAATAAAAGGTTTGAAAAGCTCAGCTGCCATATTTTTAGGAAGACCGCACTCGTGAAGCTTCAATTCTGGTCCTACTACGATCACAGAACGACCGGAGTAATCCACACGCTTACCGAGCAAGTTTTGACGGAAACGACCTTGCTTACCTTTCAACATATCAGAAAGGGATTTCAATGCTCTGTTTCCATCAGATCTTACCGCATTTACTTTTCTGGAGTTATCGAAAAGAGAATCCACAGCTTCCTGCAACATACGCTTTTCGTTTCTCAAGATTACTTCTGGAGCTTTGATGTCTATCAATCTCTTCAGACGGTTGTTTCTGATGATTACTCTTCTGTACAAGTCATTCAAGTCAGAAGTAGCGAATCTACCACCATCCAATGGTACCAATGGACGCAATTCCGGTGGAATCACAGGAACCATTCTTACCACCATCCACTCAGGACGGTTTTCGATTCTTGTTCTTGCATCACGGAACGCTTCTACTACCTTCAAACGCTTCAAGGCTTCTGCCTTACGCTGCTGAGAGGTATCTGTAGCTGCTTGATGACGAAGAGAATAAGAAAGATCATCCAAGTCCAATCTAGCCAATAACATTTCCAAAGCTTCAGCACCCATTTTGGCGATGAATTTATTTGGATCGTCATCATCTAGCATATGATTTTCCTTAGGAAGCTTATCCATGATATCCAAATACTCATCTTCTGTTAAGAAGTCTAGGTATTGGATTCCATCTTCAGCTTTTATACCTGGCTGAACAACTGCATATCGCTCATAATAAACGATTTGGTCCAACTTTTTGGTAGGAAGACCCAACAAGTAACCAATCTTGTTAGGCAAAGATTTGAAGTACCAGATGTGTGCAACAGGAACCACTAACTCAATGTGACCCATTCGCTCACGACGTACTTTCTTTTCAGTCACCTCTACCCCACAACGGTCGCAGATGATGCCTTTATATCTGATGCGCTTGTATTTACCACAATGACACTCCCAGTCTTTCACTGGACCAAAGATTCTCTCACAGAACAAACCACCCATTTCTGGCTTGTAAGTTCTGTAATTGATAGTCTCTGGCTGGGTCACCTCTCCATTTGAACTATCCAGAATAGATTCTGGGGAAGCCAAACTGATGGTGACTCTCGAAAAGTCATTGTTTAGTTTTTTGTTTTTTCTGAACGCCATAGTTTTTTGAAAGATATATGAAGGGCAGTTTGACCTGCCCTATTGAGCCAATTTAATCTAAGGTAATTTCAAGAGCCAAGCCTCTCAGTTCATGAACCAATACGTTGAATGATTCAGGGATGTTAGGCTTAGGAAGGTTTTCACCCTTCACAATTGCTTCATAAGCTTTCGCTCTACCGATTACGTCATCAGATTTTACTGTCAGGATTTCCTGAAGTACGTGAGATGCACCGAATGCTTCAAGAGCCCAAACCTCCATCTCTCCGAATCTCTGACCACCAAACTGGGCTTTACCACCCAATGGCTGCTGAGTAATCAAAGAGTAAGGTCCGATAGATCTTGCGTGCATCTTATCATCTACCAAGTGACCAAGCTTCAACATGTAAGCTACACCTACAGTCACAGGCTGATCGAATTTAGCTCCGGTCAATCCATCATATAGGTAGGTACGTCCATAAGAAGGCAATCCAGCAGCATCCAATTCAGCAGAAACCTCTTCCATAGAAGCTCCATCGAAAATCGGAGTAGCGTATTTTTTACCTAATTTTTGTCCTGCCCAAGCCAATACTGTTTCGAAAATCTGTCCGATGTTCATTCGAGAAGGTACACCCAATGGGTTCAGAACGATATCCATTGGAGTTCCGTCTTCCAAGAAAGGCATGTCTTCGTCTCTTACGATTCTGGCAACAATACCTTTGTTACCGTGACGACCTGCCATCTTATCACCCACTTTCAGCTTACGCTTCTTAGCGATGTAAACTTTAGCAAGCTGAACGATACCTGCTGGTAACTCGTCTCCAACCTCCAAAGTGAATCTTTCTCTCTTGAATCTACCACTGATCTCATTTCTTGAGTTAGTGTAGTTTTTCACCAACTGAACAATCAGATTGTTGGTGTGTGCATCATCAGTCCAATCATCCAAGATGATATCAGAAATCAAATTCGCCTCTTCTGGAACATTGTAGTTAGACTCATCTCTGTAAGGGTTCTTAGCAGGGAATAAGTTGTTTTCAATATTCTTCGCGTTGAACTTCATTCCTTTGGAAATGATCTCATCACCAAACTTATGCTTCACTCCCAAAGAAGTCTTACCATCCAATATAGTTACCAACTTATTGATCATTCTGGCTCTGATGCCCAAAAGATCTTTGGAATACTTAGCTTTCAGTTTTTCAACCTCTGCCTTAGCTTTCGCTCTATTGTCTTTGTCCTTCTTAGGTCTGGAGAACAATTTGGTTTCGATTACCACACCATTCAAGGATGGAGAAGCTTTCAAAGAAGCATCTTTCACATCACCAGCTTTATCACCGAAGATTGCTCTTAGCAATTTCTCTTCAGGAGTTGGATCAGTTTCACCTTTTGGAGTAATCTTACCGATAATGATATCTCCTTCTTTTACTTCAGCACCTACTGCGATGATACCGTTTTCGTCCAAATGCTTCACTGCATCTTCAGAAACGTTAGGAATTTCAGAAGTTAATTCTTCTTCTCCACGCTTGGTATCTCTTACCTCAAGCTGGAACTCTTCAACGTGGATGGAAGTAAAGATGTCTTCACGAACTACTCGTTCAGAAATTACAATCGCATCCTCGAAGTTGTATCCTTGCCAAGGCATGTAGGCAACTTTCAAGTTTTTACCCAAGGCTAACTCACCATTGTTGGTAGAGTAACCTTCCACCAATACCTGACCTTTTTCAATTCTCTGACCCTTCAAAACTAAAGGAGTCAAGTTGATGGTAGTATCTTGGTTGGTTCTTCTGAACTTAATCAGATCGTAAGTTTTGTATTCATCTGTGAAATTCACCAACAACTCATCATCTGACAAGTCATACTTAATGGTGATTTTCTTAGCATCTACATAGTCAACTACACCGTCAGCCTCTGCAATAATCAAAGATCTGGAGTCAATAGCAGCTTTTGCTTCTAAGCCTGTACCTACGATAGGTGCTTCAGCTTTCAACAATGGAACTGCCTGACGCTGCATGTTGGATCCCATCAATGCACGGTTCGCATCGTCATGCTCCAAGAAAGGAATCAAAGATGCCGCAACAGATACAATTTGGTTTGGAGCAACGTCCATGTAGCTGATTTCAGAAGGCTCCAACACTGGGAAGTCACCTTCAAATCTTGCTTTTACTCGCTCATTTACGAAAGTTCCTTTTTCATCCAAAGGAGCATTTGCCTGAGCAATGTTATGGTCATCTTCTTCTTCTGCAGTCAAGAATACAATATCCTCCTGCTTCATACCCACTTTACCTTCTTTCACCTTTCTATAAGGTGTTTCAAGGAATCCCATGGAGTTTACTTTTGCGTGAACGCAAAGAGAAGAAATCAAACCGATGTTTGGACCTTCCGGAGTTTCGATAGTACAAAGACGACCATAGTGTGTATAGTGAACGTCACGAACCTCGAAACCTGCTCTTTCTCTGGATAGACCACCTGGACCCAAAGCAGAAAGTCTACGCTTGTGCGTCAACTCTGCCAATGGATTGGTTTGATCCATGAACTGAGAAAGCTGGTTGGTACCGAAGAAAGAGTTGATTACTGAGGAAAGCGTACGAGCGTTGATCAAATCAACAGGCTTGAAGTCTTCGTTGTCACGTACGTTCATACGCTCACGAATTGTTCTGGCCATTCTCGCCAAACCAACTCCAAACTGGCTGTAAAGCTGCTCCCCTACAGTTCTTACTCTTCTATTGGAAAGGTGATCGATATCATCGACTACTGCTTTAGAGTTGATCAAACCGATCAAATATTTCACGATGGAAATAATATCCTCTTTAGTCAGTACGATTTTTTCAGCCTCAATGTCCAGACCCAATTTTTTATTGATTCTGTATCGGCCTACTTCACCTAAGTCATATCGCTTATCAGAGAAGAATAGAGAGTGAATCACCTCACGGGCAGTAGCCTCATCAGGAGCTTCAGTGTTTCTCAATTGACGGTAAATTACTTCTACCGCTTCTTTCTCTGAGTTAGAATTATCTTTTTGAAGTGTATTGTAGATGATAGAGTAATCGGCAATGTTTACATCCTCTCTGTGAAGAATGATAGACTTAGAGCCAGAGTCCAAAATCATTTCAATATCCTCATCTGTCAAAACGGTATCACGCTCAAGCAATACTTCGTTTCTATCGATGGAAACTACCTCACCTGTATCTTCATCTACGAAGTCTTCAACCCATGTTCTCAAAACTCTAGCAGCTAATTTTCTGCCTGCAGCTTTTTTCAAAGCAGTTTTGGTTGCCGATACTTCTTCGGAAAGGCCAAATAAATCCAAAATGTCTTTATCTGAACCGTAACCGATAGCTCTTAGCAGGGTAGTTACAGGAAATTTCTTCTTACGATCGATGTAAGCATACATGACATTGTTGATGTCAGTAGCAAACTCAATCCAAGAACCCTTGAAAGGAATGATACGGGCAGAGTATAATTTCGTACCATTAGTGTGCTTACTTTGAGCAAAAAATACACCTGGTGATCTGTGCAATTGAGATACAATCACACGCTCTGCGCCATTGATTACAAACGAACCCTTCTCAGTCATGTAAGGCAAGTTGCCTAAGAAAACTTCTTGTTCGATTGTTTCGAAATCCTCATTGTCCTCATCATGGCAAAGCAATCTTAATTTTGCTTTCAAAGGTACTGAGTAGGTCAAACCACGATCTATACATTCACCCACACTATATTTAGGTGGATCCACTGCATAATCGATAAATTCCAAAGTGAAGTTTTCTCTGGAATCAGAGATCGGAAAATTCTCAGAAAACACTTTGAATAATCCGTCAGCCCGGCGCTTTTCTGCAGGCGTATCCAGCTGGAAGAAATCTTTGAAAGACTGCAACTGAATATCGAGAAAATCCGGATAGTCTTTGACCACCTTAATGGAGGAGAAACTTTTCCTTTCGGTTTGATTCTTGATAGCCAAGGTAGTGTATGTTTATAGTGAAATTAAATAACGAAATATTAATATTTTCGCAAGAAATAATGCAATTTTTTACCTGTGCATAAACAGGAAAAGACCTGACTTGTATAGTCAGGTCTTAGGGCTAAACCTAAACCAGATGGTTCGGTTTCGCCAAATTATTTGATCTCTACTTCAGCACCAGCTTCTTCTAGAGACTTCTTCAAGCCTTCAGCTTCGTCTTTAGCGATACCTTCTTTTAAAGCTTTAGGAGCAGAATCCACTAGGTCTTTAGCTTCTTTCAAGCCAAGTCCAGTCAATTCTTTTACAAGCTTAACTACTGCAAGTTTCTGACCGCCAGCTGCCTTCAAGATAACGTCAAAAGAAGTCTTCTCTTCTTCTGCAGCGCCACCGTCAGCACCACCAGCAGCAGGACCTGCAACAGCAACTGCCGCAGCAGCTGGTTCGATTCCGTACTGATCCTTAAGGATATCTGTCAATTCTTTAACCTCTTTTACAGTCAAGTTTACCAACTGATCTGCAAGTTGTGTAAGATCTGCCATCGTATTATTAATTTAAATTTTTCGTGATTTGTGATTGAATTGAAGTATTATTTTTCTTCTCTGCTTTCAAGGGCCTTAAGCACACCAGCGATGTTGTTTTGGCCACTTTGCAATGCAGAGATGAGGTTCATTGCAGGAGACTGTAGCAAACCGATAAGGTCGCCCAACAACTCTTGCTTTGATTTAAGATTAGAAAGCATTTCAAGGTTTGCTTCACCTACGAAAACATCCGTATCGATAGAAGCACCTTTGAATTTTGGTCTCGTCTCTTTTTTACCTAGTTTTTTTCTGAAATCCAGCAATACTTTTGCTGGCAGGTTACTGGTCTCTTTGGAGAAAATAATTCCAGAGAATCCTTTCAATGAACTATCCAACTGAGAGAAGTCTGCATCCAGATTTTCCAAAGCTTTCTTGATCAATGTGTTTTTGTACACTTTGTACTCAACACCCTTCTCAAAACATGCTCTTCTGAAAGCGTTCACTTCCTTCACACTGAATCCTCCTGCATCTGTGATGTAGAAGAAAGGGTTTTCTCTAAATTTCTCGGTAAGACCGTCGATTATTTCTTTCTTTTCGTCTCTAGTCATGATTATATACCTTGAATACTACCCTTGTCCACTGCGATACCAGGAGACATTGTACTGGATAATGAAATACTCTTGAAATATGTTCCCTTAGAAGATGCCGGCTTAAGCTTGGAGATAGTTAAGATCAACTCTCTCACATTCTCCTGAATTTTCTCAGGGCTGAAAGATACCTTACCTACGCTCGCGTGAATGATACCGAATTTATCAACCTTAAAGTCGATTTTACCAGCCTTCACTTCTTTTACAGCTTTACCTACTTCTAGAGTTACCGTTCCTGCTTTAGGATTTGGCATAAGACCTCTCGGTCCCAATACTCTACCTAGTCTACCTACTTTTGCCATTACGTTAGGCATAGTGATGATGACATCAATGTCAGTCCATCCGCCTTCGATTTTAGCAATGTAGTCGTCCAATCCAACGTAATCTGCACCTGCTTCTTTAGCTTCTGCTTCTTTATCAGGAGTGCAAAGTACCAATACTTTGATATCTTTACCTGTACCATGAGGAAGGGCAACAACCCCTCTTACCATTTGATCTGCTTTACGAGGATCAACGCCCAAACGAACGTCAACATCGACAGAAGCATCAAACTTCGTCATGGTGATTTCCTTCACGATAGAAGAAGCTGCCTCCAGGGAGTACATTTGGCTTGGGTCGTACTTAGAAAGAGCTTCTTTTTGCTTTTTTGTTAACTTAGCCATTATTGTTTATTTATACTTCCCAAGGGGCTTTACCAGATACTGTGATTCCCATGCTTCTAGCGGTACCAGCAACCATTTTCATGGCAGATTCCACTTTGAAGGCATTCAGGTCAGGCATTTTTACTTCCGCGATCTCTTTTACCTGATCCCAGGTAACAGATCCTACCTTCTTACGGTTAGGCTCTGCGGAACCGCTTTTAAGTTTCGCAGCTTCCAACAGCATATTTGCAGCCGGAGGAGTTTTTACTACGAAATCAAAAGACTTGTCCGAATAGATAGTAATCAATACCGGCAACGTCTGTCCCATTTTATCTTGGGTACGTGCATTGTATTGCTTACAGAACTCCATGATGTTCAAACCCTTGGAACCAAGAGCCGGACCAACTGGAGGTGACGGATTTGCCTGGCCACCTTTCACTTGCAGTTTTAAATAACCAGTGATTTCCTTAGCCATTGCTTAGTCTTGTTTTTCTACTTGTATAAAGTTTAATTCAACAGGAGTATTTCGACCGAAGATCTTGACCATAACATTCAATTTCTTCTTGTCATCAAATACTTCCTCAATAGTCCCGGTAAATCCACTGAAGGGCCCGTCCATTACCTTAACGGACTCTCCGACTATAAATGGTGTATCTAACTTCTCGGCAAACTCATCAATCTCCTCAACCTTTCCTAAGATACGGTTGACTTCTGACTGGCGTAATGGTTCAGGGGTTTTGGAAGCTCCCCCCTGGTTTGATCCAAGAAATCCGATGACGCCCGGAATGCTTGTTATTACGTGATTGGCTTCACCATTGGAGAGATCAGCGTTGACTAAAACGTATCCAGGAAAGAAATTTCTTTCTCGAACACGCTTCTTGCCATTACGCATCTCATATACTTTCTCAGAAGGAATCAGGACCTCAGGAATGAATTCTTCAATCTTCTGTCTCTGGATCTCATTGTCCAGATAAGTCTTAGTCTTCTTTTCCTGTCCCGCTACTACTCTGAGTACGTACCATTTATGTTCAGCCATTCTGTAATGTCAATTCAATTAGAATAAATCATAAAACCAAGTCATGATGTTTTCAAATCCTAAATCTATCACACCTATAAATAGGGCGAAGATTAAAGATGCTACCAACACCAATACCGCAGAATTTTGTAGAAATGAAAACTTAGGCCAAGTGACCTTGTTTTTCATCTCATCATACGATTCGAGGACAAAGTTTTTTAGATTCATAGTGTAATAACTTACTGGCACGGGCAGAGAGATTCGAACTCCCATCAACGGTTTTGGAGACCGCTATTCTGCCATTGAACTATGCCCGTGTGAATGAACGCTCCGCTAATGGGAACGCAAAATTAGAGATAACTCTCTTAAGAAACAAATGCGATCCCAAAAAACTTCAGGATCGCATTGTATATTAAAGATTCAGATGATTAGTCTAGAATTTCAGTTACCTGACCAGCACCTACTGTTCTACCACCTTCTCTGATAGCGAATCGAAGACCTTTCTCCAATGCAACTGCATTCAACAAGTTTACTTCGATAGTTACGTTATCACCAGGCATAACCATTTCTACGTTTTCTGGAAGTTTGATCTCACCAGTTACGTCAGTAGTTCTCAAGTAGAACTGAGGTCTGTACTTGTTGAAGAATGGAGTGTGACGTCCACCTTCTTCTTTAGAAAGTACGTAAACTTCAGCTTTGAAGTGAGCGTGAGGAGTTACTGATCCTGGCTTACAGATGATCATACCTCTCTTGATTTGAGATTTTTCGATACCTCTCAACAATAGACCTACGTTATCACCAGCTTCACCTCTGTCAAGGATCTTACGGAACATCTCAACACCAGTCACAGTTGACTTAAGGCCTTGAGCTCCCATACCGATGATATCTACTGGATCACCAGAGTTGATTACACCTCTTTCAATACGTCCGGTAGCTACAGTACCACGACCAGTGATAGAAAATACGTCTTCAACTGGCATCAAGAAGTCTTTGTCGATTAGACGCTCAGGAAGAGGAATGTAAGTATCTACTGCATTCATCAATTCCATTACTGTCTCAACCCACTTCTCTTCACCGTTCAATGCACCAAGTGCAGAACCAGCGATTACAGGGATATTATCACCGTCGAATTCATAGAAGGAAAGTAGTTCTCTGATTTCCATTTCCACAAGCTCAAGAAGCTCTGGATCGTCCACCATGTCTACTTTGTTCATGAATACAACTAGCGCAGGAACACCTACCTGACGAGCCAAAAGGATGTGCTCTCTAGTTTGTGGCATTGGTCCGTCAGTTGCGGCTACCACTAGGATAGCGCCGTCCATCTGAGCAGCACCAGTTACCATGTTTTTAACGTAGTCAGCGTGACCTGGACAGTCTACGTGAGCGTAGTGTCTAGCTTCAGTTTGATATTCTACGTGAGAAGTATTAATAGTAATACCTCTTTCTTTTTCTTCCGGAGCGTTATCAATGGAAGAGAAATCTCTTAGTTCAGAAAGACCTTTTTTTGCCAATACGGTAGTAATGGCGGCAGTCAAAGTTGTTTTGCCATGGTCTACGTGTCCAATCGTACCGATGTTAACGTGCGGCTTGGAACGGTCGAATGTTGCTTTTGCCATGCGTGAAAATCCTCAGTTTAAGTTTAAAGATATGTTTAGATTTAATTTAAAGCCGTTATGAGCCAACGACGGGATTTGAACCCGTGACCCCTTCCTTACCAAGGAAGTACTCTACCCCTGAGCTACGTCGGCTTATGACCCGATGCTTTTCAGAGAAAAGCATAGAGCGGGAGACGAGGCTCGAACCCGCGACCTGCAGCTTGGAAGGCTGCCGCTCTACCAACTGAGCTACTCCCGCTTTTATTAATTTAACCGACTCAGGTGGTACCTTAATCGATCCGGCTACGCCGAATATTTTTTCGCCCTGCAAAACTAGGAAAAAATTTCACATTATAGGCAATTTGTGGGGGAAACAGGATTCGAACCTGTGAAGACATAAGTCAACGGATTTACAGTCCGTCCCAGTTGGCCGCTTTGGTATTCCCCCAACTAGCGCTAAGATTTCAAGTTTTTTTCTTCTCTTGTTGTCTTAACGGATGGCAAAATTATAGCCTTTTCCGAAAGATTCAAAGCATGGATTTTATTTTTAAAAATATTTTATCTCTAAATGCTCCAATTCTTTCTAAATCAATGAATTAATTTTCATCTGAAAGGGCCTGCAGGAAATAATCAAAGTAATTTTTCACTTGAGGCATGCTTTCCTTAGCTGCAATTCTCTTAATTCTGGCCACTACCTCTTTATCATCTGCAAAACCCAAGAGTCCTTGGAACGCTCCCAAACGAACAAATACCTGATTACTATTTTCCATTTTGTCAAAAAGAAATGCCAAAGCTTTATCTCTACCTTCCTCAGGAAAGGTCACAAAATATTCTGCATAGTATCCCAGAAAGTAATACAACCCTTCTCCTTTCAAGGATCTGGCCTTTTGCTCAAACCAATCTCCCTTTCCTTTCTTAGCAGTGTTGAGATAATAATCTGCCATTGGAATCACTATCCTGAAATTATCCTCTCCGGCAAATCGCTCCATAAAATCATCTCCCGGTCCTTCTTCCCCCAAAGCCACCAAGCCCATCAAGGCAGAGCTCGCAATCAGATAAGACTTATCGTTGACATATCTCTTCAGCGCAGCCTGATACTTGAAGGGATCATAAGTCCCCAAAACATCAATAGCCCCTGCGCGAACAGAATTCCTGGAATCACTCTCTGCAATTTCAAAAATCAAATCTTCCAAGTCCTGACTGTCGAGCAACCATTCCGGATGGCTTTGTGTAATTCTTAATGCCAATTCGCGAATAGACCAAAGCTCATCTTTCAAAGCACTCGGAATCAATTCCTGCAAGACTTCGAAGTTTTCCCAAGCTACCAGACTATCCAAAGCCTCATAGCGAGCTACTCCTACTTGCGACTCTAAAAATTGCTTTCTCATGAATGCCGAATCAACTTTAATTGTTTTCTCCAGCAATAGATTTTTTTCCTCATCCCAATAAACCTGATCTACAGGAGTCTGATTCTCTAAGGCAAATTGCTGAAAAGCCTGATTTAACTCAAAACGTTTGCTTTTTCGGCTACCCTCCTCGTACCAACTCACTTCAAAAGGAATTTTGTACAGCGGAAATTCCTTCAAGTCCTGCCTTTGACTGACGCTAATCAAAATATTTTCAGGGATGGAATAATCTACCTCAACTTCCAATTCAGGATGACCTTTATCCAAGAACCACTGATTAAAAAACCAATTCAAGTCCTCTCCAGTGGTCCTTTCAAAAGCTAGTCTTAAATCATGTACCTCCACACTGCTCAGCGCATGAGTAGTTAGGTAGTTATTTAAGGATTGAAAAAATAGCTCGTCTCCCACATATTCTCTCAACATATGCAAAATCACACCACCCTTGGAGTAACTATGGGAATCAAACATGTCCTCATTATCCTCATAATAGAAGCGAATCAAATTGACTTTTTTAGACAAGGCCTCCTGAAAATAGGTTTCCTTTTCGGTGATCAGCTTCAGCTTTGCTTCGTCTTTCCCATTTTTATATTCGTTCCAGAGGTATTCTGAATAATTGGCAAAAGCCTCATTAAGCGTCAAATTCGACCAGGATTCTGCGGTAACATAATCACCAAACCACTGATGAAAGAGTTCATGGGCAATGATATAATCCCATTCAGAATCTATTGCTTCCCGCTCAGTAAGCCGCAATTCTTCCATAAAAATCGAAGCAGTGGTATTTTCCATGGCTCCGGAAACAAAATCTCTTACTACGATTTGATCATATTTTGGCCAAGGGAACTTTAATCCTAATTTTTTTTCAAAAAAGGCTATCATTTCAGGGGTATGGGCAAAGACTTTTGCAGCACCTTTTTCATATCCTTTCTCCACATAATAGGCCAAAGGCAAATCTTCATGCTTCGCTTCCACCTTTCCAAAATCCCCGATGGCAATAGCGGCCAAATAGGGAGCATGAGGAATACGAAGCTCCCATGTATCCCTTCGCATACCATTATCCAGTTTTGTCTGTTTAGTCAACACCCCATTACTGATAGTCACCAAAGAATCAGCCACTGTTAGGTGAATGGTTTGGGTAAAGCGCTCATTAGGCTTATCAATTGTGGGAAACCACTTGGAATTATGTTCTGTCTCTCCCTGAGTCCAAATCATTCGGGGCTTACCCGGGATCGTGTCCATTGGGTCAATAAAATATAAACCTTTGGTATCAGTAATTGCCTCCGAACCCTGTCCGGAATTTCTTTCCGGAAATGCCGTGTAGGCGATCGTTAAAAGGAGCGTATCGCCGAGATTTAGAGCTTCAGGAAGATAGATTTCTACCTGCTTTTGATCATAGCGATAATTCAAATTACTTTCTTGCCCTCGCGTTTTTCCGCTGATCTTCCCCAATTCAAAGTCCTTTGCATCCAGCGTAACCGTTTTTTGACTTTTTGCAAAAGGAGTCAAGCTTACCTTAGCAATTCCATTGACGGCGGTTTTTTGATAATCAAAACTTAAGTCTAATTCCGTGTGTAGGATATCAACTTTTCGGGTAGCACTTGCCTGATAATTCAGGAGTTCCCGCTCTTTGCGATTTTTTAATAAGACATATTGAAGCGAATCTTCATTGATTTGCTCAATAGATGGACTTAAAACCTCAGCGCTCTGACCCGAAGTTTTGCTAGTGGGTTCTGAAGTTTTACAGGCTGAAAAAATCAAAAACCCCGCCATCAAAAAAAATGAGGCAGGGAATTGCAAAATATTCTTTGGCATCGTAATCATTTATTGGATATTTGGAGAGAAATCTCTTGGAGACTTGAAAGTTCAGGGAGAATTAAAGGCTTAAATTAGCAGGAATGTTTTCAGTTATCATTAAGGACAAGACCTATTCGGTTGAAAAAACCGATCAACACGTCAAAGTTAACGATGAAATTTTTGATTGGGATATGCGATGGATTTCAGATCGAAAGATTCATTTTATCAAAAACCATCAATCCCTTGAAGCAGAGCTAGTTGCTTTGGATCGTGAAAGTAAGACGCTCCAAATCAAATTGAACCAAAAGGTAGTCGAACTGAAGTTAAAAGACCGATTTGATCTCTTATTGGAAGAATTGGGAATGGATGCGCTCGAAAATACCGGTATTCAAGACATCAAAGCTCCTATGCCAGGATTGATTTTGGATTTGAAAGTCAAGCCGGGCGATGAGGTCAAGAAAGGAGATGTGGTTTTGATTTTGGAAGCAATGAAGATGGAAAATACCATCAAATCACCCGGAGATGGAATTGTCAAAGAGATCAAAGTAAACTTAAAACAGAGTGTCGAAAAAAATCAGGTCCTAATTACATTCTAATCAATCCTGCTTGGATTTCCTGTCTAATCCCAGATTCAATCCAAATTTGATTAGCATTCTGAACGGAAGAAATTATATTTGTCGGGTTATTTTGTGTCCAAAGTCAATTGGGCATTCCTTTTAAATCTTTAGAGAAATGAAATATAAACGCATCCTCCTGAAACTGAGTGGAGAAGCCTTGATGGGAGAAAAAAATTACGGAATTGATCCCAACAGGCTGCAGCAGTACACCCAAGAAATCAAAAAAGTAAAAGAGCTGGGAGTAGAAATTGCAATTGTGATCGGAGGAGGAAATATTTTCAGAGGAGTTCAGGCTGAAAAATCAGGAATAGACCGAGTTCAGGGAGATTACATGGGAATGCTTGCTACTTTGATCAATGCTATGGCTTTGCAAAGTGCTTTGGAACAAGCTGGACTATATACCCGTCTGATGTCTGGTATTAAAATTGAATCAGTGTGCGAACCATTTATTAGAAGAAGAGCAATCCGTCACCTTGAAAAAGGCAGAATAGTAATTTTTGGTGCAGGTATTGGTAACCCATATTTTACCACTGATTCTACAGCCAGCTTAAGAGCCATTGAAATCGAAGCGGATGTGGTTCTGAAAGGAACAAGAGTAGATGGCGTCTACACCGCAGATCCTGAGAAAGACAAGACGGCAACTAAGTATCAAACCATTTCTTTCTCTGAGGTTTATGAAAAAAATCTCAATGTCATGGACATGACTGCATTTACACTTTGTCAAGAAAACAATCTACCAATTATCGTATTTGATATGAATAAGGCCGGTAACCTCAGCAGTTTAGTAAAAGGGGAAAATATCGGTACATTGATCACTTCACTGTAAAAACTATGGAAGAAATCGAATTATATCTGGATGAAGCTCAGGAACTGATGCAAAAAGCAGTGGATCATACTGCTTCAGAACTATTAAAAATCCGTGCTGGAAAGGCAATGCCTAATATTTTGGATGGAATTTTGGTTCAGTATTACGGAGCCCCCACCCCATTGAACCAGGTATCCTCTGTCACCACGCCAGATGCAAGAACTTTAGCTATAAAGCCTTTTGAAAGAAATATGATCGGCGAAATCGAAAAAGCCATCATAAATTCAGATCTAGGCCTAGCCCCTCAAAACAACGGAGAGATCATCATCCTGACAATCCCGACTTTAACGGAAGAGCGAAGAGTAACTTTGGTAAAGCAGGCAAAGCATGAGTGTGAAAATGGAAAAATTTCCATTCGAACTGTAAGAAAAGACACCAATGAATCCTTAAGAAAGTTGCAAAAAGAAGGTGCTTCTGAGGATGAGGTAAAGAGAGCAGAAGATAAAGTGCAAAAGCTGACAGATCAATACAGCACTAAAATAGAAGAGCTTCTTGCTAAGAAAGAAGCTGAGATTATGAAGGTGTAATCCTTTTCAAAACTTATTTTAAAGGCTATCCTATCAGGATAGCTTTTTTTAGTTGATCGAAATAAAAGTCGCCACCCCAAACCTAACTCCTCCTCTGAGGTAAGTTCCGTTTTCAAAGCCTGCTCCCAACTCCAACCTGAAAATCCTGAATAAATTATCCAAGGAATAGCCTACTTCCACATAGTGAGGGCTATTTTCGGTTTTGAGGTAGTTCAAAAACAGATTTTCACGTAAACCTGAAAAACGCAACATCGGCAATTGAGTCAGGAGAAATTTTCTAAACTGGTAATGAAAAATACCTGATACATAGGATCCCGCTGTACTGTATTTGTAATAATCCATAAACCTGTAATTGGAGGCAGGACCGAAATTGGAAAAGATGGTTCTATTTCCTCCAAAGTGCTGGAAATCGGGGAAGTATACCTGATTACTGTTAAAAAATGTACCTGCCATCACATTGAAATCCAACTTTCCGCTGACCCCAAACCTAAAATCATGTTCTATTCCTAGTTCCACATGATTAAAATCCGCCGAAGAATTGGATTGCAATAAATTCGGGAAAGCCCTGTCATAATTAAACTTGATCAAAGGAACTCGGTCTGAAATAGGATATTTCCTTCCATTTCTGATGCCATAACGAATTCCCGGTTTCCACTCTATATTAAAATTAACTTTTGCAATCGAATGGTCCTCAAAAGCCGTGGGTGACGCTTCAATGTTTTCAGGCCTATTCGGAGTGTAGGTCCTCTCCGGCTTTCCGTACAAGCTATAGTCCGAATTATTGAATAACTCTCTTCTGTCAGCTAAGGTGAAATTAATCCTGTAAGTAAAGTCATAATCTACTCGGTGTGCCCAATAAACTCTGCCAAAACGCTGCTCGTAAAGCTTCATATAATTCTGCCTGAATAGAATGGAGTACAATGCATTTACTTGCTCATTGATCGGCTCTCCCCCATTGAACTGATAGATATATCTTCCCCCTTGGATCCCCCAAGAAGTCCCTGAAATAGGAAGTGTTCTAGACCATCGGAAATCAACAGTTCCATAAGCTCTTTTACTGGAAAATCCGTACCGGAATTCCGGTTCTATATTGAAACTTTTCCTTAAAACCGAGACGCTATCAGCCAGCTTTTCTTCTTGGTATTTTCTGTAAAATAGGCCGAGGCCTGCTTTCCATCCTTCTACGGTATTGAAAGAAATTTTTGTCCAGTTTTGACGGAAACCAATTGAAACTCCCTTTCCAAAACTATAACTGGCCCCATTAAGAAAATCCAGAGGCTTATACTTTCTTCTTGCCTTTTCTGCGATGGAATCTACATCACTAAGTTTAGCAGCCTCTACAGTAGCCAAACTATCATCCCTTTGATATCCTTGAATTTCTTTTACCGTCAAAGGAACGGGACGAATACTATCCCAATAGCTCAAATCTCTTTTCTTGGCCATAGAATCAATCTCATAATATCGCTCAGTGACCACTTCCGGATTCTTCTGCTCTTTGAGCATTTCTTTTTCATACTCATTCATGAGCTTTCTGTACTCCTTCCTGGTTTTAGGAGATTCAGAAGAGAGTTTTTCGACAACAGATAATCCAGTACTCTGAGCTGTATTTTTCTCAGGAATTGCCTCTAATGTTTCATCTATAATCTCTGGAGCTTGTACCAAATCCGGATTGAGTGTCACTTGATAATCCCGAGTTGAGGCCAGGTATTGGAACTCCCCTTCAAAGCCGAAAAACTTACCTCCGAAAGTATAGGTATGAGTCAAAGGCATCCATACATTTTGAGCGACAGGAGCATATTGCTGGGTAGCTCGTATTTGAAAGCCTAAAAGTGAGGTTTTGAGATCTAAGCTATGTATGGCCCATAAATCCTCAATGATATATATGTATCCTTCAAAAACGCGCTCTCCACGGGAACGGGGAGTCACCTTGATTTTATTAACCATCACATTTTGATCAAAGAAACTCCCCTCATATTTGAAGCGATAGTAATTAAATGCTGCTCGGGACAAAGGAGAGATTATTTCATTGATTTGGTCCTGATAAAAACTGGTTTGAATGTAAGGGGCTGGAGAGGTTGCCTGATTATCCCCATTGGTCCGGATTGAGATGACTTTCTCCTCCACCTTATCGGGTTGGGTAAAGGTGATTTTCGATACAGACTCCGAAGTATAGGCTTCGTTCAAATTAAGTCCATCTTTCTCTAGGGATTTTCTGAGAAAAAAAGGCGCATCAGTCAATTGACCCGTTCCTTTTAGATATACCATCATAGAATACTTTTGGAGTTGAAGTCTATGATACTTTGCTTTAGCGATCGATTTTCTCATGATTGTCAATGCTGGATCTTCTGCCCCGGCTTTCACTTCCACCTGACTCAAGGTGTAAACCTGTGGTTCCAACTGCACATTAAACTCTACCCAATCATCCTGAACTATTACGGTTTCTATTCTGGATTTATATCCTAAATACTGGAAAAGGACATCGTATATTCCTTTTTTAAGTTTGATTTCATATTTCCCATCCAAATTGGTTGGCACTCCATCTCCCAAATTTCTGATATAAACAGAGGCGTATGGTAAGGGATTCCCAGCATCGTCTTTCACTACTCCTTTGATACCTTGAGAAAAGGCGCTAAGAGAAATGATCAAAAAAGCCGAAAAAGAAAGGAGTTGCTTGCTGTATAGAGACATCCAAGAGGTAGATTAAAATCTAGGTCAATATAAGTACCTGTTTATAAGCGAAAAAGAACGACTAATGGTTTTAAGGTTTTTTGAGAAAAGTTTATCCAGATAAGGACTAAACGAAAATTACAATTCTATAAAGTTATTTTTATAATATTAGAATCAACTTCAAAACTGACAATAACTTCTCTTTATATGAAAATAATCCCTAGTATTGAAAATCGTAAGGGAAGATTAATGGTAAGTTTCATAGAACAGTTAAAACCCTTTTCCAAAATAAGAAACCACAAACTACAGTGAGTTAAGCTGAAATTTTCAATAAAATTAAATACTTAATTAATTTTTTTCAAAAAGGCTCATTTGTGCTCAATTTGATGATTTTGTTTCTCTAAGAAATTTTCATTTTTTTAATAAAAATTCGTTTTTTTAATATTCAGCAAAAGGAAAACGATTTCCATTACTTAATTATTAAAAATAAGTCAATTCCAATGAATTATTATTAAAATATACATTATTCTGTTAAAATTGGATATTTTGCGATTAGTGTTGGCGAAAAGTTAATAATTGCAAAATTAAATTTAATACTTCACCTTAGGTTTGAAATTAAGTACTCATACCTATTTCGCTTTTTTCAAAACAAAAAACCCTATGAGAAATTATTTACAACAACTTAAGTCATTGATGCTGGTGATGGCGCTCGTATTCGGAGCTTCGCTAGCAGCCAATGCCCAAAGTAGAACCATCACAGGAACCGTCCTGGATGCTTCACTTGGAGACCCTGTACCAGGTGCCACTGTACTAGTAAAAGGCACCACCAGAGGCGTGGCGACTGATTTGGATGGAAAGTTTACGCTTGAAATCCAATCCGGAGACCGTGTCCTGGTAGTATCATTTGTAGGTTATCTCACTAAAGAAGTGGAGATCGGTAACCAAAGCACTTTCACCATTAATTTGGAAGAGGATATCCAGAGCTTGGAAGAGGCAGTCGTAATCGGTTACGGCTCCCAAGACAAAAAGGAAATTACTTCTGCTGTAGTCGGTGTAAAACCTGAGGATTTTAACAGAGGTAACGTAGCAAACCCTACTCAATTACTTCAAGGTAAGGTAGCAGGTCTATCAATCACCCGTGCTGGAGGTAATCCTAACGGTGGCTTTGACATTCGATTGAGAGGTTTATCAACTTTCGGAGCTAACTCCTCTCCATTGATCGTATTGGACGGTGTAATCGGTGCATCTCTTGACAACGTTGACCCGAATGATATTCAGTCTATCGATGTATTGAAAGATGGATCCGCTGCAGCTATTTACGGTGCCAGAGGTTCTTCCGGTGTAATCTTGATTACTACCACTAAAAAAGGCACTAGAGAACCATCTACAACTGTTTCCATCAACTCTTTTGCAACTTTAGATCAGGCTACTAACCTTATCCCAATCCTTTCTCCTGAAGAATTTGTGGCAAGAGGCGGTCAAGATTTTGGTAGCAGAACTGATTGGAGACAGGAATTGATTGATGATGCACTTTCGTATACCACCAATGCCAGTGTTTCCGGTAGTTTTAATAACACCACTTACATGGCTTCAGTTAACTATCGTGACAACAACGGTATTGTAAATGGAGTAGGTAACGAAAGATTGAACACAAGAATCAACCTTTCTCAATCAGCAATCAACAATCGATTGAGAATGAATGTGAACTTATCCTTCACGAATGTAGACTCTGAGTCTATCAACGATGCTGCTTTCAGATATGCAACTATCTATAACCCTACTGCTCCAATCTTCGAAAACACCGAAGATGCAAATCAGAGATTTGGTGGTTATTTCCAGAGAGATTTGTTTGACTTCTACAACCCAGTTGCTTTAGCAAATCAACAAAAATTTGTGAATGAGATTAAATCTGCTTTGACTTCATATAGAGCAGAGTTTGATATTCTTCCTAATTTGACTGCTTCGGCTCAGTATTCTCAGGATAGAAGAAATGAGTTGATTGGTGGATTTTGGTCCATCCAAGATTTCCAAGTAGGTTTAGGTGCTAGAGGTTCAGCTGAAAGAATCACCAATGACAGACAGCAGAAAATCTTTGAATCTACCTTGAGATATGAAACTGAGGTAATGGATGGTTTAAACATGACCCTATTAGGTGGTGTTGCTTTCCAGTCAACCAAAAACCAAGGATTCGGAGCTAGAGTTAGACAATATCTTTTCGATTTAGGATGGAATAATTTAGGTGCTGGTGCTATCAGATTAGGTAATAACACAAACCTATATTCTTATGCCAACGAAGATCAGTTAAACTCCGCTTTCGGTAGAGCTAACTTCAATTACAGAAACTTATTATTCCTTTCTGCTTCAGTAAGAGCTGAAACTTATTCGGGATTTGGTGAAAATAATCAAACTGGTGTATTCCCTGCATTCTCTATAGGATCTGACTTTACCCAGATTTTTGATATGGGAGTTTTCTCTCAGTTCAAACCAAGAGTATCTTACGGTGTAACTGGTAACCTTCCTCCATCTCCAACCTTGGCATTAGGTGTATTCGGAAATGGAAACAGAATTGACTTGGATGGTGACCCATTGACTACAGATGATATCTATGTAGGTATTGTACAAAACTCTAATCCAAACAGATTCTTGAAGTGGGAAACCAAGAAAGAATTCAACGTGGGTGTGGATTATGCGATGTTTGACGGAAAAGTAAATGGTAGTGTAGACTATTATGTTAGAAATATTTCTGACTTGCTATTCAATGTACCGGTTTCTGGTGGTCCAAATATTTTCGATCCAGGAAGATTCAATACAGTTGGAAGTACTTGGGTAAACTTGGCTGATTTGAGAGCTGCAGGTTTTGAATTCGCAATAGGTGTAGCAAGAATTGGAAAAGGAACATTGAAATGGTCTCCGAATTTCAACTTCACTATCTATGACAAAACCACTATCGAAAGCTTATCAGCAGGCGGTCTTGGATTTGACGAATTGAGATTTGCTACTCCAGGTTCTCCAGGACAAAATAACAACCCTATCATCTACAACAGAGTAGGTCAAACTTTGGGTGACTTCTACGGACCAAGATTATTGGGTATCAGTGAAGCGGGTGAATACATCCTTTCTACAACCAATCCTGATGAATTCGAAAGACTAGGCAATGGTCTTCCACAGGGTGAATTCGGTTTCGCAAACGGATTTGAATATGGACAGTGGTCATTAAACGTATTCTTAAGAGGTGCTTGGGGACATGACTTGTATAACTCTTACAGAGGTTTCTACGAAAATGCAGATGCTCCATCTAACACTTGGAACTCTGTAATTACGGATAAGACTCCAACAAGTCCATTGATTACCTCAACTCCAACCTTCAACAGTTCGTACATAGAGGATGCAAGCTTTATCAGACTGGATAACATGGAATTAGGATATAATTTCAAAACTAATTCTCCTAATTTGAGTTCTTTCAGAGTGTACTTTGCAGCACAAAATCTATTTACAATAACCAATTATTCTGGTATTGACCCTGAAGTAAGAGTAAGAGACTTGGAAAATGGTGATGCATTTACAACTTCTTTGTCACCAGGAATTGAGAGAAGAAATACATACTTCCAAACCAGATCTTTCACTTTGGGTCTTAGTTTAAACTTTAAGTAATCAATCAAACAACAGAGATATGTTAAAATCAATTAGTAAAACCTTTCTGTTGATTCCGGTAGTATTCCTACTGGGATCCTGTTGGGAACTGGAGCAGGAGGTACTTGACGGAGTAACTCCTGAGGATGTGGCGAATAGTAATAACCCAGCCTTGATTGACGTTTTGAAAGCTTCTGCATACTCCCGTATTGTGGGTAGCTGGGGTGGACACAACAGTATCTGGTCTATTTACGAGGTATCATCTGACGAAATGGCAATTCCTCAAAAAGGAGCTGACTGGGAAGATGGTGGATTATGGTTAAGAATGCACAGACATACTTGGCAGCCATCTGATGAGGCTTTCAATAACTCTTGGGCTTATTGCTACACTGCAATTGGTGAAATCAATAACCTAATTGTAAGTTATAGAGATGTGGAAGCTTTAACAGCGGAATTAAGAGTATTAAGAGCTTTGATTTATTCTTGGTTGATCGACAGCTTTGGAAATGTTCCTATCGTTACTGAAGATGACTTGGAAGGAAACCCTTCTAATAACACTCGTCAAGAAGTATTTGACTTCATCGAGCGTTCAGTTTTGGAAAACGTAGACTTACTTCCAAAGTCCGATACTAAGACAACCTTGAACTATTACAGTGCTCATGCTATCCTTGCTAAGTTATACTTGAATGCTCAGGTTTACACTGGAACTGCAAGATGGGCTGATGCTAAAGCTGCAGCAGATGTGGTTATTTCAGGTCCTTACTCTTTATCAGCTAATTTCTTCAGCAACTTTTCTACAAGAAATGGCGGATCTACTGAGAACATCTTGACTTTGCCATACGATGAGAACAATGCACAAGGATTCAACCTTGTTCAAATGACTTTGCACTATTTGAGTCAGAATACTTACAATTTGCAGGAGCAGCCATGGAATGGATATGCATCTTTGGAAGAATTCTATAATTCTTTTGATGATAATGATGTAAGAAAGAACTCCTTCATTGTAGGTCCTCAATTCGCTGCTGATGGCACTCGTTTGAATGATATCTCAGCGGAAGCAAATGACCCTGATGGTCCTCCATTGACCTTTACTCCTGAGATCAACATGTTGGCTCCAAATGCATTCAGACAAGCTGGTGCGAGAGTAGGTAAATTTGAGTTTGCTTCGGGTGCTGCTTCAAGCTTGAACAATGATTATCCATTGTTCAGATTGGCTGATATGTACTTGACCAAAGCAGAAGCAGCTTTCCGTTTGGGACAAACTTCTGAGGCTCTGACTGCCCTTAATATGGTTAGAACAAGATCAGGTATGCCTGCATTCACTACCGTGACTTTGGATACTATCTTTGAAGAAAGAGGAAGAGAAATGTTTGCTGAAGCTTCCAGAAGAACTGATCAGATCAGGTTCGGAAAGTGGAATCAGCCATGGTGGGAGAAAGGACAATCTCAGCCTTTCCGAGCACTATTCCCTATTCCATTGCAGCAAATCAATGCTAACCCTAACCTGACTCAGAACCCAGGTTATTAATTAAAAAATAATATCTTATTGAAAGGAAGTGTACATTTGTGCACTTCCTTTTTTTTACAAAATCATGAAGTACAGTAAAAGCATACTGCCTCTTTTAATGATCATTTTGCTTTCTTCCTGCAAAAAGGAAGAAGCACAGGAAAAGCAACTTTTTAAACTTATTTCAGCAAAAGAAAGCGGGATTGATTTCAGAAACGATCTTACCTATAATGAAAAATATAACCCTTATACATTCAGGAATTTTTATAACGGTGCTGGTGTAGCTCTTGGAGACATCAACAATGATGGACTCTTAGATATTTTTATTGCCGGAAATCAAACCTCTAATCGCCTCTATTTAAATAAAGGCAACTTTAAATTTGAAGACATTACAGATCAAGCAGGCTTAAATTCTTCTGGAGTTTGGTCTACCGGAGTCAGTATGGCAGATATCAATAATGATGGACTATTGGATATCTATGTTTGCAAATCCGGCCCTCCCGGAGGAGAAAAGAGATACAATGAATTATTCATCAATCAGGGAACCCTAACATTCAAAGAAGAGTCAAAAGCCTATAGAATTGCTGAAGAAGGCCTCTCCCAGCATGCGGTATTTTTTGACATGGATAAAGACGGAGATCTTGATATGTACCTACTTAGTAATTCTGGAAGATCTGTTGGTCTTTTTGATTTAAGAGAAGGCCAAAGAGAAATCAGGGATCCAGAAGGTGGGAATAAATTATTCAGGAATGACGGAGCATTTTTTACAGATATCAGTGAAGCAGCAGGAATCTTTGGAAGTAGTATAGGCTATGGTCTTGGAGTAACTGTAGCAGACTTGAATGAAGATACTTGGCCTGATTTGTATGTATCTAATGACTTTTTTGAAAGAGATTATCTCTATCTCAATAATCAGGACGGAACTTTCAGAGAAGTGCTTCCCGAATTGATCCCGGAAATTTCTATGGGATCCATGGGTGCAGATATTGCTGACCTGGATAATGATGCAAGGCCTGACATATTTGTAACAGAAATGCTTCCTGAAGACTGGAATCGGGTAAAAACAAAAACTCCATTTGAAGATTGGGATAAATTCCAAGCTAACCTCAAAGCAGGGTATCACAGACAGTTCACCCGAAATACCCTTCAAAAGAACCTAGGTAAAAACCCCAATACAGGAGCTCCCATGTTTACTGAGGTTTCTCGAATGACTGGTATGCATGCCACAGATTGGAGCTGGGGAGCATTGATTTTTGATGCAGATTTAGATGGTCTGAATGATGTTTTTGTGGCGAATGGAATCGTAAAGGACCTTACTGATTTTGACTTTGTGGATTTTTATGTCAACAAGCAATCAGATATCACTCAATTTAAAAAAGACTCAGTTTTGATCACCAAAATGATTGATGAGTTTCCCTCCACCCCACTACAAAATTATTGGTTTAAAAACCTTGGCAATTGGTCATTTGAAAACAAAGCCATGGAAGTAGGCCTCAATCAATTAACCTTCAGTACAGGAGCGGCCTATGGAGATTTGGATAATGATGGGGATCTGGACTTAGTTGTCAATAACCTCAATGATTTCCTAGGAGTTTACAAAAATCAAAGCATTGAAAATCAACTCGGCAATTATCTCACCATTGATTTGAAAAATGCTTTTGGTGCTACCGTAGAGCTTCATATTGAAGGTCAGATCTTGTATAAAGAATATCAACCTGTCAAAGGCTACATGTCATCGGTAGACCCTAGAATTCATTTTGGGATAGGCCAAAACACAACTGTAGATAGTCTAATTATCGCATGGCCAGATGGTAGCCGGAGTATCCAGAAAAATATTGCTGCAAATCAGGTAATCAATCCTCAAAAAAATCAAACTCAGACTCCGACTGAAAAGACTTCTAAGCAAACAACACTCACTTTAGCTTCCAACCCTATCCCATTTAGACATCAGGAAAGTCAGTTTGTTGATTTTGACCTGGACAGATTACGTTTTTGGTCTATCAGCAATGAGGGCCCCAAAGCTGCTGTCGGAGATCTAAACCAAGACGGAAGAGATGATATTTTCCTTCCGGGTGCAAAAGGGCAGGCAAGTCAACTCTTTTATCAACAGCCAAACGGAAGCTTTCAAACTGCCTTAGAGGGCTTATTTGAGCAAGACAGTCTTTCTGAAGATGTGGATGCTTTAATTTTTCATGCCAACAACGATCAACTTCCCGATCTATTAATTGCCAGCGGTGGCATTGAGTTTGGAATGGGGAATCCACTCTATCAAAATAGGTTGTATATCAATCAAGGAAATGGCAAATTTCTTAAGTCCCAACAATTATTTGATCCTGTACCCAGCTCATTTATTCTAACAACTGATATTGATCAAGATGGAGATTTAGACTTAGTCATTGGTGACAGAGAGCAGCCTTTTGCTTATGGAATTCCAACTGGATTTAACACATGGCTAAATGATGGTAAAGGGAATTTCACCAAAGCAGCAACTTCCCAAGAGTTCAAAGAAGGAATGCTGACATCAGGAAGCATTGCTGACTTGGATGGTGACGGTCAGCTAGAACTTATTATTGCCGGAGAATGGGCTCCCATTCGCATTTTTTCCATCAAAAGTGGTCAATTCTATGAAAGAACAGAGGAATTCGGTTTTTCCCAGACGAGGGGATTGTGGAACACGCTTCTCGTAAGGGATTTAAACGGAGACGGAAGCCCGGATATATTAGCGGGTAATTTGGGTTTAAATACCCGATTCAAACCTCCGACTGGCAGCAAGCTGAGAATGTATGTCAATGATTTTGATCAAAATGGAAGTTTAGATCAAATTCTCTGTTTTTATGACGGAAATAGGGCAATGCCTTTAGTAATGAAGAACACCTTACTAAAGCAGATTCCTTCTTTACGAAAGCAATTAACTACTTATGCAGCTTACCAAAATAAGTCAATGGAGGAACTTTTCCCTGCCCAAATTCTTTCAAAATCCCTAAATTTGGAAGTCGATATCTTGCAAACCTCCCTGTGGATCAACGATGGAAATGGGAAGTTTAAACTCCAGGAATTACCTGTTGAAGTTCAGCAAGCCCCCATTTACACCAGCCTTTTCTTTCAGGATTCAAAAAGCAATGATTTCCTCATCTTAGCAGGAAATCAAAGTCGGAATAAGCCGGAAATGGGATCCAATTTGGGAAGCTATGGTTGGTTACTAAACCATACAAAAAACTACACATGGAAGGTTTCCCTCCCGGAAGAAAGCGGATTGGTTCTTCCCGGAGAAAGCAGGGATCTTCATAAAATAATAATCAATAACAAACCCTATTTAATAGCAGTAAGAAATAATGATGAACCGATTCTTTTTGAGATTCGCTAAGGCAATTTTAATAGTTACTACGCTTGGTGCCTGCAAATCTGAGTACCAAAAAATTGAAGATAGGGAATTGAGCTCCGGCAAAGAAGCTAATGAGCTATTCTTGGGATTGGAATTGGGAATGGATAAAAAGGAGTTCTTCGAAACATGTTGGGACCTCAATAAAAAAGGAGTTTTAACCAATGGCCCTACTGAATTGTCTGTAGAATATCAGGCTGAAATGCCCTCAGGCAATCCTGCTAAAATGCGCTTTTACCCTAGATTTGAAGAAAATAAAATTTACATGATGCCCATGGAGTTCACCTATGAATCTTGGGCTCTTTGGAATGAAGAGTTAAGCGTAGAAAAACTCAGGGATGACGTTATCGCCTTATTAGAAACCTGGTATGGGGATGGCTTTTTTGAGGTTTCCAATGAGGATAAATCATTAATCGCATTTGTCAAGATTGACGGAAACCGAAGAATCCGTGTTTTCAAAAAATCTATTTCCTCAGTTCGGGTGGAAATAGTGGATTTGCCTATCCAAAAACAACTAGAAGCTAACCCATCATGAAGAATCAAATAATTGGCTTTTGTGCACTCATTCTTTTGTTTTCCTGCGGAAAGGAAGAGGCTGAAACTCCAAGTCTCTTTGAACAAATATCTCCGGAAGAATCTGGGGTAACCTTCAGTAATGACCTTTCATTTGATAAAAAATTCAACATTTTCACCTACCGAAATTACTATAATGGAGGTGGTGTTGCCTTGGGAGACATTAATAATGATGGTTTGTTAGATATCTACTTCACGGGAAATCTAACAGACAATACATTGTACCTCAACAAAGGCAATTTTCAATTTGAGGACATTACTGAGAAAGCCGGCGTTAAAGGTAACCGGGCTTGGAGTACTGGAGTGGCTATGGCCGATGTAAACGGAGATGGATATTTAGATATTTATGTATGTAACTCGGGAGATATTTCCGGAGACAACAAGCAAAATGAGTTATTCATTAATCAGGGTGATGGCACTTTTTTAGAAATGGCTGAACAATACGGTTTAGCTGACCAAGGATTCTCAACCCATGCTGTATTTTTTGACTATGATAGAGACGGAGACCTGGATGTTTATCTTTTGAATAACAGCTATCAGGCAATTGGAAGCTTCAACAAAATGCAGAATAAGCGTCCTGAACGGGACCCTGTAGGTGGAGATAAATTATTCAGAAACGATGGTGGAAAATTTACGGACGTAAGTGAGGAAGCTGGGATTTATGGATCAGTAATTGGATTTGGATTAGGAATCACCATTGGAGATGTGAACCAAGACGGCTGGCCAGACATCTTTATTTCTAATGATTTTTTTGAAAAGGACTATTTATATATCAACAATCAAGATGGCACTTTCACAGAATCTTTGGAGTCTGCTATGAGATCTATTTCTGCAGCTTCCATGGGTGCAGATATTGCGGATATCAATGGAGATGGACTGTTGGATATTTTCGTCACAGACATGCTTCCGGAGCCTATAGATAGATTGAAGCAGGTGACCACTTTTGAAAACTGGGACAGATTTCAATTCAACAAGAATTACGGCTATCATTATCAATTTTCAAGAAATATGCTCCATATCAATAATGGGGACGGCACCTTCAGTGAAATGGGTAGAATGGCCAATGTAGAAGCCACAGATTGGAGCTGGGGAGCATTGATTTTTGATATGGACAATGATGGCATGAGAGATTTATTCGTAGCCAACGGCATCTATCAGGATATTACTGATTTGGACTATTTGAACTTTATTGATGATGAAGAGACCAAAGTAAAAATCATCACCCAAGAGGGAGTGGATTACAAAGCCCTTATTGATCCTATTCCAATCAATCCCGTGCCCAACTATGCATTTAAGAATTTGGGGGATCTTCAGTTTGAAAACAAAGCTCAGGAATGGGGATTGGGAGAAGCTATTCACTCGAATGGCTCTGCCTATGGAGATTTAGACAATGACGGAACTTTGGACTTGGTCATCAATAATGTAAATAAGCCTGCCCAGATTTTTAAAAATCTCAGTAAAACTCAATTACCCGAAAATCATTCCATCCAATTCGAATTGATCGGAAAAGGCATGAACACACAGGCAGTTGGAACCCAAATCTTGGCAATTGCAGGTGATCAAAAGTTTTACTTGGAACAAATGCCAAACCGGGGATTTCAATCCTCAGTGGACCCTAAACTGACTTTGGGGCTAGGGAAAATCACAAAGCTTGATCAAATCTATATTACATGGCCTGATGGAAAAGTAAGTTTATTAGAGAATCAATCAGCAAACCAATTATTACAGTTGAAATGGGAAGATGCTCAAGAAGGAATTGAGGTACCTAGCTCGAAAGGAATCAAGCCTTTGTTTAGCAAGGAAGAGCAGCCCCTAATTGATTTCCAGCATCAGGAAAATACTTTTGTTGACTTTGACAGAGACCGATTGCTGTATCATATGTTCTCTACCGACGGTCCTGCTTTTGCCAAAGCGGATGTCAATGGAGATGGCATAGAAGACCTATATTTCGGAGGATCGAAGGGATTTAGTGCCAAGTTGTATCTTGGTTCTAGCTCTGGGAAATACTCCTTATCAAGACAAGCTGCATTTGAAGCTGACTCCACTGCAGAAGACTCCGACGCTTTATTCTTTGATGCCAATGGAGATGGTTTTCTGGACTTATTGGTGACTTCAGGCGGAAATGAATTTCCACTCAATGCACCTGATCTTGCAGACAGACTTTACTTCAATGACGGGAAAGGAAATTTTGGCAAGAGCACCCAAACTGGCTTCCAAACCATAAGAGGAGTAAGCTCATCTGTTCAGTCCATAGATATCAATGAAGACGGGGCTTTGGATCTAATTATCACCGAAAGGTTAGTGCCTTTCGTCTATGGAGCACCGGCAAGCAGTCATATTTGGATTAATGATGGGAAAGGGAATTTCACTGAACAAAGCCAAGATTTTGCTCCGGGACTTCAGGAAATAGGAATGATCACCGACGCAGCAGTAGTGGATTTGGACCAAGACGGAAAAGAAGACTTGGTACTTGTCGGTGACTGGACTGAACCCATTTTTTTCAAAAACACCGGGAAAAAATTGGAAAGGATGGAGCTTCCCGAACTAGCGAAATTAAAAGGCTGGTACAGATCTGTTGAAGTTGCAGATTTGGACGGAAATGGTTTTCCAGATTTGATTCTAGGGAATCAGGGACTTAATACCCGGTTTAAGGCAAAATCAGATAGCCCTATTCGGATGTATTTGAATGACTTTGACCAAAACGGATCTATAGAGCAAATATTCACTGCTACTCAAGGGGATGTTCAGGTGCCATTTACGCTGAAGCATGAACTGGAAAAACAAATCCCTACTATCAAAAAGAAGTACATGCGGTACTCGAATTACAATAATCAATCCTTAGATCAGATTTTCGATCCCGCTATTATTTCCAAATCCATCGTCAATGAATTAACTCATTTAGAGTCGGGGGTATTAATGAATCGAGATGGAGCACAGTTTGAATGGGTTTCTTTCCCGAGAATGGCTCAGAGATCCTGGGTGTTTGCAAGCGAGACAATAGACATCAATCAAGATGGAATAATAGATTTGATTTTAGGAGGAAATTTAAGTGGAGTGAAACCAGAAATCGGCAAATCAGACGCCAGTTTCGGGGAGGTGTTGATAGGAAATGGAGATGGAACTTTCCGTTACCTTCCTAACGCTCAACATCAACTCAAGCTTTCCGGTGAAATCAGAGCAATCAGCCGATTAAATGATCAAAAACTCCTAATTGTAAAAAACAACAGTGCTGCAGAAATCTGGAAATATGACAATTACTAAATTTTGGAGATTTACAGGCTGCATCCTGGCTATCACATTGCTTTCCTGCAAAAAAGAGGAGAAAAAAGAGAAACTCTTTGAGTTACTTTCGGCTCAGGAAACGGGGATTGATTTTCAAAATAATCTTACCTCAAGCCCCGAGATAAATATTTTAGAATACCTCTATTTCTACAATGGAGGCGGGGTAGCCGCGGGAGATATTAATAATGATGGACTGGTTGATTTGGTTTTTACTGGCAATCAAGTTCCCAATCGCCTCTACCTCAATAAAGGGAACTTCCAGTTTGAAGATATAACCGAATCATCGGGAATTTATGAAGAAGGCAGCTGGTCCAATGGCGCCACTTTTGCAGATGTAAATGGAGATGGCCTGCTTGATTTATATATCAGTCAAGTTGGAGATTACAAAGGGATACAGGGTAAAAATAGACTTTATATCAACCAGGGAGATCTGACATTTATTGAGCTTGGCGAGCAATATGGAGTAGATTTCAAAGGTTTCGGTACCCATGCCGTCTTTTTTGATTACGACAGAGATGGAGATTTGGACCTTTATCTGTTAAATCATGGAGTGAAATCACCCGAGGTTTTCGCAAAGTCGGAAAACAGGGTAATAGCTGATGAAGGAGGAGACAAGTTATTAAAAAACCTCGCATCTGAAGGCCAAAGAGGCTTTGTAGATGTAACTGAAGAAGCCGGGATCTACTCCAGTGTTTTGGGTTTTGGACTAGGGGTAAGTATAGAAGATTTCAATCAGGATGGCTGGTTGGACATTTATGTTTCCAATGATTTCACTGAGAATGATTACCTCTATATCAACCAGCAGGACGGAACTTTTTTAGAAAGTCTGCAAAGTATTATTTCTAATACGTCCCGATACTCAATGGGCAATGATGCTGCTGATATTGACGGAGATGGGTATCCGGATATTTTCACCACGGACATGCTTCCTGAAGATCCGGAAATTTGGATGAAATCTGTTGGAGAAGATAAAGCAGAAGTTTACTCCATCAAAAAGCAGTTTAATTATGGGGATCAATACGTAAGAAATCACCTGCAACTGAATACTGGAAAAGGAGAGTTTAGTGAAGTAGCCTTATATGCTGAAGTTTTTGCTTCTGACTGGAGTTGGTCTCCCTTGATATTCGATATGGATAACGACGGGCTGATGGATATTCATGTCACCAATGGAATTGTGAAAAGGCCCAATGATTTGGATTTCATCCAATACTCTCAAGAGGCAGATCCAAATCTGAAAATGGACGAGCTTAGGAAGCGGCAAATTGAAATGTTACCTTCTGTCCAGCTCCCAAATTATACTTTTCATAATCAAGGTAATTTGAAATTCAAGCCTAAAGCAAAGGAATTTGGTTTGGATCAGGCCTCCTATTCCAATGGAAGCACCTATGCTGACTTGGATAATGATGGAGACTTGGATTTGATCGTCAACAACCTTAATCAACCTGCTTTTATCTACCGCAACAAGTCAGAAAGTTTCGGCCATAATTACATCAGTGTAGAATTAAAAAGTGCTGGAAATAATCCATTTGCGATCGGAGCTGAGGTAAAGGTTATTACTCCTGAAAAAAAATATCGGCAACTTTTGAGCACTTCCAGAGGGTTTCAATCAGGAACTTCTACGAATTTAATCTTTGGATTAGGCAAGGTGGACAAAATTGATGCTATCCAGGTCAGATGGCCGGACGGAACTTTTGAGCAATTCGAAGGGCTTTCTAGCAATCAGAAGCACTTACTAATCAAAGGAGGAGGAAAAGAATTTATTCCTGAGGGGAGAATATCTGAAGCCAACAACTCTAACTTTTCTATCTCCTGGAGTCATCAGGAGAAAAATGAATTGGACGAAACCAAAAGAGAATACCTAATCCCAAGAAGTTTTGCAGCTGAAGGTCCTGCATCTGCTAGCGCTGATATTAACGGAGATGGACTTACAGATATTTTTCTGGGTGGAGCCAAAGATCAGGCAGGTGCATTTTTTCTCCAAAAGGAAGATGGCAGCTTTGAACCCATTGAAAGCAAGTCATTTTCGCAGCTTGCTAAAGCCGAGGATGTGGTAGCCGCTTTTGAAGACTTCAATGGAGACGGATATTTGGATTTATATGTAGGAAGTGGGGGGAATGAATACGAAGCTGATAACCTCTTTATCTTTGACCGCATACTTTACGGGAATGGAAAAGGAAATTTTGCCTTCTTTCCAAATGCACTTCCTCCAATTGGACAAAATACCTCCTCACTGGCCATTCATGATATCAATGGAGATGGCTTTCCCGATATTTTTGTTGGCGCATCGGTTCTAACCGGAGATTATGGAGCTAGTCCATACAGCTATCTTTTGATCAACAACGGACGCGGTCAATTCCGTGACCAAACTCGAGAATGGTTTGGAGTTGGTAAAGATTTGGGAATGATTCAGGATGCTACTTGGAGTGATTTGGATGGAGATGGAGCCAAAGAGTTGATACTGTCAGGAGATTGGCAAGGAATTCGGGTTTTCAAGAATAATGGCAAGCAATTGGTAGAGATTTTTCCAGGTGGTTTAGAAAAGTCTGCTGGATGGGTCAATGAGATAATTGTGGAAGATATCAACGGAGACGGTCTCAAGGATTTATTGGTGGGCAACCTTGGACTTAATTCCAAGCTAAAAGCAAGTCATGAAAAGCCAGTTGTTTTTTATCATCATGATTTTGATGGAAATGGACAAGCAGATCCATTGATATTTCATTATATGGGAGAAAAACTGGTTCCTTTTGCTACGAGGGATGATTTGATCAAGCAAATTCCCGGGGTGAAAAGAATGCATTCTTCCTATCAAGAATATGCCAAGATTTCCAAGCCAGAAGATCTTTTTGGAAAAGATATAATTGGAAAACTCAGCCCTAAATATGCCTATGAGTTTAGATCCGGGGTTTATTTTCAAAAAGAAGATGGGACGTTTGAGTTTGAAGCCTTCCCATGGCAAGCACAACTTAGCCCCATCAAAGACATGAAATGGAATGCTGCAGCTCAAACACTTTGGATAGTTGGAAATGATTCAGGATTCAGAGTAGATCTGGGGAAAAACACCTCCAGTTCCAATTTAAAATTACAATGGACAGAGGGAGGATGGAAAGTGAGCAAAGAGGAAAACAAGGTTCCTTCTCAGGCCGAACTGAGACGAATAGAGCAAATCAAATCCCTGACTAACAGCTACATTATCGGAATCAGCAATAATGGCCCGGTATATTTTCTAGGGAATTCTGAAAATTGACAAAAATCATTTGAGAGAGCTGAATTTTAACATACTTTTGGCTTCACCCTAGCGGAGAACCAGTCCAAAAACTTGAGTCTCCCAGCACTATTCAGTAAATTTAAGATTCATTAAAAGACAGTAATTCAAATGATTAGATTAAAAGGGCTGCTCTTTTCGCTACTACTCTTGACGATTTTCTCTTGTCAGGAACCAGTGGATTACAGCGATGCAATTACCGACGGCCATTACTTAAGTGAAGCACAGGACAGGATTACGGAAGTAATTATTCATGATATATTTTCTCCTCCTGTAGCAGCACGAATTTATTCCTATTCTTCCCTTGCAGCCTATGAAGTTGCAGCGGCAGTGGATCCAGGCTATAAGTCTCTTATGGGACAATTAAACGGCTCAGAAGCTATTAATATTCAAGTTCCTGAGAACATTTACCCACCTCTTGCTTCTTTGGCAGCCTATTACAAAATGGGAACGGCTTTGATCTTTTCAGAAGAAATGGTTCAAAACCACAAGGAGAAAGCTTTTACAGAATTAAAAGAAAAAGGCATTCCGGATGATGTATTTGAAGCATCAGTGAAGTTCGGAGAAGAAATCGCTGATCATATCAAAGCCTATTCATCCAAGGATAATTATCATCAAAGTAGATCCTTCCCGAAGTATACCGTAACCGGACAACCGGGAACCTGGGAACCAACTCCACCAGCTTATATGGAAGGTATTGAGCCCCATTGGAATAAAATCAGAACGTTCGTAATTGACTCTGCTGCCCAATTTAAGGTTTCCCCTCCCCCAGCCTATTCTACAGACCCGAATTCTGAATTTTACCAATTGGCAAAAGGGGTTTATGATGCGGTAGTCAACGCTTCCAAAGAGGAATTGGACATCGCCATGTTCTGGGATTGTAATCCCTACAAGATGAATGTGAAAGGACATGTGATGTTTGCAGAGAAAAAAATCACACCTGGTGGACACTGGATGAGTATCGCTGCTATTGCGGCAAAAACTGCCAATGCAGACTGGAAAAAAACCGCTGAGGCATTAGCATTAACTGGAATTTCCCTGCACGATGCCTTTGTTGCTTGTTGGGATGAGAAGTACCGTAGCAAATTAGTAAGACCCGAAACCTACATCAATCAATTTATAGATCAGGAATGGGTTCCTTACTTACAAACGCCTCCTTTTCCTGAGCATACCAGTGGCCATAGCGTAGCATCAACCTCTGCTGCTTTTACACTAACTCAGATATTTGGTGAAGACTTCCATTTTGTGGATAGTTCAGAAGTTAACTATGGACTTCCAATAAGAGAGTTTGACTCTTTCATGGAAGCATCAGCGGAAGCGGCTATTTCAAGGTTTTATGGAGGTATCCACTACATGCCAGCCATTAATGAGGGTGTTTGGCAAGGAAGAAAAGTTGGAGAGCTCATTTGGTCCAGAATTAGTACCAAGCCTGAAAATTTGGCGGAAAACAAGTAATTTAAGCAGCCCTTAGGGGCTGTTTTTTTTTAACCCAAAACCTATTAACCCATGGCGAATCCAATTTGGATTATGACTTCAGCTTTTGATCAGCTTAACTTAGAACAGACTATAGAAAAAGCCAATGAAATTGGAGTTCAAGGACTGGACTTATGTGTTTTCAGAAGAGATGGAACCCGGGATGACTTCGTGGCTACTCATTTGGATTATGAGAATTTCGGTGTAGATGAGGCAAAAAAATTAATCGATCAATTTAATGCTGCTTCTTTAAGACTTTCCTTAGGTGCTTTTGAAAATCTAATCGGTGGAGATCCTGCGCAAAGAGTCAAAAACCAAAATCATCTTTTGAGATTGATCCGAATGGCTTATTTGCTAGGGGGAGATGAAAATGATGTCAAAGTTGGAACCTTCGTGGGCTACAACCATGAGTTGGGAAATGAAGACGGAGGATTTGAAAAAAATCTTTTGGAATACAAGCGCATTTTCAAACCCATCATCCAATATGCCGCTGATTTAGGAGTAAGTATTCTGTATGAAAACTGTCCAATGGAAGGCTGGAGAAGTTCTGGGCATTTTGGCACTTTCAATAATTTACCGGGAGTCTTAGCCGCCAGAAAACTGATGTATCAACTGATTCCGGAAAAGAATCACGGTGAGATTTACGACCCTTCCCATGATATTTGGCAACATACAGATCCTGTAGAAGTCATCAAGCATACAGATATGACTCGCCTTCAGAGAATCCATGTCAAATCGACTCGAAATAATCCAGATCCATTCTGGGGAAACATGTATCCCATGCATCAAATCCCTGCCGAATGGGCCAAATCTGCCGGAATTCCTGCAAGCACCAATCCATGGGATAGACATCATTATGAAGCCACCCTCCCGGGTTTTGGATTTGGAGATGATTTGGACTGGAGAGCATTTGTGAATATTCTAAAAGAAAAAGGATTCACAGGGCCATTTGAAATCGAAAATGAGGCAGTATTGTCCAAGCAAACAGGAAAAATGGGCGCTATCGTCCAGGGTTGCAAAGCAGCGGTGCAAAACCTAGCTCCTCTGCTTTACGAATTGACTGACGAGGGTTGGGTATACCCTGAAAGAGAGCATATCACACTAAAACAAGTTCATAGAAAGGATATTCCTTTAGTGACAATAGATCAAATATCTTAATTAAAAAGGGGCTGAAAAATTTCAGCCCCTTCTTTTTAACTCTTACTTTCTTCATATCCCACATCCACTTTCAGACCTGTTCCTTCAGCTGCAGCTACAGCCAATTGGTCGCAGCGTTCGTTTTCAGGATTACCTGCATGTCCTTTTACCCAAACGAATTTAGGCTTGTATTTTAAATGAAGTGGAATATATCTCAACCAGAGATCAGGGTTCTTTTTATCCTTGAAACCTTTTTTCTGCCAGCCCCACAACCAGCCTTTTTCAATGGCATCTACGACATATTTACTATCTGAGTAGATGGTTACAGGAATTCCTGTCAACTTTAATTCCTGCAAAGCTCTAATCACCGCTAAAAGCTCCATGCGGTTATTGGTAGTAAGACGGAATCCCTCGGAAAGTTCTTTCCTGTGTTGGTTGAATTTCAAGACTGCTCCATAGCCTCCCGGTCCAGGATTGCCCTTAGCAGCCCCATCTGTATAAATGGTAATCATGATGCAAAGAAAGTAAATTCAGCCCACTGTCTCAGACAATATCCATTGGGAATGCGTTGGACTTGAAAATCTTCACAGCTATCGACAAAAGAATAATACCGAAAATTCGTCTTAAAACATCAAGACCTGTTTTTCCGAGCTTTCTTTCTAGCCAGGTGGTACTTTTCAAAACGGCATAAACAAATACCAAGTTGAGCAAAATCCCGATGGCAATATTCACTTGGGCAAATTCTGCCTTCAAGGTTAGGATAGTTGTCAAAGTACCTGCTCCCGCGATCAAAGGAAAGGCTATAGGAACTATAGATGCTCCTGCTGTGGCATCTGGATCAGGTTTAAACAATTCAATCCCCAAGATCATTTCAGCGCCCAAAGCAAATATGATCAAGGCCCCTGCAATGGCGAAGTCCTCCACTCCTATTCCAAAAAGACCTAAAATTGACTTTCCGGCAAGGAGGAATAGAATCATCAAAACACCTGCGGCAACCGTAGCCTTCTCCGACTGGATATGGCCAACTTTTTTCCGAAGATTAATGATGATCGGAATAGAACCGAGTATATCAATGACCGAAAACAGGATCAATGACACGGAAAGGATTTGCTTGAAGTCAATCATGCTGCAAAGCTACACCAAATAAAATTTGCTTTGCAAATATGTGAGGTTAGGATTTTTTTAGCGTTCAGTTAAGTTTCCCTCCCAAACTCCTCTACCCTTTTCAATATTGGCTCAGAAAAGCAATCAGTTTTTCCATTTCAGCATCGGTAATTGCAGGGAAATTGGCAATACGAAAAGAAATAGGCTTCAATGGTCCATATCCCGAACCTAACTGCATTCCTTCTTTTTCGGCTGCTTTTTTTACTTGGGAAATCGTATCCTCCAAACCGGTTACACCAAGTACAGTAGTACTTCTGGCTTGTTGATTATCCACCAAAAGTCGAAGCGTTTTAGTCTTAGCAACACAATCCTCCAGCTGACTCATTCGACGACGAAGATTTTGATCTATATGCTGAATTTCCTGCATATCCTGCAGCACTCTATTAAGCAAGTAAATTCCCAAGACATTAGGGGTGTAATGAGTCTGATAGGAACGCGCATTTTCCAACATAAAGCTCAAACTGTTATACCTGCCTTTCTCACCTTTTCTTTCTGTTTGGGCTATAGCTCTTGGGGATAAAATCAAGACCCCTAATCCTGCTGGAAGACCAAAGCATTTTTGAACCGAAGCATACCAGATATCTCCCAAGCTAAAATCCAACTCTATTCCAGCCATACTGGAGGTGGTATCCACCGCGATTAATTTCTCCGGATATTTTTCACGGATTTCTTCCAGGTACTCCATCCTTACCTGGGATCCATTGGAAGTTTCATTTTGGGTGATTGCAATTAAATCGAACCCTTCAGAAATCGTTAAAGAAGCTGCATCAACCGTTTCATTGGCCTGGATTTTCAGCCCATCTGTTGCAGGAATAATGTGCTTGGCAAACTCTATCCACTTTTTTCCAAAAGAACCCGAATAGATATGAAAGCTGGCTCTTTCTACAATAGATTGGGAGATGATCTCCCAGTTTTCAGTGGCAGAAGAGGTAAAAATCAATTTGTAATCTTCAGGCATATGCAGTTTTTGCCGCATCAAGGATTCGGTTTCTTGATATAGCTGCATAAATGCCCCACTTCGGTGATTGGCGCTTAATATTCCTTCTTGATAAGCTTCTTGCAAATAAGTTGGCAAAGAGTCATAGACTTTGGAAGGTCCGGCTGCAAATGTGATCATAGGAATTAGAGGTATTAAAGAAAATAACGGATTCCGAGTTCATAGCCTTTTAGGCCTAAGCCTGAAATCATGCCCACACAGGATTTGGAAATGATACTCTTGTGACGAAACTCTTCCCGCTTATAAATATTCGAAATATGCACTTCCAAAACAGGAGTATTTACACCCGCTATGGCATCAGATATGGCTACAGATGTATGGGTATAGCCACCGGCATTCAATAGAATCGCATCAAAAGTGAAGTCCACTTCATGAATCTTATTGATCAGCTCTCCCTCCACATTGCTTTGAAAATAATGAATCTCCACTTGGGGGAAGGCTTTTCTCAAATTTTCCAAATATTCTTCAAAAGAGGTACTTCCATAAACTTCAGGCTCTCTTTTTCCCAAAAGATTCAAATTAGGGCCATTGATGATTTGAATTTTCAAAATTTAATTTGGTTTGAGAGTATTGACTGATTTTCACTCAAAGTTAAAAAGTACCACGATAAAACGAGTCATGATGCCCTAATCAGGACGGATTTATTTTTAAAAGGGATAAAGTCAATGCTTGTTTGTAGCTTTGCAGTATGGAAGAAATTCAAAAGCGGGACATTAGAAAACTCAGCCTGAGTGAGTTGGAAGAGTTTTTTTTGGAGCATGGAGAGAAGAAATTCCGGGCCAAACAGGTCTATGAATGGCTGTGGAATAAATCCCTGAAAAACTTCGATGACATGAGTAATATTTCTCTTTCAACCCGAGAATTACTCAAGCAGCATTTTTCTATCAATCATATTCTGGTTGATTTGATGCAGCATTCTCAAGATGGCACAATCAAGAATGCGGTGAAGCTTTATGATGAAAAAATTGTGGAGTCTGTTTTGATTCCAACCAGCAAAAGAATCACTGCCTGCGTGTCTTCTCAGGTGGGTTGCAGTTTGGATTGTAACTTCTGTGCAACTGCCCGCCTGAAACGAATGAGAAACCTAAATCCTGATGAAATTTATGACCAGGTAGTGGCCATCAAAGAAGAGGCGGAAACTTATTTCAATCGCCCATTGACCAATATTGTATTCATGGGCATGGGTGAACCCCTTTTGAATTACAATAACGTAATTGCTGCAATTGAAAAAATCACTTCCCCTGAAGGATTGGGTATGGCCTCAAGAAGGATCACCCTATCTACGGTGGGGATTCCAAAAATGATCCGAAAAATGGCGGATGATGAAGTGAAATTCAATTTGGCTATTTCCCTTCACTCAGCAATCAATGAGACTAGATCTCGATTGATGCCCATCAATGATAAAAGTCCTTTGGAAGAATTGTCGGATTCATTGAAATATTGGTACGAAAAGACCAAGCGAAAAGTAACTTATGAATATGTGATTTGGGATGGAATCAACGATGATGAAACACATGCCCGAGCGCTAGCCAAATTCTGTAAAATTATTCCTTCCAAAGTCAATATCATCCAGTACAATCCCATCGATGAGGGAGAATTTAGACAAGCAAGTCAACAAGCCGTAGAGATGTACGTTAGAATTTTAGAATCTCAAGGAATCATTGCTAAAGTCAGAAAATCCCGAGGTCAGGATATCGATGCAGCTTGTGGTCAATTGGCAAATAAAAATGAGGTCAGTCAATTAACTAATATTTAAGATTTTTTCACTTGTTTTTCATAAGGTCTTTATGTTTCTTAGTCCATTAATCTAAATCATGCGTGAGTTTATATGAAAAACATCACTTTTAAAGTCATTTTTGGCTTTTGCTTTTTTTGCCTGAACCCAGTTTTTTCTCAAAGTTTTCCGGAAAAAGTTCAGCAATTCTTCGAAGAGTATAGAAATGAAACCCCTCCTGAAAAAGTCTACTTACAACTAGATAAACACACCTATACATTAGGCGAGGATGTTTGGTTTAGTGCTTTTTTGGTTGCTGGTTCATATCAAGTTCCGTCTCCATTGAGCCAAACCTTATACGTGGATCTTTTTGATGGGGATGGCTTGCTATTAGAGCAAAAAATTATCCGACTTGATAAAGGAAGAGGAAACGGAGATTTCACTTTACCATCCTTCGGAAAACCAGGAAATTATCAGATAAAGGCATACACTGCCTGGATGAGAAATTCGGGAGAAGAGTTCTTTTTCGAAGGAGGCTTTTCAGTAATTGACGGTGCAGGAGGTAGTTTTCTACCGAAAATGACAATTAATGCAATTGAAAGCTCAGGAGAAAAGGCAACTTACAGAACTGAACTTTTGGCCATCGACAAATCCGGAAATCCCCTTGCGGGAAAAGCTCTTCAAATGAAAGTCTTTGGAGGGGATGAAGAGGTCCACAGTCAGGACTTATTATTAAATGAAGAAGGAATTGTCAGCTTTTCCTTTTCTATTCCAGAAAAGCCTTACCCATCCCAACATGTAGAGTTGATCTACTTGGAAAATGAAAATTATTCCGTTTCCCAGAAAATCAGACTTCCTTACAGCTTCAATCTGGCAGATATCCAATTTTTACCTGAAGGAGGAAATTGGGTTGTCAGCAAGAAATCCAATATAGCATTTAGGGCTATTGCTCCAGATGGTAATCCTCTTAGCATTCTGGGAACTATTGCTGAAACCGATATTTCTTTTGAAAGCAATTTTGCAGGCTTGGGGAAATTTGAAATCACCCCGGATAAGCAGGATTATCAGGCAGAAATTAGTCATCCTGCCTCTGGGCAGAAGAGAACCATAAATCTACCAAAAGCATCTACTGATGGTCTTGCATTACAGGTTATTAATAACCCTGCCGCAAGCTATCTTACAGCATTTATTCAGGGAGTTTCGGACGCCAATTCTCTCCTGCTAGTAAGCCAAACTAGAGGCTTAATCAATTATATGATTGAAGGAAAATTGACGAATGGGGTTTGGGGTGTAAGAATCCCCAAAGAAAACTTGATTTCCGGAATCAATCAGATTACAGTTTTGACTTCAGAGGGGACTCCCCTAGCTGAGCGGTTGATCTTTATCCGAAAAGAAGAGAATGAGCTAAAACTTGATGTGAATTCCAATTCATCTTTGAATCCAAGAGAAAAAATCAAATTGGAAATCACGAATCAAAGTACTGGAAACCAGACTTCTGGAAGCTTCTCTGTTTCAATTGTAGATGCAGAGCAAGTGTCAGATGAAAGTGAAGTTTACGGTACCATTTATTCACATCTTTTACTGAGTTCAGACCTAAAAGGTCAAATCCACCAACCTGGTTATTATTTCCAAAACCAGGATGAAAGTACCTTAGAGGCATTAGATCTAGTGATGCTGACCCATGGATGGAGACGATTTACTTGGGATCAAATCGCTAAAAACGAACAGGGGGAAATCAATTATTTCATTGAAAGAGGAATAAATATAGAAGGTCAGATTAGCGACCAGGAGGATACCAGAAAGGGATTATCCGGAGGTAAAATTACCGCAATGGTAGGAAATGGAATCGAGATTGTGACGACTGAATTTGGCTCTAATGGGCGATTTATCATTCGAGATTTAGATTATCAGGATTCTGCCAGTGTTACCTTGACAGCAGTGGATAATAGACTAAAGAACTTTGTGGATATCAAAGTCACCCAACCGGAGGCTGTTTTCACCGGTACTTCTGGCAACTATTCTACTGAAATAGAATGGCCTGAAAATCTAGCTGCAACCTATGAGGAAAGAGCCCTTATGAGGAGAATGAATGAGGATCCTGATATTTTGGACTTGGAAGGAGTAACTGTGGAAGCTCAGACCTTTAAAAAAGAGGACGAAGAAGTACAAAAAATTTATGGCCCAGGAGATGTCAGCATAGACCCTGAAAAAATCCCGGGTTCTGTGGGCTTTACCAATGTTTTTCAACTGATACAGGGAAGGGTTTCTGGTGTCAAAGTATTTGTATCTGGTTTGGATGTAAGTGTACAAATTCGAGGAGTTGGCTCAATCAATGCAGGCACAGGACCGCTGTATTTATTGGACAATATTCCTGTAGATGCTAATACACTACTTCAGGTGAACCCAAGGGATGTAGCTAGTGTGGATGTATTCAAGGATCCTGCAAGAGCGGCTATTTTTGGAGCTCAAGGTGCAAATGGGGTGATTGCAGTTTATACCAAAAGAGGCAGTGGCTTTACTCCGAGTGTTGGCGGAACTTTGGTTACTACCTACGGAGGTTATTCCGTTGCAAAGGAGTTTTATCAGCCTAATTATGATGAAAAAGGCACATCTACTGCTCTGAATGATAAGCGTGCTACAATTTTCTGGAAACCAATTTTAGAAATTGGGGAAGACGGAAAAGCAAATTTGGAATACTTTAATACTGATGTAGCCAAGAAGCATTTGATCCTTATAGAAGGTATAGACGAAAAGGGCAGAATTGGAAGAGTGGCACGTATTTTAGAATAATACTTGTAATGTTCACCAAAGCCTTCTAATTTTTGTAAAAATAAATTTGAATGGAATGAAAAAGGCTTTGGTGATTTTAATTTTAGGAATACTACTTCCTTTGGGGCTAGAAGCTCAATCATTGGAACAAGGAAATACTCGCTTCCACACTTATGGGACCTATGGCCTGAGATGGAAAGACTTTGGAGTAGGTGCAGGAGTGGAGTATTTTTTCCTGGACAATTTCGCCATAATGCCAAGCTTCACTTATATCATGCCGAATGTAGGGAACCGAAGTAATTTTAGCATGGATCTACGCTACTATGTTTCTGACGGTCCTTCCCAACTCTTTTTTCTAGCAGGTTATAGTCAAAATTGGGAGAATCTTCAACCGGGAGACCCAGGAGTCAGACGAACATTCAAGGGCGCCAATGTAGGCGTGGGAGCATATATAAGAATCGTGGAATGGGTAGGGCTGAACACTGAATTCAGAATACAGAGTCAAAATCCTCAAGAAGCAGGATTTAAAGTGGGTTTTGCTTTCCCACTCTGATTATTTCTTACTGAATTCAAATAGTTTCCTTTTCTCTTCTTTGGTCAGGGCTTCATAGCCTCGGTCCGCAATTTTATCCAGTATTCTATCGATTTCTTCCTGACTCGTTTCTTCAGAGGATTTGGTAGCGGTAGGTTTGGGTTTTGGGCTGGAAAAAGAGCCAAAAGATCCCGACTCAGTCTTCGCTTTTCTATAACTTACTTTCACTTTCGTTGGGCTCTTTTTGAAAAGATTCTCGAAGAAAATCCCCACTTTCTGAACAGGAACTCCCCAATCATTCCCTCTTCTGAGTTGGGTGATATACAGAAATCCCATCAATGCTCCTCCTAAGTGCGCCAGTTCCCCTCCGGCATTTGCGCCAGCAGAATTCGCAAAGGAGAGAACCACATAGAAAATCGCTATGTATTTGATTTTGACAGGCCCTAACAGGATTAGGAAGAAGGTAGTATTGGGAGTCAATGTAGCTGCACCAACCACAATTGCAAATACACCGGCACTAGCTCCAAGCATGAGAGAAGTATCTACCGAATTACTGAAGTAGGGAGCTAAATTATAGATCAACAAATAAAACAATCCCCCTGCTAAGCCTCCAAGAATATATAGATTAGCTAATTTTCGACTACCTAAGTATTGGTGGATCAACAAGCCAAACCAGTAGAGAAAAAGCATATTGAAGAGGATGTGAAAAATCCGCTCATGCAAAAACATATAGGTGAACAGGCTCCAAGGTTGAGTTGCCAACTTGGGTAGCGATGCCGGCATCATAAAATAGGAGATCAGGGAAGAGTATAATTCTCCAAAGCCTCCAATAGTCATAATGACTCTGGAAATCATAAATACCAACCAAACAAGGATATTGATAGCGATTAGTTTATAAAGGCTATTGTCACCGTGCTTGAAAGCGTTCCTAAGATTTTCCCAAAAATTGCCGTACATAATTAATAAAAACTGTTTCTATCTTTTTTCCACTTATAAACTAAAATTGCCCCTATAATTAATCCACTCAAATGGGCGAAATGGGCCACATTATCCAGCGGATTGTTTATCAATACGTTGTAAATAGTATAAAGTCCATAAAAAAGGACCAAATATTTCGCTTTGACAGGCATAGGAGGAAACAGCAAAAAGAGCTGGGTGTTTGGAAAAAGCATCGCAAAAGCAATCAATATTCCAAATAAAGCTCCCGATGCCCCTACCATAGGGATATTTCCCTGAATATCGGAAATGGCCTCTAAAGTTTGATTTGCGCGATCAATTTTAACTTGATCCTGAGGATCTCTACTGAAATCATCCACAAACTCAAATACTCTCCTGTCGAAAAAATTTCTGTTTTCTAGTACAATCTTGTTGAAGTACTCTGGGTCTGGATTTGCCTGAAATCGCTCTACTTTGGCTTCCAGATTATTCATCCGGTAAATATTATATCCTGAATAGAGAACCCCCGATCCTACTCCACAAACCATCCAAAGAATCAATAGCTTCTTCGGTCCGAGAAACTGCTCCAACAAAGGGCCAAAGATCAATAGACCAAACATGTTGCTGAATAGATGCCAAAAGTCGGCATGCATAAACATGTATGTCAGAAACTGAAAGGGCTTGAAATACTGGCTTCCAATGTAGTACAAAGCAAACCACTCATTGAGAACAGGAAAAATGAAAGAGCTGACGATAAAAAGTATAATATTTATCAGCAGTAAATTTTGTACTACAGGTGTGATATTTCTAAACATGCGATTTTCCGAAGAATGAATGTATGCTGGATAAATCCAATTTTACGAAGGTTTTGTTCCCTCCCAGTCCATAATTTGGGTTTTGGCAGGCAAAAAGCTGCCCAACCAAAGTTTCCATTTCCTGAGAATTGAGTTTTTGACCCTTTTTCAAGGAAGACTTACGGGCTAAAGACCGGGCAAGATTTTCTCGATTGTCTAATGAAAGCTCATTTTTGAAATTCTTGAATTGCTCGATCAATCCTTCAAATAATTCTTTTTCATTTTTTACCTGAATATCAGCTGGTACTCCCTGAACCAATACGGCATTATTGCCAAATTCAGAAATCATAAAGCCAAGGCTGTGCAACTCCCCCATTAATCCAACCACCAACTCATAATCTGAAGGATTTAATTGAACTACGGGAGGAAAAAGACATTGTTGCGATGGACCTTGCGCCAACTTCAATTGTCTTAAATAGCGTTCGTATAATATCCTCTCGTGTGCTGCTTGCTGATCCAAAATCAATAAGCCAGTGGACATTTGAGCTACGATATAGCTTAACTCCACCTGAAAAGTTGTACCAGTACCCTCGCCCTCTGCTGGTTTGGGAAAAGAACTGCTCTCTTCTTCTGGATTTGCCTTACTGGAAAAAGTCAAGACTTCAGAATCCTCACTTTCCTCAGAAACAGGTCTTTTTTGCTCTTGGATAAAAGTCTGATTTCCTTCAAACAGCCTTTCCCAACCACTAACACTAGATTTTTTGAATTCAGGAGTATTGAAAGTCTTATAACTATATTCCCGATCCACATCCGCCTTCTTCTGCGCGTCAGTATTCCAATTATCTTCGAAATTCACATCCACGCTAAAATCCAATGCCGGAACCACGTGATGTGCTCCCAAAGCCTGTTTGACAGCTGCCCGAATTACTGCATAAACCGTTCTCTCATCATCGAATTTGATTTCGGTCTTAGTCGGGTGTACGTTGATATCTATATGGGATGGATCTATTTCCAAAAACAACACATAAAAAGGATGCTGATCTGGCTGTATGAGGTTTTCAAAAGCATTGCTAACCGCATGATTTAGATAGCTACTTTTGATATATCTGTTGTTTACAAAGAAGAACTGCTCCCCTCTCGTTTTTTTGGCAGATTCAGGTTTACCTATATATCCTTTGACATTGACATGGGGTGTCAATTCCTCGCAAGGAACCAGCTGACTTTGGTAGTTTTTCCCAAAAATCCCCACGATTCTCTGACTGAGTTTGCCTGGGAGTAGATTATAGATCTCCATGTCATTTTGCATCAAGGAAAATCCAATTTCAGAATAGGCCAGGGCTACTCTCTGAAATTCCTCCACAATATGCCGCATTTCTACAGGATTGGATTTCAGGAAATTTCTCCTTGCTGGCACATTAAAAAAAAGATTTTTCATGGAAACAGAAGTTCCGGGAGTGGTGGCAACAGGTTCCTGTTTTTTAACCTCTGATCCTTCAATATGAATTAGCGTTCCCAGTTCATCCGCGTTTCTTCTGGTTTTTAACTCAACCTGTGCAACCGCCGCAATAGAGGCCAGCGCTTCTCCACGAAAACCAAATGTCCGGATTGAAAATAAATCCTGACTGGTGCGAATTTTAGAAGTGGCATGCCTTTCGAAACTCATCCTGGCATCGGTAGCCGACATCCCTTTACCATTATCAATGACTTGGATTAATTGCTTACCTGCTTCTTTTACAATTACCTGAACTTTAGTAGCACCTGCATCAATTGCATTTTCAAGCAATTCCTTCAGTGCGGAGGATGGTCTTTGAACCACTTCTCCAGCTGCAATCTGATTGGCTATTGCATCAGGTAATAATTGGATTAAATCGCTCATTTCCAGGCTTTAGATTTGAGCTTTGAGAAATAATAAATTGCTGCAATGAAAGCCACTAAATACAGGAGATATTCAAAAATTACCGGTCCGAAGTAAATATATCCACCCAATCCGCCGACTAAAATCAAAAAGATCAAAGATCTGATCATCGCTGTGGAAGCAAAGACACTTTTATCTCTGGGTTTGATTCCTTGATAATTAGAAAAAGCCCCTCTTAGACCAGATTCGTAATTTCTCAATCTATCTTCCTCCTTGATATCTCCTAATTTCCCTTCAGCTTCTAGCTGCTTTTTGATACGAGACTCCCGCTGATCCAATTCCTCTTTGACTGGATCATAATACCGGGGCTTGATATCAAATCGGCTTGGGCTGGCTGTTCGAAATATGGAAGGAAATTTCATCTGTTTATAATTTGTTTTTTAGAAGTCAGATGGAATCCCTGCCTGCGGCAGGCAGGTCGCACAGTTTCCCCGATATATCGGGGCATCCCAGTGTGTGTCGTTCTTGTCGTGCTGGATTTCATTTAATCAATTTTTGAATGTGGATGCTTGAACGTTCATCAAGGAACAAGTTAGGGGACTGTCCACCGACAATCAAATTTATACCATTTTTAACCCAAAAACAGGTCTAATGTTGACCTTTCTTTACTATCTTCAATCGATTAGTAAATCTAATCTTCTGCAATTTCAGGCTAAAATGTGAGACGCTACGTTGAATACTTTAGATCCTGACGTAGGAACTTCCACAAATTTAAAGATTAAAAATTAACTCAGGTATGAGGCATAAGCTGGCAGGCATCTTTCTTCTTTGCTTTGTTGCATTATCATTTACATCCGGTAAAATGGATGTAGCTGTGGTAGTGGATGACCCATTAAATGCTCCCGATAGATTTGCACAGAGAAATTGGGTAGACTCGGTATTTCAAAGTCTAAGTTCAGAGGAGCGCTTGGGGCAACTTTTTATGGTTGCCGCTTATTCCAATAAAGATCAAAAGCACATTGATGAAATCAGTCAGCTTGTAAAAGACGAGAATCTTGGAGGATTGATATTTTTTCAGGGAGGACCTGACAGACAAGCCCGATTGACCAATTACTATCAAGCCTTGGCTAAAACACCCCTTTTCATCGCAATGGATGCAGAATGGGGGATTAGCATGAGACTGGACTCAGTTCCTGATTTTCCTAGAGCTATGACTTTGGGCGCTATTCAGAATTCAGATCTGATTTATGATATGGGAGCCGAAATGGCCAGGCAATTCAAAGAATTGGGCATGCACATTAATTTTGCTCCAGTAGTGGATGTCAACTCTAACCCTGAAAATCCGGTCATTGGCTTCAGGGCTTTTGGAGAAAACAAAAAAGCAGTAGCTCAAAGAGCAGTGGCTTATATGAAAGGCCTTCAGGATAATGGTGTAATTGCCAATGCAAAGCATTTTCCCGGACATGGAGACACAGAGTCAGACAGCCATTATTCTCTTCCATTGATCAAACATGCTGAAAAGAGAATTTGGGACATAGACCTATATCCTTATCAGGAGCTATTCAGAGAAAATTTGATGTCGGTCATGGTTGCCCATCTCAATATCCCAAGTTTGGACAATAATGGACAAACACCCACCAGTCTCAGCAAAAAAGTCGTGACAGATCTGCTACAAAAGCGAATGAACTTTCAAGGTTTGATCTTTACGGATGCCTTGAACATGCGGGGGGTAACCCAATCTCACAAACCGGGTGAAGTAGATGTAGAAGCTCTTCTGGCCGGTAACGATATTCTATTGTATTCTCAGGATGTGCCGAAAGCGAAGGCTTTGATCAAGCAGGCTGTAGAAAGCGGTAAAATATCCCAAGAGGAAGTAGACCGGAGAATAAGAAAAATCCTCCGAGCCAAGTATAAAGTTGGGCTTCATGATTACAAACCCATCAAAACTCATGGCTTGGTAGAAAGACTAAACACTCCAAAAACCGAGGAGATTCGGGAAAAGTTGTATTCCGAAGCCATCACAGTTGCTTCCAATAAGGGAGAATTACTCCCTTTCAAGCAGCTGGATTTGAAAAGGTTTGCCAGTCTTACTATAGGAGGAGAGGGAAAAAACTTCCAGCAAAGCCTCAGCAAGTATAGTAAATTCGACCATTTTGAAATCGAAAAAGCAGCGAGTGAATCCGCTCATTATAATTTAATGAAGCAATTGGAGGATTATGATGTGGTCGTGGTTGGCTTGATGGGAGTGACCAACAGTCCTAAAAGAGCCTTTGGAATCGCTCCAGGAGACGTAGCACTTCTCAGAAAACTGGAACAAAGACAAAAAGTAGTCACGGTCCTTTTTGGAAATGCTTATGCTTCCCGATTTATTGAAGGATTGGGCAATGTTGTTTTTGCTTATGAGAATAATGACATGACTCAAAAACTCAGCCCTCAGGTTCTGTTTGGTGCAAGACCGGGAATGGGAATTTTACCAGTATCCGTTAGCCCTACTTTTTCATATGGAGTAGGAGGATATATGGAAGGATTGAGAAGGCTCGCTTATGGAACTCCTGAAAGTGTGGGAATGAATAGCCAAACACTGAACGAGATCGATGAGGTAGTAGAGAAAGCGATTAAAATGCAAGCCACTCCAGGCGCGAATGTGTTGGTTGTCAAAGACGGTAAAGTTGTTTTCGAAAGGTCATATGGACAACTGGAATACAAGAATAGCCCGAAAGTCAATAGTGAAACTCTTTATGACTTGGCCTCTATTACTAAAGTTTTGGCGACTACTCAAGCCGTGATGTTTTTACATAGCCGAGGAGAATTGGATATGGACAAAACTTTGGGTGATTATCTTCCGGAGCTGAAAGGCACTAATAAAGAAGATCTGGTCCTGAAAGACGTAATGGCTCATGAAGCAGGATTGAAGGCTTTCATCCCTCATTATGTTAAGACTGTTCAGTCTGGACAATGGAGACCGGAGTATTATCAGGCCTCAGCGGCTCCCGGATTTTCAAGACCTGTCTCTAATGATATGTACGCGGTAGATGGACTTCGAGACAGTATTTGGAACTGGACCGTAGAGTCGGATTTACTGCCAAAATCTGGAGGAAAAAATAGATATGTTTATTCAGATTTGACCATGTATTTCATGCAGGCAGTCGTTGAAAAAATCGTCAATCAACCCTTAGATCAATTTTTAGAGCAAAATTTCTATGCTCCTCTTGGACTTTATACCATGACTTTTAATCCATTCAATAAAATGTCTTTAGACAACATCGCTCCGACAGAAGATGATGTAGCCTTTAGAAAAAGACAGGTGAGAGGCTATGTCCACGATCCGGGAGCAGCCATGTATGGAGGAGTTGCCGGACACGCTGGGCTTTTCGGAAGAGCAAATGATTTGGCAGTAATGATGCAGATGATGCTCAATGAAGGCTATTATGGAGATGTCAGCTTACTTAAATCTGGAACAGTCTCCCAATTCACGAAGAGGCAATCCAATCAAAGTAGAAGAGGATGGGGATGGGACAAACCTGAACCAGAAGCTGGACGGGGAGGAAGTGCTGGGGATTTAGCACCAAAATCTACATTTGGGCATACGGGATTCACTGGAACTTGCGTATGGGCAGATCCAAAAAATGATCTGATTTATGTCTTTTTGAGTAATAGGGTGTATCCGGATGCTGAAAACAAAAAGTTGCTCAGTGCGAATATCAGGACAGATATTCACGATATTATTTATAAGGCAATGGCTAAAAATTAAATAAAAATGGTCCCGTTATAAGCGGGACCATTTTTTTTGTAATTATTTTATAAGGATCAAATCCTCCTGAGGCTGAATCAAATACTCCGCCCCATTCTCTGTTACCACAGCCATCTCTTCCACAGAAATTGTCTTTTCAGTTCCATCTTCTCTCTTCCAGGTATGAAAACCATCAAAGGCGAATACCATTCCTTTTTTCAATAATTTTTGCGCAGCTGGTCTGGGAGTCTCCAGTCTTGCTCCTCCCAGATTTGGTCCAACATCATGCGCTACATAACCAACCGGATGCCCAGTGCTCCAAGGAACATAAAGCGATCCATTAGCGTCCATCAAATCGCGCTGCGCTCTGTCTACATCCTCTCCTTTTACTCCTGGTTTCATGGCTGCCAGAGCAATTCTTGACCCAGCTTTCCCATTCTCCCAATATTGTTGAATATCAGCAGGAGCCTCAGTTTCCCCGTCCTTTAACACATATGCAAAACGTTGAATGTCGCTTACCCAAATTCCGTAAAGTTTCACCCCAAAATCTGTTTGAATCACATCTCCAGGCATGATCACTTTATCAGTTGCATGCGAGTGTCCTCGATCAGGACCTGAGTTGACATTAGGGTTTTGATCAGGATGCCAAGCATCTGTCACTCCGTATTCAGCCATTTTTGCTTTCAAAAATTTAGCAACCTCAGCATCTGTAGTTTTGCCAGGTACGATCATCGCATAGGCCTCATATTGAAAATCAGAAGCCATTTGAGCTGCTTTTTTTAGAATTTCAACTTCTTCTGGAAGCTTGATAGACAACCATTCGTAGACTAAATCTGTGGAAGACACCAATCTTGAAGAATAATCTCCCAAAGCCTCTTCCAAATTTCTTCTTTGCGTGTAGGAAAGTCCATCCGCCATGGTGTTACTAGAAGAAGAATTAACTGCTATGATTTTAAAACCCTTTTCTTTGATGAAATCTGCAGCAACCTGAACCGCTGAGGCTCCCCTATCTACTCGGATTACTTCATCGTGAATATTCAATTCATCCAGGGAAGTAGCCTCCCCATCCGGCGAAAAAGCCAATGAATGAAATCCTGAATCATCCAAATAAAACATAAAAACTGCGGTGCCTCCAGCGTTTTCCGCTCCGACATGTACTGCAATGGGATCATTGTGATTTTCTCTACCAATAGTAATCCAGCAGTCCACACCCGCTGCTTTCATAGCCTCAGGAAGTAATTGATTGATTCTCTTTTTTCTTATTTCCGGCCAAGGATTATCAGACCAGTCAGGTTTAACCATTTCTGTTTGTTGCGGCTGGGTAGAGCAGGCAAATAAAAAACCTACCGCGAAAAGCATAAATAAATAACTCTTATAATTCATCTGTTTATAATTTGTTTTTTAAAGGTCAGATGGAATACCCAAGATAATCATCCCCCTGTGTGAGATTTTTCCTCATGGGTATTTCATATGGATTGATTGTTGAAAATTTTGATTCAAAGAATTGGTTTGGAAATTGGGGCTTTTAAATGAAAGTTTCAATTCTTTTTATCCTGATGTAAGTGATTTTTGATCCTAAAAAACTGAAAACCAGATAATCAGTGCTCCCGATAAAATTAAGAATTCGTCGGCTTTTGGATTATTTCTTTTTAATTTGAACAAAAGTAATCCTTAAGCGTGTTTAAAGGCAGATTAGCCAAAAAGGCACCTAGAAAAAAATATGAAAATTGGCATTGTATGTTACCCTACCTTTGGGGGTAGTGGTGTAGTAGCCACAGAATTGGGAAAAGGGCTGGCAAAAGCTGGGCATGAGATTCACTTTATCACCTATCGTCAACCAACCCGCCTGGATTTTTTCAGCGAAAATCTATTTTATCACGAAGTAGATATCAAAAGCTACCCGCTTTTTGAGCATGCTCCATATGAACTTGCTTTGGCTAGTAAAATGGTCTCGGTGGTCAAATATGAAAACTTAGATCTATTGCATGTGCATTATGCAATTCCACATGCGTCTGCAGCCTATATGGCCAAGCAGATCTTGAAGGAAGAGGGAATCAGAATTCCAGTAGTCACAACCCTACACGGAACAGATATTACCTTGGTTGGAAAAGATCCAAGCTATGAACCAGTGGTTACTTTTTCCATCAATCAATCTGATGGAGTTACAGCTGTCTCTGAGGATTTGAAAAAAGAAACTTACAGCCATTTTGCTGTCAATCGAGAAATTGAGGTCATTCCAAATTTTATTGACCTAGATCGATTTAAGAAGCAGAAGAAAGAGCACTTCAAATTAGCCATCTGTCCTCACGGAGAAAAGCTGCTTGTGCACACTTCCAATTTCCGCAAGGTAAAAAGAGTGGAAGACGTAATTCGGGTGTTCTATGAAGTGCGCAAGGAAATTCCGGCAAAGCTTCTTTTGGTAGGAGATGGTCCTGAGCGGGATAAAATGGAAAGACTCTGCAGGGAATTAGGGACTTGTGATGATATTCGCTTCTTAGGCAAACTAGAGGCTGTTGAGGAAGTACTTTCTGTAGCAGATTTATTTTTAATGCCTTCAGAAAAAGAGTCATTTGGTTTGGCAGCGTTAGAGGCCATGGCTTGTGAGGTGCCTATCTTAACATCCAATGCTGGCGGTATCCCGGAGCTAAACATTGACGGCGTTACGGGGTTTGTTTCAAATGTTGGAGATATACAGGATATGAAGAAAAAAGCCCTGCAAATTCTGGATGAAAAGAATTTACCTCAGTTTAAAGCCAATGCTTTAGCCAGGGCAAAGGAGTTTGACATATCCCAAATTCTTCCACTTTACGTAAAGTATTATCAAAAAACCATAGAGGCCTCCTTAGCAAAAGTCTAATTTTTCTCCTGATTATGACGAAAATCAATGTATATTAAGGAAGTTCTGGGTTACTTTTGCACCAAGATTGCAGCCAACTATTAAGAATATAACAAGTAAATAAATGAAAAAGATTGGAAGACTGGACAGACCCGACAATTTCGGTTCGGCTCGTATGTTCGAAAACCCGATTTTGGAGAGGGTCTCTCGTACTCACATTATGATCCCAATTACCATGTTTGTGGTGTTTTCTGCTGTATCTTTTTACTATGCGCTGGAAACATCCATTTATGTGGGGACAGGCCTATTGGTGATGCTGATTGGATACATTGTCTTTACATTCGTAGAGTACATGATGCATAAGCATTTCTTTCATATGGAACCAGACACTCCAATGAAGGATAAATTGCAGTATTCAGTCCATGGAGTACATCATGATTACCCGAAAGACAAGGACAGATTGGCAATGCCTCCTTTTGTGAGCGCTGCTTATGCCGCCATCTTTTATCTGGTTTTTAAATTAATCATGGGGGATTTTGCCTACTACTTTCTTCCTGGTTTCCTTTTGGGCTATGCCAGTTATTTGGGTGTACACTATATAGTTCATGCTTTCAATCCTCCCAAAAACTTCTTGAAGATCTTGTGGGTGAATCATGCTATCCATCATTATAAGGATCCGGATTCAGCTTTTGGAGTGAGTACCCCACTATGGGATATCTTGCTGGGAACCATGCCGAAAAAAGACTAAACTCAAACCTCCTGATTTCGGGAGGTTTTTTTTAATATCAGTTCATGAATAAAATTTCAATTATAGGACTCGGATGGCTGGGACTTCCTTTGGCAAAAAACCTTCAGGAAAAAGGATATGAAGTAATTGGTAGTACTACCACCGGAGAAAAAGTGAAAAAACTTGAGTCAGAGGGAATCTCATCGGTTCAGTTTTCTTTGGAACCTTATCCCAAAGGCCTGGGGTTTCAGAAACTTTTTGAGGCCGAAATTCTAGTTATTACTATACCTCCACGCTCACGAACTCAATCTGGAGAACAGTATTTGGAAGAACTCAAATTTTTAAAAAGCATGCTACAAAATACTTCTGTCAAAAAGCTTGTATTTGTGAGTAGTACAGGAATATATCCAGAGAAAAATCAGGCTGAAAAATATACCGAAGAATCAGAACTGGATCCTTCCATCACAGGAAATAAAACTTTGTGGAAAGCAGAGCAGCTAATGAGTCAGGATAAAAGCTATGAACTGACCATTGTCCGTTTTGGAGGCTTAATGGGCGAGGAGCGAGTTCCGGGTAAATATTTTGCTGGAAAAGAAAATGTAGAAGGACATAGCAGAGTAAACTATATCCATCAAGATGATGCCGTTGGAATTATTACTTGGATCATTGAGAAAAATCTATGGAATGAAACCTTCAATGGGGTTGCACCAATTCATCCCTTGAAAAGGGAAGTCATCGAAAAGAGTGCTCAAGACACCGGTTTAGCTCCTCCCAAAAGTTTTCAAAGCTCCGCAGAAGGAGAGAACCGATTAATTTCATCCGAAAAAATAATTCAAACGGGGTATTCTTTTACCTATGCTAATCCTCTAGACTTCAGCTATAATCTCAAAAAGTAAGTATCTTTCTTTATGGATTGGGCAGAATTTGGACATCGTTGGATTCGGGTAGCTGAATTGACTACCTCCCGTTATTTTATCATAGCAGGAGGATCCTTTTTGATTTTTTATTTTTTGCTCAAAAACACCCTTTTCTCAAGGAGGATGCAGTCGAAATTTCCTCAAAGAAAAGATTATCTCAGAGACATTAGTTTCTCACTCGTAACCATATTGATCTTCGCCACAATGGCAGCTTTGGTCTTTGTGGTTCTCAGGCCTTATACTAATTTTTTTCAACCCTATGATTTGTATGGAAAGGCATATTACTTTCTGACATTTCCTCTCATGCTATTGATTCATGATGCATATTTTTATGCTATTCATAGACTGATGCATCACCCCAAATTGTTTCGATTAGTTCATCGTGTTCATCATTTCTCTACGAATCCATCGCCTTGGACTTCATACGCTTTTCATCCTTTGGAGGCTTTTCTAGAAGCAGGTATTATACCTCTGATTGCATTTACACTTCCCGTACACCCTTCCGCCTTAGGTTTATTTTTGTTATTTCAATTTTGCTACAATGTTTATGGCCATTTGGGTTTTGAGCTTTTCCCAAAAAATTTCCAAAAATCTCTGATTGGGAAATGGATTAATACAGGCACCGCTCACAATCAACATCATGAACATTTCCATGGGAATTATGGCCTTTATACCCTGATTTGGGATAGACTTTTTGGAACGTTGAGAAAAGATTACGAGCAAAAATATGAGCAAGTCACCGGGTCACATCGATTGAAAGCCCAGCCTCAGAAAAGGGTTTGAATCATTCGAGAAAACCCCGATATTCTAGCTTGTTATTTACTCTTATGAGACACAAACTAGCTGCAATCTTTCTAATTACTTGGTGCTTTTCTTGCCAAACTACTGAGGAACAAATCGACTATACAAACTGGGCCCATTACGGAGGCCCTGCTGATGCTTCCCACTATTCTTCTTTAGCCCAGATTACCAAGGAAAATGTCTCCCAACTTGTGGTGGCCTGGATTTATCATACCGGGGATGCAGGTGAAAGGTCCCAGATCCAATGTCAGCCTATTGCCATCAATGGAATTTTATACGGAACCACTCCCAAACTAAATGTCTTCGCCTTGGATGCAGCTACAGGCCAAGAAATCTGGAGGTTTGATCCATTCACAGTTTTGGGAGGAGAAAACTCCTGGGCAGGCACCAACCGTGGTGTATCCTATTGGGAAAAAGGAGACGATAAAAGAATTCTTTTCGGTGCAGGAAATTGGTTGATGGCAGTGGATGCCTTGACTGGCACGCCTAAGCTAGACTTTGGAGATGAAGGGAAAATTGATCTTAGAAAAGGACTGGACACAGAGCGGGAAGATTTTTTGATCGTGGCCAATGCTCCGGGGGTGATTTATGGGGATTTGATCATTTTAGGCATGCGCCTTTCAGAAGGACTTGATGCTGCACCAGGTCATATCAGGGCATACAACGTTCAGACAGGAAAGCAAGAATGGATTTTTCACACCATCCCACATCAGGGTGAATATGGATATGAAACTTGGGACCCCGATTACATCTCCCAAATTGGGGGTGCAAATAATTGGGCGGGGATGTCAGTGGATTATCAGCGGGGAATTGTGTTTGTACCAACAGGTTCTGCCACTTATGATTTTTGGGGTGGATTTAGAAAAGGAGATAATCTATTCTCCAACTCCCTAATAGCCCTCGATGCATCTACGGGAAAAAGACTCTGGCACTTTCAGGGAGTTCATCATGACATTTGGGATAGAGATTTCCCAGCCAATCCCAACCTAATTCGCATCCAAAAAGATGGAAAATGGATTGATGCAGTAGCTCAAATTTCCAAGCAGGGCTACACCTATGTTTTTGAAAGAGAAAATGGAGAGCCTGTTTGGCCAATTTCAGAGCAGCCTGTCACCCAATCTATTCTCCCAGGTGAATTCTCCTCTCCCACTCAGCCCATTCCGCAATTACCCAAACCATTTATGAAAATGGTTTTTGAAGAGAAGGATATATTAAATCTCCGTCCAGAATGGGAACAGGATATTCGCGCACAATTAAGCAATACATTGTATGGTGACACTTGGCTCCCCCCTCACCCTGAAAAACCAATTGTGCTCTTCCCTGGAATGGATGGAGGAGCTGAATGGGGTGGTGCGGCTTTCGACCCGGAAACACAAACTCTTTATGTGAATGCCAATCAAATTCCATGGATTATTGAAATGACTCCCAACTCCGGTTTCGAAAACGTGGGTAAAAACCTTTATACCACTTATTGCGGGAATTGCCATGGACTGGACTTAAAGGGAAACCTTCCCAGCATTCCTGGATTGGTAGATCTGAAAAATAAATATAGTGCGGACTCTTTGTCAAAACTTCTGCAGAAAGGCCGTGGAGCAATGCCATCATTCCAACATATTTCTGCAGAAAACAGAAAATTAATAGTGGACTATCTTTTGGGTCAAGAAGCCCAAAGTGATAAAAAGGAGCTAGAGTCTCAAAAAGCCAATTTAGAACCCCAATATTATATGAAAGGCTATAAAAAGCTCCTTACGAAGGAAGGACTCTATGGTTCCAATCCTCCTTGGGGATTACTAACAGCAATAGACATGAATAGCGGGCAGCACAAATGGCAGGTCACTTTGGGAGAAATTGACTCATTGAGCGCTCAGGGGTTTGCTCCCACCGGAACCGAAAATTACGGTGGCCCAGTAGTGACTGCCGGAGGACTGCTTTTTATTGCAGCGACTAAAGATGAGAAAATCAGGGCTTTTGATAAGGAAAATGGCAAGGTCCTTTGGGAGGCAAAACTTCCTGCCTCAGGTCATGCCACTCCAGCTATTTATGAAAAAAACGGAAAGCAGTTCCTAGTCATAGCCTGTGGAGGAGGAAAAGGAACCAAGAGTGGCGATGCCTATGTGGCTTTTGCTTTACCTGACTGAGCCTATTCGTTGAAAAAAGGCTTCATCTCATTGTGAATGTTTTCACGAAGTTCTTTGAGTCGCACTGCATACTCAGCCAATTTAACTTCTTGCTCAGACTGAGGAATCCAAGACTTCACGGGCTTGGGATTTCCGTTTTCATCAACCGCCACAAAGATGATGATGCAGTGCGTTTTCTTTTCAAATACTTTATCAGAAAAATCTCTTGAATACACCTCCACCATGATATGGATACTGGTTTTCCCGGTATAAATCACCGCCGCATCCACTTTGATCACTTCTCCAATATTGATGGGCTTATAAAAACGAATACCGCCCACATATACAGTCACGCAATAACTTTCAGCCCAGGTTCTCGCACAGGTATAAGCAGCTTGATCGATCCATTTCATCACCACTCCACCATGCACCTTCCCTCCATAATTGATGTCTGAAGGTTCACTGATGAATTGAAAAGAAGTCTTATGTAAGTTGGGGAGTTCGGCTACATTTTGCATATAAAAGAATGGTTTTGGTGAATTTGATTATCGAACGAGATACAAAAGTTTAGGTTCGAGCTAATCAAGACCGATATTCAAGATACAGGTTTTCTGCAGGAAAGTATAAATTCTAGAAAAAAGGGGTTTCATCCAGACCCGTTCCCATAAAATTCTTGTTATTTCAGCCAATTTCCCTATACCTTGAGAGATTCAAATTTGATGAGCATGTTAAAAAAATCAATTCTAAGCATATTCCTTTTTTCACTTTCCATGTGGACAGTGGCTCAGGATATCCAACAAATATTGAATTCCTACCAATTTAGAAATGTAGGCCCTCTTCGGGGAGGTAGAGTTACAGCTGTAGCAGGAGTGGCTTCAAAGCCTTCGGTATTTTACATGGGCGCTACTGGTGGCGGGGTTTGGAGAACAGATGATTATGGAATTAACTGGGAAAACATCTCTGACGGTTATTTCCCCACTCCTTCCATTGGAGCGATTGCGGTCTATCAGGCAAAACCAGAAATCATTTATGTGGGAACTGGCTCGGATGGACTTAGATCCAATGTGATTACAGGAAAAGGAGTTTATAAATCTACAGATGAAGGAAAAACCTGGTCATTCATAGGACTCAAAAATGCCGGACAAATCGGAGCAGTGGAGATTCATCCACAAAATCCGGATATAGTTTATGTAGCTGCAATCGGCCAACCTTTTGGAAAAAATCCGGAACGAGGAGTATTCAAAACGCTAGATGGAGGAAAGAACTGGGAAAAGGTATTTTACCATTCAGACAGTGTGGGCGTATCAGACTTGGAACTTGCTCCTGATGATCCCAACACCATCTATGCCGGAGCTTGGAGAGGGGAAAGAAAACCTTGGACCATCACATCAGGCTCCTCTGAAGGTGGGGTTTACAAATCTACCGACGGAGGAAAAACTTGGAGAAAACTAAATAACGGACTTCCTACCGGATTGACTGGGAAAATTGACTTCGCTGTTTCTCCAGCTGATCCAAATGTGGTTTATGCCAACATTGAAGCTTCAGATAATCAAGGAGGACTGTATCGATCAGAAAATAGAGGTGAAAGCTGGACTTTTGTTTCAGATAATCCAAATCTGACTAACAGACCCTTTTACTACACAAATATTTACGCAAATCCAAAGGATGCCAATACGGTTTACAATAACTCCCTCAGATTTTTGAGGTCTTTTGACGGAGGTAAAACCTGGAAATCTCTTTCAACTCCTCATGGTGACAATCACGATATCTGGATCAATCCTAACGATACCACCATTTGGATTCAAGCCAATGATGGAGGCGCAAACATTACACAAAATGGGGGCAAGAGTTGGTCAACCCAGTTCAATCAGCCTACCGCAGAACTCTATCAGGTGGAAGTCGATGATCAATATCCCTATTGGTTGTATGCGGGACAACAGGATAATTACAGCACTATAGCTGTTCCAAGCAGACCACCATTAAGTGTACAGGCGGGCAGTAATGCCTATATCATCAACACGGGTGGATGTGAAACTGGTCCAGCCGTACCCAAGCCAGGCAACCCAAACATCGTTTACACCAATTGTAAAGGGAGGTTTGGCGTATTTGATAAGAGAACTGGCCAAGAGTTACAGTATTATGTAGGAGCTAGCAATATATATGGTCACAACCCGAAAGATCTGAAGTTTCGCTTTCAGCGAGTGGCACCTATTCATGTCTCCCCTCATAATCCAGATGTAGTTTATCACACTTCTCAATATGTACACAAGACTACTGATGATGGCAAAACTTGGGAAATTATTTCTCCAGATTTGACCGCATTTGAGGCCGACAAGCAGGTGGTACCGGGCTCTCCTATCACCCGTGATGTCACTGGTGAAGAATATTACAGCACTATCTATGCGATTCGTGAGTCACCAATCCAGGAAGGCCTTATTTGGGTGGGAGCTAATGATGGACCAGTTCATGTCACAAAAGATGGAGGGAAAACTTGGAAAAATGTCACTCCAAATATGCCTCCAGGTGGCAGAGTGGATGCAGTAGAGCCATCTCCACATAATCCAGCCAAAGCTTATGTAGCAGTGCTGAGATATCAGCTGGATGACTATGCGCCATACATTTACAAAACAGAGGATTATGGACAAACCTGGACTTTAATTTCTGATGGAAAAAATGGGATTCCAGCAGATTATCCTACACGGGTAGTTCGGGAAGATCCGGATAAAAAAGGAGTATTGTACGCCGGAACTGAATTTGGGCTTTTTATCTCATTTGATGATGGAAAAAAATGGCATGCCTTCGAAAGCAATTTGCCTGTCACGCCTATAACTGACATCAAGGTTCATCAAGGTGATTTGGTGATGTCGACTATGGGTAGAGGTTTCTGGATATTGGATAATTTGATCAGCCTTCGAAACGTACCGGAAATCGGCAGTAGGAAAGTTGTATTATTTGAAACTCGTCCTGCTGTCAGAAATCAACTTTCAGGTAGAAGGGAAACCAATGGTCCAGAGTACCCAAGCTCGGGTGCCGAATTGGATTTTTTCCTTGCTGACAAAATCCAGGGATTAAGATTGGAAATTTTGGATAAAAACAAAAAGCTGGTTCGCGCTTTTGAGCCCAATATGAAAAAAGATTCAGTCAATACAGAAAGAAATATGAGTACCGAATTCTCCAATCCTCCCGCTTCACCTACCCTACCCAATCAAGCGGGTATGAATCACTTCAAGTGGAATATGAGGCATTCTGGAGGCTGGGATAAAGATCCTAATAGAGCATATACCGGCAATGGGCCTTTGGTAGCTACAGGAACTTACATTGCGAGATTAAAAGCGGGGGACGAAGTTATTGAGCAAGAATTTGAGGTAATACTTGATCCTAGAACTACCTTAGTTTCTGATGAGGATGTGGCAGAACAAGAACAACTCACTTTGGAAATTCAGGCTTTCAGGGATGAAATTGCCAAATTGATTTATGCCATGGACCAGAAAAAGAAGCAGCTGGAAACTCAAATCTCTCAAGAAAAAGGCAATCGGCAGATCGAGATTCAAAAATCAAAGCTGCAGGAACTTTACAATCAAGTTGTAACTGAAGATGGCACCTACATGCAGCCTATGCTGAGAGATCAAGCCTCTTATCTTTATTCCATGCTGGGAAGCGCTGACCAGAAACCCGGAAAGGATGCTTATGATAGATTAGAAGAATTGCAACAGACCTTCCAAAAAATTAAAAGGCAATTTGAAAGCTTATAAATAAGATTTAGAAAATGAAAGTCTCCCGAAATTCTTCTCTGATTCGGGAGACTTTTTTCTTTATTCAAATTTTAATGGCTCCACACAAGTAAAACATTGATTAGCCGATTTTTATCTCAGGAAAATTAATTTTGATTTTCCCTAAAACAATACTAAAAACTGTCTTAGCAACTTTACATGAAACAAATCAGTACTTATATCTCAAAACTTGGAAATAGAAAGCCTTTTTTTCAATAAAAATAAAATATCATTGTTTTAATGGCATTTGCTGATGCCAAACTAATTCTGAATCTTAGGGTTAGAATTACAGAGATAAACCCAAAATTTTCCATGTTAAATTTCACAATGAATGAAAATCAGCGCATGATCGCTGATATGATCCGTGATTTCGGAGCAAAAGAAATCACACCCTTCCGTAAAGAGTGGGATGACAATCAACATTTCCCTTTAGAACTTTTTAAAAAACTGGGGGAATTGGGATTAATGGGCGTATTGGTTCCTACTGAATACGGCGGATCCGGATTTACTTATTTCGAATATGTAACAGCCATTGCAGAGCTTTCCAAATTAGATCCCTCTGTTGGATTATCCATGGCTGCTCACAACTCCCTATGCACAGGACATATCATGCAGTTTGGGAATGAGGAACAGAAAAAGAAATACCTCCCAAAATTGGCTACCTGCGAGTGGTTAGGCGCTTGGGGCTTAACTGAGCCTAATACCGGTTCAGATGCCGGAAACATGCGTACTGTCGCCAAAAAAGAAGGGGAATATTACATTATCAATGGAGCGAAAAACTTCATTACCCATGGTGTTTCGGGAGATGTGGCCGTTGTCATTGCCCGAACAGGTGAAGTTGGAGATTCACATGGAATGACTGCTTTTGTGGTAGAAAAAGGTACTCCAGGATTCCGTGGTGGAAGAAAAGAAGACAAACTCGGGATGAGAGCTTCCGAAACTGCCGAAATGATTTTTGAAGATTGTAAAGTTCACGAAAGTCAGATTTTAGGTGAAGTGGGTGAAGGATTTATCCAATCCATGAAGATTCTAGATGGTGGTAGAATTTCCATCGCAGCTTTATCTTTAGGCATAGCTCAGGGAGCGCTTGAGGCTTCTATCCAATACTCCCAAGAAAGACAGCAATTCAATCAGCCAATCAGTAGATTCCAGGGCATATCATTCAAATTAGCCGATATGGCTACACAGGTAGAAGCTGCCAGCCTATTGACTTTTAAAGCTGCAGACTTGAAAAACAGGGGTGAGAAAGTAACGCTTGCCGGAGCTCAGGCTAAATATTATGCTTCTGAGGTGGCTGTATCCGTATCCAATGAGGCGGTTCAGATTTTCGGAGGCTATGGATTTACCAAGGACTATCCGGTGGAGAAATATTACCGAGACTCCAAGCTCTGTACCATTGGTGAAGGAACATCTGAAATTCAGAAGTTGGTGATTTCGAGAGAGGTGTTAAAGAAGTAAAATTTCTGAAATCACCTTTAAATTTTTGTTATTCCGAGCTTTTCTGTTTTAGTCAGTTTGAGCTTTTCTGTTTTTGTCAGTTTGGGCTTTCTATTATTGTCAGTCCGAGCGGAGTCGAGGACCCTTCGACTCCGCTCAGGGTGACTCATATAAAAAATCAGAAGTAACTTATTTTTACCTTCTTAGATTCACTTTGATGACTTAAGCGTCGAAATCTTATTTCTATTTTCTCGGATGAAAGTCCGTCAGTACCTGTCTTAGGTAATCTCTGTCTAAGTGGGTGTAAATTTCGGTGGTGGTGATACTTTCATGACCCAACATTTCCTGCACTGCACGCAGGTCAGCGCCTCCCTCGATTAGATGTGTAGCGAAGGAATGCCGAAAAGTATGAGGGCTAACATTTTTTTGGATGCCCACACGTTCCACCGCTTCCTTGATGATCATAAAAACCATCACTCTACTTAGCTTTTTACCACGACGATTGAGAAATATATATTCTTCATGACCTCTAGCTATTTCCTGATGATTCCGAACTTCTTCCTGATAAATACGGATATACTTTAAAGCTGCCTTTCCTACGGGAACCAATCGTTCCTTATTCCCTTTTCCCACTACCCGCAGGAAACCAATATCTTCAAAAATTTGACTTTTCTTCAGTCCGATTAACTCCGAAACACGTAGACCACTGCTATAAAGCAGCTCCAACATGGCTCTGTTCCGATGGCCTTGTAGCTCTCCCATAGGAATACCCTCCAAGATTTGATTAATTTCTTCAAAGCTCAAGGTATCAGGCAATTTTCTACCCAATCGCGGAGCTTCTAATAATTGAGCAGGATCTTCCTGAATCAGACCTTCATACATCAGGAACTTATAAAAAGCTTTAATCCCTGAAATGACTCTTGCCAGGGTAAAGTCGGATATTTCCAGTTTCCCCAAGGTGCCCACAAACTCTCGGAGCTGAACTTTAGTAGCAGCTTGAGGCCCGACTCCAGGATAAAAAGATTCCATAAAATCTCCCAGCTTTTTGGCATCCCTGCAATACGCTTCTATCGAGTTCTCACTGAGGGAACGCTCGATTTTAAGGTAATGATGAAACTGCTTGATGGAATTATCCCAGGGTTTGTACATGAATTAAAATTTATGAGAGAAGATCAAAAATGGAGCCATGAATTAATGAATGAAATACATGGAAATACGATGGAAATAGGCTCCGATAAATCGGAGCGAAATATCGGTCAAGGGGCTGATCAAAGTATTTCACCGAGCGAAGCGAGGTATATTTCTACTGTATTTCACGAAGTGTATTTCTATTGTATTTCTAAATTAAACCCTCCACTTAAAACTTTTCTCATCCATCGCCCGCATCGTACAGAGCACTCCGTCGAGATGATCATATTCATGCTGAATCAATTCTGAAATAGCTCCGTCCACAGTCCAGGATTTCGCTTCCCAGTTTTCATCCAGGTATTCTAGGGTCAAGCTTTGATGCCTCTTTACTTTCACAAATAGATTAGGGAAAGACATGCAATCATCCCAAAGTTCAAATTTCTCTTGGCTCAGACCTTTAAGTTCAGGATTAATCACCACATAAGGCCGGTCAAGATTGAGGTAAAACAGTCGCTTCATGATCCCCAGTTGGGGAGCAGCTATCCCTCTCCCAAAGCCATATACACGGCGGATATCCTCCATCGCCTCATGAAGTTGTTGAGTCCATTCAGCAACTTGAGGAATTTCCGAGCGGAGCACCGGTTCGCAAGTCTGATACAATCGAGGATCGCCCAGTTTGAGAATATCATGGATGGTTTTCATATGCTTTTAATTTTTTCTTGAAGGCCATATGGAATCTTTGCCTACGGCAAGCAGATTGTGTGCTTTACCATCATCCCAGTGTGTCTCGATTTCATGGGAGTAAGATAGTTCAAGCCCGACTAATTGAAAAAAATAGGCGCAAAAATTCAAATTGATTTCGTAAACTAAATTCTTTATTTAATTTTTGCGATCCTTTTAGTTTATAAATATTTTAAACTCTACTCACATGAGATTTTTCCTCATCCTACTTTGCTTCTGCTTGCTTGGCTGCTCCAAAAATCAAAGCGAAAACCAGGTATTAAAACTTCAAGCCAGCGGAGAATTCCTCCGCATCCCCATCGATAGTCTGACTGCCAATATCAGTACCGGATTGGTTCGATACGAAGACTATTTGGTCAATGTCAACTGGAACTCAAATTCTTTGCAGTTTTATGATTTGAATTCCAAAACTTTGACTAAAGAAATCACCTATCCTTCAGGTGGCCCTGATGGAGTCGCATTCATTTTGGGATTCAGCATCCAAAGTATGGATAGTATTTTCTTATTCCCCCCTGTGGAAGGGGTAATTACCTTGTCAGATGGAAATGGAAAAATCAAAAACCGTATTGAATACCAAATTCCAGAAGGTCATACTAATGCATTTGTCCACAATGCCTATTTTGGAAGTGCCCCTATTTTGCAAAACGGAAAAATGCTTGTAAAAACACATACAGAGGGGAATTACAGACAAATGACAGAAGACCGTCTCAATAAATCCTTGCTTGCTTATGGAATTAATCTTGAAGATGGATCCTATCAATCCACAGAACTAACCTACCCTGAAGGCTATTTAAATTCAGGATTGAAATTTTTCGAGCCAAGCCTCGTTTTTCATCCTGAATACACTGTTTATTCTCTCTTCGGGGACCATAGGATTTTCAAGGAAAGTAAAAATGGAATTTTTGAAACCTTCGATGGCAAAAGCCAATACTTGGATGAATCTCTCCCCTATTTTCCGATAGATAGGGAGCGCTTTGAAACCCAAAAATACCTCACCGCTTCCTCCCGCTATGAGACGCTAGTTTACGATGAATTTCGGAAGTTGTATTATCGATTTGCCTATCCCACTTTGGCCATTGAAAATGAAGAAGATTTACTCGCTTTGCGGGAAAATCCAGGACCTTTTGTGATTCAGGTGTTTAATGAGGATCTCACATTGATCACCGAAAGCTATTTTGAAGGCGGAATTTATTTCCCTAATAATCATTTTATCACCGAAAAAGGCCTTTATCTCTCTGCAAACAATCCTGAAAATCCCAAGGTAGAGGAGGATGCTTTTCGGTTTGAGTTGATAGAATTGGTTGATTGATCCTTAACTGTCTGATTCCCGGGAAGCTCTAATGGATAAAAGTTGTATTTGCTTTTTCCGAGGTAGATATCGATAGACTACCACAGTGTATTTATTGATTGGGCCTCTATAAAGATTTTTTTGTAAGGAACTTTTGGGTAGTAATTCAGGATGGGCTTTAATCATTTCAAAAAATCTAGATGCATCATTTAGAAATCGTTTCTTTTCCTTTTCTGAAAAATGGATTTCCAGATAATTGAGAATCCTTTCAAAACCCCTGATAGCTTGAGGAGTCCATAAAATTTCTAAGTCCATTTTTGATACTTACTCATAACATCTTTATGCTTGGTTAGGTCGCCTCCCTCGGCTTGATTCATTCCAATTTCAATTTCCTCCCGTTCTTCATTCGATAAATTCTCCCACCAATCCTGTCCAGAATTCTCTTTTAAGGCAATCAATTCTTTCAAAATCCTGACATCTTCAAGGCCTGCAAGCCATTCGATCAATCTTATTTTTTCCAATGCGATATCCATAGTCAAAATTATATTAATCTAAATTAGCTATTCTGGGTCACAGATTCAAGCATCGCTTTTTCCAATCAATTTAACCAAGAAATTTCGGCTCAATTCCAATCAACTTGGTGTTGATACGGCTCATCATACATAATAAATGAGCCGTATTTCCAAACTTTTTGAGCCGAATCAATTCTTTTTCCACACTATTTCACCCGACGAAGGAGGGTGTATTTCCATTTTATTTCCACAGTGTTTCAGCCTCCGGAGGGGGCTCTATTTCTACCGTATTTCCACTTTATTTCTCCCTACCTGAGAAAAACTATTTGTGTTCACATCATATTTCAACCTCCGAAGGAGGCCCTATTTCTATTGTACTTCCATCGTATTTCCACAGTATTTTCCCGTACTTTTGCGGCATGAATTACCTTTCAGTTGAGAATCTCAGTAAGGCTTTCGGCGAACGCAAGCTTTTTTCCAATATATCATTCGGCATATCACAGGGGCAAAAAATCGCCCTAGTCGGCATCAACGGCGCAGGCAAATCCACCTTAATGAAAATTATCATGGGATTGGAAATCCCAGATACCGGACAAGTGGCGCTCAATAATGCCGTGAAAATTGCCTATGTCCATCAAAACCCTGTTTTCGATTCCAACCTGAGTATTTTTCAAACGATTTTTGATCAAAGTAATTCGGAAGTTCTTCGGGTTATTGAGGAATACCACAAAGCCATGCTGGACTCAGAGCGCGGGATAGACAATTCCGATAAAATGGCTAAAATCTTCGAGCAGATGGATGCGCTACAGGCTTGGGATTTTGAATACCAAGTCAAAGAGGTGCTCGGGAAATTAGGCCTCCACGACACGGATTTGCCAGTGGGAAACCTTTCAGGAGGACAACGTAAGCGTGTAGCGCTTGCTAAAGCAATCTTAGAAAAGCCGGATTTACTTTTGCTGGACGAACCCACCAACCATCTGGACCTAGAAACCATAGAATGGTTGGAAGAGTACTTGGCCAAAGCCAATCTTTCCATCTTTATGGTGACCCACGACCGCTATTTTTTGGAAAAAGTTACCAATGAAATCCTCGAACTCGATCAAGGCAAAATCCATAGATACCAGGGCAATTATGGCTACTTTCTGGACAAGAAAGCTGAGCGGATGCAGATAGAGGACATCGAAATCGAAAAGGCAAAAAGTCTATATAAAAAGGAACTGGACTGGATTCGTCGCCAACCCAAAGCAAGGGGAACTAAGGCCAAATATAGAGTAGATGCTTTTGAAGAAACCAAGGAAAAGGCCTTCACCAAAAGGGAAGAGCGGGATATCGAACTCTCAGTATCTACACAGCGACTGGGTAATAAAATCCTCGAAATAGAAAAAATCAGCAAGTCTTATGGAGAGAAAAAACTGATCGAGGACTTCTCCTATATCTTCAAGAAAAAGGACAGAATCGGGATCGTAGGTCCAAACGGAGCAGGTAAAACCACCTTTCTGAAATTAATAACAGGACTCATTGAACCCGACCAGGGAAAAATCACTGCAGGGCAAACCACCCTTTTTGGCTATTACCGACAGGAAGAGGATCGATTTGATGAGGAAAAAAGGCTGATTGATGTCGTGAAAGAGGTGGCTGAAGTCGTTACCCTCAATAAAGGCCAGACAATCACAGTGAGTCAGTTTTTGACCCAGTTTGGTTTTCCTCCCAAGCAGCAGTTTACTCCAATTGGTAAAATGAGTGGTGGTGAAAGAAGAAGGCTTCAGCTTTTATTGGTCCTGATCAAGAACCCGAATTTTTTGATTTTGGATGAGCCAACCAATGACTTGGATCTGATGACCTTGAATATTTTGGAGGAGTTTCTGGATACTTTTCCCGGCTGTCTGATCATTGTATCCCACGATCGTTACTTTATGGATCGCTTGGTAGAGCATCTATTTGTTTTTGAGGGAGAGGGAGTAATTCGGGACTTTCCTGGGAATTATACAGATTTTAGGGAGTGGGAAAAGGAAGAGAGTACAAAGTCTCAAGTACCAAGTACCAAGACGACAGAAGCTAGAAGCGAGAGACTAGAAACGAGAAAAGACACTAAAGTTGAGGAAGCTGAGAAGTCTGTGTCAAAAATCAAGGCAAGCTACAAGCAGAAGCAGGAGTTCAAAAAGACGAATGAACAGATTGCAAAGCTAGAGAGCGAGAAGGAAAAAATCACTGCTCAAATCGCAGCCGGCATCGAAGATCATGAAGATCTTTTAAAGCTCTCCAACCGAATCGCTGAAATTGACTCCGAGTTGGAAGAATTGGAAATGACTTGGTTGGAATTGAGTGAATTGGAGGGGATAGAGGATTAATTAATTATGCTCTTTAGCAAAGAGAGGAAGAGGATTTGTCAATATCAATCCTAATTCCTTAGCGACTTAGCCTCTTTGGGAGAGATAAAAGATATAAATAAGATATTTTCAAGATATGCCTTCGGCGAGATACTGGTCAATTCCCCCTTTGGAAACGTAACCCTATTTTAGGACGAAAACTTTGGCAAAGGGGGCAAGGGGGATTTTAGGAAATACAGTGGAAATACGATAGAAATACGCCTTCGGCGAAATAAATTTCCTGCAAAAGACGCTGCTGCGCTAATATGATCAGCTTTTTAATTTTATACTTCTGATTTCAAATTCTTCCCTTCAAAAAATCCTGCCTCAATTCTTCCGGAAACTTCTCAATCGCATACCGCAATGCCGTTCTTGGCATCGTATGATAATACTTTTTTAGAAATTCAAATTCTGTTTCGAAATCACGGTTACCAATTTCTCGTAACATCCATCCAACGGCTTTGTGCATCAGATCATGGGTATGGTTTTTGAGTTTTTCGGCCAGGGCCAAGGCATCGGTAAAATCTCCTTTTTTGATCCAAAAATAGCTGCTGATCATCGCTATCCGCTGTCTCCAGAGATGGCCTGAATCTGCTAGCTCATAAAATAAGTCCTTCTCCTTTTTCCAATAATACTCCCCTAAAATAAAATGACAGCTCGTATCCACGAGGTCCCAATTGTTTACAAAGTCCAAATGAGCTAAATAAAAATCAACCAACTCCTTTCTTAAATCCTCTGTTTTGCATTTTTCATAGCGATAGACCAAAGCCAAAAGCCCTGTCAACCTCACTTCGTGATAAGGATTTCTCACCAATTCAGATAACTCATTTAGGCTGATCTCCTTATAAAACTGCATAGCTATCTTTCGCTGATCAGGCACCTTCACACCCAAAAACAGATCACCTTCCCCATATCCTCCTGGGAAAGCCTTGAAAAATTTTGGGAAAAAGGCCGCTTTTTCAGGAATAGCTTTTTCATTTAAGGCCAGGGTAATTTGTTCCGTCAACTCACTCATAACTGTAAATAATTGATTTTTCCTCAATTTCTGAAACAAAAATATTAACCCATTGAAAACTAACTGATTTATATATCTTTGGTCATGGAGATAGAAATTTTTAAAAAGTTTTTGGTATTTCTCATCAGCATTGGATTTTCTTCGATTTTACTAGAAAACTCCGCTCTTTCTCAAGAAAAGTCTCTTAATAGCATTATTGAAATTGAAAAATCCCTGGAAAAAGAGGATTTAAAAGACACTGAAAGATATCAGCTCCTACTTCAAGCTATTCAGATTTATAAAGATGAAAAAGCATATGAAAAGTTGGCGAAAAGCAGCATCCAGCTATTTCAAACCCCGGCAACAGATCCGGATGCGGACATTCAAAAGAAAGAAATCCTAAAGGAGGCTGTTCTGTATGAGTCAGAAATTCAGGATTCATTAATTAAAGGCAACCTACATTTAAAATTGGCAGCAGCTTATTTCAATGAACAAAAATTCGACTCTGCCATAGTGGAATATACCAAAGCTATCGATAGATTTTCTTCAAAGGATTCACTTTATATAGCAGATGGTTACTTTTTTCGAGGTCAGGCTGAAGACTATTATGGCAATATGCTTCAAGCCATGAAAGACTACCAAACTGCTAGAATCATTTATCAAAATCTGGAAGACTTCGAATATGTGGATTTCGTGAACGGCGGGCTTGCCATTTTATTCAGCAAATATGGTATCTATCAGGAAGCTGAGGAAATCCGGAATGAGTTGATCCAAAAATCCATTAATTCCGAGAATTTCAGCGATGCAGGAATTCAATTTTTCAATCAATCGGAAGATTATAGAAAGCAAAAGAAGTCTGAAAAACGAATAAAAGCCTTGCTTAAAGCAGACTCCTTAGAAAATATTTCCAACAGCAACCCATACTTTAAAACTGTTCTGAAGTTCAATATTTCCATCTATTATGGAGAAATGGGAGATTTGACCAAGGCAAAAGAGTATTTCAACGAAGGTGAAAAAGCAATGAGTCAAGTTCCGGAACTGGATCAAAATTCAGGATCTTATCTCATGGCTCAGACAAGGCTTCTTTTGAGTGAAGGAAAAATTTCATCAGCGATTCAATCAGGAGAAAAGCTATTGAGGATTTCCAAGGAAGCATCGAATATGGATCATTTGTCTATAGCATACCAGCTCTTGGAAGAAGCCTACAGAAAATCCGGCCAACCTGCAAAAGCTCTGGATTATCTAACTGCATTCAAGAGCTATCAGGATTCAATTTTCGAAGTTAATCAAGCAAATTCCTTTGCCTACTACCAAACATTGTATGAGACTGAGCGGAAAGAGAATGAATTGCTTTCCAAATCACTGGAAGTGGAAAATTTGAAAGAAAGCTCGAGACGAAGAAATCTGATTTTCGGGGCGACACTACTCCTGCTTTTGGGTGGATCTGGATTTGGTTTTTTGGCCTTTCAATTAAAAACCAGCAAAAAAGAAAAAGCCTTGCAGGAGAACTTTTCACGAGAGTTGCTCAAAACTCAGGAAGAAGAAAGGAAAAGAATATCGAAAGACCTGCATGATGGGTTGGGACAAAGCCTATTATTGATCAAAAATAAGGTGGCCTTAAATCAATCGGAAAATGCCGGTGATATGCTAGATACAGCCATCAATGAATTGAGATCAATCGCAAGATCCCTTCATCCAATGCAATTGGAAAAATTGGGACTTTCTAAAGCTTTGGAGCAAATGCTGGAGCAGATTGACAGGGAAACTCAGCTCTTTGTATCTTCTGAGATTGAAGAAGTAAAGGGTTTCTTGCCAAAGGAAAAAGAGCTTCAATTATATAGGATAGCACAAGAAGGAATTAATAATATTTTAAAACATAGCCAAGCAGAAGGGATGAAGCTTGAGCTCCTTAAACATAATAGCCGTGTGGAATTGATCATTGAGGATAATGGAAAAGGCTTTGATTTTTCGGAGAAATTCAATGATTTTCATAGCTTAGGATTGAAAACATTGAAAGAAAGGACTGCTGCAATTTCAGGTACAATGAAGGTGAACAGTGAAAAAGGAAAGGGTACCAAACTCAGTTTTTTAGTATATGCAAACTAAACCACCTACTCAGGTAATCATAGCAGACGATCATCCTATTCTACTCAAAGGTCTTCAGGATTTTTTGAAAGATTTGGGATTAGAAGTCGTAGGAGCTTCTCAAGATGGAATTTCAGCTTTGGAAAAAATTCGTGAACTCCAGCCTCCATTGGCAATTTTGGATTTGGATATGCCAGGCATGACCGGACTGGAAGTCGCAGCAACATGTAAGGCAGAAGATTTAAATACCAAGATAATCCTCCTCACCCTTCATAAAGAGCTTTACTTATATCATCAAGCCAAGGAATTGAATCTTTCCGGATATATTCTCAAGGATTTTGCACTGACGGACCTTTCGAAAGCTATTGATCAGGTATTAAATGGAGAAAGCTTTTTCAGTGAAAAGATATTCGAAGAATTAGAAAAGCATCAAAAAGATCAAAACAATCATTCTCTTACCCCATCAGAGAAAAAAATCTTACGCTTAATCGCGGAAGGACTGGCTACCAAGGAAATTGCGGATAAACTTTTTATTTCGGAAAGAACTGTTGACAAGCATAGGTCAAATATGATAAGCAAGCTGAACTTGGAGAAAAAACATAATTCCTTATTAATCTGGGCTCAAAAAAATAAGGAGCTGATAGGTTAAAGGTATTTTTTACAAAAAATACGTATTTCTACGTATTGCCGTAGGCCTGCTTTAGGCTTAAGTTTGAAATGTATTCAGTAAACAATTTTTTCTATGAAAATTTCAAGTGCAGTTGGCGAATTTAAAATTCTACAAACCGTGAAAAACAGAGATGAACTGTTGGTTTTGGGATCTTGGAATGATTTGGTAAGACTCTTTGATAGTAGCCGAACTTTCTTGGTTAATAGAACTGAAAACCTATTTGGCCTCTATTTGTGCAAACAAGAGTGTGCTGATTTTTTAACTAAAATATTGCAACAAATTGACAATCAGGATAGCGAGGATTTCAGAATTGAAAAAAGCTTGACTGAAAAAAGATATCTAGCGTAAGGGTGATCATTTTTTAACAGCTAATAGTTCCAAAGCTGCGTGAATCATACGATCCACGGTTTTTTCAGCTTTTTTATCAAACTCTCTATTTGGCCTATTCGCAACAATTGCATTTAAGCTGAGCATTTGATGGCCTAAAAGTTCCCCCATCGCATAGTAGCCTGCTGTCTCCATTTCAAAGTTGGTCAGACGTCTTCCATTCACTTCCAGTCCAGCCAATCTTTCAATAAATTGATCAAACCTAGGCTTTAATCTCACTTCTCTTCCTTGGGGAGCGTAGAAACCAGGGCAAGTAAGTGTTACTCCCTTTACAAACCTATCGTCCAGTCTATTCACCAACTGGAATGCTGCTCTTGCCTGATAGGGGCGGAAAGGTAAGTTCAATTCGCCCTGAATGGCCTGAGCTATTTCTTGATTTCCAGACAAGGGTGGATAGTAACTCATTAAACTATCCATTCCGATGGCAATTTCACTCGCCAAAAGAGTACCTACAGGAAGATCAGCCTGCATGGCACCTGAAGTCCCCAATCTAATTATTTGAAGGCTAGTTTTTTCTTCTTTCACCGTACGGGTTTCAAAATCCACATTCACCAAAGCATCCAGCTCTGTCATGAGGATTTCTATATTATCGGTACCCATTCCGGTACTCATCACGCTTACCCTCTGACCATTTAGCATTCCAGTGTGCGTAACAAATTCTCTTTTTTGAGTTTGGAAGTCTATGCTATCAAAATTTCTGGAAACCAAAGGAACACGCTCAGGATCCCCTACTGTAAAAATAACTGAAGCCAGATCTTCTGGCTTCAGATGCAAATGATAAATACTTCCATCAGAATTAATGATCAATTCCGACTCAGGAATGCGATGCTTCTCCATGCAATTTTTGAATTTGTTCCTTGTCTGGCTTTCTGTGTAAGCCCTTGTAAGGATTGTAACCGTTGGTGTTTTTCTGATAGTATCCGGTTCCGTCATATGGCCTCTTTTCCGGATTTCCCTTACACTCGCTTGAGCATGCCCCTTCATATTCCCAGCCACAGTTTTCACAGATCGGCACATGAATATTGCAGGTTGGATTGGCACAATTGACCATGCGGTCAGATTTGGTCCCACAAATATGACATTCAGAGACAATAGTAGGATTGACCTTATTCACGTCAACTGCGATTCTGTTGTCAAAGACATAACATTTGCCCTCGAAATCCTCTCCTCCGGCTTCCATGCCATATTTGATGATACCACCGTGTAGCTGATACACATCTTCAAATCCCTGTTCTAAAAGAAAAGCTGAGGCCTTTTCACATTTGATTCCTCCAGTACAATAGGTCAGTACTTTTTTATTTTTCAAATGCTCCAACTCTTTGACCTTTTGTGGAAAGTCCCTGAAGTTATCAATATCCAAGGTTAGGGCGTTTTTGAAACGACCCAATTCATGCTCATAATTGGAGCGAACGTCCAAAATCACCACATCTTCCTGATCTTTTAATTTCTTAAACTCCTCAGGCTCGAGATGCTTGCCAGTTTTCACATTTGGATCTAAATGACGCAATGAAGAGTGGACGATCTCAGGCTTGTAACGGACATGGATTTTGGTAAATGCATGCTTATCATGATGATCGATTTTAAATTCGGTCTTCGCAAAGCGCGGATCTGCATGGATGTAGGCCATGTACTTTTCACAGTCCTCTTTCAGGCCTGAAACTGTTCCGTTCAGGCCTTCATCAGAAATGATGATACGACCACGGATATTGTTCTCAACACAAAATAAGTGGTGTTCTTCTCTGTACTGCTCGGCATCTTCGATTTTGGCGTAGCAGTAGTATAGCAGGATGCTATAGTCTTTGTTTTTGTTCTCTTCCATAACTTGAGCCCTGTTTCGGCAGGGTGTTTGGTTTTTGTTTGATGTCCGATGCTGGATGTCCGATGATTCACTTCATTATTCGGTGTTCGACATTCAGCATTCGATATTACTTTTTCTCTTTAATTTCCTTGACAAGGGAAATGACCTAGATTCTTCCTTACTTAATTTTAGCAGCTGGATTTCCAAATACGGTTTCATTGGCTTTTACGGAGCTGATTACAACCGATCCGGCTCCAACTCTGGCATTTTTGCCGATGGTCACTCCAGAGACTATCGTTACTCCAGAACCAATAAATGCTCCTTCCTCGATTGTTACTTCAGCATTGATGATGGAACCAGCTCCAATTTGTACGAAGTCTCCAATTTTGACTTTATGATCTACAGTAGCCCCGGTATTTAAGATACAATGATGACCGATTTCAGTTCCTGCACCTACACTGACTTGAGCATTGATGAAATTACCATGCCCCAAACTTGCATCAGTGGCAATATAAGCTGTATGATGGATTGCATTGATTGGCTGTACTTTTCTTCTTTCATTGAGCAATTCCACCAAAAACTTACGGTATTTGGTGTCGTCCACTGCCACAAAAGCCTCGGTCTTTTTACCGATTAGTTTCAAGAAACCATCATCTTCCGTATGTCCCAAAATAGGCACCGTATTGATTTCTGTTCCATGCAGACTTTCATCCTCTTCCAAGAAACCATAAACGATCACCTGATTGCTGTTGAAAATCTCTAAAGCTGGGTGAGCGATTCCTTTTGCGCCCAGAATAATTACTGGTTTATCCATAATGTATTGTAATTCGGACTGCAAAATTACAGGAATTCACGGGCTTACCCAAACATCATTTGTTTTCCGAACGAATCAAACTCTGTGCAATTTTACATTGCAAACATTTTTTGGGTTCACAATAATTTCTGAATAAGCCTATCATCCCTTGGGAATCGAAGCCGCTTTCTGCCTTCCAACCGGCTTCATTAAATTGACGGATGATATAATTATTTTCTCCATTGATCTCCTGCAATAAGTCAAAACACCGCTCCTTCCAATCTGAATTTTGAAAATATCGCCCATAAGCAAACCAAAGCGGGATCACATAATTAATAATTAAAAGCTCCAATGCTGCACTGGAAATTCCTTTGGAAGCCATTCTGGATGAGGCTTTTCCAAAGGAAAAATGATACAACCAATAATCTGATGGTCGGACTTGAAGGAGTTTCTTAAACCCAGCAAAATCACGGGAATCTTCTAAAACCGCTTGCAATAAGTTGGGAGCATGGGACAATATGGCTGCCAATTGAGCAATTCTAAGAGTAGGAAAATTTCCCGGACGAACCCCCATAAAATTCCAGTGTTGTCTTTTCAGGGGAGAATTCCATTGATATTTCTGACGAAGAAAATCATACTCCTTGATTAAGTGCGATGGATAAGGTTCATCTGAGCTCTCAGGTAGCAGTCCAGCCAAACCAAAAAGCATGGACTCTATGGCGGGAAGCTGAGTTCTATGCTTCAAAATCAATTTATAAGGCAAGCTCTCTGCAAGCTCCAGCATCGCCTGACTATTGATTTTAAACCCAAAGCACTGAAAAAGCCATCGATAAGCAGTTTCCTCCCAATCCCCCCTTGTTTTATCTAATATTGCCAATATGAGTGTGGATTTCTCCTGAAGTCTCTCAACCAAAGCTTTTTCCAAGGCCGAAAAGCGAATGATCGAAGGAGTATTATCCAATCCATGCGCACAGGGAAGTTTTTGATCATAGTCCAGCATCTGCTCATATTTCCGCCAGATTTCTAAATAGATTTTCCCATCGAGCTCCAAAGTGGGCATCTGAGTCCCATCATTCCTTTTGACTTCCCGGTCATTTTTCCAGACCACATGCAGAATGACAGAATTATAAGCAGGATCTGAATTATGGGAATGTTGCTTCCACTCTGAGGCAAGCTTGTGAACCTCCACGTGACCATGTAAGATAAGACCATCTAAGGAAATAGCCGCATCTCTGAAATCAGGTCCCTCAGTCAGGTTATGAAAACCTACATTGATTACCTGAATCTCTTGCCCATCGGTAGTTTTGAGGTCTCTTCGATCAAAATATTGATACTTCCAGACCAGCTGTAAAAAGTCTTCTTTAAAGTCCATAAAAAGTCTTTGACTAAAAGTTTATGGAAATTAAAAAATATTGCTGAATCAGTCAAGCTTAGTCCAAAAGCTCGGACATAATTACTTTCTGTGCTTTTCGAGTAGGACACTCATTTCTTCCTGAAGCTTTTTGGCTTCATTTCTGGCAGCTTTCGCAAAATCTTTTCCATTGGAAGCATAAATGATACCTCGACTTGAGTTGACCAAAAGACTGCAATTAGCATTCATTCCATACCTAGCTACCTCAGCCAAACTTCCACCCTGAGCTCCAACTCCCGGTACTAGGAAAAAGTGATCCGGAGCCAATGTTCTCACCTCACCGATTAATTCTCCACGGGTTGCACCAACCACATACATCATATTTTCAGGACTCCCCCATTCCTGACTTTTTTCGATGACGGAGTGAAAAAGAGGTTTGCAATGTCCATCCTCAATCGTCTGAAAATCTTGAGATCCTGCATTCGAAGTCAAGGCTAGAAGGATCACCCACTTATTTTCAAACTCTAAGAAAGGAGTTACCGAATCTGCTCCCATATAAGGTGCCACGGTAATAGAATCGAAATCCATAGACTCAAAAAAAGCTTTTGCATAAAGCTTGGAGGTATTTCCAATATCTCCGCGCTTTGCATCTGCTATGGTGAAGATTTCTTTGGGAATAATATCCAGGACCTTTTGCAAACTCTCCCAGCCTTTGGGGCCTAATGCCTCAAAAAAAGCGATATTGGGCTTGTAGGCCACTGCATAATCAGCCGTCTCTTCTACAATTTCCTTACAAAAGGAAAAAATCGGATCCGGTTCAGATTTAAGGTGGGCAGGGATTTTATCCAGATCTGGATCAAGACCTACGCAAAGAAATGAGGACTTATATTCAATCTGGGCAATGAGTTGGGAGCGATTCATGGATTTAATTCTAAGAATTTCAAAAATACGGAATTCCTTTCAGTCCAAAAACCTCTATTAATCGCTTGGCGAATCAACTTGCTCATCTTTCAAATCCACCTTTACTAAAGCTCCCATCAAAGAAACTGCCGCCGAAATGAGAAAAAAGATTAAACTGAAAGCTACTGCAGCCATTTCCTCTATCCCTGCATATTGATGAGCATAGACAAAAACCAGTTCACGGGCACCCACTCCCCCAATAGTCAAGGGCAGTACTGCCACAATTGATGAAAGCAAAAACACTAATTGATAGGCCAAGATATTATTATGAATTCCCAAGGCCACCAAAATAAACCAAGCACAAATCAACTGCGCCAGCTGTCCTGCAATGGACCAAGCATTGGCAGACCAAAATGAAGGGAGAAAATCCTTGAAAAACAGTTTCTGAACCAACCAAAACCCCGGAATGGTCAAGATCAATCCCACGACCATCAAGCCATTCCACAGCTCACTTTCCAAAAAATCCAACTCCACCTCAACTATCAAGAAAAGTCCGAATAGCAAAAAAACAATGGCTACCAAACCGCCTAATCTGTCCAGCAAAGCAGCTTGAAGTAGTTTTTTGACAGGCAGTTTAAAGTGCTTATTGAGCAAGTATACCTTATAACCATCCCCTCCGATTCCACCTGGCAAGAATAAATTGTAAAACATTCCAATAAGGTAGAGTTTCCAGTTTTTCCATTCTGAAAGCTGAAGGCTGATGTTTTTGAAATATTGATTGAGACGAACAGCAGTAGCAACTTTACTCAATACAAAAAGTATCACCGCTGGAACCAACCAAATCCATTGAATGGTTTTCAGGATTTCAAAAAGTTGTGCTGTATCAATTTTTCGAAAAACCAGATACAAAGCCAATCCTGTTAGAATCAGTTTGAGGATAGTTTTCAGCTGGTTTTTGTATCGGGTCAAATTGGGGAATTTGTTATTGGTTATTGGTTAATCCTTATTAGTTGTTGGTTATTGAACCAAACCGTCAACTTTATTTAGGGATGCACAAGCAGACAATTTCAGACTTCACAATTTAGCCTTCATACTTTTTGAAACTGCCTCTGCCTACTTTTTTCAGCCTTCTCACTTTAAACTTCTGACTTCACTGCCTTTCCCTCAAATACTGAACGAACAGTGTAGGTTTTCTTATCCTGAGACTCGAAGTAAGTTCGTACGATGATCTCAGCAATAATGCCAGTGGTAATAAACTGAATACCTCCAAGAACTAAGATAAAACCCAATATCATGATTGGTCTACCCCAAATATCCTCTCCAATCAATTTGAGAATTAGAAGGTAAAAGTTGATCACTACCCCTACCAAAAAAGCAATCAAACCAATCCCTCCAAACAAATGGATGGGGCGCTGGAAATACTTTTGAAAGAAGAGCATCAAAATCAAATCTGCCATCACCTTGAAAGTACGGCTTAGGCCATACTTGGACTCCCCGTGAATTCTTGGATGATGCTTCACATCCATTTCGGTCATTCTAGCTCCTTGTTCCTTAGCCAAAACCGGAATAAATCTGTGCAATTCTCCATACAAGCCCATTCCTTGCGCAATTTCCGCCTTGTAAACACGAAGCGTACAGCCATAATCATTGAGATAGACTTTGGTGGTATTTCGAATTACCCAATTGGCAATTTTGGAAGGGATTTTTCTCAAGACAAATCCATCTTTTCTATTGGCTCTCCGTCCAGCTACCACGTCCCAATCCTCATCCATAGCTTTTTGGAGCATAGTGGGAATGTCGGTAGGATCATTTTGCAAATCTCCATCCATAGTGGCAATATAAGTTCCGATCGCCATATCAATCCCAGCTGCCAATGCGGTGGTTTGTCCGTAGTTTTTATTAAAAATAATCAGCTTGGTCCGCTCATTGGCATACTTCTTCACCTCTGCCACTGTTCCATCAGTGGCTCCATCCTCAACTAAAATCAACTCATAATCTATCCCCTCCAATGCTTCATAGGTAGCTTTTAATAGAGGCTGTATATTTTCTTCCTCGTTGTAAACGGTCACTACAACGGACAAAAGTGGCTTGTTCATGCTATAAAATTTCGTCAAAAATACAGCAATTTAATTCGGGGGTCAAAAATCAGCACGAATAACATCGTTTCACAAATTAAATTTGGGCTAGCCAAGGCATTTCAAATATCTTTGGGCATGCTTTTATCTCATTCAACTGAGCTTCGTATCAACCCCTGGATTTTGATGGGGATTTTTTGCCTTTTGGTTGGTCCATTTGCCTTGGATTTTCACATGCATTACCCAGATGAAATTTATTATCGGGATGCAGCAGTCAAAATGATGGAAAATGGAGACTACCTGACCACTTATTTGGGAAGTGGAGAATTGCGCTTCAAAAAGCCAATCCTGACTTATTGGGCAGTTTTAGCCGGGTTTAAGCTCTTTGGAGTCAATGCATTTGCTTCTAGAATTTTCTTTCTTTTGGCAGGAGCTGCTACGGTAGGATTGACATATAAGCTTTCCACTATTCTATTTGAAAAGAAAAAAATTGCGGGAATATCAGCCCTGATTATGGCTTCCAACCCGGTATTGATTTTGTCAGCATCCAGATCCATCCCGGATGTGCTATTGGTTTTGACAATGACCATCAGTGCCATTGGCTTTGCTGGCTATTTAAAATATGGAAATGAAGCGCCAAAATGGTCCCCATGGGCTCTGTACCTGGGTTTGGCTTTGGCTTTTGAAGTGAAAGGACTTCCGGCAGCTGCTTTAGGCGGGATCGGCATTCTTTATTTGCTAATTAATCCCTGGCAGCGTATTTCCTGGAAAAAACTACTCCATTTACCAGCCATACTGATCAGTGTTTTCATTGGCCTCTTTTGGTTTGCAGCCATGTGGAAAATCCATGGTCCTACTTACCTGGATAATTTCCTGGAAGATCAAGTTGGAATCCGAGTGGCATCAAGGATAGCTTTGATTTTAAAAAATGGATTATTGGCCAGTTTCTTACTGGTGGTAATATTCATCCCGTGGATATTTTTCATGTTCCCCAACTTGAAAAAATCGGCTCAAGCCTGCTGGAAAGAAAATCCACAATTCATCGGCTTCGCCATCCTTTGGGGCTTAGCTATATTGGGAATGGGTGCCTTGACCAGTAAATTTTACGAGCGTTATCTATTACCTGTAGTTCCAGTATTGGCAGTAGGCTTTGCCTGGTTATTGGTAGAAGCAAAATTTGAATCGCGACGGAGAGGACTCAAAGCAGGCAGTCTTGCTTTTTATTCCTTGAATCTAATTCTGTTGCTTGCAGGAGTATATCTAGCTTTTTCTGGAAAAATTCATTGGATGCATTTATCATTATTGCTCCTTGTATTACTCTATCTAGGACTATTATTATTTCGGGGGAATAAGCTTCCTAAAGTTATTGCCTTTAGTATGATGTCACTTTTTCTAGGGATTAGTATGATCACTAGTCGTATTTCTTTCCCTCATCAGGGTCAGCAATTTTCTCGAAAAATAAAAACTGAAAGTAAATCTGAAATCGGTTTTTTGGGAAACCTACATGTAGGAAGTAAAATTCGATTAATGCTTTTTCCAGAGACTCATTTGACAGATTTGAGCAGAACTAACTGGGCTGTGCAATTCGAGCAGTATGATCAGGTCATAGTAGAAGACAGCTATCTAGACTCTATTTTTTATCGATCAGGCAATTACTCAGTCAGAGATTCCTCAGTCAATTGGAATTCCAGAGCGATCCCGGAGCTTTTAAAGAATTATGGTAAACCTGAGTTTGAAGATCTTCTGCAAGAAAAGGGAAAGAAGTATTATTTATTAGAGAAAAGAAATCAATAGCGATCAGTTTGTATAGCTTGATAATACCTTAAATCCCTCCAAACCTGAATAGTCGCAGTTCTAAGCTGCTTTCCTTTGAAATATACTGGATACTTTTCCTCATAAATCAACTCCCCAAACTGAGCTACATTTTCAGGCGAAGACTCATTCCAAGAGACGAACATACCAGTTCTCTCTAAGCCGATTTCCTGGTTAAGGCTTTTCCATAAATCAAATTGATTTTTTCTGGAACCCATACCTGCTACATAAACCTGTGGTACTTCAGGAAGATAAAAAGCCAGTTCTGATGCCATATGGTAACTTTCAGAAAAGTAATAAGCCTCCTCCACTTGCAAACTGTCTTTGAGATACAGGATCCTTTTTGCAAGATCTTTATAGCCGGAAAGCCTTCTAAATGCTGCCTTTTCTGCTTGATCTAAATAGACTTTTGACTTCCAGCTTGCAACATCAGGTAAAAAGAGTACCAAAGGAATTGCAAAACTCAAGGCTACCATAGTGCTTTTTACCTTTTGCCAATCCTTATACTCTCGCTCGAGTACATAGGCGAAAATTATAGCCAATGAAGGATAAGCGTAGGCAGGCCAATTTGCCTCTACACTTGTAAACAAACTCAATCCAGCAAAAAGAAAAAAAGTAAATAAGACGGGTACAAATAAAAATCCAAGTTTGACGCCAGATCTATGGAATAAAACTTTTAAGCTCAGCAATAAGAAAGGAAGAAAGAAAACCGAAATCATGGCCAGTTGTCCGCCCAAGTAACTCAACAGCCCCCATAGACTCTCTCCTAAGTCTATTCCACTTGATTCACCCGAAACACCTCCCAGAGTTGCCAAATGCCTGAAGGTACTAAAGCCATTTTGCCAGTTCCATATTAAGCTTGGTAAGAAACCCGTTGAAAAAAGGATCAGAAAGAAGGCAAAGCCCTTTCTATTTGTGGAGAAATTCGATGTAAATAATAGGTAAATAGCCAGTATAGGTACTATGATCACCATGATACTTTTTGACATCAGCCCAAAAGCAGCTGCCACCCCTGCCAATATCCACCAAAGTGTTCTCTTTTCCACCAGCGCCCTAGCCAGCAAATACCAAGAGAGAATCCAGAAAAATGTCAACTCTGAATCGGTCATATGGAAAGTGGAAAAGAGCATCCAGAATGGCATCGCACTCAGTATCAGGCTGGCCCAAAAAGCCATTTTTCTAGAGTGAAATAAGAACTCAGTAAACTTGAATACAACCCATGCTGTACCCAAACCAAATAGTATAGCATTGATTCTAACGGCCATTTCTGTATCCCCTAAAATGGAGGTACTTATATAATTAACCGCCGCAATTAAAGGTGGCTTGGAATAATAGTGCCAGGCTAGATTCTTAGACCATAGCCAGTATTGAGCCTCTTCGGTAAAAAGATTGATTTCAGGGCGAAGTGTGAATATAATTTTGATGATCGCCAAGCTAAGTTGAACCAGCCAAAAAGCGGCGATATAGTTGAATTTGCTTTTCATGAAAAGTATTAAAAATGAAAAAACCCTCAGTCTCCTGAGGGTTTATACGTAAAAACCGTATTGGGTTTACTGTTTTGCCAGCACTACTTTTTCTTTGTACTTCTTGATTTGTCTTCTTAGACCTTCAATAGCCTCATCAGCAGCTCCTTCAAAGGAATCTGTTTGATGCTTCGCAAAAAACTGTTTTCCGGGCACATTCAATTTAATTTCCACAATTTTATTTTCATTTCGTTCATTCTTGTCCAAACGCATGAAGACCTCACCGTCTATGATTCGGTCGTAAAAGGTATCCAGCTTATCGGCTTTTTTCTGAATAAAATCGATCAATTTGCGATCGGCGTCAAAGTGGATGGAGTGCATCTGCAGTTTCATATTGATTTGCATTTAATGGTTGAACAATTGATTTATTTACGCTTTAGGATGTGCCTGTTCAAACACAGCCTTCAGTTTTTCCATGGAATTATGTGTGTATACCTGAGTGGCGGCCAGATTAGCATGGCCTAGCAGATCTTTGACAGCATTCAGGTCCGCTCCCTTATTGAGCAGGTGAGTCGCAAAAGTATGTCTCAGTATGTGAGGGCTACGCTTGGATGTCTGCGCAAACCTATCTAAATACTGTCTGACAATGCGATAAATCATCATAGGATAACTCTTGGCTCCTGAATTACTCACAATAAAATAGTGACTTTGTCCTGCTTTCGGAAATCTTTCCTCAAATACTTTTTGATAAGAAAGAATATTTTGTTTGAGGCCTTTTGTGATGGGAATTATTCGTTCTTTTTTCCTTTTCCCGAGCACCTTTACCTGCTCCTGTCCTAGATGAATATCCTCCCATTTCAAGCCTATCAATTCCGAAAGTCGAACGCCGGTGAGGTACAAAAACTCCATCACCATGCGATCTCTTTGTCCCTCAAATCCGCTTTCATAGACACTCTCTTCTAAAACGGAAGCAATGCTATTTTCCTGTACGAATTCGGGAAGTTTTTTCGGGTTTTTAAGACTCTTTAACTTATAGGTAGGATCTTGAGTAATGACCTCGGTTCGCAAGAGAAATTTGTAATAAGATCTAAGAGTAGCAATCTTTCGGTTCACAGATGTACTACTGAGGCCCTGCTCCACCAGATCTATTACCCAAGCCCTGATCTCACTGTGACTGGCTTCACTGATTTTGCTTAGCTCGAAGGAAAGCTTGACAAAGTCTTCAAACTGCCTCAGGTCCCGCTCGTAGGCCTCCACCGTATGTGGGCTACTTCGCTTCTCATATTCCAGATAATTGACAAAGGAGTTGATCATAAGCTCTAATTCAAAAGATAAGTTAAGCTAAAAAAGACAACTTTTCACTGACAAATGTCACATATGGTTTACAAAAAGGCACAAAAAAACAGCTGCTCTTTCGAACAGCTGTCTTGCTATGAATGTAATCTTAGCGCTTATTTGCTAGCCTCCTCTTGGAGTCTTTGCTTGTAAGCAGCTTTGATAACTTGATCTCTTCTTTTTACGGAAGGTTTGGTGAATGCCTGACGCGCTCTCAATTCTCTGACAGCACCTGTTTTGTCAAACTTCTTCTTAAAACGCTTAAGCGCTTTTTCGATGGATTCGTTTTCTTTTACGTTTACAATGATCATAAGTATACACCCCCTTTCGCGACTGCAAAGGTAAGAGAAATAATTCTAAATCAGAATTATATTAGAATTATAAATTATACTTCTTTTATTCAAGGATATAAACCAAAAAAGTCCAAACTCTCGTTTGGACTTTTTCCTTTAAGTTATTTCTAAGATTAGCTGACCACTTTTTCAGCCAACACCACAATCGTATTATTTTTCACTTCCACAACTCCTCCATCCACAACCATGGATTGTTTACCCTCTGCAGTGGTAAAAGAAACTGTTCCTTTGGCCAAAGCAGAAACGATAGGAGCGTGATTATTCAACACCTGAAAAGCTCCGGATGCACCCGGAAAACTTGCTTCCGACACCTCACCCTGAAAAACTTTTTTATCCGGCGTTACGATTTCTAATTGCATATTTTGATTAGTTATTGAGTTATTAGGTTAAAGTTATCAGTGGAACCCATCTAATAACTAATAACCAGTAACTAATTGTATTATTTCACTTCAGCCAACATCTTCTCACCCTTAGCGATTGCATCTTCGATGCTACCAACCAAGTTGAAAGCTGCTTCAGGAAGGTGGTCTAATTCACCATCCATGATCATGTTAAAGCCTTTGATGGTGTCTTTGATATCTACCAATACACCTTTCAGACCTGTAAACTGTTCTGCAACGTGGAATGGCTGAGACAAGAATCGCTGAACTCGACGAGCTCTGTGAACGACCATCTTATCTTCTTCAGAAAGTTCTTCCATACCCAAAATCGCAATGATATCCTGCAATTCTTTGTATCGCTGCAAGATCTCTTTCACTCGCTGCGCACATCCATAATGCTCTTCACCCAATACAGTTGGGTCCAAGATTCTGGAAGTAGAATCCAAAGGATCCACAGCAGGATAAATACCTAATTCGGCAATCTTTCTAGACAATACCGTAGTTGCATCCAAGTGAGCAAAGGTTGTCGCCGGAGCCGGGTCAGTTAAGTCATCCGCAGGTACGTAAACTGCCTGTACAGAAGTAATGGAACCATTCTTAGTGGAAGTGATTCTTTCCTGCATGGCACCCATTTCTGTAGCCAAAGTAGGCTGGTAACCTACCGCAGATGGCATACGGCCCAAAAGGGCTGACACTTCAGAACCTGCCTGAGTGAATCGGAAGATATTATCAATAAAGAATAGGATATCTTTACCAGCACCTTCTCCATCACCATCTCTATAGTATTCTGCCAAAGTCAAACCAGTCAAGGCCACTCGAGCACGCGCCCCAGGAGGCTCGTTCATCTGACCAAACACGAAGGTTGCTTTGGAGTCTTCTAATTTTTTCAAATCTACTTTAGAAAGATCCCATCCACCTTCTTCTTCCAAGCTGTGGATAAAGTCTTCACCGTAAGTTACGATACCAGACTCGATCATTTCTCTCAATAAGTCATTTCCTTCACGGGTTCTTTCACCCACACCTGCAAATACGGACAAACCAGAGTAAGCCTTTGCAATGTTGTTGATCAATTCCTGGATCAATACCGTCTTACCTACACCAGCACCACCAAACAAACCGATCTTACCACCTTTTGCATAAGGTTCGATCAAGTCAATTACTTTGATACCTGTATAAAGTACTTCGGTAGAAGTAGAAAGATCTTCGAATTTCGGCGCTGATCTGTGAATAGGTAGACGCTTTCCTGCAGGAACCTGAGGAAGACCGTCAATTGCCTCACCTACCACATTGAAAAGACGACCTTTGATCGCATCACCGGTAGGAACAGAGATAGGCTGACCCATGTCTTTTACTTCCATACCACGAACCATCCCTTCGGAAGAGTCCATTGCGATTGTCCTAACTCGGTCTTCTCCAAGGTGCTGCTGAACCTCCATCACGACCACTTGGCCGTTTTCTTTGGTTACTTCCAGCGCGTCAAGGATGTTTGGCAGCTTGCCGCCTTCGAAGGAAACGTCCACTACGGGTCCGATTACCTGCGTTATCTTTCCAATATTTGCCATTTGATTGAATGAAATGTAAAAAGGATATGCTTTTTGAATTCGACCGCAAAATTAATCAATAAAGCCTAATACCAAAGGATATTTGGAAAATAATCCGCTCCGATTCAAGCTTTTAAAAAAACCTTCTGCCTGAGGGCCTTATAAAGCCTATTCTAGCAGTCTCCTCCCAAAAAGGAATGCCTTGCTCCAATACCTATTACTGAGGAAATCCTCTGTCACTCCCAAGGAAGTGGAAGCATGAATAAAACGGACATCTCCCTTTTTTGCCTCAGTCACTATTCCCGCATGAGTTACCTGATTTCTTCTTCTTCCTGTGGCGAAAAACAAAAGATCTCCTTCCCGAAGCTCCCTCGGACTTATTTTCTTTCCCATTTTAGCCTGATCCGCTGATATCCTTGGCATATTAATTCCTACAGCATAATAGGAATGATATACTAAAGCGGAACAATCCATTCCAGCACGGGTGGTACCACCATATTTATAGGGTGTTCCGGTAAATGATTTTGCAGTGGAAATCACCTTGAAAACCGGGTCTTCCCTATTGATTTTTTTAGATTTACAGGAGGCAGTCAGTGCCGCCAGAACAATCAAAAAGAATAGACTTCGCAAATAGGTTTTGTCTAAAATCACTGGAACTCGTTTGGTTTAGTTGATCAATTTTACTTCTCTTCTGGATCAGAAGCAAGATTTAACCTATTCAAATTTTTCTCATTTTGTGTTGTTAGAAAGGGATGGTGATCTGAATCACTGAACTAGGCTGCAATAAGCTGTACTTTTGTACCATCAATTTGAACTAATCAAACTATGAATATCAAACAATTTTATGATGAAGGTCTGGCCCACGCTAGTTATGCTATTGAAAGTGAAGGCCTGATCGCTTTGGTGGACCCTGGGAGAAATCCCAACCCTTATTACGACTTTGCAGAGACCTACGGAGGCAAAATTGTCGCGGTAATTGAAACTCACCCGCATGCTGATTTTGTGAGTTCACATTTAGAATTTCATCAAAATGAGGATGCCACTATTTACGTTTCTAAACTCGTGGAAGCTGACTATCCCCACAGCTCATTTGATGAGGGGGATTCATTCAAATTGGGAAAACTAAGTTTTCATGCTTTGCATACCCCAGGACATTCTCCCGATTCTATCAGTGTTATTTTGAAAGATGAAAATGGGAAGGATTATGCGCTGTTTTCCGGGGATACTTTATTTATAGGAGATGTGGGCAGGCCTGATTTGAGAGAAAAAGCAGGAAACATGAAAGCTCAAAGGAAGGAACTTGCTCAAATGATGTATAAGACGGTTCAAACTAAGTTGAAACCACTTTCAGATGACATAATTGTATATCCTGCTCATGGAGCGGGGTCTCTTTGCGGAAAAAATCTCAGTGATGAACGCCAATCTACTATTGGAGAGCAAAGAGAAAACAATTGGGCATTTGGAGATTTGGATGAAAAAAGTTTCGTAAACTCCTTGTTGGAAGGTCAACCCTATATCCCCAAATATTTCAGCTATGATGTAGATATGAATAAGACAGGAGCTCCTGCCTATAAAAGATCTATTTCTAGAGTGGGCATTTGGTCAGAGGGCGCATCCATTTCTGAAGGATCATTGATAATAGATGCCAGAAAAAAAGAAGCCTTTGCCGAAGGGCATATTCCCGGTTCGATTAATATTATGAATGGGGCAAAATTCGAAACTTGGTTAGGCTCAATTGTATCACCGGAAGAACATTTCTTTTTAGTTTCTGACTCAATTGCAGAATTGGAAGATTTGATAAATAAAGCATCAAAAATAGGATATGAGCAATTGATCAAAGCTGCGGTAATCAACCCTAAAGGTATGAGTGCCCGGGAATCAAGCTTCAACGTGGATGAATTTAAAACTAACCCAGACAAATTTACCATTGTAGATATCCGAAGCAGAGATGAAAACCACAACTCGCCAATTTTCGAGAAAGCGATGAATATTCCTTTGCAGGAACTGCGAGAAAGAACAGTTGAAATACCTGATGAGAAACCCATCTTGGTACACTGTGCAGGCGGATATAGGTCTGCAGCGGGAAGCAGTATTGTGGCAGGTCAAAAACAAAATGTTGAAGTTTTTGACTTCAGTGAAGAGATCAAAAACTTTCAGTAAGAATCTCAATTAAAATTTAAAATACCCTTGGTAAGTTTGCTAAGGGTATTTTTTTAATCATTTACTTACTTCTTTCCCACCCGGTTGAACAAAAGCCCAAACAATTTTGGTTAACTTTATCAGACCGCGAGATGTGATATGAGTAAAGAAGAGTTCAGAAAACTTCCCCTTCATCTAAAAATCAAAACCCTCTATATGGAGGCTACTTTTGTCGTGGCCATTAGATACTATCGTCACAAGGTTAATTTGTACCTGCTGGAGAATGAATACGTGGAAGTTTTTTACAATCACAAGGAAGATAAAATCGATAAAATTGACTTTTTACCTCGGGATCATAGCCGGATGAAGTTTTATCTTGATCAGATTAAATTGGCTTAAACTCTCGCAAAGTCGCAAAGGATCAGAACAATCAAGTCCATAACTCCCCTAGAGTTCAAGTATGCTTTGCTCCTTTTCCTCTTTGCGGGAGACAATAAAAAAACCGCAGAACTCTCATCCTGCGGTTTTCATTTTTTATAGCTTCCTTTTCAAAAAGTCCGTCATCATAGAATACAAATGCCATGTCGTATTCCCCCCATAAATACCGTGGTTTCTATTGGGATAATAAAAAGTCTCAAACTGCTTATCCGCAGCTATCAAAGCATCTACCAAGTCCACCGAGTTTTGGAAATGTACATTGTCATCCCCCGTTCCGTGAATTAACAGGAAGTTTCCTTTCAGTTTGTTGACATGTGAGATAGGACTATTATCATCGTAACCTGAAGGATTAAGCTGTGGAGTTTGCAAATAGCGCTCAGTGTAGATTGTATCATAATATCTCCAGGTAGTTACCGGGGCAACTGCTATTGCTGTCTTAAAGACATCATTGCCAATCATCAAAGAAAGGGAAGACATATAGCCTCCATAAGACCAACCCCAAATTCCTATTCTTGATGAATCAACATAAGATTGCTTCGCAAAATACTTAGCTCCCTCGATTTGATCTATGGTCTCCAGCTTGCCCAAATTTGCATAAGTAGCATGCTTGAAATCACGTCCTCTGGCTCCAGTACCTCTATTGTCCACACAGGCTACGATATATCCTTCAGCAACAAGAGCCTGATGCCAAAAATCACGAGCTCCACCCCAAGAGTTTAAGACATTTTGGGAACCTGGACCTCCATAGACATACATGAGCACAGGATATTTTTTATTCGGATCAAAATCCGCTGGTTTGATTACATAACCATTCAATGCAGTTCCATCCACTGTAGAGAAAGTAAAGAACTCTTTTTTACCTAAGGCAAAGCTTTGCAATCGCTCCTTCAACTCTTCATTTTCTTCCAAAGACTTAAGTAATTTCCCGCTTGATTCATGCAAGGTCACTATCTGAGGCATCTCTGTGGTGGAATAATAATCAATGAAGAAACGATGGTCCGGACTCATATTGATTCTGTGAGTTCCTGCCAATGGAGTGAGTGTTTTTTTATTTTTCCCGGAAAAATCAATCACATAAAAGTTTCGCTCCAAAGGAGAAGCTTCAGCAGATACGAAGTAGATTTTTTTATTTTTTTCATCTACTCCTACCAACTCAGTCACTTCCCAAGCTCCGCTGGTAATTTGACGGATCAGGCTTCCATCCATCCCATGGTGATAAATATGCTTATATCCATCCTTTTCAGAAGTTCGGATAAAGCTCTTTCCGTCACTTAGGTATTGTAAATTGTCATTATAATCTAAATCCACATAAGTCTCAGACTCCTCAGATAGAATAAGTTTACTGGAGCCAGTTGTAGCATTTGCATGGAAAAGGTCCAACTTATTCTGAAGTCTATTTAAGCGAATGAAAGCAAGTTGATTAGCATCTTTGGTCCAATAGATTCTCGGCAGGTAAATATCTTTCTCAGACCCAGCATCTACTTTTTGAATATTTTTTGAAGCCAAATCATATACATGAATGCTTACCTCTGCATTTTTCTCACCCGCTTTAGGATATTTAAATCTGTAATCAGCAGGATAAAGCGGTCCCCAGAGCTGCATATTAAATTCAGGCACATCAGTTTCATCAAATCTGATAAATGCTATTTTCTTTCCGTCAGGTGACCAAGAAAATGCCTGAGACATGGAAAATTCCTCTTCATATACCCAATCTGCTGCACCATTGATGATTTTATTCCACTCGCCATCCTTTGTGATCTGAGTGGTTTGGTTAGTAGCCAGCTCCACTAGGTACAAGTTATTATCTTTTACAAAAGCTACTTTGTCATTGTCAGGAGATAAAGTCGCATAGGAGATCTTCTCCCCATTCATCAACTGTTGCTTTTCTCCTGTAGCCATGTCAACTACATAAAAAATCCCCTTGGTGGATCGTCGATAAATAGATTCAACATCAGTAGCCACCAAAGCTTTTGATTCGTCTGAATTGAAGGAATACGAAGAAAAATTGAGTCCTAAAGCTCTTCCGTCCAAAAGGACTGCTTCTTCAGCACCTGTGGTTACATTGATTTTTACTACTGTGGGAAATCCTCCACGGTTTACTTGGGAACTGTAATATTTCCCATCTTTCATCCAATTGATCCCATAAACGGATTTTTGGGCGAAGGTATTTTTCTTGAAAACATCTTCAAGACTTACGTTTTTGAGAGCCTGAGCCTGTAAGGAGACAGAGGCCAAAAACAAGATCAGAAAAAGCGAAGATGCTTTTTTCAAACTTTCAATCATATCAGTCGTATTTTTGGGTATTTGCAAGTTTTATAGACGGCGAATATAAAAAAACTCTCGATAGCATTTTTGTTCCATTTGGATGAAAAGTTACAGAACCCTCCAAGGGCTTTAAGTCCCTTGGAGCGGTTTAAAAGTTTATTAAATTTATAGTAGAAAAATTTTAAAAATGCCTCGATCTAGCACCCCATTTGAATTTGGAAAATTTTATCATGTTTGGTCTCATGCCGTGGGTGATGAAAATATCTTTCGATTGAAGGAAAATTATAAGTTCTTTTTGTCAAAATATGATTTGTATATATACCCTGTCGCAAAAACCTATGCCTACTGTTTGATGCCTAATCATTTTCACCTTATGATTCAGATTCGGGATTCAATAGATGTAAATCCTAGCAGAGCCTTTTCAAACTTGTTAAACTCATATTCTCAGGCATATAATAAAATGTTCGATCGAAAAGGGGGATTATTTACTCATAATATTAAAAGAAAGGAAATAGCTTCCGATGATTACTTTACCAGGTGCATTACTTACATACATCAAAACCCAACCAAACATGGCTTCATTAAGAATTTTCGAAAATGGGAATTCAGCTCTTGGACAGCTATATATTCTACTAGACCAACAAAAATTGAAAGACATTCAGTTTTGAGTTGGTTTGGAGGTGTAGAGGGATTTTTAAAAGATCATGAAATATTCTCCAGCACTGAAGATGAAGTTCTTTTCGGAAAATAGAACCTATTAAAAACCCTCCAAGGGATTTTTAACCCTTGGAGGGTAGCAATAACTTGGACTATAGAAAGAAATTAAGCTACTTCGCATATTGATTTTTCCCAGCCATGAAGAAGAAAATTGCCTTGGTAACCGGAGGATTCACCGGTGAATCCGTCATCTCCCTAAAAAGCGCTGCTGTTGTCGAAAAAACTATAGACCGCGACAGGTATGACGTTTACAAAATCTTGATTTATCCAGGGGATTGGCATTTTGTCTGCGAGTCTGGAGAAAAAATCCCTGTTGACCTCAATGACTTCAGTATTTCCATCGGAGACGAAAAAATCACCTTTGATGGAGTTTTCAATATTTTACATGGCTCCCCGGGTGAAGACGGAAAATTGGCGGGATACTTTGATATGTTGGGAATCCCTTATACCACTTGCGATCAGCTGACTTCAGCTATCACTATGAATAAAGGCTATACTAAAGCCATTGTTCAAGATATTCCCGAATTACATATTGCACAGTCCATTCAACTTTTTGAAAATACTGAAAAGAATAGAAAGCGGATTGAGGCAGAATTAAGCCTTCCACTGTTTATCAAACCGAACAATGGTGGTAGCTCAATCGGAATGAGCAAAGTCAAAACCTGGGAGGAGTTATCTGAGGCCTTGGAAAAAGCTTTCGCGGAAGACAAACAGGTATTGGTTGAGGAATTTGTATCAGGAAGGGAATTTTCTGTGGGAGTTTTCCGAGGAAAAGGCGAGATCAAAGTACTTCCTGCTACGGAGATTGTGAGCAGCAAGGAGTTCTTTGATTTCGAAGCAAAATATATCCCTGGAGTTTGCGAAGAAATAACTCCCGGCCGAATGAATGAGGAGGAAATAGCAAGAGTTTCAAGGGTGGCATCAAGGGTGTATGAAAAACTCAATTGCAGAGGAGCTGTTCGAATTGATTATTTCTTGGAAAAAGAAACCGGGAAATTCTTTTTTATTGAAATCAATACGGTGCCTGGCCAAACAGAAACCAGCTTAATCTCTCAGCAGATCCGGGCAATTGGTATGGAAGTAAAGGACTTTTATACCCAGTTGATTGAGGAGATGTTTGTTTAATTTTGAAAGTGCAAAGATTCTCTCGCGGCGGCGCGGCGATTCTTTTGACTCCCGCAAAGTATAGAAGAGGCAAAGTGATTTATTTGGTTTGATTTTTTCCCGCAGATTTTCGCGGATTATTTCGCTGATAATCGCAGATTTTGCTTTACCTAGAACCCAATATTTCGCCAAAGGCATATTTCGCTCGACGAAGGAGAGCTTATATCGCGAAGCATATCTATTATCTCTCGCAGCGGTGCAGCGACGCAACGATTCTTTTGACTCCCGCAAAGTATAGAAGAGGCAAAGTGATTTATTTGATTTTTTCCCGCAGATTTTCGCGGATTACTTCGCTGATAATCGCAGATTTTGCTTTACCTAGAACCCAATATTTCGCCGAAGGCGTATTTCGCGAAGCACATCTATTATCTCTCGCAGCGGCGCGGCGATTCTTTTACTCCCGCAAAGTATAGAAGAGGCAAAGTGATTTATTTGGTTTGATTTTTTCCGCAGATTACTTCGCTGATTGACGCTGATTTTAATTTTCCTAGAAACCAATATTTCGCCGTAGGCATATTTCGCTCGACGAAGGAGAGCTTATTTCGCGAAGCATATCTCGCCGAATGAGAGTATATTTCCCAAATATTTCCTTCTTCAATGCTTCGGAATACTTAACTTTGTCCATTGGTAACCAATCCCAAAAAACCATGAACGAGCGCTACATGCAGCGCGGTGTTTCCGCCTCCAAAGAAGATGTCCATAATGCAATCTCCAAGCTGGATAAAGGACTTTTTCCTAAAGCTTTTTGCAAAATCGTAGAAGACACTTTAGGCTCTGATCCGGATTATTGCAATATCATGCATGCGGACGGTGCGGGAACCAAATCCTCTCTCGCTTATCTCTATTGGAAAGAAACAGGAGACTTAAGCGTTTGGAAAGGAATAGCACAGGATGCCATCATCATGAATACGGATGACCTACTCTGTGTGGGAGCCATCAATAATATTCTGGTATCCTCCACTATTGGTAGAAATAAAAACCTGATCCCAGGAGAAGTAATCTCTGCCATCATAGAAGGTACTGAGGAGGTTCTTCAAATGCTACGGGACAAGGGAGTTCATGCAGTGCTAACAGGCGGAGAAACTGCCGATGTGGGAGATTTGGTTCGTACAGTGATCGTAGACAGTACAGTCACTTGTAGAATGAGAAGGGAAGATGTCATTTCCAATGATAAAATTCAGCCCGGAGACGTAATCGTTGGTTTGGCTTCTTACGGACAGGCCAATTATGAGACAGAATATAATGGTGGGATGGGTAGCAATGGATTGACTTCTGCCAGACATGATGTATTCAACAAGATTTTAAAAACCAAATACCCAGAATCTTTTGATCCTGCTGTTCCGGATGACTTAATCTATTCCGGCAAATACAATCTAACTGATGCAGCTCCAGGCGCCCCGGTAAATATTGGGAAATTGGTTCTATCTCCTACCCGAACTTATGCGCCAATTATGGTGGATGTCTTAAATTATTTGAGACCTCATATTCATGGTCTGGTTCATTGCAGCGGAGGCGCGCAAACCAAAGTCCTGCATTTTGTTGATAATGTGCATGTGATTAAGGACAATCTCTTTGAAACTCCTCCACTTTTCAGAATTATTCAGGAAGAAAGTAAAACCGACTGGAAAGAAATGTACAAGGTCTTCAATATGGGCCATCGTATGGAGGTTTATCTTGATGAGAGACATGCGGAAGAAATCATTGATATAGCTGAATCTCATGGAGTTGAAGCTCAGATTATCGGAAGAGTAGAGCCATTTGATGGAAAAAAAGTAACTATTCAAAGTCCACACGGCACTTTTGAGTATTAAGCTATGGACTTAAAATCAGCTTTTAAATTATTTGGAAAGATCCTGCTCGGGATCTTTCTGTTTTTGTTGCTGATTGCATTATTTACTCTCACAACTGTGGACCGAAGTCCAATTGATGAACAGGATTTTTACCAAGAAACCTTTACTAGACTGGACAAGCTGAGTTTTGAGCAAAGCATAGGGGATGGCTGGATGGCTGGATGGGGAAAAAGTAATATGACCCCAAAAAAGCCTGTGGATTTGGTAGGCTATGCTCCCAGAGGGAACTATGAATTTGTAGCCGATAGCAGTTATGTAAAGAGTATCGTTTTGAGCAATGGGAAACAGGAAATAGCTTGGTTGAATTACGAGCTGTTGATTGTTCACCCCTATTTGTCCGAAACAATTGAAAAGAAGATTAGAGAAAAGTATCCGCAAATATCTCAACTCTTATTTACAGCTACCCATACGCATTCAGGCATGGGAGGCTATATGCCAGGGCCGCTGGGAGAACTGGCGTTTGGAGGATTTCAGGAGGAAATTGTAGAAGGCATCGCAGAAAAAAGTTTGGAAGCATTGGAGCGAGCCAAAGCAAACCTGGACACTGTGAGCATCCATTTCAGAAAAGCGGATGCTACTGAGCTTGTTGCAAATAGGTTCGTTAAAGATGGACCTATTGACCCATTTACCAGACAATTGATTTTTACAAAGAAAGATGGGAAGTCTGCCACACTCTTCACCTTTTCAGCCCATGCCACTTGCTTGAGTACTAAGTTTATGGGGCTTTCAGGTGATTACCCATTTTACCTGATGAAAAAGATGGAAGAGTCCAATTTTGAATTTGCACTTTTTGCAGCCGGCACGGTTGGTTCCCATAGGCCTCTTCGTTCAGGGAATGATATTCCGGCAGTTCAAGAATATGCTCTAACCCTCGACTCCATCAGTCAGTTAAAAATGACCCGTTATGGAACAGTTAAACTTCCAAGAATCCGAAATGCAAGATTAGACTTATCACTTAGGGAACCGCACTTAAGGATATCGGATAATATCCGAATTAGACCATGGCTTTTCAATAAATTATTAGGAGGAACCAATCCCCATTTGGGTATCACTCAAATAGGAAATACGCTAATCATTTCTTCAAGCGGGGAGATTTCGGGTGTTTTTTATGAAAAATGGGATCAATTAGCCCAAGAAAAAGGAATCAACTTGATTATAACCACTTTTAATGGAGGCTATATTGGCTACATCACGCCAGATGAACTCTATGATGAGCATTTTCATGAGGTAAGGGAGATAAATTGGTATGGCCCAGGGAATGGACAATACTTTGATGAGCTGATCACTCAAATCATCCAAAAAGCAGGAAATTAAGCTTTTTCCCAAAGCTGAGCTCTTATCCAACCTTCTGACCAGGATTTTTCTTTCAAGAGGCTGAATCCGGATTTTTCCAAAAACTCCTTATAATCAGGTAAATTCTTTCTTGGATGCTTAGTGAAAGCTCTGAAGAACCGTATCATCAAAGATTGAAGAAGCTTATTCAAGCTATTTTTCTGCGGGAAAAAATCCGATAGATAGATCAATGCCCCTTGCTTGGAAACAGCTTTTATCTTCATCAAAAGCTCCTCTAATTGCTCATCGATAAGCGTATCCAATACAAATGGCAATAGGATCAAATCATAATCTTTATCTTGAGGAATATCTCCTAAATGAAAATTAAGCTCAGAGCCTTTTAAGTTTTTTTTAGCTTTTCGAAGCATACTGACTGACACCTCCACAAAGTCCCCTTTCATATCCCTTTGAACAGACTGATAATCAGACCCAGTACCCCCTCCTATGATTAAAAGGTGCTTGTTGAGTATATTAGAAAGAAAACAAGTTTTGGACTTCCTCAGAGTTTGACCAAAAACCAGACTTGAGAGCGATCCGTAAACAGGAGTCAACCAACGATAGTTATCTTTCATATCTCTGAATTAGAAATCTCAGTATTTCTTTTTTTGATCCTTTCCAATAAACCTAAAATAAGCATATGAAAAATCTTTTTAAGAATATCTCAGGCCTTCGCCAGCTACTAAAATCTGTAGACTTGGACCAAATCTCTAAACTTTCCCAAAAAGTTGACCTCCCAAAGATGGTAGGATTGGTGTCACAAATGAGCGAATCTGACCTTTCCAAAATGATGGGAATTCTCAAAGGGGGAGGTAAACCTAAAGAAATTCCTCCCATTAACGGGGACTTTTATGAATTAGGAAAAAGCTTACCCAAAACCGAGCGTGATATCCAACTGAGGGTTCGGGAATTTATGGAAAGGGAAATCAAACCCATTGCCAATGACTATTGGAACCGTGGGGAATTTCCTATGCACATTATCCCGAAAATGGCTGAATTGGATATAGCTGGGCTAACCTATCAAGGATATGGATGTCCAGGTCATTCTGCTTTGCTTGAAGGTTTTATTGCTATGGAAATGGCAAGAATTGATACCTCGATATCTACTTTTTTTGGTGTGCAAAGTGGACTGGCAATGGGCTCTGTGTACCTATGTGGGTCGGAAGCTCAAAAACAAGAATGGCTTCCTGCCATGCAGAAATTGGAAAAAATCGGAGCATTTGGGCTTACTGAACCAGAAGTTGGTTCGGGAGTTGCCGGAGGCTTAACTACCACCTGCAAAAGAGACGGCGATACTTGGATTTTGAATGGTCAGAAAAAATGGATCGGAAATGCCACTTTCTCAGATATGACTGTGATTTGGGCAAGAGACCTGGATGACAATCAGGTGAAAGGGTTTATTGTACGGAAGGATAATCCAGGATTTTTTGCTGAAAAACTGGAAGACAAAATGGCCCTGAGGACGGTTCAGAACGCCCTGATCACTTTGACCAAATGTGAAGTGCCAGAAAGCGATAGATTGCAAGAGGCGAATTCCTTTAGAGATACTGCCAAAGTGTTGAGAATGACAAGAGCAGGAGTTGCCTGGCAGGCGGTAGGCTGTGCAAGAGGCGCTTACGAACTTGCATTGGCTTATAGTAATGAAAGAAGTCAGTTTGGAAGACCTATCGCATCCTTCCAGTTGGTTCAGGATCTTCTGGTCACCATGTTGGGAGATTTGACAGCCATGCAAACTATGGTATTTAGGCTTTCCCAAATGCAAGACGCAGGAGATCTGCTGGATGAACATGCTTCTTTGGCCAAGGTATTCTGTACCTTAAGAATGAGATCCATCGTGGATCAAGCCAGAGAACTATTTGGTGGCAATGGAATTTTGTTGCGACATGATATCGCCCGATTTGTGGCAGATGCAGAAGCGGTATACAGCTATGAAGGCACCAAAGAAATCAATTCTTTGATTGTAGGGAGAGCTATTACCGGACACAGTGCTTTTGTGTAGTACATAAATTACGGTTCCAGATAAAAATTGAAGAGATTGATGTGCAACATTTATCATGGCTGACACTTAAAATGATAAATCCTCAAAAATTGAAGTCTAGTCAATCCCGGAGGGATTAAAGTTCGGTAGCAAATGACCTCACAAAAACCTCACCATGCTGTAGGCATGGAACTTTGCGATCCTTTAGAATCATTTTAATCACTCTTTATTTTCATTTGAGAGGAATTAATTTATTAATTAAACCCCTCCCGATATTCATCGGGACAAGCTCTTGCCCCCTTTGTAAAGGGAGAATTGTTTCTAGGCATACATTTAGAATGAGTATTTCTATCTTATTTCTATCTTATTTCTATCTTATTTCTATCTTATTTCAAAAAATCAATAATATCCAAGGCAATAGAAAAACCGCCTCCATCCTACTCCGAATTTGATTTTCATTGAGGTTTTTATTGAAAAAAATCAAGAAATGGAGGATAACCATTATCAGCAAAATACAGGAATACATGCGGAAGAAAGAGGGCAAAGCGATAAAGAGTGCAAGCGAAGCTATAATCAATAGCAGAGCAAGTCTTCGGATCCAATCCAATAATTGTGTGGGTTGAAACAATTGTGCCGCAGAGGGAAAGCCAGCTATTTCATCTTTTTTTCTGTCCATCCAGGATAGCATCAGCAAATTCAAAAAAGCCAACAGCGTAAATACTAATAAAAAAGCTCCCAGTCTCCAGTCTCTATCCAATGCATCGGCTCGAAGAAGGGGGATCCAGGCAATCCCCAAAACGTAAAAAACTGCCGTACTCAATTCCTTAAGTCCATTCCCGGCATTTCCTCCCAATCGTATTAAGGTCATACTTCCGCCTATTGCCCCCGCAAGAACCAGAGACCATAGTAATTCCCCGGTCCAGCCTAAGACCCAAATCGCTCCCAGCAAGCCCAAAAGCGTAGCTAAAGCCAGGCTAAACAAAAGGGTTTTCTGATTTCTTGCATGAAACTGATGTCTGGGACTCAGGTCAATCTGTACTTTTTTACGGGAATCCAACAGATGATCGGCTGTATAAATCACCCAAACACAGAGACCCAACAATGCATAAATTTCCCACCCTAGCTGCACGTGGAGGAGTTGAGAAAAAAACAACATCCCTGCCATGGCTCCTAAAACCACATCAATGGAAAGCCAAGAAATGTAAGGGTAAAGAGCTTTGATAGGCTTCATCTTCTAAAAATAGGGGAAGGTGTAAGGAGTGGAAAATAAATGGCCTGAATTTTCTATTTTACATTCAATTAATTCTTAAAACCCAAAAATCAAACCTTTCAGCTTTATGCGAACCTATTTCAGTTTTCTATTCCTACTTCTTTTCAGCCTATCGGCATACGCCCAATCACCTATCAAAATTGCCTGTGTGGGAAATTCAATCACACAAGGACCCGGTAGAGATAATCCGGATTCATATCCCCTACAAATGCAGGCATTATTGGGAGAAACTTATCTGGTAAAGAATTTTGGAGTAAGTGGCAGAACGCTATTGAGAAAAGGAGATTTCCCTTATTGGAATGAACCACAATTTCAAGAAGTGAAAGATTTTGCTCCAGACATTTTGGTAATCATGCTTGGCACCAATGATTCCAAACCACAGAATTGGGCTCATAAAGCAGATTTCAGAAAAGACTATTTGGATATGATTGCAGAGTTTCGTCAGCATATGCCTGTAGATGGAAAGGTATATGTGATCATGCCCGTACCGGTTACCAAGGATAATTTTGGAATTACTGCCAATGTCATGAACAACGAACAGCGTATGATGATCATGGACATTGCTCAATCCAGCGCTTCAGAGCTGATTGATTTGTATACTCCTTTGATGGACAAGGCTGAGTTGCTACCTGATGGGGTTCATCCCAATAAAGAAGGTTTGGGTATTATGGCTCAGGTAGTTGCGAGAGCAATTAGGCTTTGAGGTGTTAATAGATAAATTTAAATCACCTTCACAAAAAGTAAAATAATAGACAAGACTCCCAACAGCCACAGAAGCCAATAAGGCTTTTGTTGCTTTGGGTTTTTGCCCCAAAAAGCATAGGTGATTTTCATCATGGCTGGCCTATTTTTAGCCATGAAATTGTAGGCATGATCGCTCATCCATCTGAAAGATCTGGACTTCTGATACCAGCGGTGCGGAAATTTTAAAGGCCTTTTGAAATGGAAAAAGCTCCTGTAAGCTGAATCAGGACCACTGAATATTTGCCCGTTGGTTTCAATAAACCGGGAAGCCTTCTTGAATTCTTTGAGAGGAATTTCAGGAAATTGATCTGCTACTTCCTGATAGGTTTTAAAAGTTATACCCGATGATTTGCTTTCCCAAACCTGAATCCAATAGGCACAAAAACCACAGTTTCCATCCCATATCATCAATGGTTTAGAAGGAGGACTTTGGGTTCGGGGAATTTTTTGGAACATGGGAAAAGGAAAAAATTAGTGATTAATAGATGAAACCTGAAAGCATTTTTAATTATTTAACCGCATTAAAGCTTCAGGGTTTTATATAGCTAATAAATAGCTTCACAATTGAAGCATGAATCGATTAAACTTTTGAATAAAAGGGAATTTCTTCTCCTCTTTCCTTAGCCTCTTTTCTAATATTCATATGAAAATAAAGACTCTCCAAAGTTTCTTCCTGATTAAAGCAATACTCATCTTCCAAAAAATCCTCAGTCTCATATTCTGATAGCGCATAATACTTTTGGACTAATTGAGCACGAATAGGGATAAATCCTTTCCAAAAGATTGGGAACAGATCAAAATATCCCTCTCTGAAGGAATGGCCTCTCCAGTTGATAAAAAAGTCTTCATCGAGATTGGTGTTTTGGAAAAGAAATTCGCAGAAATACTCATCCATAATCGTTTCTGCCTGAATCACTTTTTCTATTAGCTCTTCTTCATTTATTTTCTTAGAAAAATCCCATGTCAATAGTCCCTCTTCATATAATTCCCTGACCACATTCCAATATTTATTCAGCTGTGCTCGAGTTTGAAGAAATTCTTCCCAGCTATAATCCTCGAAATAGGGCAGTTCTTCCGTAGCTTCTGCCAAATAATCAAAAGTAGCCTGAGTCAAGATCAGCCAAGCCTCCACCCAGTCATAGGTTAAAGGATTGGGCTCCTTCTTCAATAATTTCAGCTCCACATTGGCTTTATGGGCATAAATCTGCAGGTCTGATTTCCCTAGAAATCTCAAATGCTCATCTGCATGAATTCTCAGGTTTACTCGTGCACCTAAGCCAAACTCTTCATGATGGCATGAAAAACAAGAGCAAGAATAAATATCTGCTATTTCGTGGTCCTTCCTGTCATTGGTGAGTTCCAGTACAAACCTTAAATCCAAATAACTTTTAGACTGCTTTCCAAGTAGCCTGTATCCAGTTCTAATCTGATCGGGATTACAGGACATTTCATGACAATATCCCGGAAGAAGCTCCAATTCTTCATCTCCAGCATCCCTAAATTGTTTGAAAGATGTATTCAAGCTTCTTAGAAAAGACTCCAAAGGGACATCCGAATAGGTGCGACTTTCATCCATTAATTCCCCCAAAGAATCTATATCCATTTTTGAAAAAGCAGTAAGCACTTGGTTGAGATAAAAATCCATGGGAAAAAGAATTAAGTGAACCTTGAAGTTCTCTAGTTTCTCAGAAATGACCAAGTAATTTTCAATGCGAGCCTATCTAATTAAGACAATAGCTGTCGGAACTCTGAAGATATTTTATCTTTTGACAGGTCTTTTACTCCTGTTTTCTTAGGTTTGGAATTATTCATAAATCACATGAGAGCAAAAAACTTTTTTATCCTTTTTCTGTGGCTAGCATTGGTTCAGCAATATGCTTTTTCCCAACAAAAAACAGCACTCCTCCCCGTCACCAAAGTAGTTGACGGTGATACTTTTTGGGTTCTAAATAGTAAAGGTCAGGAGGAAAAAATCCGATTGATTGGCGTGGACTCACCAGAAGCACGTAATTCGGGCAGGAAAAGAATTGAATACTTTGGAAAAGAGAGCTCAGCTTATGCAAAGCGTATATTGGAAGGCCAAAAAGTGAGACTGGAATATGACGTCCAGCGCTATGATAGATATCAAAGAACTTTAGCCTATGTCTACCTGGAAGATGGAAGGTTTTTTAATGCGCTATTGGTTCAGGAAGGCTATGCTACAGTAGCTACGTTCCCTCCTAATGTCAAATACGAATCTTTATTTATCAAACTACAGCGCGAGGCACGAACCAAAGGAAAAGGACTTTGGGGGAAATGAGATAAGGTCAAATCTTTTTCAAAAAAAATGCCCTTGAGCAAAAACTCAAAGGCATTTAATTCAATGGTTACTCATATCAATTCAGTTTTCTCAGGTATCTGAAAAATTCAGAATCTGTGGATAAAATGATACTGGTTTTCTCATCCATGGACTTCTCAAAACTCTCCATCGTTCGAAGGAATTTGTAGAGTTCCACAGAGGTTCTGCTTCGATTATAAGCAGCCGCATAAATAGCAGTAGCTTCCGCATCTGCTTTCCCTTTGATTTCCTCTGCCTGGCGGAAGGCTTCCGACTGTATTTCAGCCAAATCCCGCTCTTTATTCCCTTCAATGACACGGGCCTTTCCCTGCCCTTCAGACCTAAATTGATCAGCGATTCGATTTCTTTCTGAAATCATTCGGTCATATACTCTATCCCGAACATCATCCACATAATTCATTCGCTTGAATCGAAAATCCAGAATTCTCACCCCCAAATCAGTGGTTCTCTCATTGGCTTTTTTCAAAACAATCTCCTCGATCTTATCCCTTCCGACGGAAATATCCTGCAATACCTCAATCTCCTCCAGAAAGTCTTCTGTGATTTCCGGTTCCCGATTACTTGATCTTACGATATCCAATAAATCATGACTGGCAATTGCATTTCGGGTTTCCCCATCCAGAATATCATCCAATCTGGATTGTGCAGAACGCTCATCTCTCAAGCGAATGAAAAACTGCAAAGGATTAGTAATCTCCCATCTTGCATAGGTATCGATGAATATAAACTTCTTATCCTTAGTAGGAACCTGATTTCTATCTCCGTCCCATTCCAAATAGCGCTTGTCAAAAAACTGCACTTTATGCAAAAATGGGATTTTGAAATTAATGCCCGGAGAGGTTCTTGGATCTCCAACAGGTTTCCCAAATTGGGTAACGATAGCCTGCTGCGTTTCATCCAAAACAAAATAGCTATTGAAGGTCATTAGGACCAACAAAGTCACTATCACGATGGAACTTATCTTTCTCTTGCTCATTGTTGAGGACTTTTAGCTTTATCAATATTTAATAGAGGAAGAACATTATTGCCTTTTTCATCAACGATAATTTTGTTTCCGATTTTAGGCAAAATCTTCTCCATAGTTTCCAAATAAATCCGTTGTTTGGTGACTTCCGGCGCCTTGATGTACGCTTCATATAAAGCATTAAAACGCTCAGCTTCACCTTTGGCACGGTTGACCCGATTAAGAGCAAAAGCCTCTGCCAATTGGATCGTCTCTTCTGCTTCTCCCCTAGCTCTGGGAATTACACGGTTATACTCCGCCTCAGCTTGATTGATCAAAGTTTCCCGCTCCTGCTGAGCCTGGTTGACGGCATTGAAGGATGGCTTCACCGGCTCCGGAGGATTGACATCCTGAAGCACTACCTGATCGATTCTAATTCCATTTTCATATTCATCACAAAGTTCCTGAAGCAGCCCCTCCACAGTCGTGGCTATTTCCTGTCTTCCTACGGTCAAAACTTCATTCACCGTGCGGTCTCCGACTACCTTCCGCATCACTGACTCAGACATATCCCTTAGGGTTTTTTCTGCATTTCTGACTTTGAATAGAAAATTATAAGAATTGGTAATTCGGTATTGCACCACCCATTCCACATCGGTGAGATTGAGGTCACCTGTCAGCATCATGCTTTCATCACCAAAGCCTGTCTTGGTATATTCAGTCTGAGTTCCTGCACGGGTAGTTCGGAATCCGAATTCCTGCTTCAATTGACGCTGAACGGGAATTTTATACATACGCTCTATCCAAAATGGAATGATAAAATTCAGACCAGGATTGACCGTACGATTGTATTGGCCCAGTTGAATAACTACTCCTTCCTCTTCCGGACCTACCGTTCGGATGCTAGTGAAAAGCGCTATAAGCAACAAAAACCCTAGGACTATTTTCCTGAGGTGTTTTCTGAACCAATACAGGTTGATTTGATAAATTTTTTCTTCCATATAATATTAAGCCAGTTTATAGCCTACTAGTTCAAAGGTTAACTTGAGCAGACTTGATTATTTAAGAATACCACTAAAAATACTAAAGAAGAAATAATTCATAGTAAAAAGAGAAGGTGGCTTAACGCAGAAATTAACTAAATGCCATAACAATCCCTTTTCTAATCTGTTAGGTATTCATAAACCAATTTTAATTACCATGACAAAAGAAAAAGAAAGTATTCAAACCTGGCCTGATTTGGCCATTGGACTGTATGAAAAGCTAACTGGAAAAGGTGCAGTGATTTCCTATGATTTCGAAGATTTTACATTGGGCGTACCGAAGGAAGTTGGCGACAGTTCCACTTTTACCAATTGGAAAGTCAACGGCAAGTTGAAAATCTCAACCAGTGAGAAGTAAGATGACATCGAGCTTAACAATTGCGGCTGATTTAACTATTTCCTCTGAAACTCATGAGATAATCGTTTTGAGTGATTCAGAGGAAATAGGAATTGCCATCAATGGAAATGGGATGCCTAACTTAGGAATCTCCACCTGGAGACTTTTTAAGCTTCTGAGAAGTTTCCCAAAAACCAATATCGATCAGCGAATACGCATTGTTTACAATCAAAAAGAGATTTATCGCAGTGATAAATCTCTTCTTCGTTTATCTAATGTTTCCGCACTTATCAGATTACTTTTTAGCAGATCATCTTGAAATATGATTTCACCAATCGATAAATAATTCAGCAGCATCTTTTTAAAAGTAAAATCCAAGATTCCCCCTTGCTGAAAAAATCAGCTTATCTTCCTTTTTGGGTTATTAAGCATTTCAAAATCAGCTCTTTTCCCTCATTCCTGGGCTTTATACAATATAAATACGCCATATAACGTATGGTAATCCATCTGTGGCTACTTTTTCTTTAGGGTGTAGAATTTGAAAACCTCACAACTCCCAAAAAGATGAAAAAATTAAGCTTTTTATTGCTGGCTGTAATCTTCCTGGCAGGGAATGCCTGGAGTCAAACAGCTCCCACATTTAAATATGAAATAGGTGGGAAAATCGAAAAAATGACCCTCACAGACGCAGGAGTCCTATTAGTCAATGGTAGCAGCGGGCTATCTGGAATAAGACCCGGAGCAAGCAGCCCGCATTTCAGTTTTGCCGAATATGGTAAAATCAAAGAAGAAGAAATGGAACTAGTGCCTTTAAGCCCCTACATCATTCTCACTCAGGGCGGAGCTTCCCAAATTCCTGGGACCATTTTCGCCAACTCTAAACGTACAGTGATCGATGTGATTACCGGAGAGAAGGTATTTGTCACTGAAGAAAATGGCTGGAAGCAAATAGCTCAATTGAAAATTTTCCTTCCGGAAAACAAGGTTGTCGTAGTCGGCAACCGTGAAAAGCGTGAAGAAGAGGTACTGGCGGTTGGCATTTATGATCTAGCTTCTGGGAAACAGGAGGGATTTGCAAAGCTCGATCCCAATATTGGAAAAGTTAGAAGTGGCGCTGCTATTCCTATGAGTTCTGGAGCGCCATTTTTACTTCAAAATCAAGTATTTGTTCCTACAACCAAAGGGGTAATCTGCGCCAATGTGAAAGATGGAGGCATTATCTGGCAGAATGAAATCAAAAATGTCACCAGTATGATCGCAGATAATACCGGAAATGAAATTTACGGATTCGAAGAGAGAAGTAATGGAGATACCCGCATTCACAAATTTGGAAAAGACGGGCGAGAACTTTGGGATAAAGAGCGAAAAATCAAAGGTTCAATTACAAGATTTCAGATTTTACCCCAAGGTCTGGCAATCGTAAGTGATGTGTTCAAAGGAGGAAGCAGCTTGGTAAGCCAGATAGGTGGAAGCGGTGAGTCCAAGATTGCCTTCCTTGATGCCAGCAATGGAGAAGATCTTTGGGAAAAAGCCCCTAAAACCAAGGGATATGTACAGCACTTTTATGTAATGGAAGACGGAATTTTATTTGGTATTGCAGAAGGTGGGATTAATAAAATCAAGTTTGACGGTACTCCACTTTTCAAAAAGCCCATTGATACAGGAGCAAATATCCATACCATGGCTACCACTCCTCAAGGCATGATCTATATCACAGACACCGATGCAAATATCATCAACCTCACTACCGGTGATTCTAAATGGAAAAAAGGAATTCAATACAAGAAAGCAACAGCTGTTACCAGCGCGTATGATGCTGCGAAGGGACGCTATTTGATCAGCACAGGAGAGGAAATTTTAGCTATTGATGAAAATACAGGAGATCTCAGCACACTTGCCAAATTCAAATTTGATGGAAAAGAAAGTCCTTACACGATGGGGATTCGCTCCTCAGGAATCTATTTAGCATCTGATCAAAATATGATGTTGTTGAATAGTGAGGGAAAAGAGAATTACCATGTATTTCATAAAGCCCCAGGGCAAAGCACCTTTGCAAAAGTTGCATTGGGAGCTTTATCGGTAGCTTCAGCAGCAGTTTCAGCGGCTGCAGCTTCCCAATCCACCTATTCCTATTATATCGGAGAATATAATAGTGCAGATGCCATGCGCGCTAAAAACAATGCGGCTGCAGCAGAATCTTTTGCAAATATAGCTTCCGTATCCTATGGAGAAATGACCAAGCGATTTAAAGCCACCATGGCAACGGCTAATGATCAGTTTATCCTAACGGATTTGAGCGATGGAGTAGGTTTGGTCAAAGTGAACAAAGATTCTGGAAAAACCGAAAAGGAGATCATCCTAAAAGATAAAAAACCGGTTTATGAAGTGGATGATATAGAAGGCTATTTGTATTACCTATCCGGAAATGGAGTCATCAGTGCCTTTGATTTAAAAAAATAAGAACCTATTTCGCTATTCAACAAAAAAACCTCTGTCGGAAATTAACTGAGAGAGGTTTTTTGATTGGTGAGTTGGTGAGGGCTATTGGTTTTAGAATTTGAAAATGTTGAGAAAATCCTCATTCCCGTTAAAAAAGATCTTTTAAGTTTAATTTTTTAGGGAGTCCTCAAGCAAAGGAATGGGGTTTATATCAAAGAGTTTAGGTTAATAACCATTATTAATTTATTGATTGTAGACTTCTGAAGTTTTAGGCTACTAGCTTCTTTTATAAGATTCTTTGCTATTTCAAGGGGAATTTGGAGTGTTATTACTTTTTTTCTAAGAAACTCTCTTTCGAAACGATCAATTTTTCCATCGACTCGGGTTGCCTCAATTATCTCAGAAAATAAAAAATCATCCCTTTAAAAAACTGATGTTAGCAATGAATTTGACTCGGTATCCGTACCAGTACTGATAAAAAATCTGTGTTTTGGGGCATTTTTACCTATGTCTGCTTTGGCCACCTTTATACTCCCTTACCAAAAACAGAACATATGAAAAGTCTAACACTTATTTTCCTCCTGCTTTTTATAGATGCCTTTCCCGGCACTACGATCAATGACAAGGACCTTAAAGTCACCAGCTACAATAAGAAAAAACAACATCAAAAAGCGCCAAAAAAGGTTTTTATTCGAAGCTTCAAGGGCCTTTTCGAGGTCTTTGAAGAGGCTTCAGCCAGAACCTCCGGATCAAAAAACGACCGAGCCAATCGAACTACATTTACCTCCGGCACCTATACTAAGATGGGAGTCCAAATCTCAGGCGTTGATGTGGATGATTTCCAAAAGATCATAGATGAGGCCTATCAATCCTTCCTTAATCAACTGACTAGTGAGGGCTTCGAAATCCTAAGCGTGGATGAAGCGGAAAAAATTGATTATTTCCAGGGCTGGACTAGGGTTTCCGGAGGAGCTTCCTCCGACGATCAAGCAACTGGTTTTGTGATGATAACACCAAAAGGATTCGACTACCTAGTGAAGGGAATTGCCAAAAGCGGCAGAGAAAAAGGCACCTTTTTAGACATGGCACCCAAAATATCCAAAGAACTTGGGGATGTCTATGTAGCCGATGTCAATTTCATTTTTCCATTCGTAGATCTGGATGCAGACGCTTCCATGTGGACCAATAGCTCTTCGGTCAAAGCTAATATAGGCTATAGAATCGAGCCGATAATAAATACTTCAGATGCGAATCAGCAAACTTCACTTACTGGATTTGTCAAAGGTTTTGGAAGTATGGGCGCCTCTGAAACTATCAATTCTCAGGTACGCTTTATTTCGGGAAATGATATTGGAAACAATCCGTTTTTTGATGCCAAAGTGGAACTGAAGAAGGCCGTCTACTTTGAAGATGTCTTTAAGGACAAAAAAATCAAGGAAGTTACCCAAGCTCAATCCGACATGTTTTCAAAAACAGGTTACTCTACCTTGGTCATGGTATCGGGGGAGCAAAAAACTGTAGCCTCACATTTTGCAGAATGTGATCAGCAGAAATATGTAAGCGCTGCTTCAGGTGCCATTCGGGACATGATGGATACCGGGATTTCAAACTTCGTTTCCATGACTCAAGATTGAGCCATCCCTCCCACCAGATTGTTCTCTAAGGCAAATTTCAAAAGACCAACCAGCGTGTTGGTCTTTGTTTTTTGATAGATATTCTTCCGGTGAGTCTCAACAGTTCGCTCAGATATATAAAGCATTTCTCCAATTTGTTTGTTGGAAAACTCTTCAAAAATCAACTTTAACACTTCCTTTTCTCTTTCGGAAAGGATACGCTCATCTGCGGGGAATCTCATTCGTTGAATCAGGATTTTTTGAATCTCCGTACTAAAGTACATACCACCCAACGCTACCTCCCTCACTGCTTTTAATAATTCTTCGTGGGCAGCTTTCTTTAGCACATAGCCTTCAGCTCCTGTGGCTAAAGCCTCTTTGACTCGATAGGGCTCCTCATGCATGCTTAGAAAAATCAGTTTAGTCTGAGGAAAATGAGACTTGACTTTTTGGGCAAAAGCAATTCCACCGACTTTGGGAATAGAAATATCCGAAATAATCAAATCGGGAACTTTCTTTGCAATTTTTTCCCAAGCCTCCTCCACGGTAGTCGCCGTTTCCACTTCAGTAGCTTCGCCATGATTTTGAATCAAAAACTCCAATCCATCCAAAAGAATGCGGTGATCGTCTGCAAGAAGAATTTTCATTTTCTAAAATATTTAATTGGCATGATGAACGTACGGAAAAGTGACCAAAAACTCAGTTCCCTGCCGCCCAGGCTCGGTAAATAGTTCCAATTTGCCATTAAGCAACTCTGCTCGGGTACTGATGTTTTTCCAGCCGTTTCGCTTACTCTGCCGAAAAATACCAGTATCAAAACCCTTTCCATCGTCTAAGATTTGAAGCCGTGCCACCCCATCATTTTGGGATAACTCCAAAGTAATATTTTCCGCTTTAGCATACTTGAGTACATTATTAATCCACTCCTGACAAATACGGAAAAGATTGATTTCTTCCAATTCATCCATGCGTTCGGATAATTTTTCAGATTCTATTCGAATCCTCACTTTTTGCCCTGCATTGATTCGATGAGCTAAATCCTCTAATGCTGAAATTAATCCATAGCGGATTAAAGTAGCCGGCATCAAGTCATAAACCACATTGCTGATTTCCCTTGACATTTCATCCAAAACCGTATCGGTTCGGCTGACAAGTTCGGTTTTGAATTCCTCTTTGGTATGATTGCTTTTAATCTGAGAGACATACATCCGAAGGGCAGAAATATATTGTCCAAATCCATCATGAAGATCTTGTGCCATCCGCCGCCGTTCCTGTTCCTGAGATTCCAAGGAAGCTTGAATATAAGCTTCTTTCACTTTCAACTCCCGATCTTTGACGAGTAGTTCCTGCTTCCTCTTAGTCCGGTTTTGGTAAAAGAAAAAGGCAACTCCTATCAAAAGTATCAGCAGCCCAAGAGCTGCAAAAGCGAAATAATTTCGCTGAAGAGTCGCATTTTTTTCTAGAATCTCAGCGTTTTGAATTGCAATTTGGCCTTCCTTTTTCTCCAAATCATACTTCACTTGAAGATTGGTTAGGAGTTGAGCATTTTCTTCCTGAAAAACTTGTCGATTAAGTTCTTGGTATTCCTCGAGATAAGCATTGCCTTTTTCAAAGTCCCCTTTTCTAAAATAGATTTTGGCTAGGGTGTTTTTCAACGTCAGTGAATAGTTAACCAACTCCGGGTTTTCAGTCAATATTCCAATACCTCGATTGGCAAACACCAAGGCTCGTTCGGTTTGGCCCAGTTCAATATGAGCCGTAGCGGCATTACTGACTATACTGAGTTCCAATTTGGGATCGGGTGTAAATCCATCTGTATCATCCAAAGCAATATCAAGCATCGACAGACCTTTTTCATATTTTTTCTGCCCTATGTAAAGACTACCGAGATTATCATGCACTCGATGAAATTGTAATTTATTACCTGCGATTTTGGCATTTTCGATTGATTTTTGAAAGTACTTTTCAGCCAGGTCTTCCTCCCCCATTTGTTTATAACAAATCCCCAAGTTCCCGCAAGAAATAGCTATACCATTCGGGTCATTAAGACGCTCACGAATCTCCAAAGCCTCTAAATGATACTTTATCGCCTGATCGTAGAGTTCCAGTTCTTGATTGGCTAATCCCAAATTGGAAATGCTATGAACATAATTAGCCTCTTGGGCATTGGGATCCATTCTGCTTAGTTCCAAAGATTTAGAAAAAAACTCAATCGCCGCTTTGTAGTCCGAGGAATTCAGGCGATTCATACCCAGATTGTTGTTGGAGCGCTGCTCGAGGGCTTTCCAACCTTGCTTTTTGCTTTCTTCTAAGATCTCAGAAAAGATCTTCAAGGAGCTATCGGTCATTTGATTAACATCATAATAGATGCCGAGATTTTGAAGGATTTCAAAGTAAATCCTAGATTTCCCAACCTCCTTTTCGGCTGATTTCAAGACTTCTTGAATCTTGACCTTTGCTTGATCTCCATCGCTGAAAATCATCGAAAAAGTATGCTGCTGAATTGCGCGGTAGCGTATCGAATCGGAGAGATTTTGATTTTGAAAGACTTGTTCCAAACTATCGAGTTGAGCTTGTTGCCTTGCCAAAGAAGGTAAGGCACCAAAGAAAAGTAGGAATAAGAAAGAATATAGACTAAAACGAGACAAGAGCGAAAGAATTAAGTATTCAAAGTAAGTCCTTCTAAACATTTTTCAAATTCTTTTTTTGGATTAGGCTATTTTTTGGCAAAGAAGATATTTAAAATACCCACTGCCACTGATCACAAATACCCATTTTTGGGGATTTCAACTCTCCTTCTTCCTGCCAATCTTGCCATAAAAAAATACCATGAAACTACGATCACTACTTTTAGGCCTTTTGGCCTTTGTCTTTTTCGCTTGCCCTGATAAGGATGATGAAATTCCTCAGGGTTCACTCAATGTAGAAGCTACTATCGACGGACAAGCATGGAGGGCTTCTGGAAACAGCCGTGTTACCAATGTGGGAGGATTTACCGTATTCGCTATTGGAGCTGGGGCGACAGACCGGTCCAATATTGCGTTGACTCTTGATGCCGAGCGTACGGGGAATTTCGATCTTGCGGGGAAAGCCATTTGGACGACCGCTAATCAAGTTGTGTATAGCGCTAGCTCAGGAACACTCACTATCAGCAAAATAGAAGGCGACAAGGTTTCTGGAACTTTTGCTTTCAAAGCCAGCCCTATGACAGGAAGCGGCTCCGAGGTAACCATCTCCAACGGTAAGTTCACCAATATCAACATCATGAGGTAAATTGGCTCTATTCAATAATGAAGCGTTATTGAACGATTTTCTATAAATAACCAAAATCCTATTTGAAGGGATAAAAAGTAATTTTTCAACAATTTGTGAGGGACTTTTTGATTAAAAGGAGGCAAGGGCTTGTCTCCTTTTTTTCATTCAATGCTTGGAAATTTGATAAGAAGATTCGGTATCAGGTTAGGTTAATATGACTCTTGGTTCCATCAAACCTAAAATAATCTCTACCAAAATCCAGCACATTTCTGATTGGCTTTTTTACGGGAACAGCCTTGATCACCATCCTGGACTGAACGTGGCATGACAGATTTGAGTCCATTGAGCTTACATTTAAAAACAAAAAAAGGACACCATTTCTAGTGTCCTTCGTAGTAGCGGGAACAAAACACAATAACGCAAAAAGAAAAAACAGCCTCCGCAGAGTTTGACTACTTTTTCACCCACGATCAATTCCTTTACTAAGCCCTCCTTGAATGAGGTTGAAAAAGTTTATCGCTCTGGATATTATCCTGACATAGCCATTACAATTCCTCCCAGCACAGCTAATGCAGTTACGATAGCAATTAAAGTCAAGGTATTCGAGGTGTTACTCCTTATCCTGGACAACAATCTAACTTGAGTCTCTAAGAGCTCACGCTCACTCATTTGATCTAAAGGTTTTTTTGGAGTTGACATTCTTTAATTTTCAATGAAGTTTTTAATTGAATAATCAACTAAAATAATATAATAATTTCCTTTTTTTCTGAAGACTAAGAATCTTTTAAAACATACTGTAAATTCTTTATATCTTCTTTCCTAAAACTTCTTGTTTCAGCAAAATAGAGGGAAATACTATTTCAGAAGTAAAACCCTATTTCCAAATATGAGCTGCATATAGAGTTCTGCCGTACATGAATTGACTGATACATTGTTTCTCAGCACTATTATAAAGCTATCGAGAATTGGACTGAAATCAAAAAAATAGGCTTGAGCTTAAAACCCTTAAACAAAAAAAGCCGATCATTTCTGATCGGCTTCGTAGTAGCGGGAACAGGACTCGAACCTGTGACCTTCGGGTTATGAGCCCGACGAGCTACCAACTGCTCCATCCCGCGATATATTTTCATAAACTATTTCAAACTTAAGGACTCGAATCTGTGTCCGCCGCGGCGGATATGAGCCCGACGAGCGAACCCTGTCCCGATCCATATCGGGAAACTGCTCCATCCTGCGATATGTTTTAAGCTTTTATAGCTATTATTTCTGTGTTGAATTGCCCTTGTGGCAAATGGTGATACAAAAGTATGCGTTTAATTTTCAAATGCAAAACCTTGAAGCGAAAAAATATTGGATCAAACAGCATCTTTTTGGATGAAGTATCCTAAATCTAATTCTTAAAACATCAATAAGGTGCTCTTAAACAACGCCTTTGCACCCTTTCCTTCCAATTTGAAAATCAAAAAGCAATTACCAAATTTTATTTTGCCGAAAGGCCGAAATCCTCAGTATTGTCTAAAAATCAAGTACCTTTGTAAAAAATTTAGTGAAATGTCGCAAAAATCTCATCAGGCTGGATTCGTCAATATCATCGGGAAACCCAATGTGGGCAAATCTACCCTCATGAATATTCTGGTGGGGGAAAGAGTCTCCATCATTACTTCCAAAGCTCAAACTACCAGACATAGAATCGTCGGACTGACCAACGCTCCTGACTATCAGATCGTTTTCTCTGATACTCCAGGTATGCTCAAACCTCAGTACGAGCTCCAGAAAAATATGATGAATTTTGTCAACATTTCTCTGGAAGATGCGGATATCATTCTTTTTGTGACAGATTTATTCGAAACAGCCGCCGACATCGAACATGTCATCGAAAAAATCAATAATTCCGGAGTTCCAGTCCTTTTGGTCATTAATAAAATTGACCTCGCAAAACCTGGACAGTTGGATGAAGTAACCAACTACTGGACTTCACTCATCAAGGCTGAATTGGTAATCCCAATATCTGCTCAGGAAAAATTCAATACTGAAAAAATTATGCAGGAAATCCTGGACAGACTTCCAGAACATCCGGCATATTATGATAAAGAGGAACTTTCAGACCGTCCTGAACGGTTCTTTGCCTCCGAGATTATTCGTGAAAAGATCTTCACCAATTATAAAAAGGAAGTTCCCTATAGCACAGAAGTTAGCATAGAGGATTTCAAAGAAGATGAAACCATCATCCGCATGCGGGCCAATATCTATGTGGAGCGGGACAGCCAAAAAGGGATCATAATTGGAGATAAGGGAAAAATGCTTAAAAAGGTTGGAATCGAAGCCCGCCAAGAATTGGAAGCATTTTTCGGAAAGAAAGTCTATTTGGAAACCTTCGTTAAGGTGGAGCAAGACTGGAGAAAAAATAAATTAAAACTGAAAAAATTTGGGTACGACCCATCTTGATATGGCAAACATAGTAGCAATAGTAGGAAGACCAAACGTAGGAAAATCCACACTTTTTAACCGCCTAGTAGAGGAAAGAAAAGCGATAGAAGACAACATGAGTGGGGTGACCCGAGATCGCCATTATGGCCATGCACAATGGTCCGGAAAATTCTTTTCTGTCATAGACACTGGCGGATATGTCACCGGGTCCGATGATATCTACGAGGCAGAAATCCGCAAGCAGGTAAAACTGGCAGTTGAAGAATCTGACGTCATTCTTTTTGTCGTGGACTGCCATGATGGTCTTACTGATTTGGATAAGGAGTTTGCCGATGAACTGAGATCCAGCAAAAAGCCAATTTTCATTGTAGCCAACAAAGCAGATAATCTTGAAAAATCCTTAATGGCCAATGAATTTTACGCTTTGGGGCTGAGTGATTTTGAGATTTTCCCAATAGCCGCTGTAAGCGGAAGTGGAACAGGAGAGTTATTAGACCTTGTGGTGGAGCAATTCGAAGATGAAGGAGAAGAGGATCCAGATGCAGGTATTCCAAAGATTTCCATTTTGGGAAGACCCAACGTGGGAAAATCCAGCTTCCTTAATGCCCTTTTAGGCAAGGAAAGATCCATAGTAACCAACGAAGCTGGAACAACCCGAGACGCTATCCACACGCGCTATAAATTATTTGGTCAGGATTTTATCATTACTGACACCGCAGGTATCCGTAAAAAAGCAAAGGTAAAAGAGGATGTGGAGTTTTACTCCGTGATGCGCTCTTTGCGAACTTTGGAAGAATCGGATGTAGTCATCGTAATGATAGATGCTACCAGAGGCCTAGAATCACAGGATATTAACTTGATCTCCTTAGCAATCAAAAACAATAAAGGCATCATGATCATGGTCAATAAGTGGGATCTTTTGGAAAAAGACCACAAGACCATGAATAAAATCAAGGATGATATGATGGAAAGATTGGGCGAACACAAGTGGATCCCGATAATTTTTACTTCAGTTACAGAAAAGCAAAGGATTTTTCAGGCGATAGAATTGGCTGTTAAAGTCTACGAAAACAAAAACCGTAGAATTCCAACTTCCAAATTGAACGATGTATTGCTTCCAGAAATTGAACATTATCCGCCACCGGCATGGAAAGGCAAGTACATAAAAATAAAATATGTGACTCAATTGCCTACAAAAAATCCGGTTTTTGCATTCTTCTGTAACCTCCCCCAATACATCAAAAACCCTTATACGAGGTATTTGGAGAACAGGTTGCGAGAGAACTTTGATTTTGAGGGAGTTCCGGTAAAAATTATTTATAAAAACAAATAAAAAATATTTGAGCGGTTCTTGCATTATTGAAAAAACTTAATCTACATTTGTATCGAATTAAGAAAACCACAAAAAATGAAAAAAGTATTTGCAATTTTCGCAATCGCTGGCTTGATGGCAACTGCATCTTGCGGCAACAAAGAAGTTTCTGAAGAAGCTACTGAAGTAGTAGAAACTGTTGAAGAAACTACTGAAGAAACTGTTGAAGCAGTTGAAGAAACTACTGACTCTGTTGAGGTAGTAGTTGAAGAGACAGTAGAAGAAGTTAAGTAATTTCTTTCTTCCGAAAAATTCGAGAGTCCCCTCACCGGGACTCTTTTTTTTTGCTACTTTTCGAAATGAATTCATCGGAAAAACTCCGACAAATCCTGAGCAAGCATATTCCTGCCAACAGCCTCCCTTACTGCCTGCGTTTATGGGAAGAGAAGCCATTTAATTTTACCATTTCGAAATCACGAAAATCCAAATTGGGAGATTTCCGATACAGAAGGGATAGAAGTATCCAAACCATTACCATAAACGGGGACTTAAACCCATACCAGTTCTTACTCACCTTTATTCACGAAGTAGCCCATCTTCACACCTTCTTAAACTTTGGAATAGAAATCGCACCGCATGGGCAGGAGTGGAAGCAAACCTTTCAAAAACTCATTAGCCCCTTACTCTCAGTTCAGGTATTTCCAAGGGACCTGCTAATCCCACTTCAAAGGCACATGCGAGCTCCCAAGGCTAGTTCTGCTCAAGACTTGTTCTTGATGAAAGAAATGAGCAAATACGACTTACAAAAGGATCTGGAAGCAAACTCTTTTCTTTCAGATCTCCAATTGGGGATTACATTTGAATTGGAAGGAAGAGTTTTCAAAAAAGGAGAAACCCGAAGAACCCGGGTATTATGTGAAGAGATTAAGACCGGGAAAAAATATTTAATCACGCACTTGGCGAAAGTAAAGGTGATTGAGTAAGGTTCGGTATAAGAATCTTAAAATTTCTAGCGGAGGCTTAGCAGTTTTTTTTCTCCCGCAAAGTTGCAAAGTGGGGAAGGCTTGTTTCAAAGCCCATACAAACTAATTCACCTAATTGAGGGAAAAATGACCCTGAGTTTGAGTAGTTATTGGTTATTTGTTATTAGGTTTTTTGTCGACCTTATATCAAATTGAATCCTAACTCTCAAAACTATTGTGGTTTTGTAAAAAAATTCTAAAAGCGAAGCAAAAGGTTTTTCTTCAATAGAAGTTTAAAGGACCGAAGTCAAAAGTGACCGCCTACTGCTAAAAGTCTATTTTCAGATTTCTGAATTCAGCTTTCCAAAAGGGTTCGCAGTTATGCTATACTTACTGAAAACTGCCCACTTTTCAGCATTCTCACTTTATAATTCAGCCTTTTAAGACTGCTTCTGCTCACTGCCTACTGAAAACCGTCTACTGCCTACTTTTCAGACTTCAAATTTCATCCTTCTCACTTCAAACTTCATCCTTCCCTACTCCCTCTCCTCTCCTATCTGATTATCTGGCTGGGAAAAATCCTTGGGTTGTGGTAGTTCCTGAATGGAATTGATGCCAAAATATTCCATAAACTTTGGGGAAGTGCCATAGATCAAGGGACGACCGATTTGATCAGATTTGCCCTTTATTTCTACAAGCTCCTTTTCTAAAAGTTTTTGAACAGAATAATCGCAATTCACACCACGAATCTGCTCAATTTCTCCCTTTGTCACTGGTTGCTTGTATGCAATAATGGAAAGGGTTTCCATTTGGGCCGTGGACAGTCTTTTTTGACTTTGCTGCTTCAATAAAATAGCAATGGAGGTCTGGTAAGCTGGTTTGGTTAAAAACTGATAACCACCCCCAAGCTTTTCCAAAGCAAAAGAAAAGTCCTCTTGCTTATACTTCTCTTGAAGTTCGGCCAATGCCTGATCAATATGCTCCAAAGGCACATCTGCCTCAAACATTTCACTCAGGCACTTATGAATTTCGTCCTTCCCCAATGGAGAAGGACTGCAAAATATCAATGCCTCAATATGCCGATGAAGGAAATCCAAAGACTTATTTTTTAGCCAGTTTAGCTTCTATAGAATGCATAGTGTGTGGCACAGCCTTTAACCTTTCTTTAGCGATTAGCTTGCCTGTATCAACGCATACACCATAAGTACCATTCTTGATTCTAATCAGGGCATTCTCCAAGTTGATAATAAATTTCTGCTGACGGGCTGCCAATTGGCTCAAGCTCTCTCTTTCCAAGGTATCCGCACCATCTTCTAACAATTTGGATGTCGAAGCTGTGTTATCGGTTCCACTGTCATTTTTCTTACTGAGGCTTTCTTTTAAAGAAGAAAGCTCTTCCTTAGCCACTGCCAACTTTTGAAGAATGATTTCTTCAAATTCCTTCAGCTCTTCCTGAGAATAAGCTGTTTTTTCTTCCTGACTCATAGTATTCAAATTAAGTAATAGTACTGGGACGATAATTAACTTTAAAAGTTCCCTAAAATACATGGAGCACTTGGATTTACAAAAAATAAAAGGAAACCGATCATCAAAAAATACAATTTGGAATCAGTCAACTTTATCGAAACAGTTTTACGATAATGGGATAGAAAAATAATGAAACGACCTAAAAATCAGGAGACCATAAAAAAAGCCGTTATGCAACGGCTTTTCCTTTATTCATTAATTTATCGATTCGTTTTTGAAGCACTAATGGATCAATATCTATCCGATACTTCAATTTGAGGTATTGAATTACCTCATTTACTTCTTTTCCTTCGGCAATACAAAGCTTTTGTATGGCCTGATTGATGATTCCAGGTTCCATGGGCTTGAGGGGATGATTAGAACTAAATTACTGATTTTTAAACATTTTTAGAAACCATTTACAAAAAATTAGAGTCTTTCAGCAATTATGATAGTCTTTTTGATTTGCCTTACATTTCCATTTAAATCAAATAAATCAGCTACAAGGATATAATATCCAGTCCGAACTCGCCCTCCATTTGAATTGGTGCCAGTCCAAGAATATAGGCCTGACGTCCCCAAAATTTCATTCTGAGCCAAAATCGCAACAATCCGACCAGCCATGTCATATATTCTAAAAGTTCCCACCCAGCCTGGCTCATTTAATTCATATCTGATGGAAGTAAAGGTATTCCCATTGCTTCCCTCCGGGTCAAATACTTCCGGATCAATTTGAATTATATTTCCCAAAAATTCCTCTTCTATCAATTGAGAATTCTTCATCCCTGGAGTTGCATAGCCCATTGAACCGGAGGCCGAATGCCAATTTGCTATGACTGAGGCAGGAGTTTGCAAAGATATTCTTTCCAATGAAACTCCCTTCGTATCCCTAAGCAAGGGGTGATGTAAACTCTCAATGTACCGAAAGCTCTCTGCAAGCTCATCTGATGGAGCAAGCAATACTACTGTTCCGCCGGCAATCGGATAACTAGGCAAAGTATTTATTTGATGAAATAAACCCATGGCGGACAAAGGATAGTCAAACTTAAGCTGAACCGTATCTGTACTTATGGCTAGCTGTGCCTTTGGCGGAATCACCAAACTCCTATCGCTGATTGCCCTTACTTGATTTACTCTTCCCTGAGCATCCAAATTGGCCAACTTCCAACCTCTCAGGTCCAAATAGCGATTTGTAGCATTCACCAACTCGACAAATTTGGGACTTCCTGTCCGGGAGTTGAATAGTACTTCATTGATCACCACATCTCCGATTTCAGCTTCTGAGGGACGGAGAATTTTGATTTCAATTTCCTCCAATTCATTCCCACTACAATCTTGAAATCCATGAATTTTTAAAGTGCCGGGATTATTTTCCGGAAATGGATTTTGAAAAAACAATGTCACTTCATCGCTATTAATTCCAACAGAGTCTATTTCAATGATTTCTTGAAAACTCAAAAAGTTAGGAAAATAGAGGTTTTGCAGGGGTTCCGAGAAAGTCAAAACCAAGGTCTGTTCATTCAAAAACTCAAAGGCAAGTAACTCTGGTTTAACTAGATCTGGGCTTAAATCAAAAACCGAATTTTCTTGTCCGGGAGTCCCCCGAAAGGATGATCTAGAGGCAAGAAGAAAAGAACTTTGATCGCATCGCAAAAATGGATTTACAACCTCAAGACTATATCCTCCACCACTGAACTCAGTGCCTTTCCAAGAAGCTGTTGTATAGCTAACTTGGTCAATTTCTTTTCCGTTTCTGTCACTTAATTGAACTCGATCACCAGAGTTGAGCAATGTTGGCCAAGAAGAAACTGGAATCACCGAACCAAAAGGCAAAAATTGATTGGCTTGGTTGGTTGGAGCAAGAATAGTGTAGGAATCTGGTTCTAACCAAAAATTACCCAGTGTAGTGGTATTCCTTGAATTAGAAAGCTGAACTCCCTCTACCCTGACTGGATAATCACCGATGTGGAGCAATTCTATATATTCTAAATTGGGAAGGTCATTACCATCTCTTGGCGCAGGCATCAGCTCATTGATGACCAAAGTCTTGTAAGGAATATTGGTAGGATCGAAGAAGGTAAAATTTACCAGCGAATCTTCTAAAAAATTACCCTCTAAATCAGCTATTTGACGAACTCTCAGATCATATAAGCCCCTGTGATCCAAAGTATCCTTGAAGCTTAAATACGCCAAAGAATCTTGCCTGAGAATAGCTGACTCTGGTTCCTTTTCACCCAGCAGATAATTCAATTGAATTTGCGAAAAAACAGGATCCAGTTTTTCAGAAAAGCTGAGTTCTATAGTTTTATTATCATACCCTCTTACCCGTATTATTTTAGGCGCCTCCAAATCCTCTTCTATATCTCCAAATTCAAAATCATCCATCAAAAAACGGGCACAGGATCCAGTCCCGGATCCAAATCGAATTTCCAGTTTTAAAAAGATTTCGGGCTCAGCACTCAACTCTTCAGGAAGTAGAATTTCAAATTTTCTGAATTCTTGATCTTCATTGGCGAATTCATTTTCTGACCCTAATCGAAACCAATTTGTAGGATCATTTTCCAGACTTTTTTCGAATGAATAGAAAACCAACGCCGGACGAGTGCCAGAACCATTTCTAACTGCTCTTGCCCAAAATTGAATCTTCGGGTTTTCATACATATTTGGATTCAGCCGGATAAAAACTTTTCCATCAAAGGTGGAGATTGGCTGAACTGCCAAAGCCTTGGTAGCATTTCTGCCTTGATTAGATTGAAAAATACGGGAAGAACTCGCCCTCAATTCGTTCCCACTCCATTTTGGAATAAATTCTTGTGGATGATTTACAATTTGAAAATCCTTCTCGAAGCCCTCCCTTTGATTAGCGGCTTTCAGAGTCTCTGCCTGAACTATCAACAGGATAAAAATAAAAAGTCCAACTAAAAATCTGACCATAAACATATTAGACTAAAACCGATAAACTAATTTAATAAATCATGATTGATTATTTAAATTTTAGTCTAGAGAAATTATCTATTTGGTTCCTTATTAGAAATGCAGACTATAATCCTTATTGGATATGAAAAGCTTTGCGTATTCAAAAATTTAAAAGCCTGCCCAATGCTCGGATTCTGCCTATTTCATAACAAAACAAGATGGGAGCAGTTTTTTAAAAAAAGCGGTTATGAGAGAATATCAGATTCATTATAAAAACGGGAAGACGAAGCAAATTCAATGTGCGGGCAGGGAAGACTTGCTGGAAAAGCTTTTTGACGGGGAAGAAGAAAAACTGAAAGCAGAAGTAAACCTTTTGAGATGGGAATCTTCTGCAATGTTTTTTACAGAAGACCCACAAACAGGAAAAGTAGAATCCCAAATTACCACTGCGGATACTAACCCTTATGGTTGGAGGAGAGAAGGCAAATTTGAAGACGAGTAAATTTTAAAACCAATCGTAAGATTTTCTGCTGTTCTGCTTTTGATTTTTATCACTTGAAGACTTTTAGTACGCGTTAAACTGAATTTGATAAAAAGTAATTCAGCAAATCAATTCAATAAATTTCAGTATAAATCTGAAAATGAATGCATAGCTGTTAATTTTACAGCTCGAAAATAATTAACCTATTCAAACCATCATGAAATCGAGCACAACGCAAGCGACACACACTAGGATGCTTGTAAATTGTGAGAGATTCCATCTGACCTCAAAAAACAAATTATATACAGATGAAATTAGCTGTGGTAGGAGCAACCGGCCTGGTTGGCTCTGAAATTCTAGAAGTGCTGGACGAGCACAATTTTCATTACGACGAATTGCTATTGGTCGCTTCCGAGCGCTCAGTAGGTAAACAGATTGAATATAAAGGAAAAAAACATACGGTCATCGGCTTGGCTGATGCTGTAGCTGCCAAACCACATATTGCTATTTTCTCAGCTGGAGGAAGCACTTCTTTGGAGTGGGCTCCCAAATTTGCTGAAGCAGGAACAACCGTCGTAGACAACTCTTCAGCCTGGAGAATGGACCCAAGCAAAAAATTGGTGGTGCCGGAAATCAATGCAAAAGAACTGAGCAAAGAAGACAAAATCATCGCCAACCCAAACTGCTCAACCATTCAGATGGTATTGGCATTGGAGCCTTTGAGACACCAATATGGGATCAAAAGAATCGTGGTCTCTACCTATCAGTCTGTAACAGGCACAGGTAAAGCAGCCGTTGATCAAATGATGGCAGAGCGCGAAGGTGAAGCTAACCCACCTATGGTTTATCCTCACAAAATTGACATGAATGTGCTTCCTCATATTGATGTATTCCAGCCAAATGGATACACCAAAGAGGAGATGAAAATGATCAATGAGACCAAAAAAATCTTCAGCGACAACAGCATACAGGTAACTGCAACTACCGTAAGAATCCCTACAATGGGAGGTCACTCTGAATCAGTTAATGTGGAGTTCAACAAAGATTTTGATTTAGGTGAGGTGAGAAAATTACTTTCAGAGACTCCAGGAGTAATCGTACAGGATGATCCTGCCAACTTTGTCTATCCTATGCCGATCAATGCGCATAAAAAAGATGAAGTGTTTGTAGGAAGATTGAGAAGAGACGAATCTCAGCCAAACACCCTCAATATGTGGATTGTGGCTGATAATTTGAGAAAAGGAGCGGCTACCAATGCGGTGCAGATCGCAGCTTATTTGGTGAAGAATCAATTGGTATAAATGGACTTCAGAGAGTTTCATACTACTGAATTCCAAAAATTTGTGCAGGATCATCTCAGTGAAGATCCTGCACTTTTACTTTTAAAATATCAGGGAAAAACGAATTTTGACCTAAAGGCAGCTGTTCAACAAATTGCTGCAAGACAAAAAGCTTCCAAAAAGCTCCCGGAATGGACTGCCAATCCACAAATCATTTTTCCTATTAGTATTTCCTTGGAACAAAGCTCATCAGAAGAAACCGCCAAAAAGAAGGCTGAAGGACTGAATGGAAAGCGGATGATAGACTTGACTGGAGGTTTTGGGGTGGATTTCTATTATTTAAGCCAAGGCTTTGAAAAAGGGATCTACTGCGAAAATCAGCCTGAGCTTTTCCAGATCTCAAAGTATAATCTAGAGCTATTGAAACCCTCCAAGGGTTCTAATCCCTTGGCGAGTTTAGATAACAAATTTGCCTTTTTTGAAGGGGATGGCTTGGAATTTTTGGAGAAAACTGAGCTTCATTTTGACCTCATTTATGCTGATCCAGCTAGAAGAGGAAAGGGAAATCAAAAACTCTATAAGCTTAAGGATTGTCAGCCGGATTTGGTGACAGTATGGGAAGATTTAAAAAAGAAGGCAGATGAAATTCTTTTAAAGTATTCCCCTATGCTCGACATCAGTCAGGCTTGGTCAGAGCTACCTGAAATTCAAAAAATCACCATTCTTTCTGTGAAAAACGAGGTAAAGGAGCTTTTGCTTCATTGGAAAAAGAATAATGATTCGGAAAGGAAAAAAGTAGTTGCCATTGATTTGGGCGGGAATTTACCGGAGTTTGAGTTTGAAAGGGAAGAAGAAGAACTTGCCCAATCCTCATTTGGAGAGGCAGAAAAATACCTGATTGAGCCTTCCAGTGGAGTATTAAAATCAGGGGCTTTCAAATTATTCGGAGCACGTTTTGGTCTAAAAAAACTGGACTCTAACAGTCATTTATATACTTCAGAAAACTCACCTCAAAATATCCCAGGAAAAGTCTTTGAAATACTTGAAGAACTCCCTGCCAAGAAAAATGAGCTAAAAAGCCGATTCCCTTCCGGCAAAGTGAATGTGATTACCAGAAATTACCTAATGGGAACAGATGCCCTGAAAAAGAAAATGGGCTTGAAAGATGGAGGAGAAGATTTTCTAATTGGCACCAAGACTTTGTCTGGTTATAAGCTTTTTTGGTGTAAAAGAAAGTGAGTCCCTCAATCTTACAAATTGCCGTAGGTAATTAAGCTAGGTAGCTCTGAATTCTCGACGAAAACCCGTCCATGCCGTAGATATGGAACATTTACATACTCTTTCACCCCTACAGGGTGAAGGGAGGCCTTCGAATACCTTATCGCTACCGAGCTGGAATCCCTAAAGGGATTGACCTCTGAGTTTTAGCTAAAATTCAAATCAATTAATGATTCCAGTTACATGTTTGCAAGTTGCTTACAATTATTGCCGTAGGCATTTAAGCTAGGTAGCCTTGAATTCTCGAAGAAAACCTCTCCATGCCGTAGATATGGAACATTTACATACTCTTTCACCCGTACAGGGTGAAGGGAGGCCTTTGAATACCTTATCGCTACCGAGCTGGAACCCCTAAAGGGATTCACCTCTGAGTTTTAGCCAAAATTCAAATCAATTAATGATTCCAGTTACATGTTTGCAAGTTGCTTACAATTATTGCCGTAGGCATTCAAGCTAGGTAGCCCTGAATTCTCGAAGAAAACCTCTCCATGCCGTAGGTATGGAACATTTACATCCTCTTTCACCCGTACAGGGTGAAGGGAGGCCTTTGAATACCTTATCGCTACCGAGCTGGAATCCCTAAAGGGATTGACCTCTGAGTTTTAGCTAAAATTCAAATCAATTAATGATTCCAGTTACATGTTTGCAAGTTGCTTACAAATATTGCCGTAGGCAATTAAGCTAGGTAGAATTGAATTCTCGAAGAAAACCTCTCCATGCCTTAGGTATGGAACAACCCAAATTTAAATCAAACGTAAAAATTAGAAATCATTTTTTTTAAGTCATGGCAAACACTTTCACACAAATCCATATTCAATTAGTTTTTGCTACAAAATTCAGACAGGCAATGATTTCAGATAGATGGGAAAATCGTTTGTTTGAATATATCACAGCTATAATTCAAAACCATAAACACAAGGTATTAGCGATTAATGGAATGCCTGATCATATTCATATTTTGGTAGGATTTAGACCAAATCAGGCTTTAAGTGATCTCGTAAGAGAAATAAAAAAATCTTCTACCAATTGGATTAATGAAGAAGGTTTGACTACTTATAAATTTGCTTGGCAAGAAGGATATAGTGGGTTTTCATACACTAAGTCACACATCCCTCAAGTAATCATCTATATCCAAAAAAAACATCATGAGAAGGTTAATTTCCTTGATGAGTACGTCAAAATTTTAGAAAGCCTAGAAATTGACTATAACCCTGCCTATATATTTTCCGAGCCAATATAGGTTTCACCCCTACAGGGTGAACGGAAGTCTTTGCATTTTTTATAGCTACCGAGCTGGAATCCCTAACGGGATTGACCTGTAGGATTCGTAAGCTCAATAAATATTTACGTTGAATTGTAAAGCCGAGATCGGTTGATTAATAACCGACTTAAATCATTGCCGTAGGCAATAAAGCTAGGTAGCTCTGAATTCTCTACAAAACCCCTCCATGCCGTAGGTATGGTACATTTATATCTTCTTTTACCCCTACAGGGTAAAGGGAGGCCTCCGAATACCTTATCGCTACCGAGCTTTAATCCCTAACGGGATTTATCTCCGAATTAGAGATGAATTTCAAATAATTTCTTGCTTCCGATTATAGGATTTCTAGATTACAATTATTGCCGTAGGCAATCAAGCTAGGTAGCCCTGAATTCTCGAAGAAAACCTCTCCATGCCGTGGGTATGGAACATTTACATCCTCTTTCACCCCTACAGGGTGAAGGGAGGCCTTCGAATATCTGAATTCTACCAAGCTTTAATCCCTAACGGGATTTATCTCCGAATTAGAGATGAATTTCAAATAATTTCTCGCTTCCGATTACAGGATTTCAAGATTACAATCCTTGCCGTAGGCTATTAAGCTAGGTAGCCCTGAATTCTCCACGAAAACTCTTCCATACCGTAGGTATGGAACATTTATATCCTCTTTCATCTCTAAAGGGTTAAGAGAGGCTTTCGAATATCTTATTTCTACCGAGCTTTAATCCCTATAGGGATTTATCCTAAATCATAGCGAACGAAGAAAAAACCAAATTCAAATCCAATATTATTCTAATGGTCTGATAAAAGATATCATGCATAAATAATTGCCTTAATAAGTCAAACCCCTTCATACAAAAAAAGTGAAGGATTACTCCTTCACTTCTTCATAATCGACGTATTCACCGCCTTCTATATCTTTTTTCCGTTTGGCCTCGTGAGATTTGGGAATGTAATCAACCGAAATATCTTCTTTAGGCCTAGATTGAGACTGTTGGGCTCTTCTTTGCTCCCGCTCCATCTCTTGAACATGAGCAGCAAACTTGGCCAATTTACTGCGCAAAAAATAGCGAATCAATTGACCCAACAACCAACCAACACCTAAAACTATAATCAGAAATTTTACCAAAACTCTCTTCTTTTTGTCCCTTTTAAATTTCAATCAAGGAGTAATATCTCACATGAAATTATCAGCTTTCTCACTTAAGCCTTCAAACTTCTTACCTACTGAGGTACAAGTTTCTCTCCGAATAGATTTTCAAGAAATAATCATCCATTAAATCGTCAATAAAGTAAATCGCTTCACCTGTAGACTTCATTTCTGGACCCAATTCCTTATTTACATTCGGGAATTTGTGGAAAGAGAAAACTGGTTCCTTGATTGCATAACCCTTTTTGGTAGGTTTGAATTCAAAATCAGTCACTTTTTTCTCTCCAAGCATCACCTTAGTCGCATAATTCACATAAGGCTCCTGATAGGCTTTACAGATAAATGGTACGGTTCTGGAAGCTCTTGGGTTGGCTTCGATCACATAAACCTTATCATTTTTGATCGCAAACTGAATATTGATCAAGCCCACCGTTTTGAGAGCCAAGGCAATCTTTTCGGTGTACGTTTCAATCTGACGGATTACCAAATCTCCCAAGTTGTATGGAGGCAATACCGCATAGGAATCTCCTGAATGGATACCTGCAGGTTCGATATGCTGCATGATCCCGATGATATACACATTCTCTCCATCACAAATCGCATCTGCCTCAGCTTCAATCGCACCTTCCAAGAAGTGATCCAACAAAATCTCATTGTTTGGAATATCTTTTAGCACATTTACCACATGCTCTTCCAACTCTTTTTCATTGATCACGATTTTCATTCCCTGACCACCTAATACATAACTAGGTCTCACTAGCAATGGGAATCCAATGGTTTTGCAAAGCTCAAGCGCTTCATCCGTGTTATGGATCGTTCCAAATTCAGGATAAGGCACATTGTTTTCTTTCAAAAGCGTAGAGAAAAGACCTCTATCTTCCGCCAAATCCAAAGCTTCAAAGCTGGTACCGATAATCTTGATTCCGTATTTATCCAGCTTTTCGGCCAATTTCAAAGCAGTCTGTCCACCTAACTGAACTATTACTCCTTCAGGCTTTTCATGAAGGATAATCTCATAGATATGCTCCCAGAAAACTGGTTCGAAGTAAAGCTTATCTGCTACATCCGGATCTGTCGATACTGTTTCCGGATTACAGTTGATCATGATTGTCTCATAGCCCAACTCTTTGGCTGCCAAAACTCCATGAACGCAAGAATAGTCGAACTCAATCCCCTGGCCTACTCGGTTTGGTCCTGAACCAAGTACCACCACCTTTTTCTTATCAGATCTAACTGATTCATTTTCCTCTCCAAAAGAAGAGTAATAATATGGCGTCTGTGCTTCAAACTCTGCCGCACAAGTATCTACTAATTTGTAGACACGCTTGATACCCATTTCTTCGTAGCGTTTGGTGAAAACTTCACTTTCCAAGCAACCCAATAAATGAGCTATTTGTCGGTCAGCATAGCCTTTCTTCTTCGCCAAATCCATTAGTTCTAATGGAATGGTATCAATCTCATATTTTTCAATCTCACCTTCCAGGTGAATCAATTCTTCTATTTGCTTCAAGAACCACTTGTCTATTTTGGTCAAATCCTGAATGGTTCTGAATGAAATGCCCAATTTGAAGGCATCATACACATGGAACAATCTATTCCAGCTTGGATTAGCCAAGGAGTATAGAATCTGTGCTTGGTCTCTCAACTCTTTTCCATCAGCTCCCAAACCGTTTCTCTTGATCTCTAGGGATTGACATGCTTTTTGTAATGCCTCTTGGAAGTTTCTTCCAATTCCCATTACCTCACCCACTGCCTTCATGGAAAGTCCCAATCGACGGTCAGATCCTTTGAATTTGTCAAAATTCCAACGAGGAATTTTCACAATGACATAGTCAATGGATGGCTCAAAATAAGCTGAAGTAGTTCCCGTGATAGAGTTTGGCAACTCATCCAAATTATAACCTATAGCCAATTTGGCTGCTACTTTAGCAATTGGATACCCGGTAGCTTTGGAAGCTAGAGCAGAAGATCTAGATACTCGTGGATTGATCTCAATCCCGATGATTTCTTGATTATCCGGGCTGACAGCAAACTGTACGTTACATCCCCCAGCAAAATTTCCGATACTGTTCATCATGGTAATCGCATAATTTCGCATGCGCTGATACACGGTATCCGGAAGGGTTTGAATTGGTGCAACTGTAATCGAGTCTCCTGTATGAACCCCCATGGGGTCAAAATTTTCGATGGAACAGATAACAATCATATTTCCGATGTTATCCCGCATGACCTCTAGCTCATACTCTTTCCATCCCAAAATACTTTGCTCTATCAAAACCTCATGCACAGGTGAGGCTTGCAGACCTGCACTGAGTAATTTTTCAAAATCTTCTTCTTTTTCAACAAAAGCACCTCCAGCACCACCTAGCGTATAGGAAGCACGGATGATCAAAGGAAATCCAATTTCCTGTGCAATTTCCTTTCCTTGAAGGAATGAGGTGGCAGTAGCTCCTTTACAAACTCCTACCCCGATTTTTTCCATCAAAGCCTTAAATTTTTCCCGGTTTTCGGCTGTATCGATAGCATCGATATCCACACCGATCATTCTTACTCCGAAATTTTTCCATATCCCTGCTTTTTCACAGTCAATGGCCAAGTTTAAAGCTGTTTGACCACCCATAGTCGGTAATACCGTGTCTATGTCCGGGTGATCTGTTAGAATTTTTTTGATGGATTTCTTTTCCAGTGGGAGCAAATACACGTTGTCTGCTGTCACCGGATCTGTCATAATCGTCGCTGGATTGGAATTGATCAAGGTGACAATGATGCCTTCTTCACGAAGGGATCTGGATGCCTGCGAGCCTGAATAGTCGAATTCGCATGCTTGACCGATGACGATGGGACCTGAACCGATGATGAGTACGTGCTTGATACTACTGTCTTTAGGCATTAGAGAAGGAGGTTGAAGAGAAATTTTTACTTAAGTCCAAATTGGGGCAAAATTAGAAAAATATTCTAAAGGGGCATGGATAAGTTACAATTAAGTCCCCAAAACTGCCAAATTATCTGAAAAAAGACCTTACTAGAATTTTAGCTCAGTCGAAAAAGCAAAAATGTGACTAATCCTAAAACAGTAAGTGTCAGTAAAATCAGAGTCACTCGAAAAAGTTTTTTCCTCAAAATCAGATCATTTTCATTTAATTCTCTGACTTTACCTTCCTTCTTAGCTTTTTCTTCCAGTGCTATTCCAATAGGTAAGCCGATGGCTATACCGGTACCCACAAAAGCAAAATTCCCCAAAGCCAAACTTAAGGCAATCCCCATAGGAAAGCCCATCAAAATACCGATCATGACATAATAACCTTGAGCCTTTTGCTTTTTGATTTCCATTTTTTAACGCTTAAGCATATACCAATAATTTGGGTCTATTTCAGGTACAGTTTGACTTTTAATTAGCATAGGCTTCAAGCCTAGATTCACCTTTTGGACTCCTTCTGATGTTCCAATTTCCACAGGCATTTCAAAGTCAATTCCTTTCAGACTCACTTGCCAGCCCTTTTTGCCCTTATTTTTCACCTCTACTTCAGGAAGGGAGGTGGTCAATAAATATAAATCGAAAAACCCAAGCAGATCTTTTCCAGAATAATCTAAAACGAAGTTTACAAAATCATCCGAATTAACTCGATTTTGATAAGTAAATCGATCATCACTGGCAAAAGCCTTTAGCATTGGGAAGAATAATTCATCCCCTAGAAAACCTCTAAGTGAGTGCATGATATAAGCTCCCTTCGTATAAATTTCAGGATGATAAGCCTCTTCTTCTGTACTGTTTGGAGGACTTTGTACCGGCTTGGCATGCGGAATATTTCGAAGTTCTGATTTCACTTTTTTCAAATACGCTTCTTCTCCTCCATGCTCCAGATAAAATAGCCAATCTCCATATGCGGTAATGCCTTCATGAATCCACATGTCTGCCCAATCGCCTACTGAGACTTTATTTCCAAACCACTCATGACCTAATTCATGATGTAAAAGCCAGTCATATTGAACCTTTCCCATAGGTACAAACTGGAAATTATTCCCATAGGCATTGATAGTCTGATGCTCCATCCCCAAATAAGGGGTTTCTACTACCGCAATTTTATCATCTGGAAATGGGAATGGTCCAAAATACTTTTCATGAGTTTTGACACTTTCCTCCAACACCTGAAGTAATGCCGATGCTTTTCTTCTATTTTCCTGCAAAACATACACTACCAGAGGAACATGTCTCCCTGATACACTGGTGAAAATAGAATTTTCTTCTTCAAAAACTCCCAGAGTAAAATTGATATTGTAATTATTGATAGGATATTCAGTAGCCCAGTGAAAGGTGGTTTTCTCCTGTCCTTTTTGGGTATCCAATAAACGACCATTAGAGGCTACGAAATAGGGATTTGGCGCAGTGAAATAAAGATCAACTCCCTGACTGGGCTCAGAACTGGGGTGGTCTAATGCCGGCATAAATATTTTTGCTCCTTCTCCTTGAGAAGATAATCCCATCCAATGGTTTCCTAGTCTGTCCTTTTCCCAGGTAAAACCTCCAGTCCAAGGCGGGTTGATAGCTATGGGAGTTTTTCCTGAATAATGTACTGTGACTTGATCACAGGTGCAGTCTATGGGTATAATATCCAATACATCATTTTGATGAGAAAACTTTACCTCCTCTCCATTCATTGTCACTTTGGATACTTCGTATTCATCAATCAACTGAAAACGGAGGGTATCTAATTTCTCAGAACTATCAAAAGTGATGGTATTAGATCCTGCAATGGATTGATTTTCCGGAAAAAGTTCAAGTCTCAACTCATAATGGACTATGCTAAACTTAATTTGGAGCGGGTCCATTGGACCTCCCCAATCCCAATTTTGTGCGAAGGAAAACTGACAACAAAACCAGGTTAAAGATAGGAGTAGCAGGGATATTCTTTTCATGAAGGAAATATAAGAAATAAGCCTAAGAAGGATAAAGCCTGTAGAGCATCTCCAATAGATGAACCCCAAAATTCCGTGATTTCATTTGAGATACCTTTTTGAACCCATAACGCTCATAAAGACTGATGGCAGGATCCAAGCCTGAGGTAGTATAAAGGTAAGCTCCTTTGTATCCTTTTTCATTATAGAATTCCATCCACTCTTCCATTAGCTTTTTTCCCAAACCCATACCTCTGTAAGGCTTTTCCAAAATGAAGTAGCGAAGTTGGGCCTGTTCATCTTGTCTATGCATTAAAAGTAAAAAACCAACCATTTTTCCCTCAGACTCCACTACCCAGACTTTATCGCGGTTGGCGTCATATTGTCGGTAAAACTCCAAAAGGCTGTCCATTACATAGGCTTCGAAACCCAACCCAAAATTATGTTCCTCTGCATAAATTCTTCCGTGCAGAGCGGCTATTTGCCCTAAATCTCCAGGGTTCAGTTGATTCCGAATGAAAATCTTAGCTTCAGTTTCCATAGAAAAATAATTGAGAGCCTATGAAACTACTCAAAATCAGGCAAAAAGAAAACCGCCAAGATATCTTGGCGGCTACTTTTAATTCTCTGCGTAGTTGAAACTATCTACTTGTTCCTTGACCCAATCCTGATACTTGGACTTTCTATACTCTGCCCAATCTTCTTGGTATTTGGACTCGTCAATCAAAAATTTAAATGCTGTCATTGATTTGGGCTTGGTCAAAGCGTTGACTAAATCTTCGGCAAGATTTCTCTCTTTTACCCTTCTATCAATGAAGTCCTGCATTATTTGATGCTCTTGAGGAACTTCCATTTTGGTAAACTCCGCAAAATTATCCGGCTCGGCATCAATCTCGTCTAAAATATCCTCTTCGTCAGGAGTCAGATCATAGTTGAAATAATCTTCATCGTCAGGCATAAAGTGGATTTTCTTTTTGTCGATCTGGTAAAAACAGACCATACCTTTAAGTAATTGGGTAGCAATGAAATCTACCTCTTTTTCTGTAAGCGAAAGCATGGATGGTTTTGAAATATTTTCAGAAAAATAACGAATGTCAGATTCTGGATCAATTATTTTTTAATGTTACAAATCATGCGCCAAACTAGGAACAATTTACTTGACTTCCATCATCATTTTCAAAATTTCTGTATCAAGTTCATGTCCTCCCTCAAATGTGATCTTTTCAATCGATTTCCCCAAACTTCTGATCAGTTCCTCCTGCTTTTCAATACTTTCCAGAGTAATCAATTCATCTTGAGTTCCTAAGACCAATTTCAAGCTTGTTTGGGCAAATTTACCTCTCGCATCCTCTAACTGCATATCATGTGCAAAGCCTCCTGCCCATAATATCAAGGAGTCCACCTGCCCAGACCATCTGCTAGCCCATCTGGTAGCAGTTGCAGCACCTTGAGAGAAACCCAGGATTTTTATCTTTGGCTTCTTTTCAAATTTCCTGAGATATGATTCCATTAACTCATCTAGATATCGATGGTTATTTTCAATCGCTTTTTCCCGCTCATGCCTAGTCATCCAGTTGGCTCCAACTCTCCCTTGAAAATCTTTCAAATAAGCATAATTAGTCCCTTCTGGAGCAATAAATAAGCGGTTTCCGTCAAAAAAGGGCTGGAATTTTCTGATAAAAAACTCAGCCAATTGCCCGTAGCCATGGAAAAGCAACCAAATTTCTCTTTCCCGAAAATCAGGCTCTTTGGAAACTACATAATGAGCCTCATATTCAAATTTTATACTTTTTTTCAAAATCTAGCCTTTCAGATCATTGAATTTAAGAGGAAGCAGATTTTCCACTCCATCTATGCGGTAGATTTTCCCATCAGCTCTCAAAAAAAGCATTTTTATGGTCTGATTAAACCGGTTTTCTACTTCGTTGATGGTTTGCCTGCAGATCCCACAAGGGGAAACTACCGCCCACTGACCCTCTCCCGCTCTTTGTGCCACTACTGCCATCATAATTGGAGCAGATTGAGGATAATTAGCTCCTGCATAGCCTAAAACCAGTTGCTCAGCACAAACTCCTGCAGGGAAGCTGACATTTTCCTGATTACTGCATTGAAGCATATTCCCATTTTCTAAAAGAACTGCCGCTCCCACTCGAAAAGAAGAATACGGCGCATAGGCAGCTTGACTGATAGCCTTTGCTTTTTCCACCAATGCCTGCTCTTGTGGATCTAAATCTGAAAAATCCAGAATTTCTAAATAACTCTTTACTTCTATTTTTTGCATGTAATGAATTGCTTGGGGGAAATCGAACGAGTAAATTAATGAATTGTTCACCAAAATCTGGATTTCTCCCTTTTTCCTGCGAGTTTTATCAGGAGAACTCAAATTTTACCCATGCATAGTATTTTGATTTTAGGAGGCGGAAAATCCTCCACTTACCTCATTGATTATCTTTCTGACACTTGTCAAAACAAAGACAGGAAATTGATTTTAGCAGACCTGGATGAAAAAGCAGCTTTGGAAAAGCTCAAAAACCGCCCCAATACTTTCGCAAAATCTTTGGATGTTTCCGATCCTGAAAAAAGAAGATCGCTTATTCAGGAATCCGACCTGGTGATCTCCATGCTTCCTGCCTTTATGCACCCAACAATTGCCAAAGACTGTTTGGATTTGGGGAAGCATTTTTTCTCTGCCTCCTATGAATCTGAGGATTTAAAAAAAATGGCTTCAGAGATCGGTGAAAAAGGATTGTTTTTTCTGAATGAATGTGGCTTGGACCCAGGAATAGATCACATGTCTGCCATGAAAATTATTGATGAAGCAAAGGAAAAAGGGCATCAAATCACCTCTTTCAAATCCTACTGCGGTGGACTTCTTGCACCTGAATCGGAAGATAATCCCTGGAAGTATAAATTCACCTGGAACCCAAGAAATGTGGTGTTGGCAGGTCAGGGGACTTCGCGTTATATAGAAAAAGGAGACCTGAAATTCATTCCTTATCATCAACTTTATAAGAGGCTGGAATCCATACATTTTGAAGGATTGGGAGATTTTGATGGCTATGCCAATAGGGATTCCTTAAGCTATAGAAAAGTATATGGTTTGGAAAACATCCCCACCTTACTTCGAGGAACTTTGAGAAGGGCCGGTTACTGCAAAGCTTGGAATGTATTCGTTCAGTTGGGGATGACGGATGATAGTTTCGAGGTGAATTTTCCTGAAAACAGTACACTACGGGATTTCATCAATGCATTTTTACCCTATGACCCTCAACTTTCCGTGGAAGAAAAACTAGGGGTCTTGATCCAAGATTTGGACTTCCCAACCTTTGAAAAATTACAATGGCTGGGATTTTTTAGTGATCGAAAGCTGCCAAAAACATCCGGAAGTCCTGCCTCCTTACTTCAAGCAATTTTGGAAATCGACTGGGCTTTGGGGAAGGAAGATCGGGATATGATCGTGATGCAGCATTTGTTCGAACTAGAAACTGATCAAGGAAAAGAGATACTCACATCAAGTTTAGCCTGCTTCGGAGAGGATTCGACCTACACCGCCATGGCTAAAACTGTAGGATTACCCCTCGCAATTGCGGTGGATTTATTTTTGGATGGAAAAATAAAACTAAGCGGATTACATCTACCCATCCTCCCGGAAATCTACCTACCCATTTTGGAAGAGTTGGAAAAAAGAGAGATCGTATTCCAAGAAAAATCTGAATTCCAGCCATAGACCGGAATTCAGACTAAGGATTCCAATCAGCAGGCGGAGCTACTTGGGCTCCCGGAACTTCCCTGCAATCGTCGGGAATAATAGCTTTATTTTGTCGGAAGGTTAAATCATTCTGATCGATATAGATTCTTCTTACCGTCTCTGCACCAACTATAAAGTAACCTAAAACCACTTCTTCAGGGTTTTCCAAATTAATCATATTGCCACGAATACTAGCAGGAGGAGGATCAAATACCGAGCCGCTGATTTCTGTTTGTTGCTTTACCAACCTAAGAAAACGATAGGCCTCTTGTGAAATGCTCATCTGCCTCACATCTACCCGGTAGGTCTTGACAAATCGCAAGCCGTCATCCTCAATAAATGCAACTGGAATTCGGGTAGTTAGGCCATTGAAATTATCATCGTTTGCGATGAATATGCTTTGGTTACTGACTTGTTCTGATCTAAAACATGCAATACAACAAGGTTTGGGCTGAGGATCACGACTTGGGTTAGCATCAGATGGTCGAGGAGTAAATAGGTCAGGCCTGGTCTCCAAAACATAAACTGACGGCCCATTTCGCCAGAAGTAGAAGTTATTTTCATCCACAGGATCATTGATCTCTGCTATTAACTGAACTCCTGATCTATCATTCAATTCTCCTTCTACAGGAATCCGAACAGTCTGAACACTGAGATTATTGATTTCAGGCACTGCATTTACTTTCTCAGGAAAAGAAGTATAGACGGTTCCATCTGGCGTTTGTATCTGCAAGGTGTAGCTTCGTCCAAGCTGGGCAGCAAAATTTTCAGGTGTAAAATAAGCTCCCCTATCATTTGCTGACTCAGCTAGAAAAACTACGTTTCCCAAATCATCTCTTACAATAACCGTAGCACCTGTGACTGGCCGTATCAGCCCTTCAAATACAGAACCATAAGTAGCACTTCTTGTCAGTCGAATTACCTGTCTACCCGGCTGTGTGGTAATCATTCCCTCTATGGTAAGCAACTGTTCCCCTTCCCCAACTTCCACTTCATAGGGATCAATGCAGGCCATAGGCAGCATCAAAAGGACGTAAAAAAGCTTTTTAAATACTCTCATCTCAAAACTTAATTGAATAGCTTAAACTTGGTAAAGGAACTCCCAACACTGCCAAACGAAGGGCTTGAGGAGGTGCTCCTGCTTCATCCACAAAAAAGAGAGAGAATGGATTTCTTCTTCCGTACACATTTAGCACGGAGAAAGTCCAATCACCATCATAGAACTTGCCTTTTCCTTTCAACTTAAAATTCACTGAAAGGTCCAGTCGGTGGAAATCCGGAAGTCTCTGTTCGTTTCTTCTGTCAAAGAAAGCTAGATTATTCCCTGAGTAATCAAACTTGGCCTCAGGAAAAGTAACTGGTCTCCCTGTACTGTATCCGAAAGTTGCAGAAATAGAGGTATTGGTGGAAACCTTGTAATTTCCGATCAATGTCAAATCATGAGGCTTATCGAAATTAGAAGCAAACCATTCGCCATCGTTGATCATTTCTTCCTCAAATGGTGTAATTACTCTTCTCAAGCTTCTGGAATAGGTATAGGACACCCAACCTGTCAATCTTCCCAAATTCTTTTTCACATATAACTCAATCCCGTAGGCTCTGCCCTGTGCAGGAACAAGCTCGGTTTCAATATGATTTTGAAGGATTAGGTTAGCACCATCTTTATACTCCACTACATTTTGAATGTCCTTGTAGTAGACCTCAATAGAAGTCTCGAAAATATTTCCCTTGAAATTGTTATAAAATCCCAAGGAGTATTGATCTACGATCTGAGGCTTTAAAAACTCATCACTCAACTTCCAAACATCTGTCGGCGCAATGGTTGCTGTGTTGGAAATTAAATGGATGAATTGATACATCTTGTTGTATCCAGCTTTGATAGAGCTGTATTTGGAAAGCGAGTAGCGAATTGAGCCCCTAGGGCCAAGTCCATCATAGGAAATAATGTTTTCACCATCCGCATAGCTTCTTTCTGAAATAGCTGAACCTTCAGATTTGGGTTGGTTTTCGGCATATTGTCTCACCGTCCTTGGTCCCAAATACTGATACATGTCATACCTTAAGCCGTAGGATATCCCAATTTTCTCTCCGAATTCCAGTTCATGCTGAAAATGTACCCCGGATTCCCTACCAAATTCATCCTGCACCTTTTTAGGCAATATTCCAGATTCCTGCTCGCTGGAGGGGATCAATTCACCAGGCTGAACAGTCAAATCTTTGAAATCACCGCCAAAAGTCACTCTGTTATTTTCTCCGATCTGATAAGTCATGAATGCCTTAATTCCGAAATCTTGAATTCCTGAATTCAAATCAAAATCATTGATCCCTGATCGATTAAAGATGCTGTAATCATATTGGGTATAATAACCCAAAGCCTCCAGGCTCAACTTCTCGCCAAACTTGCTTTTCCACTGAAGAGAGTGGGAATTATTTTTCCAGGATATTGTAGTATCTGAGGCAAAAGCAAAATCATCGTATGAGGTGTAATAGCTATAGGTGAATTCATTGTTTTCAGAAATAGGAGCTGAAATCACCAAATTGCCATCATAAAAATTCGCCTGCGAATTATTCAAGTCAGGATTGCTCAAAGCACCCAAAAACCAATTGATATAAGAGCCTCTAAAGCCTCCCCTGACAGATAATTTATTTTTGATAAGCGGTCCATTGACGCCGATTTTTCCAGAAAAATTACTCAACATCAAGTCTCCTCCCCATTTGTCAATACTTCCGGTTTTTGGTAGAATATCCAAAATGGATGAACCCCTGCCCCCGTAGCGTGTAGGGATTACTGACTTGTATAAAGTCACATCATTGACTACATCCGCATTGAAAGAAGTAAAAAGCCCAAAAAGGTGAGTTGGGTTATAAATTGGAGCCCCGGCAAACTGAATTAGGTTTTGATCTGCCCCTCCTCCCCGTACATTCAATCCCGCTGCAGCCTCACCAACTTGCGATACACCTGGAAGCGTAGCCATAGAGCGAATAATATCCACTTCCCCGAGGAATGGAGGAAGTTCCTTGATCGAGTTCATACTCAATGTAATCGCCCCCATATCGGTTGATCGAATATTTTTCTCCGGGTCTCTTCCGAATATAACCACATCGTCCAACTGAAAATCTTCTTGAAGCATCCGAATGGAAATTCTCCCATCTCCTACTGCAACGATGGGATATTTGATGGTCTCATATCCCACATATCTAAACTCCAAAATGTATTCAGCCCGGTCAAGAACTAGCTCAAATCCTCCATTGGAATCAGTGATCCGGGTGACGTTCAATTCAGGTACTGTTACAGTAGCACCTACCAGTGCTTCACCTGTAATCTCATCCATTATCCTCCCTGAGATTTTGATGTTTTTCAATTGCCCAACATCTCTACCGACTACCTCCCTTTTGGGTTGGGTTTGGGTAAAAGCTACATGCGTGAGCAAGAAAAGTATAAGAGGTAAAAGTCGCTTCATAGTCAAATTTTAAAATCCCTCAGGTGTAAATTTGTACATATTCATAGGATATGATCCTGCCAGGGTAATGTCTGGGACTCGCATGATGTATAATACTCCATCTTTGACGAAGTGCCCTACCAAAATACTTTGAGGTAAGCCCGGCATCGGATTTTTGGGTTTCCATGTAAGGGTATTCAGATTAAGCTCCCACAATTCATCTGATCTACGATAAAGCCCAACATAAGCCTTATCTCCGATTACTCTACCCATCCCATATCCATCACCTAGTCCCCCTGGATAACTGGAAACTATTTGCCAAGAATCGCTGGATGGAGTATAGGACCAAACTGATTTATCTTTCCCGATTACATAGGCTCTCCCTTGATAGATAAAGTGAGCATTTTCTGCATTGAAATTCTCAGGAGGTGTTCCCAGCGAACTCCAAACTTTGGTTACAGGATTATACTTTCTAAAAGATGCCTCGTTACTTTGCTTAGTTCCCAAAACATAGAGCGTGGAGTTAATTTCAAAAGCTAAAGACTCCCTACTGTCAAAAGGTAAATCACCCAATTGTTCAAAACCAGAGTCTGTAATCTTCCAAAAGCTGGAATTTATGACAATGGGATTTCCAAGTCTGGCAGTTCCTCCACCAATATAGTTGTCCGTGAAAAAAGCAAAAGATCTTGGAGAGCCGGGAAATCCCACTCTATCCCAAGTTTTAGTTGCTATATCATATCGCTGGAAATACTCTAACTGAAAAAGTCTTCTTTCAGACCCTAATCCTATATGAAGACCTGAGTTTCTCTGGAAAAACACATTGTCGTAAACCTTTATTTCCTGAGGAAAAGCGGTGATCAATTCATAAGTACCTACTCTATATTCAAATTTTTCAGGAAACTCTACTACATTATTTTGAACCTGAATTTTGATAGGAACAGTCACACCATCCTTAGGGGCAGGTATTCTTACCCGAATTCTGCTTTCTAGGGTAATGCTGATGATTTGAGCTTCCACAGAACCAAAAAACACTTTGGTGTCTTTGGTAAAGTTTCTTCCGATAATGGTCATCTCTTGTCCAGTAGCCCCAAAAGCGGGACTAAATGATTCCAAACCAACCGGTAAAGTCCGAACTTCAAGTACATTTCCGAATTCATCTCCTGCCCCGGTATTGAAAAATGATTTGGCATAATAGAGTTGATTAACTTCCAAATTTGATACTTGCCCGATAAACCTTCCCGGGCCATCCTTTGCCCCTAAAGAAATGATGATGGGTGATGCAAAATTAGGGTCTTTAGAAAGGTAAAAACCATGATCCTGAACCTGCACGGATTGATTACTGATTACCCTTCCCAAAAGCCGAACTTGTTCACCACTGGCATATAGTATTTCTTCAGTGACTACAAATGTGGTTTCATTTTCTTCGGTACAGGCCCATCCCAAAAAAAGCATTGCCAAACAGCAAAGAGACAGAATTTTTTTCATAAAACTGGGGTAGCTAATAAGTCCCCAAAAATAGAGAAATACCTATTTATTACAACCCTTGAACCTGAATCTTTCAGGGATTTAACATTCAACCTCAGTTTTTGAACGCGATCCTTTCAAAAACCTAATAAAAATCCAGAAATAAGGCTTTTATAAAGCTCCGAATAGTCCCCAGAATCTTCTTTTATGAAAATTCGAGTTTGCCTTTTTTCCTGAAAAGTTCTGTAAAAGGACCTCACTATTCTGTGAATAGGTTTGCCAGGTCTATCCTGTACCTGTATTTCCTGTCCAGAGTTAAAACCAAGTTTGGAAAAAATCAACTCTAACTCTGCCATTTGGCGCGGTGGCAATATCACCCAAAACGCGCCATCCTTAGTCAAAAGCTGGTCTACTGAATTCGCTAAATCCTCAAATGATAGACTGTCGGTATGTAATGCTTGGTTTCTCTTGGAATCTGGAGATTTCAAATGATCAGGGAAATATGGGGGATTTGATACGATCAAATCGAAAGAGGACTTTTTCTTCAAATCCTGAATAGCGCCTTTTGAAATTTCTATCCTATCCGAAAAGATGCTTTGCTCAAAATTCATCCTAGCCTGCTCAAAGGCATCTTGATCAATTTCTATTGCAAAAATATTTGCTTGCTCAAAGCGCTGGGCCAACATCAAAGAAATGACACCTGTTCCAGTACCTATATCCAGAATAGTTTTGGTCTCTTCCCCCTCTGCTAATGATCCTAAAAGGACTGCATCGGTAGAAATCTTCATGGCACAGCGATCCTGTTCCACCCGAAACTGCTGAAACTGAAACCAGCTATTGCCCATCAGGTCCTGGCTTTGCTGAATAATCTGGATTTGAATCGTGGCCTGTCCTCCATCACATTCAATTCATCTTCTGAAACCCGCTTTACGCTCTCTATGGTATAAAAAGCCTTTTCATCGATTTCCTTAACCTTTGCGATGAATTCCTGAAGATTCTCCCGCTTCATCACAGTAAAAAGTAGATTCACCTTTCCATACCTTCCTTCCGCTCCCACACTGGTAAACCTATAATCTCTTTCCTTCATAAACTCCAGTAATTTGGGTTCAGAAATTGGCGTAATGATTCTTACCAACACTCTCCCCAAGGCCAATTTTTCTTCGAAAAACATACCTACGTAAGTTCCGGTACCAAAGCCGGCAGCATAAGCAATGTAGGACATAGGATTATTGATATTTTGGAAGATTTGCCCGATAGCGAGCAACCAGATGAGCGCTTCAAAAAACCCTAAAAAAGGAGCGACATTCCGCTTTCCGCTCATCATAAACATGATGCGAAGGGTATTAATCGATACATCTCCGACCCTAGCTATGAATATCAAAGCAGGCATGATGACATAGTTGAAAAGCTGTTCGGAAACCCCTAATTCGTATAAGAAATCTTGCATTTGCCTTCGGTCTTGATGAAAGCACAAAGGTACCACTTTCCCGGCAAGGCGAGAAGAATATCTTCCAAACTCAGATTTTTCTATTTCTGCCGGCTGGAATGCCAAATGCCAAGAATTGAGCCGTCATGATGATCAAAAACCAAATCAACAAATCCCAATCTCCGATCAAATCCAAAGAAATCCCGAATAAAAGCGGGCCTAAAGCAGCTAAAACATACCCTGCAGATTGTACCATTCCGGAAAGCTTGGCAGTAGTCCTATCCTCAATGGTTCTAAGAGAAATTAAAGTATATGCAATACTCAAGCTGGCACCGCTCCCTATTCCTATGATGGTCAATGATACAAAGGCCACCCAGTCCAGCTCAATGAAAAGCAATCCATAGCCTAAGAAATAAGCCAGGCCAACACCAATTATTACTCCGGTCTGTTCTTTTTGCCTGATCAAAAAATTAGGAGCGAAAAAGGTCCCCAAAAGCGAAATAAGCTGGGCATAAGATAAAGCAACTCCAGCTAAAACAGGACTCATTCCTCTTGAGATCAACATGTCAGGAAGCCAAGTGACCATGGTAAAATACATGACTGATTGAGCACCCATAAACAACGTGACCTGCCAAGCAAGGGTGGATTTCCAGACATTTTTAATGGCCTCATTGCTCAAATTTGCAGCTTTGGGCTTCAATTTTACTTGGGGAAACCAAACAGCCAAAGCCAATAGCATCACCAGAGACCAAGAAGCTAAAGAACCTCTCCAACCCAAATTTAAATCTACAGCCAAAGGTACACTCAGGCCAGAAGCGATCGCGGCAAAAAGCGACATGCCCGTGGATAGAATCGCGGTCATCAAACCCATTTTTTCCGGAATTCTGGCTTTGAAAAGGGGAATCATCAGCACATTGGCAATGACAATTCCTATTCCTGTCAAGGCAGTTCCAACAAAAAGCAGGGTTGTTCCCCCCAATACTCGAATAATTACACCAACTGTTAGCAGAGAAATACCCAAAAATATCGCTCTTGCATTCCCAATGCGTTTACCTATTGATGGCGCAAAGAGGGAGAAGATCGCGAAGGTGATCAATGAAAGCGTGGTAAGAAACCCAGCCAGTCCATTGGAAATATCCAAATCCTCCCGAATGAATGGAATTAGTGGTCCCACAGAGGCAATGGAGGTTCGCAAATTGATAGAAATCAACGCAATCCCAAAAATCAATAAGAGCTGGCTTTTTTTAGATGGAGTCAAAGAAGAGACATTAATTCAGTTTCCCTAATCTATTTTATGTTGGATACTTTTAATTTGGATTAAAATTTTACAAAGTCTCCCCCTCAAGCACACCCTTTCTTCATTTCAGCTTTTAGACTTCAGCTTTCTCACTTTGAATTTCAGCCTTCTAACTTCAGTTTTCAGACTTCTTGAGACCGCTTCGTTCCTCGCATTGACGGCACTACCTACTGTCTACTGCCTACTTTTCAGCCTTCTCACTTCAGCTTTCAGACTTTTCAAGAATGTGTTTCCACCAAATCTTTCACACAGTCTACCCAAGTATCAGTAGAGTTTAGACTTGGAACCAAATCCCATTTTTCGCCTCCCAACTCTTCAAACTCTTCTTTGTACTCCTCTCCTACCTCCACGGTAGTTTCCAAGCAATCCGCCACAAATGCCGGTGAGAAGACCAATACTTTTTTGACTCCCTGCTCTGCGAGCTCTTTGATTACATCTTCAGTATAAGGTTTGATCCAAGGGTCCTTACCTAATCTAGACTGAAAACAAGTCATGACTTTGTCCTCCGGCAATCCAAGTTTTGCGGCCACTAAGCGGGTGGTATGAAAGCATTGAGCTCGGTAACAAAATTGGTTTTTAGGCCCGTATTTATTACAGCAGGCTCCCAGCTTACAATAATTATCCACCGACCCCTTCCGGATTTGTCTCTCCGGTAATCCATGATAAGAAAAGAGGTAACGATCATATTGATCTTGCTGCATCATCTCCTTGCCCAATTCTTCCCAAGCCTGAATGAATAATGGATGCTCAACAAAATTGCTGATAAAGGTAATCTCAGGAATAATCTGCCAGCCTCGGGCAATTTCCATGACCTTGTCAATCACAGAACCATTGGTTGCAGAAGCATATTGAGGAAAAAGTGGCAGAACGATGATCTTCCTTACCTTAGCATCCATCAACTCTTTCAAACCTGACTCAATACTTGGACTTTGGTAGCGCATAGCCATGGAAACCAAATATTCCTCAGCGTCCAACTTGGCAACCAATTTTTCTTTTAAGTCTTCTGTATGAAAAAGCAGAGGAGATCCTCTGTCCGTCCAGAGTTTTCTGTATTCTTTAGCGGATTTTGGAGCCCGAAAAGGCGCAATAATCAAATTCACTAACATCCATCGGGGAATAAATGGAAAGTCAATCACTCTTCCATCCATCAAAAATTCCCGAAGATATTTTCTTACGTCTCCAGTTTTGGTGCTATCTGGAGTTCCTAAATTGACGAGTAAAACGCCAATTTTTCCGCTTTTGGCCATGATTTATTGTTTGATAATGGGTGTTGAACCTTTACAACTCAAAATTACGAGAGAAAGTTAAATCAAGCCAATTGAACCGACTTATATGACATTGATAAAAGCTTTTAGATTTTGAGCCTGCCTGCCCAGCCCATCAAAGGACCTGAAGCAATGGAAGAAACTAATGCCAAAATCACCAAGCCAATAAATAGAGAGTCTGAAACTAAGCCGGATTCCAATGCAATCAATCCTAATATGATATCCATGCTACCTCTGGTGCTCAAGCCGAAACCTACAATGATAGACTCTCTTCTAGGGATTTGTGCCAATCTACTTCCAAAGTAGGCTCCATAATACTTGGTCAATAAGCCGACGATGACAATCACTCCCGTCACTCCCAAATCAAAACTTTCAATAAAATTCACCTTCAATCCAATTGAAACAAAGAATATGGGAGCGAAAATATTATTGATAAACTGATGAAGAATCTCCTTGGCTTTTTCAGTTAAATACTCCGAATCTCCCAAGGCTACGCCTATGATAAAGGCTCCGAAAATTGCGTGAATTCCTATAAATTCTGTAAAGGAAGCCGCCAAAAAACAAATAGCCAAAGAAAGTGACAATAAGCCTCCCGGCCAGGCCATTTTCTTATTGACCCAAGGAAGTGTCTTATTGATCAAGCCTTTACCAATAGTCAGCATGATTAAGGTAAAAGCCAGCGTCAGACCGATAGTTGGCCAGACTCCCAAGCCTCCACTTCCTGATTCTGATAGGGAAAGAATCACTGAAAACACAATCCAACCCAATACATCCACAATCATCGCAGCGGCTATAATCAGTAGTCCGGTTTGGGTTTTGAATAAATTCAAATCCATCAAAATCCGGGCAACCACTGCCAAAGCCGTAATTCCTATGGCCAAACCAAAGAAGGTAGAAGCTACTATCCTGTCATTAATATTGACTCCCAAAAACTCCGGGAAGGCATAGGCTACCACAAACCCAGCAATAATGGGAAGCACCATGGAGGCTACCGCAATTTTGAGTGCATTTTTCCCTTGACTCCAGACAATCTGCAGTTCCACTTCAAGTCCTGCAATGAAGAGGAGCAAGACCACAGAAATCTGCACAAATCCATCCAATGCGATATTGGACATTTCATGCGAACCAAACAGATATTCCTGAAAGCCCGGCATCAAAGAACCCAAAATAGTGGGTCCCAAAACAATTCCTGCTAATATTTCGCCTACCACAGCAGGCTGTTTCAATTTTCTGGCAATCTCAGCAAAAACTCTGGCCATGATCAACATAGCCGCAAGTTGGAGGAGGAGATTGATGACCTCCTTATGGTTTAACGTTTCCATGGAGGCTTATTTTTTTACGATTAAAAGATTGCAAGGAAGGGTGCTGAGCAACTCTTCCAAGTCATGCGGGAAAATCCTATCAAAGAAATTGAGCTTTCTCTCGTCTCCTACAACCAACAGATTGGCATCAGTTTTTTCACAGAACCTTGCCAACTCCACAGCCCATTTCCCTCCGGTAACTTTTATATTAATTTTCAATTTTCCTTTATCTAGGTCTTTAAGAATTTGCTCCACGTAGTCAATCTCATTCTGAACCAGCTGTCTTCTGGTATGAGCAATTTCTTCTTCCGAATCCTCACTAGCCGTTCCCATCTGCAAACCATACATTTTGATTTCATTCAAAATGGACACTTGGTCTGCCTTGACCACTTTTGAAAACTCCAAGCCATGCTTGATCACTTGTGGAGTGATTTCCAGCTGGGTTCCATTGATGACCACTCTGGAAAACTCGGAGGTTTTAACTCTTGGCTCGATCAGGGTCAGTACCGAGCAGGGAGATTTTCTGATGATTTTTCTCCCTACAGAACCCATATAATACTTAAACAGACCTTCTTGTTTCAAAGCTCCGGCAACCAATAGATCCACCTTTTCCTCTCTGCAAGCCTGAAGAATCATTTTTACAGGCTTTCCTTCCTTCCACAAGACTTTGGTTTTCGCAGGATCACATTGGTTTTTTTCAATTAATTCAGTCAGCTTTTTCTCTAATTCGGGCGTTTTGACACCAACATGAATCAGAATCAATTCCGAATCAAAAAGCAATACCAGCCTTTTGACTTCAGCAATAAGCGCCTCAATTCGAGGTGAAAATGCTATTGCAAGGGCAATTTTTTGATACATAAAGGTTGATGGGTTTAACTCAAATAAACGAAAAATCGTGAACCTAACAACAAAAAAATGCTTCCCACCATTTATCCAAAGCTGTTCCCACTCACGCATATTTATGGCTTCCAGAAAAACAGACCTGCATTTTGTCCTTAATTTTTAATAAAATTCAGGTGAAATAATCTTTGAAAAATCATACAAAACAGAATTTTAAACTCAATTGATTTATGAAAAAAATCGTACTCGGTTGCCTGATGGCTGTCGGTATGGCCTGGTCGGGAGCAGCTTCTGCTCAATCCGATTATCCCACACTGAGCCAGCTCAATCAGCGCCTGCAGCGAATAGGCTCCAATGCCTCTGCTGAATTAAAGTCCCTCACCAAAACCCAGGGAGGAAAAGATATTTGGGTTTTGAAAGTTGGTACTGGCGATAAAGATCAAAAGCCAGCTATTGCAGTAGTCGGAGGGGTAGAAGGATTTCACGTTCTCAGCGTAGAACTGGCTACCAGATTTGCTGAAGATCTGATTAGCAAACATGCATCTGCATTGGAGAATACCACTTTTTATATTTTTCCAAATATGTCTCCTGATGCTTATGAGCAATATCATGCTTCTCTGAAATATGAAAGAAGGGGAAATGCAGCATCTGTAGACCATGATCGTGATGGCAAGGCAGGAGAAAATGGCTACACAGACCTCAATGGAGATGGATACATTACCTGGATGAGAGTTGAAGATCCAATGGGAGATTACATGCTATCCAAAGAAGATGATCGGGTACTGGTCAAAGCAGACAAAAGCAAGGGAGAAGCTGGAAAGTATTTCGTTTACAAGGAAAGTAAAGACGATGATCAGGATGGAAAGTTTGCGGAGGACCTTCAAGAAGGTATTGCATTCAACAAGTCCTTAACTTATAAATTCCCGGTTTTCCAGCCATTGGCAGGTGATATTCCTGTCTCTCAGCCAGAATCTAGAGCCATGTTGGACTATCTTTTTGACCAATGGAACATTTTTGCCTTTGTGACCTTTTCGCCTGCAAACAATCTTTCATCTCCATTGAAATACAATGCAGGTGAGGCAAGAAAGCGGGTAGTCACTTCTATTCTGGAGAAAGATCAGGCCATCAATGCTATGGTTTCCGGGATCTACAATGAAACTGTTTCTCAGAAAGCCTATCAGCAAACTAATCAGGGCACAGACGGGGACTTTTTCCAGTGGGCTTATTTCCATTTTGCCCGCTTGAGTTATAGCACTCCTGCTTACTGGACTCCTGAATATAAAGGAAAAAGCAATCCTGAAGCTACCTATTTAGCTTGGGCTGATTCATTGGGCTGGAAGGATGTCTTTATTCCTTGGAAGGAAATTTCACACCCGGATTTCCCTGGCAAAAATGTAGAAGTGGGAGGTATTAAGCCATTTGTCATGCACAATCCTCCTTTTGAAAAAGTAGAGAAAATCGCTGAAGAACATACCGATTTCATTCTTAAGCTGGCTGAAATGCAGCCTAAATTACAAGTGCAAAATTTGAAGATTGAATCTTTGGGGAACGGTTTAACCCGTGTGAGTTTGGATTTATTCAACAACTCTCCACTTCCTACACACTCAGAAATGGGTGAAAGATCCAGATGGCTTCGCAAAATCCGTGTGGACTTGAACGCTCCGGCGGACAGAGTGATTTCCGGAGAAAAAATCCAACTGATTGATTCTATCGATGCTTTCGGAAAAAGCAGTTTGAGCTGGATCATCAGAGGAAAAGGAGATGTCAGCATCAAAGCAGGAGCACCTCATGTGGGCTTTATCAACGCAACTTTCAAACTCTAAGCCATGAAACAGATAAAAACAAAGAAATTAATTCTTGCCTTGGCCATGAGTGCATTAGGCTTTGGCCAAATAGAAAGCCAGGCTCAGGAAAAATTTTTCAGGGCAGTGGGCACACCCCATCAACCTAAAGTAGAAACCGCCTGGAACAGGTATTATACTTACGAAGGACTGGTGGATGTCATGCAAAAAATCGCAAAGGCACATCCCAAATTGGCAAAAATAGAAGCCATCGGAAAATCTTATGAGGGAAGGGATATTATGACTCTGACCATTACAGATTTTGAATCCGGAAAAGATACAGACAAGCCAGCCATGTGGATTGACGGGAATATTCACTCCAATGAAATTCAGGGTGCTGAGTTTGCCTTGTACACAGCCTGGTATTTGACGGAAATGCATGGAAGCAATGAGTTTATCCAGCAACTCCTAAAGGATAAAACTTTCTATATCACGCCTACGATTAACCCGGATGCTAGAAATGATTTCTTTTTGAAACCAAATACTCAAAACACTCCTCGCTCTGGTGTAATGAAGCTGGATAATGACGGAGATGGCTTGGCAGGTGAAGATGAAATGGACGACTTAGATGGAGATGGACATATCACCATGATGATTAGAAAATCACCAACCGGCAGATATATCAAAGACCCATTGGATCCCAGAAGATTGGTAGCTGTAGGTCCTGATCAGGTAGGAGAATATGAGATGCTGGGACAGGAAGGAACCGACCTCGATGGAGACGGAAGAATCAATGATGATGATGTAGGTTATTACGATCCCAACAGAGATTGGGGCTGGAATTGGCAACCTGACTATATTCAAAGAGGAGCTCTTCGCTATCCTTTCACTTTGCCAGAAAACCGCTCTGTGATGGAGTTTGTGATGAAGCATCCAAACATTGCCGGAGCACAGAGCTATCACAACTACGGAGGAATGATCCTAAGAGGTCCAGGTGCTGAGGAAGATGTCAACACCTACAACCGTGAGGATATCAGAATTTATGACGCCATTGCAAAAAAAGGTGAAGAAATGATGCCAGGATATAGGTATTTGACAGTTTACAAGGACCTTTATTCCGTATTTGGAGGCGAATTGGATTGGTTTTATGGAAACCGTGGGATATTCACTTATTCCAATGAGTTGATGATTTCCTATCTATACTTCCACCAGAATGCAGGTCGAGGCAATCAGGAAGAACAATTGAAAGTAGATCAGCTTTTGACTTTTGGCGATGCCTTTGTGAATTGGAAAAGTTATGAGCACCCACAGTTTGGAGAGATCGAGATTGGTGGTTTCAAAAAAACCTTTGGAAGAGCTCATCCAGGCTTCTTGATGGAGCAAGACGCACATAGAAATTCTGCCTTTACTATTTACCACGCTTATCATACTCCGAAACTTTCTGTCATGGATGTAAAGGAGGAAGATTTGGGAGGCAGACTGAAAGCCATCACTGCTACCATTTTCAATGAAAGAATGATGCCTACGCATTCCTCTCAGGATTTGAAATACAATATCGAAAGACCAGACTATGTGAGCATCTCCGGCGCAAAAGTGGTGGCTGGATTTGTAGTAGAGGACGAGGATTTCAAACGCTATAAAGAACAAAAACACTCACCGGAAAAAATTGCGGTGGAAAATATCCCTGGAATGAGTGCGGTGAAAGTTCGCTGGATTGTATCCTCAGGATCCAATTATAGCATCAGCGTCGATTCCGCCAAAGGTGGAAAAGCTAGTTGGAAGAAGTAAGGAAATCTGAATGACAAAACATAAATCCCGCTAATAATTATTGGCGGGATTTTTTTTGTAAAGTTTTAGACAATGAATCAATTAACCACTAAGTGGTTAAACCCCTCAATAACCGCCAGTGAAACTGGTGGTATAAAGATGCACAAATATGGCGACTCCCAACTCTGAAGGAGTTGAACTTCAAGCGCTATTCAGAAAGTTTGATCCCTTCAGGGTCAGGGTAGCAGATAACCTTGGGTTCCTTTGCCACGGGTTACACCTGCCTACCGGCAAAGGCAGGCCCGTGGTTATTATAAAGTTCAATCCTTTCAGGATTGGATCTATGGAATAACTTAATCAAAAAGTCGAATAACCACGAAGTGGTTAAACCTCTCAATAACCGCCAGTGAAACTGGTGGTAAGAAAGATGCTCCAACATAATGGCTCACAACTCTGAAGGAGTTGAACTTTAAGTGCTATTCAGAAAGTTTGACCCCTACAGGGTCAGGATAGTAGGGCTTCGTCGCTTTCTTATCCACGGGTTACACCCGTGGTTATTATAAAGTTCAATCCTTTCAGGATTGTTATTTAGTAAGTCATGTATGGGTCATTCCGAGTAGCATTTTTAAGCTTCAAGGAACATGATAGTCTCATGTATAAAACGAATCAATTAACCACGAAGTGGTTAAACCCCTCAATAACCGCCAGTGAAACTGGTGGTATAAAGATGCACAAATATGGCGCATCTCAACTCTGAAGGAGTTGAACTTCAAGCGCTATTCAGAAAGTTTGACCCCTTCAGGGCCAAGATATCAGATATCGATCGCTTTTTCATCCTCGGGTTGCACCTGCCTCCCGGCATAGGCAGGCCCGTGGTTATTTTAAAGTTCAATCCTTTCAGGATTATTTTTTTAGATATGTTAGGGTCAATGAATCCAATAACCACGAAGTGGTTAAACCCCTCAATAACCGCCAGTGAAACTGGTGGTATAAAGATGCACAAACATGGTACATCTCAACTTTGAAGGAGTTGAACTTCAAGCGCTATTCAGAAAGTTTGACCCCTACAGGGTCAGGACAGCAATTATTTGTTGGCTCCTTTGCCACGGGTTGCACCTGCCTACCGGCAAAGGCAGGCCCGTGGTTATTGAGAGGTTCAATCCTTTCAGGATTATTTTTTTAGATATGTTAGGGTCACAATGAATCAAATAACCACGAAGTGGTTAAACCCCTCAATAACCGCCAGTGAAACTGGTGGTAAGAAAGGCGCTCCAACATAATGGCTCACAACTCTGAAGGAGTTGAACTTCAAGCGCTAGTCAGAAAGTTTGATCCCTTTAGGGTCAGGATAACAGATATCGATCGCTTGCCTAGCCACGGGTTGCACCTGCCTGCCGGCAAAGGCAGGCCCGTGGTTATTGAGAGGTTCAATCCTTTCAGGATTTTTATTAAGTAAGTCATGTATAGGTCATTCGGAGTAACATATTTAAGCTTCAGGGAACATGACAGTCTCATGTTTAAAAAGAATCAATTAACCACGAAGTGGTTAAACTCCTCAATAACCGCCAGTGAAACTGGTGGTATGATGACGCTCAAACATGGCGCATCTCAACTCTGAAGGAGTTGAACTCTTTTTCTCCCCTCAAATCATTATATTCAAGGTAAATATTTCACTATGCTACGCTGCATTTTCACTTTTACTCTTCTTTTTTACTCGGTGGGGATATATGCTCAGGAAAGGCCGAAGATTTTAATCACTTATTTTTCACAATCAGGAAACACACAACAAATGGCAGAGGCTGTAGCAAGAGGAGCCAACTCTGTCGATTCAGTTGAAGTACTTTTATTGGCTATCGAAGAGGTAAAGGTTGAAGATTTACTTCAAGCAAAAGGTATCATCTTAGGTTCCCCAGTGTACAATGGCAATCCGGCACCCCCAGTTTTGGAATTCATCAATTCATGGCCTTTTGAAGGGAGACCCTTGAAAGATAAAATAGGGGCAGCATTTTCTACCGGAGGAGGAATCTCTATCGGCGAAGAAGGAGTCATGCTTTCTATCTTGAAGTCTATGCTAATTCACGGGTTGTTAGTCATGGGTGGGGAAGAAGTCGAAGCAGCTTTTGGAGCTTCCGCAATCACCGATGAAGGCCCCTTTCAAATGGATTCACTTGATCCGATATTTTTGAAGAAAGCTGAAAATTTGGGAAAACGTGTTGCGAACAGAGTCCTTAGCTTTCAATAGATCTACCTAAAATTAAAAGGCATTTTTTTAACAACTCATTATGCATACATCATTAAACTTCCATATAACAATGAAATACATATTTTGCTTTTTATAAAAAGCATTATTACAAAATAGTTTTTTAAAAAACCATTTTATATTTTTGCTTTCTCAAGAAATCGCCTATGAAGCATCTCATAGAAAAGTCAGACAGAAAAATTCAGCTTGTAAAAGGGAAACCTAAGCGGTACTTATTTGACAAAATTGACTGGAGCCAAAGGCTGATATTGATCTTGGGGTACCGAGGTGTTGGAAAAACAACTCTCCTACTGCAATACCTTTCAGATTCAAATACTAAGGGAATTTATTTAAGCTTAGATGATTTTTTCTTTGAGTCCAATAGACTAATTGAAACTATCTATACACTCTATCAAGAGGGCATTCGATTGTTCTTGTTGGATGAGGTACACCGTTACCTTTATTGGTCAAAAGACCTTAAGCAACTTTACGACGATTATCCTGATATACAGGTAGTTGCCACAGGGTCCTCTATTCTTGACTTGTCAAAAGGAAATGCGGATTTATCAAGAAGAGCATCAGTTTATAAATTGAATGGCCTTTCTTTCAGAGAGTTTTTACTTTTTGAGAAAAAATTAACTATCCAGCAGCTCTCCTTAGAGGATATTATTCAAAAACATTCGACAATAGGACCGGAGATATTGGATATAATAAATTATCCAGAAGATTTTGGAAACTATTTAAAATATGGATTCTTCCCGTTTTTCAGAGAAGCAAAAAGCACTTATTACCAAAAGCTGGAAGAAACCATCAATCTAGTAATTGAAACGGATATAGCACCTTTTGAAGATTTGCAGCATTCCACTGTAAGAACCATGAAAAAACTACTTTTTGTCATCAGTGAATCAGTCCCTTTCACCCCTAATATTAACAAGCTTTCAGAAAAATTAGAAGCCCCCAGAAACACCATTTTGAGGCTTTTAGATTATTTAGATCAAGCACAAATTCTAAATTTGTTGAGATCTGATACGAAGGGTACAAGCTTTTTACAAAAACCGGAAAAAATCTTTTTAAACAATCCGAATTTCATTCATCTCTTCTCTCCCGCACAACCTGACTTAGGAAATATCAGAGAGACCTTTTTCTACAATCAAACCAGCACCGTGCATGCCGTAACTTCATCCAAATACTCCGATTTTTTGATCGACGAAAGCTATGTCTTTGAAATCGGAGGACCTTCGAAAAGCACTGAACAAATTAAAGGCTTACCCAACGCATATCTGGCTTTGGATATTAAGGGAGGAAATCAGAAGCGGATTCCACTCTGGTTGTTTGGCTTTTTATACTGAGCCAAAAAGCCTAGACAAAAAAATAACCCCGCCTCAGACCAAAGCGGGGTTGTATACAATTGGTTAGTTTTCAATTAAAGGGCAGACATATATTTGTCAAAACCGTTGTCTGTGGAAACTTTGAATCGAATGTCAGTTCCTACATTCTGAATAGTATAAAGTTTGTGCAATCCCTGAGGATCCTCTACTCTTTCAGAGTGAATCAATTTGTCTCCATCGAAAATCGAAACTGTGATTTCCTTAGCGTCTAAGTTGCTTACAAGCAAACGGTATTTGTTAGCCTCAACTTTAGTCACTCTTGAATACACAGAAGGAGTTTCAGCGATGAAGTTTTCGAAAGTAGCAGTTCTTAGAACTCCAGACTGATCTAATACTTCCACTGAATAAGTACCTTTAGGCAAAGCCGTCAAATCGTATCTTTTTGCAAAAGCTTCATCTTTCACGATTCTGTCTCTAAGTACTAATCTGTTGTCACTATCCATGATTTTTACAATCACAGTTCCCAGTGGCGCTTCTGATACTGCCACAGTTACTTTCGAAGGTTCTGACTGTCTGATTTCAACAGTCTTTTCTGATCCTGCTGCAAAGGCTCCTGTTACCATCCCGGCAACAAAAAGCATAGTCATTAATGATTTCATAATAATTGGTTTAATAGGTTCTTAGATTTCTGTTTTAGTGTAACCCGGAATGGCTGATCCATTCGGAAGGTATTTTGGGTCACAGGGTCCATCGGGTCTGATGGTTTTGTTTAATTAACATTACAAAGGTAGCTAACGGGATCTTAATTACAAATGTTTCAAAAAAAATTATGTTTTATTTGATATTCCTCAATTTTAAAGTGTATTTATTGAAAATACAATAATTATTTCCCGCTATCGATTGCGAAAGACATGAAATATCGCAAAAGATATATTTTAAAGAATTTAATTTTTATTTTACTTTATTTACAAAATCATGTCATAACATGAAATTAGATTTAGGCTATTTCGCAATCGATTGTACCAAAAAAATATTTTTTCAATCTTTTTCATCAATTGTGGTGTTTTATAAGAAAAGCGGGAATTAATCAATGTTTCAGAAGAGAATAAAACCTGAAATCAGCTCTTTTAGAAGTATGGTTATTCTCATCTCAGGGGGAATTCACATTTAATAAAAATTCGTATGAAAGCTATTTGGAATAATCAGGTGATCGCAGAATCGGATCAAACAGTTGTCATAGAAGGAAATCATTATTTCCCCCGGGAAACTGTAAAAAAAGAATACCTAAAAGATTCCGACACACATAGCACCTGCCCTTGGAAAGGTCAAGCTTCTTATTACAGTGTATTGGTAGATGGAGAGCTGAACAAAGATGCTGCTTGGTACTATCCTGACCCAAAGCCCGCCGCTTCAGTAATCAAAGACCGGATTGCTTTTTGGAAAGGGGTGAAGGTGACATAGTAAGGAAAAATTAAGATCAGACTATTTTATTTCAAATATTCCAAATCGCATAAAATCTTCTTCTATATCTGGATTGATCAGTCGGATAAGAAGACGGTTGCCCGGAAGTGCCATTTGAATCTCACCATAGGGAATCCGAATATCACCTGAAATCTGTTTCCCATCTTTGAATAAAATCAATCGGTGATAATCAGGGTCTATGGTAGTATCATAGGATTTGAGCTCGGCCAACTTCTTTTCGAAAATACCCATTGAGATATCCCTAAGATATTCAAGTGCTAAGTAACCATTGTCCCAAGCATGGAGAGCGAAGTTTCTGGCTGATAAAATTCTACCTTTAAACTGAGGTAAATAGGATAAGGACAACTTAGAGCTTTTCAATGCGTCAAATGATTCATGATCAATCTCGATTTGATCCTTCTTCTCCAAAGTCCGGGAATCAAAAATGGTAATTTGATTATCAAAACTTGTGGTCACAAATAATTGCTTTCCATCCGGACTTTGGGTATATATGGCAGAAAGCATATTTTTCATACTAATATCCATTTTGGAAAAAATTGAAATATTCCGAGCCGGAATAAGACCAGTTGATTTTCCGGATTTTAAATTAACTCCTTCAATTAAATTGAGGCTCTCAAAATTTCTTGCAAAAGAAAAAGAAAAGGTATTTGTAATAGTCGTGATCACCACATTCTCCCCTACAGAATTTTTTAGTATAGCCAGTTTTTTTGGATAATAAATAGTAGATGTATTGAGCGGATTAAATCTTGTCTTTTTAATCAAATTCAATTTACGGTCATAGAGCAAAATTTCAATTGGAGTTTTCCCCCAAATATTCCCATCCTCAGTAAAGGCAAGACCACTCAAAGGAGAAACATGCTCGTTTGGACCTTCTCCATAAAGATTTCGAGAAATGATCTTATTTCCTTTGGCATCAAAAAGGCTGATTTCAACACCATCATCCTTACTTTTTGTATATCCTAAATAGATTTGATCCTTTTCAAAATAGTCTAATATCCCAATCTCATAAAAACTGTCAATTTTAAATTCAGAGACTTTTCTAAGGCTTACTTGGGCGAAGGTTGTAGAAAACCATAAAAGCATTAATAAAGATGTATAAATAGGTTTGCTCATATTTTACTAGGATTAGAGGCTGTCTCAAGACTCAAATGAGAAGCCTTAGAATTGAATATTTGAAATTGAACTGAGATCCCTGCCAGTAAAAATCAGAGGCTTTCCCTATTTATGAGACAGCCTCTTGATTTTTTTCAAGATTATCCCATACCGCCTGATGAACAAGTGCAGGACGCATTTGGGTATTCATCTTGAGGGCAGTTAAAATTCATAGTGTTAAATGAGCAGTCATTGACACTTGTTCCTCTTGGAAGACCTGGAGTACAACGGATTTCACAATTTGAACCGGACCCAATTCCCCCAGTAACCATCTTCATCTGACTTCTTCCCAAAATTTCATTGGTGCTAAGTCTCAGCATTTCTAAGCTTAATTTTTTCATCATTGTAATTTTTTGATGTGAACTTACTCCAGAACGGACCATCCAATCTGTAATTCTTTAAAATTACTTGGCTACAAACTGAATACCTATACCAATTTTACTAAATTCTAGTAAATATTTACTCAATTAGTTGAAGGGAATCTCCATTGGGTTGATTTTTTTGTAAAAGCCAAAATATCTCTAAGAATACCGCCCAAGAATTAAAAAGGACTCCTAAAAATCAATAACCCAGGCTCATCCTCAAAAGAAACAGCAAGATAAAAAGTCGAATTCCTGAGGAACATTTTCTTAGGTTTGAGTATGATTCCTTCCAATTGGGTCTCCCGCGTCAAGGTTAAATTCAGATCATATTCAAATAAGTAGGTGTCAAAAGAAACACCATCCGAAGCCAATCGATAGCCAAGTCTAAAGAGCTTTTGATTATTTTCATCCACCACAGGTCGGAGGAAATTCATTTGCTTTTCTAATTTCTTTTTAAACTCCTTTTCTTCCGTTTCATTTTTAGCTCTGAATATTTCATCAACCGGTACCAAGTCTTCAAAATATTTTGAGCTGTTAGGTTTGGTGTTTACCGTGTCCCCATTGTTCAGGTATGCGGTCATATTGGGTAAACCACGGTTTACGACTAGAATCCCACCGGGGAAATCGTTGATTACAAAAGAAGGAGAGTAATAGAAAGTAAAGGATTTGACCATGGAAATCATAGACAAATTTTTAACCAAGTCGATAGAAGGAATCCCTCTCAGAAGAAAGGAGTCCCTTTTTGAATTATAGCTGATGATCTCCGATTCTATGGTACCGATTTCTCCTGTCGTGAAGTGGAATAGTTCATCTTTAAAGAGAAAACCTATATTCGAAAATTTCTTGGCTAATTCAGGATTAAAATAAAACAGATGATCCACCCGTATCTTATCCATTAGTTTCCCTTCTTGGTTAAAAGAATAAAACACATTGTCACCTTGAGCGATGAAGTTTTGGTCATCCAATCTTTGGAAGTCTATCAGCCAGTCTCCAATACCATCCTGTCCTTCAGAAGGCATTTTTAAGGTCGAGAGAAGTTTTCTTGTTTTTAAATCGAGGGTGTATAAGAATCTTTTCTCAAGGTTGAAAATAGAATAAGTTGACGCATCATCAGACATCGCTGAATAAGCCAAGAACTCCCCTTCTTCTCCGAGGTCGATGACTTCATCTTTGGATTCAAAAATAAGTGTATCAATTTTAACTGAATCTTTTGATGAAATAATTGTAGAACTATCATTACAAGAGAATAACAAGCTGATACAAAGCACCTTGATAACTAAAACTCTTTTCCTAAGGGCAGAAAAAAAGGACCCTATCTTAAATTGAAAATTACGATAGGGTCTTTTAAAACAAGTTATTGATTGATTTCTGTGCATTGAGCTATACCTGATTCACAATGTCCCCCACCAGCGGCCTCTGCTGTAGCTTTATCCGAATAAGTACCTGTCCAGCTTCCTGTACTGTTGTAGCAAACACATCGAAAACGTCCACCTCCTACAATTGATTTCATGTGTTTATAATTTGATTTTTATTTGCCACATGGAATGCCCTATATAATCATCCCCCTGTGTGAGAAACCTTTCTCATGGGCATTTCATCTGACTTCGCCCGAGCACCTCTTCTGAAGAAAGTCTGAGCATTTCTAAACTTAACTTTTTCATTAAATATAGTAATTATGGTTAAACTAATCGATCTGTACCCCCGATCATTAGATACTATATTATTAGCATATTTAGCCAATACCTAGTAAGACATTTCTAATTTTCAGTAAATATTTACTAGGTAAAATAAGATACTTGCAGCCTCTGAGATCAAAGGTATGATAGCCTTTTGGAAAGGGGTTAAGGTGGTAGAGTGAAGAGAGTGATCAGCCAAACTATTTCAATCTAAAAATCCCATATCTAGTGAAATCCTCTTCTTCTTCTGGGTTTAGTAATTTGATTAAAAGCGTATCGTCAGGTAAAAGCATAGCTATCTCCCCATAAGGTAATTGGATATCTTCTCCAACCTGTTTACCATTTCTGATCAAAATCAATCGACGGTAGGATGGATCGCCAAAGTGATGATAGTTTCGGTTTTCAGCTATTTTCTGTTCATAAATTTCAGGTGAAATAGCTCTGATGTATTCCAACAGGACAGTTCCATCTGATAAAACGTAAATATTATCATTTTTAGCTCCAAGATTAATTGGGCCCTTAGAAGCTATATTATTCAAAGAAATTCTGGAGGATTTCAGTACGGGGAAGTTTTCGTGACGGATTTTGAGAGCTTCGGTTTTCTTTTTAGATCTCAGGTCTATTATTGAAATTTCATCGTCTAAAGTAGTGGTCAGATATAGTTTCCCCCGGCTTTTGTCTAGAGAATAAACAGGTGCATAAATTGACTGAATTGAAGGATCCAGTTTAGAAAAATTTGACCGACCTGAAACTGGCACAAAGTTGTATGTCTTTTCATTTTTTGGATTGAAAACTTCTATTAGGTTTTCTTTTAGAAAATCTGTGAATCCAAAAAAAGTGGAATATCCGGAAGGTTGACTGATAAAGGAGTTATCTCCCTTCACCCCATTTTCATAGAAGTACGTCAGTTTTTTAGGACTATATAGAGAGACAGTGTACTTGGTTCTAAAAGGAATCTTTTTCGTTTTCTTCAAATTTTGATCATACCTGTAAAGATTATGGCTGGAATGAACCCATATAGCTCCATCTTCTGCAAAGGCAATTTGATTGATAGATTCTACGATCTGATTTGGCCCCTCGCCTTGCAATTTTTCCGAGACTAAGACTTTACCATTTTCTGAGAACAAGGCAATTTTGTTTCCTTTACTCCCTTCATTGATATATCCCAAATATTGTTTTTTGGCAGGATAGTAGTCTAAAATCTTAACTGGGTTTAAAAGATCAATTTTGAATTCAGCTATTTTTGAAAAGGTGGTTTGGGCGAAGGACGACGAAAAGCACAAAAATAAAGCGAGTGCTATAGGAATAAAATTTTTCATTTTCTTAGACTAACTTCTTTCACGAACTTGAAGATAGCTAAATAATCTAAAAGTTTAGCCATGCGATTATCGGACAACCTTCCTCTCTTTTTCTATGAAAACTATCATTACATTCACCATTAAGCATACTTTTCGGTGAATTTATTCACTAAAAAGTATTACTTTTGGTGAATGAATGAAATTAGGATTCCGAGAATATTCGAAAACAAGATTTCTGCAAAGCTATTTAAGGGGAAGACTATTGTTCTGATCGGGGCAAGGCAGGTCGGAAAAACAACTTTGATTCGTGAAATACTAGAAGATCGGGAGTTTTTGTTTCTGGATGGTGATGATCCTTTGGTTAGACGGCAATTGACCAATCCCAATACGAAGCAAATCGAAACTCTGCTTGGCAATTCCAAAATTGTCTTTATTGATGAAGCCCAACGAATCGAAAATATTGGTATTACGGCCAAGATTATTCACGATCAATTCAAAAATGTACAATTGATTCTGAGTGGTTCTTCTGCCTTTGAACTTCGAAACAATACCCATGAGCCCCTCACAGGCAGAAAGTTCGAATACTTTCTTTTCCCCATTTCTTATGAAGAATATGAGCAATCGGTAGGGTATTTGGATGCGTTGCGGGATTTGGAAAATCGCTTGATTTATGGCTACTATCCGGATGTCATTAATCACCCTGGGGAAGAGCGGGATATTCTAAATGAAATCACGCAAAGCTATCTCTTTAAGGATATTCTTTCTTTTGCTTCCATCAAAAAGCCTGAGGTTTTGGAAAAAATCCTTCAAGCACTTGCCTTCCAAATAGGTTCTGAAGTCAGCTACAATGAATTGGCACAGTTGACCGGAGTAGATAAAAACACGGTTTCGAGCTATATCCGACTATTGGAGCTCAGCTGCATCATTTTCCCACTTCATTCCTTCAGCAGAAATCTTCGAAATGAAATAAAGACGACCCGGAAAATCTATTTTTACGATAATGGAATCCGAAATGCGTTGATTCAAAACTTTAACCCTTTTGAATTTCGAAATGATGTTGGTGCTTTGTGGGAAAATTTTTTGGTCACCGAGCGAATGAAGCGAAATCATTACCATTCGGCCTATGCAAATTCATTTTTTTGGCGGACAAAGCAACAGCAAGAAATTGATTACTTGGAGGAAGCAGGTGGGCGGATTTCGGCCTTTGAATTTAAATGGAACCCTAATGCCAAAATCAAGAAACCATCTGTATTTTTAGAAGCCTACCCAGCTGACTTTCAAGTAATTTCCCAAGATAACTTTAGGGACTTCGTGGGAATGGTGTTAGAGTCAAGATAAATGATTGAATATTCATCCCTCAAGTCAATTTGTTCCTAACCGCTTAAATAAGCTGCTTCCTTCCCGAGTTATCTCCGAAATTTCCTGGATTTCCTGGATTTCTTTTAAGGAAATGAGCTTATCCTAGTGCTTAGAGATTAACCATAAGCTAATGCGATGAAGTCTTTTGAATCGGGTTAGTTGAAGTGAGTGGGTTCTTGAAGTGAAGAAAGGGGTTATTTGAATAGGCTCAATGAAAGTCATTGGTGAATCAATTCGTTCCCTATTTTTCAATTTGAATTACTTGGTCTATCAGCTCCCCGTCCAGACTCCTACCCTCCACCTTGATCCGAAGGCGGTCGATTCCATAGGGCACCTTAACTTTTACCTCAAATACACCATCAGTTGTTTCTGCAAGTGGATCCCAATAGATCGTTGGCTTTTTGGTCAGATAGCGATCTGATGGCGGACTTTTGGGAAACTCTGGAAAAGCAGTAAACCCGGGAATTGAAAAAAATTGGAAGCCTTCGGAATTGAACTTGGTCTCGATCTTAGGCCCTGTTTTAAATCCATCTCTAGTTTGAATCATAATCACCCCTGCATAGCCTGCCATGCCGAATATTGGGGCACTGAAGGTATACACCTTAATAGACTTTAATTCAGGGTAAGTGTATGATTCCAAAATATTCCAAAAATCATCGCTACTTAAAAAAGGATATTGAGTTCCATCAATGATTAGTAGAGGGACGCCTGTTTTTTGTCCGAAATTATAATTTCCAATGGTAGATCCATTTAATCCCAGACGAGCATTAATAGCGTAAGGAGATAGTGTCAATAGCTGCTCCTCATTTACCTCCCGGTCTGGCGCTCCATATCCATAATTTCGCTCAGCCATAGTCTCTCTCTCACGAGTTTCCTCTTTGACAAACTCTTCCAAAAGGATGTAATCTCCAGAGGTATCCAAAAAATAATCCTTGGATGAAATAGCTACTTTTCTGTAGGTAAGTTTAGGCAAAGCAACTCCAAGTTCTGGTTTACCTAGTGATTCTAGTTCGACTGATCCAAATGGTCTGAGCTTCTCATTCATGGCAGCCACTGCTATCTGGGCGGTGTCTTGATAGCTTAATCCAGTTGCCCAAAAATACCCCAAAGAATCTGTCATGACCTGACCATAATCTTCCAGATCTCCCCGGACTATCGTGATGGGCTGGATTAGTCCCTGCCGTTTATTCTCCGGCGTAAATTTTCCTTTTAAGGATATTCCGTACTCCACAGGATGGCTTAGACTACTCTGAAAAGTTTCAGGCAAGCCTTCATCCAGCCATTCTATAGCATGCTCGAGTCGAATTCCCTGATTCATTTCTACTACTTGATCAGCATCAGTAATAGATAGCACAAACTCCCCGTCGATAGGATTTTCAAATCCGTCTAGAAAATCCAACTTTAGGTCCATTACCCGATAGTTCAGTGAATCACTAAGGGTATAATCTGCCTTTACCATTATCGCATCTGAAAAAACTTCTAATGCTTCTTTCTCCATCTCAGGTATATAACCCTCCTCCATCACCACAAATGGAGCTAAAAACTGATCATCCATCGGGAAATTTCGATTCCAATGGGTATAAGCCCGAATCACATAATCACCCGGTTTCATTTCCTTGGGCAAAACTAGGGCTCCTGAGATTTTTCCCTGCTGGATTGGAAAGGTGGCCGATTGGATGATTCCGGAGTCTTCGGTTATAAGATCCACATGGACTACACGACTCAGCGAATCGGCCAGGAATGCATCTTGGTAAAGCATTTGTCCACCGATCCATGCTGTCTCTCCAGGGTAGAAATAGGGTTTGCTCAATGTAAGCCAGACTTTTTCCCGAAGCCGATTGAGTTGGCTAGATCGGCTCATGATTACCTCATCAGCTATTAGCTCTTCTATTTTAAAATCGGTAGTTGGGACAAAATCAAGTGGTAAAGCTCTGGCAACTCGCCTTCTCCCAAGGTAGCCAGAAAGAACTAGCTGGGTGGGGTTTAGTAGTACTCCATTTCGATCGACATCATAAAATCCCTCCGGAGCTTGGAGCCAACTAATCGGATGATAAATTGTCGTGTAATAATCGTTGGTCCATTCCTTCTTTAAATGATGCACTTCCAATGTTCCTTGAAGGAAAATTCGAAAAGTTCCGTCACCAAGTGGTCTTCGTAAAATAGAGTCTTTTCGGATTGGAATGATGGTTTTATTCAACTCTTGAAGAAAGTCATTGCTCCGAAATCCATCAATCGGAGCAGGTTTTGTTTTAAACAAGGCAAAATCACTTGAGTCAGGAGTATTAAGCAAAATAGATTGATTCAGATGTTTTAAAGAACCATAGTAATTGGCTTGTCGAGCCTCTTTCCAGCGGGAACTTGTCGCCAGACTATTGGATTCCATAGCTTCATAAAACACCTGACCATAAAATCTGGAACCATCTCGCAAAACTCGAAAATCCTCTAGATAATAGGTTATATCGTAACCAAGCGCATCATTTAAAATATGTATAGGTTCTTGGGCTGAGGCCTTCAGGTAATTTTTCCCATTTTTAACCTTGACTTTTTCAAAGTCAATTACCCATGGATTCAAAATCTCAATTTGTGATTTGTATGGATCGTCGGGAAGGGCCAGAAACACTTCTTCAAAGGTTTTTAAGTTCCTCTCCCAAGACTTATCCCGTTTGGATTTAAGTTCAATCTCAGTGAGATTGGATTCGTTGAATGATAGCTCAAAAGTCACTTTCACCTCGCTTTTTCCTTCAAAAGAGATCATTTTGACTTCGGTCACATAGCCTACAAATGAGGCGACCAATTCAATCTGCGAAGGAAAATCCCCGGATATATTAAACTTGCCTTCCGCGTCGGTAGCAATTCCCTGAGTGGTGTTGTTTACAAAAACATTGGCAAAGGGAAGCGGGAGTCCAGTATCCTTTTCAATAACTAATCCACTGACTGTTTGAGCAGTAATATCTCCAAAGGCAAAAAATAAAAAGATAAAATAGAGAGCTCTCATGGGTGGTCCAGTTTAGATAAATAGCCTGAATGTTTCAATTTTTTTTTAATGAAAGAGTTGAAGAAAATTTCCTCGATATCTTTTCTGATTTTATACACCACCACAAAGTGCTGCTTGTCCCAATGAACTATCAAGGGCAGAGGGGCTTGTTTCAACTTTTTATAGCTTAATTTTGCCCCAATCGTTTTAAATCCCATTGCCTTAGCCGCATCACCGAGTTTCAATAGGCTGCTTCCTTCCCGAGTCGTCTCCGATATTTCCCGGGTTTCCTTGAGGGAGATCAGCTTTCCATAGTGCTTTGCGATTATTCTCAAGCAAGTAGGCCCACAGTCTTTGGAGTTTGGTTGGTTGTAATGGGGGAAGGAATTTTTCAAAACAATAATTTAGTTTCTTTACTACATTATGCGGTAAAATACAATTTGTGGATTTTTCTCTAAGCCATTCTCCTTATCCCTAAGAATGGAAAAATACCTATCTTCTTTAATAGGCCTTGGAATCATTTCATCTGTGATCTCCTGATTGAATAATTTCTTTAAATGACCTAAGGGACTATTACTTTCTAAATCAATCACAAAAGGATAAGGATAGTTGTCATAAATCACGCGTAAAAAAGCATATTTATCAGACATTACAATTTGGCTTATACTCAATTGTAGTAAACTATCAAAACCAATTAAATGAATTAAATACTCTGGGGTCAATTTACCGTCTTGATGTCTAAAAATCGTATCTCTATCGGTATGAGAAGAAATCTCTCCCCGAATAATTGGCATGTAAAATAAGCTTGAATTACCTACTCGGCTTAATATCCTGGGAATGGGATGAATAATGTTGAAATTAGAATGAAAACTGTAGACGGGACTTTCCTTATTCAGAATTTCAAGACTATTGGGTTTAAGTGAGTTTATCATCACCTCTCTAGGATGCTCTTTTGTTCCATTTATTGTTTCCTGAACTACCAGAAGCGTATCATTTTCTTTATAAAAAGATATAGGATGCCCCAGAAGTTTACTGCTTGTTGATTCAAATTTTCCTTCGAGGCTGTAAGTAAGAATAACCATTTTCTGCCAATCTGCCACATAGACAATGTTTTTCTTTTCATCTAAGTGAAGTGCATAGGGCATAGCATATTCATCTGGCCCTTCACCAAACTCTCCAATTTTCAAGAGAAACATACCATTATTATCAAATTTTAATAACCCTTGTTTTCTATCTAAAAGAAGGAAGAAGTTTTGCGAAAAAACCAAGTCTTGGATTGATGTAAGGGGAGGGTTTCCAGGAACCTCAAGATTAATAGAGTCTAATATTTCAATTATGAACTCTGGTGAATCGCCTTTCAAAAATTCAACATGAATTTCTACAGTATTAGCGGATTCCAATGTTCCGGAATAGTCCTTTTTCTTACAGTATTGAAATAGGCTAGCTAAAATTAAAAAGAAGATTAATGTGGTATTTTTAATAATTGAATATCGGGAGTTCATAATATAAATCTATTAGATTATCCGCAATCATGCAGTATACCATATTTCTATTTGACCAGATATATGACCAGTGATTGAAGCATCGGAATTTTATTGATTTAGGCTAATACTAAGCCATACTCATCATCTTTCTTGTAAAAAGTAGAATAATCATACAAATCTAATGAAAATCTAAATTCCTATATTATAAATGAGATTTCATTTATCTTTCATATTTAAGGTAAGTCTAAAAATTTTAAGTAAATTATCATTTGAATCTATGTTAGAAGATCCTAGCATATATAAATCTCCATTTCGAATAATCATACTAGTAGGATTCAATTTCTCAGGAATAAAATCAGCCAATGTATTCCCTTGTGGATCTATAACAGCAACTCGATTAGGATATTTTTTTTTCAATTTTCTTATATTTTTTATAATATCTTCAGTGGATTTTCCTTGAAGTTGCTCACCTAATTTCTGATCATTGATTCCTGGGAAATATACTATCACGAAATAATCCAGAAGTTTTTTAATGGACAAAATTTTACCTGATGTAAAAGAATGATCAAAAAATCTAAATTTTGAAGAAAGTTTATCAAGCCCGTTAAAGGATCGGTAGCTATTTAATTTAAGAGGTAGACTAGACAATAGTTGGTAAGGTGGAATTGGACTATAATTATATATAGTAGGCTCTATTCCAAAAACCACATGTAATAAATTTTTATCAAAAGTATAAACAGGTGACCAAGCACCCTTAAAAAAATACTTGTTTTTTTGGAAAATACTACTCTTTGGAAATTTTAAAAACGTGGTTGATTCTTTTGATTTTAAGTCAAAGACATAAAATATTTCTACATTACTAAACTCTGATAAATCACTATGTTTCAGATTTACTATTTCATTATTTAACAAAAATATTTTATCTCCAAAATTCTCCAAACTAAAACTTAAATCCGATCTTGAAAAGTATTGTCTTTGAACATCAGAAAAAGAAATTATAGAGTCAATTTCTCCTGTCATTGAATAAGTGATAATCTCTTCAGATCCGAAAACAACTATTCCTTCATGGTCTTTAAAAAATAGGGCAGACAAAAGGTGAATATTATTTTTTTTATAATTTTGATCCAAGGAAAAAGAGTTTTGTAAATTTCCATTAAAATCCAAAATTTGTACTTCTTGAATAGAGTCTGATTTTTTTATAAACAGCAACTTCTCCAACACAGGGTCTAAGTCTTGAAAAAATAAATCGGGATCATTAAAAACCTGAATACTATCTACTATTTCTAAACCTGGGAAATCTTTAGATTTTTGATTCTTTTCACTACAACCAAAAATAATTAAAAGAAAATAAAGATAAATGAAAATTCTCACGACATTGATAATAAATTAAGTCAAAAATAAACCAATTCTATCAAAAAAACAATACTAATATTAGTAAGTTTTTACTTGGTAAAAATTTTTTAGTTAGTTATATTTATTTTAATATTTATCTAATTAACATGAATTATGAATCAGAGTTTAATTTTTAGAGGAAATATCCTTATTTCAATACTTCTTTTCACTGTATCAGCATCATTTATTTCTTGTAATAAAATTTTAGAGAATTCTAAAAATGAGATAATTCATTCCTATCGTCTTGAAAAAGAACATGAATTTCTAATTCACTCCTTAACTTCTGTTGAAATATTAGATTACTATCCAGAAGAAAAAATATATTTAGGATATACCTACACAGCTAATGGGAAAGAAATTTTACTTCTAGATGAAAGTGGAAAAATACTACTACAAAAAAATAAACAAGGAGAAGGACCAGATCAACATTCTGCAAATTTATCATGCTTAGCTTTTTCCGAAACAGGTGATATATGGGCTATGACCAGTGTAGAAATTTTACTCTATGATAAAAATTTAAAAGTAAAAAAACGATTTAAATATCAACCAAGCAATATTCTTCATCTTTACACTATTTCTAAGAAATTTTCATATTTTAAAAAAGATACAAGTAAATCGGATATAACTTTTGCTACCATCCCTACTGGAACCAGCAGATTCAATCCTCAAAGTATTAGAAATTTTAATAAAGCAAAACTATTTGAGCTATATGATCAAAAAAGTTCATCAATAAGTGAATTTTCTTTTTTATCTGAACGGCAAATAACAGATGAGTTTCTAGGATTAGTAGGAGGTTTTTACGCCCCAATTTATTCAATAGATGCAAAATCCTCAAAACTATTTCTTACAAGCACATTCGATGGTGAAATAACTATTTATGATTTATTGAAAGAAACTCTCATAGGAAAGATATCTATCAAATACGAAGATCCAAGCGCTGTAGACTCATCTTCGAAATTAAAGCTTGAATCGATGTCCAAAACACCTGACGGATGGTTAAAGAGCCCAAAGAACCAGAGTATTCATGTACTCGAAAATGGGTTGTTTGCTATTGAATATATCAGGGAGGTTTTAATAAACCCTGGTCATAAAAATACAGCCGAGATATCTGAAACCATTTATAATAATAGATTGATTTTATTTAATCAGAAAAACCAACTTAGTAATGACATAATTATTCCTGAGCGTGGCATAATAATGACAAGTTTACCGGGAAATCGCCTTCTTGTCAAATTAGTGAATCCCGACAAAGAAGAAGATTTTACCCGGTTTACTATATATAGGATTGAGATAATATAATTTTTTTACCATATCTCATTCCATAATTATACTAAAGGAATATTGCTTGAATTGTTTCAATTACATGAACAATATAAAGAAGATAATCCTACACCTTGAAGACAACCTGCACTACAACTAGGAACAGAGTGTTGTTTTGGAGCCCCTCCATCAGGGCTTGAACAAGTAATGTAGCATGGACCTGACCCATAACCTCCGGTAATCCTCTTCATCTGACTTCTTTCCAAAATCTCATTGGTGCTGAGTCTGAGCATTTCTAAACTTAATTTTTTCATTATTTTAATTTTTTTAATGTGAACTTACTCCAGAACGGACCATCCGATCTATAATTCTTTTAAATTACTTGCCTATCAACTGAATACCTATACCAATTTTACTAAATTCTAGTAAAATTTTACTGAATTATCTATCCACGATTTCCCTTAAAATTATCACTCCGCTGTAGGCTAAAAACCGTATCTCTTCATCCAACAATTTCAGTACTTGTTTTTCATCTATTAAATCAAAAAAAGTACTCACTTTAGTTACCAACTCACTCATTCCGGTATAGTCATCTTCCTTGAGGATAGACAAAAGGTAGGATCCAATAGGCCCTAAGAGATATTCGATGACTTCCTGATGATGCCTGTCCCAAAGCAGTATCGTTTGATAATAATGAGGAGGAAGTAAGAGATTGTTTGCAATGGGATTAATTTTGACCCGAGTGAACAACACGGAATTTTGAGACCAATCCCATTCAGAGAGGATTGATTTGCAATTTGGAGCCAATTTAAGCTCGGCCATTTCTTGCCAGCCTTTATTCGTCAGCACCTGATTGGCAGATTGAATGGCTGGAAACTCATCACCCATTTCTGAGTTTTCCTTATGAAATAATTCGATTAATCTAAGCTTCTCTTGTTCAAACTCATACACATCATCCAAAACCCTGAGGGTATGCGGATCGGTCAATTTTCTGCCCAAATTATCCTTCAATTCAGAAATGGTGAATTCTTCCCTTTCCAAGGAAATGCCTTCTTTTTCACAGATGGCAGAAAGGATTTGATCTGTTCTGTAAAATTGCTGGGTTTCGGGTTTTGATAGATAGTTAGTAGCAAATTTTTTAGGGTTAATTGGAAGATCTCTTGATGCGTAGGGAACTGTTTTTTCAGAAGACGCTAATTCATCTTTTTCAAAGAGATTCATTACCCTGGCAAAGTATTCGGGATAATCCAGTCGTAATCGATGCGCTAATTGGTCACAAACCCAACCGTTTTTCTTATAATCTCCCAAGGCATGCATAAAAGCGATATCATTAGGCAAGTGATGAAAATTGGCAAAAGATTCAAAAAAAGAAGGATCGTAAACGGTGTCCAATAGATACTTCACCTCCATGCTTTGGTCAGTACTCAGGCAATGGAAAATATACTGCTCAACTACCGCATTGAAATTTACAATTTGTGAAGGACTTAAAGATTTAATCTGTTCATGATTAGCTGCAATAAACTGCTCAACCACCTGAAAATAATCTTTGAAAAATGCATAATTATTTCCCCCAAATATCCCGGCATTACTAGCCTTGATTTCCTTTCCCTTGTCGATTTGGTCTTTAATCGGCTTTGGAACAAGTGGAAAAGAATCGCCGACGAGCCCGACCAACTCTTTGTAATAATCAAAATCTTGCTCGATGTTCTGGGCTATCAGTTGGCCGGAAATAAGTTCTTTGGGAAATGGGGCATAAACAAAAACATCCCCGTCCACATTGAGGAAAGGTTCTTCATGTAGTGTATAGGAATATATTTTTTTCATTACCCATAAGCCGGGAATTTGAACTAAATCTAAATCATCCAGTTCAATTCTCACCTTTTTATAAGGTAATTGCAATTGATCAATTAGCAACTCTTTTCCCTTCCTATCGGTAATCAATTCCAGGTCTTCGTAAAATTTATGAAGTTGTAGGCTACTAAGCGCCCAACTCATCACATGATACGGAGCACTGCACCATCCAAAACTATCTTTCAAGGGGTCTTTTCCCTCATCAATCCAAAATGTGTGAACAATCTTCATCTAATTAACCGTTATTGACCTAAACTTGAAAAATAAGCGCTCGGCCACACTCAGTTCTTCGGTGATGATTTCAGCATTTCCCAACAGTTCCTGATTAAATGGGATTTCTCTATTGAAGGAGGTCATTGTCCCTTGGGGTAGTGTGGCATATATCAAGTAGTTGAATTCTTCGTCAGGAGACACCGAAATGCTGGAAATCTTCCCGATTAATGCCCCATATTCCTGAAAAGGATGATTGTCCAATTTGATCAGGACTTTTTGGTCAATGCTCACTTTTCCGGCATTTTGAGCCGCTATTTTCATGGCGCCCATTAGCTCGGATTTATTATCAGGCAATACGGTAAACACTAGTTCCCCTGAATTGACTTGCTGATTGGCTCCCCATACTTTTTGGAAGCTGACTATACCATTAATGGAAGATTTCATCAGATACAAATATTCCCAATCCCGTAAACTCCGCTTAAGTCCTTGATAGGATTGGATTAGGGCTTTCAATGACCTCGCTTCCTCTTCTTCCCGATTGATGTTGGTGTTCTTGATTGTTTGATAAGCCGAATTCAGTGTTTCCTGCAATTGAGAGATGGATATGGCCATCTGATTGACCTGTTCTTCCATCTGCAAATACTCCATTTCACGGGATTCAAAATCCTTATCTGCAATGACCCCTTGCTGATGGAGGTTTCTGTTACGTTCGTAGTCGATTTTGGCTAATGAAAGTCTTCTGTTAAGTATTTCCTTTTGGGATTGTTGGCTGCTTATCCTTTTTTTAATTTCTTCAATGGACGCCTTGGCACCTTCCGTCTGCTGGACAAAAGGTTGGAGCTCTCTAATCAAACGATACTCCATATAGCTTCTTTCGAATTCCAAAAATGGTAATGCTATTTCCCCCAAAACCAACTCAGAAATGGTGTCGACAGGAAAAAAATAGTCATTTTCCTTCTCAAAGGGTTCTTTCTCTAGGGTAGTCTTCAAAAAGAGCACATCTTCCAACCTAGCTGTGCTCTTGAAACCTGCCAAAATCTGCCCACTTTTTACCTGATCTCTATTGTTGACAAATATGCTATCAATTTGACCTGTAAACCGGGCTGCTATTCGTTCTGTTGGCTCAGCAGTAGTAACCAATACTTTCGCTTCCACAAAATCAGGATATCGGATCAAAAAGGATAATCCTATCAAAAGAGAAAGCAGAATAAATATCAAAGTAATTCCCCATCGTACCAACCAGGCCGGGGGCCGGGAAATAATCTCCTGTACTTCTTCAGAGCGAAGGTGAAGCTTATCGTTTTGGCTAATTACAGGCATGATCAGTTTGAGTTAATCTTTTCCAGTTCCAACTGATTTTTCACCAGATCATAATAGATGCCTTTGGCATGAACCAAATCTACATGGGGCCCTTGTTCAACGATTTTACCCCGATCGATTACAATGATCTGATCCGCATTACGGACCGTACTCAATCGGTGGGCAATGATAAACACCGTTTTGCCCTGCATAAACTTCTGGAGGTTTTCCATGACCTCACGTTCATTTTTGGCATCCAAGGCCGAAGTAGCTTCATCAAAAAAGAGCATTGCTGGATTTTTGTAAATAGCTCGGGCAATGAAGAGGCGTTGCTTCTGACCTGTACTCATTCCTACTCCTTCATTTCCAATCTTAGTATTGAATCCAAGGGGTAGAGACTGAATAAAGTCCAGAATATTGGCGATTCGGGCAGCTTCAAGCAATCTTTCCTGATCTATGCTGTCCTGCCCCACTGCTATATTGGCCGCTATGGTGTCGTTGAACACATAGCCTTCCTGCATGACCACCCCGCACTGTTCCCGCCAACTTTTAGCACTGACTGTTTTGAGATCATAATTACCATAGCGGATTTCCCCGGAACTGGGTTCATAGAATTTTAGTAGCAGCTTCATCAGGGTGGTCTTTCCACTACCACTTGCACCCACGATGGCTGTGACTTTTTTGGGCTGGATGCGTAGGTTAATTCCAGTCAATACAACTTCCTTTGCACCGACATAGCGAAAGGAGAGGTTCTTGGCTTCCATGGCCTTGCCAGGTTCAACTGTTCTGGCCAGCTGTTTTTCAGAATTTTCTTCATCTTCTTTGTTATGGATTTCATTGAGTCTTTCCAGGCTGATGCTGGCATCCTGGAAAGACCGAACAAAGCCTACCAACTCATTGATGGGGCTATTCAACTGTCCAATGATGTATTGCAGGGCCAGCATCATGCCCAAGGTCAGGTTTCCTTCGATCACGAGTACGGCAGAAGTAAAGGTGATCAGGATATTTTTGAGTTCGTTGATCACGGATGAGCCTACCTGCTGGGTCTGCTCTAGGGTTAAAGATTTAATGGATATTTGAAATAATCTGGCCTGTACAAATTCCCAAGTCCAGCGTTTCTGCTTCTCGGCATTGTGCATTTTGATTTCCTGCATGCCATTGATGAGCTCGATCACAGTGCTTTGTTCCTGGCTCAACTGGGCAAATCGCTTGTAATCGAGTTCTCCGCGCCGCTTCATAAAAAACAGCACCCAAACAAGGTATAGCACACTACCACCAAGAAAGATTGAAAAAATAGTAATGCTGTAATAGACCAAAACAACGCCAAAAACGATCAGATTGAAGAAAGAAAACAAGGTGCTGAGTGTGGTGCCTGTCAAAAGGCTCTCTATCCTACGATGATCGCCTATTCGCTGCATGATATCCCCGGTCATCCTAGTATCAAAGTATGAAATGGGAAGATTCATCAGCTTGATGAAAAAATCCGAGACCAGTGAAATATTAATCCGAGTAGTCAGGTGCAGCAAAATCCAGCTACGAAGCACTTCCACACTCATCCTGCCCAAAAACAGCATAATCTGTGCAAAGAGAACCAAGTAAATAAAATTGATGTCCTGATTTTGGATCCCAACATCCACAATGCTCTGCGTCAGGAAAGGAAAAATTAGCTGCAATAAACTACCTACCAGTAGCCCGATGGCTAATTGCGCAATCAGATTTTTATACTGGAACAGGTAGTTGAAGAGGAAACCAAGCGAACGTTTTTCTTTTTCCTCCCATTTCATTTTTCGGAAGGCTGGAGTAGGCTCCAGTAAAAGCGTGACCCCTTCCTGTGTATGCTCAGTGGCATTATTACCGATCCACCGGGAGATAAACTCTTCTTTGGAATACGAGATCAAGCCGTACGCAGGATCAGAGATATAGACGGTATCTTTTCTGATTCGATACACAACCACAAAGTGCTGCTTTTCCCAATGTAAAATTAAGGGCAAAGGGGCTTGAATCAACTTTTCAAAGCTTAACTTTGCCCCAATAGTTTTAAACCCCATCCCTTCAGCTGCATCACTAAGCTTCAATAGGCTGCTTCCTTCCCGAGTCGTCTCCGATATTTCACGGATTTCTTTAAGGGAAATTAGTTTGCCGTAGTGCTTTGCGATTATCCGCAAGCAAGTAGGACCACAGTCTTTGGAGTCTGGTTGTTTGTAATGGGGGAAGGTAATTTTCAAATCAAAAATAAGTATATCCTTAATTGCCTGATTTTATAAATTCGTATACACCAAAACGGATAAAATCCTCTTCAATAGTTGGGTCAACTAACTGAAATAGAAGTCTATTCTCTGGCAAGGCAGTCATTAATTTACCGTTGACCGGAAGTTTGATGTCACCTGACACCTGGGTAGTCCCTTCAAATATTATCAACCGGTGATAGTTTGGGTCTTGGAAATGATGGTAGGTTGGGTCCTCAGCAATCTTCTGTTCATAGATGCCGTAGGGGATTTCTTGGATATAATCCAAAACTATTTTATCTCCTTCTAGAGAAAATAGTTTGTGATTTTTAGCCCCCAGAGCGATTCTTCCCTTTGATGTAAAATCATCTCTTGAAATTTTACTCTTTTGAAGTATTGGGAACTCTCCATGGTTTATTTCAATTCTAGAATCCAGCTTTTTACTGATCAAATCATAAATAAGGATCTCAATATCTGTCTTGGTAGTTAAATAAAGCTTTCGACTTTTTGGATCAAGTTTATAAATGATGAAAAAGAGATCTGCTAACAAGGATTTATCAAACCTTGAATACATAATCCGATCCGTTACTGGAGCTAATTTAAAAGATTCTTCTGTTCCTTTGTGGAAAACCTCAATTAACTCGCTCTGAGAATCATTTCCAGGACGAAATGAATTCGTATCAGAGGGATTGGTAATAAATGAAATATTGGAATTTGAACCAGGTAATTTGAAATAAGAAAAAAACTCCATCCGCCCAAAAATTCGAATAGATGTGCTAGAGGGATAGCTGAATTTGTCAAGGAGGTTCAAATTTTGATCATAGCGATAGATAAACGAAAAGGATTGAAGATAGATAGTACCATCCTCTGCAAAGGACATAGCATTGAATGGGGCCGAGGATTTATTTGGTCCATCGCCTTCCAAAATCTTGTTGCTGATAAAGTTCCCCTCTTCATTAATGAGTACAATCCTTTTTCCTTCCGTAGAATTAATGTAAGCAAGATAAAGCCCATCCTTTGGGAAATAATCAACTATTTCCACCGGATAGAAAGATTCAACAGTGAAACTCCTGACTTCTTCCAGCTTATATTGAGCATTGGAAAATGAAGGCCAACTAAATAAAGAAAAAGACAAGAAGTAAATTACAGGCCAATAACAATTTTTTTTAAACATAAGGGGTTTTTCGAAGATTAGCTTTAAACTAAAATATAAAAACAGGTTTAAATTTTTTTCTAAACCTGTTTATTTTATTAAATCATCAACATGTACACACTCCTCCGCCGCTACAATAAATATATACGGCAGAAGAGTGACAATTATCTACCTGCATAGGTCTATGGTTTTGCCAATTATCACATTGTAGATAGCAAGAACCCCCGTACCCCCCTGTAATCTTCTTCATCTGACTTCTTTCCAAAATCTCATTGGTGCTGAGTCTGAGCATTTCTAAGCTTAACTTTTTCATGAAATATTGTAATTATGATTAAAAGACTCGATCGGTACCTCCGATCGATTAGTTCCTAAATTATTAGCTTATTTAGCCAATACCTAGTAAGATATTTCTAATCTTTAGTAACTTTTTACTTGTTTGAATATGGAATTTGGATCACGATTGAAAAAAGCAAGGGAAGCAAAAAAGCTTTCCAAGCAGGAAGTTGCTCATCTCTTGGAAGTGTCTCAGAAAACCCCAATGGGGCCTAATATCTTTCTGTCTAATAATAACTGGATTCTGGGATTACAAATTCCTTAACATAATTGGATCGAATTACAATTTAGATCCAGAGGGGGATCGTTTTTAATTACCAAATCGCTTCTTCGAAGCTCAGTTTGCCGAAAGGAGCCTTATCTCTTCAATCAAAACGCCTCTCTGAGGCTGATTTTTTAGAGCCAACTCAGGAGGGCCAGCGGCCCGATATGACTGTAGTTCAGAGGATCAATGGAGTTAATCAGAGCCCCAGCTGGGCGATTTGATTTAAATATTTTTAGCACAAATAGACTTAAAATCAGTCTCTTATCCCCACTACTACGCCTCAATAAGCTGCTTCCTTCCCGAATCGTCTCCGATATTTCACGGATTTCTTTTAAGGAAATAAGCTTCCCATAATGCTTTGCGATTATCCGCAAGCAAGTAGGACCACAGTCTTTGGAGTCTGGTTGTTTGTAATGGGGGAAGGTTTTCAATGGTTTTGGAGTAAAATTTATAATGAGTCAGCAATTTCAATTACCTGGAATGCAAGCTCATCATTAATATTCTCGAAAATCCAGATTTTACCATCTTTTGCAAAATGCTTAGCGGGAACTTTTGTCAATTGAGGAACACTTATCTCACCAATTAAGTTGAGATCCTTATCCAATGCTGTCAGAAACACCTTCCATTTTAATTCCGTATTAATATTATCTTCTATTGGTATTAGTTTATAAGAAAAGCGGTAGAAAATTTGATTTTTTTCATCCCAAAAAGGAGCTAAGAAATTGATCTCTTGAAGAAATCTATTGTATTCCGCATCAAAACTCTCATCTGACTCATGTTGTAATTGATAATCTTTCAACTTACAGTTTGCCGTAAGTTGGCTACTATACGATCTCAAAAACAGACTATCCATTTCCGTATCATACCACATTAAAGCATTTGTGATTTGATTAGAAAGAATTATTTTTGAACCAAACTTTTCAATTTCAATTTCTGGTGATTTATTCAGCATGCTACCTCCTGGTAATATATTGGTAAAAGTATAGTGAGGTAATTTTTGAAATGTACTTAACTCCATTTTGGTAATTTCATATTCATTCAAATGGAGAATACCTAGAGCAAAACTTTTATCTTTATGCCGTAAAATTATTCCATATAACCGGTTTGTTTTTGTATCTAATTCTCTACTGAACCTCAATTCTTCGCCTCCTTCCATTGGATGTCCACCTAAAGAAAAATTTTCAAAATAAATCTTTAGTAGTCTTTCGCCCTTTAAAGAAAATAATGAACTATAGTTCATCCCGTTTATCATTATTCGATTTTCGGAGTGAATTTTTATTTTTCCCACAGTATGACCTGTTCCATTAGGCCCCTCCTTTTCAAAGCGTAGTTTTTCTTCAAGTTTCAATTGATCCAAATTGATTTTCTCCAGGGTATGATCATCCAAGTTAAAATTGAAGAGGTACTTATCATCCTTACTTTTGTCTGATCCAAATAATTGGTATTTCAAAAAAATTATTTCCCCTGTTGCATCAACGACAAATGTATCTATTAAAAAATTTTTCTTTTTGAAATAACCCAATCCATCATTTTGATTTTTATCAGAGCAGGAGATTATCCATATTATTCCCAAACAAAATAAGTACCTCATAATCATTTTTTAAAAATTGATTGACCTTGCCTTGTGAAGGCATGGTCAATCAATTAACGAACCATCTTTTAATTACATACTCCACTGCTTGCACAATACCTTCTAGTAGCGTTTGTTACTTCAGTTCCTGAGCAGTAATAACCGGTCCATGAACCCGCGCCTCCATCAGTGCAGTGACAAGCCATATAAGTACAGTTCCCATACCCACCAGTAATTTTCTTCATCTGACTTCTTTCCAAAACCTCATTGGTGCTAAGCCGGAGCATTTCTAAACTTAACTTTTTCATGATTTTACAATTTAAATGGTTATTGAATAATTTTGACTAAATGAGCTAATCCTCCGACATTTAGAGTCACCGAAGACTGTGACTATTCATCGCGATTGAATATTTTTTTTCTGCATCAGCAGCTTATTTTAGTTTAAGACATATTTCAAATCCTCCACCGCATAGGTGGAAGGCAATTCATAGCCATTGATGAAAATCGTAGGCGTATGGGTAATCTGCTCTTGCTCTGCCCAGTCCTGCATGGCTTTGAGGTTAGATTCCTGCCTTGCCAGTTCTCCGTTTAGTGGATAGTTTGTTGCAAAGGCTTCATACTCTTTCTTTTCTTGACTATACCACTCATCCAAGGCTTTGCGGGTTTTTTCTAAATCTCCTTGAGAAGCAATACCCAAAAGATGCCGGATAGTCTTTAGTCTTATCTCATCTGCTCCTCCGGGTACAAAAACGATCTGCAAATCAATATTCCCGGCTTCATAAAGCTGCTCCAAAAGCGGATGCGTACGGGCACAGGGACCACAGTAGGGATTGCAGATTTTTAAGATATGGTATTTCGGATTTGCCCCATTTAGTAATATCCCTAATCCCTCGGGGTTGGAAGTGATCTGTCTGGACTTGCTCAAGAAATGATCGAAAAGTTCTTTGTTGGATAGAACCTTGGCCAACTTGCTTTTGGTAGTATATAGTTCTTTTTGAGCCATCAAATATGGCTTTAAGCTGATCCAAGCTAGGACAGAAGCCAAGAAAACGAATGAAAACAGTCCCAATTCTCTGAGTGCAGGCCAGGCAAAGTCAGGTAATAGAAATTGACTGACTGCCAATTCCACTACTAAAATCCCTGAAATCCAGAGGCATAGGCGGCACCATTTTTTTAGCTTGACGCCCTGATAGTACAGCGAAAATGGGATAATCGCCAAACTGGAATAACTGAGCAAACCCAACAACGCTTGAGCGGAATCAGAAAATGAACTGAAAAGGAGCAGCATCGTCCCGGCTAAAAAATAGCCAAAGGCCAAATTCCCCAAACTGATTAATCCTGCAATAGAAAAGGAGTCAATAACTGAATTGCAATCTGTTTTTTCTCCTCCACCGCAAAATTGAGTAATCGCCGCATTTTTCTTATCCACCTCCGACCAGAGCAAAATGGCCGATATACCCAGTCCTGTTAGCTTTATTATGAAAAGTGCTATCGCTTCAAGTGAATATGAAGTGCTATTATCCCATCCAAGGATACAAGCTAGTCCGACTGCACCAAGGAAATAAAGAAGGAATTGATAGATCATCTGCTCCTTCCTTCGCTGGGAATATCCAGGCTCTCCGGAATGCTCTCCTTTTTCTACCACCAGAGTTATCCCAGTCCATAGGGTCACAAATTCTTTTCGGGCTTGCTTGATCAGTTTTCCTTTTTCGTCCAAATATTCCACCCAATCTTCAGTGACTTGAGTCAAGCAAGTGAAATAAGGATACGGATTTTTGTTGACCTGAACCACACAGGGCAGGGGAAGTTGATCCAAATTATCTTCTCCCATTTGGAGAGCAAGGCTTTCTACTTTGTATTCGGCCAAAGTATCGGATATAGCCAGTAAGGAATCCGGCTCAGGATGAGTGAGCAATTTTTCCTTTAAATATCCTCTAGTAAAAGGTAGATTAACTAATTCAAATAAATTTTTGAGGCAAATCAGACTATATTCCATAAGCAAAAACTAAAAAATCTAAATTTCTTTTTGATTTTAATTGTTGAGTACTAATTTGAGACATTCTTAGGTATACTCCTAGTAAGATATTTCTAATTTTCAGTAACTTTTTACTTATTAATCTTTTATGTGTTTAGGAAGTCATTTGAAGAAAATTCGTGAAGAAAAAAAAATGTCACAACAGGAAGTTGCAGACCTAATTGGAATCTCTCAAAAAACTTTATCCAATATGGAAAGTGGTAAAACGATTCCAAATATCTTCCAATTGGTTAAAATTAAAGAAATTTATAATGTTGATTTACTTGAAATTCTCGAAAAAGAAAGAATCTATTTAACTAACCCCCCCCCCCGCCAAATCAGCCTTAATCAAAACATAGAAGAAATAAAGTTTGAGACAACAATCTTAAATGTTACCTTGGATAAGATGAAAGAAGGGAGAAATCAAATTAAACTAGTTTAATACTTATATTTTTTTTGAAAACTACTACTTATGGAGAAGCAATTCGGGTAGAAGTTTAGAAGTCTATGACCAAACAATTAAGTCAAAGAAAGGAGAAAAAAATTAACCCAAAACATCTACTTCCAGTCAATAGCCCCTTTCCTTTAAAAATATTTTAATTACTTCCTCCCCTGCTTCATCGCCTCGGCCACCAGTTCTTGGGCAAAGGAACCTTTAAGTTCGACGACCATCAAGTCGCCTTCATCTCCCCCTACCATCACTACCAAATCGGAAATGGTTTTTCCTCCTTTGGAATACACCACGATTTCACCTTTATCGGCCATCTCCATCAATAATTCATAACGTTCTTTCTCTAATCCTTTTTTGAGCGCTTTGAATTCAACTCCACTCCGATCCGATTGCTCAGGTAGCTTGAAAAAATTTAGCTTCTCAATGGATTTGGCGACAGTAGCCATATCATCTTCGTCAATATCAATTTTGAAACCCTCCGCAAAATTCAGGAAGTTTCCACCCAACTCCATATTAAAGAAGTCTTCATGTCCCTTGTATTTTTCTTTCAAGGCAGCGACACTTTTACTTTGAGCATTTGCAGCCAAGGCGAATCCCGCCAAGGCAATTACTAAAAACAGCTTTTTCATTTTATGTAGGTTTAGTTTAATTATTTATTCTGATTATCCGCAATCATGCCAGTTGCCTTATTTTCTTTAATTGACAGGTTGGATACTTCGACTTCGCTCAGTACAGGCGACCGATGACCTCTGCCTACCGGCAGACAGGGAAGACCCAGCCACGGCTGGCCGGCGAAGGTTCCGGATTTTGATCCTTTCAGCAGACAATAAGCCATATTTTTGTCAAAACTGGTAAGAAAGCGGATATCCATATTATTTATTAAAGTCATTAAGAAAATTGCGGTTAATCCTCATTACTTTTTTCCTTTCGGTCCTTTTCCGTACTGGTCCATGCCGGGGAGATTGGTTTTATCAGCCAACATATTCAGATCTTCATAAGTGAAGCTTCCCAGCAAGGAAATCATAGAAAATTCCTTCCCCTCTCCTGAAATCATCAAGAGCTCCCGGATCAAACCTCCTTCTTCCCGTATCATAAATTTCAGACTGGAACCCTTTTCCTGTACATCCATCAGCTCTTCATACTTATTCCTGGTCAATGTGCCCATCGCTTCCTTGTAGTAAGATTTTCCATCTACTTCATCCGAAGAAAGAATTCTGATACCCTTGATTTTTTGAAGCAGTATACCTAGCTCCTTGGAGTCTTTTTCAGCTGCATTGCTTTTCAAAAAACCTCCGGCCATCTGCATCATTTTAGGAGATATATAAACTCGGCTGAACCGATCATCATCCATATATTTTGCGAAAAACCGCTGAATCGCATCTTCCTGAGCCTGCACCTTAAATACAAAGCACATGAGAAGAAAAGGAATGAGTAGTAGCTTTTTCATAATTTATTATTCTTCTGTTTTAAATAAATCTTCCGGTGCGGACAAATACTTTAAATCATTCATTTTTGACATTTTCTCCTGACCCTTGGATAAATTCTGCTGAATTAAAGTGAGTGCTGCCACCACTTCCCGATAAGCCTGCTCCTCCTGCTGTCTTTCGTAAGCTCTCCAGCCTACATAAGATCCCAGCAGAATTGTGACAGATGCCGCCCAATTCAACCAGGCCAGGTTTATCACCTTAACCCTTTTTGGAATTTTCACTCGGACAGGTTCCTCTTGCTTCATTTCATCCAGAAGCCCAAACAACTGCTTTTCAGACTCAAAACCTTCCACTCTACTCAATAGGAGTTTGAGTTCTGCTTCTTCTTCCACACTGCTCGAAGCTTCCCAGTATTTATCCAGAAGCTCTTTTATTCGCTCGTTCATTTGATTGATGCCTGTTTGGTTAATTGTTCCCGAATACTCTTCCTGGCTCGATGTAAGTTCACTTTGACTTGTTCTATGGAAATTTCTAGATATTCGGCGATTTCATCATAGCTCAAACCTTCCACTTCTCTCAGCTGGAAAACTTCCTGCTGCTTGGTCGTCAGATTTTTCATCAGGGAGAAAATCTTTGGGACTCGTTGGTCTATTTCCTCCTCTTCACTTTCTTGGAAAATCAATTCCGCCTCATCCTCTAAAGCATCCAGCTTAGCTGATTTTCTGAAATGCATCAAAGCCTCATTTTTCAAGCTCTTCACCAGCCAGCCTTTGAGATTAGGATGATTTGCCAATTCGTTTTGCCTTAGAAAAGAACGCTCGAAAACATTTTGAAGAAGGTCCTCTGCCAAGGATTTATCCTTTACCCAAAGGAAAACCAAGCGGTATAATGCGCTTTTCATAGGCCAGATATGTCCTTCAAAAAATGAATTCATTCAGGTAGATGATGCAGATGGATTCCGAATGTTACACTTTTTTGAAAAAAATTTGGAAACAATCCGAAAAAACAGGAAACCCGAATCATTATTAACAGTTTCCTTTTCAGTTCGTTATGCTATGGTAAAGCGCCGAAAAGATTTTAGATTTATTTTAAATTATTTCAAAAAATAGTATGCATGCAGACTATTTCTTACTTTGCATAAATGAAATTGTCAAAAAAAGAGAGCGGAATAAGATCCAAAAGGGCAAAAAAAATCCCGACCACATGGGCCGGGATGGTGGTGATGAGTGGACTCGAACCACCGACTCACGGATTTTCAGTCCGATGCTCTACCAACTGAGCTACATCACCGTTTTGTAAAGTGATGCAAAGGTAGGTATTTGACTTTTCGATACAAATCATTTGAAAAAAAAATTATTCAAGTAAACCCAAACAAAACGCTAATCTCATCAATATGAGCTTTTTACCTCAAATCGCTTTTTTGGTCATTTTAGGAGTAGCAGGCTTCATTTTAGCCAAAAGGATCAAATTTCTGAAAAGAAACATCCTTTTGGGGAAGGCCGAAACCCGAAATGATCAAACCGACACTCGCTGGAAGACCATGCTTTTGGTAGCTTTTGGACAACAGAAAATGTTCAAACGTCTGATTCCCGCTTTCCTCCACCTATTAATTTATGTGGGATTCATTGTCATCAATTTGGAAGTGCTGGAATTTGTTCTGGACGGAATCCTTGGAACTCACCGACTCTTTGCACCGGCATTAGGCTCTGTCTATACAGTTGCCATGAATATCTTTGAATTCCTCGCCGTTGCAGTCTTGATCTCTTGCGTCGCTTTTCTCTGGAGAAGAAATGTCAGCAAAGTACCCCGCTTCAACAAGCCCGAAATGAAAGGTTGGCCGAGCTTGGACGCCAATTTGATTTTGGTTATTGAGATTGTCCTGATGTGTGCCATTCTCACCATGAATGCTACCGATCAAATTCTAGCCAATCGTGGAGATGAGCATTATACCATTTTGGGCACCCTGTTTTTCAGCAGTTTGATCCAGCCAATTTTTGAAGGCATGTCCACTGGAAGCTTGGTTGTGATTGAGCGCTTCGCATGGTGGTTCCACATTGCTGGAATTCTTGCATTCGCCATTTATGTCACCTATTCCAAGCACCTCCACATTTTCCTTGCATTCCCAAATACTTGGTATTCCAATTTGAAGCCAAAAGGAGAGATGCCCAATATGCCAGAGGTGACCAATGAAGTCAATATGATGTTGGGAATCCCTTCGGAAACACCAGCTGATCCTCCTGCCGAAATTGGGAGATTTGGAGCCAAAGATGTCAATGACTTGACTTGGGTGAATGTATTGAATGCCTATTCCTGTACGGAGTGCGGTAGGTGTACAGCAGAGTGTCCTGCCAACCTAACTGGCAAAAAACTATCCCCGAGAAAAATCATGATGGATGTGCGTGATCGTGCAGAAGAAGTAGGTAAAAGCATAGACGCGGGCGGACCAGGTCTCGAGGATGGAAAATCCTTGTTGGGGGATTATATCACCAAAGAAGAGCTCAATGCCTGTACCTCCTGCAACGCCTGTGTGGAAGCCTGTCCTGTCAATATAGACCCGCTATCCATTATTCTCCAGATGAGAAGGTATGTGGCCATGGAAGAATCAGGCACACCTGCCCAATGGAACGCGATGTTTCAAAATATGGAAACCAGCTTTTCACCTTGGAAATTCAGCCCACAGGATAGATTCAACTGGGCTGATTCAGTCAAAGAAGAACAAGTCAAGTAATTCAGGTCTTGCTTCTATACTCTAAAATCTAAAAGTCTTAAAAATGTCTACATATCAAGTACCAACCATGGCCGAAATGGTCGGCAAAGGAGAAAGTCCAGAAATACTTTTTTGGGTAGGCTGCGCTGGATCATTTGATGATCGCTACAAGGCAGTGACTCAGGCTTTCGTCAAAATATTAAATAAAGTAGGTGTTTCTTTCGCGGTATTAGGCCCGGAAGAAGCCTGTACCGGAGATCCTGCGCGTAGAGCTGGAAATGAGTTTTTATTTCAAATGCAGGCCGTAGCCAATATTCAGGTAATGAATGGCTATGAGGTGAAAAAGGTGGTTACAGCATGCCCGCATTGCTTTAATACCATCAAAAACGAATATCCGGCTTTGGGCGGAAACTATGAGGTAATCCACCATTCTCAATTCCTGCAGCAACTGATCAATGAGGGAAAAGTAGTCCTTCAGGGAGGGGGAGAATTCAAAGGCAAAAAAATCACCTTTCACGACTCCTGCTATTTGGGAAGAGCCAATAACGTATATGAAGCTCCAAGAGAAGTCATCAAGGCGCTGGACGTGGAATTGGTGGAGATGAAGCGATGCCGTACCAAAGGTCTATGCTGTGGTGCGGGTGGAGCTCAGATGTTCAAGGAACCAGAACCGGGCAAAAAAGATATCAATATCGAACGCACTGAAGAAGCGTTGGCCACCGGTGCCAATGCCATCGCAGTAGGATGTCCGTTTTGCCTAACTATGATGACCGATGGGGTCAAAAACAAAGAGAAGGAAAATGAAGTCAAAGTTTATGATTTGGCTGAGATGATCGCCAAGGATATGGGAATTTGATTGATTGATTGAATCAATTTGACCCTTTTTGCCGTTAGGTAGAAAGGGTTTTTCTTTACCTAAAATTTCGAAACATGTACGTGCCATTTGATACCCTACCGGAGAATAGCAGAGTATGGCTTTATCAGTCAGAAAGAAAATTTTCTTCGGAAGAAATAAAGTTGATTCAATCCCGTCTAAGCCATTTTTGCGAAACTTGGAATGCGCACGGGAATCCTCTCCCCACTTCTTATGAAATTCTGGATGATCAAATTCTGGTCTTGGCAGTGGATGAATCCGCTGCTGGTGCTTCAGGATGTTCCATCGACAGTTCGGTGAGAACTTTAAGAGAGCTGGAACAGCAATTACGGGTGGATTTGACAAATAGCGGAAAAGTCAGCTTCAAGTCAGAAGATGGAGCCATAGAGGTTGCTCATGCGTTAAGTATAAAAAATAAAGTATTGGAGGGGGCAATTACCAAGGATACACCGGTGATCAACCCAGTTCTCCAATCAAAGAAAGACCTGGAAAATATCTGGATTTCTGCAGGGAAAAGTTGGTTAAACAAATATTTTCCAAATTAATTAGTAATATTCAGCATAGAGCAGCAAAGCAAGACCCATGAAACAACGATTTTTTGGCACCTTCCTTCTAGTTTTGACCCTTTTGGGGGCCTGTAAAAGCCTTCAAGAGAAAGGAACAGAGCAATATCTTTCTGGCCAATATCAATATGCAATCGGAACTTTTTCTCAGATTTTGGAAGAGGATCCGGATAATTTAGAGGCCAATGAGATAGTTGCCGAAAGCTATCGTCTTTCTAACCGAATTGAAAATTCTGCTCCTTATTACCAAAAACTAGTAGAAGAAGATCCTTCATTTAATCGCTATTTTTTCTTGGGGCAAAGTCTCAAAGCACAACAGAAAACAGAGGAAGCCAAAGAGGCTTTTGAAAATGCCAAAGCCTACACACAAGATGAGGCTCTTTTGGCTAGGGTTCAGCGAGAATTGGAAGCCATCAAATTAGCAGAAGGGATTGCAAATTATTGGCCTTATCATGAATTGGTCAATTACAGAGAACTGAATACTCCGGGACCGGATTATGCACCTATAGTCAGTGAAAACTTTTTATACTTTACCAGTGCGCGCCAAGCTTCGGGTATTTATCCGGCCACAGGTATGCCTTACACCAAGTTATTCCGAACCAGAGCCGAAGATTTGAGAGTGGATGTTAGCGGTATACGAACACTCCCCGAATTTCAAAATGAAGAGGGATTGAATCAAGCTGCCATCGCGATTAGCCCGGATGGAAATACCATTATTTATGCTAGGGGAAACTCCACTTCTCCGAAAGACTTGCCTGAAACTGCCTTATTTGCTTCTTATTTTAGAGGAGGAGGTTTTACACAGCCTATTTGGATGCCTGTCAATGAAGATGAGTTTTGGTGGAACTCAACTCCAGCTTTCAGTCCGGATGGCAATACGCTTTATTTTGCATCTACTCGTCCCGGAGGTTTTGGTGGCATTGATTTATACAAGGCAACCAAATTAGCCAATGGAGACTTTGGCAATGCCGTCAATCTAGGACCGAATATCAATACCCCTGGAAATGAGCTTTTCCCAAGAATGGCTCCTGATGGCAAGTTTTTCTTTGCTTCAGATGGCCATCCCGGCTATGGAAAATTGGATCTTTTTGTAGCTGAAAATGACGAAAACGGAAAGCAAGTCATCAAGAATTTGGGAGAAAACATCAACAGTCCAGCGGATGATTTCGGAATCTTTTTTACGAATTACCCAAAAGAGGGCTTTCTTTCCTCTAACCGTGAAGGTGGAATCGGAGATGATGATATATATTATTTTGTCGACAAAACGCCTAAGCCAAAAATTGTCAACGTCCTATTGAATGTAACTACTCAGGAAAGAGTAGCCGGACAGGCTAATCAGGTCTTGCCTCAAGCAAGGGTGGTTTTATATGATGGCAACAACAAACAACTAGGTGGTGATTTCTCCAATACCAATGGAAGAGTTCGATTCACTTTAACCCCAGAAGCAGATTATACCATCATCGCTTCGAAAAATGGGTACTTCTCAAAATCCATCCCATACACGACCAAAGGAAAAACGCCGGATCCTTCCACCTTGGTGCAGGATGTCACCAACGTAACCCTGGATACCACTTTGGTCTTGGATCAACTGATTTTGGATAAATCCATCATCTTGGAAAATATCTACTATGATCTGGATAAAGCAGATATCCGAGCAGATGCCGCAAAAGAACTCGATAAGTTAGTGCAGATTCTGAAGGATAATCCTAGCATCAGGATAGAATTAAGTTCCCATACCGATGATAGAGCTTCGGACTCTTACAACTTGAATCTTTCACAAAGAAGAGCCCAGTCAGCGGTGGATTACATCGTTTCTCAGGGTATTTCAAGAGATAGGTTGGTTGCAAAAGGATACGGAGAAACTCAGCTCATCATCCCGAATGCTCAAACCGAAGAAGAACATCAGGTCAATAGACGTACCGAGTTCAAGGTAATCGAGATCAAGGAATAGCGGTTTTTTCGAGAAAGGAAAAGGCGTTTGTTATATTAAAAAACACTTTTACTTCGAACGAAAAGTAAATACCCATTTCAAAAAGGGTAAATGAGATTCTATTATTTCCCTGACCAATTAATAATCTTTAGATCTAAGACTGTAAATTTCACCTAATGCCAATTCCCCCTTTACAAAGGGGGCAAGGGGGATTTCATAACACATTCAGTCTATCTGAGGATTTACATTAAAATCTGTAAGCTTTTTAATGGCAAGTCAATTAAAAATGAATAAAACTCAAAGAAGAATCCTCCTAGCCCCCTTTTTTATAAATCTACTTCCCAAAACTGTACACAGTTCCAAAGGGGGAATTGTATAGTGCATCACCAAAGACCAATTTTCAAAATTTTACCTCAGCCTTCTTTCCTACCTATAACCAAATCCCCCTTTACAAAGGGGGAAAGGGGGATTTGTAAACACATTCAGTCTATCTGAGGATTTACATTTAAATCTGTAAGCTTTTTGAGGGCAAGTCAATTAAAAAATGAATTAAACTCACAGAAAAATCCCCCTAGCCCCCTTTTTTATAAATCTACTTCCCAAAGCTGTACACAGTTCCAAAGGGGGAATTGTATGGTGCATCACCAAAGACCAATTTTCAAAATTTTACCTCAGCCTTCTTTCCTACCTATAAGCAAATCCCCCTTTACAAAGGGGGAAAGGGGGATTTAATAGCTTAAAAACGTCTCAAAAACTCGTTCGTTCCCATCCATTTTTATCCTCCCAATCGTCTATATAGGCGTTTATTTCCTCCAATACTGATGGCATAGATCTCTTAATTTCTATGTCCAAAAATCTTAAAAAATTAAGTCCGAAACTTTCAAGCACCTCTTGCCGCTGTTTATCAGAAATCACAGAGCCCTCATCAAAATGAGATTCTCCATCAATTTCAATTACGAGATTCAACTTTTTACAGTAAAAATCGACAATGAATTTTGATAAAGGTTTTTGCCTATTGAAACTATAACCTCGAAACCGAGAAGCTCGAAGTTGCTTCCACAAAAGAACCTCAGATAAAGTTGAGTGTGACCTCAATTCTCGTGAGAATTCCTTAAGTGATTTAGAATAGGGAATAAATCGCATAAAAAGATCTAAAATCTATTTAAACTAAATTAATAATATAATTTAATAATAAATCCCCCTAGCCCCCTTTATTTCTACTCTAGCCTCAAAAATAGTGCATGGTTCCAAAGGGGGAATTGCAACGTCTTCAGAAAATACTACCTCAGCCTTCTTTACTACCTAAAAACAAATCCCCCTTTCCAAAGGGGGCAAGGGGGTTTTCTAAAACAGTCGATCTATGTAAGGACTTAAACTCTAAGATGTAATTTTTTTATGGGTAAGTCAATTTCAAAATAACCAAAGCTCTGGGAAAAATCCCCCTAACCCCCTTTTTTATCACTTTTCTTTCCAAAATAGTTCAAAGTTCCAAAGGGGGAATTGCAACGTATATCACCAAAGGCAGGAATATTCAAGAATACCTCCTCCTGATCTCTACTTTCTGCTTTTGTCGGGTCCAAAGGGCATGAGCTAAATCTGAAGCCAGGTAATCAGGATCGGATTCGTTAAGGATTTTTTTAAGATTTTCCTCTCCTAAATCTATTCTGTAACAAACCTGTAAAAGTCGCTCAAAGTCCCTGTTCAGCATTTCCTGAACTGCCTTGCTGATGATTTTTAAATATTCCTCCTCGCTCATGGAGGCTGCCTGATCAGAAAGATTCAACTCCTTCTGAATCAATTCAAAGCTTTCAGAATTGATAGTTTGATCCATATACACATCAAAAAAGCCCCGCAATTGCGAGGCTGACTATTAGGATTCTTCTTCTTTTTTATCCTCTGTGTTTTCCAATACCTCCGGAGCATTTGTTCGGATAATTTTATACCATGAAATCAATTTCTTGATATCGGAAGTATAAACTCTAGACTCATCTACATCAGGTAGAATATGCTTCATAAATGCTCTCAATTCAGCATCATCAGGATTGGCATCCAAACCCAAATCTCCCTGAAATTCAGCTTCGATTTTTTTCATCACGGACTCCAAAGGCTCTGCTCCCTCTTCCGTAAGGGTATAAATTGAAATATCGCTAAGAATTGAGACTCTTTGAGCCATTCCCGCTACCATTTTTCCTTTTTTCTCATCCATGCTTTCCAAGATCACTCCTGATCTTGAAGGCTTCAACACTTTGTAAAGTCCCGGTTTACCGGATACGGTGGCTATATCTTTAAAATTCATAGGTTATATTTTTCAGCTTGCAAATATAGAACTTGGGTCTAAATGACCTCACGGCTTTCGTATTCTTTCACGAGATCTAAGATAAATTCCTCCAAATCATCCTTTCCCTGTCCAGTTTCCGAACTGGTAATCAGGTAATCCGGAATTTCTTCGAAAATCTCATTCATTTTTTTGAGGAATTTCTGAATATTTTGATGGGTCTTACTTTTTGACTGCTTGTCAGCTTTCGTAAAAACGATTGCTGCAGGAACCCCATTGGTTCCACACCATAGTAAAAAGTCCAAATCGATTTTTTGAGGTTCTAACCTACTATCGATCAAAACAAAAACTCCACAGAGATTTTCTCTTTTAGTGAGGTAGGTTGTGATCATATTTTCCCAACCTTCTTTCACCTTCACATTCACTTTGGCAAATCCATAACCCGGCAAATCCACTAAATACCAGCGATCATCGATTTTAAAATGATTGATCAATTGGGTTTTTCCAGGCTTCTGAGAAGTCTTGGCCAACTCCTTCTTTCCTGTTAGCATATTGATCAGGGAGCTTTTCCCCACATTGGATCTTCCGATAAAAGCTACTTCAGCCCGATCAGGCTTTGGGCAGTTGGAAGGATTATTATTGGAAACTACAAATTCTGCTTTTTGGATCATGACTCTTGTGTTCGCTGCAAAAATAAGGCTTTATTATTTAGCAAATGAATTCCATTCAAACTCAACAATTTTCAATTCCTCGGGTTTCTTGAGTAATATTGTGTCCCATTAGAATGATTTTGTGATGTCTGTCGTCCCTTACAAAGATAAAGAAGACCCGAAAAAAGCCCAGGTGGCTGAAATGTTCAATAATATCAGTCCAAAATATGACCTGCTCAATCATGTGCTTAGTCTTGGAATTGATATTATCTGGAGAAAGAAAGCAATCAAGATGCTCAAAAAAGATCAGCCAAAACTGATCTTGGACATTGCTACCGGTACCGGAGATTTTGCGATTGAAGCTTTGGCCTTGAATCCGGATAAAATCATCGGGGTAGATATTTCTGAGGGCATGCTTTCCGAAGGCCGAAAGAAAATGAAGAAACGTGGCTTCGAAGATAAGATCGAAATGCAGCTCGGCGATTCTGAAGGATTGCTCTTTGAGGATAATAAGTTTGATGCTGTCATCGTTTCATTTGGAGTTAGAAACTTCGAAAACCTGGAAAAGGGTTTGGCAGATATGTATAGGGTATTGAAGCCTGGAGGGAAAACAGTGATTTTGGAATTTAGCAAGCCGAGAGCATTTCCAATGAAGCAGGCATATTCCTTTTATTCTAATACTGTGCTTCCTCAAATAGGAAAGATTGTATCCAAGGACAATTCTGCTTATACTTATCTTCCTGAATCAGTACAGGCATTTCCGGATGGACAGGATTTTCTAGCGGTATTGAAAAAAGTTGGATTTCACAGCACTGTATGCAAACCACTTACTTTTGGAATAAGCTCGATTTACGTAGGGGAAAAGTAATTTTCCTGCTTTTTCTTGCTTTTCTATTTTCTTCTGAAAAACTGTCTGCCCAAGGACTGTTTGGAATGACCAGTACTTCCGGTTCGGATGATAAGCTGGTTTCCTATGGATTCTTTCTGGCAGGTCACAACAGCACCTACCGTTTAGAGTATAGTAATGCGTTTTTAAATGCTGCAAACCCAGCCGCAGGAGATGTGAGGGCCATCTTCCCAAGATATAATCCCGGCTTTTCGTTGGGTTTCATCGGAATGCTACGATTTCATGATCAGGTTCAATTGCTATTTACCCCCAAAGTAGGTTTTTACGAGTTTAAGACAGAAGTTCATTTCTTTCCAGACAACTTCCCAGGGAATAACACACCTTCTCCTGATGAACCTGTCAATTCCACTTTTGACATTCAGACTTATACTTCTGAGGCTACGATGGTGGAATTGCCTCTTTTGATGAAATACAAATCGGTTAGATTCAATAATACCAGAATGTATTTTCTGGGAGGTGGCAGCTATCAATTCAGAACCAAGTCTCAGGAAGAAGCAAACTTGGAGGATCTGGTTACGACTGGACAGGACTTCACTATTGAAATGGGAATGGGATTCGAGATTTATTTCAAATTTTTCAAATTTGCTCCTGAAATCCGATTTTCTCATGGCTTGAATAATTTGTATCAGGCCGAAAATACCAATCCGGACATACGAGACGCACTCACCTCCGTCCGAAGAAAAACAATCACTTTGTATCTGAATTTCCAGTAAATTCTTCCCATTATCAGGTTTGAATTTTTGTTTTTTTCCAATTCCCCTAACTTGGGAATATGGAAAGAAAAATCGCATTGATCACAGGGGCTACTTCTGGAATTGGAAAGGCCTGTGCTCTTATTTTGGCAAAAAACGGCTATCATATCATCGCTACAGGCAGAAGAGCAGAAAGATTGGATGAACTCAAAAAGGAAGTCCCTTCAGGAATAGAAGTTTTGCCTTTGGTTTTTGATGTAAGAGATAAAGAAGCTGTATTTGGATTGATTGAGAATCTACCGGAAAACTGGAAAAATATAGAAATCCTGGTTAACAACGCTGGAAATGCGCATGGCTTAGATCCTATCCAATCAGGAAGTCTGGATGACTGGGATGCGATGATGGATATCAATGTGAAAGGACTCCTTTATGTTTCCAAAGCGGTAATTCCGGGCATGTGTGAAAGAAATTCCGGAACTATCATCAATATCGGATCCATCGCCGGAAAAGAAGTCTATCCCAATGGAAATGTGTACTGCGGCTCAAAACATGCTGTAGATGCTATCACCAAAGGCATGAGAATGGATTTAAATCCCTTTGGCATCAAAGTAATAGGAATTCACCCAGGCTTGGTGGAAACGGAGTTTTCTGTGGTGAGATTCAAAGGCGATGAAAATCGAGCAGAGAAAGTTTATCAGGGATTTGAACCCTTAGTCGCTCAGGATATTGCCGAAATCGTAGAGTTCTGTATAAACAGACCTTCTCATGTAGTTTTAGCGGATATTGTAGTATTGCCCACAGCTCAGGCATCCTCCACCCTAGTCAACAAAAAACTTTGAAAAAACTCATCTACATAGGACTGACAAGCATGGTGTCATGCTCGGCGCCCAAAAGCGATCAGGAAGTCTTTTCTGAAAGTCAAAGGCAAGAAGCTGAGGCAATCACGGCCCCTACCATGTATGCCGTTTCGGAACTGGAACAAAGGCTCATTGATCAAGGATTAGTGGACTTGCAGGAATCTATCCCCGGGATCAGAGTAGAATTGAAGTATTCCACTACTGATAATTTTTTTGGGCAGGATGTCTATGGAGAATTGGATAGAGCTTACTTACAACCTGAGGTAGCGGATCAATTAAAAAAGGCCCAAGAGCTTCTCCAAGCAGAAAATCCAGATTATACACTCTTAGTATATGATGGAGTTAGACCACTCTCGGTTCAACAAATTTTATGGGACAATTTAGATAAGCCGGATAGTATAAAACCGCTTTATGTGGCAGATCCCAAAGTTGGCAGTCTGCATAATTTTGGTGTAGCTGTGGATTTGACCATTTATGATACCAAAGCTGATTCGGCACTGGATATGGGCACCGGTTATGATTTCTTCGGCTATCCTGCTTATCCTGATCGGGAAAAACAAATGCTGGCAGAAAGAAAAATCACTCCGCAGCAAGTAGCCAATCGGGAGGTATTGCGAAAGGTGATGTTTGCTGCAGGATTTAAGGGAATTGGTTCTGAATGGTGGCACTTCAATGCCTATACCCGAAAAGAAGCAGGGGAAAAATTTGAAATCGTTCAGTAAATCCAGCACTTCACTCCTGCTGAATTCCTGATTAGCTTCCCCATTTTCTGAATGGGAATATTACCTTTGCAAAAGTTCAAAATCCTGCTCCGTGTACAAATCTCTACTAAAGCCGCTACTCTTCCTAAAGAAACCGGAAGCTGCACACCATCTCACATTTGACCTCACCAAGCTGACTTTTAATCTTCCAGTAGTTCAATCCGCTTTGAAAGCTAATTTCAGATTGGATAATCCTTTATTGGAAAGGGAGGTTTTTGGTTTGAAATTCAAAAATCCCGTGGGATTGGCAGCCGGATTTGATAAAGATGCCAAGCTGATTGATGAGATGGCCATGTTGGGTTTTGGTTTTATTGAGATTGGAACATTGACCCCAAAGCCTCAGGAAGGAAACCCTCAACCCCGATTGTTTCGGCTTCCTCAGGATGAAGCACTTATCAACAGAATGGGCTTTAATAACGGCGGGGTGCTGGAAGCTGTGGAGCGATTGAAAAAAAGAAAATCCGATGTCATAGTCGGTGGGAATATTGGCAAAAACAAGATAACTCCTAATGAAAACGCAGTGGATGATTACTTGTATTGCCTCGAAGCATTGCATCCCTATGTGGATTATTTTGTGGTCAATGTCAGTTCACCCAACACTCCAAACCTTCGGGATTTACAGGAAAAAGAGCCTTTAAAAGCTTTGCTTTCGGCAGTCAAATCTGCGAATGATAAAAAAGAAAAGCCAAAGCCCATCCTTCTCAAAATTGCCCCGGATTTGACAGATGGACAATTGGACGACATCATAGAAATTGTGCTGGAAACAGAAATAGACGGAGTCATCGCCACCAATACCACTATTGATCGCAGTGCTTTGAAGACGGACAAGAATCAGGTAGAAGCAATTGGCGCAGGAGGGGTAAGCGGAAAAGTTCTGAAAAACAGAAGTACCGAAGTAATCCGATACCTCAATCAGAAATCCATCGGCGCTTTTCCTATCATTGGAGTTGGAGGAATTTATTCCGCAGAAGATGCTATTGAAAAATTACAGGCCGGAGCTAGCTTAGTCCAAGTCTACTCAGGCATGATTTATGAGGGACCTAGCCTGATCAAACGTATCAAAAAAGGATTATTGGCTTATTTTTCGAGGTAATTTGCCAAACTTCCTTAGGAAGCCTTATCTTAAAATCGGATTTGAATCTAATACATGGCCACCAATTCACCCAGGACCAATACTTTTCGAAAAAAAGGAGAAAACGCAAAAAAAGCAGCCTCTACTAAAAGTAAAGGACCCAAAATCTCTTTGGGAGGCTTCAAAAACTCCAAGTTTGTTTTAACCTTAGGCATCATCTTGATGTCTGCAGGTATATTTTTGTTTATAGCTTTCATCAGTTACCTGCTGAATGGGCCTGCAGACCAAAGTGTGGTCATGAACAATGATTCTGAGGCCATCAGGGAATCTGCCAGAGAATCTCAAAACTGGTTGGGATTTTTAGGTGCTCAGGCAGGCCATTGGATGATTTATAGATGGTTTGGCGTCGCAGCCTTTCTTTTTCCGCCCTTTCTATTCATTTTGGGTTTTAGATGGACTTTTAAGCTTTCCATTATCTCATTGACCCGCTATACCAGCTTTGCTTTATTCTTTACTTTCTGGTTGGGCTTATTGACCGGATATATCGTAATTTTAGTGCAGGGATACTCTTATTGGAGTTTCTTGTCTGGAGGTTTTGGTTACGAATTGGCCAAGCTTTCCTCTGATTTCTTGGGATGGGGCACTTTTATTCTAATTGGCGGGGCACTGCTGATTTTCGTGATTTTCTTTTTTGACATTGATAAACTGGATTGGTTTAGCCTCAAAAATACCGGAGATGATATTCCCTATGAGGAAGATGAATCTGAAGGCTCTGATGATTTGGCTATCAAGCCGAGTTCGAAAAATGAAGATCCATTTGCTCTGGATGATGAGGAAGAAATCGAAGATGATGGGTCAAGCTGGACTGTCAAAGGAAATGAAGGACCTATTGAGCTTTCCACCGAAAAAACTGAAGAAGAGGATGACCTTTTCAATGTACCTCAGGTAAACCTGCTGGACGAAATCAAGGAAAAGAAATCAGAAGTAGTGGCGGAGGAGAAGCAGTTCTCTGTTACTAAGCCTGTTCATGAAGAAAAGACTGCGGAAGAAGTAGAAAACCTAGACCCCTACGATCCGACCCTGGATCTGCCGAGATACAAATACCCAACCTTGGATTTGTTGAATGAATATGATCTTCAAAAAGTAACCGTTACCCGGCAGGAACTGGAAGAGAATAAAAACAAAATCGTAGAGACCTTAGAGAACTTCAAAATAGGGATTCAGGAAATCAAGGCTACGATAGGTCCTACTGTAACGCTGTATGAAATTGTACCGGAACCGGGGGTTAAAATTTCAAAGATCAAAAACCTAGAAGATGATATTGCCCTTAGTTTAGCTGCCCTAGGTATTCGTATTATCGCCCCAATCCCAGGAAAAGGAACGATTGGTATAGAAGTTCCAAACAAAAACCGGGAATTAGTGCCAGCAAGAGCTGTATTGGGCACCGAAAAATTCATGCGATCAGACAAAGATCTTCCTATTGCTTTGGGAAAAACCATCTCCAATGAGGTATTCGTCGTGGATTTGGCCAAAATGCCTCACTTATTGATGGCAGGTGCTACGGGACAAGGTAAGTCTGTGGGTCTGAATATGATTTTGGCTTCCTTGATTTACAAGAAGCACCCATCTCAGCTGAAGTTTGTATTGGTAGATCCCAAAAAAGTGGAATTAACCCTTTTTAATAAAATAGAAAGGCACTTTTTAGCCAAGCTTCCAGGATCGGAAGAGGCGATCATCACGGACACCAAAAAAGTAATTTATACACTGAATTCACTCTGTATTGAAATGGATAATCGCTACAATCTTTTGAAAGATGCCGGAGCGAGAAATCTCAAAGAATACAATGCGAAATTCATAGCAAGGAAGCTGAATCCTGAGAAAGGACATAGATTCATGCCTTATATCGTATTGGTTATTGATGAATTGGCCGACTTGATGATGACTGCCGGTAAAGAAATCGAAGGACCAATTGCTCGGTTGGCACAATTAGCCAGAGCGATCGGAATACATTTGGTGGTGGCCACTCAGAGACCTTCTGTTAATGTGATCACAGGTATAATCAAAGCCAACTTCCCAGCTAGACTTTCTTTCCGGGTGACTTCCAAAATTGACTCCCGTACCATTTTGGATGCTGGTGGAGCTGACCAGCTAATCGGCATGGGGGATATGCTGCTTTCGCAAGGGTCTGAAATGATTCGATTGCAATGCGCTTTCTTGGATACTCCTGAAGTAGATGCGATTTGCGACTGGATTGGAGAGCAAAAAGGCTATTCAGATGCCTATCTCTTGCCTGAATTTGAGGGAGAGGAAAGTGAAAGTGGAGTAGGCGAGGTAGATTTATCAGACAGAGACCCACTTTTTGACGATGCTGCTCGATTGATCGTCATGCATCAACAGGGAAGTACCTCCCTGATTCAGAGAAAACTAAAATTGGGATACAACCGTGCAGGTAGAATTGTAGATCAGTTGGAGGCAGCTGGAGTGGTTGGGCCTTTTGAAGGATCCAAAGCCCGAGAAGTACTCATCCAAGATGAAGCTAGTTTGGAACAGTTATTGAATAGCTTGTAAGTACCGGTTTAGTTTCCATCGGTATTATACACATGAACAAATTAGCCCTAGTTTTAACCCTGGTTCTGAGCCTGGCCTTAGAACTCCCTACCTTTGCCCAAAAAGACCCCAAAGCCAAAACCGTATTGGATGCCATGAGCCAAAAGTTCAAAAGCATGAACGGTTTTACGGCTCAATTCGATTTTACTTATCAGGATAATACAGGCTCAAGTGATAGGCAAAGCGGTGAAGTAGCCGTGAAAGGCGAACAATATCGTCTAAAGCTTCCAGAGCAGGAAATCTACAATGATGGCAAGACTGTCTGGACTTTTATTCAAGCTGACGGATACAGAGAAGTGACTATCAATGATGTCTCCCAGACTGAAGGAGAATTGACCCCTTCCAATATCTATAGAATGTATCAGTCAGGCTTTGACTATAAGCTCTTGGCTGACAAGCAATATCAAGGCAAAACAGTATCTGTTGTTGAGCTTAAAGCCACCACCAACAATACACCTTTTGAGCGGGTCAAACTGATGATTGACAAAAACACCAAAGATTTGCTTGGATGGGAAATGTTTGATGGGCAAGGAGGAATGTTTTCCTATACTTTCAAAAACCTCAAGCAAAACACCAATCTACCTTCCAGCTATTTTGCTTTTGATCCAAAAAAATATCCGGGAATAGAAATTATTGATTTAAGGTAATCCTCTCCGGAATCAACTTTAGCCAGGAGTAGATCAATTCCAGCCCATATTCAGTGAGCAAAGCTTCCGGATGATACTGAACTCCTACTATTGGCAAAAAGGAATGCTGAATCCCCATGATTTCTCCTGAGTTCGTTTCAAGGATAGGGATTATTTCTTGAGGCAATTGTTGAAGCTGTAGCGAATGATATCTGGTGACCTGAAAAGATTCCGGAAGGTTTTCCAACAATTCAGGCTGCCCAACTTTATTCACTGTGTAAACTTTTCCATGAGTGGGTTTCCTGTTTTTTACCAAAGAAGCTCCAAAAAACTCTCCTACAGCCTGGTGGCCAAGGCATACACCCAAAATAGGTGTTCGCTGATGATACTCTTCCAGAATAGCCATTAAGTTTCCCGCCTGTTTAGGAATTCCAGGCCCTGGAGATAATATGAGTCCTTCAAATTGAATGCTTTTTAATTCAGCAAGGGATACATCATTTCTGACTACCTTAAGCTCCTCCCCTGTTTGCCGAATCAAGTCAGCCAGCATATGACTGAATGAATCGAAATTATCTATCAGCAGTAACATCCTTCACCTTCTCAACCAACTTATCAAAACTGCTTTTAGTGGACTCTACCTCTGGAAAAAATGGAGAAACAGAATCTATTACTCCAGGAGCCCAGGGTTCAATGTATCCGATCATTTCGGAGTTTCTCTCCCATTTTTTGGGGAAATCAAAGTCAAATTCTTTGGTAAACCACAAAAAGAGACTTAGAAAAAATCCCGCTTTCACTACCCCAAAGAGCACTCCGGCAAAGGAATCAAAAGTCCCTAAAATGGTCAAATCCATGACTTTTTTCAAAACCCATCCGACAATCCGGATAAGTAGCAAACTAATCACAAAGATGATCAGAAAGCCTATGACAGGATAGGAGATATTCACTGATTCCACATTTTCTCCCAGCCAAGCGGCTAATGGATCCATGAAATAGAACCCTAAAATCACTGCAATCACAAAACCAAAAAGGCCAAGGATCCCAAGCAGGAATCCTTGTTTGTATCCTTCGTAGGCGCCTAGCAACAGCACGCCTACAATGACTATATCTATGATTGAGTTGCTCTCCAATTTAGCTATTTAACAATGCTTTTACTTTATCAGCAATAGCCTTGCCATCTGCCTTTCCTGCTAGCTGTTTGCTAGCCACTCCCATCACTTTTCCCATATCTTTCGGGCTGGATGCACCAGTTTGTGAGATAATTTCTTTCACTGCCTGAGTCAGTTCCTCATCAGTCAATTCCTTAGGCAAAAACTCTTGAATCACCTTCAACTCGGCCATTTCCACCTCATGCAGATCAAATCTACCTTGTTGTTCGTAGATATCTGCAGAGTCTTTTCTCTGTTTGGCAGCTTTGGTCAAAAGCTTCAATTCATCATCCGAAGAAATTTCTCCTTTAGCTCCGCCTTTGGTTTCTTCCAATAAAATCATCGACTTGATTGCTCGCAAGGCTGTCAATCTTCCCTTATCTTTAGCAATCATCGCTGATTTTATTTCACTTTCTATCTTCTGCTTTAAACTCATTCGTCCTAAGTTTGTGTTATACTACTATTATCCGGACAAAAATACCTTTTTGACTCGTTTATGACTAAACTAAGTGTAAATATTAATAAAATAGCCACTTTGAGAAATGCGCGGGGAGCTAATAACCCCAATGTAGTACAAGTGGCCTTGGACTGCGAACGATTCGGTGCTGAAGGAATCACGGTGCACCCAAGACCTGATGAAAGGCATATCCGATTTCAGGATGTTTTAGACCTTTCCGAGGTTGTAACTACTGAATTTAATATAGAGGGGTATCCCGATAAGCGCTATATGGAGCTGGTGAAAAGGGTAAAACCTGCACAAGCTACCCTGGTGCCTGATCCGCCAGAGGCTATCACCTCCAATACCGGTTGGGACACTATTACCCATCAGAGTTTTTTGAAAGATATCGTAGCTGAATTGAAAGAATCAGGTTGCAGAGTATCCATCTTCATCAATCCTGAGAGCAAGTATTTTAAACCTGCCAAAGAAACAGGAACCGACCGGGTGGAATTGTATACAGAACCCTATGCAGCCCACTACCATGAGGACCGTGAAAAAGCGGTTGCTGCGTATGTTGAGGTATCCAAAATTGCCAGGGAATTAGGTTTGGGACTGAATGCCGGACATGATTTAGACCTACACAACTTGGCATTTTTGAAACACAAAATCCCTTTTTTGGATGAGGTTTCCATAGGCCATGCCTTGGTTTGCGATGCTTTGTATTATGGTCTGGAAAATACGATTCAGATGTATAGAAGAAGACTAGAAGTCTGAAAGCTCAAGGTAGAAAGCTGAAATTTCAGAATCCAAAATTTTGAAAAGACCCATGCTTTAGTTGTATACTTTCAGAGTAAAAAGTATCTCCATTACTTGATGAGTTTTAGATAAAGGTGAATATACTCATTGAAAATTTAAATAGATGAAATCGAGCATGGCCCAAAGTGACACCCAGAGAGACGCCCAGATGTATCGGAGAACCAATGCGAAGATTCCATCTGAACTCTGAAAAACAAATTATAAACAGATGAAATTAAACTTTAAGAAAACAGGCACAGGTAAACCTTTGGTAATTCTTCATGGGCTATTTGGTTCTGCGGACAACTGGTTTTCCATTGCCAAAGAACTGGAGAAAGACTTTACACTGTATCTCGTGGATCAAAGAAATCATGGAGATTCCCCGCATTCGGAGGAATGGAATTACGGGGTCATGGTGGAAGATTTGAAGGAGCTAATAGACGAGGAAGGCTTGGATAAAATCTACCTCATGGGTCATTCCATGGGAGGAAAAACTGCCATGAACTTTGCAGTGGAGTATCCTGAGCGGGTGGATCGATTAATAGTAGCCGATATTGCACCCAGATATTATGAAGTCCATCATCAAACTATTTTAGAAGGGCTTAATTCTATCAAATTAGATCAAATCAAATCCAGAAAAGAGGCTGATGATCAGTTGGCGAAGTATATTGATGAAGTAGGCATCCGTCAATTTTTATTGAAAAGTCTGGGTAGAAACAGTGAAGGTTTTGTCTGGAAAATCAATCTTCCTGTGATCACTGAAAATATAGAAGAAGTAGGAGAAGAGTTGGACTCCGATGGAAAATACGAAGGCCCTACCCTATTTCTGGGAGGATCCAATTCAAACTACATTCGGCAGGAAGACCTACCGGATATCCTGGAGCATTTCCCCAACTATCAAATCGAATTTGTACAGGATGCAGGGCATTGGCTCCATGCCGAGAAACCAGAAGCAGTAATTCAGGAAGTCAGAAGATTCTTGAATTAACTTTCAAGGTCTTGATTGAGTTTTGTTTCAGCTTTCTCATTTGAGCTTTCTGACTTTCACTTCACCTTTCGTCCATGCTTCATCACCATATCCACATCCTGTAGCAGGTTGATATACCGAAGCACATCCCCTCGGACAGCGATGATGTCGGCATATTTTCCTTCGGAGATTGTGCCATAGTCCTTGTCCACTTTCATCGCCACAGCAGGCCAATAAGTAGCAGCTTTGATTGTTAGGAGTGGATCCATGCCGAAGTGATTTACCCAGACATCCAACTCATTCCAGGTGCTTTGGCTGTGAAACTTCATGGGGATGCCACTATCTGTCCCGATCAAAAGAACCGCACCGCTTTCTCGGAGTTGATTAAATTTCCGTTCCAAGGTTGGTTTCCTCACAGGCGTCAGCTGGAAATAGGACATTCTCCCCGGATAGCGTAAGGATGCCTGGATATCTCTGATAATCGAATCAGGCAAACCCAAGTGCCAAGAGGGATCATCCAGTTTTTCGGGATTATCCCGTACATACTCGTAATTGTACAAGCCTTCTACTGTAGGGGTCCAGAAAATGGGTCCCAAATTCATCTTGGCAGCACGTTCCTTCAATAGCTGCATAATATCTTCCGGATATTCAGGAGCCGAACTGAGCCCCGTATGCTCGAAGCAGTCCACCCCTATCTTTAACCCGACTCGAATTTCATCCGGTCTATGGGAATGCCCCACCACCGGAAGCCCATATTTGTGGGCTTCATCAACTACGGCTTGTGCTTCCTCCAAGGTCATCTGATCCTGATCAATGAGCTTAATTACATCCACACCGGCGTCGGCCAATTTTTTCACTTTTGCCCGTGCATCCGCAGGCCCGTTTACTCCCCATCTAAATGCTTCAGTTCCTGGATAAGGCTTCTTTTGGATAAATGGCCCCGAAACGTAGATAGTGGGACCTGGAATTTCACCCCGATTGATTCGGTCTCGTACATTAATACTTGCTTCCAAAGGGGCACCTAAATCCCTGGCGCTGGTCACTCCAGCCATCAGCAACTGATGGGCGGAGGATGGCATAATAACGGGCTCAAAAAGATCAATGTAGGTGCTGTCCCAATGTGCGTAATCGCTGTGCCCATTAATCATCAAGTGAACGTGCATATCCCAAAGCCCGGGAAGAACACTCATTCCTTCAGTTGAGATAATTTCGGCCCCTGCCGGAATCTCCAAACTTCCCACTTGCCCCACAGCCTTGATCCGCTCGCCTTCGACAATGATGACCGAATTACGGATGGGCGTACCCCCAAAACCGTCGATTAGGGTGCCTCCGACCAGGGCTTTTAGGTTTTGGGCAGATGAATGAAAAGAAATGATGAGAAATAAGAGAGAAAGAAATTTGGTGGACTTCATAAGATCGGTGGAAATAAGAACCAAAAAGGTACAAAACTTATATGAATTGAGGTAAACATCATTAGCCAAGAAATTGTAAAAACACCTGTCAAGTTTTAAAACCTGTCAGTTCTAATACAATCATCTTGCCTCTCCCGAGACTTTCAAAAACCAGTCCGATTTTCTAATAGCTTTTGGGTAATTGTATACATTCGATTTTTACTTCAAGAGAATCTGATAGCCCAGCTTAATGCCCCAAAATCCCCCTTGAGTTGATTTTTGGAATTGATTAGGTTCTCCTCCAATGGGATGTTGCTGAATTCTTGAACGGTAAACAATTGGACGATTCCGACTCCATACTAAAGCCTTTCGGTAAACTTGGAATATTCAGAAGCCCTAAAAGTCAAACCAGCTTCTGGCCGAATTACTACTGACTAGGAATTGGTCTTTTCCTGAGCTGGGAACTGTTTCAGAGGAACGATGCTTCAAACACAGCTTGGGCAGGGTTCTTTTTTTTTTCAATTTTTTTTCTTTTTCATATCTGGCTTGTAACGAACTCATTAAAAAGAACGTCTTAGAAATAAATTTGGAAGATATGAAAACCCTGATTAAGAGTATTCTAGTGTTTTTAACGTCCTTTATTTTTTTTGCTTGTGAAAACGACTCCTTGCCAGACATTGTGAAGGGAAGGGTTATAGAATTTCCATCTTGTAATTTTGTCAATGTAATTCAGATAGAGTCTGGAAACCTTAAAGGAGGATCGATTTCATCAACAAGTTTACAAATAGAAAATGTTGTTTTATTTCCCGGAAATCCTATACAAGACAGCATAATTTATTTCAATTATCGATTATTTGATCAAAAAAAAGACCGGGATTCGGCTTACTGCACAGCAGATGTGTTGATTAACGCTCCTAAAATAATTATTACGAATTATTCAACTTCTGATTAGCATTTTGCCTATGAAAAGTAATTTAACCCTTCTATTTCTTTCCTTTTTCTTTTTCACCTACTACAATAATGACCTAATAACGAATCGGCGTACCTCCGAATCCGTCGATCAGCGCGCCTCCGACCAGGGCTTTTATGTTTTGGGGAAACAAATTGCCTGAAATCAGGAAAAAAACAAGGAAGAGCTGGGTTTTAAAATTCATAAGCATCTGATTTGGTCTGATCCAATCAAAAGGTAATGATTTTGCTTTTTAAATTTTAACTTCGTTGTCTAAAATCAAATTCAAGATGCCCCAAGGAAAACTTTTTTTGATCCCCAATGTACTCGCAGAAAATACGGCAGATGCGGTCATTACTCCCCAAGTGAAAGAGGTGATCGCTCATACCAAAGTTTTTCTGGTCGAAAATCTCAGAACCGCCCGTCGCTATATCTCCAGTTTGAAATTGGGCGTAAACTTGGAGGAAGTCCATATGGAAATCTTGGATAAAAATTCCGCGCCGGAGAGCATCAACCGATTGCTGCAACCCCTTTTCAAAGGTGCCGATGTTGGAATTATTTCTGAAGCTGGATGTCCGGGAATCGCAGACCCAGGAGCTTTGGCAGTGGCTCATGCCCATACCAGGGGAATTCAGGTGGTTCCACTATCAGGGCCAAGTTCCATGTTTTTGGCCTTGATGGGCTCTGGTTTTTCCGGTCAGTCATTCGCTTTTCACGGATACTTACCCATAGACAAAAAAGAAAGAAATCAGGCCCTGAGAAAACTGGAAGCAGAGTCAGCAAAAGAGCAAAGAGCCCAGATTTTTATGGAAACACCCTTCCGCAACAATCAATTGCTGGAAGATGCATTGGCGGCCCTTTCTCCTCAAACCAAATTGTGCATTGCCAAAAATCTGACTGCTGCTGATGAACTGATCCAAACCAAGACCATTGCAGACTGGAAAAAGAACCCTATTGAACTGCATAAGATCCCGACTGTATTCATCCTTCAAAGCTTTTAACCATGTTTATTCTTGACGCACATTTGGACCTGAGCATGAATGCTTTGGAGTGGAACAGAGATTTGACTCGACCAATCTCAGAAATCAACGCCAGAGAAAAAGGACTGAATGACAAACCCGACAGAGGCCGTGCGACTGTCTCCCTTCCGGAGTTGAGGAAAGGAAATATAGGTTTGGTCGTAGCAACCCAAATTGCCCGCTATGTCGCTCCAGAAAATCCCTTGCCTGGTTGGCATTCCCCAGAGCAGGCTTGGGCTCATACACAGGGACAATTTGCATGGTACCAAGCGATGGTTGACCAAGGTGAAATGTCCCAAATCAAAAATTGGAAAGAATTAGAGGCTCACTTGGCGAGCTGGAATGCTGCAACAGATAAAAGCAAGCACCCAATAGGCTTTATACTTTCTCTGGAAGGTGCAGACTCCTTAGTGAACTTGGATTATTTGGAAAAAGCCTACGATTATGGATTGCGTGCAATCGGGCCAGCTCATTACGGCCCCGGACGCTATGCATATGGAACTGATGCTTCTGCCCCACTCAATTCTCAAGGGAAAGAATTACTTCGAAAAATGGATGAGCTGGGGATGATCTTAGATGCCACGCATTTATGTGACGAAGCATTTTGGGATGCCTTGAAAATATTTAAGGGACCTGTCTGGGCCAGCCACAACAATTGCCGGGCCTTGGTGGATCATAACCGCCAGTTTTCAGATGATATGATCCAGGCCTTGATAGAGCGGGGAGCTGTGATAGGAGGAGCATTTGATGCCTGGATGCTTAGTCCCAACTGGGAAAGGGGAAAATCTACGCCAGTTGAGCGGGACGTGAGAATTACTACAGTTTTGGATCATTTGGACCATATCTGTCAACTTGCCGGAAATGCTGACCACATAGGAATAGGTTCTGATCTGGATGGAGGATTTGGCAAAGAGCAATGCCCTTGGGATTTGGAAAGCATTGCTGATCTCAGCAAGATCCCAGACCTACTGAAGAACAAGGGTTTCGAGAAAAATGACATAGAAAAAGTCATTCACGGCAATTGGTTGAACTTTTTGAAGAAAAATTGGGGATAATTGATCTGAAATTGTATAAATCTACCCTTTGATTGGTTGCATAAATAATTCAAATTGAATTATTTGCAGTAGTTAAACGCCAACCTTTCAATTTCTATGAATTTTAAATTTCTACTAAGTTTTCTGATTTGTGGTTTTATTGTTTTTTCTTCTCAAGGCCAAAAGCTTCAAATAAGAGCAAATCATTCTGATGCTAAGTTTATCTTATTAAATGATTACGATGACTCCGAAAAGCAGGAGTTGGGAACGGGATCAATAGAGTATAAGCTTGAAAAAAACTCCAAGAATCGGATAAAAATTACCAAACCAGGCTATCAGCCAGTCATCAAAGAGTACAATAAAGACCTGAAATGGGATAAATCGCAAGATGTTGTTTTAGATACCCGAAGAATAGATATCTCAGTGGAGCCTTTTGATGCGGAGATATTTGTAGATGGTAGAAAAATCGGGTCAAAAGCTATTTACATGACCATCCCCAAAGATCGCTCTGCTACTTTGGAAATTAAAAAGCCGGGTTTTGCCTCGGTTACCAAAACCTATTACAATTCACCAGAGCGAGAGACTCCTCCGGTTCGAGAATTTTTCGAATTAAAAAACAGACAGGTTCGCCTGGAAGTACAGCCAGCAGACGGGCAAGTAAGCCTCAACGGAATGCCTATGGGCAAAGGAAATCAAGACATCATCGTTCCGGCTGGTGATTGTGTTACTGTAAAAGTCAATAAAGAAGGCTTTGTAGAATACACCAAAGTTTATTGCAACAAACCTGGAATCGACCCTGAACCTCCTTTGAGAGAATCTGCTGTTTTGGATGAAAGATTGGTGAAAATCACCACCATTCCTACAGATGCAGCGATTGAGGTATTGGGACAGCGTGTAGGTGTAGGTTCCTACGAATTGAAAGTACCTAAAGGTCGTTGTATTTCTGTTATTGTATCCAAAGATGGTTTTGTGAAATATTACAAAGATTATTGCAATCAAACAGATAGAAATACACCACCTGTAGCAGATGCTATTGAAATGGCTCGAGATCAAGCCTACGACAATTCGGTTTCTTCAGATTTGGCAAATGTCAGAATCACTGTACCTGTGAATAAAGCCTACAGCGCCGAAGAAGCTTGGAGAATATTATCCTCCATTGTCACCCGATATTTTGATATTTTAGAAACTGTGGATTTTAACACAGGATATCTGACCACTTCTTGGCAGGTAGAGAATTTCAATTCATCTGTCATCAGAACCAGAGTTATTGTGAGTTCTGGAGGCAACTCCGACCAATTAGCCTATGCTGTCAAATTAGTCAGTCAAGCGGCAGATCTTAATGATCCAAGCAGAGTAAAAGAGGTGGTTACCGTTAAGGATGATGAGCTATTTAGAGATTGGTCAAGAATTATGATTAAATACCAAGGATTGATTGAAGAGATTCAAGCGCGATTGCAATAAATCAATATTCAAAAACCATAAAAAAACCTCAGAAGATATTTTCTGAGGTTTTTTTGTAGCCCTGCTAGGAATCGAACCTAGATCTAGCGTTTAGGAAACGCTTGTTCTATCCGTTGAACTACAGGGCCATGCCTTGAATCTAAATTCAAGTCACGCAAGTTAAAATAAAACCCTACTTTTTGACAAATTATTTCGACCCAACTTATGGCATTACAGGGAATTACCCTATCTTTGCACTCCAAATTTAGGATGGACGGGTTCCATCCACTAAACAAACACAATTTAAATTATGGCAGTTAAAATCAGATTAGCACGTAGAGGTAGAAAGAAAATGGCTATCTATGACGTGGTTATCGCAGATGCAAGAGCTCCACGTGATGGACGCTTCATCGAGAAAATCGGTACTTACAATCCGAACACTAACCCTGCTTCCATCAACATCAACAATGAGCGTGCTCTACAGTGGTTGTTGAACGGAGCTCAGCCAACTGACACTGTAAAAGCTATGCTTTCTTACAGAGGTGTCATGCTGAAAAAACACCTTCAAATCGGTGTAATCAAAGGAGCAATCACTCAAGAACAAGCAGATGCGAAGTTCGAAGCTTGGTTGAACGAAAAAGACGCGAAAATCGCAGGCAAGGTTGATTCTATCGGCAAGGCTAAAGAAGAAGCTCGTAAGAAAGCTTTGGAAGCTGAAGCTGCTAAGAACCAAGCTCGTTTGGATGCTATCAAAGCTAGAGAAGACGAAGCAAAAGCTGCTGCAGCCGCTGCTGAGGCTCCTGCTGAAGAAGCTAGCGAAGAAGCAGCTCCTGAAGCTTCCGCAGAAGGCGACGAAGCAACAGAAGCTTAATAAAGAATCTCCCCATGAACAAGGAGCAATGCTTTCAATTAGGCTATGTAGCCAAGGTTCATGGACTTCGTGGTGAAATAGTTGTGGTGCTGGATGTGGATTATCCGGAGGATTATGAAGATCTGGAGCACCTTTTCCTCGAACAAAAAGGCAGATTGGTTCCATTCTTTTTGGAACACTTTGTCTTACAGCCAGGAAATAAAGCCTTGGCAAAATTTGAGGAGCTGGATCGGGTAGAGCAGGTGGAGCATTTGGTAGGGTCGGAAGTTTACCTTCCGCTTAGCGAACTTCCCGAACTCACAGACGACCAATATTACTACCATGAATTAATAGGGTTTGAGGTAGAGGATGAAACCAAGGGACTTCTCGGTCCGGTGGAAATCATCTACGATCTGGAAACCCAAGATCTCCTCGGAGTAAAACACCAAAACAAAGAAGTGCTCATCCCAATTCAGGATGGCATCATTCAAAAGGTGGACAAGGCAGCTAAAAAAGTTTACTGCCGATTACCCGAAGGTTTACTTGACATTTATTTGGAAGACTGAGGCATGCACATTGACATCATCAGCGTTGTTCCCGGATTATTGGAAGGGCCTTTCTCTCACTCTATTTTAAAAAGAGCTGAGGAAAAAGGACTAGCCACAATTCGAGTGCACAATTTGCGGGATTATGCCACTGGCAAGCAAAAGCAGGTAGACGATTATGCTTTTGGAGGCGGCGCGGGAATGGTCATGATGATTGAACCCATCGCCAACTGCATTGAAGCTTTGCAAAAAGAGAGAACATATGATGAAATCATCTATATGACTCCTGACGGCAAGACTTTTGATCAGCCCATGGCAAATACGCTATCAATGAAGCAAAATCTACTGATCCTTTGTGGTCACTACAAAGGTGTGGATGAGCGAATTCGAGAGCGGTTTATCACTCAGGAAATCAGTATCGGAGATTTCGTCCTTTCAGGAGGTGAATTGGCAGCAGCTGTAGTGGCGGATGCAGTGATCAGACTCCTACCGGGCGTTTTAAACGATGAGACTTCTGCTTTGACAGATTCCTTTCAGGACAATCTGTTAGCCCCACCAGTCTATACCAGACCTGCTGAATGGCAAGGGATGGAAGTGCCGGAAGTTTTACTTTCTGGGCATGAAGCCAAAATAAATGAATGGAGATTTGAAGCGTCGGTTCGCCGAACCCGTGAGCGAAGACCTGACCTTTGGGCCAAGTCCGGATTAGGGGAAAGCGATTTGAAATCGAACAAAAAGTAATTGAATAAGCCACGCGTTGGCCAAACAGCGAAAGCATAAAATATAGAAGCTATGAGCGAACTAATGAAAATTGTAGAAGCGGAATACAGCGAGGCGAGAGCCAAATTCCCTTCTTTCAAAGCTGGTGATACCATCAACGTACACGTACGTATCAAAGAAGGTAACAAGGAAAGAATCCAGCAGTTCCAAGGAACTGTAATCCAGCGTAAAAACCCGAATACCAATGGTGAGACTTTCACAGTAAGAAAAATCTCTAACGGTATCGGTGTAGAGCGTATCTTCCCTATCCTTTCTCCATCTATCGAGCAAATCGATCTATTGAGACAAGGTAGAGTAAGAAGAGCTAGATTGTTCTACTTGAGAGGACGTCAGGGTAAAGCTGCTCGTATCAAGGAAAAAATCCAGGTGAAGCACTAAGCTTCTCCGGAAATCATAAAAAAGGAACTCAGCAATGGGTTCCTTTTTTTTTCACAACCTTTGTGGTAATCAAAACCTCGAAGGTTTAGATAGACCTTCCCCTGCTAAATAAGATTTGCAATCTTTATTTTTCCCCAACTCCCCTATTATCAATCTTATTTTCCCCATTACAATATTTGCTTCCATCCTTTCGCTATTTACAGAACCAAAACATTAGCCAATTTTAACACACACTTCATTGATTACCTGAGAGTTAAATTTTAAATTTAGTCAATCTTTTTTCATGATGAATTCTCCCAGATTAATTGATCCAGTCAAAAATTTGGCGACAGTTGTAATTAGTATTTTTCAGCGATAGGCAGTACTTCTAATCTGTCTTTCTATTTATTTCATCTACTCTACCTCTCCTACTTGGACCTGATGACTGACTGGAGGATTTCCGCTGAATTTTCCTTTTTCCATTTCACACGTGAGGAAGATAAAAAATTTCTGAGAATGCTCATCTTATAACTCCAAGGAGTAGGCGCTATGATCGCATTTTTTGTTTTGGGATATTTGAAAAAGGTGATTGAGAAAGAGTAAACTTGTATTTTTGAAGCAAGAATACAGATCAAGATTTACCGTTCAAAAAAAGCGACACCGATTAAGATACCGCTTTTCTGGTTATTATTCTTTAAAAGCTATAGCCTAATCCCAGACTTAGCCAATCGCTTTTATATTTTCCCAAACCAAATCCATAAGAGTAGGAGGGAATTATTTGAAAATGCTCTCCCACAAAAATCCTTGGTTTGAACTGGATTCTCAATGTTGCATCCTTAGCTCTTCCTGTTTCTCTTACATAAGTTCCTGAATCAGGCGAGCCGTATTCAAGAAGTAATTGCTCATTAGATTGCCTCAAATAAGAAAGTACAGTAGAAAAGACAAAGTGTTTTGATTGAAATAAATCGTATCCAGCCCCTATAGTGAAGGTTCTCATGTTGATGAAATCCATCTCATCATCGTCCAAATAAAAGTAACTATTCCGACCTTTGAAATTCATCAGTCCATAGCTGAATTCACCAAATAGCCTAGGGGTAAAATACCTAGAATATCCCAACACGACGCCCTGCGCCAAAATTTCTCCTCCCGCAGCCCATTGACCTTGATAAAAGGTGTAATCATAGGTAAGGTTGTTTTTCCCCATACTGTTTTCAGTTTGTCCAAATGTCATGGTAACCAAACCACAAAAAAACGATAGGAATACTCGAAATTTTAAACTTATCATAATGTTTCAAGTGTAAAATAAAACCTCACATTACCCATTCCATATTTAGGAAGGGTAGTATTACCATAGTAGCCAAAACCTTCATCTATTCCATTAACATTATTTCGAATAGTATAACATTTATCAAAAGATAGTGCAGATGCTAATTTAAGCCCAGATTGAGAAACCATTTTGAAACCATATTCTAAACTGCTTTCCTCAGAATCAATAATTAGCTCCTGATTTTGATTCATTGGTAGGTTTTCATTTTCAACGCATGAAAATGTCAATACCATCATCAACAAAAAAAATATTTTTGTGATTTTTTGTGTTTTTTTGTTATTTTTTAAGTTCATTACTTATTTTTTTGCATTAATTAATAATTGATTTGGTTTCGTGCCTCAAAGGTAAACTAATTAATTATTTTCACCTAATCTTTTCTAAAAAGGAAAAATCACAACCCTTTTATTTACTGATCTTTAGTCTTTGAATAGTACAAAATATATGAATTTCAACCCGATTTGGCCCCATTAGAACCTTTGATTATTTTGTTTTTTGAATTAATAAAAAATAAAATTTTGTACCTCGGTAGTTTAATTATAGGATCTTTGACAGCGAATAATTCTGATCTTAAACCCCTTCGTCTTAAATTTGCTTTTTTTAAAGAAGACGTTTTAACAGGAAGGTAAATTTTCAGACCCTAAGAGATTATAGACTTCCGACTTATGGAAAGGCACACAAATCCTTATCTTTGCACCCTGATTTGAAAAACTTTATATCAAATAGCCTGTTTTCAGACTAGAAACACAATTCCATGAGTAGAGAAGTTCGCGTACGATTTGCCCCTTCACCCACAGGGCCCTTGCATATTGGAGGTGTAAGAACCGCCCTATACAATTACCTTTTTGCCAAAAAAACGGGAGGTAAATTCCTCTTGAGAATAGAAGATACAGATCAGAATAGATTTGTTCCTGGTGCAGAGGAGTACATCAAAGACTCTTTGGAATGGTTGGGGATAGCTCCAGATGAAAGCCCATGGAATCCAGGTTCGGTAGCCCCTTATCGCCAATCTGAGCGAAAGGCTGACTATATGCAGTACGCTTTGGACTTAGTGGAAAAGGGACATGCCTACTATGCTTTTGATACAGCAGAGGAACTGGAAGCTATGCGGGAAAGACTAACAGCTGCCAGAGTGGTGACACCTCAGTATAACAGCATTACCCGAACCCAAATGAAAAACTCTCTGACGCTCTCTGAAGAAGAGGTGAAAGAGCGCTTAGCATCAGGTGAACCTTATGTCATTCGGGTGAAAATCCCTCGAAAAGAAGAGGTCAGAATGAATGACCTGATTCGAGGATGGGTGATGGTTCATTCCAGTACTTTGGATGATAAAGTATTGATGAAGTCTGACGGGATGCCAACCTATCACCTTGCAAACATCGTGGATGATCATTTGATGGATATTACGCATGTCATCAGAGGAGAAGAATGGCTACCATCAGCTCCACTGCACGTGCTACTTTATAAATTCTTCGGTTGGGAAGACACCATGCCGGAATTTGCACATCTGCCACTCCTTCTTAAACCAGATGGTAATGGAAAACTATCCAAAAGAGATGGCGATAAGTTAGGGTTCCCTGTTTTCCCACTCAATTGGGAAAATAAGGAAAGCGGAGAAACGGCTGCAGGTTTTAGAGAGCAAGGCTATCTTCCTGAAGCCCTATTAAACTTCCTGGCATTCTTGGGATGGAATCCCGGAGATGAGCGCGAGATTTTTTCCAAAGAAGAATTGATAGAAGCATTTAGCATAGAAAGAATCGGTAAGGCCGGAACAAAATTCGACATCGCTAAAGCAAAATGGTATAATGAGCAATACATCCGTACCAAATCCAACCAGGAATTGGCTTCACAGGTAATTGCCGATGCAGCCAATGATGGCATGGAGCTTTCTCAGGAAAAGGCAGAGGCTATCGTCGCTTTGACAAAAGAGCGAGTAACGTTCGCATCTGAAATGTGGAGTGAAAATAAATTCTTGCTAATCGCTCCAACCTCATTTGACGAGCAGGTAGCCAGTAAAAAATGGAATGAAGATGCAGTCAAAGTGTTGGAGCACTATGCAGGAAGTATAGAGGCTCATTCTGGCGATTTTGACGGGGCAACCGCCAAGTCCCTATTGGAAAATTCGGCCGCTGCTGTGGAAGTTAAGTTGGGAAAAGTAATGCAAGCAGTAAGACTGGCAGTCACAGGTGCAGGTGCAGGACCGGATTTGATGGAGATATTTGCTATCTTAGGAGCTAAGGAAGTAGCAACTAGAATCAAGTTTGCGATTGAAAGCCTTCCTGTTGCAGGATAAAATTCAAGTCATGGCTAAAAAGAAAAAAACCAAAAAAGAAGACCCAAAGGTTCACGATGAACTGAAAGGTTTCAAAATGGAAATCAACTCATTCGGGGAGATTAATTCTTCCTTTCCTATCGATAAAATCAACGAGTTTTTGAATAAAAATGTGGAAGACAAAAAGTTGAAAGATCGAGATGATTTAGACGATGTTAAAAAAACCAAGAAATGAAAAAAAGCTCCATTTAGGAGCTTTTTTTCATTTCTTTTAAAGATAATTATCTGCAAACTAATTACTTTTAAACTTTACCTAATAATTTCGACAAATCAGATGAAGGCAGGAAAACCACTCATTCTATTTTTGTTATTGATTCTAAATGCTTCCTTAACCTATTCCCAAACAGGCAGTATCAAAGGCATTGTCAAAGATGCTGACACAGGTGAGACTTTGCCTTTTTGTAATGTTTTTATCAATAATACCACTATCTCCACCGTCACAGATATGGATGGAGCTTATTTATTGGAGAACCTGGAGCCAGGGGCTTTAGAACTGAGCTTTTCCTTTTTAGGCTACCAAGCCGAAACCAAAAAAGTCGGCTTGAATCCCGGAGGAATATTGACGGTAAACCTAAGTATGAGGGCCTTGGAAACGGAGCTTTCAGATGTAGAAATCAAAGCAAAACGAGATAAGAATTGGGAAAGGGATTTGAGAAAATTTCAAAACCTGTTTCTAGGAAATGATGCAATAGCATCGCAGGCAATTATTGAAAATCCTTGGGTGGTAGACTTTCCTGAGGTAGCTGATAAAAACAGCTTTCAGGCCTCCACACAGCTCCCTCTCGAAATCAACAATAATTATCTAGGGTATAAAATCACCTTTGACTTAAAGGAGTTTTTCAATACTCCCACCAATTATAAAATAGCAGGGGCGGCAAGATTTGAGGAGATGAAACCTGAGTCGGAAACCCAGCGCAAAACTTGGGAACAAAACCGTGCCGACGTCTACAGAAAGTCCCCTCAGAACATGTTCCGGGCTATCATCAATGGAGAGCAGGAAAGGGAAGGCTTTTTCCTTTATGGAGATAAACCAGGAGGCTCTCCTTCTCTCAACATGCGCTCAGATATTTTTGCGAATGAATTGGGTCGCTCGGTAATCCCTTACAAAACTGATCAAATGGTGGTGCCCGCTGACAAGCCAGGGGAATATTGGATTAATCTGAAAGGCAGAATTGAGATTCATTATCAAAAAGGATATACACAAATCAACACCTACAAAGATGCCCCATATCCGGTTTCCTGGCTGGAGGTAAATGGAGGAAAAGTTCGGGTTCGGGAAAATGGATCAATTCTCAATCCACAGGACCTGGTTTTCTCCGGAGATATGGATAGGAAAAGGATCGCTACTATCCTACCCTTAGATTACGATGCTGAGAAAGCCATACAACTTCAAAATTTAGAAAGAACTGCATCTAATTTTCAGGAGAAAGTCTACCTGCATACGGATAAACCTTATTACTATGCTGGAGATGAGGTGTTTTTCAAGGCTTACTTTAAGTATGGAAATCCTTACCTAAAAGAGGAATTGAGCAAAGTCCTGCATGTGGAATTATTGAATTCTACTAGGGACTTTGTCATTGAGAAAAAATTCAAAATTTTTGATGGAGTAGTAGTGGGAAATTTTTACCTACCGGATAGTTTATCGGAGGAAAAATATTTCCTGCGAGCCTACACCAACTGGAATAAAAATTACGGCCCGGATCATTACTTTATTAAGACCCTTCCTGTTTTAGGTCCTTTTGAGAGGCTTAATGCTAAAGGGGAACTGACCCTGGGCTCGGAATATGTTCAAGTCAATACCCCTAAAAATAGCTATGGCCCTAGGGAAAAAGTAAGCTTGACTTTGACTCTTACCGATAAAAATCAAAAGCCAATTCAAGCCAACTTATCGGTATCAGTTTTAGATCAAAGTTTGGTGTCCCCTATGGAGGATCCTGCTAAAATCAAACAGACTTTAGTCTTGGATGAGATTCCAGAAAGCATCAAAATTGATCGCTTTTCCTATCCAGTAGAAAAATCCCTATCCCAAAAAGGAAAAGTACTGGACGAAAAAGGAAAAGGAGTACAAAGTCAGGTAACTGTTTTCATCAATGATTTTGAAGGAATTGTAGATCTAGAGTCAGATCGAAATGGGGATTTTTCTTTGGAGGAAATGGAATTCTACGGTCCTATGAAGATTGCAATTCAGGCTCAGGACAAAAAAGGAAAGAACATTTCTAATATTCAGTTGGAGCCGGAACTGAATGCACCTGTCTCTTTACCAAAAAACAGCATATTTCCTCCGATTGAAAAAAGTGATACACCTATCCGGGAAATCACTCTCCGCGAAAGAGAGCAGGAATTGGAACCTGTATTGGTAGAAGATAAAAAAGCGACCAAGACTGAGGCTATTTATGGAAATGCTGACTATGTGGTTAGCGGTGATAAAATCATGGCAACCGGAAATTCAGTTGATTTAGTCAATAGCTTGGCAGGGAATGTTCCGGGCATGCGGGTAACCCTAGAGGGTGCCTCTGGAAGACAGCAAATACGTTTGAGAGGTGGAGCTACTTCAGTAAGCAGCTCCATGGAACCCTTGGTCATGATCAATGGTGCAATTATGGCCAGTACAGGAAGTTCAACTGCCGCAGACAACCTTAGAAGTATCAATCCCAATGATATTGATAGAATTGAGGTCGTTTCCAGAACTGTATCTATGCTTGGTGATCAAGGAAGAAATGGAGTAATAGCTGTTTATCTCAAAGAAGGAAATCAAAACATCTCATCCCCTTTGATGCCTTCAGTAGGCTTGTCCCAATTTGTGATCGAAGGCTATGAACCAGTCAAGTCCTTCTTTTACATGGATTATGAACAAGAAAAAGATTTCAGCGGGAAGGATCAAAGACAAACACTTTACTGGAATCCTTACCTAGTAACTGATGAATCCGGAAAAGTTAGCATCAGTTTTTACACCAATGATCTAGCTGGCCCGATGACTGTGGAGGTGAGGGGTCTTGGAATCAATGGAGAGCCGGTTTCCGGAACTTTCATCATCAATCCCAAATAGTTATTTGGTTGGTTAATCCTTAATTTTGCACATGCGTCAATTCATCCTGCTTTCTTTTTTAATTTTTCTCAGTCATTTTGGATACTCCCAAACAAGTGTTGGGTTTAGAGCTGGCTATGCGACTTCCTCTTATTCATACAGGCCTGCAGCAAATTTTCGGGCTATCAGCACCGAGAGTGTAGGTAAGCCCACTTTTGCCTTGGTCGTAGAGCATTTTAATTCAAAAAACGCTGGGATTGAACTGAATATCCAATGGATCACTTTAGGCTTTCAGCAGGTCAATGGAGAAGATGAGCCCATTCTAGTCAATAGGACAGAGTTTGAATACTTGAAATTCCCATTACTAGCCAGTTTTTTTGCCGGAAGAAGTGGGAGATTTCAAATCAAAATGGGCCCTCATTTTGGTTATCTGATGAAAGCTAATGAGGTTCAAAGGCAAATCAGCAACCCTAATACACCTGTGATTCCCACTTATGGGGGAGCCGACGACAAGCCGAATCGATTTATGTATGGACTTACCGGTGGAACAGGGGTTTCCAAACTATTTGGCAAGAGCACTATTTCGGGAGAGGTTCGTTTTTCTTATGACTTCACCAATCCTGAGAGTCAGGACAGGATTTTCGACATGAATTCTACAAATTTAGAGTTTTCACTCGCGTATTTGTTTAGAGTAAGAGATCCTAAGACTAAGAAATAGACGATTCAAGTAATTGGTTTTCAACCTTTTTAAAAATCTTAATTTTTTTCCTTTCGTTCTGTCATATATTCCTCTCTTTACCCGACTAAAGGATGTAAATGAATCGGTCACAGCTCGAACATATCTTAAAGCTTCATCATCGGGAAGCCTATATCTGGGCAAGGCAATGCTGTCAATTTGATGATGAACTCGCTAAAGACATGCTTCAGCAATCTTATCTCAAAATCCTTGAAGGAAAAGCTAAGCTAAAAGATGCTACTAAGGTTAAAACCTGGCTTTTTTCAATCATCCGATATACTTGCATAGATTCATTGAGAAAAGGAAATAGACTGCAGGCCTTAGGAGAAAAGGATGATTTTATAGAACCTGAAAAGGATACAGAAGAATTGAATTTTGAGGCAATTCTCAGCCAACTTCCGACAATGCAAAGAGAAGTCATTACTTCGGTTTTTTACCACCAAATGACCATTGCTGAAAGTGCTGAGATCCTTCAAATCAGCCTTGGAACGGCCCGAACTCATTACGAGCGCGGAAAAAAGAAACTCAAAGAATTAATCTTAAAATCCCAAATACTGGAATATCATGGAAAATGATCAACTGATAGAAGGCTTTTTCTCTGAAATGAAAAAGCAAGATCAAAACCTTCCTATCCCTGAATTCCCTGAAACAAAGGTGAGTACCTTTAATTGGTGGTTCCCAATGGGAATAGCTGCATCCTTACTCGTTGGAGGATTATTATGGTATCAACAAGAACCAGCCAAAGAAGCGCCCAATGAGGTAATCATCATTTCTCTTCAAGAGAATGAATATCAGCAGCAAACATTGATTATAGAAGAAAAGGCATACATCGATGTTTGGGAGTCAAGCACCTCCTCATTACTAACAGAATTCTAAGCTAAACCAACTTACCTATGAAAAACCTATTAATCATCCCCCTTTTCCTGCTTTCTTCTATCATGATGGCCCAGGATATTTTCAAAAAGAATTTATACTCGGCCGACCAAATCATGGAGGCACGGGAGAAAATCAACCTGACTGATGCCCAAGCCACTAAGATCAAAAAAATCCATGCAGAAAATGCTGGAGAATTCTCTACCCTAAAATGGGACTTAGATGAAGCCAACGCCAAATTGGAAAAGATGCTTCAATTGCCTAAAGTAGATGCCTTAGCTGTTAATAAACAATTAGACAAGGTATTACAGCTCGAAAATCAATTGAAGAAAAAGCAGCTGAGCTCTTTGGTTGCCATCAAAAACGAATTGACAGAGGAGCAAATCAAACAGATGGGACAAACTCGGGTGTTAGGCTATTCCAGTATTAGCCCTTCAACTTCTGTACGCGGATCAATAGCTAGTGGACTTCGTGGTACTGGACAAACGAGATCGGGCCAATCTGCATATAGTACCTATTCTGGATTTTCTCCAAATTCGAAAGTGAATGTGGTAGTGGCTGGGGAAGCTAGCAGTGATCAACCCCTTTTTGTCATCAATTCAGATGCAGGAACTATGGAAAAGTCTTCTATGGAGCAGCTTGATATCAATCCTAATGATATTGAAAGTATCACTGTGCTGAAAGGTAATAGTGCCACAGAAGTGTACGGAGATAAAGGCAAAAATGGAGTAATCATTATCACCCTCAAAAAGGGAGCAAAGGTTAAGATTAAATAATCAGGCAAGACATAAAGTAAAAAAGGAGGCCATTCAGCCTCCTTTTTTTATGCTCACAACCCTCAAAGGATTTAATTAACAATCAATTCAAAAACTTCCAACTGGCTTTGTGATTTTTGTATAGAGGTCTTCCAGTCACTTTCGCTCTTAAAATTTCCACGGGCATGGTATTTTGCTGCATGATCATGTCGTGAAAGGCTTTCTCATCCATTTTTCCGGAATCCACCATTTCTTTTCTCAAGGAATAAAACTCCAAAGCACCAATCATATAAGCAATCTGATAAAGCGGTCCGTAGCTTCCTTCAAAAGACCTCCTTACCTCTGCCTCGGCGTTGGCATATTCATGACCAACTCGATTTACCAATAAATCAATACATTCCTGAGGTGTCATTTTTCCTAAATGATAGTTGAGAGAAAAGATAATCCGTGCGCAACGGTGCATTCTCCAAAACAGCATACCTACCTTGTCTTTTGCATCTCTCGGAAAATCTCTATCCCATAGGACAAATTCCCAATACAAGGCCCATCCTTCCGTCCAAAATGGAGTTCGGAATAAACGCCTGTGAGTCATGTAGCGCTGATTCATAAATTGCTGCAGGTGGTGTCCGGGAATTAATTCATGCTGAACTGTAGCTCTGGAAAAGTGAGGATTATTTCCTCGCATAGACATCATTTTTTCCTCATGACTCATTTCGGAGGTAGGATAGGAAATCTGAATCACCTCTCCCCCCAAAAAGAAGGGACTTACTCGCTGCCTTTCTGCAGAAATCATGGATGTTCTCCAGGTTTCTTTGGCCAATTCTGGCACGGTAATCCAATCATTTTTTTCCATGATGTCAATTGCCTCATTGCCCAATCTTACTACTTCTTCCGGCCAAGCTCCTTCGGGTAAATAGGTTTCTTTGACCATCTCCAATGCTGCTTTCCAATCATTCCCAAAACCCAATTCATTGGAGGCTTTGAGCATTTCTTTTTCACACCAGGCAAATTGCTTTTCCGCTTCAGCAATCAACTCCTCAGGAGTATAAGCGATCATTTCAAAAGCCAATTGATTTAGCAGAGCTTCTCGCCCTATAGGTTTTCCGATGATCCCACTTCCATCATCCTTCACTGAATTGGTATAATGCTCTCTCAAGGCTTTGGCATAGGCCTTCATGGAAGCATCCAATCTCTTCCAAGGCTCAGGCATCCACCAAGTAAATTGCGGATCATAATCATAGTAAAAATTATAAGCCTCTCCTACCACACGGTTTAAGCTTTCCACAGCGGAAGCAGCCAAATCGGCTTTTTGCCAAGAATTGTACTTGGAGGTAGTCGGTAAAGTCTTTAATTGCGTATCAATTTGGTTGGCTACCTGATTCCAGCTTGCTGCCAAAGCTTGAGAATTGGGTTGCTTGGCTCTTCTTCTATCCACTACGAATGCATGCAAAGGACTGCCGAATTCAACCACGTTTTTGATCGCATCAAAATCCCTTTTTTCAAGTTGTATTTCTGCCAACTGAGTCTCGAGATAATTTCTGAAAAGCACATAGTCTATTTTACCATCCTCAGAGAATGCCTCGTAATTGTAGCTTTGTAAAGCATCCAAGTATTCCTGATTGAATGCTTGCATGCGTTCAAAATATTCATCCGAAAGTCTATTGGTATATAATCGCCCCAGTGCTCCCCTATCCGCTTGATAGGTGGTGATCATATTGGCCAATTCTGTGGCCTGCACCCAAAAACTAAAGCAAACAAATAGAAAAACTAAGAGTGTTTTTTTCATAATAGAATTGAGCTTGGTGGTTCAAAGTCTAAAATACCAAAAAACTCCAAGGTTACTATTTAAGTTTAACCACATAGGCATTTTTAAAACCGCATAGGAACGATAGAAAACATAGAATTAGAAACGATCCAATTTTTCAAAGTATTTATTGATAAAAGTCTTTTGGCCTTGCTGGAAAAGGTTAATCACATTAAAATTGATCAAGGATACCCTTAGGGGCTCTCAGAAGATTCATGTAATTCATTAGCTGGGCTTGGTGAATAGGCAAAATCTCATTAACTGACTTGAGTTCTAGAACCAAAACTCCTTCCACTAAAAAATCACATCTTAACAAGGTTTCTAATTGCTGACCCCGATAAACTATTGGAACTGATAGTTCCGATTTATAATTAATAGATCGATAGTCAAACTCTGCGATAAGGCATTGATGCTAAACACTTTCTAAAAGACCAGGGCCTAAAAACTTATGTACATGAATTGCCGCGCCTAAAACTTGGTAAGTCAGTTCGTCTAAAGATTTCTGGGTGTAGTTCATACCCCCATTAAATTAAAATAAAAAAAATTAGAAACGTAGTTTAAACTATAGTTTTTAGTCTATGATTTCTATGATCCCTATGCGGTAAAAATTTTTTCTTCATTGAGATCAGAACCGAAATAAATACCCGCCAAGGTCTTTGAAAGTATTCTTTATGCGAGTAGAATCCACAGAAGTTTTCTCCAAGTATTCCTCCCAACCATTCGCATCCTTCAAGTCAAATTTCACCTCCACCAATTTCTCCTCGGCAAAACTATTCATCCCCCGCTTTTCGTCTACTAATCCCAAATAACTGTTCTCCGAAACCCGGTAAATCTTAGCCCAACCTTGATCTGCAGACAATCTCAAACCCAGTTTTTCGGTCATAAAAATCTCCATAGGAAGCATATCCTTGTAATAAAGCCAAGTGACTGAGCCATAAAAATTCAAATTCGACCCCAATTTGGTTGACTGAGGCTCTAGGCTCTGCAATTCGGGCATTAAAATTTCATTTTCAGGATGCTGAAGAAACATTTCAAATTCCAATAAATAGCCTTCCGGATCAATCGCTACAAATCCATCATGAGCCCCTTCTGGGTTTTGTTTGAGTGTATATTTTACAGGAATATTTTCCTTCTGAACATGCTCATACCATGCCTCTAAATTATCGGTCAATAATGCCAAAGCCACCGATTTAGCTTCCTGACCAGAATATTCCGAATCGGCCACACTTTTCAGAACCAAGCGGGAATCTCCTGCTATCTGAAAAGTAGCAGAGCTTGCATTCTCCTCCAGTAGCTTCAAACCCAATTTTTCGGCATAAAAACCTTTTGCTTTATTCAAATCTTGATAGAACCAGATCAACTCCTGTCCCTGAATCTGAAAATCTTCCAAGTCCCTGAATTCAGAATTTTCAGCCAACAAATCATTTATTTTTGATGAGGGATAGCCCAAAAGTCTACCGAAACGCCGACTCAAGTCCCTGATTTCTTTTTCATCTGAAGTAGATGCTAGCCGCTTTTTCAAATCCTCATAGTTTGATAAGGTCGTTCCCTTGTACAAAATCAGAACTTCTTTTCCTTCTGCTATATCCTGAGGAAACAATTTCGTTTTAACTAACTCTGATTCTCTGAAAAAACTAATTTGATATTTCTCTGCTAATCTCTCTGCTTCGGGCATAAAAAGATCCATTTCTGCCTTAGACATCAAAGGGCCTAAAGCCAAAGGCTTGACATCCGCTGCCACCATTTCGGCAAACGCCTCCACTTGACCGGATTCTTTGAGAAACTCGCGTTTGGTACAGGAAACTGATACAAAGAGTAAAACGAAAAAGGCTAAACCACGGAGTCTAAAATTCATTTGGGTGCTTTGTTTTATTGTGCAAGATAAAGCTAGTAAGAAAAACTTTTAACCTTCACTGCATCCATCCTTCACTTTTATGCATCTAAGGATTATAATCTGCAATACTAAATTCTTACAACATAGTAAAAATCAAATTATTAAATTGTTTTCCCGTACTAAACCAAAATTTACATTCCTTTATACTAAACCCTAACTCTTTTTATGGAACTCATTATTCAAAACCTCTCCAAAACTTACTCCAATGGAGTGAAAGCTCTCAATGATATCTCTCTCACCATCCCACAGGGAATGTTTGGATTATTAGGTCCAAATGGCGCTGGAAAGTCAACTTTAATGCGTACGATAGCTACTCTTCAGGATGCTGATGAAGGAAGCATTTCTCTGGATGGGATTGATGTACTTCAGGATAAACAGTCGGTAAGGGAACGCTTGGGATATCTCCCTCAGGATTTCGGCTTATACCCTAGAATCAATGCTGAGACTATGCTGGATCATATTGCGCAGATGAAGGGAATTGGAAATAAATCTGAGCGAAAGGAGCTGGTAGCTTCACTATTGAATAGGGTGAACTTGTATAAGGATAGAAAGAAAGGCTTAGGGACTTACTCTGGAGGTATGAGACAGCGATTTGGAATCGCTCAAGCACTTGTTGGAAACCCAAGTCTGATCATAGTTGATGAACCTACAGCAGGATTAGATCCATCTGAAAGAAACCGCTTTTACAATTTACTTTCCGAAATCGGAGAAAATACTATCGTGATTCTTTCTACACACATCGTCGAAGATGTAAATACCCTTTGTTCCAATATGGCCATCATTTGCATGGGAGAATTACTGATGCAGGGAAAACCCAAAGATGGCTTAGCTATGGTACAAGGAAAAATTTATAAAAAATCCATTGATAAAAGTGAATTAGATCAATATCGCCAGGATTACCATGTGATCTCTACCAAGCTTATTGAAGGCAAATTAAGCTTGCGTGTGGAAAGTGAAGCAGCTCCCGGAAATGGTTTTGAACCAAGTCAGGCAGATTTAGAAGATGTATACTTCAGCTTTATTTCGAAAAAAGTAGATCCTATCACTATTTAATCTTGCGCTATGTTTAAGGACATCTTTCTTTTCGAATTAAAGTACAGATTTACGAGACCGGCAACATGGATTTATTTTCTTTTATTATTTGTAGTTGCCTTGATTCTAATTGGAACGGGGAACACTCCGGCTTCAGAAAAGGTATTTCATAATGCCCCAATTGTAATCGCCAACCTCCTATTATTGATCTCAATTTTTGGGATTTTAATTGCGTCAGCGGTAATGGGAGTACCCCTTTACAGGGATTTGGAGCATAAGACAGCTACCTTTATGTTCAGTTATCCTATATCCAAATTTGGCTATTTCATGGGAAGATTTTGGGGTTCATTTTTGACCTTATTATTCATTTCTTCTGGAGCCTTGTTGGGGGTTTATCTGGGCAGCCTTTTGGGTCCAGCATTCGGAACTGACGTAGAGCGATATGGTCCTAATTCCTTGGTGAATTATTTACAGCCTTGGTTTACCTTATTGGTTCCAAACCTTTGGTTGGCCGGATCCTTATTTTTCTCATTGATTATTTTCACTAGGAATATCCGCTCCATTTATACAGGAGGAATAGTGATTTTTATCGCTTACCTATTAGCAAATTTTCTGGCTCAGGATATTGAGAACAAAAACATTGTCCAACTGATCGACCCTTTTGGCCTCAACTCCTTTGCCTATGAAACTCGTTACTTAACTCCTTTTGAGCAAAACAGCTATTTTCTTCCTCTTGAAGGAAACCTATTGTTGAACAGGTTGCTTTGGATGGCGGTAGGCTTAGTGTTTTTCGTAGCCTCCTATTTTAGGTTTAGCTTCAATTATTTTTTCCAAACTTCTCAGAAGAAAAGCAAGGAGAAAGAAGTAAAGGAAAAAGGATTTATTCAGGGAAAAATCGAGTCAGTCTCAGACTTTTCCAAGGCCTATCAGTGGAGCAGTTTAAAAACCTTGACCAAAATCGAAATCCAAAATATTTCCAAAGATGTTTATTTCAAATCCATCTTATTGGGTGGATTGATATTTCTGATATTGGATTTTTGGATTGGAATTACTCTTTACTCTGTGCCAAACCTTCCATCCACCAGTTTTTTGATGGAGTACAAAACTTTCGATTACAACCTCTTTGTGTTCATCATAATCGTGTTTTTCACCGGAGAAAGTTTACACAGAGATAAAGCCACAGGCTACTCTGTAATCAATGATACTTTCCCTGTTAAGGACACGGTAGTCATTGCCTCCAAGTTTTTGGGAATGGCATTCATCTGTCTGATTTTAACTACCATCCCAATTTTTGTGGGCATCATTGTCCAGACTCTTAAAGGGTATTTCAATTACGATTTAGGAGTCTATCTCACCGACTCTTACTTGATTGGGTTACCGGATTATTTGCAAATGGTCATGTTGGTGTTTGCCGTTCATTTGGTTGTCAACAATAAGTTTGCCGGGCATGCAGCCGCTATTGGAATTTGGTTGGTGATGTTAATTCTTAGAGGATTTGCAGATTATAATTTCAATCTGTTTTTCTATAGCTATAAACCAGGTTATACCTGGAGCGACATGAATGGCTTGGGGCATTTTGGAGAACCTCTTTTCTGGTTCAATATATACTGGACTGCCTGGGGAATATTCTTGGTTTTATTCTTCAGCATTTTCTTCTCAAGAGGTACTGAAAATTCTTTCAAAAGCAGATGGAAAACAGCCAAATCCAGACTTTCTAGCCTAGCACCAAGAGCCTCATTCGCATTTCTCCTTTTGGCAATTTTATCAGGAGCCTATATCTACCAAACTGTCGTTTATGAAAATGGCTATCTGACTCCAGAAGAAGGAACAAGAAGGCAAGTAGCTTATGAAAAGCAGCTAAAGAAATATGAAGGCATCCCTCAACCCAAATACACCAAAGTAACTATTCAAGCAGATCTTTATCCTTTGGAGCGTGATGCATACTTCTCAGCAGAGGTGGAACTGGTCAATAAAACTGAAGCTCCAATAGACTCAATTCATTTTAACTCTACCTCTTTGGATGATTTCAAGGTTGTTTTGAATGGAGATACCTTAACTCATCGCTTTCCATTAGAATTCAAGCCGAGATTATTTCAGATTTTTGGTAGAAAACCGGAAAGAGAATGGTATAAAATTACTGCTTTGCCAGAGACTATGATGCCTGGTGATACTTTGAGTTTTACCATTATCAGTAAGGCAACCAATCAGGGATTCCCTAATTCTGGTTATGGACGTGAACTGGTTTATAACGGAACTTTCTTCTCAGGGGGTATTCCAGAAATTGGCTATAATTCACAAGCGGAAATTTCCTCTGATGAAGACAGAAGAAAATACGAGCTTCCCGAAAAACCGGAGGATCTGCCACCTCACGATGATCCTCAGGGTAAAAGAACCCTTTTGTTTGCGGACGATGCAGATTTCATTCAATTCGAAGCTGTAGTAAGTACCATTCCATCACAGATTGCTGTAGCTCCGGGTTATTTGCAAAAGGAGTGGGAAGAAAACGGACGAAGATATTTCCATTATATTCAGGATACTCCCATTCAGGCCTTCTTCACCTTTGTTTCGGCAGAATATGAGGTATTGAAAGACGTTGCTGAATTACCGGATGGTCAGAAAGTAGATATTGAAATCTTTTATGATAAAAAGCATGCTTACAATCTCGACCGCTTCCTTCAGGCTTACAAAGATGGGCTAACCTATTTTTCGGAGACTTATGGGAATTTCCAGTTTAGGCAAATGAGATTATTGGAATTCCCTCGCTACGCAGGATTTGCTCAGTCCTTCCCGAATACCGTTCCCTTTTCCGAAAGTTTTGGATGGGTTGCCGACTTCAAAAATCCTGATGACTTCGATTACGTCTATTACGTGACTGCGCATGAGTTGGCTCATCAGTGGTGGGGACATCAAATTACCCCCAATTATACCCGAGGTTCCAATTTGACTTCGGAGGCCTTGGCGGAATTTTCTGCACTCATTCTCACAGAAAGAAGATATGGGAAAGACAATATGAAGCGATTCCTCAAAGACGAACTAGACGACTATTTGAGAGGTCGATCAAATGAAAGTAAAAAAGAGAACGTTTTCATCAACTGTAACAGACCTTACCAATGGTACAACAAAGGTAGCTTGATTCTTTATGGCTTACGGGATCTGATAGGTGCGGAAGCAATGGATTCGGCTTTGTACAACTTCAATAAGGAATTTGGTTTGAGGCAAAGCCCTCCTTTCCCGGGAAGTTCGGATTTATACAGACATCTTAAAGCAGTTACACCTGATAGCATTCAATACTATCTAGACGATACCTGGAATAAGATCACCTTGTATGATAATAGAGCAGAATCTGTGAGCACCAAAAAGTTGGGAGATAACGAATATGAGATTACTCTAAACATTCGCTCTCAAAAGCTCTATGCAGACGAAACAGGAAGAGAGTCCAATGCTGAATATCAAGCTGATTACATTGATATAGGTGTGTTTGCAGCGGAGGATAAGGATGAAAATGGAAGAACGCGAGTTAATCCACTCTATATCCAAAAGCATAAAATCAAACCTGGAGCATCCACAATCACTATAAAGGTAAAAGGAGGAGTACCTGTGAAAGCAGGAATTGACCCTTACAATAAGCTGATTGATCGAGTTCCTGATGATAATACAACTTCTATTTCAATCTGATTTAAAAGAGGCTGTCTCAAAAGTGCAATTTGTCACATTGAGCGAAGTCGAAATGTAGGACACAACGATAGACATGGCCTTCGACTCCCTGCCTGCGTCAGGCAGGCGCTCAGGCTGACACTAGAGCTATTTATGAACCAGCCTCTTTTAGTTTCTTTTTCGTCTAAAATAAGAAGGTGTCTCCCCTTGGATTTTTCTAAAAGCCCTATTGAAATAGGATAGATTTTCAAACCCTACCTGAAAGGCAATTTCTGCAATTCCCAGCTCCGTTTCTTCCAAAAGCTTCAATGCTTCATTTACCCTCAATTGATTGAGGTATTGGGTAAATGTTTTTCTCGTTCTCAATTTGAAAAATCTACAAAAAGCTTCCTTACTCATCGATGCCACACTTGCTGCTTCCTCTAGCCTTATAGTCCGGTTTTTGTTTTCCAGTAAAAAGCGCAAAATAATGTCCATCCTACTGCCATCTTTCTCCGACAAACCCCAGTTCAATTCAGCATGATTCAAGGGGCTTAGATCATCTTTTGCTTGCTCTAAAACAGCTAACATTTCCCATCCTTTCTGAAATCGGAACAGTCCATTGCAGCTTTCAAATTCCTCTATCAATCCAGTTAACTTATCTCTACAAGCCCCTAACACCTGAAAACAAGCTCCCTTGGTTTGGCTTAAGCTTCGCAATCCCTGCAAGTCTTCTACCTCCAAAATAGAATCCCCTAAAGCCTGAAAATCAAAAAACAGGGTATTCCCGGCAGACTTTAAATTCGAATCCGCTTCAAAATATTCTGGATCACTCCTAAATACATGTGGCACATTTTCTCCCAAAAAAAAGATATCTCCCGGCTCAAACCTTCCCACGTAATCCCCGCTTAAAAACTGCCCTTTCCCTTCTAGAATTAAGGTGAGTTGTAGCTGGGGGTGTTGATGCAACTTGTCATAAAAATGATTTCCACGGTCTTGTTGAAACCGGATAAACTCCTTTTGGGATTTAGGTATCTGAAAGGAAATTACTTTTGACATTGAAATATTAATATCTGATTATCCGCAATCATGCCAGTTGCCTTATTTTCCTTGCTTGACAGGTTGGAAGACCGAAGCTTCCGGATTCTGATCTTTTCAGCAGACAAGAAGCCGAATTTTTGTCAATAATGGTAAGAAAGCGGATATCCATAAATTAATATCAAATTATTCAATTGTGAATTAATAATCTTAAATATAATCAATATAGTATCAGTATAGATTAATCCTGTAAAAGTCTTTCCACTTGCTCTTAGCTACCTTTGATCCAATAAAGATCAAATATTTACAGCATATGAATTGGAAAGGCGTTTTTCCCGCAGTCACTACCAAGTTTCACAAAGATGGATCCTTGGATATGGATTTATTCTTTAAAAATCTGGATTTCCAATTGGAATCCGGGGTTCATGGAATTATTCTGGGAGGAACTTTGGGAGAAAGTTCTGTTTTGTCTCAGGAAGAAAAAATACAACTGACAAAAGAAACTGTTCAATACATTGGAGGAAAAGTTCCTGTAATCCTGAATATCGCAGAAGGGGCTACAAGAGATGCCATAGCTTGGGCAAAAGAAGCAGAAAATCTAGGAGCATCAGGTCTGATGATCCTGCCTCCTATGCGTTATGCAGCAGATGCCAGAGAGGTAGTTGCCTATTTCAAGGCAGTTGCTAATTCTACCCAGTTGCCTATGATGATTTATAACAACCCGGTAGATTACAAGACTTTGGTAACGCTGGACATGTTTGAAGAATTGGCGGAATGCGAAAATATCCAGGCAATCAAAGAATCTACAAGAGATATCTCAAATGTCACCCGTATGCATAATCGCTTTGGGGACCGATTCAAAATTCTATGTGGGGTAGATACATTGGCAATGGAAGAATTGCTAATGGGAGCAGTTGGCTGGGTTGCCGGTTTGGTTTGCGCTTTTCCAAAGGAAACGGTGGCTGTTTATAACTTGATTCAAGAGGGTAAAATCGATGAAGCCAGAAAAATTTATCAATGGTTTTTACCTTTATTGGAACTGGACATTCATCCGAAACTAGTTCAGTATATTAAGCTAGCTGAACACCATTGTGGAATAGGTTCTGAGCATGTTCGTGCTCCTAGACTAACTCTAATTGGGGAGGAAAGAGAAAGGATAGAAAAAATCATTTTGGATGGAATACAAAACCGTCCGAAAATATAGAAAGGAAATAAATTAGGAATTCCTCTAAATACTCCTTGTTAGCAAGGGTAAATTATTTTGCGATTGAAGCATATTTCAGGGTATTCCCATGGTATTTCTAGCATAATTCATACTTTAAGCTCATGAACTTAGACCAGATTTTCAACACCGCCCAAGAGGCCTTTTTGTTTTATAAGAATATATCAGGAAAAGAAAAGGCAGCTTTTTTAGATACTATAGCAGAAACACTAGAGGCTAACAGGGAAGAAATTGTACCCTTGGCCGTAGAGGAATCCAACTTACCTGAGGGTAGAATTAATGGTGAATTAGGAAGAACGGTTGGCCAAATTCGTCTATTCGCGGGTTTGGTAAGGGAAGGGTCCTGGCTGGAAGCGACTGTGGATCCTGCAGATCCAAACAGGCAACCACTTCCCAAAGCTGATATCAGGAGAATGCTCAGCCCTTTAGGGCCGGTGGTAGTATTCGGGGCAAGTAACTTCCCTTTAGCCTTCTCCACAGCGGGAGGGGATACTATATCTGCTCTGGCAGCAGGCTGTCCAGTTATTTACAAAGCGCATCCTGCACATCCAGAAACTTCCAAAAAAATAGCGGATTGTATTCACCAAGCAATCCTGAAATCAAGCCTTCCTTCCGGGATTTTCAGCCATGTGGAAGGAGGAATAGACATTGGTCAGGAATTAGTCAAACATCCTTTGGCCAAGGCTGTAGGTTTTACGGGTTCACATAAGGGAGGAAAGGCCTTGTTTGATCTAGCTAATCAAAGAGAGGAACCTATCCCTGTTTATGCAGAAATGGGCTCCGTTAATCCTATTTTTTGTTTTAAGGATAAGTTGGCAAATCAGCTGGAACCTTTGGCAAAAGCTTTTGTAGGCTCCCTAACTTTGGGAGTTGGGCAGTTTTGCACTAATCCCGGGTTAATATTCGTTCCAAAATCTCAAGCAAAAGCTTTTGAGAAGGCAATATCTGATGAATTAAATGATATCGCTTCAGCTCCTATGCTTCATCCTGGAATCGCTCAAGCCTACTACGACTCTATACAATACTTACAATCCAGAGAGGAATTGAGATGGGTTAAAGTAGCCGATCCTCAACATTTAATCAACGGGAGTACTGCCTTAGCTGAGATCAAAGCTTCGGATTGGCTCAAAGATTTGGTTTTCCAAAAGGAGGTTTTTGGGGCATTCGCCATGATGGTGGTATATGAAAATCAGGATGAATTACTCGAAATTGCAAAACAGCTCCATGGTCAATTAACCATTACTATTTGGGCTGAAAATCATGAATTACAAGATCAGCTATTCTTGTTGAATTTACTGGAGGAAAAGTGCGGAAGATTGTTGTTTAAAGGAGTTCCAACTGGAGTTGAGGTGGGCTTTGCTATGCAGCATGGAGGACCATACCCATCCACTACAGACGCTAGAGGTACCTCAGTTGGAGCTTATGCCATCAAACGATTTGCAAGACCAATTGCTTTCCAGGACATGCCGCAGGAATTGCTTCCAGATGCATTGAAAGATGGAAATCCTCTGGGAATCTGGAGAATGGTGAATGGGGAGTATAAAAAATAAGATACAATAGAAATACAGTGGGAATATGCCAAGCAAGCTGGGTGAAATACTTTTCAATTAGTATTTCTGAAATCTTGGTATGATATATTTCACCCGACGAAGGAGGGAATATTTCAATTTTATTTCCACCGTATTTCAAAATAATTTTAAACCTTTCATTTCATTTAATGTCTCGTAACACATTCAGCTGTATCGATGCCCATACCTGCGGCAATCCTGTCCGGGTAGTTTCAGGTGGAGTCCCTTTCCTTCACGGAAACTCCATGTTGGAAAAAAGACAATATTTTCTGGAAAATTACGACTGGATTCGCAAGGGATTGATGTTCGAACCAAGGGGTCATGATATGATGTCAGGCTCTATGCTTTTCCCTCCGCATAATCCCGAAAATGATTTGGCGGTACTCTTTATCGAAACTTCCGGATGCCTCCCTATGTGCGGGCACGGCACAATAGGAACGATCACCATTGCTATAGAAGAGGGGTTGATATATCCCAAAACTCCAGGATTCTTGAGAATGGAAGCTCCTGCCGGTTTGGTTTTGGTCGAATATCAGCAGGAAGGCAAGAAAGTGAAGTCAGTCAAACTCACCAATGTCAAAAGTTATCTGGCAGCGGAAGATTTGGAAGTTGAAATTGAAGAACTGGGGAAATTGAAAGTGGATGTGGCCTATGGCGGGAATTTTTACTGTATCGTTGATCCTCAGGAAAATTTCCAGGGCTTGGAGTATTACAAGGCTGAACAGTTGATCTCAATGGCCAGGAATCTCCGAAAAAAAATGAATGAGCGCTATGAGTTTATACATCCCGAACACGAACGAATCCGGGGGCTTTCTCATGTTCTTTGGACAGGAAAAACCCTAGAAGAAAGCAGCACCGCAAGAAATGCGGTATTCTATGGAGATAAAGCTATTGACCGCTCTCCATGCGGCACTGGAACTTCAGCCAGAATGGCCCAGTGGTATGCGAAGGGTTGGTTGAAACCTGGAGATGAATTTATTCATGAAAGCTTTATTGGGTCCAAGTTTATTGGCAGAATTGAAGAGGTGACCAGTATTGCTGGAAAACCAGCCATAGTACCCAGTATTGAAGGCTGGGCAAAAGTTTATGGATACAACACCATCATTTTGGATGATGATGATCCTTATGTACATGGATTCCAAGTCATTTAAGAGTCAAGATGCGAGAGCCAAGAAATTAGACTTTATACGATCTTGCTTCTTGTATCTAGCTTCTAGCTTCTAATTATGAAACCAACCATCATCATCGGCGGAGGAATTGTGGGACTCTTTTCCGCTTATTTTCTACAAAAAGAGGGAATTGAGGTAACTATTATTGATCGCACCGACCTTCAAGATAATTGCTCTACGGGCAATGCAGGAATGATTGTTCCGAGCCATATCATCCCATTGGCAGCTCCGGGAATGATTACAAAGGGAATTTCCTGGATGTTTTCCTCCAAGAGTCCATTTTATATCCACCCCAGATTAGACTACAAACTCCTACAATGGTGTATGTTATTTTTCAAATCTGCCAATCAAAAACAGGTAGAAAAAGCTATCCCTTTTCTGAAAAATCTAAGCTTATTAAGTAAGGCGCTTTATCTGAATTTTAAAGATGAGCATCCTGAGGCACATTTGGCATTACAGGAAAAAGGCTTGATGATGATTTATCAAACCGAAGCCGTTGAAAAGGAAGAGGTGGAATTTGCACATCTGGCAAGAAAATATGGCTTAGAAGCTGAGGTATTGACACCATCAGACATTAGGAATGTAGAGCCAAACTTGGAAGTAAAGGCCAAGGGAGCTGTTCTTTTTCCCGGAGATGCACATTTAGACCCTGGTGCTTTGTATAGCTTTTTGAAAACCTACTTAGAAGAAAAAGGAGTAAAGATATTGGCCTCCACCCAGGTTTTAGGTTTTGATAAATCAGGAGGAAAAGTGTCAAATATTCTAACTGATAAGGGATCTATCCCCGCCGAGAAAATCCTCTTATGCGGAGGATCTTGGTCTGGTGAGTTAGCAAAAATGCTGAACTTTTCGCTCCCTATGATGGGGGGAAAAGGGTATTCTTTTCTTCAAGATAACAAACCCGAAATCAAACAGGCAAGTATCCTCACTGAGATGAAGGTAGCGGTCAGCCCATATGGTGAGCAGATCAGATTTGGGGGTACCATGGAGATAGCAGGTACAAACCAGTCTATCAATATGAATAGAGTCAAAGGTATTTTTGAATCTATTAATCGTTATTATCCAGATTTTCAAGCTAAGTTTCCAAAAGCAGAAAATATTTGGAAAGGATTGAGACCTTGCTCGCCAGATGGATTGCCTTACATTGGTTTTGCCCCTGGTTATTCGAATGTATTGGTGGGAAGTGGACATTCTATGATGGGAATATCATTGGCACCTGCTACAGGAAAACTCTTAGCCGAATTACATCAACAAAAAGACAATTCAATAGAGATCGGTGGTTTTGAAGTGGGAAGGTTTAATTAAATGAACAGGTGACCAAAATTCTTGTTCAAACAAACAATTACTCTATTTCTATTAAAAATTTACAAACGGTTTATTCTTTTTAATCTGATTTAATTTATTTCATAACTGAATTTAATCAACCCAAAGAATGAAAGGAATTGAAAATCATTTAGTCTTATTAATCATCCGTCTTGGTGCCGGAGGTATGATGCTAACACATGGCATTCCCAAAATTGGAAGAATCATGGCTGATGAGGTGAAATTTGCAGATCCTTTCGGATTGGGTCCAACCGTCTCTTTGGCTCTAGCGATCTTCGCAGAAGTGATTTGTTCTGCATTGATTATCCTGGGTATCAAAGTTCGCCTGGCAAGTATCCCATTAATGATTACCATGCTTACAGCAGCTTTCTACGCCCATTGGGATGATCCATTTGGAAGGAAAGAGCTTCCACTTTTATACTGCCTGGTATTTCTAGGTTTATTGGCATTCGGGGGAGGAAAGTACTCCTTGGATACAATTTTCAAGAAAAAATAAAAAACCACAACCCTTACGAGTTGTGGTCTGGAAATTAGGTCTATTGTAATTACTTCCCACCTAAGGCATTGGCACCTGCAACGATCTCCAAGATCTCGTTGGTAATAGCCGCCTGACGGGTTCTGTTATACATCAATCTCAATTCTTTGAGCAATTCACCGGCATTTTCAGTTGCCTTATCCATAGCAGTCATTCTAGCTCCATGCTCGGAAGCATTGCTTTCCAAGACTGCCTTGTAAAATTGAATCTTCAAAGATGTAGGAACCAATTCCTCAATAATATAAGATCTGGATGGTTCTAAGATATAATCTGTTTCTGCTACTTTTTCCTCTCCGTTATTCTCTTTTGCCATTGGCAAAAACTGTTCAGTACGGATAATTTGAGTAGCTACGTTTTTGAATTCATTGTAAACCAAAACCACCTGATCAAAGTCTCCAGCTACATAGGCGTTCATAGCGAACTCAGCAGCAGCTCTAACATTGTCAAAAGAAACATCAGTAAAAACCTGATAGAATTGGCTGATTACAGAAAACTCACGCTTTTTAAAATTCTCGTAAGCCTTTTTCCCCAAAGGTAAGATGGTGATTTCTTTCCCGGCAAATTGTCCTTTAATCGCAGCATTGGTTGCTTTGATTACGTTGGAATTGAAAGCGCCACACAAGCCTTTGTCCGAAGTTACAGGTACAATTAACACCTTATTTACTTCCCGCTTTTGAGCAAAAACAATATCTGCTGCTCCATCTTGTGAAGCGGAAACATTGTTGAGAATATTGGTCAACTTCTGAGAATAAGGACGCATCTGAACGATTTTGTCCTGAGCTCTTCTGAGTTTCGCAGCAGAAACCATTTTCATAGCTTTGGTAATCTGCTGAGTAGAAACTACCGAGGTGATTCGCTGCTTTACTTCCTTAAGGTTAGCCATCAGTGCTTAATTGTAATCGGATATAAAGTGCCGGAGGAATTCACCTCCGGCTAATTGATTTATTTTGCGTATTTCGGTGCTAATTCTGCAGCTGCTTTCTTTAGAATTTCACCAGCTCCGTCAATATCTCCTTTAAGGATCAACTGCAAAGCTTCAGGATAAGAAGTATCCAACAAAGTATAGAATTCCTTCTCGAATGCTCTTGCTTTCTCTACAGGAACAGAATCCATCAAGCCTCTAGTAGAAGCATAGATGATAGCTACCTGATGAGCTACAGACACTGGAGAGTACTGAGGCTGCTTCAAGATCTCTTGGTTTCTTCTACCTCTTTCGATTGTTCTCTTGGTAGTTGCATCCAAATCAGAACCGAACTTGGAGAATGCTTCCAATTCACGGAACTGCGCTTGATCCAATTTCAAAGTACCAGCTACTTTTTTCATGGACTTGATCTGTGCATTACCACCTACTCGGGATACAGAGATACCTACGTTAATTGCAGGTCTGATACCGGAGTTGAACAAGTTAGTCTCCAAGAAAATCTGACCGTCAGTAATGGAAATTACGTTAGTCGGGATGTAAGCAGAAACGTCACCGGCTTGTGTTTCGATAATTGGCAAGGCTGTCAAAGAACCTCCACCTTTTACCAAAGGTTTGATAGACTCAGGAAGATCGTTCATTTGCTGAGCAATTGTATCAGACTTATTGATCTTAGCTGCTCTTTCCAATAATCTGGAGTGCAAATAGAATACGTCACCTGGATATGCTTCACGTCCCGGAGGTCTTCTTAACAATAGGGAAACTTCACGGTATGCAACAGCCTGCTTAGACAAGTCATCATAAACAACCAATGCAGGCCTTCCGGTATCACGGAAGAATTCACCGATCGCTGCACCAGTAAATGGAGCAAAGAATTGCATCGGAGCTGGGTCAGCAGCAGATGCAGAAACAATTACTGTATATGGAAGAGCTCCACCTTTTTCCAAAGCTGCTACTACGTTTGCAACGGTAGAAGCTTTCTGACCGATAGCAACATAGATACAGAAAACAGGCTCTCCTTTATCGTAAAATTCTTTTTGGTTGATGATAGCATCAATAACTACGGCAGTCTTTCCAGTCTGACGGTCACCGATAACTAATTCACGCTGCCCTCTTCCGATAGGAATCATGGCATCGATAGATTTAATACCAGTTTGAAGAGGCTCAGTTACCGGCTGTCTGTAGATTACACCTGGTGCTTTACGCTCCAAAGGCATTTCATACAAATCACCTGCGATTGGTCCTTTACCATCAATTGGGTTACCCAAAGTATCCACTACTCGGCCCAACATACCTTCACCAACTTGGATAGAGGCAATTTTCTTGGTACGTTTTACAGTATCACCTTCCTTGATCTCTTTAGAGTCACCGAACAATACCGCACCTACGTTGTCCTCTTCTAGGTTCAGTACCATTGCTTTCAGACCATTGTCGAATTCCAGCAATTCACCGGCCTGAGCCTTAGAAAGTCCATAGATACGAGCTACACCGTCCCCTACTTGAAGGACTGTACCCACTTCTTCGAGTTCGGCCTCTGTTCTGGCTCCGGAGAGTTGTTCTCTCAAGATTGCCGAAACTTCATCTGGTCTTACTTCTGCCATGATATAGATTGATTAATGCTTTTGGATTAGATTTTACTTTCGTAATGATTTTCACTAAACTGATTTTTCAATACTCTCAGTTTACTGCTTAATGACTCATCCAATTGACGGTCATTCACTTTTAATACATATCCTCCGATCATCGCAGGATTGATTTTTTCAACCAGCTGTACTGAGTCCTTTCCGGAAATTTCTTTAACAATGGCAATAAATTCTTTGCGCATTTTCTCATCTATCGGGAAAGTAGTAGTCAATTCAGCTACCTGAATAGATTTATGAACGTTGTATTGAATCTCAAATTCTTTAGCAACGTCTATCAGAATTTCTTCTCTGTTTTTTCTGGAAACAATTTCAAAGAAAGTCAGGGTCATTTCCTGAGCTCCTTTAGCAAAAAGTGCTTTCAAAACCTTCAATTTCTTTTCAGAATTGATGATTGGGTTTTTCAGCAATAAGCTCAGATCTCTATTACCATTGGCAATAGTAGTAAGCTTCTGGAAATCCTCATGAACTTCTTCCAACTGACCTTTTTCAAGGGCTAGTTCCAAAATGGACTTGGCATAGCGGGATGCTACTCTTTGGTTTGACATGGGAGGATCTTAGTTTAGCTTCAAATCTTTGATGAATTCGTCAACCAACTCTTTCTGAGCTTTCTCATCTGACAAATTCTTTCTCAATAATTTCTCTGTTACTTCAAGGGTCAAGACAGCTACTTGAGTTTTCACCTCAGCTAAAGCAGCTTTCTTCTCAGTCTCGATAACTGCTTTCGCATTTTCGATCATTTGAGCTCCCTGCTTGCTGGCCTCGACCTTAGCGTCTTCAATCATTTTATTGGAAGCATCCTGAGCTTTTTTCAAGATGACATCTCTTTCCAATCTTGCTTCTGCCAATAGCTTCTCATTTTCAGCTTTGAGATTAGCCATTTCATTTCTAGCAGTTTCAGCTGCTTTCAATGCATTTTCAATGCTGCTTTCTCTTTCTTCCAAAGCTGCAAGCATAGGCTTCCAAGCAAATTTGATCAAGATAAAAAGCAAACCTAGGAAGCCTAATAGCTGCCAGAAAATAAGACCGGAACCTGGGGTTATCAAATCCATGATGTATGATTTATTTCAGATTGTTCAATGAAACAGAAAGAAAAGGGAATGGCACGAAGCCAGACCCTTTTCAATTTTTGATTAGCTGATGCCCGCGATATTCAACGCGATCAACAAACAGATTACCGCTGCGAACAGGGAAACCACCTCGATCAAGGCTGCAATGATCAACATAGCACCTTGGATCTTACCAGCAGCTTCTGGCTGACGAGCAATAGATTCCATTGCCTGACCACCGATACGACCGATACCAAGTCCTGCGCCAATCGCAACAATACCAGCACCGATTCCAGCTCCCATTAGAGCATAACCAGCAGTCAATAAGATAGACATTAACATAATTGTAGATTTATAAATTGAACAAAGAAATTCCTATTTAATGATGATCGTCATGCGCGTGCTCAGCTACCGCACCACCTATGTACATCGCTGTAAATAGTGTAAATACATACGCCTGAATTGTAGCAACCAGCAATTCGATAATATTGATAAATGTGACCATCAAGGTACTTACTACCCCAATAGTGTAAGATTCAAAGATGAATGCCAAGGCAATAAAACCTAGGATTACAATGTGTCCAGCAGTGATTGCAACAAACAATCGGACCATCAATGCAAATGGCTTGGTAAACAAACCGATGATTTCTACCGGAACAATGATCAACAACATTGGAATTGGAACTCCAGGTGTTGCAAATACGTGTTTCCAATAATCCTTATTTCCATTCACGTTAGTGATGATGAAGGTCAAAACCGCCAAGGTGCAAGTCACAGCAATATTACCAGTTAGGTTAGCAGCACCAGGAAGAAGACCCAATAGGTTACCAAACCAAATGAATAAGAAAAGTGTGATTAGGTAAGGAACAAACTTTTTGTATTTGGGACCAATCGAATTTTTTGCAATCTCATCTCTCACAAAAATCACGATAGGCTCAATCAATGCAGCCGCACCTTTAGGGGCTACAGCTCCGTTTTTCTTGTAGTGTCCAGCTGCGGAAAGCGCAATCCATGCCAAAATGAACATGACGATAAACATCATGACCACATTTTTCGTAATGGATAACTCAACGAAGCTACCTTCATCTACTCTACCCAAATGATCATGCTCGTCAATGTAATATCCTTCGTGGGCATATTCTTTTCCAAATTCATGGGTTTCGTGATTTTGGAAATTGGAGGACATAAAAACCTCCAAACCTCTGTCTCCGGAATAGACAATTACAGGCAAAGGCAGGGTCACATGCGTGTGACCAAAGGTCGCAAAATGCCACTCATGCGAGTCTTTCACGTGATGCATGATGAAGCTCGTCTTGTCTTCCTCTGATCCGGCTGCGAAAGTGGGGTTAGAAAATCCCAGCAAAAATGCTGATAATAAAATACTTAGGGCCAGTAGTTTGCGCGTCATCAACTCTTTAATTTGAGGGCTACTTTGAAATCGGGCGCAAGTTAGATAGAAAGGCGTAGATATCAAAAACTAAGTAGAACAAAAAAATCACAAAGAAATCTCCTATAAACAAAATTATATTCTCCATTCCGGGCCAAACTTCGATCCCAACGAACACCAAAGAGCCAATTAATCTCAGAATCATTGCTAAAACGGATATTTGAAAGAAATTTTCAGAAAATGATTTGAGTAAAAAAGCGTTTAAAACATTGATAAAAAAGGAGATAATTAGAAGGAAAAAATAAATATGCCAGATATGAGAGTGGATAATCTGTGGTACCAAAACCTGTAAAATCAAGATCAATCCTGCCAAAATCCCCGAAAGGATAAAGAAGCGGAGATGCATATTTTTTGGTAAAGTCATGGTGAATTAATTTTTTACAAAAGTACCAAATTTTATTTGGATGATGGTTTATTGAAGAGCCTCCTTTCAAATTTCTGTCCTTAGAATTTCAGCTTTCTGACTTTATACTTCAAACTTTCTAACCCTTGAATTGCTTTGGGCATTTTACTTCCAGGAAAATCAAACCTTATAGCAAAGCCCTCGCTATTACTTGTTTTTAAGACTTCTGATTTTAGATTTCAGACTTTTGATTTTAGTTTTCTGAATTCACTTGTCTTGTTTCATCGACACCCAAAGCTGATAAAAAGCCACAAAAACCGATAAAAAAGAAAACAACAGTATCCACACAGGAAACTTCATGTCACTTTTTTGCTGCAGCCACCAACCAAACCAGGTTCCCGCTCCTATCACACCAAATAATTGAAAGGATAAACCAATATATTTGACAAAGGAATTGCTGTCATTCCATGCTTTTCTCTCCTTTTTTGGATTCTCAGGTTGCTCCATATTCTTAAATAAAGTAAAATAATCCGATACCTTTTCTCTGGTATTCAGTGAATTGAAATATTTGAATGCCTATTTCGTTCGCTATGTAGCACAAAAGAGCTATTTTGGTATCACAAATCTTTGTATTTATTCATGCGGCTTACATCCCGGCTCATATTTATTTGTTCAATTTTTTTAGGTTCCTGCTCTTCAGAGAGGAATACCTTCACCAACCGGGCTTTTCACAATCTCACATCTCATTACAATGCTTATTATCTAGCAGATGTCAAGATCAATGAAGTGCTGAAAGAAGTAAAAAGCAACTATAAAGAAGACTACACTCAGGTTTTACCGGTATTTATTCCTATCGATTCTGCGACTATCCAATCTTCCAATGAAAAATTGGAGTCAGCAAGGGAATTGGCATCCAAGGCAATTGAATGGCATAGAATATCCAAATGGGTAGATGATAGCTACTATTTAATCGGAAAAGTAGATTATCTGGAGGCTCAATCTGATGATGCAAAAAATGCTTTCAAATACGTCAATGTCAAAAGCAAGGACAGGGACCTCAGACATAAGGCATTGATTAACCTCCTTAGACTATATGTGGATTTGAATCAATTTGAGGACGCCAATTTTACTATAGATTATTTGTCCAAAGAGTCTAAAATCAATGAGGAAAATCGGTATGAGCTTTACAGGACTCTGGCCTATTATTACGAAAAAAGAAGGGATAGAAGTGGAGTGATCGGAGCATTAGATAAAGCCACCGAATATGCGCAAGACAAAAAAGAAACCTCCCGAATTAATTTTATTCTAGCTCAATTATATCAAAGAGAAGGTTTGGATGCCTTGGCTTTTGATTATTACAAGAAAGCTCAGGAGGGAAATCCCCCCTATGAAAGAAGTTTCTTTGCCCAACTATATGCTCAGCAAGTGGCTGAGTTGAATGCTTCCAAGGATTTGAGAAAAGTTCGGAATTACTACGAGTCCTTATATGCAGATCAAAAAAATAAAGATCTCAAAGATGTAGTGGTTTACGAAAGGGCTCTATTTGAAGAAAAACAGGGTGATATTCCTTTAACTGTAAGTCTACTACACCAAGCCGCAAAAGAGCCAGGTAGCAACCCAAGGTTGAAAGGGTACATTTACCAAAAGCTGGCAGACATAAATTTCAATGAATTCAAAGATTACAGAGCCACAAAGTATTACTTGGATAGTGCCTTAACTTTTATCAAAGCCTCAGATCCAAGCGCTGCTCAAATTGCACAACAAAAAGAAACTTTGGATCAATATGTCTTTCATGTGGAGAGAATTCAACAAAATGATAGCCTTTTGTTTTTGAGTTCTCTCAGCAAAGAGGAACAGACTGCTGTTGCAAACCAATTTATCAAATCTGAAGAGGAAAGGCTTCTAGCCGAAGCAAAGGCCAAAGAAAAACCCAAAAATTCAGGGATTTTTGATAATCTCTTAGCTTTTGCAGACAGGGGCTCTGGTTCTTCTTTCTATTTCGATAATGCAGTTGCGATGCAGCAAGGAGCAATTACCTTTTACAGAACCTGGGGTAATCGTCCTCTTCAGGATAATTGGAGAAGAAGTGCAGTTAATTTTCAGGGAAATACCGGCAATAATCCACAGGCAACAGTAGATTCCACCGCCACTACTGATGAAAACAATCCCCTAAATCAATTACCTGATATAGAAACTCTGTTAGCTCAGATACCTCAGACTGCTGAAGACAGAAAATCATTAAATCAGGAATTGGAGGAATCTTATTTTGAATTGGGCAAGGTTCTTTATTTTGATTTGAAAGAAATAGAGAGATCCATTGACAACTTGGAAGTACTGGTACGAGAGTATCCTAACAGCTCCAAAAAGCCGGAAGCATATTACCTTTTGTATTTGGCACAAAAAGAAAGAGGAGGAAACTTTCAGCAGTATGTAGGCCGATTAAATCGGGAGTATCCTGATTCACAGTACACCTATTCAGTAAATAATCCAGAAGCAGCTTCAGGAAATATAGCCTATCTCCAATCTTCAAAAAATTACGAGCAGGCCTATGATTTATACTACAACGGTAACTTCGGAGAAAGTAGAAGAATTATCCGATCAACTTTGGAAGAATATCCATTAACAAGAAATACAGAACGATTATTGCTCTTGGATATCATGATTTCCGGAAAAGTTGAAAGCCGTGAAAGATTCAAGGAAAGGCTGGAGGCTTATATAGAAAACACAAAAGATGCGGGCTTGGTAGAATTGGCAAGAAATATGCTCAAGCCACTCTTGCCGAAAGAAGATTTGGCTTCATTAAATCAGGCAGACAGTACCGCTCTGGACTCTGCTAATTTGAATTTATCCTTGAAGGATTCTGTTTCGACAGAGAAAAAGCTATTGGATTCTCCATTCAAACTAGATGAAAATCAGACTCATATCATGGTTTTGGTCATGAGCCCGGAGGAAGCAGAAAAGGCTGTAGGTTTGGTTGGAGAATTGGAAAATTTCCATGCTAAAAACTTCTCCAATTCAAGGTTGAGGACTGGTAATATGAATATGAATAGAGAAAATGCCATTTATATCATCAGTCCATTCACTAATGCGGAGAAGGCAAAAGAGTATTATTTGAAATTTATGGAGAACTTTGAGTCTGCCAAACTTAGCAAAGAGCTTAAAGACCAGGCATTCTTTATCTCCATTGAAAACTTTCAAATTCTGAATAGAAGTAAAAACTTAGAAGAATATAGAGCCTTTTTTGAGGCATATTATCAATAAATATGAGTAAAAACACCAAGCCCGAGACAACTTCTTGGGCAAGTAAAACAATCAAATACCTCTGGATTGCCTTTGGAGCAATGGTTTTCGGATTCATCCTATTCGTGTGGATGGTTTCTGTAAATTTCTTAGGGCTATTTGGTCCACTTCCGGATTTTAAAGCACTGGAAAACCCAGAAAGTGAAGTAGCATCAGAATTATATTCTTCTGACGGTCTACTATTGGGAACCTATGCCCGGGAAAACAGAAGTCCGGTAAGCTTCAATGAGCTTTCTCCCAATCTAGTCAATGCCCTCATCTCAACAGAAGACGTTCGATTCGAAGATCACTCTGGAATTGATATGACAGCAATGGTTAGGGTTTTTGTCAAATCAATTCTCTTGGGGCAAGATGCTGGAGGTGGTTCTACCTTAAGTCAGCAGACTGCTAAAAACCTATTTAAAACCAGAACTGATGCCAATCAGGGCTTTTTGAGTTCTATTCCGGGTTTGAGAATGTTGATCATCAAAACCAAAGAATGGATTGTAGCTACTCAACTGGAAAAGGCATACACCAAGAATGAGATTTTGACCATGTATCTGAATACTTCAGAGTTTGGTTCAAATGCATACGGAATCAAAACTGCCGCAAGAACATTCTTCAACAAAACTCCGGCAGAATTGGATGTGCAGGAGTCTGCCGTCTTGGTAGGTCTTTTCAAAGCTCCAACCTATTACAGCCCAGTTTTCAATCCTGAAAACTCTTTGAGAAGAAGAAATACTGTTTTGTATCAAATGGTGAAAAATGATCATTTGACACAAGATGAATTTGATTCCATTTCAAATATGCCAATTGAACTGGATTACAGAGTTCAAAACCAAAACCAAGGATTAGCTACTTATTTCAGAGAAGTAGTGAAAGCAGATTTGCTTCGATGGACCAAAGAGAATATCAAGTCTGACGGAACCTCCTATGATTTGTTTGGCGATGGCTTGAAAATATATGTAACCATCGACAGCCGGATGCAGAAATACGCTGAAGAGGCTGTAGCTGAACAAATGGCTGCATTACAGCAGAAGTTTTATAAGGAAATGGGAAGTCGTGACCCTTGGATAGACAGCGAAAATAGAGTGATTCCTAACTTCATAGAAAATGCTGTTAAACGAACCGAAGCTTACAGACTATTGAAACTCCGCTACAAGGACAATGAGGACTCCATCAATATCAAGCTCAATGAGAAGAAGAAGATGAGAGTATTTTCTTGGGATGGAGAGATAGACACTTTGATGAGTACCATGGACTCATTGAAATACTATAAGAAATTCCTTCAGACAGGTTTTGTAAGTATGGATCCACATACGGGCCATATTAAAGCTTGGGTTGGTGGAATTGATCATAAATATTTCAAATTTGACCACGTAAAGCAAGGAAAGAGACAGCCAGGTTCTACTTTCAAACCATTTGTCTACGCTGCTGCAATAGAGAATGGATACAGCCCATGTTATTCAGTGATTGATCAACCTGTGGAAGTTTACATTCCAGGCCAGCCAGCTTGGTCACCGTCCAACGCTGATGGTAAATTCACCTACGAAAGAATGACCATTCGTAAAGCGATGGCCAAATCAGTCAACTCGGTGACTGCATATATGATGAAAAAACTCAGTCCGAAAATAGTCATTGAAACGGCTAGAAGATTAGGCGTTACCAGTGATTTGGAAGAAGTTCCAGCCTTAGCTTTAGGTGTAAATGACGTATCTGTTTTTGAGATGGTGGGTGCATTTGGAACCTTCGTCAATCAGGGTGAGCATACCACTCCTTTCTATATCGATAGAATTGAGGATAAAAATGGAAATGTTATTCACCAATTCACTCCGAAGAAGAGACCTGCTATGAGTGAGGAACATGCATATTTGATGACATATATGCTAAGAGGAGGCTTCGAAGAAGAGTCCGGAACTAGCCAAGGAGTTCCTTGGTCTTTGAGAGAGGGCAATGAATTAGGCGGTAAAACAGGAACTACTCAAAATGCTTCCGACGGCTGGTACATTGGAATCAGCAAGGACCTAGTAACAGGGGTGTGGACAGGCGGAGATGATCGTGCTATCCACTTCAGAAGCTGGTACGATGGTCAAGGTGGACGAACAGCCAGACCTATCTGGGTGAAATATATGGAGAAAGTATATGCAGACAAAGATCTTGGATATACCAAAGGCCCATTTCCGAGGCCTGAAAGACCACTCAGCATAGAAATCAATTGTGACGTCTACGAAAAGGAAAGCCAGCGATTCGTAGAATTTGATTATGATTCGAAAAAGAACGATTTCTAAGTAAAAAATCTTCTATTATTGAAAACAGCTTCATTTCGGAGCTGTTTTTTTAATTTAGCCGTATGCAGTCATCTTCATATTCACCGGAAGCTTATAATCAATTACCCGATCATCCGGGCGTATACAAATACTTCAATGAAAGTGGAGATCTGATTTATGTTGGAAAAGCAAAAAGCCTTAAAAAAAGAGTAAGCAGCTATTTCAATAAAAATACAGGAGTGAACCTCAAGACCAGAAGAATGGTCAAAGAGATTCGGAAAATCGAAATCACCCTGGTGAATTCTGAATTTGACGCGCTCTTGTTGGAAAATAACCTAATCAAGAAATCTCAGCCTAAGTATAACATCTTACTCAGAGATGATAAAACTTATCCTTATTTACTGATCACCAAAGAGCATTTTCCCAGAATATTCCCCACCAGAAAATTAATCCCAAAAAGAGGAACATACTTTGGACCTTTTGCCAGTGTCAAGGCAATGAATAATGTGCTGGATCTGATCAGGGAGCTTTTTACTATCAGAACCTGCAAACTTGACTTATCTCCTTACAAAATTGATGAAGGAAAGTATAAGGTTTGTCTGGAATACCATATTGGCAACTGCCAAGGTCCTTGTGTAGGAAAGCAGGCAGAGGCAAATTACTTGAAGGACTTGGAGCAGGCAAAACATATATTGAAAGGTAACTTGGGAATAGCTAAAAGCTATTTCAAACAGGAGATGCAAGCCTTCGCAGAAAGCTTAGAGTTCGAAAAGGCCCACAGAATGAAGGAAAAGCTGGATCTTTTAGAAAAATATCAGGCCAAATCTCTTGTGGCTAATCCAAGTATTTCCAATCATGATGTCTGTACTTTGGTTTCAGATGAAAAATACGCCTATGTCAATTACATGCGCGTCAAAAATGGTTCTTTGATTGTTTCCAAAAATGTGGAATTAAAAAAGAAGCTGGATGAAAGCAACGAGGAATTACTGATAGCAGCTTTAATCAGGTTACAAGACCAGTTTAATAGCGACGCTGAGGAGGTATTGGTAAACATAGATATCACAGAGCCAATAGAAGGTCTTAATCTAACCATGCCCAAAATTGGTGATAAGAAGAAACTGATAGAACTGTCAACCAAGAATGCACTATTTTATAAAAAAGAGAAGGCTTTACTTCAAGGATTAAATCAAGATAAAAAGGACAGGGTTATCCGCCAATTGCAGCAAGATTTGAGTTTACCCGAGATTCCTGACCATATAGAATGCTTTGACAACTCCAATATTCAAGGCACCAGTCCTGTGGCAAGTATGGTTTGTTTTTTAAACGGAAAGCCTGCTGTAAAGGAATACAGACATTATCACATCAAGACAGTGGAAGGGCCTAACGATTTTGCCAGCATGAAGGAGATCGTGACAAGAAGGTATAAAAGACTGATGGAAGAAGAAAAGACTCTTCCTAAGTTAATTGTGATCGATGGAGGAAAAGGACAGCTTTCTTCAGCGGTTGAAGCACTTCAGGATTTAGGAATATATGGTAAAATGCCCATCATCGGGATCGCCAAACGCCTCGAAGAAATCTATTTCCCGGGAGATTCCTACCCTATCCATATTGATAAAAAATCAGAAAGTTTAAGATTGCTACAAAGAATAAGAGATGAAGCTCACAGGTTTGCAATTACCTTCCATAGAAAGGTTCGCAGCAAAAATGCTTTTGGAACTCAATTAACGGCAATACCTGGAATTGGAGAATCTACTGCGAATAGGCTTTTGAGTCATTTCAAATCCGTAAAAAAGATTAGTCAGGCCAGCGAGGAAGAGCTAACCGAAATTATTGGATCAAGCAGGGCAAAAGCTTTGATTGAATGGAAAGAAAAAAATAAAGGGGCCTAAAGCCCCTTTTTATTTTACCACTCCCAAAGGGAGTTTTCAAATTCTAGTAGTTTGTATTCGAATGCTAATGCATCCATGTATGCTTTCATGTCAGGGTTCGGATGATCTGCCCTAACCATATCAGCAATTAAAGCTTCATCAGGATTTGTGAACCTTCTCACTACCGACCTAAAGAGTCTACTTTCAAAAGCTTCATCATAAGTCAAACTTTTAGATATGTTCTGGTAATTAAGCCATCGGGCTTCCGGATGATCTTTAAAGTAGTTATAGAAATCTTTGTAGCGGATATAGCCTATGGTTTCTTGACCTGCATTGGAATTGGTAGCTGAAGGCATAACCAAATGAATGAATTTAATGTCAAAAACCATATCCGAATGATGCTTATCGAATACGAAATCTTCCTTAAAATCCAGATAATACAATTGTTTAACGAAAATACTATCTCCAGTTGCATTCAACCAGAAATTCTCTTGGAATTCAGCAATTGATAATGGACGGGTAAAGTCCTCGTCAGCAAAAACTTCCAAAGCATTTTCATCCACAACAGCTTTATAGATATAGCTCATGATACCATTAGTCTTGGCATCACCAGAACCATAAAGAGAAAGGTTGTATTTTTCCCGCAAATCGATTCTTCTCCAGACACCAATTTGGTACATTTTATCGTCCTCTCTAATCCTTTTGGCAGAGAAAACGGTATCAATAGCAAATTGTCTATCACCGTATCCAGATGGACTCACGCTAGTAGCCGCAACTTGGGCTTCACTCGTCAAAGGGGCTAAGCCACCAGCCACGAGTACGGATAAGAATAAATTTTGAAGAAACTTTTTCATAATCGTATTTTCTGAATTCTTACCGGAAAATTATTTTACTCCGATACGAATGATTTGATTCAATGAGGTAGGAATTTTATTTCCTCTAAAGTTGGTACGGGTTACTTGATTCACCACCACCACTATATCATCACCAGGTCTTGCACTTTCCAAAAGTGATCTCATAGCCAAACTGTTTCCATTTGAAATCTGGATAGTCTGTCTTGGAACATCACTTCTCAATAATCTTACTTCTCCACCTGTTACCTCGAAATTGGCATCTTTCGCCATTGTTCTTCCAAAGGTAGGCTCAGGAGTAGCTAAAATTTTCAAACCTGTAAGCGATCCAATTGCTTGAGCTTGCGCCAAGTCAACCGGAGATCCATTGGACATAGCAGCTACGATTGATGGAGCAGGAACTGGTTTTATATCAAACGTTACGTCGTCAATTTTATTTCCTCCAGAACTAACACCGATAGTTACTTTACCGGATGCTCCAGGAATAATCGTAACCTGACCAGGCTTATTTCCTTTAATAGATTGACCATTACTTACAGAGAATTCAGGCGCATATGTATTTCCAAGCGCTGGAACCTCAATTAGCAGTTCATTAGCACAATCTGCATACAACTGCTGAACAACCTCAGAAGATATTTTTACTACTGGTTGAGCAACAAAATATTCATACTCTACAGGAAGAACTTGATCTTCACCACCAATATTGGTAACAATTTCACCTTTTAATACTCTTCTAGCCAATCCTCTGTCATCATATTGAGAAGCTGGAGTAGCCGTAAATTCAATCTGACCAAATCCTCTTTCATCCACAGTTACTGATCTTCCATCCAACGTCATGGTTGGAGTAGCAGATGAAGATGAAGAAGCAATAAACATAGTACCTTCGAATTTGGTACCTGCAGCTACAATATTAGAAACAGCAGAGATTTTAGCTTCTGTGATATCGGCTTTGAAGTAGAATGAACCGATCGTGTTGGCGATAGTAGTTAAAGCTTCACTTTCGATATTCAATACCTCATTTTGATATTGAGAAATCAATGCCATTACTGCACCCACCGGGGACTTTACAAAATTCAAAGCAACAAAGCTTTTATTCTTTGCTTCTGAGTCATTTTTGAAGAGGTCGATTTCTGCTGCATCCAAAGCAATTGGAGCAAACTTTCTATCGGTAATACCTACGCTAGCCAAAATCTCCTCGATTTTAGTAGGATAAGCATTTAGAGTTTGTTTCATCTCCTCGCCTTTCCCGTTGTTCACGAAAAGGTTACCTGCAACCTCTGTATTTTTCAAGGAAGAACTCACAAAGGTACCTTCTTCATTCTTAGCGTTAGACTGAGTAATCAGCTGCTGCTTTAAATCTTCAAGGTAGCTGTAGATCTCTTTAGTAGTTTCTCGCACTTGCTGTGCTGCTGCTACCTTAGGAACATCTTTTTCATTATTTCCTTGTTGTTCAACTGTGTATTCAATTGAACCTACCGTTGATTCATTTTTAAGGATAAAGTTTTTTGAAGTTCTCTCCATCCCGTCATTGATCAAGACGAATTTCTGGAGGATCTGATTACTTACCTGTAGAGCCAGCAATGCTGTCAATACCAAGTACATCATCCCGATCATCCGCTGTCTAGGTGTCTCTTTAACTCCTGCCATTTGTTTTTATCTAATGGTTTTTTTGTTTGGGAAAGAATTAACCTTTCATAGCGGATAGCATTCCACCATAGATTTTATTCAATGAGCTTACGTTTTGATTCAATTTCGCAAGTTCGTTTTTGAAAGCTTCTGTTTCTTTGCCTGCTTCGCTAAGACCTTCCATAGCAGCAGTCATATTAGAATAGAACTTATTCAATGTTTTCACGTGGCTGTTAGCATCCTGTAGCTCCATTTCATACACTGCATTTAGAGCAGAAAGGTTTTTGGTTACAGTTACAACCTGATTGTGATATTCTTTAGCATCCTGAGAAGCAGCTGACATTTCAGTCAATGCAGCAGCAGTTTTACCATAAGATGCGTTCATGTCTACTAGAGTTTTTGCAGCTGTTTTCACGTTGGTAGCATACTCATTTGTAGCTACTGCTGCATCTGCCAAGTTGCCCATTTTTTCAGCTGAGCTGGCAAGATTTTGCATACCTTTACCTAAGCTTTCAATCAATTCAGGACCAACTTTAGCATTGGCTAGCATATCGTCAAGCTTTTGAGAAACTTGATCACCAGCTCCAGCTGTTGCTCTTGCTTTCTTAGGAGCAGGACCATCTCCAGCTAATTCCGGATAAACTTTGGTCCAGTCTACTTCCTCTGGTCTTGGTTCGAAGGCTGAAAGGAAGAAAATCGCCGCCTCTGTAGTAAGACCTACACCGATCATGATGTTAGCGCCTTGCCAGTCAAGGATTTTAAACATTGCACCGAGGATAACGACTGCAGCACCAATACCATAGATTTTAGGCATTACGCTGGAATAAAAGAAGTTGCTTTTGCTAGCCATTTTGTAATTAAGAATTAAGGTTTTTGGTTTTTAAAGTGTTGGGTTGATTTATCGTCTTCGTCTTTTGCTGGATTTCACATCCATGGAGCCAGACCTTCCGATAAAGGTCATTGCGGTTCTAAATCCGATGTGAGCCTGAGCCACATCCTGATATTCATAAGTTCTGGTAGATGTTTCTAGGTAGTGTGCGATATCTTTCCAGCTACCGCCTCTTACTACTTTTCTTGGTTCAGTTTCCACATCATACACTGGGTTCAAATCCCAAGTAGCAGTTCTGGAAGTAGCAGCATAAGCATCCAATACCCATTCTGCAACGTTTCCAGACATGTTATGTAGGCCAAATCCATTTGGAGCAAAAACATCCACTGGTGCTGTGTAAGCAAATCCATCGTCAATGTAATTACCTCTTCCCGGTTTGAAGTTAGCCATTAGGCATCCACGCTTATTTTTCAAGTAAGGACCACCCCAAGGATATTTTGCTACGTCTTTTCCACCTTTTGCTGCATATTCCCATTCTGCCTCAGATGGCAATCGGAAACTTGGCATATCAAAATTATACTCATCATTTGCGTTCATATGGTATGTTCTCCACTCGCAATATTTTTTAGCCTGATCCCAAGTCACACCCACAACTGGGTAGTTGTCAAATGCAGGGTGATCAAAATAGAATTCCATCAATGGATCACCGTAGTGAAATGAGAAGCTAGTGGACCAAACTGTAGTATCTGGCTTTAACTCATCTAAATTGAATTGTGGTTCTTCTTTTAAAGTGGTAGGAGTACCAGTAGTAAGTGTACCTTCTCTTACAGCTTCTAAAAATTGTCTGTATTTGTTATTGGATACTTCATACTTATCCATGAAAAATTCAGATATGGTTATCTGTTTGTTCATTGATGATTGTGTGAAAGCAATATCCTCATCGGATTGTCCCATCCAAAAAGTTCCAGCCTTAATAGGAACCATATCGTATGGGAGGTTTTGTTGCCATTGTGCTCTCTTCGGAACACCAGTCACTTCACCTCTCCGATTGAGCTTTTCACTTGCCGATCCTTTTTTACTAAAAAGTCCGCATCCAGGTAAGATTGTCGCAATTGCCAAGCCCAAAACGATCGGCATTAAGCGGATATTATTTTTTTTATACATAAATGACATTTTTTATATCATCAAATGAAAGTCTTATTTAAAACCTTGACTAAGATCGAAATTTAGCTGAATTTTCAACAGATATGCAAATAACTTGCCAATTTTAAACAGAATAAATTTTCATAAATTCTCCTGAAGTTCAGCTTTATACAAGGGCTATCCTGTATCTCTTAAAATCTAAATCTTGGAGTCCGCTGAATGACTCGCTCTACATTTCTACTTATATCGGTTAGTCTATAACGCAACATAAGTTCATGACTTGTCGGAGATTTTGCCTCCAAACCGCTAACTACTAAATCAAAGGAATATCCTAAAACAAGAGAATTATCTCTCAACAAAGAATATCCCAAGATAAGGGAAACACTTTCTTCCCCTCTAAATGCCAATCCCCCGCTAATCTTATTCTGGTGAGTAGCAATAACGCTCACATCATAAGAAAAATTATTGAAGGACACAGATTTTAATAGAAAACTTGGTTCTATTCTCAACTGCCCTACTGGTCTGAATCTATACCCAAACAATAAATAGGAATGATTCCTTAATGGATTTGCAAAACCTCCATCTCCGAAATCAAACTCGGGTTGGTTTAAATGTCTAGAACTCAAACCTACATAATAATCTCCTCGGTCCAAAAGAAGTCCCGCTCCAAAATTGATATTTATGGCATTTTCCTTTCCTGAAGAAGGTAAATTAGGTTCAGGGTTTACCACAACCAGCTCTCCATAATCAATCGAACTGGAGAACATACCTGCATAGGCACCAAAACTGATCGTAGTTCTATTGATTTTTTTATGATAGGCTCCTTGAAGATTGATCTCCAGATTTCCTGTGGCGCCTATTTGATCATTGACTATTGTAATACCGTAACCAATATTTTTCCCTTCTAAACTACCCTGAGCTGTCAAAAGCTGCGTTACAGGCGCTCCCCCTGCCCCTGTCGAAGTGGAATAATTTGCCCATTGTGTTCGGTGAAGTGCTGAAAATCGAAAACCCCCTTCCCTGCCTGCAAATGCAGGGTTGTAATACATGCCATTATACATATATTGAGTGAATTGCGCGTCTTGCTGCGCAAAACTGGATTCAATGCTGAAAAAACTGAATATAACAGCAAAGCCAAAAATGTATTTCCACCGACTGCTTTGAATCATTTGAATGTGGTTTTGTCAGATGATAGAACTATTGTAAGCAATTAAACTGAAAAACCACAGAATTTGATTTCAAGATTTACAAATTGTTTGCCTTTTTTATATAAAGCTCCAACGCTCCTGTCATACTTGGGGCATTTGGAAGCGGTGCTTCAATGTCCAAAATCAATCCCATATCTCTTACGGCTTGTGCTGTGGTCGGACCAAAAGCCGCTATCCTGGTTCTTCCTTGTTCGAAATCCGGGAAGTTTTGTTTCAAAGATTTTATTCCAGAAGGACTGTAGAAGGCTAAAATATCATACTTAACATCCGCCAGGTCTGACAAATCAGCGGCTACCGTATGATAAATGATTGCTTCTGTAAATGCGATACCCGCTTTTTCCATGTAATCTGGTATATCGTCTTTACGAATGTCAGAGCAAGGAAATAGGTATTTTTCGTTTTTATGTTTCTTGAAATAATCAAAAAGATCTGATGCAGTTTTCTGACCTACAAAAAGCTTTCTTTTTCTGATTACAATATATTTCTGAAGATAATGGGCTGTTTGATCCGAAATACAGAAGTATTTCATGTCAGCGGGCATTTCTATTTTGAATTCTTTACAAATATTAAAAAAATGATCGATCGCGTTTCTGCTTGTAAAGATGATTGCAGTGTGCTTAAGAATGTCAATTTTTTGCTTTCGAAATTCCTTGGGAGGAACCGGCTCTACCTTAATAAACTGTCTGAAATCGATCTTGAGATTGTATTTTTCAGCCAGTTGAAAATAAGGTGAATTTACATCGCTAGGTTTAGGTTGAGAGACAAGAATACTTTTGACTGGTTTAAACCGATCCTTAATAGCTGCACTCATGCTTATTAATTTCTTTAAATTATATCTACTATTGACCTAATACCATGATCCATTTTGCCAGGATCAGAAAAGGCACCAATTCTGCGATGCAAAGGTAAGTAAATAAATGGTATTTCTTAAAAGATAGGCGATTCATCATAATTAAGAAAAGTCCGGTGATGCCAATTAGATAAAGCCAAAAGAAAACTTGGAGAGATAATTCAAGAACATTTTCCAGCATAAAAAAGGAATTCATCAGATAAACGAAAATAACTCCGATCATAATAAAACATGCCCAAACAATTAAGCGAAGCAAATAGAAAAAGTGTGGAAACTCCAGCTTCCTTAAATCAAATAGATAGGCAACAATTCTAATCCCAATAAACTTGAATACTGTAAGAATTAGCAAACCAACTGTAGTGACTAACCAGAAAATCATCAAGGACATCACATCCTGCTCGATCAATTGAAAGACCAAGTCTCCCTTATAGATCACAAAGCCCAATGTACCCACCAAAGCCAGCAGTAAATTGACCATAAATACAAATAGCAAAACGTCCAACGAGAAAAACTTTTGCAAACTTCCAACATCGGAAAAATCCTCATCACTAAGTAGCCCACTCGGTCTCAGCATGCCGGAAAAAAGAAAAGGATATGCTTGCTTGTAAAAGGCAATGAAAAACAAGACAATAAGGAGTCCTAGTCCGAAAAAATCCCTGAGTACACTTCTCTTTTTTTCTCGGATACTTATGAGATTCTTGCTTTCCTCCGGAGTGGTCTGATCCAACTCAGTTCCAATCATTTTTTTCAAAATGATATCTTGGCTTCCAATACCTTCTTTGTATAGGGTCAAAGTCACTTTTTCCTGAGCTAATTCTTGTGCGACATCTGTTACCCTTCGAATTAACACAGTGTCAGAATTGGAGTAAAACCAAAGTTTTTCCCCAGCAAAAACAACCGTCTGCTCTGGCACCTCCAGATAAAGATTAGCCATTGGAAAAGTTGCCAGATTCAACTCCTGACTTATTCTATCACTACTTGCAAACCAACTCTCTCTTTCAGCTACCTCCCAAGTTTTGGAATAATCTTCCAAAACCTGTGCGGACAGGGAAAAACCAAGAGAAAAGAAAACTGTGAAGAGAAAGAAAACCCGGATTCTGGCCATTTTTTTAAAATCTCGCTAAATATCCAAAATGAATTTTTGATTGGGAAAAGGAAGCTTGTTGTTCATTGGACTTTCCAACCGCATAAATAAATCTGAAAATCCCTGAACCTGTCTCAAAATTCAGGCCCGCACCAAAAGAAACTGGCCTGTCAAAGGAATTTGCAAAGTAAAGGTTTTCTAGAATCCCAAGATCTATAAATGCCAGTAGAAATGAATTTTCTCCAAAAAATAATCGCTGCTCTGCATTCAAATAGGCAAAAGAGGAAGCAAAGAAAAAATTTTCATTAAAGCCTCGAATACTTTTCAGACCTCCCAATCTGAATAAATCATTAACCAAAAGTGTTTCATTTCGCACAAAACCTCCTGCACCTCCAAAGTACATTCCCCAGGAAGGTTTAAGAAACAGATGCTTTTCCCAAATAAGACTGACAGAATATTGTGGATTGCTCAATTCCAAATCCTGATAAACTGCTTCAGGAATCCCTGTATTTTGAAGTATTCTCTTATTTCCTGCCGAAATCTTCCCAGAAACCTTCCATCCTTTCCTTGGAGCAATCACATCATCCAACACATTGAAATCCACTCCCAAACCATATTCATTCCATCTAAAATCGGCTACATCAGGTAATTGCTCCACCTGCCTGAATGCAAAAGTTGAGAGTAAATCACTGGCCTTTCTGTTGGTAAAAAAGGTCAGATACAAAGAGCTACTCGCATTATAACCCACCCGAAGTCCTAAATTTCTATTGATAAAGGTACTATCCTGTTTGAGAAGACTAAACTCTCCCCCCACATCCAAAGGACTATTGAAAAGAAACGATTCCTTGGCTTTGATATTTAGGTTTTGGGTTAATTCATTAAACCTTTGCCAGCTGACCTCCACATCTCTTCCTTTCCCTCCTAAATGAAATAACTGCAAGTCCAACTGACCGGTAATCAATACCTTACCTGGTTCATTTTGATTAGGCAAAAATCCAATGATTCCATCCAATACATTAGAATTTCTCTCAACTAGGCTAAAAACTGGCTGAGCTTTTTGTATCCTAAATTCTACCTCGGGTTGACTTCTAAGTCTGAAATAAGGAGATCGATTCGCAAATCTGCTTGCCCTTTCCAGTTCTTTCTGAGAGAAAGGGTCACCAGGAATCAGCCCGGAAAATCTTTGAAAGTATTTCGCTTTTGTTTTTGGAGTTCCATCCAAACTAATACTATCCCAAACTATTAAGGGACCTGAATCATATAAAATGGAAGCTTTTATCCCGTTTTCTGTTCTTTCCAGACTGTCCATCTGAACCGACGCAAAAGGATATCCCTGATTCTCGGAGACTCCTACAATTCTGTCAAATATGGAATTGACTTGAGCGAAAGACAATTTCCCAAGGTTCAATTCTTTTGCCATGGTGGAAGGCAGATTCCCTTGGGACAAAATTACTTCCTCTATTTTTTTACCTGTTTCAAATTTAATCCAGAGCGAATCCCCTTGAACTCGCTGATTTTGAATAAATGCGCCCAAATAACCCTGTGCCTGATAGGATAGTAAAAGGGAATCGATTCCATGTCCTCGACCTTTATCAGATTCAAACTGCCTCCACTCATACTCCACTCCATCCAAGCTCCATCCCAACCAAAGCTTTTCCTGTGCTTGAAGCGAAAAAGTCAGAGGGAGATAAACCAAAAAAAGGAACAAGATGAGTCTCATCTGAGGAAATTAGGATTCATTATATTCGCAAATTAAAAGAAATCGATGGCAGGTATCTATATCCATATTCCTTTTTGCAAACAGGCTTGCCATTATTGTGACTTCCACTTCAGCACAAATACAAGCTACCTGGAGCAGATGATTCAGATGATGGGGAAGGAAGCTGAACTCAGAAAGGAGTATCTCAAAGGACATACGATAGAAACCATTTACTTTGGCGGAGGCACTCCCTCCATCTTAGAACCCAAGTGGATTGATTTTTTATTGGAAAATCTCAACACGATTTTTCAACTCAATTTGAAAGAAATTACACTTGAGGCTAATCCGGATGATCTGACAACTGAAAAATTGCAAGCCTGGAAATCAATGGGTATTGATCGGTTGAGTTTAGGAATTCAAAGTTTTGACGATGAAATTTTAAGATTTTATAATCGAGCCCACAATTCAAAAGAATCCATAGACGCTATAGCCAAAGCCCGCAAAATAGGCTTTGAAAAATTTAGTATGGATCTGATTTATGGCTTCCCTAGTCAAGACCATCAGCTTTGGGAAAAAGATCTAACAACTGCATTGGAGCAGGACCCGGGGCATTTATCCTGCTACGCATTGAGTGTGGAGCCAAAAACTGCTCTGGGGAAATGGGAAAAAACCGGGAAATTCGAACCCGCTTCTGAGGATTTTGTAGCAGAACAATTTGAAATTCTCCAAGCATTCACCGAAGCAAAAGGCTATAGGCAATACGAAATCTCCAATTTTGCCTCTTCTGGTAAAGAAGCGATTCATAACAGCAACTATTGGAAAGGACTGCCATACTTGGGTTTAGGCCCAGGAGCACACTCATTTGACGGAGAGAAAAGGGGAGCAAACGTCAGGAACAATATCCAATTCATCAGGGCAATTGAAGCCAACCAAATCCCTTTTGAAATTGAGGAAATGGATGAACTTGACCGCTTAAATGAATACATTTTAACCAGTCTGCGAACAAGTTGGGGATTGGATATTTCATTTGTAAGTCAAACATTTGAAAAAGATCTGATTCAGGAGAAAAGGAGTGAAATCTCCAAATTTCAAGAGCAGGGCTGGCTGGTTTGGAAAGATAATACCCTATCTTTGAGCAAAAGCGGAATGCTTTTGGCTGATAGTATAGCAGCAGCCTTGTTTTTCTAAATTAACCTATGAATTATAATCCCAATAGCCGAAAAAAAGAAGCCGCTCCTCTAGAGGATGCTTTCAAAGATTTGCTGAAGGTCTATCGTTTGGAGGGAAAATTTCAGGAAAAATCTTTGATCCACGACTGGGGAGAGTTAGTTGGTAAAACTATTGCCTCTCGAACCGAATCAGTCTTTATCCGGGATAAAAAGCTGTTTGTAAAACTTTCATCCGGCCCAATCAAGCGGGAAGTGCAGATGAATAAAAGTAAAATTCTAAACCTGATTGATGAGAGGTTTGGTGCTGGGATGATTGAAGAGCTTATTTGCCTTTGATATAATCCTTAGATGGTTATTAGAATTTTTTAACATCTTACATAAGAAAGCAATCGAGAGATTACTGTCTTTTTTCCATTCCCATTAACTAATATTGGGGATGCATACATGATCAAACTACCTAGCATACATATCGGAAAGCTTAGCTTTTTGCTCGCCATACTAGTATGGCTGGCTTTGCTTTTTGTAGACCTTACCAGATTATTTGGGGCGATCAACGATTTAAATTCCGGAATTGCGCCTGAATTCACATGGATACTGGAAATCTTATTTTTTATCACAGTGTATGGATTCTACAATTACGCAATCAATAAGGATGCAAGAAACGATTTCCTAAATTTGATATGGAGGGCGGCTTCCACAGGCATGTTTGCCTCGGCAATTTTCCTCTTAGTCCAGCTTTTTTATATCCTGTTGGGAGAAAGCAGATTGGCCGATGAGCCATTTCTTCGAAATTTCTTTTACCATGTGCACTTTGCCTTAGTCACTATATTTTTGATATCCAGTGCGATTCTTTGGAAGAATCTGATCCTATATCAAAAATCCAAACAGGTAGTCAAGCAATGGCAGACTTATGAGTTCGCCTTATTGCTGGCCATGTTTTTCATTTTTTTTAATAAAAACACCTTTGATTACAGCTTTATATTTGGCTTAGTCATTTTGACTGGCTTGGGGATAGTTCTTTCAGGAAATTTGAAATGGATCCCATACCTTACCTTTAAGGAGAAATGGAAGTCCCTACTTTTCCTGTTTTTCATACTTTTGAGTGGGGGTTATTTATTTTATCAAACCAGCCAGTTTAGCAATGCCCAGCAAACCTACCCTATCAATCTCCTGGATAACTTATTCCTGATTTCACTTTTTTTATTCATCCTCATTTATGCCTTATTCAGCTTCCTAGTTACCCTTTTCAATTTACCCACATCTTCAGTTTTTGAGCAGAAGTTGACAGAGGCGATCAATTTTCAGCGACTAAGTCAATCCATTCAGCCAGAAGAAAATGAAGAGCAGGTATTGGATATCTTGATTGACTCCTGCATGAGCGCTGCTTATGCAGATGCTGCCTGGATGGAAATGCATAGATTGGAAACAGGCACAGAGCTTATTCAGGAAAGGTGGATCAATGAAGAAACCAGAAATGAGCTTTCTGAGAAAATTTCGGGTATGAAGACGGCCACTCAATGGGAGACAGAAACAAAGCCTGATAATCTAAGTCCTCTTGCCTTGAGATTGGATCACCCTAAGTTCGAATCCATACTAATCATCCCTTTGGTGGTCAATAAGTCAGTAATCGGCAGATTGGTGCTTTGCAAAGAAGTAAAGGATGGTTTCAACAAAGAGATGATCAATATCATCAGCACCTTTACCCGTCAGGCCAGCATCGCAGTAGAAAATCACCGATTGCTGAATCAGGCTATTCAGAATGAACGGTATCAGGAAGAGTTGAAAATTGCCCAGCGGGTACAAAAGTCCCTACTTCCTGTCAAATTGGATCACAATGAATCCTTTGAAATCTGCGCCTATTCCAATGCTGCCGATGAGGTTGGGGGTGACTACTATGATACATTTCAGTTGGACGAAAATCGATTTGTATTAATCATCGGGGACGTTTCCGGAAAGGGAACTTCGGCAGCCTTTCACATGTCCCAAATGAAAGGGATATTCCAAAGTCTGATTCAACTGGATCTTGGAGCTTCTGAATTTATGAATCGTGCCAATAGTGCCTTGAGTAGATGCCTGGAAAGAAATCATTTTATTACTGCTTCGATATTTATAATTGATACTTCCAATCATACTTTTTTACATGCCCGAGCAGGACATGTCCCTACTTTAATGTGGGAAAAATCCAAAAATAAAGCTGATTTCTTGGGGGTTGACGGATTGGGTTTAGGAATCTTAAGAAACATGCAGTATGAAAAACACGTTGAGGAAAAGGTATTCAGCTTTGAGTCAGGAGACATACTGTTGCTGTTTACAGATGGTATAGTAGAGGCAAAAAATCAAAAATCTCAGCAATTTGGATTTGAAAGAGTCCGATCCTTAGTAGAAGTTTATCATCATTTATCACCGAGAGAGATTCAGACAAAAATGATCGACTCACTGCACGATTTCGTGGAAGGAGACGGAATGATTGACGACGATTATTCTCTCATGGTAGTTAAGTTCAATTAATCAAAAAACATGCTTTCGATTCACACTCATGAGGAACATACCCACCATATCCTTCGGATACAAGGGGAAATTGATGCCAGCAACTCAGTGCAACTGGATGAGTCCATCCGAAGTCTTGCAGATAATGGTGCCAAGTCGATTTTAGTTGATGGTTCTGATCTTGAATATATTTCATCAGCAGGATTGGGAGTATTTATGTCTTATTTAGAAGACTTTCAGGAACAGGGAGTTAGTTTGAAAATTTTCGCACTGGACCCTAAAGTATTTGAGGTATTTAAAATTTTGGGACTGGATCAATTGATTTCAATTTTCCCCACTAAAGAAGAAGCGATCCAGGAAGTATAACATGGTACATAAGATTCAGATAGCATGCCGCACCACGGCACTTTCGGAATTAAGGGACTTTCTTAATCAGACCCTCATGGATTCCAGGATGTCAGACAGTGATATTTTACAAGTCACGCTGGCAGTGGAAGAAGTATGCGCTAATCTCATCATACATTCTCACAGCTGTAATGAGGAAGACCATATTCTCCTTTCGGTAGAAAAAGATGCTGAAAAGCTTATTTTTGAAATTAAAGATGAGGGTGAAGCTTTTAATTTATTGGATTACGAAATGCCAGATTTGAAAAAAGTGATTTCCGAAAAGCGAAAAGGAGGTCTAGGCATCATTTTGGTACGTAAAATCATGGACGAAATAGAGTTTGAAAGTGACAGAGGAATTAATACCTGTAGGCTAATCAAACTTTTTCGATCCTAATTCTTGTTAAATCCTTAATTCAAAAGGCATTTCCCTTGAAATCCTGATAATTTTGTAACATTGCATCTTGAAAATTCAGCTTTCTGATTCATGACTAACCGAACCATTTCGGCAATTCTCTCGGCCTTTCTTTTCCTGTATATCAATCCGGGCTCAATTGCCCAGACAGCTTCACAGGAAGATCCTCTTTTGACAGTGGGTGGTAAGCCTGTGTCAAGAGATGAATTCGTCTATTTAATAGGAAAAGGCTCCAATTCCGATGCAAATACCCCCGGTTTAAGCAGGGAAGAATTTGAGGAAAATTTGGATCTCTTCATAAACTATAAATTGAAAGTAAGAGAAGCCGAAGCCCTAGGCTTGGATGAGACCACTGAGTTTAAAAGAGAATTCGCTTCCTTCAAAGAAAGCCTCAAGTCCCCTTTTCTCATTAAAAATTCTCTGGAGGATGGAGAATTAAGAAAGGCCTATTCCAGGATGCAAGAAGTCATCAGAGCCAGCCACATTCTATTCCAGTTTCCACCCAATGCCAGTTCAGAAGATAGTTTGATCGTGTTGAAAATGGCTCTGAAGATCAAGCAGGAAATTCAAAATGGCGGAGATATAAATGCTTTGGCAGTAGAATACTCGGACGATCCTTCAGCAAAAATCAATAAGGGAGACCTTGGGTATTTTACCGCGTTACAGATGGTGCAGCCATTTGAAGATGCGGCTTTTACACTTCAGCCTGGGCAAGTTTCAGATCCTGTTCTTACGAGTTTCGGATACCACATTATTAAGGTCCAGGAAAGACAACCCAACCCTGGACAAGTTCAGGTATCTCACATTTTGGTTAGAGTAGACGAAACCAATCCTAACTCAGAAAATCAAGCTCGGAGAAAGATTTCCGATATCTATACTGAGATTCAAAAGCCTACGACGCTTTGGGAGGATATTGTGAAAAACTACTCAGAGGATCCAGCTACCAGTAAGAAAGGAGGGCTTTTGCCTTGGTTCTCTGTCGGAAATATGATTCCGGAATTTGAAATGGCAGCGTTTTCACTTACTGAAATTGGAGAAGTATCTCCTCCGGTGAAAACCAGATACGGATATCACATTCTAAGATTAGAAAATAAAAAGCCAATAGATTCCTTCGAAGAAATGGAGGATATGATTCGATCCCGAATCTTGAGAGATTCCAGGTCAACCATGATCCAATCTCAGGTACTGGCTATCCAGAAAGCTAGATATGGATTCAAAGAAAATGAAGCCAATGTCGAAAAATTAAGAGCTTCTTTGAATACCAAGAAAAAGAATGAATTCCGTCCTGAAATTACAGCTTTAGGAATGGGAGCCTCTAACCTATTTACTCTGAAAGGAAAGGCATATTCTACGGAAGATATGCTTATCTACATGGAAACCGATGAAGTCTCTCCAAAAACTAAAGGAGGAACATTCGATATATGGTATGATAGGTTTGCAGGTGAACTGTTGGCGCAAATAGAGGAAGAAGACTTAGAGGCGAATAATAAAGAATATTCCATGCTTCTCAAGGAGTATAGGGATGGAATCCTACTATTCACCTTAATGAATGAAGAGGTGTGGCAAAAAGGAATACAAGATTCTATTGGACAAAGAGCCTATTATGAACAAAATATCAGGGATTATCAATGGGGAGAAAGAGTAAATGCTTTCATCGTCAAGGTATTAGATATAAATAAACTAGAGCAGGCCAAATCCAGACTTCAGGGAAATGCTTATTCTGAAAGCTTGGTGAATGAATTTGAAGAGTTTTATAAAAGCAATGATCCACTGGCTTACCAAACTCAGTCAGGATTGATTGAAATTGCTGATGACCCCATACTTTCCAAAGCTGACTTATCCAAGTCTTTCCAAGAAATAGAAGCCGATGGACACCTTCACCTAGTGGTGGTGGGAGCTAAAGTTCCTCCCGGCCCCATGGCATTTGAAGAAACCCGAGGTCCGGTTATTCGAGATTATCAAGAATACTTAGACGAGCAACTTATTCAGTCGCTTCGCAAAAAATATCCCATCAAAGTGAACAAGAGCGTAAAAGAAGAGGCTTTCATTGCGCTGAATCAATAAATTCAATTACACCGACTCAGGTCGGAATTATCATCCATGAATAAACTAAACCTACTTACTTTAATCCTTTTCAGCTTATTCTTTACCCAGCAGGCTATTGCTCAGGAGAGTTCAGTTTCCGGGCAGGTACTGGACAAAATTGTCGCCAAAGTAGATAATAACATCTTGCTGGAATCAGATGTACAAAAGACCTTTTTGGAAGCTGTGGCACAATCGCAGCAAGGCATGACACCTCCATCAAGATGTGATGTTTTCGAGACGCTTTTGATCAATAAGCTGATGGTTGCAAAAGCTGAAATAGACTCCGTAATCGTGACAGAAGCTGAGGTAATGCTTCAGGCAGACAACCGATTCAATATGGTATTGCAGCAAATCGGCGGAGATGAAAACACCCTACTTCAAGTCTATGGAAAAACTGCTGAGCAGCTAAAGAATGAAATCTATGATGTCATGAAGGAGCAGTTGACCGTTCAAAGAATGCGTGATAAAATCACACAGGGACTGACTGTATCGCCCGCGGAAGTTCGGTCATTCTTCCAAAGCATACCGCAGGACTCCCTCCCATTCTTTTCAGCAGAAGTGACCGTAGGACAAATTGTAAAGAAGCCTGAGGTAAATCCTCAAGTAAAAGAAAATATTTACAACCAGCTTAAGCAATTCAAAGAGGATATAATGGCAGGAAGAGCAGACTTTGCTGACTTGGCCAGAAGGTATTCTGAGGATCCGGGCTCAGGCGCTCAAGGAGGAGACCTTGGTTTTTTCCGCAGAGGTGAATTGGCTCCAGAATATGAGGCTACTGCATTGAGCTTGAGACAAGGTGAAATCTCTGATCCCGTAGAAACCCAATTTGGATTTCATATGATCCAACTTCTTGAAAATAAAGGTGGGAGTTATAATACCAGACATATTCTACGAATTCCACAAGCTACGGAAGATGATATCAAAAAGACCGAGCGCTATTTGGATAGCTTGAAGACAGAAATTGAAGCAGGTCGATTGGAATTTGCGAAAGCAGCCAAGGACTATTCTGATGATAGAAATACCAGTGATAATGGCGGTTTCTTTACTGATCCGGGAACAAGCTCTAACCGATTAACGCTTCGAACATTAGAGGATCCTGTATTGTATTTCACAATCGACAGTATGAAGGTGGGATCCATTTCCAAACCAATTCGATTTGAAGATCCTAGAGAAGGAACCAAGGTTAGAATTCTTTATTATAAAGCCAAATATCCAGCTCATAGAGCTAACCTCAATGATGATTACGAGAAGATGAAAGCAGCGGCCTTGAGAAAGAAAGAAGATGAAATTCTAAGTACTTGGTTTGTAACTGCCAAAGAAGACGTCTTTATAGATATAGACCCTGCCTATGATCGATGCAACGCATTGGTAGAAAAGAAATAAAAAAAGGGGGCTGATTTATCATCGGCCCCCTTTTTTGTAAAATAACAGTACCTACTTTTTACCAAAAAGCGTCTTAAACGCCATTCCGATTTGCTTGAATCCTTCTTTAAAAAAGCCTTTAGATTCTTTGAGTTTGGGTTCTAGGTTCTTTTTCCTTTCCTCATACTCCTTCTCCAGCATTTCTTTTCCCTTTTTCAACTCAGCCTCCAAAGAAGTTTTGTTCGATTTCAACTCGCTGATTTTCTTGTCGATTTCTTCTTTTACCTCTGAACCAGCGTCTTTCCCTTTTTGGACCAATTCCTCTATTTTGTGACCGATCTCCTGAAGGGTAGCTTCAATTTCCGAAATACCTTTATTGTTTGTTTTCATGTGTTTTTAATTTATGTTTCAAAGGTCACATGGAATCTCGCACATATTACAATGATCCCACTGTGTGACCCTTGCGTCGTGCTCGATTTCATCTGTTATTTGTTTTAAATGTTCAGATGGAATACTCATGGAGTTTTCAAGCCTTGTGCCTGAAATTTCAAGAGCATTTCATAGCTAAAAATCTGATTTTTATTGAGTTAATAAGTTAACCAATTTATTTCAAAGAATGGAATAAAGGGATATTAAAGATCAGAATCCACCGATTCTCCGGCTTGGGTTTGCTTTTCATAAAGCTCAGCATAAACGCCTTTTTGCTCCATCAAAGACTGATGATTTCCACGTTCTATGATTTTACCATCATCCAAAACTATGATTTGGTCAGCCAGTTTGGCCGAAGAAACCCGATGAGAAATAATCACAGAAGTTCTATTCTTCATAATTTTCTTTAGGGCATTGAGGATAACATTTTCTGTTTTGGTATCCACCGCTGAAAGGCAGTCATCCAAAATCAAAATCTTAGGCTCTTTAGCAATAGCTCTGGCGATGGAAACTCTTTGTTTTTGACCACCTGAAAGTGTGATTCCTCTTTCTCCCAGCATGGTTTCAAAACCTTTTGGAAAGTCCACGATATTCTTGTAGACATCGGCATCTTTTGCTGCCTGTTCTATTATATCCTTTTCTGTATGGTCCAATCCAAAAGCGATATTATTCCCTATAGTATCAGAGAACAAGAATACATCCTGAGGTACATAGCCAATGTTTTTTCTCAGGTGGGAAATATCAAAGGATTCAATGGGTTTGCCATCAATTAAAATCTGACCTTTAGCAGGATCATACATTCGCATCAATAAATTAGCAATAGTAGATTTGCCGGAACCGGTAGTACCAATAATTCCCAAGGTTTGTCCCGATTGAATTGAAAAAGAAACCTGATCCAAAGCTTTCACACCCGAGTCAGGATAGACAAATGAAAGGTCCTTCATTTCTATCGTTCCATGTATTTCATCTTTGGCATCTTCAGTACTGATGATATTATTTTCCTCATCTAAAAATTCATTGATTCGAGTTTGAGAAGCAGCAGCCCGCTGAACGATACTGGTTACCCAGCCCAAGGATGTTACTGGCCAAGTCAGCATGTTCACATAAAGAATAAACTCTGCAATCACGCCATATCCTATATCCCCATTGATCACCTGCAGGCCTCCAATGTAGACGGTGATGATAGTGGAGATTCCCACCAAGGCCATGATCAAAGGAAAGAACAAAGCATTCACACGTGTCAGCCTGATGGATTTTACCTTGTACTCTTCACTGGCATCCGAAAAGTCTCTGACACTGTCATTTTCACGTACAAATGCCTTCAGCACTCTGATTCCCGAAAAAGCTTCTTGAGTAAATGTGCTCAGATTAGAAAGGCTTCTTTGGATCTTTTCCGAGCGCTCATTAATCAGGTTATTGACAAAATAAATACTTATGGAGAGTACCGGAAGTGGTAATAATGAATACAGTGTCAATTCAGGATTGACCATGATCATGTATGAAATTACCAATGGAAAAAGAATCAGAAGGTTTAATCCATACATGATGGCAGGTCCCAAATACATACGGACTCTACTGACATCCTCTGTGATTCTAGCCATCAGGTCTCCCGTGCTATTTTTTCTATAGAAGGATAAAGACAAGTTTTGATACTTTTTAAAAATCTCATTTTTCATATCATACTCAATCCTTCTGGACATGATGATGATAGTTTGTCGGATGAGAAAAAGGAAAAAACCCCGTAAAAGGGCCATAACTAAAATCAATACACCAAAGACCAGAACAAATTTTAAAAAATTTTCAGAGGCAATATCTCCTAATCCCCCCAAGTCTAAAGGCTTAAATATCACCGCGCTTTCCACCACATAATCTATGGCAAGTCTTACAAGTTGGGCGGGAATAATTACGAATATATTTGAGATTACAGTAAATAGTATTCCCAAAAGCAATAAGCCCTTGTATTTGTATAAATACTTATTGAGTCTCCAGAGTGGCTTCACCAAATAAAAACTTTAAAATCGAGGAATTGGATTAATTATTCTAGTTAGATTAATTCTTTGAAGGCTAATAAAAGTATTTAATTTTGTATCAGCCTTGGTATAGAAGGAACAACCCAAATATAACACATTCTAAAAAGCTAAGTTCACATGTTAGAGATTAAAGCTTCGCAAACCGTGAAAGAAGGATCCATCTTTGGACAAATCAGCAGCATGGATCACGAGCAGCTCGTGGTTTGTCATGACGAGGCCACTGGCCTTAAAGCCTTGATAGGCATTCATAATACTACTTTGGGTCCTGCGCTCGGAGGTACCCGCATGTGGCCTTATGCTACAGAAGAAGAGGCGATTACTGATGTGTTGCGTCTTTCCCGAGGGATGACTTTCAAAAATGCACTTGCCGGATTAAATCTTGGAGGAGGAAAAGCAGTAATTATTGGCGATCCAAAACTGAAAAATGAAGCCTTCCTCAGAAGGTTTGGTCGATTTGTTCAGAGTTTAGGCGGCAGATATGTAACTGCAGAAGATGTCAACATGAAGACATCTGACATGGAGTACATCGCCATGGAAACTAAACATGTAACCGGACTTCCTGAGATCAAAGGCGGTGGTGGTGATCCATCTCCTGTAACAGCTTACGGAACCTACATGGGTATGAAAGCTGCTGCGAAAAAAGCATTCGGCTCAGATTCATTGTCAGGTAAAAAAATCTGTGTTCAGGGAGTAGGTCAAGTAGGTAAATATTTGATTGAATACTTGATCAAAGAAGGCGCTGAGGTATTGATCACCGATATTTTCGAAGATAAATTGAAGAAAGTAGCCCTTGATACAGGAGCTGTAGCAATTGATCCTAATCTGATTTATGACATGGATATGGACATCTACGCACCTTGCGCTTTGGGAGCTACTATCAATGATGATACAATTGATAGATTGAAATGTGCTGTCATTGCCGGTGGAGCCAACAATCAATTGAAAGACGAAGCCAAGCATGGTCAGATCCTTTTAGAAAAAGGAATTATCTACGCTCCAGATTTCCTAATCAATGCTGGAGGTGTGATCAATGTTGGCGCAGAGTATTTTGGCGGTTACAATAGAGAAATTGTATACAAGCAGGCAGAAAAGATCTACGACACTTGTTTATACATCTTGAATAAGTCTGAAAAAGAAAATATTCCTGCTCAGCAGGCTGCTATCGAAGCTGCTAAAGAGCGTATCAATGCAATTGGAAGAGTTAAGCTCTCTTTCTAAATAAAAATTACTTGATAAAAACCACCGGAAGGACCTTTCGGTGGTTTTTTGTCTTCATATGGCAGGGTGAAGCCCGGTCAAAATGTCTATATTTACAGCTCGTTTCTCAAACTATGCTAAACAGAAGAATCCTCAGGGTCAAAGCTTTTCAAAATCTTTATGCCTATGAGCAGTGCAAAGGTTCCAATTTTAACCTTGCAAAAGATTACATCAAGGAGTCCTTTCTACCAGATTTGAATAGTATGGAAGTCCAGGACAAGGCTGCCCTCTCCAGAGATGCACAGTCAGCTATCCAATTATTCGAACAAAGTGTAGATAGCAAAAGTCAGCTTCAAGCTTCTGACGGAAGTCCAAAAATCAAAAAGGTCGTATTGGAGGCAATCAATACTTTCCATTCTTCCAATAAAAAAGATCAGGATTTTCTGTTGAAAAACATGATCGCTTCCGCAGAAAGAATACCCCAACTTTATCTTTTAGCAATCGAATTATTGCAGGCATTTTCCAAGCAAGCCGGTACAGAGATTGAAAAGAAAAAAAAGCTTCAGGCGGGGAATCCTGTAGCATTTGCCAATGAGCTAAATCTGACAAACAATAGGGTTCTGGCTAACCTTCGAGAATCTGATATCTATCGCGCAGCGGTAGCTAAAAACAATGCAAATCTGGATGATTTGGAATTGGAAATCAGAGAATGGTTTAGAGATTATATCAAACCTTCTGAGGAATACCAGGCATATATTAAGTTGAGTAATCCTTCCGTGGAAGAAGATTTGCATGCTGCAGATGAACTTTTGAAGAAGATTCTATTCAAAAACGACGTAATATTGAACTACTTTTCTGAAAAAGACCTTAATTGGACAGAGAACAAGTCAGTCGTTCGCAGCTTGGCATCAAAGGTTCTGAAAAATGCAGCAGGTCTCGGAGAAGATTCTGATGGGCAAATGCCTGAAATTGCAATGAACTGGGATGAGGATAAGGAGTTTTTTCAAAATATCTTTAACTTCACCATTGAAAATGACAGGGAAAATAAGGCGTTAATCAGTCAAAAAACCAAAAACTGGGATATTGATCGATTAGCATTTACAGATAAAGTCATCATTTCAATGGCGATTACTGAAATGCAAAACTTCCCAAGCATCCCTGTCAAAGTCAGCATCAATGAGTACATTGATATCTCCAAGACATACAGTACTCCAAAGAGTAAGCAATTCGTCAACGGATTGTTGGATGTCATGGCGAAAGAATTAACCGAAAGCGGTAAAATTCGTAAAAGTGGACGAGGACTTTTGGACAATAAATAATACAACTATGAGCAAAAACAGTAATTCACTCATCGCATTTGTCATTGGAGCCGGTGTAGGTGCGGCATTGGGTGTACTTTTCGCACCGGATAGCGGTTCAAATACAAGAGACAAACTTTCTTTCAGACTTTCAAAATATAAAAAGGAACTGGAAGAATTGATCGACGAATTAGTAGAGGGAAAAGAACTTCACCTCAACGAAGCTAAAACAGAAGGAAAAAGAGTAATCACAGAAGCCAAAAACAAGGCAGAAAACCTTCTGAGTGACGTGAATAAATTAATTGACCAAATAAACAAAGACAAAAACTAATATGAAAGCTAAACTCTTGAGTGTAGCTGCATTAGCCCTAATGATTGCATTGGGTACTTCTTGCAGCCAGAAAAACGATCAGGACGCTAAAATTCAAGCATTGGAAGATAAAATCGCACAGCTTGAAGCTGGTAGTTCTTCCATCACCCCTGTAAACGCTCAAACCACCCAAACTGCTGACCCAAGCACTCTAGGAGCATTTGAGTTTGCAGAAATGGAGTACAACTTTGGTACTATCAAAGAGGGAGAAGTGATTGAGCATATCTTTAACTTCACCAACAATGGACAGGCTCCATTGGTGATTTCCAACATCACTGCTTCTTGCGGATGTACCAGCCCTGATTGGACTAAGACTCCAGTAAATCCAGGAGAAAAAGGTTTCGTGAAAGTAGTATTCAACTCTACTGCGAAGTCAGGTGCTCAGGCTCCAACTGTAACTATTCAAGCTAATACCAATCCAACTGTAACCCGTCTTCAAATGAAGGGTACTGTTACACCTGGTGCAGGTGCTGCAGGAGCTCCAGTAGGACCGGTAAAAAGATAATTGATGATAGCAACAGTTTTAGCGCAAGCTTCGGGCGGTGGCGCAGGCATTATGGGACAGGTTTTTCTGTTCGGATCGATCATTTTGATCATGTATTTCTTTATGATTCGACCTCAACAGAAGAAACAAAAAGAGACCAAGAAATTTATAGAAGAAATCAAAAAAGGAGAGGACGTAGTCACAATCGGAGGACTTCACGGTAAAGTGAGTTCGGTTGAAGGTGATGTAGTAATTCTTGAATTAGATAGAGGATTCAAAGTCAAAGTTGAAAAATCAGCTATCTCCATGGATTTCTCTAAGAAACCAACAAAATAAAACATTGAATTTTGCCGGATACTAAAAAATCCTCTAGCGGGATTTCACCGAAAAAACTCTCTAATCTAAAAGTGGTAGTTCTCTGCGTTGCAGCGGCTACCACTTTTTGGATTTTAAACGCCCTGAATAAGGACGACTATACGACTATTGTCGATTACCCCATAGAATTCTCTTTTAATCAAGAGAAGTTTATGGCAGTTAGACCTTTGCCCAAAAGCGTGGAAATCGAAATATCCGGTAACGGGTGGGATTTGTTAAGGAAGTACTTCAACTTCAACAACAATCCCTATGTTATAGAATTAAGTAATCCTACTTCCAGAAACTTCATCCTGACTGCCGATATCAAGCGGGGAATCTCCGAATTTATTTCCCCGACCCAGCTAGTCTCTTTAGTCAGAGATTCGCTTGAATATGAAATTGATAGAATTCAAACAGTCAAACTACAGCCTGAATTGGATTCTTTAAGCTACTCCCTGGCAAAAAATTATAGGCTGCTGGAAAAACCGATTTTCGAACCTTCTCAAGTGACAGTAGTTGGCCCTAGCTCTATTATCGACCTTTTTGAGGGCAAATTCCCTGTTCAGCTTAAGGAAAACAGGCTAAACAAAGACCTAGAAAAAACTGTCAAATTAGAAGTAGGTGAAAATATTCAGCAATTTATCACCATCAAAGATGAAGTCATTCAGGTGAAATTGGATCTGGTTGCTTTTTTAGAAGGGAATAAAAGACTGAAGGTTAAAAAAATCAACTTTCCCAGAACTGTCAGCCTGGAAGAAGAAGATCCATTGATCATGATGTACTATTTGGTGGATGAGAGAAAAACCCAAGAGCTGAAGGAAATGGAGTTTGAAGCAATTTTGGACTACTCCAAAAGAAACCGACAGGACTCCACTATATCCGTACAAATCAATCCGCTTCCTTCCTATCTAGATCAGGTTAGAGTGGAGCCTCCACAATTAAGATTGAAGTATGAGCCCTAAGCCAAAGCTTGTCGGAATAACGGGAGGAATAGGTTCTGGAAAATCCACCGTGGCTAAAATTTTTGAGATATTGGGAATCCCTGTTTACTATGCAGACGATAGAGCCAAATCTCTAATGAATCATGATTCGGGGTTAAAAAAGCAAATCATCCAAGAGTTCGGAGAAGAAAGCTATACTTCAGAAGGGGACTTAAATAGAAAGTATTTAGCATCCACCGTTTTCTCAGATCCTGAAAAAGTAAAAAAGATCAATAGCTTGGTTCATCCAGCTGTAGGAAGGGATTTTGAAATCTGGGCAAGTAGTCAAAGTACTCCTTATGTGCTTAAAGAGGCAGCATTAATTTTTGAAACTGGCGGTGAAAAGAAAGTCGATGCCGTCATCAATGTAAGTTCACCCCTCAAAATACGAGTAAATCGAGTACTCATGAGAGACCCTCATCGATCCTTAGAGCAAATCAATCAGATTATTGATCAGCAAATCCCCGATGAAGACAAAAATGAAAGAGCTGATTTTGTTATCAAAAACACAGAGAATAAGATGCTGATTCCCCAAGTCTTAGAAATTCATCAAAAGCTCCAATCATAAAGGTTTTTCCCACCAGCTTTTGTGAACGATTTTCCAATTGTCTTCCACCAAGATAAGAGTTAGAAAATCATAATAATAAATTCCCGGCCAGAACAACTCGGTTTCAACTGAGGCAGTATTTCCCTGAACTCTGATGGAAATAATCTCATTTTTATAGTCAGAAGGATTTCTTTTGTCTCCTTTGGAAGTACCTTCTGCCCATGTAGCGAAGTCCGTTATGGTCAGATTTTCCCCTCTGTACCCAATCAACCTAGCTTCAGGAAGAAATGCTTTTTCAAGCTTTTCTTTATCCCGCTCAATCATCCCGTCAAAATACAATTGTACAGTTTTAGTGATTAGATCTCTGTCTGATTGTTCTTGGGCAAATGAAAGCTCACATAAGCTCAAAAGAAAAAAGAGTAGTATAAGTTTCTTCATGTCTTTGGAGTAAGATTCAACTTTTCAATAAACGATTAATCGGGAGGAAAATGTTTTAGTGCTTAAACTTTCGAACAAGATTTGATAATTCATATCAACAAAAAAGGAACCCTATTAGAGTTCCTTTTTTAATTAACAATAGACCCTTAATTATCGATCAATTGAGCTCAATACCTTTTTCATAAAGGCGTTTCCAGCGTCTTTTTCAGACATACCAGAAGCTACCATTTCATGAACCTCCAGCGCACCACAGAGATTGGAAATAAGCTCTCCAATCACATCTACCTCATTTTCTTTCAAAGAAGGAGCTTCAGAGACATTTTCTAAAACTTCCAGAGCCATTTCAATCTGCTCTGGAGTACAAGTTCTCTGAATGGTTTTAATTACTGGCAATTTCATTGATTAAGGCTTTTAATTGATCTTCCTTATTTGTTTGAATCTGCTTGACCAACTGACCTCCTTTGAATGAGGCGAAAGTCGGCAAGTTATTGACTTGTGCCAGCTTTCTAGATTGAGGAAACTTCTCAGCGTCAACTACCACAAATACCTTATCTGCATTTTCTCCTGCCAGTCTTCTGAATTTAGGCTTCATAATTCGGCAATTTCCACACCAGCCAGCAGAATACTGCACGATTACCTCCTCGTTTGATGCTACAAGTTCTTGTAGAGTATCTTCAGTTAGTTCTATCATGGTTTTGATTAATTATTGGATAAATAATTAGCTACACCTTCATTAGTAGCCTGCATGGCTTCTTTTCCTTCCTCCCAGTTGGCAGGACATACTTCACCAAATTTTTCTACGTGAAGCAAAGCATCCAAAAGTCTCAAGTACTCATCGATGTTTCTTCCAAGAGGAAGGTCATTGATTGACTCGTGACGCACTACTCCTTCTTTATCAATCAAGAAAGTTCCTCTGTATGCTACAGGGGTTCCTTCAAAAGACCAGAAGTTGGTTTCAGCATCGAAAGAATATTTTCCCGCCAAAACCCCATAATTTAAAGCAATGGTTTTAGCAGCGTCTGCCAAGATAGGATAAGTCACTCCTTCAATTCCTCCTTCAGCCTTTGGTGTCATCATCCAAGCCAAGTGAGTCTCCTCTGTATCGGTAGAACATCCAATTACTACAGTATCTCTCTTTTCGAACTCAGCTAATTTTTCTTGAAAAGCATGTAGCTCAGTTGGACATACAAAAGTGAAGTCTTTTGGATAGAAGAAAAGAACAACATTCTTCTTACCCAGATACTGCTCTAAGCTGAAGTTTTCAATGATTTCTTCTCCGTTAATTACCGCTCCTACAGAAAATAATGGAGCTTTTTTTCCTACTAGTGCCATGTATTTTTATTTTAATGATGACACGAAATTAAAAAGCATCAAACAGAATAAAAAGAATAAACTATCGAATTAAGTTTTTTAAAATTATATAGACAGAACTATATTCTATAATTGTATTTTATATAAAATATTATTCCATAAAACGAAATACAATAGAACTCTCTAAAGCTCGCAATCCTTTGCGGACAAAACTTATTCAGATCAATAGAATTATTCTATTGCCAATCGTCAAAAACAATAAAAAAGGCTACTCAATTATGGAGCAGCCTTAAATTCAAGTATTTGTAAATTTTTACACTAAATCATTTCAAAACCCAAGTACGAATGAAGAACTTTTGGCATTTTAATTCCTTCTTCAGTCTGGTTGTTTTCCAAGATAGCGGCAACAATTCTCGGTAAGGCAAGCGCCGAGCCGTTGAGAGAATGAGCCAATTGAGTTTTCTTATCCTCACCTTTGAAGCGAAGTTTTAATCGATTGGTTTGGTAAGTTTCAAAATTTGAAACAGAACTCACCTCCAGCCATCTTTCCTGAGCAGCAGAATAAACTTCCATATCATAAGTCAAAGCAGAAGTAAAGCCCATATCTCCCCCACACAATCTTAAGACCCTGTAAGGAAGTTCAAGTTTTTGAAGCAATCCTTGTACGTAGCTTCTCATATCTTCTAAGGCTTCATAGGACTTATCCGGATGAGTTATTTGAACTATCTCTACCTTATCAAATTGATGCAGACGGTTCAATCCTCTCACATGCGCTCCCCAGCTACCTGCTTCCCTTCGGAAACAAGGGGTATATCCAACATTCTTAATCGGTAATTGATCCTCAGATACGATGACATCTCTGTATAAATTCGTTATTGGAACTTCGGCAGTAGGAATCAAATACAAATTATCTGCAGTTGCATGATACATTTGCCCTTCCTTATCCGGAAGCTGGCCCGTACCATATCCTGAATCCTCATTTACTAAAATTGGCGGCTGAACTTCCATAAAGTCAGCTTTCAAGGCCTCATCCAAAAAGAAGTTGATCAGAGCTCTCTGTAGGCGAGCACCTTTACCCTTGTAAACAGGAAAACCCGCGCCGGTAATTTTTACTCCTAGATCGAAGTCAATGATATCGTACTTCTTGATCAGCTCCCAATGTGGTTGCTTTCCATCATATAGATTGGGGATTTTGCCATGCTCTAAGACCACTTCATTATCTTCAGCTGATTTCCCTGAAGGAACGGAAGTATGAGGGATATTCGGAATAGTATATAAAAGTGCTTTTAAATCCTCCTCAGCTCTTGAGTTTTCATCATCCAACTCTTTGATTTGAACTTTTATCTCAGCCGTACGGGCTTTTGCCTTTTCTGCCTCATCCCTTTTTCCTTCCTTCATTAGCATGCCTATTTGTTTGGAAATAGCATTCGATTCAGCCTGAATCTGGTCTCTCTGAGTTTGGGAGGACTTTCGCTGATCATCCAGCTGAATCACCTGATTCAACAATGATTCAGCATTTGGGAAATTTCTTTTATTAAGACCTGCTAAAACGGCCTCGAAATTATCTCGAATATGATTTACTAATAGCATGGAAAAGGTATTCTTTAGAAAGCTGCAAAGATAAGGACTTATCTCACAATGATGGTCTTTGTAACAGAGGAGAAAGGGCCTTCCAGCTCTTTTCCATCATTTCTCAAAAGGGAAATTTGAACTAGATAGGTTCCTGGAAGCAAATTCGCTACCCGAACTGGGGCCATGTGATCTATTTCGTAGGAAAACTCCCCTATCTCAATTCTTACCTTCAGCCCATCCAGTTTCATATCTCCTCCTACTACCAAAAAGTCAATAATCAACTCATGCTCAGGATCCACAATTTGATTATTTCTAGGCAGGTTGACTGCCAGATAGGGTTCTGCTGAGTACGGAAATGGTCTGGAGTCTCCTACTTGAAAATCTCTGTCAACATAATTTCCGAAATTTTTTAAGGCCAATCCCTCTTCATCTACCAAATAAGCTACTACTCTATAGCTTCCTTCTTCCAATTGCCTTTGAAATATTGGTGTCCTGAAACCTGCAGGATCTCCACCATTCAGAATATTGAATAGCAAAAAGCGCTCTACGGTCTGCTCTTCAAAAGGAAAGTTTTTGATATTAAATTCAAAAGGTACTTTTCCAGGCCGGAAGACCTGATTTCCCAATGGGGTGTATAACTCAAGAATAGCATCCGGATAATCTGAGGAATCCTCATATTGGTAAAAGGTAACCTTCTGCTGGCTTAGGTCTAGAGAAAGAGAATCCTGGGAAACCTCCATGACTTCCTCGTTGATTTTTTTCTTTTCCTCACTACAAGCCCAAATAAAAAGGATCAAAACGGGCATCCATAACAGGTTTTTTTTCATACCGCGGGGTTTTGATACTAAAGGTATTATTTTTAGGGCAAAATTTCAGGAAATCATACCTAACAGAAAATTACGATGGACATCCTATTCGACGAGATTCCAAGTCTTGATTTAGCAGACTTTACCTCAGGAACACCAGAACAAAAAGCAGCTTTTGTCAAAAAATTAGGCGAAGCATATCAAAACATAGGTTTTGTGGCGATCAAAAATCATGGATTGTCACAGGATTTACAAGACAGATTATACGGCAGTATCAAATCATTTTTTGCATTACCGGATGAAGTGAAGTCCAAATATGAAAAACCTGAAATCGGTTTTCAAAGAGGTTATACCGGAAAAGGGAAAGAGCATGCAAAAGGTAGAAACACCGGAGACTTAAAAGAATTTTATCATGTAGGGCAAGAGCTGGCACATATTCCAGACTCAGATCCTATCAAAGCAGAGTATCCTGAAAACATTTGGCCGGATGAACTTCCAGAGTTTAAGAATGATGCCTTGGAGGCTTATAGAACCTTGGAAAATGCAGGGAAAGCCATGTTGAGAGCGATTGCGCTTAACTTGGATCTACCAGAGGATTACTTTGAAGAAAAGGTGGCTCACGGAAATTCGATTTTGAGACAAATTCATTATTTCCCTATCACTAATCCCGATGAAGTTCCTGCCGATGCTGTACGTGCAGCGGAACATGGAGATATCAATTTGATCACGCTATTGATGGGTGCAAGTGCGGATGGTTTGCAGGTCTTGAGAAAGGATGGCAAATGGATTCCAATTACTGCACTTCCTGATCAGTTGGTGGTCAATGTCGGCGATATGCTGGAAAGATTGACCAATAAAAAATTGAAGTCAACTATTCACCGGGTAGTAAATCCACCGCGCGAATTGATGAACACAAGTAGGTATTCTATCCCCTTCTTCATGCATCCAAGATCCGATATGGATTTGACCTGCCTGGAAAGCTGCATAGATGAGCAAAATCCGAAGCAATTCAAAGACGCCACAGCTGGTGAGTTTTTGGAAGAGAGACTTCGGGAACTAGGCCTTCGTAAATAATCATGTCAGTCAAAAGGGTCAGATACTACCTATTTCTAAGGGACATTCTGACCCTTTCTTTGACAGCCTTTGGTGGGCCTCAGGCATTTTTAGCCATGCTGATTGATCGCATGGTACATACCAGAAACTATATCACTGAAGAAGAACTCTGGGAGCTCAATGCCTTATGCAATATGCTTCCTGGCCCCTCCTCTACGCAATTGGTTTCAGCAATAGGCTTCAGAGTTGGAGGCCCTAACCTCGCTTATTTAGCGCTTTTAGTTTGGATAATCCCTGCTACTCTGCTGATGACCTCTGCAGCTGCATTGATTTACTTTTTAGAAGAAAATACCCCGGGGGCTTTAAACTTCGCCAAATTCATTCAGCCCATGGCGATAGGTTTTATCATTTTTGCTGCGCAAAAGACCATTTCAAAAATGGTACAGACCACTGAAGCCATGGTTTTGGTTTTGATTTCTACCTTCATATCATTTTTCTACAGCTCTCCTTATGTCTTTCCTGTTCTTCTTTTGGCTGGAGGACTAAGCACCTCTATTAAATATAAAAATCAACCCAAGTATGAAAAAGATGAGCCTTTGGTCATCCAATGGGCCAATTTCTACTTATGGGGAGGGGTTTTGGTCTTGGCGGCAACTCTAGGTGCTTTGACCAAATACCAACCTGTTATCTTATTTGAGAATTTCTATCGAAACGGGAGCTTGATTTTTGGAGGAGGTCAAGTATTGGTGCCTTACCTGTACACTGAATTTGTGGATTTCAAAAACTTTCTCAGTTCTGAAGAATTCCTGACTGGATACGCTATTTCACAAGGAGTACCGGGACCTACTTTTTCTTTTTCGTCTTTTGTAGGGGCATTTTCCATGAAAGAGTTTGGGTTGGTTGGTTTTCTAACTGGCGGATTAATCGCTGCTGCAGGGATATTCCTGCCTGGAATATTTATGATCTTCTTTGTGATTCGATTTTGGGATCAACTTAAAAAATACCGACCCGTGAGAGCCGCTCTGGAAGGAATCAATGCTGTATCCTGCGGGATGTTGATTGCTGCAGCTTATTTACTTTTTGAGCCATTAGAAGCTAACCTAGTTAATATTTTAATGATATTGGGAACCTATTGCCTGCTTCAATTCACTAAAATATCCTCCCCTATGATCATTTTGGGGGGTATTTTATTAGGAATTGGAGTGAATTTTCTCTCCTAATTTTAGAACGAAAAAGGTCTATCTATTCAAAAAGGAACAAGAATAAGGCTTTAGACGTTTTAAAACCGTAAATCATTTCCTATATTTCCTTTATGCAGGCCTACGAATTTATCAATAACCTTATTCCTCCATTGAAGCTAAGCGACAAGACTAGAAAGGCTTTGGCTTGGATGGAAGAGATCCGAACGGATGTTTTACCCGTTGTGGATCAAGGTCATTTTTTAGGGCTTCTCCGAGATGAAATGATTTTTGAGTTGAATGATTTGGATAAAGACATCTTGGGTATTGTTCCTGAAAATCCAAATTGTTGGGTATACAGCGACAAGCACATTTACGATGTACTCAAGGCCAGCTCAGAGCATCAATCCAATATTGTTGCGGTGGTAGATAGAGATATGACCTACTTGGGAGTCGTAACCATGGAAGATGCAATCTCTGCTTTTGCTGATAGCCTTTCTATCCAATCCCAGGGCTCGGTATTGATTCTTTCTTTGAACATGACGGATTATTCTTTGGCAGAAATCAGTAGGATTATTGAAACAGAAAATACCAAAGTATTGAGTTCATTTATCAGTAGTGATCCATTGGATGATTCTAAAATTAAGCTTACTCTGAAACTGGACAAGCCTGAACTCCGACATATCAAGGCTACCTTGGAGCGCTTTGGTTATAAGATCCTAGACCATTACCAGGAGGAAACCGGAGTAAGTAGTGAGGAAGACAGAATCGGTAACTTGCTAAGATTTTTAGATATTTAGGCTATGAATTCAAGAAATGAGTATTTCCCATCTGAAAGGAATACTTATCTTTTTTGATTCAATACCTATTAAAAACCCTGCTTTTTTGCAGATTAAAGAGGGATTTTATGCCAAATAAACTCAAATTTTAAACAGGTGAAACCGAGCATGACAAAGCCGTCATTCTGGGGGATGCCCCGATGTATCGGGGAATTATGCGACCTGCCTGCGACAGGCAGGGATTCCATCCCGATTTTCGGGGAAGGTAGTGACCTATGAAAAATAAAAAATAAACAGATGAAAGTCGCTTTGCACGGCTTGGCGCTCAAAATAGAATTTCTAAATGACGTCAAAGCTTTATTCACAGCTTTACAAAATCATCAGTTCGAAATATTTGTCACGGAACAGTTTGACAGGCAACTTCGAATGCACGGCAATACCGGGCTGAATTATTGGCTGCTGGACGGTACGGATGATATGAGCCAGATGGATTTTTTAATTTCCATTGGCGGGGATGGTACTTTGCTGGACTCCGTATGTCAGGTTGGAGAAGTAGAAACTCCGATTTTGGGTTTGAATACAGGTAGGTTAGGATTTTTGGCGACTGTATCCACCGATAAAATTGACGAGGCAGTTAGAAACCTAAGCGAGAATAATTACCAAATTGAAAACAGAAGCCTCGTATCTCTGGATGCAAAAAGAAAACTTTTCAATGGGTTGAATTTCGGATTGAACGAATTCACCATTCACAAAAGGGATACTTCTTCCATGATTACTGTGCATACTTACATTGACGGAAAGTATCTGAACAGTTATTGGGCAGACGGACTTATTGTGGCAACTCCAACCGGCTCTACGGGGTACTCTTTGAGTTGCGGGGGACCTTTAATTTCTCCAGAGGCAAAAAATCTAGTCATCACTCCGGTAAGTCCTCATAATTTAAATGTGAGACCCATCATCGTTTCAGATGAAAGTGAGATTACCTTCGAAATAGAAGGAAGGGCAGAGAAGTTTTTGATTTCATTGGACTCCAGATCTACCTCCATTTCTTCAGACTTGAAGTTGAAAGTAAAGAAAGAACAATTCTGTGCCCGGCTTGTCAAATTACCCAGCTACAATTTTTTTGATACCTTGCGGTATAAATTAAATTGGGGTTTTGATATGAGAAATTGAGGCTAAAAGGTAAAAAAATGCCAATTTTAGCTTAACAAATATTAACCGCAATCATACTAGACAGCGTTTTTTAAACGTTGGGTACTTCATAACTTGCATCGTCTTGAAAAAGGTCAATTTTCAGATTTTCAAAACACTAGTCTGTATTTCTATATTAGGTCTTTGTTTTCTTTCGGAAGCAAAGGCTCAGAAATATGAAATAGGTGGCGGACTGGGTACCACGGCATATACCGGGGATATCCTGAGGAAAATTGATCTGGACCACTTAGGTCTTCACGGCACGTTGTTTGGCAAGAGAAATTTTGACAATGTATGGACGCTTCGGCTTGGTTTGACAGCCGGTACTCTAAGAGCTACCGATAGTGTAAGACCTTATGACTTGGTAGCAGAGAGAAGAGATGCAAGATTCAGAGGAGGGATTATTGAAGGAACAGCCATTATGGAATTTAATTTCCTGGATTTTCTTCGAAATGATTCTGAATTTTTCTGGTCTCCTTATGCATTCTTTGGAATAGGTTATTCTCACTTCTTTGCAAAAGGAAACACCTATGCTTTCCAATTTTCGGAAAGGTATAACGTAGGTACCGTGGTAATTCCATTTGGAGGAGGGGTAAAATACAGGCTTGATGACAGGTGGACACTGGCAGTCGAAGCTGGCATTAGAGCCACATTTACGGATTATCTGGATAAGGTAGATAGTAGAACACCGCCAATACCCAGATTTCAAGATCCGGCCAATCCTAATCAACCCTATGGGATCAACTATGGAAACCCGTATGACAAGGATTGGTATTACTTTTTGGGTGTGACACTTAGCTATACCATCGCTTCTACCAAATGCTACGCCTATTAATTAATTGAGTCTTAGGCTTAATTATTGGAAAAGAAATAGCATTTTTGTACCTCCAAAAATGTAAGGTATTCTGAACCCAAGTAATGAAGGAAGTACTAGACAGAGAGCGGATCCCCAGACATATTGCAATTATCATGGACGGCAATGGCCGTTGGGCCAAGAAAAAAGGCGCCATGAGGATATTCGGCCACAGACATGCGATTCAGGCTGTAAAAGATGCAATAGAGGGAGCAGAAAACCTGGGAGTGAAATATCTAACCCTATTTTCTTTCTCCACCGAGAACTGGTCCCGACCTCAAGATGAAGTGAATGGTCTCATGGAATTATTGGTAAAAACTATTACCGATGAAGTGCCCATGATGATGAATAACAATATCCGATTAGAAAGCATAGGCGATATTGACAGCCTCCCTCCTTCGGCATACGAAAAACTAATGGAGGCTAAAAAAATAACCTCTACGAATTCCGGTCTCACCGTCATCTTGGCATTAAGCTACAGCGGACAGTGGGAATTAACCCAAGCGACCAAACGCATTGCTCAAAAAATCTCTGAGGGGAAATTGAAGGTTGAGGATATCAATCAAAATTTGGTAGCGGAGCATTTAGAAACCGCAGGAATACCAGATCCTGAATTGATGATCCGAACCAGTGGGGAGTACAGGATTAGTAATTTTCTCCTGTGGCAACTGGCCTATACAGAGCTACATTTTACTCCTGTATTATGGCCGGATTTTAGAAGAGAGCATCTGGAAGCAGCCATCTTGGATTTCCAAAAAAGGGAAAGAAGATTTGGTAAAACCGGAGAGCAAGTTAAACCTTAGGTAATGATTGTAGTCAAGCTTAATTCAATTCTCATTTCAGCAAATGAAAATTGTAAAGCGAGATTCCATATGACCATCTTGGTCAAATTATAGTCTTATGAAAAGAAGTTTACTGATTCTGTTTTGTCTGATCTGGGCAAGTTCTGCAATGGCTCAAATTCGTTTGGGGCAAAGCCGTTATACATCGTCTAGACCGGTGAATATTTTGGAATTAAATTATTCCAAACCAGAAACCTATAGAATCGCAGAAATAAAAGCTGTTGGTCTTACCACTTTGGACGAAACCGCCATTCTATCCCTTTCCGGTTTGAAAGTCGATGATAGAATTGAAGTTCCCGGTGAGGCTATTTCGAATGCTTTGAAAAAGCTTTGGAATCAAGGAATCATTGGAGATGTAAAAATCTTAGTGACCAAAGTGGAAGGTGAGGATATCTCCTTGCTATTGGATTTAACTGAAAGACCTAGATTTTCCAGAGTAGAATTCAAGGGAATCAATAAAACTCAGGAAAGTGAACTGAGAGACAAAGTCAATATTCGAGGAAGAGTAGTTCGGGAGGACGTTCTCAACACCGCGCAGCGTAATATCCAAAAGTACTTTGTGGACAAAGGCTTTTTGAATACGGATGTAAAAGTGACTCAAGAACGAGATACAACACTTCCCAATTCTGTCAAGCTCCGATTCGATGTTAATCAAAACTCCAAAGTTAAGATCAATGAAATCAGAATCTTTGGAAATGAGGAGATCGCTGATTCCAAAGTGAAGGGGAAGTTGAAGAAAACCAAAGAGCATGCGAGGGTAAGTGTGTTCCGGGATATATATTCCAGAGTTACGGCTGCTACTCCTGAGGACATTGGGAATGCAGTTTTACATACTGATTCGGCTTCCAAAGAGGACGCTAAAACTTACATCAACAAAAACTTTAAGCTAAATTTCTTTGCCGGGTCCAAATACATTCCTAAGGAATATAGAAATGATAAAGAAAACGTAATCAACTTCTACCAAAGCAAGGGGTTCAGAGATGCCAAAATTGTCGAAGACTCTGTTTATAAGTTTGGGAAAGATGAGATCAACATTGATATAGAGCTAGAAGAAGGAAGAAAGTATTACTATAGAAATATTGAATTCACCGGTAATTTCATTCACCCTGATGAGGTGTTGGCTGCCAAACTTGGTATTCAAAAAGGTGACGTTTACGATAAAGAAAAGCTAGATAAGCGCCTGAATTATGATCCTCAAAAGGGAGATGATGTCAGTTCCCTTTATCAGGATAATGGTTATTTGTTCTTCAATATACAGCCGATAGAAGTTAATGTTGTCGGCGATTCCATTGATTTGGAAATGAGGATTTTTGAAGGCCCGCAGGTAACTGTAAATTCTGTCAGCATCAAAGGAAATGAAAGAACTTCTGATCACGTGGTGATGCGTGAAATCCGGATTCTCCCTGGTCAGAAATTCAACAGAGCCTTATTGGTACGTACGATCCGGGAATTATCCCAATTAGGATACTTTGACCCTGAGAAAATCAATCCGGACCTTCGTCCTAATTTCGAAGCAGCGACGGTGGATATCACTTTCGAACTGGAAGAAAGACCTAATGATCAGATCGAACTATCCGGTGGATGGGGAGGCTTCTTTGGATTCGTTGGAACTGTTGGACTTACTTTCAACAACTTCTCCATCAAAAACATCGGCAATTTTGATAAATGGGATCCACTTCCTGTAGGTGATGGACAAAAATTATCCTTGAGAGTTCAGGCCAATGGACGTTCTTTCCAAAACTATTCTCTTTCCTTGACCGAGCCTTGGTTTGGAGGTAAGAAACCAAATGCCTTGAGCTTTAGCTTTAACCACTCTGTACAAAGACAGGTTGACTTCTTCAATAGAGCAAACTTTGGAAATGAATTAGGCTTTTTCAAAATAACAGGAGCAACTCTTGGATTAGCAAAAAGAGTAACCTGGCCGGATGATTACTTTAGCGTTTCCAACTCACTTCAGTTCCAGATTTATGAGTTCGATCAATTTGGAACATCCTTCGGGTTAAGTTATCCAACCGGAAGATCTAATAGCTTAACAATCAACAATACGATTGCAAGAAATAACGTGGATAATCCAATCTATCCAAGATTTGGATCGAATATCATGTTATCCACTTCATTTACTCCACCTTATACTTCTTTGAATCAGAACTTGAATTCTGAATCAAGTGATGAGGAAAAATATAAGTGGTTGGAATATCATAAATGGATGTTTGATGCTTCTGTCTATACTCCACTTTTTGGATCCACCAAATTTGTGGCAAGTGCCAGAGCACACATGGGCTTCTTAGGTTCTTATGGAAATAGAATTGGATTGATTCCTTTGGAAAGATTTGTCATGGGTGGTGACGGTATGACCTTCAACAACTTTGCTTTGGGTCAGGAAATCATCGGTCTAAGAGGTTACGAAAATCAATCGATTACTCCAGGAAGAGAAACGAGAGGTACGGCTAACCCTGATCCTTTTGGTGGTGTGGTTTACAACAAATATGTCATGGAGCTTAGATTCTTGGTTTCTCCTAACCCATCAGCAACGATATTCTTATTAACCTTTGCTGAAGCCGGAAACAACTGGGGATCTTATAAGGACTTCAATCCATACGATCTGAAAAAATCAGCAGGTGTGGGTGCAAGAATCTTCATGCCAGCCTTCGGATTATTAGGTGTAGACTGGGGTTATGGATTTGATCAAATACCTGGAGAAACCAGAAGAAGTGGTCCACAATTCCACTTTACCATTGGTCAGCAGTTTAGATAAGCTTGAAATGAGTGCGAGATTAGTTAATTTATGTCAAAATTTAAGGGAACAACGCTCGTTTAAGAGCTGAATCTTCAAATTGATGTCACATGAATAACTCATCGAAAATTGTACTTTTGCTTTTCTTAATCCTGCTTTCTGGCTCTCTAAAGGCACAAAAGTTCGGTTATATAGATTCAGAGTATATCTTAAATAAGCATCCAGATTATAAAATTGTGCAGCAGGAGCTACAAAAGCTCAGCGACAACTGGAAGAAAGAGGCACAAAGTTTGGATAAAGAGATCAAAGAAATGTACGTTCAGCTAAAGGCTGAAGAAGTTCTATTGACAGAGGAAATGTATCAGAATAGGATGCAGGAGATCAAGAAAAAAGAGAAGGCATCTCAGGAATTCAATAGCCGTATATTCGGTATTGATGGACAATATTTCCAAAAGCAGGCGGAGCTTTTACAACCTTTGCAGTCAAAGATCTATGATGCCATAGAGCGGGTGTCCAGAAAAAACAATTTGGCCATGTTATTTGACAAAGCCTCCGTACCTTCGGGAATTATTTACACAGACCCAAGACATGACTATTCAGAGTTTGTTTTGGAAGAGTTAGGAATAGAAGACAACAATTAAAATTAAAATCTAAACGTATGAAAGTTAAAGTTATCCTTTCCGCAATCGCATTGCTTTGCGTAGGATTTGTCGCCCAAGCGCAGGAAGTAAAAATTGGTTATACCAATGTAGAATTTATCATGGACTTGATGCCTGAAATGGAGCAAATCGGTGCTGACATTCAGGATTATCAAACCCAACTTCAAACAAATATTCAAACAAAAGCTCAGGATTTCCAAAGACAAGTACAGTCTTATCAGCAAGCAGCTGGTACTATGACTGAGCAGGCTAGAGCTGCAAAAGAGCAGGAGCTTACTAAACTTCAGCAAGATTTGCAGAAATATGAGCAAGATGCTCAAGTTAGCTATCAAAGAAAATTACAGGAACTATTAGACCCTGTACAGACTAAAGTAATCAATGCAATTAACGCTGTAGCTGCTGAAAATAACTATACTCATGTATTTGCTGAGACTGCAGGACAAGCTCCTATCCTTCTTTATACCAAAGAAGAAGATAAGTTTACTGAGTTGGTATTGGCAAAATTAGGGGTAGAAATGCCTAAGGCACCAGGTACTTTGGATTCCACCAGACCAAGAATGCAGGAGTAATTACTCCAAGAATATAAAAAAACCGATCCACATAGTGGGTCGGTTTTTTTGTTTAGGCCAAATTGATCTGAGCTAACTTTTATTTGAATTTTTGTAGCTCTATAGAATCCTTTACTTTTACCGCATGCCTAAGGAATCGATCAAGGACAAACTCAGCAAAAGCCAAGATGCCATTTTAGTGGATTTTTACGCGGATTGGTGCGGACCATGCCAAACCATGGATCCAATTATTTCCGAGGTTCTCAAAGAGCTTGACGGGAAAATAAAGCTTTTAAAACTGAACGTTGATAAATATCCTCAGCTTGCGCAGCAATTTGCAGTAAGATCAATCCCTCATTATGCACTCTTCAAGAGAGGCAAAATTCTTTGGAGAAAGGGCGGGATCATTACCAAAAGAGATTTGGAAAAGGCCTTAAAAGGCTTTACCTAAAAAAAGATTCTCTTTATAGGTTAGCGTCCAGTAAAAGAATGCTTAGAAAAAATGACCTATTAATCTTTACTTTTCATCCAGAGTATTACACCGGCAATCATAATCACCCCTCCTACTGCCAAGGCCAAATTGATATCTCTTTGCGTTTTTTTTGCTTTTTGTAGGTAGTTTGATCCCAATCCTTTTTTGCCGATAAACTCTTCAATTCTATCGATTCTATTTTCCAATTCTTCTTTAGCTTTTCTAGTAATTTCCATAATGGTTGTGTGTTTAAAAGTTTACTCTTACTACTATTCAACACTTGTGATAAAAAATAGTTCTGATTTTCTATCTGGTTCAAGAAGGAATGGAGTCGAATATTGAGCCATTTTTGATTGAATTTCCTCCCAGAAAAGAAAGTTTTAATCCCAATATTTCTTGAATAGAGAAGCATCAGATCTTCATTGAACAAATCCCGAAACCCGATTTTTTCAGAATGGTGCAGTCCTCGTCAAACCAAGAGTTTTCTCGAAAAATGGAGGGATGATCACCAAGCGATATTTAGAAAAGGTGCTGAATAGCTGCATATGAAAAAAATCTTTGACATAATTTTTTATGTTTGAGGTAGTTTCAACACACCAATATTTATATGCAAGTTCCTACAGATCATTTTAACTGGGAATATATATAAGTGAACTTCAATATTTGATCAGGGAAAAAATAAAGGATTAACAAGTATTTTTTTTATAAAATAAAAATTATCATTGAACTTTTACAAGAATGGTTAAATTTGTAAAAGCTCAATCATCAAACTATAAAGGTATTTTTTCTTTTTATTTTAACGTACTTAGGCCTAGGATTCGCCTTTGGACAAACTTGGACTGGATTAACCAACTCTAATTGGAATGTCGCGTCCAATTGGGCACCTACAACTGTCCCCGGTCCCGGATCCGACGTGGTCATTTCAAATCCTGCAGCCCCAAACCCCCTAATAATGACTGGTAATATTACAGTCAGAGATTTTACCATTATTGCAGGAAGTTTAGATTTAGGGGGCTATCAATTGAGTGTAACTAGAAATTACCGTTCTAGAGGAGGGACTATCAGTAATGGTGCAATCACAGCTAATAGTTATGTGGATTTAGAAAATACTACATTCAATGGAACAGTAAGCTTGATCAAAACAGGCTCGTCGAATGACAATAACAGTGGTGGAAACATATTCAATGGACCGACTACAATTAGAAATGATAGCAATAGATTTTGGCGATTATCCAACGGATCTGGTGATACTTTCAATTCTACTGTTCGATTTACTAAAGGTTCAACTGGGAATTTGCAAATTGCTTATACAAGCGTAAGCCAGTTTAACGGAACAATTACATTAGACAATTTTGCTAACAATGGTTCAATAAGTTTTGGATTAGGAGGTGGTTCTTCAACATTAAATTCTGGTGGGCTGATCAATGGATCATTTTCAGTCGGAAGCTTGGATATAAGAAATTTCACTCAGATTCAGACTGCCTCAAATGGATCATTTCAAGTTGCCAGTTTTACAGTTACGAATTCTATTTTTTTAGGCGACTTTTCGGTAAACTCTAGTGGAAATGTAATTTTTATTGGGGACAATATATTCGATGGTAATAATTCATTTATATCCGGAGGGAATTTAGATGCAGATGGAATAAATCAATTTAGTGTCAGACCTGGAACTAGTACAAGCTTTGTAAAAAATGGAGGTGGAAATGACGACTGGCAAGGAGGGAATACTTTTGGCACTGTAAGTTTTACAAATAATACCAATAGCCGATTTAGAATTGCCAATGCAACAGGTGACACCTTTTTGCGTGGCTCCAGTTTTTCAAATAATGGTACAAACTTTTTGGGAATCGCATATTCAGGCACAAATAGTTTTGCGGAAACCATTGAGATTAACAACTCAAATGGAGGAGGTAGTATTAGATTTGGAGAAGGAGGAGGAACTTCTACCCTGACTTCTGGAGCTGTAGTCACAACTGCATATTCATCAGGTAACATTTTGGAATTCAATAATTTCACCCAAGTTCAAAACATAGCAAATGGTGATTTTTCAGTTAATACATTTACCTCCATTAATTCATCATTTCAAGGAGACTTCACAGTTACTGCAAATACTATCAATTTCACAGGTACCAATACCTTTGCCAGAAACGGAAACTTTACAGGAGGAAGCATTCAAATGACCTCCGCGGGGAACAGTTTTGCAGTCAATGGCGGAGTGGCTCGATTTATAAAAAATTCAACGGGGACTAATAACAATTGGTTTGGGGGAAACACTTTTGGTACTCTAGAAGTAATAAATAACTCCAATAGTAGGTTACGATTAGCAAATAATCAGGGAGATAGTTTCAATTCCACAACTGTTTTTTCAAACAACGGTACAAACTTTCTAGGAATAGCCCACTCAGGAACAAATGATTTTGCTCAACAGATAACTATCAATAACAGCAATCCAAACGGAACTGTGAGATTTGGAGAGGCGGGAGGAACCTCAGTACTACAAGTAGGGGGAGTTATCACCAATGATTTTTCGACAGGAAGCTTATTAGAATTTAATAATTTCACTCAATTGCAAAATTTCCCAAATGGTAATTTTACAGTCAGCACCTTTACCTCAAACAACTCTATATTTCTTGGAGATATTGGAGTGACATCTCCAGGGACAATTAATTTTCAGAATTCAAATACGTTCGCAAGAAATGGAAATTTTATTGCAGCTAATTTTACATCCAATGGAGCAAATAATTTTTCAACCTTAGGAGGAGTTGCAAATTTTACCAAAACAGGAGGTGGTCACAATAATTGGACAGGGGGTAATACTTTTGGTGCCGTTAACTTTACAAACAGTTCAAACTTCAGACTGAGACTAGCTTCTACAAACGGAGATACTTTCACTCAGCAAGTCAGCTTTATCTCAACCTCTAGCGGTTCAATTGAACCGGCTTATAATAATATCAGTACGTTTGCAGGCAATATTTCTACTATTGGTTCAACTATCCCAATTTCATTTGGACTAGGCAACGGAACAGTAGAGATAAATGGAAACTCTTCTCAAGAATGGTTCGGAGATGTTTCAAATTCTCCGATTGTCCTACGAATTTTAATGAATACCTCGGGATCCTTGAGAATGCGAGTACCTATGCTGGTGGATATAAATGCCAATTTTTCAAATGGAATAATTTATACCGATCCAACAAACATTATTTCATTTGATGACGGGGTAAGTTCTGCAGCCATTGTTAATACTTCAGATAATAGCCACATTGATGGGCCTGCAATCAAGATCGGAAATGATAATTTCGAATTCCCCATTGGAAACGGAGGCTACTTTGCACCATTGACCTTAGGTGGGGCTGGTGGTGCGGCAAATAATGACGTTTATTTAGCCCAATATTTTAGAATCCCTCCTGTAGACATACCAACTGATACTAGTTCGAGAGATGCATCGATTGGCCTAATGAATAGAGTCGAACATTGGAATTTGGAAAGGAGAAACGGAAGCCTCAATAGAAGTATCACCTTGAGCTATAGTGCCCCACGTACATCACCTATAATCGATTTTACTGAGCTAGTAAGTATTTGGTGGGATGGAACTTCTTGGGTCAACCTCGGTGGAACAGTAACAGGAAGTTCGAGTGGCGGAACAATTTCAGCAGGTAATACCACAAACCTTGGTTTACTATCGATTGGAAATTCATTTAGAGTTCTTCCAATTGAGCTTATGGAATTTAAAGCAACCCAAATTAGAAATGAGAAAATAAAAATTTCTTGGAAAACATTAACTGAAAGGAATAACTCTTTCTTTACTTTAGAAAAATCAGAGGATGGTTCAACTTGGAAAGTTATTTCGATTATTCCAGGTGCTGGAGATTCTTCCGAACTCTTGCACTATGAATTTGATGATTTGGATCCAAGGTATGGGCGCCAATACTATAGATTAACCCAAACTGATTTTGATGGAAATACGGAAATTTTTCAAGTGATAGGAATTAGCCTTATTCAAGAAAATAATAAATATCCTTCTTTTGACATTTTCCCGAATCCAAGCACCGGTAATATTTGTTTAAAAGCTATGAATATCAATTTAGAGGATGTGACAGGTATATTGGTGGATATCTCAGGTAAGGTAATCCTTGATAATTTAAAAATGGATAATAAGCGTCATGAATTTGACCTTACCCACCTTCCTAGAGGTGTTTATTTCCTTCGTTTGTATTCACTTCGGGGCCTTGAGGTTAAAAAAATTGTACTCAATTAATTTTTGAAACTATAGTACGGAATTATAAAATCGAAATAAAAAAAGCTCCAAATGGAGCTTTTATATTTTAAACAAAGAATTTCAGTTTAATAACTTCCTTTTCGGATAAGAAACGATAATGTCCCCGTTTTAGGTCTTTTTTATCCAATCCAGCAAACATTACTCTGTCCAAGGCAGTCACTTCATAGCCAAGGTGAGCGAATATTCTTCTTACAATCCTGTTTCGTCCAATGTGAATTTCAAGACCTAGAATTTTACGATCCTTAGAAAGCACTTGCATGTCATCTACATTAGCAGGACCATCTTCCAATGTCAAACCTTCCAAAACAGCTTCTTCATCCTTTTTGGTCAAAGGTTTATCTAAGGTTACCTGATAGATTTTTTTGATCTCATTGGAAGGGTGAGAAAGCTTGGCAGCCAATTCTCCATCATTGGTAAATAATAGTAGTCCCGTAGTATTTCTATCCAATCTACCTACTGGAAATATTCTTTCTTCACAGGCATTTTCCACCAACTTCATCACTGTTTTACGCTCCATCGGATCCTCGGTCGTAGTGATAAAGTCCTTTGGCTTATTCAATAGAACATACACCGGCTTTTCAGGATTAATTCTTCTTCCTTGATAAACTACCCGATCCGCTTTCTTTACTTTATATCCTAGCTCAGTAATGACCTCATTATTCACTGTGACCAATCCCTGAGCGATCAATTCGTCGGCCTCTCTCCTACTGCAAATTCCGGAATTGGCAATGTATTTATTCAATCGAATTAAATCAGATCCTTCTGACCCCTTAGATTTTTTCGCTGGCAAAGCATCGAAATTATAATCAGGACGGTTTTGATCCATTTCAAAGCGACTGGGACGGTTTTTCCCAAAACCCTTTTTCCCTGCAGGCTTAGGGCTTCTGCCTACTTCCTTTTCTCCATAAATAGGCTTTTGATCCTTCCCTCTTCCTAAATAAGCTCTTGGCTTATCTCCTTCAGGCTTTGCTTGGAAATCTTTCTTGAATGATTTTTTGAAAGGCTCTCTTTTGAAGTCGCCTGATTCGGAACCTGATTCAGGCTTAGCTCCAAAAAAGCGTTTTTTCTCCGTTCCTTGACTGGAATTGGAGAATTTTCCCTCATCTTTTCTAAAATTTGGTCTCTTCCCAGGCTTGTCTTCTTTATCCCATTTAGCTGAAGTGTCAGATTTTTTCCAATCTTTTTTTGGTCCAAAACTCTTTTTATCGGAGTCTTTTGAACCAAACTTGGACTTAGGAGCCGGCTTGCCTTTTTGGAATTTTTTGGAATCTGAGGATTCAGATTTTTTAGAGTCAAAAAATGGTTTTCTTGAATTATCTTTTTTCATAAGTATGCAACATCACTGCTGTATTAATTTTTAACTGATCATCCGCAAATCCTTCCAATTGACATATTTTCTTTGTTCATCGAGCTAGAAGACAGAAGACTGAAGACCGAAGTTTTCGGATTCTGATCCATAAGGCTAAAACTGAACAATTTTTCCCATTCAGCGGAAAAAAAGCGGATATACATAAACTTTAAATAAACAATTGGATTTCAATCGTTTAATTGGGCTGCAAAGATACAGCCATTCCAAGGATATTTACTAGTTAAGTAAGAGATTTACTTGTTTTTATAATGGTATTCTGTTGCTTTTCTTACTGAACCTTGAGAAAGGAGCAATTCTCTTGCTTTTTCCTCGTCCAAGCCCGTAGCCTCCATGATCATCAAGGTTCCTCTGTTAATTAGCTTGGCATTGGAAAGCTGCATATCTACCATTTTATTCCCTTTTACTCTTCCCAATTTGATCATCACCGTAGTAGAAATCATATTCAATACTAATTTTTGGGCAGTTCCAGCCTTCATTCTAGTGCTTCCTGTGACAAACTCGGGACCTACGACTACTTCTATTGCAAAGTCCACTTCCTGACTTAAGGGAGAATTTGGATTACAGGTAATGCAGGCAGTTAGAAGTTCATTTTCTTTGGCTGTTTTCACACCTCCAATTACATAAGGAGTCGTGCCAGAAGCGGCTATACCAATGATTGTATCATCTGGGTTGAATCCATATTCCTGAATATCTTTCCAGGCTTGATTTGCATCATCCTCGGCATTTTCTACGGCTTTGCGTATAGCGGCATCCCCTCCAGCTATCAATCCAATGACCCAATCATGAGGCACTCCATAGGTGGGAGGGCACTCTGAGGCATCCAAAATGCCTAACCGGCCAGAAGTACCGGCACCAATGTAGATTAGTCTCCCTCCCCTTTCCATCCTCGGAACAATCTCTTCTACCAGGGATGTAATGACTGAAATAACCTCTTTGACAGCCTCAGGTACTCTATGATCTTCCCGGTTAATATTTTCCAATAATTCCGGAATAGACATTTGCTCCAGATTATCATAGTAAGAGGTACTTTCTGTCACTTTCATTTTTGATAGATTTTTTTGGGTCGCTATATCTTTTTTGAATGCTCCAAACCAAAGGAATGAGGACTCTTTTCCCTAGAATAGATTTATAATTTATTCTGATGATACAGAGTCAATCCTGCTATAGGGCTTTCTATTATCAAATTTACTTGTAAGCCTTGATCCCTTGCTGCTTTTCTCAAAATATCTGAGTTATAGAAGGCAATGGAGCCGACAAAATTAACTTGTTTAGACTTGCAGTCTTTATACTTAAAGATATGCTTTTCGAAGAATTCAATAAAAGAATCATAGAATAAGCGATAGCAGTAAGGGTTGGATGCATGTTCCGTAATAAATCTACAAAAACTAGCCATGTACCTATTAGGAAAGGGCTGCCTGTAAACATGATCCTGTATGATTGCCTGCGTTAAATGAAATCTAACCTTCAATTCCTGAAAGATTTCAGAGGGCATTTCTTGGTTGATAAAATCCCGGAGTAGCTTTCTGCCAATATATCCTCCACCTCCTTCGTCCCCCAGAATATATCCCGGAGCGGGTCTGGAATCCACAATTTTTTCTCCATCATAATCGCAGCTATTTGAACCTGTGCCCAAAATACAAGCTATCCCGGCCTGATGTCCACAGGTAGCATGAGCAGCAGCAGCTAAATCATGATCAATTTCTATAGCAGAATCAGGAAAAATGGATTTTAAAGCTTGTACAACTTCAGCTTTTCTTTCAGGTGCGGAACAGCCTGCACCGTAGTAATAAATCTGCTCAATTTCATCAGATAGATTCTGAAGAAACTCATCCCGCATTTGAATAGCCATTTCTTCGGCAGTCTGATAATATGGGTTGAAGCCAACACCTCTATGCTGGGAAATCTTTCCATCCTGATGAATTACTCTCCAGTCTGTCTTACTGGAACCACTATCTGCTATTAATATCATTTCAAATCAATCGCCCTATGGGCTGAAATTTTTCAAAAACTTTTTCTGTATGGGGAGCATCTTTCAATTCCTCCGTCAGATCCTGTCCAGCCCAATGCTCATAGTGAGTGCCCGTCTTCCAAAGTCTGGATGCACTTACATCGTATATCAAACCCTTGTAAGAGACCCATACTTCCGGCTTGTCTTGCCCATTCCTCAAGGCCAATTGTTGCCTCGTGTACTCCTTCATTACAATAACTTGATCTGAGCATTAATCCAACGCTCCGGAATTTCTCCTTTTTGTGCAACTTGATAATCAGAATAACTACAAGGAACTGTACTTACCCTATCAAACTTCTCCGTTTCATTATGGGGAATCTCCATCCACCATTTTCCGCTTCTTTTACTTTTATAGAAGACCAGAGTATTAGGCTTCGTATCTAGAGAAACCGTGTATTTGGTATAATCGCTACTCTTGAAAGAAAGACTGTCTTTTCTGGAATAAAAACCTTCGATGAAATACCAGATCATGACAGCGCTAACTTTAGCCGTCTTGTTGGAGGCATCATCAAAATAAGGTTCGTAACCATAAATTCCAATGGAACTCAATTTCTCATTCATGCCGGCAAACCAGCAGATTTGACAGGCTTCTTCGGCTGTCAATCCAAATGGCTGCGGATCCACAGCTCCTGGAGCATCAGAGGATTGAATCGCACATAGATCAAAACTCAAAAAGTCAGCATTTCTGATCAATGGCTCAATTTCTTTAAATTCTTTCCTAACCATTCCCAACCTCATGTGATCAAAATAGAGTTTCTCTACCACATTGATCAAAGAAGGATCTACCAAAAAGCTTTGATAAGCTAAATGAGAATAGGAAAAGAGGAAATTCGGCTGATGTAAGATAATCTCCTGCGTGTGTTGGTCTGAAAGTGGCCCCTCTTCTTCCATGTCCAGTTTGGCGTCGACAGTCAAAAGGCTAACCAGCTTTTTCATTTTTTGATAGGATAGATACTGGCCATAATCCAAATCATGAGTGCCCCCAAAATAAATCGGAAGGATTTGTTGCTTCATCAAGAACTCCCCTACCTTTTGCATTTTTTGGTAAGTTTCCTCTAAGGTTTCTCCTGGGATTAGATCGCCTAAATCGGCTACTCTGTAAGGACCAACTCCGCGCTTTAATTCATACAGTTTTTCACGGATTTCAAGGGAACCTCGCTCTACACTTTCGGACTTTTGAATTCCTCTGGCTTCTTTAAGTCCTACCAGGGCAATTTGAATACCCTTGAGATCAGGGAATTCTTCTCCATACCAGTGAATTTGACGGAAAAAGGAATTTTCCGGATATTTTTTTTGCCAAAGAAAGTCCGCAACGGGATCGAAAAAAGATTGAATATTCATAAGGGTGTGATGTTGGGTAAAAATAATCAAAAATGTGACCACAAATAAAAAATCCCGCCGAAGCGGGATTTTAAGTTTTGATTATCCTCCGAAATCATCGAATCGGATATTTTCTTGAGGAATTCCTAAATCGTCTAGCATTTTAAGAACCGCTGCGTTCATCAAAGGAGGTCCGCAAAGATAGAATTCTACCTCATCTGGCTCAGGGTGATCCTTCAAGTAGTTGTCGTACAACACTTGGTGGATGAAACCTACATAGCCATCACCTTCTTTATCGTCCAAAGACTTCTTGATTTTCCAATTGTCTTCAGGAAGCGGTTCAGAAAGACCGATGTGGAAATTGAAATTAGGGAATTCTTTCTCGATATCTCTGAAATGAGGAACATAGAACAATTCCTTCTTAGATCTACCACCGTACCAGTAAGACACTTTTCTATCAGTTTTCTCTGTATGGAAAAGGTGGAAGATATGAGATCTCAATGGAGCCATACCAGCACCACCACCAATGTAGATCATTTCTCTTTGGGTCGGGTTGATATGGAATTCACCATAAGGTCCGGAGATCATTACTTTATCTCCTGGCTTTCTTGAGAATACGTATGAGGAACAAACTCCTGGGTTGACATCCATCCATTTGTTGTTTGCTCTATCCCACGGTGGAGTAGCAATACGGATTGTCAACATGATGATATTACCTTCAGCAGGGTGGTTGGCCATGGAGTAAGCTCTGAAGAGCTCCTCGTCATTTTTCATGACTAAGTCCCAAAGACCGAACTTATCCCAATCACTCTGATAAACATCATCTGGGTGACCCAATTCTGGATGCGGAGTGATATCCATATCCTTGAAGTTTACCGTGATAGCTGGAACGTCAATCTGGATATAACCTCCGGATTCAAAGTCTAGGTTCTCACCTTCTGGCAACTTAACTTTAAATTCTTTGATGAAAGTAGATACGTTGTAGTTAGACACAACTTCACACTCCCACTTCTTAATTCCGAAGATTTCTTCAGGTACGCGGATTTTCATATCCTGCTTTACCTTGACTTGGCAAGCCAATCTCACATTAGATTGCTGCTCTGCTCTGCTTAGGTGACCAACTTCAGTAGGAAGAACTTCTCCTCCACCTTCTTCCACGACACACTTACACATAGCGCAAGTACCCCCTCCACCACAGGCAGAAGGAAGGAAGATTTTTTGGTTACCAAGCGTAGACAGCAAACTTACCCCAGCTGAGGTAGTGATAGCATTGCTTTCATCTCCGTTGATGACAATTTTCACATCTCCTGAATTAACCAGTTTGGACTGGGCGAACAAGAGAATAAATACCAGTAGCAATATGATTAAGGTAAATGCTACAATGGATGTAATAATTACAGAACCCATGAAATTTTGGTTTTACTTTTCGTATGGATTGATACCCGTTTTCGGTGCACAAATATATCTATTAATCAATAAAACAGGCCAATTTGCTTTTCAAATTTGAGCCTAATCGAGCATAGATTTTTTTTAGATAACTGATTAATTGTTCAAGAGGTTTAACAAAGTGGTCAACCTGCTTTTCAACTGTCGTCTATCGATGATGAAATCAAGAAATCCGTGTTCCAAAACAAATTCTGAACTTTGAAAACCTTTCGGCAAATCTTTACCGATTGTCTCCCGAATTACTCTTGGACCGGCAAATCCGATCAATGCTTCAGGCTCAGCGATGTTAAAATCACCTAGCATAGCATACGAGGCAGTTACGCCTCCGGTTGTCGGATCTGTTAAAAGTGAAATGTATGGAATAGCTGCCTGATCCAACAGGGCCAATTTGGCAGAAGTTTTTGCCATCTGCATAAGAGAGAAACCAGCTTCCATCATTCTAGCACCACCTGATTTGGAAATCATTAAAAATGGCACTTTGTTTTTCAGGGAATGATCAATTGCTCTGGCGATTTTTTCTCCAACTACAGAGCCCATAGAACCCCCGATAAAATTGAAATCCATACAGGCCACTACCAAATCAAGCCCGTTCATTTTACCATAAGCAGTCCTTACGGCATCATTGAGTTCGGTTTTATCTATAGTAGCAGCAATTCTGGAAGTATAAGGTTTCGTATCTGAAAACTTCAAAGGGTCTCCAGACTTCATGTCCTTGTCTAATTCCGTGAATTTGTTGTTATCAAAAAGGATTTCAAAATATTCCTTGGATCCGATTTTTACGTGGAAATCATCATCAGGGCATACATAAGCGTTGTTTTTTAGCTCTCTAGTATGAATGATATTTCCATTGGGAGTTTTGAACCACAATCCATCCGGCGCATCTTTCTTCTCTGCTGTGGAGGTTTTGATCCCTTTATCAGTTCTTTTAAACCAAGCCATATTGAGTTTTTAAAATGATTTTTGACGAGTCAAAGGATACAAATTTAGTCCTTATATCTGTGAAATAAAACTGATCCTCATTTCTCTCCTTCACATGGGTATGAAAAACCTCTAATTTCATTCCTGAAGTATTCCTTTTAGAGGCCACAAATTTTGCTTTATTTTGAATAGGTCTTCAAGAAATATTTTCTTTTAGATTTAAGTAAACCCAAAATATTCCTCATGAATCTTGCTCTCCTGCTTGTCCTTTCAGCCATCATTCTGATTCTTGCATATAAATTTTACGGAAGCTATGTGTACAAGAAATTTGGACTTTCCGATGAGAATAAAGCGCCTTCTCATACGCTCAGAGATGGGGTAGATTATGAGCCAAGCAAGCCAATAGTGGTTTTGGGACATCATTTTGCTTCAATTGCAGGGGCTGGGCCTATCGTAGGACCAATCATCGCAGTTACTTTTGGATGGATTCCGGCAGTTCTATGGATTTTGATTGGGGGAATATTTTTTGGTGCAGTTCATGATTTGGGGAGTATGGCAGCTTCCTTGCGAACTGAAGGTAAGTCCATAGGTGTGATCATCAGAAAACAAATAGGTCTCCAGGGAAAGCAACTTTTTGTCATTTTCAGTTTCTCTACCCTAATTCTAGTCATTGGTGTTTTTGCAGATATTATTGCCAAAACTTTCGTCAGTAATCCCGGTGTAGCATCCGCCTCTATCTTTTTCATTTTTTTAGCTATTGCATTCGGAATGGTCAACAGAGCGGTAGGAGATAAAAAAATCACCTTTATAATTATAAGTGTGGTAGGGGTAATCTTGATGTACTTTTTTGTGTACCTCGGCATGCAAGTTCCATTTGTATTGGATTATAAAATCTGGATTTTAGCCTTGCTGGCTTATGCATTTATTGCTTCTGTCACGCCCGTTAGTCTATTACTTCAGCCAAGGGATTACCTCAACAGCTTTTTACTCTATGGGATGATGATCGCAGCCATCTTGGGTGTTTTCATTGCCAATCCTGAAATTAAAATGAGTTCGGAGGTGACAGTTTCCACGGAAAATCTTGGCTATATATTTCCTGTTTTATTCGTGACTATCGCCTGTGGAGCAATTTCCGGCTTTCACTCTTTAGTAGCCTCAGGTACTACTTCCAAACAATTGGACAAAGAATCTGATGCTAAGGTCGTAGGATTTGGAGGGATGCTAATAGAGTCCTTTTTGGCCATTATATCAGTTGGTGCAGTAGTGGTATTGACCAAAACAGAGTACTTAGAAAGATTGGCAGGAGAAGGACCTGTTTCACTCTTCTCAACTGGTTTAGGTGGAATGATTGCCAGTTTAGGAATTTCTGAATCTTTTGCTGTAGGTTTTGTGGCCCTAACCGTATCCGCATTTGCCCTGACTACGCTCGACACTTGTACCCGTTTGGCTAGGTTTACCTTGCAAGAATATTTTGAAGACCTTCCCCAGCCCAGTGCCAAATACATCTCCAATAATCGATTTATTAGCACAGGTTTAGTCGTAGTTTTTTCTGTTCTTCTGTTGCTTTCGGGAGAGTTTACCACTCTTTGGCCAATATTTGGGTCAGCAAACCAATTGTTAGCAGCCTTAGCACTCTTAACGATTGCAGTGTGGATGATTCGAAAAAAGAAAAATGCACTCTTCGTTACGCTTCCCATGTTTTTCATGTTTACAGTAACATTGGCCTCTTTGGGTTTATTTGCATGGAAAAACTTTCAGGAAGAAGTCTATGTCTTATCCATCATCGCTGCTTTACTTTTTGTATTAGCGATTTCGCTGATGGTATTGGCAACCAAGAGTATCAAAAAAGAAATCAAAGAGCCTTCTAAAGCCCTTTGATTTCTACTTCATTTATAAAGTATTAAAAACCTGAGGCACCTTTTTAGGTATTCTCCAGGCTAGGGAAAAATTGATCACATAATCTGCAAAGGCAGCATCTCCATGTCTTTTGTTTTCAGGAGTAGAATCAGCTATATCAGTAAGACTTCTAGTTCTATTTCTAACCAAAGCTAAAGGCACAGTCAATGTCCCAGTTAGATTTTTGAGCATATAGCTTGCTCCAGGTTCTACCGAAATGACATAGCCTGGTCTACGAAAGCCATCACTTTCGCCCAGTAAATCGCTTACAGGAATACCCTCTATTCTACCTCCAAGCAAGAAACCTAAACCATGAACTTGCTTTACAGAATAAAAAGCCCCTCCGCGAAGCGAATATTGATCAGGAACACTCATAATGGATTCACTTTCTCTGCTTCTGAAGGTCCTTGTGCCATTCGTGTTTTTTGGGTTAAAGAGATAGAAACCACTGTAGTACGCGAAAAGGGAGGAATTTATACCCCAGATACCCTGAAAATCCACATTGAATCCGAATCCACCATCTCCTAACTGTATAGATTGATCAACGGGCCGAATTTCAGGTTGACCTCCTACACCTACATTGTAGAATGTATCCTCTGCCCGGAAATTTCCACTGGGAAATTTGATCCCTAAACCGACAGCCATATTTCCTTTTCTTTTTTCTGACTCGGGAAACAACCAGTAGCCAGCACCAATTCTAATATCACCCAAACCCGAACTGTATGTAGTGTGACGTTCAGTTCTTCCATGTTCATATAGAGAGGAGCGTTCATTATATGCAAAAGGGATAGAAGCCAGCGCATAAATTCTTGAAGTAAAGGAATAACTGACAGTAAGGTCCATCCCATGAGACCAATTGATCACCTGCGTTCCATTCTCTATCCTTTCAGGCTCCTCATGAGTTCCCCGGAAATGACGAAACGATTTAAAATATCGGTAATTAGCACTGATGTTCCAATCTCCTTGATTTTGAAAATTACCTTGTCCCACAGCATTGCCAACTCCAGAAAATTGGCGAATGGCTACGCATCCTTGAGCATAGCCAAATTCCGGGAATAGAAACAAATAAGCTCCAATTATCCCGGATAGAAATAATTTTTTCATGATAAATAACGTAATAGGTTGAAAAGGCAACAGGATACTGAAGCCTTAAAAAGAAGTAGATAGAGCTAAATGCCCCCTAAGATGAAGTTCAACCTAAAAACTGGGGAGGCGGGGAATCAAGTGTATAAAATGGATTTTGATAAGGTGAAAAAATAAACCCTAGTGTTGTAACAGAAGCCTTTGAATTGACCCCTTGAAATTCATGCGAAACTGTTTGAATATAGTCTTTTACAAAACTTTTGAATGATTTTGAATTAGACTGTTCTGAATCAAAATCGCCGTCTGTAACTGCAGAAATCCATTTTTGAACAGTGGATTCTAGTGATTTTCTAGCAGTATCTGGCACATAAATAATTTCCAAGGAATCATTTTGGTACCGCTGCTTAATAGCTCTATAAAATTTCCCGTCTTTTTCGAAGCGCGTATTTGTATTTTGAAAGTGCTCTTGATTAGACATATAAGGCGCAGAAAGTGGAATGACCATCATTCGCTCTTCCAATCCTTTTATCTGATCTGTATAAATTTTCTCAGTCCACTTGGATTCTAAATGGTATTGATGAGAATAATAAAATAGATAGTAGCCAAAATGATAACTGGCAAAGCAAACCAAAAGCAATATGGATACTACTGATCTCAAATGGATAAATTTTCAGAAATTACTTATAAAATTCTGACATTATCAAAGGATGTATATATAATATTCTGAAAATCCTTAATTACACCATTTACTATATTTTTTTGAATGACTGGACACTTCTACTTCGCTCAGAGCAATCTACTGAAGACAGAAGACCCAGCCACAGTTGGCAGGCGAAGCTCCAGGATTCTAATCCTCTGAGCTGACAATAAGCCGTATTTCCCTTTAACGTTAGAAAAGCCTTTTATGCACGAAAAAGAAATAGCAGAAGAGATAAGATCAAAAAAGGTATTCCGTAGATCTTTAAAACCTTCAGCCTATTGAACCTATCTAAAAACCACAAAACGATAACTGGCCTAATCAAACCCAAAATCAATCCCAGTAGGGCTAATGCCCAAAGCATAAAAATCAAAAAGAGTATAGCTTCTAACATCCTTCGAAAATAAAAGGGGCTGTCCCAAAAATCGCTCAAATGTCAGCATGAGTGGAGTCGAAGGCCATTTTTTTGATATGGCTTATATTTCGACCTTTCTCAATGTGACAAAATCACTTTTGAGACAGCCCCTTACCTTATAAGTAATTACTTATTTTTTTCTTTTGATTTCTCTCATCTCATAACCTTCGATGGTATCATCCACTTCGATATTATTGAAGTTTTTGATGGAAATACCGCATTCATAACCGGCTTTCACCTCAGCTACATCGTCCTTGAATCGCTTCAACTGATCGATTTCACCTTCGTGAATTACAATACCGTCGCGGATCACGCGGATCTTATTTTTTCTAGTGATGTATCCATCCGTTACATAAGAACCTGCAACTGTTCCAACTTTAGAGATTTTGAAGACTTCTCTCACTTGGATATTACCGGTGATCACTTCTTCAAACTCAGGCTCAAGCATACCTTCGATCGCATCCTTGATCTGGTTGATCGCATCGTAGATGATGGAGTAATGACGGATTTCGATTTCCTCCTGTTCTGCTAATTTTTTAGCATTGGAAGAAGGTCTTACTTGGAAACCGATAATAATCGCATCTGAAGCAGAAGCCAATAAGACATCGGATTCGGAAATTTGTCCTACACCTTTATGTATGATGGAAACTTTAACCTCCTCTTTGGATAGTTTCAGCAAGGAATCCGAAAGTGCTTCTACGGAACCATCCACGTCACCTTTGATGATGATATTCAATTCTTTGAAAGAACCGATTGCCAAACGACGTCCAATTTCATCCAAAGTAATGTGCTTTTTGGTTCGTAAGCTTTGCTCTCTTTGTATCTGTTCTCTTGAGTTGGCAATTTCACGGGCTTCTCTCTCAGAATCGTATACTTTCACCGTATCCCCAGCTTGAGGAGCGCCACTTAGACCCAACACCTGTACAGGAGTTGATGGTCCAGCTTCTTTCATCTTCTTACCCTTGTGGTCAAACATGGCCTTCACACGACCATAATGTTGACCAGCAAGCATTACGTCTCCAACTTTAAGAGTACCAGCCTGAATCATCATGGTAGCTACATAACCTCGACCTTTATCCAAGGATGCTTCGATTACTGTACCAACAGCATTTTTATCAGGGTTGGCTTTCAGTTCAAGAATTTCAGCCTCTAATAGAACTTTCTCAAGGAGTTCGTCTACACCTTGACCGGTTTTGGCAGAGATGTCTTGGGATTGGTATTTACCACCCCATTCTTCTACCAATAGATTCATATTGGCAAGTTCTTCCTTGATTTTATTTGGATTTGCATTAGGCTTATCCACTTTGTTGATTGCAAAAATCATCGGAACACCAGCCACCTGTGCGTGGTTGATAGCTTCTTTGGTCTGAGGCATGATGCTGTCATCAGCTGCAATTACAATAATGGCAACGTCTGTGATTTTAGCACCTCTAGCTCTCATCGCAGTAAATGCTTCGTGACCTGGAGTATCCAAGAAGGCAATTTTATGCCCTGTTTTGGTCATTACATCGTATGCACCAATGTGCTGTGTAATTCCTCCCGCCTCATCGGCAGTTACTTTTGACATTCGGATATAATCCAACAAGGATGTTTTACCGTGGTCAACGTGACCCATGATAGTGACGATCGGAGCTCTTTCCTCCAAATCCTCTTCAGAATCTTCCTCCTCTACTTCGATTTCATCTTCAATAGACTTGGTAAACTCTACATCGTACCCGAACTCATCGGCAATAATAGTAATCGCCTCAGCATCCAATCGCTGGTTAATAGAAACGAACATCCCCAAAGACATACAGGCGGAAATAATCTGGTTCACAGATAAATCCATCAATGCAGCCAGGTCATTAGCTGAAATAAATTCAGTAACCTTTAGGATTTTGGTTTCTTCGTTATCTACATCAACCTCACGTTCACGCTCGGCTTTTTTATCTCTTCGGCTCTTCTTACCTCCGGATTTATTTCCCTGAAGTCTAGCAAGAGTCTGTTTGATTTGATCTTGGATTTCCTTTTGGGTAGGTTCAGCTTTTTGGGTTCTACCTTGCTGTCCTCCTTTTTGTCCTCCCTTTTGACCTTGGTTTCTATTTCCTTGGTTATTCCCCTGATTTCTATTTCCGCCACTCTTATCTATGCGTTTTCTTGGACGCTTCTTATCTCTGGCTCTTTCATCAGAAGAGGCTACAGGACCTCCTTTTTTCTTAGATTTCTCGACCGGCAATTCAATTTTGCCTAAAACAGTCAATCCTTTCAAGGAGTCTGCCTTTGCAGAAATTACCTCGCTAGGAGCTGGTTTTTGCACCTCTTTTTGCTCTTTTCTCTCAACTTTAGGCTGAGGAGGAGTTTCTTTCGGCTTTTGTTGATGTTGCGGTTTTTGAGCTGGTTTTGCTTCTGTCTTCGGCGCTTGAGGCTCTTTTCTGACCTCAGGTTTTGGTGATGCTTTTACTTCAGGAGCCTTCGCAGGTGCCGCAGGTTTAGGAGCCGGATTCGGCTTCTTATTCAAATCAATTTTTCCTAGAACTTTGATACCCTCGAGCTTTGGAGCTTCAGGAGCAACTTTTTCAGGTTCTGGACTTGGAGCCGGAGCAGGTTTTGGCTCTTCTTTCTTCGCCTCAGGTGCAGGCGCAGGTTTTGGCGCAGGTTCCGGAGTTGGTTCCGGAGCTGGCTCTGGCTTGGTTTCAGTCTCAAGGGAGACTGTTTCATGCCTCTTCCCTATCGAGAGGTGGGAAGCCTCTTCCTTTTCAAGTGCTGAGGACTTGAATTCCTTGGTCAACATATCTACCTGCTCCATGTTGATTTTAGAATTCGGATTGTCCTGCACATCAAAGCCTTTTTTGGCCAGTGTCTCGACGATGGTTGCCGTACCCACGTTGAGTTTTCTGGCTATTTGGCCTAATCGCATCATTTTTTCTTCTGACATAAGCAAAAACCTCTTTCGAAATCTTATTTAAAATTGGGTAATTATTTGGGCATTTAACCCATTACTGTTCAAATTCTTGTCGGAGAATTCTGAATATTTCGTCGATTGTTCCTTCCTCCAGTTCAGTTCTTCTCAACAAATCTTCTTTGTTCAGTGCCAAAACACTCTTGGCTGTATCCAAACCGGTTTTCTTCAACTCATCGATGATCCAAGCTTCGATTTCATCATCGAATTCTGCTAGGTCTACATCTTCCTCCTCATTTTCGTTCAATTCACGGAACACATCAATTTCGTAACCAACCAAACGGCTGGCCAACTTGATGTTATATCCTCCTTTACCAATTGCCAAAGACACTTGGTCTGGCTTCAAGAAAACAGAAATTCTCTTAGTCTCTTCATTGACAGTCAATGATGAAACTTTGGCTGGACTCAATGCTCTAGATACATACAAGTCCAAGTTGTCTGTGAAATTGATTACATCGATATTTTCGTTCTGAAGCTCACGCACTACTGCATGGATTCTGGAACCTTTCATACCAACACATGCTCCAACTGGGTCAATTCTATCATCGTAGGATTCAACCGCAACTTTCGCTCTTTCTCCTGGTTCTCTCACGATTTTTACTATGGTGATCAAGCCATCATAGACTTCAGGAACTTCGTTCTCGAAAAGTCTTTCCAAGAAAACCGGAGATGTTCTTGAAAGGATAATTTTTGGATTTCCGTTCATCATATCCACTTTGTGGACAATTGCCTTCACGGTATCTCCTTTTCTAAATCTATCCTTAGGGATTTGTTCTCCTTTAGGTAATATCAATTCATTTCCTTCACCGTCCATCAAGAGGACTTCTCGACCTAGGATTTGGTATACTTCAGCAGAAACGATTTCTCCAACCTGCTCTTCGTATTTATTGAAAAGGATATCTTTCTCCAAATCTTTGATTCTTTGGATCAGAGTCTGACGAGCCATCTGGACTGCTCTTCTTCCAAACTCTTCCAATTCAATTTTTTCATATACCTCTTCACCGATCTCAAAATCAGGTTCGATCTTACGGGCATCTGTTAAGCTGATTTTATCAAAATCCCAGATATCCTCAGAGTTATCGTCAACTATTTCCCGAATACGGAAAATCTCCAAGTCTCCCTTGTCCGCATTGATTGTCACATCGAAGTTCTCATCAGTTTCGAACTTCTTGCGAATCATGGCTCTGAAAACATCTTCCAGAATACGGATCATGGTTGGTCGATCCACATTTTTAGATCTCGCAAATTCAGCGAAGGATTCTATTAAGACTTTGGCATCCATTTTATTTATTTAAAAGATACTTGTACAACTGATTTTTTTATGTCTTCATAGGAGAGGATAACTTCCTCTTCCTGGGCTTTTTTTCCTTTTTCTTTTTTGCTCACCAACATGGTGATGGTGGCATCGTCAGCTTCTTTGAGTTTCCCTTTTACTTCCTGTCCTGACACCAATAAAACTTTCAGTGTTCTACCGACATTTTTTATATATTGCCTCTTTCCGGTCAAGGGGAAATCCACTCCAGGTGAAGAAACTTCTATTCTATATGCATCCTCTATCAAATTCTGCGATTCAATTTCATCAGAAACCGCCCGGCTCACCTTGGCACAAGTCTCAATAGTTACCCCCTGATCTGCATCAATGAGTATATTGAGGGTACTTTGATTCCCCTTCTGCCCCAAATTTAAGTCCACAAGAAAGTGGCTTTCATCTGGAAGATGCTTCTCAACGATTTGTGCTAATGTTCCTTTTAAATCCGACATAGTATGCATAATGAAAGAGGGGACATGGTGTCCCCTCCAGAAACTTTCGAATACGGCACAAAGGTAAAATAATTTTATTCGAAAAACAATTAGCACTAAAAATCAAGCGAATGAATTAAATGTAATGGAGTCTTTTCCAAAAAGGATTGATTGCTAAAAGATTAATTAACTTGCCTTAAAGAGATTTCTTTAAATTTAAATTCAAAAAATATCGGGAATCACTGCATTTTATGGGATGAACATAATAATTTTGCCGACCCTCGTTTAATATGCATCGATTCATGTTATATTAAACCATAAACCTCAATTTCAAAAAGCCAATCATACAAAATGGGATTATTTGATTTTTTCTCAAGCGATATAGCCATTGATCTTGGTACTGCAAATACCCTGATCATACACAAGGACAAAATCGTGGTCGACGAACCGTCTATCATCGCAATCGACAAGACCAACAACCGGGTACTCGCTGTTGGTCGCGAAGCCATGAACATGCATGAGAAAACCCATGAAAATATTAAGACAATCCGTCCTTTAAAAGACGGAGTAATTGCTGATTTCTACGCTGCAGAGCAGATGATCCGAGGATTGATCAAAATGATTCCCGGCCAGAAAAAGGGAATGTTTCCGCAGTCTCACCGCATGGTGATCTGTATTCCTTCCGGAATTACTGAAGTTGAAAAAAGGGCCGTTCGTGACTCAGCCGAGCATGCTGGTGCGAAGGAAGTCTATATGATTTTTGAGCCGATTGCAGCTGCAATTGGTATTGGTATTGATATCGAAAAGCCTATGGGCTCCATGATTGTAGATATCGGAGGTGGAACTACAGAAATCGCTTTGATTGCTTTATCGGGAATTGTAGCTGATCAATCTATTCGGGTGGCGGGTGATACTTTCACCAAGGACATCCTGGATTATATGAGACGCCAGCACAATTTATTGATCGGTGAGAGATCTGCTGAGAAGGTTAAAATTGCCATCGGATCTGCATTGACCGAGTTGGACGATGCCCCAGAAGATTACGAAATCAGAGGTAGAGACTTGATGACCGGAATTCCGAAAGTAATAAAGGTATCCTACTCAGAGATTGCTTTTGCTTTGGACAAATCTGTTTCAAAAATCGAAGAGGCCGTTCTCAAAGCTTTGGAAATTGCACCACCGGAACTATCCGCTGATATTTATGATAACGGTATTCACCTGACAGGTGGTGGAGCACTTTTAAAAGGTTTGGATAAGCGATTACATCAGAAAACCAAACTTCCAATTCACATTGCAGAAGATCCACTCAGAGCTGTCGTAAGAGGAACGGGCACTGCATTGAAAAATGTACAGAATTTCAGAACCGTATTGATGACCTAAACCCTGAATGCTACGCATCCTTCAATTCCTTTATAGTCTCAGGTCTTTTCTTCTTTTTGTTTTGCTGGAAGTAGTGGCAGTCTGGATGATTGTCTCTAATAATTCCCCCCAGGGTGCAGCTTTCTTTAATTCTTCAACAGCTCTGACAGGTTCAGTCTTAAAAACCCAGTCCGATGTTGTAGATTTTTTCACTTTGGCTGAAGCAAATAAGGAACTGACAGAACAGAATGCTGCCTTGCTGGAAAAGCTGACTCGGATTAATCCTCCTGTGGACAGCGTTACCTTTGAACTTGACTCTGCCTTTGAAGCAAGCTTTAAGTTTAAAAGTGCCAGAGTAATCAGTCAAACCCTCCGTTTTGCCCAAAATCACATCACCATTAATAAAGGTGAAAAGGATGGCATCAAGCCCGGAATGGGAATCTTCAATCAGGATGGTGTCGTAGGAAGAGTCAAAACTGTTTCTAAAAACTATTCCGTGGGGATTTCCTTATTGAATACCGGCTTATTGATATCCTCCAAAATCAAATCTAATGACGTTTTTGGTTCGGTGAATTGGGACGGCAAAAATCCGGACGAGGCAAAATTGCTCTATGTACCTAGACATGTTAAGGCAAGTGTAGGAGATACAATTATTACTTCTGGTTTCAATTCTATCTTTCCTAGCGGAATACAAATTGGAACCATCAAAGAGATTAACCCTGGAAAAGAGCAAAACTATCTGGATATCTTGATTGCACTGAGTGCTGACTTTAGCAGAATCAATTATGTGTATCTGGTAGAAAATACTCAGATTGGGGAATTAGACTCCTTATATCAACAAGCAGAGATCCGCAATGAATATTAGAACCTTCATTTCCTTTTTCCTGATGGGACTGATATTAGTCGCCGTGCAGATTTTCCTGCTTAAAAACCTGGCACTGTTTGGAGTAGCTCTATGCTTTCTGTACCTGTTGATTATCCTTTCCCTTCCGGTTTCCATCGGCCATATTCCTTTAATTCTGTTAAGTTTTGGAATTGGTTTGTTTATTGACATGTTCTATGATACAATGGGTATACATGCAGCTTCAGCTACATTCATAGGATTTATCAGGCCGTATTGGCTGAAAGTAATTAGTCCCACGGGTGGCTATGATGACAGTAATGAACCAACCTTGAAGGAAATGGGTATGGGTTGGTATTTTACCTATGCTATACCTATGATTTTTTTCTTTTCCTTGATCTTTTTCTCAATCGATCAATGGGGAACAGGAGGGTTTTTTGGAGTATTGAACAAAAGCTTCTTTTCCTCGACTTTAACTTTCCTTTTAGCTATACTTGTACAGTTGCTTTTCTTTAAAAAAAGGAGGGGTATTTAATGAATGATCAGAGACCTGTAGTTATTCTTATCTTCATTTTCCTGATTGGTGCAGTTTTATTGACAAAACTGTTCATGATACAGGTGGTGGATGACAGCTTTATGAAAAAGGCTGAACGGAATGCTATTCAGCGTGTCGTAGATCATCCCTATAGAGGTTTGATTTACGATAGAAATGGGAAATTATTGGTTTACAATAACCCCATTTTCGACTTGATGGTCGTTCCCAAAGAATTTCACGTTAAAGATACAACCCGATTTTTAGAGCTCTTTGGAATTACAAAGGAGCATTTAATCGAATCGTACAATGCAGCTAGGAAATATTCATGGGTGAAACCCTCTCCCATGATTAAGCAAATTTCCACTACAGATTTTGCCAAGATTCAGGACTTTTTGATCGATTATCCAGGATTGTTCATCATGACTCGATCGGTCAGGTCTTATCCAGAACCTATCGCTGCACATGCTTTGGGATATATTGGAGAAATCAGTGCCGGGCAACTCGAGCGTGATACCTTAAAATATTACTCTCAAGGAGATTATGTAGGCTTAAGTGGAATTGAACGCTATTATGAAAAAGAGCTCCGTGGCGTCAAAGGGGTGAAATACAAAATGGTCAATGTACGGGGGATCGATAAAGGACCATTCAAAGACGGTGAATACGATACCGCTTCAGTAGCAGGAATCAATCTGACTTCCACCATTGATCGGGAGCTTCAAATGTATGGAGAAATGCTCATGCAGGGCAAAACAGGCTCTGTGGTTGCGATTGAACCAAAGACTGGAGAAATTCTGGCAATGATCTCTGCTCCATTTTATGATCCTAATCAATTGACCGGATCAGATTTTGGAAAAACTTATACAAGACTCAATCGATTAGAGACAAAACCATTATTCAATCGCCCTATTATGGCGATGTATCCTCCGGGCTCAATTTTCAAAATCGTACAAAGTTTAATTGGATTGCAGGATGGAATCCTAGTTCCTGAAACAACCTTTGCTTGCAATAGATCTCTCGTTGCTTGTCACAATCACCCATCGCCTGTGAATTTATTCGGAGCGATTCGAAACTCCTGTAATCCTTATTATCATCAGGCATTCCGAAAAATCATCAATAGAGAGGTTTCCAGTAATACTTTCAAAGACACAGAAATTGGCCTAAATGACTGGAGGGACAAGGTGCTGAAATTCGGCCTTGGGTCTGCTTTGGGGGTTGATATTGTAGGTGAAAAAGGTGGAGATATTCCGTCCAGTAAATTATACAATCGCATTTATGGAGAAGGTCGTTGGAAATATTCCACCATTTATTCTTTATCCATCGGACAAGGAGAAATGCTGGTCACTCCTCTTCAAATGGCCAATTTAGCAGCAATTTTTGCCAATAAGGGTTATTATTACACACCTCACTTGATCAAAGCAGTAGACGGAGATCCGTCTAAGATTCCTGCCCAATATAGATACAAAAATGAAGTGGGAGTCGATGCCAGACATTTTGATCTGATTCAAAACGCAATGGCAGAGGCGCTTTATGGAACAGCCAATAGAGCTGTGATCAAAGACTTGGTGATTGCCGGAAAAACTGGTACTGCTCAAAATCCACATGGTGAAGATCACTCAGTATTTGTAGCTTTCGCCCCCAAAGACGATCCTAAAATTGCCATTGCAGTATATGTGGAAAATGCTGGCTGGGGAGGTAGAGCGGCCGCGAGTACTGCTTCCTTGATGATAGAAAAATATATTAAAGGAGAAATTACCAGACCTGCTCTTCAGGAATATGTGCTGGCAGGAAATTTTATATATTAAATGAGAGAGTCTGATATCCATATCAACCGGGTCGATTGGGTGACCGTATTACTATACTTTGCTTTAGTAATGATCGGTTGGTTCAATATCTATGCTGCTGTATATGATGGCCAGGCTGAGAAAAGCATTTTCGATTTTTCGATTAATTCCGGAATGCAGTTGGTATGGATTTTCACTGCAATCGCCCTGATTACAGTAATTATGGTCGCAGACCATAGGTTATTTGAAAATCTATCCATCATCATTTACCTCATATTCATAGGGATTCTGATAGTCACTCCATTTTTTGGGAAAGAAGTGAATGGCCAAACTCTGTCCATAGGGTTTGGATCATTTAGAATTCAACCCGGGGAATTTGCAAAATTTGCTACTGCACTTGCTCTGGCAAAAATCATGGAGCGACCCACTTTTGATCTCTCTAAGACTAAAAATCAGCTAGTAGCATTCGGAGTGCTTATGCTACCTGTACTTTTAATCCTTTTACAACCGGATACAGGTACTGCGATGGTTTACTTTTCCTTTCTAATCATGTTTTACAGAGAGGGACTTCCACAGCGATACTATATTTTAGGTCTAGGATTTATTGCTTTGAGTCTACTTTCTCTGGGAATAAAAGAGAACATTTATATCGTATTCGGAATTACCGCCCTCGTAATCTTTTTGATTTTATTGGGCAAAAAATCCTGGCAGAGAATTGTCGCTTTTTCCTTAATTGGCCTTGGAGCAATTGCATATAGCTACAGTATAGACTTCGTTGTGTCTAAGCTTCCGGAGCACCAGCAAAACCGAATAATGGTTTTATTCAACCCAGATTTGGATCCTTTGGGTGTAGGTTGGAATGTAACTCAGTCCAAAATTGCTATTGGATCCGGTGGACTATGGGGTAAAGGGTATTTGCAGGGTACGCAGACCAAATTTGACTTCGTTCCTGAACAACATACTGACTTTATCTTCTGTACTCTGGGAGAAGAGTTTGGATGGATTGGAAGCTTAGTGGTGATTTTACTCTTTCTTGCCATACTTTACCGCTTGGTAGTCATGGCAGAGCGCCAAAAAACAAGATTCTCAAGAATCTACGGATACTCTGTGATTTCTATCCTGCTATTCCATTTTATGATCAATATAGCTATGACCATCGGGCTTTTCCCGGTAGTAGGAATCCCATTGCCTTTCTTTAGCTATGGTGGTTCTTCCCTTTGGTCTTTTACTGTATTGCTGTTTATTTTTATCAAGCTTGATTCTTCCAGAGCTCAGCAGCTTGGAAGAATCAATTGATCAATTTTTAATCCAGAAACCTTCTGTAAACTAGCTGGAGAAACTCCTGAACTTCTTCGCTGGAGCCTTCCCAACCCAATTCACTGACATAACGCTGATTGATCAATTCAATCGCCTGATCGAAGGAATTGCAGTTGTCGATAGATTTCAAAGCATGGCTCAAGAGGTCAGCATTTCCATCAAACAATTCCTTGGTAAACATAAAGCGCTGATTGATTGCCAATCCTTCAGACAATTCACCAATCACTCCTTTCATCCCTCTGTAAGTTTCGGCTGAGAATCTATGCTTCAATTCTGATGCACTGATGGAAGAGGAAGCACTTGACGGTTTTGGTCTTTCCATGGTGACAACCGCTTTAGGTTCTTCTTTGATCTCAGTTTTGACTGGAGTCTCTGGAGACGGAGTGGTATCTTTCTCTACTTCATCAAAAAATGAACTCTCTTCTTTATTTGACACCTCTTGCTCGGGTTCTTTTTCCAAACTAGCTGGTGTGTCATTTTGTATCAGATAGGCGTCGAGGTCAAAAGCCTTAACATCACCCAGAGTCGCAATCAATAAATTAACTGATTCCAAATTTTCAGAAATCACCTGATAATTTGCAGCAATTGCTCTTTTGTAAGCAGACTCGTCATGTCCGAATCCAGCCTTATCAATCAAAAAAGATATTACCTGAGCATTCCACTTGTAATACTTCTTGTTCTCTTTTAAGTATTCATTGATTTTGCCAGAAGGGGCTTTGTCTATTTCTTTTTGATAAAATGAAACAGGATCTGTTGCAACCTGAACTGACTGCATTAAAGCATGCTTCACCAGTGGCTGAAGATGACCTTTTTCCACTTTGATTCTTCTGGAAAGCACATTCATGAATTGAGTCAAAGCTTCATGAACGCTGATATCTCTGTAATCAAAATAGGGATTACTCTTGAGCTTATTTAATTCTTCCTGCCAAAGCTCAAATAGCCTTTTGATCACGAAAAAGTTAACCTGAATGGAGCTGGTTAACTGGATGATATCCTGACCTGTGATAAACTGTTTTCCCGAATAATAGCGCTCACAAACTATTGTGGCGTACTCTTCGGCATATTTTTCTAAATAATTGCTGTTAATTTGAACTGTCATTGAGGATAGCGTTTACAAAAGTCAACGAAGAAATGCCCAGAATAGTCATAGAAAACCTATTTAATCGTAAAATTAATTCCGAGGCAAGTGATCGTAAAGTTATTGAATTAATTCATGAAAATAATATTGACTGGATGCATGCCTGTGGGAAAAAAGGAAGATGTACCAGTTGTAAAATGATAGTCTTGTCCGGAATGGAAAATCTTAATGATCCCAACGAGCGAGAACTTTTTTATCGGAAACAAAACCGATTAAGAGCCAACGAACGATTATCTTGCCAGTCCATTTTAGAAAAAGGTGAGCTGCGAATAAAAGTAGCTGAAATCAATAAGTTTCCTCACGTAGAATATAGCGAGTAGGCATGTTCATAGAACCTTCCATAGGCAGAAAAAACAACCCTGAGAAAAAAGGTCAGATTGAAGTAATTTGTGGGTCCATGTTTTCAGGAAAAACTGAAGAGTTGATCCGACGATTAAACAGAGCAAAAATAGCAAGACAAAAAGTTGAGATTTTTAAGCCTAGTATTGATAAACGATATCATGAGGAGGATGTGGTTTCTCATAATGAGAATAGCATACGTTCCACTCCGGTAAATTTCGCCGAAGACATATTATTACTCAGTGGCAATTGTGATGTGGTAGGGATAGATGAGGTTCAATTTTTTGATGATCAGATTGTCAGTGTTGCACAAAAATTAGCCAATCAGGGAAAAAGAGTGATTCTAGCAGGATTGGATATGGATTTTGAAGGCTTGCCCTTTGAGCCTATGCCCAAATTGATGGCAGTTGCAGAATTTGTCACAAAGGTTCATGCCATCTGCATGAAATGTGGCGACTTGGCAGCTTTTTCCTTGCGTCTTTCAGATGCCAGGCAAAAGGTAATGTTAGGCGAAAAAGACAGTTACGAGGCGAGATGCAGAAAGTGCTTTTTTGAGGACAAAAAATAAAAAGCAAAATGCTGAAGAAGACAGAGGGAGTTGTATTGAGTGCCATTCGCTACAAGGAAAGCAGCATCATTGTCAAAATCTTCAGCCGTGAATTAGGTCTTAAATCCTATATTATTAATGGAGTAAGAACCCAGGGAGCCAAATCAAAAGCAGCCTTATATCAACCCATGACCCTTTTGGATTTGGTTGTATATGAAAAAGAAGGAGCTGGGTTGCAGAGAATTTCGGAAGCAAAAATAGATTATGCCTATCAGCTAATCCCTTTTGACTTCGTACGGTCCGGCATTTTGATGTTTATGGCGGAGGTTTGTTCCAAGACTCTCTATGAAAACTATCAAAACGAGTGGCTCTTCGACTTTTTAAAAAGTAGCCTGAAGCAGTTGGACCAAAAAAATATTGATATCAAGCACTTCCCTTTGGTTTTTTTAATTCAAGAAGCCAACTATCTGGGTTTCGGTCCGGAAATAGCCTCAGATTATTTGGAAGAAAGCAGAACCCTTCCCTTCAGTCCAGAAGAGTTACCCTTAGTCCATGAATATTTGGAAAAGTTGATTGAGGAAGGTTTTCTATGCGATTTTAAGGCAGGAATTCAAATCAGGAGAAAATTATTGGACTATTTACTCAATTTTTTCAGTGAGCAACTCGATAATTCAAGTCCCTGGAAATCAATGGCTATTCTCCGGCAACTGATGGCTTGATCAAAAAGTCCTTATTTATTTCTGCTTGTATTGCCAAAAATTTGCGTATTAAAATTGGAAGGCTTAATATTGTGCTATCACCGTGAATGAGCAAGTCAGCCCACTTTGACTTGAGTTTTTCCTGCAGACCTTTTTTGCTCAGAAAATCATCCACGATTCCATATTCGCATTTTACCACAAATTATTTATTTCATACTCTCTTTATGTACAACATAGAAGAACTCAGAATCAGGCTTTTATCTGAACTGAAGGAGATCGCTGAAGAGTTAGGTGTTAAAAACCACAAATCACTCAAAAAAGACGAATTAGTCTACGCCATTTTGGATCAACAAGCAATCACCCCAGAGCAAGCCCTCCCTAAGAAAAAGCCCTCCCTCGCAGAAGCTCAAGAGCCTGCAGCTTCCCAACCAGAAGAAAAGAAGTCTGGAAAACCTGAAAGTAAAGAAGAACCTGAATTCAAGCCTAAGTTTAGAAGACAGAACGTAACTGAAATTCAGGCGGAAGAAGAATCAAAAAAGGTTGAAAAAGCTGAAAAGCCAAAACACAACCCAGAGCCTAGACCTAAAAAGGAAGCAGAGCCTGTAAAAGCTGAAAAGAAAGAATCTCAGGACAAGCCTGCTGAGGAAAAAGAAAACAAGACTTTCCGTCCAAGAAGAAAGGTTTTTGAAGAAGTAAATGTCTCCGAAGACACAGATACTGAAGAAAAGCCAAAAGCACAAGAATCCAAGCAAAGGGATCCCAAACCGGAGGCTGAAGTTGAACTTCCTAAAAGAAAAAACTTCAAATCTCAGGATGAGGTAATGGCTCCGGCAGCTGAAACTGTTTCTAGCAATAGAAAAAAACCTTTTGTAAGCCCTAGAGAATTTGATGGAGTAATCGAAAACGAGGGGGTTCTGGAAATGATGCAAGAAGGATATGGTTTCCTTCGCTCTTTAGATTATAATTACTTGGCGTCTCCAGATGATATCTATGTATCTCCAAGTCAAATCAAACTTTTTGGCCTTAAGACAGGAGATCATATCAAAGGATCCATCAGACCTCCCAAAGAAGGTGAGAAATATTTTGCTTTACTTAAAATAGGAACTGTTAACGGGAAAACCACGGATGAAATCCGAGACAGAGTTCCATTCGAATATCTTACCCCATTATTCCCAGAAGAAAGATTAAATCTATCCACCAAATCTGACGGGTATTCCACCAGAATTTTGGATTTGTTTGCTCCTATTGGAAAAGGACAAAGAGGGATGATTGTAGCTCAACCTAAAACTGGTAAGACGGTTTTATTACAGCAAATAGCCAACGCTATCACACAAAACCATCCTGAAGTTCACCTGATGATCTTATTGATTGACGAGCGTCCTGAAGAGGTGACTGATATGGCTAGGTCTGTGCGTGCTGAAGTGATTTCCTCCACATTTGATGAGACTGCAGACAGGCACGTGAAAGTATCCAATATCGTTTTGGAAAAAGCCAAGAGAATGGTGGAAGTTGGACACGATGTAGTAATTCTATTGGATTCAATCACCAGATTAGCCAGAGCGCACAATACAGTAGTTCCAAGTTCAGGAAAGATCCTTTCCGGTGGTGTGGATGCCAATGCATTGCACAAACCAAAAAGATTCTTTGGTGCTGCGAGAAATGTTGAGAACGGAGGTTCTTTGACTATCATCGCGACCGCCCTTGTGGAGACAGGTTCTAAGATGGATGAGGTAATATTTGAGGAATTCAAAGGTACCGGTAATATGGAGTTGGCCTTGGATCGTAAGCTTGCTAATCGAAGAATTTATCCGGCTATTGATGTACTTAGCTCAGGCACGAGACGAGAGGACTTATTGATGGATAGAGAAGAAATGCAAAGAGTTTGGATTTTGAGAAAACTGATGAGCGATATGACCTCTCAGGAGTCTATGGAATTCCTGCTTCAGCGTATGAAAGGTACCCGTGACAATGCTGAGTTTTTGATCAGTATGAATGGCTAATCATTCCAAATAAAAGATCAAAATTCCAAAATCTGGAAAAATTTTAAACCATCCCTTATTGATTGAGGGATGGTTTTTTATTTTTCAACATACAGGATTATTGTGTCTGTACTTATTTTTTTGATGTTGAGTGTCAATTTTTTGCTTTTTATCAAATTGAGAAAACAATTTTGGCAGTTATTTTGTCCTTATCTCTCCACACACCCTAACTCTTGAGACTTTGAAAGGTAATTATTGCGTTATTATTTGGTTAATAATGGCTTTAGCGGGAATTATGCCCTCTAATTCTTTTGGACAATGTACCGTTTGTGGAACCCCCAGGGTTTATAGTGGGGCAGGTACTACTTTAAACACATCAACTAACTCAGGCAGTGGAAGCTTGCATTCATCCAGATGGACTGGTGGTACAGGTAATTTTTTGGCAAATCAAATAGCTGAATTTAATAGAAACCTTGCATTTACTTGGCAAGCCTCTAGTTTTACCTTGAGAGGCCTCGTTGTATCAAATGGTGCTAGGCTGACTTTGGACAGGCCTAACAATGGTGAAAATTCAGCTTTTAATATAGAAAATGGTTGTATCGTAGTTCGTGCAGGATCGCAATTAAATCTTGTATATTTCAATATAATGGAAAACGTTACTATTTGCATTGAGGATGGAGGTAGTATTAATTTCGATTCTAGGTCAACATCAGGCGATAGGGATAAATTCGTATTTGATAATGTAGTGATTACTCTCCAAGGACCAAATGCCACTTTAAATTTCGGTGATGCAGATATTGATATAGTGGGGCCAAATGGGTTAGAAATAATAGGATGGACTGGAAATGATGTTTGTAATGGCACGACTCCACCAGCTTCTAATACATCGGGAAACATCACTTGGTCAAACGGTACTTTAGATATCTGTGATCTTTTAAACTTAAGAGTATTACCAATTGACTTGGCTTATTTCACTGTAGCAAAAAATACAGACTCAAGAATTTCTATGCTCCGCTGGGCAACTTTGAAAGAATGGGAAAACTCTCATTTTGAAATTGAAAGATCATTTAATTCCATACAAGAATGGGCATCTATAGGAAGTGTTTCAGGTCAAGGATACTCGGATGGAGAAGTAGAGTATGAGTTTGTAGACTGGAGTCTCCCAGTTTCTGCAGGAAATATTTACTATAGAATTAAGCAGGTAGATTTTGATGGAACCTTCAGTTATAGCCCCGTAAAGGCTGTACAAATAGATGCAATTCCTGGAAAAGACCCTTGGATTTTGTATCCTAATCCTTCTCTCCTACAGGAAGAGGTTAAAATCGAATGGAGAGAGCCTCAAGATTGGAAGGAGGAACAAGTCATCTTAAGGATCAGTAACTCCAAAGGATTTGGGACCTCATTATTTTTAAGAAATATCTCAGAGGTGCAGGAGGTAGTTAAAAGCTATTTTAACGATCAGCCAGCAGGGCTTTATTTAATTGATTTAAGCTGGGCTGATAAAAATCAGCAGTTTAAGGTATTAAGGAAATAATTTCTTAAGAAAACCGTTCAGAAATCAATAGCCAAAATACTGAATGGGTAAATATGGCTAAATACTAGATTGAAAAATCAAACTAATTAATTATTCATAACAGAGTTTTGTTTGGAGAATTTTCTGATACAATAATTCAAGATTGAATGATTTTTTTAATAAAGATTTTATTCAATCTCTTTTTAGACCCGGAGAAAAAAATTTTTTTTGATTATCCGAAATCATTGCAGTTTCCATACTTTCTTTCCTTGACCGATTGGATAAATCGACTTCGCTAATCAATGGCAACCGGTACCACTTAATTCAATTCCTTTGAGCTAATAATAAGTCGTATTTTCTTTTTTACTGGCAGGAAAGCTTACTTACTTTAAAGTTAACCATAAATCACTAAGTTTTTTACATATTTTATTTTGTTTAAATAAATAAATAATATACTTTTCGACTGTTTTGCCCTATAAAAAAGAATATAATTTGCTCGCCTACCCAAAAATGTATTTTGTAAAATCAAATATGCAGTAGAAATTTTCTGGCGTCTAGAGCCTCTTCATTCTTCTCAAAGATGAAACGTATTAATAACTGATTTTCAACAATTTATTTAAATCAAATTTCCTTTACATTCTTGACATCAACAAAAAAAGTAGTATATTTGAAATGCATTTTTATTGATTTAAAAAACATTTTAATCTAGATATGAGTATGAGGAGAAATCTACTTACATCTTTATTTTTAGCTATACTGATTTTTGTCGGGTTAGAGGCGTATGGGCAAAGTATTTTTTCAAACTCTATAACGGGAGCGAATCCCAATTCTAGTAACCCATATACAACAGGGCAAATTGTTACTTCAGGAATTACAGTTTCAGGGATAGGCAGAGGTTCAGGGATAATTGGTCAAAATGCAAATGATGAATACATGGCCTCTGGTTGGGATTCCAATAATCTGAACCCAAACAAATATTTTGAATGGACAATAACACCAAATTCCTGTAGACTTATCAACCTAACTAGTTTTGTTTATACTTCCAGTAGAAATCATAATTCTATCGATAATTTTCAACTAAGATCTAGTTTAGATGGTTTTGTTGCACCTATTGGATCTCCTACATGGAACGGTACAACAATTAATTTAAGTGATGCCGCTTTTCAAAATATTTCAACACCAATCACTTTTAGACTCTATGCATGGGGGGCGAACAATAGCTCTCGGACCTTTTCTATTCAGGATTTTACTTTTAATGGATCAGTAACACCAAATATTGCTGTCACAAACATGACAGCAACAACTTGTAGTGGAAGCGCATTTTCTTTGACTCCTGCCAATGGAACCAATGGAGTGGTACCGGCTGGAACTACCTACTCCTGGTCGGCACCCGCAGTA
>NZ_FOVW01000006.1 GCF_900115305.1 Algoriphagus ornithinivorans | reverse complement strand
TGGCGGGCCGTATGAAATCAGTGCGGAGTTGAGTCCAGCAGGGGTGTTGAGTAACTATGACATTACGTACAATACTGCGGAGTTCACGATCACCAAAAGACCAATAACGGTTACCGCTGATAATAACAGCAAGTATTGTGGACAGGTGGATCCAGGTTTGACTTATCAAGTAACCTCTGGTAGCTTGACTTTTACAGATGCCTTTACTGGCAATGTCGCAAGAGTAAGTGGAGAAGGAACAGGAGTTTATTCAATCAATCAAGGTAGCTTGGTATTGAATCCAAATTATGACCTAACCTTCATTTCTGGACAGTTCACTATTAACGGGGTTAGCATCGACGCCTCCGCATCCGGAACTCCTGTTCAAATTGGAACAGCTGCGACCTTAAATGCAACTGTAACTCCATCTCCGAGTGGAGCTCCTTTGGCAGGTGTAAGCGTAGTCTTTGTGGTGAAAAATGAAGCTGGTGGAACGGTATTTACCTCTGCTCCAGTTTTAACCAATGCTTCTGGAATAGCTACACACCAGACAAACGCATTTACTAATGCAATCGGTGTCTACAAAGTCACTGCAATCGCAGGAACTGGATGTGCTAGCTCTGTAGCTTATATCCCGGTATATGATCCAAATGACAGCTTCGTAACTGGCGGTGGCTGGATCAATTCTCCAGAAGGTGCTATGCCAGATAATCCTACTGCAGTTGGAAAAGCCAACTTTGGATTTGTTTCGAAATACAAGAAGGGCTCAAATCAAGTTGATGGAAATACTGAGTTCCAGTTTAACGCAGGTAATATCAACTTTAAGAGTACCATGCATGAATCTGGATCATTGGTGATCTCCGGTGGTAAGGCTACCTATAGAGGAACAGGTACTATCAACGGACAGCCAGGATACAAATTTGTAGTAGTGGCTATTGATGGAAACTGGAATGGAGGAACCAATCCTGACCGATTCAGAATTAAGATCACGACAGCTACTGGCGGTACAACAATCTATGATAACCAAATCGGTAAGGATGAAAATGGTACCGATGCAACTGTCCTTGGAAACAATGGTCAAGGCGGCGGATCTATCGTGATTCATGAAGTGAAGAAAGGCAACAAACGTGTTGTAGCCGATTTGATCCAAGTACCTTGGAATACCCCAATTGAAACTGTCAAGAAGGAAGTTGAGAAAATGAGCCTGACTTGGTTTGAAGCGAAGAAACTTCCGATGACCCTTCAGTCTGATTCTTACGATCCTTTGACTCCGGGCATCTACGAACTGAAAGCAGATCTGATCGCGAATGAATTCTATTCCTTGGATGAACCGATCTCTATTCAGGTATTGGTATTGAATAAGCCAGAGGCGCTGGATATAGTAGTGGACAATAACAAGTTTGCATCTAACTTGAAGTCTGGTGAGGTTCTTGGCTACTTGAATACCATTGACCCTGCGGATAACATCCATAGCTATAGCCTAGATGAGAATCCTGAAGTACAATTGAATGGAAATAAATTGATATGGATGGGCAATTCAATTCCTGCAAGCTTAAGTCTGAGAGTTTCTAGCACAGACAGAGCAGGTCAGACTATTTCTAAGGAAATTGTTTTGAATAGAGAGTTGAAACCAGGTGAGTTCTTCGTTTATCCAAACCCAGCAAGCTCCGAAACCAATATCCTAATTGATCTTGATTATCTTTCAGGAACAGTTGCGATCCAAATTTACGATGCTATAGGTAGGGTAGTAGGAGAGAATGTGGCTATAAGAGAAGGTAGATTTACTCAAACTTTCAACTTAGATGGCCTGGCTGCCGGAATGTATACGGTTCAAGTTCGAATGGGCAATATGGTAATGACCAAGCGATTGATAATCAAGTAAGGCATCAAGCCCTGAAATTGAAAAGTCCCAACTCATCATGAGTTGGGACTTTTTTTGTTAACTCTTTCTTAAAGGATTTTTTCCAATGACTGCTTTGTCAAGTTATTATGCTTTTGAATTTTTAAGCTTTAGGGAATCAATAGTTTATGCTACATATTTATTTTTTACTCTTTCAGCAATATAGTTTTCTCCTAATTCCTTAGGACCCTTAATTATAAGCCTTCTAGTTTGTTCTTGATTGATCATCAGAGCTAATGAAATCAATGCTAAATTTTTGATGATGTATTGCCCAACTAAGGTGGGGGTAAACCAGGTTTGCCAAGTTTCATTAGGTAGAAATATTACTGGTAAAAATGTGGAAATCATATGTCCAAGTAAAACAAGTAAGGCAACTTTAGAGATTTTTGGAAATAGCCAACAGATTCCTATCAAACATTCCCCAAGACCAAAAGCTTGATTGAAAATCTCAAAAGGAATAATTCCCCCCAAAAGCTGATTGAATAGGTTTTCTACTAAAGGTTCGGCTGGGGATATTCCAATAACCTTTAAAATTCCAAACCAGAAATAAATGATAAAGAGGGAAACTCTTCCCAAGCTTGCAAGGTGATTCATAAAACTTAGATTAAGCTTTAAACCTAAGTTTTAAGATTTTTTTATGATATGATATTTATCATAAAAAGGTATTTTCTTGAATTATTAAAGAAAATAAAATCAACAACCTTTTATTATTTACCCCCAAATACCTCTCTGATAGCCTCCAAATAATCATATCCATGACCCACTGTCGGCTCTATGTGATTTCCTTCCAGGTACTCATTCCAACAGCAAATCATAATCGTATTACCCTTGGTGTTTCTATATTTTAGAGATACCTCCTGGGCTTCTTTTAGCTTAGCTTGAAAAGTGGATTTTGTACTATGAACATTGTCCTTGTAAGGCTCTGAAGGAAATCCAGCTTGCTGAGGCCATGTGCCACCTGCCGGACGCATATCCCAACCCATAGCTACAGGAACTTGATACTCGAAATTAGGATCTTCTTTAAACTGCTCGCTCCACATGGTCCAATGGCCTCGATAGGTTTCCCTCATATCAGCATAGCTGCGATTATCTTTTTCGAAAAAATTATGATACACATATCCTGTCATTCCTTCAAATCCCATTGTTTTGAGCCTCGGGACATATTCCTGAAGTAAGAGCCTATTTACATATCTTCCTCCTTCCCAAGGTCTATTTGAATTATTTGCTTGCCATTTGGTGGGTAAACCATAAGCCCTTTCACGCTCTAACATGGGGCCCGCCATCACTGCGATAAATTTGATTCCGGGGAAGCCCTGCTCTCTGGCAATTCTTTGGGAAAGATTTAGTAAATCTTTTAACTCTAATCCATAAAAAGCTGCCCGAGCTTCGGCATCTTGTGGAAAATAGAAATATACTATGGGTCTTCCATCTTCTGTTTTTAAATAATCTTTCCTGTTAAAATAAGAGTCCGTCCATCTTCTGGTAATTTTCTCATGAACCTGCAAGTAAAGTTCCTTCGTTGGCTTCTCACCCGGATAATTCGCTTTTCTTGCCATTTCATCCGGAGATCCTATTTTTAGCCAGTTCATCCATCGATCATCACTGTCATCACACCAATTAATTGCCCATTTCAGTTGATCTTTTTCGGGAAGCTTTGCATTGACTTCCAGTAATATCTCCAGTTGTTCATTCCATTCTTCCAAACCTGGAACAGCAACTCTTCCATCTCTGCTGGAATCTATTTTCCATCCTTTAGGGTAAAAAATACGTGACTGAGGGCCAAAATAAAGATGATAATAATAGTGTCTGCCATAAAACCAGTTGTAAGCAAAGAAATCTATACCATAAGATTTCATCAACTCCAATTGTATCCTAGCAACATCCTTGTCATCCCTTTTATAAAATCCTTTTAATTCCTTGACCGGTTTCCTGTCTAAATAAGGTCCTTCATAGGGGTAATTTCGATTATAAACTCTTCCCCTTGGTCCCCATATAGCAGGATTCTTCAAATTGGCACAGTCTTCTGGATTTTGTAAACAAGACCAAAAATTATCCCTGTCTCTATTAGGGTCAGGATCTGTGTCCCAAGAAGGCATAAAATAAACTCCTACCAATTCCTCTTGCTTAAGTTGAGATGAGGGTTCGTTCTCGAGTAAAGTAGATTTAAGCTCCGATTGATCTTTTGAGTCACTAATAGACTTTACTTGGCAGGAGATTGCTAAAAACAGAAAAATTAAAATGAGGGGTCTGTAAATCGGAATCATGAGTAAAACATTCAGATTTTAAGATACATTCAGCAGAATTAAAAATGAAGCTTTCCGCTATTGAAGACCTTATATATTTAAATCCTTTTTCATAATCTGAATTTGTCTGAACTCGTCCTTCAACTTTTCAAAGTCGAGGCTATATTCGAAGATCTTTTGATATCCACATTTTTCATAAAATCTTTTGGCTTGGGCTTTAGAAACCATAGCCTCCAACCAAATGGAATCTAATTGATTGTTTTTGGCTACCTGCTCTATATGAATCATTAATGCTTTTGCAACTCCTCGGCCGTGAGTCCGAGAACTCAGGTAAAGCCGATGCAATTTCATGGCATTAGGAATATGGATTTCTCTGGGAGAAAATGGGAAATCGTATTTTAAAATCCCTACTATTTCATTCTCCCAAGAGACGAAAAAGTAGTGAGCCCTTTCTCTGGCAATCTCTTTTTTAATATTCTCCTTATTGTATATCAAGTTTAAATACCAATCTCCTCTGTCTTGCCAGAAGTCTTGATAGGCTTCTTTATAGATGTTTTCCATCAATTCAAAAAGCAAGTCTGTGTCTTTTTCGACAATGGGGGATAATTGGATTTTTTCTGAAAGATGCAGATTCATAAAGAGCTAAAAAAAGCCACGATACCGTTTGGCATGTGGCTTTTAGTTTTATTCGACAACTTATTTTCTGGATAGGGCCTTCTTGGCAGCTTTTACAATATTGGCTGCGTTTAGTCCATATTTCTCCAAAAGGGCGGTAGGAGTTCCTGATTCTCCGAAACTGTCATTGACACCCACATATTCCAAAGGAGCAGGATTGTTTCTTGCCAAGGTCTGAGCTATCGCATCACCTAATCCGCCATTGATCTGGTGCTCTTCAGCGGAGACGGCACATCCGGTTTTCTTGACAGATTCCAAAATAGCCTCTTCATCCAAAGGTTTGATCGTGTGGATATTGATTACTTCAGCAGAAATACCTTCTTCTCTTAGCATAGCCTCAGCAACATTCGCTTCCCAAACCATATGACCTGTAGCAAAGATGCTCACATCCTTACCATCTATCATTTTCCATGCTTTTCCGATTTCAAATTTCTGATCTGCAGGAGTAAATATTGGCCAGCTTGGACGTCCGAATCTCAAATAAACCGGTCCCTCGTATTCGGCAATTGCCAAGGTCGCAGCTTTTGTTTGATTGTAGTCGCAAGGATTGATCACAGTCATGTGTGGAAGCATTTTCATCATCCCCAAGTCTTCCAATATCTGGTGAGTTGCGCCATCCTCACCCAATGTCAAACCGGCGTGAGAAGCACATATTTTGACGTTTTTATTAGAATAGGCAACGGATTGTCTGATTTGATCATACACTCTTCCTGTTGCAAAATTTGCAAAGGTTCCTGCAAAAGGGATTTTGCCTCCTATCGCCAAACCAGCGGAAATGCCTATCATATTTGCTTCAGCAATTCCTGTCTGGAAAAAGCGCTCAGGAAATTCTTTTTGAAAAGCTCCCATTTTCAGAGAACCAATCAGATCCGCACAAAGGCCAACTACATTTGGGTTTTTTCTTCCTGCTTCCAAGAAGCCATCACCAAAACCTGAACGGGTATCTTTTTTCTCAGTATATGTAAATTTTAAGTCTAAGCTCATGATATTCTTTGTGTTGGGTAGATTAATAATCGCCTAAGGTTTCCTCTAACTGTCCTAAGGCATTGGCTAATTGCTCGTCGCTAGGAGGGGAGCCATGCCACTTGTGAGTACCGACCATAAAGTCAACACCATAGCCCATTTCTGTATACAGTAGGTTCATCACAGGCTTGCCTTTTCCTGTCAAGGACTTGGCTTTTTCAAGACCTTCCAGAACAGACTTTAGATCATTTCCTTTCTTGGTTTCGATTACTTCCCAACCAAAAGCTTCCCATTTAGCCTTGAGATTTTTCAGGTCCATCACTTCTGTAGTTGGCCCGTCAATCTGTTGGCCATTGTAATCTACCGTGGCGATCAAATTATCAACCCCAAAATGGGCAGCATACATGGCAGCTTCCCATACCTGACCTTCTTGCAACTCTCCATCACCCATTAGGATATAAATCAAGTGATCATCCTTTTCCAGTTTTTTGGACTGGGCAGCACCTAGTGCAACAGATAGCCCTTGACCCAAAGAACCTGATGCTACACGAATACCTGGTAGGTGCTCGTGAGTGGCAGGGTGACCCTGAAGTCTGGAATTGATTTTTCTGAAGGTTTTGAGTTCTTCAACTGGAAAATAACCGCTTCTAGCCAAGACTGAATACCAGCCGGCAGATAGGTGGCCATTGGAAAGGAAGAAAATATCCTCGCCTTTTCCATCCATTTTAAAGTCAGGATTGTGTCTCAACTGATCAAAATATAAGGCCACAAAGAATTCAGCGCAGCCAAGTGGAGCACCGGGATGTCCGGATTGCACAGCATGCACCATTCTCAGTACATCTCTTCTGAGTTGAGTACAGATTTTTTGGAGTTGTTCGATAGATTGTTTTTCCATTACGGAGGTTTATTTTAGGATTTGAGCAGTGTGTTCTTTGGTTTTTACTTTTTCAATGATCTCCTCAATCTTGCCTTCTTCATCGATCACAAATGTAGTTCTTGCAGTTCCCATATATTTTCTTCCATACATGGACTTTTCTACCCAAGTGCCATAAGCTTCATGCACTTTTAGATCTGGATCTGCGATCAAAGAGAAAGGAAGAGATTGTTTTTCAATGAATTTTTGATGGGATTTTTCAGAGTCTGAACTGATCCCCAAAACTACATAACCGGCTTTTTGCAGGGCCTCATAATTATCTCTCAGGTTACAAGCCTGAGCCGTACAGCCGGGAGTATTGTCTTTAGGATAAAAATACAGAATTACTTTTTTCCCTTTAAAATCAGAGAGTTTGATGGTTTCTCCTGTTTCAATTTTTGCTTCAAAATCTGGTGCCTTTTGGCCTACTTCTAATGACATACGTTTAATTTTTTTTAATGAAACATGAATTAAGCGATGGTTCCTTTCCATTCGGCTACATTTCCAGCCATGTCAGTTACCCTAAGAATAACAGGTCCACGGAAGGGTTGTTTATCCAGTTTTTCTGACCAGATCAAGGCTTGCTTATGCTCATACCGCATCAACACCCATTTCCCATCCACTTTTGCTTCGAAGCTCTGAATTCCGGATAAATCATCCCGAATGGAAAAGCGAATTTCAGTGGCATTCACCCTTACCGGAGTTATGCTGGGAGCCTTGATGTCTTCAGCAAGCATAAAAGTACCAAAATTTCTGGTTTTAAAGCGGATTGCCCCGTCTTCCCAAGTTCCTCCTACAAATGATTTACTGCCTCTGCTATTAACTTGATATACATGAGTTCTGGATTTATTCAAATTTCCGGGACTGGTGTTCCAGAGAACTTCCATAGAATTCCATAAATATTCCGAAGGATCATTGATTTGTAATCTTGCAGCACTACCGGTTCCACTTTCCTGAATTCTTAGATATAGGTCATCTAATAGGGTGTTTTTATCAAATTTGATCTGAACACCTCTTTGCGCAAAAAGCTTTTCTTCTCCAGCAGGAATGGCTGCTTTGAGTGGGGTGCTAATTACTTCTGAGCAAAGATCAATTTCTTCAGGAATTCCAAATTGCATATCCCACAAATAAGTCCGGCTATTTGCGTCTTGATAGGCAGGCAGCATTTCAAAAGTCCGGGTACCCACGTAAAATTTAGCCAAGCCTCCCAGTTTGGATATAGGGGCTTTAATTTTTAGGATGTTTCCCATATAATCCACTTGGGCTCTGGTCGGAGCAGCGCCATCTGCGATTACAAATTCCTGATCCTTTCCCTGCATTGAGAATTGAATTTTTTGAGTATTCCCCAAAGCATCGATCAGGCGCAATTCATAATTTTTTCTTTTTCCCGGCTCCAATTCCATATGTCCTATCCCGGCCTGATAAGGTCTGAGATATTCAAATTTCAGGTTGGGTTGATAGTAGAGTTTTGAAAACCTGTTTTGATGCGTATGCAACAAAAACTGTCGGGTATAATTAAAATCCACCTTATCCACTGTTAATTGGTAAAGCAAGGAGTCGTTTTCCCGAATTTCAAAATACGGGAAGCCATTCCTGTTACTTGCTCCGTCCAATTGGTCGAAGCCCTGCACTTCAATACCCACTTTCCCAGTGATTTGAATGGTTTCGGGAATTTTATATACACCTCCGCTTGCAATAGGAGTAAACTCCATCCGCTCGAATTTTCCATTAATTCTGGAATCAATTTGAAGGGGGACAAGTGCTAATTTCTGTGGAGTAGGAGCTATGTTGTCCAGGATTTCCGGAAAACCAAAAAGAAGCGGATCCATAGCTCTGTCCAGACTGTCTCTTATTTCAAAATGTAAATGAGGTCCGCCTGAACTCCCTGTATTCCCTCCGTCGGCTATTCGTTCGCCTTTTTTGAAACTTAGCTCTCCAGGTGTGGGATATAATTCCAACTCATTGACTTGCGCTTCGTACATGCGTTCTATCATGTATTGATGAAGCTTGGGATTGAAATTCCTTAAATGCCCATAAAGAGTTATGTGCCCTGAAGGGTGCTTGAGATAGATGACATTTCCATAGCCGTAAGTGGAAATTTTTATGCGATGAACCCAACCATCTGCAGCTGCATAAATGGGTTCTCCTTCCACACCTCCAAACTTATAATCAAGCCCAGTATGGAAATGGTTTGGTCTTAATTCAGAGAAATTTCCCGACAAATAATTCCTTCCCCCAGGTTTGACTGGAGAACGGAAATAATCTCGGATGACTCCTTGAGAGAATGAATTTTGACCAATAAAAAGAAATAAAATGAATACGGGTAGTAGTTTACTTAACTTCAAAATCAAGCATTTTTTGGGTTCCAATGAATCCTTCTAGACGATCTCCAATTTTGACAGGACCAACTCCCGCTGGAGTTCCTGTGTAAATCAAATCGCCTTTCTTCAACGTGAAAAATTGGGAAACGTATTCAATTATCGTAGCAAAATTGAAAAGCATTAAGCTGGTATTTCCCTGTTGCTTGATTTCCCCATTGATGGTAAGGTGAAAGTCAATGGATTCCAAGTTGGGGATCTCTGAAACGGGAATAAAATCTCCAATAGGAGCAGAGCCATTAAAGGCTTTTGCTATTTCCCAAGGCAAACCTTTGGCTTTGCATTGATCTTGAAGATCACGGGCCGTAAAATCAATTCCCAATCCTATTTCCTCATAATACCTATGAGCAAATTTCTTTTGAATATACTTTCCCTCTTTATTGATTTTCAATACCAATTCTGCTTCATGATGAATGTTTTTCGAAAAATCGGGGTAATAAAATGCCGCTCCGTTTTTCAATAAAGCTGTATCTGGTTTCAAAAAAACTACCGGATTTCCTGGTGTCTCATTTTTTAATTCTTCAATATGAGCCGCATAATTACGGCCGATGCAGATAATTTTCATAGATTTTAGGGCTTTTATAAAGCTTGAAAATGGTAGGAATTTCCAAACGTGAAAATAAGCATATCCTTCACAAAAAGCGGTCAAAAAGCAAGGATAAAAGAGATTTTTACTCGGATGGTTGTAATCTGGCTAGAAGATTTTCTTTATCATCAAAAAACTCTAAAAAGCCTTCTGTTGTGAGTTGGTAGTATGTCGTGGATTGTACAAAACTAAAGCCTCCCTCCTGAATTGGGCTTTGGCCAAGGCAAATTTTATCGGCCTCCAATCGATAATAGGTATGCGCTAATTGGATTTTTCTTTCCCCCACTTCCCCCATTCCTGTGATTCCCTTAAAACAACCTCCATACGTTTCAAGCGTTCTGCTTAATTTTTGAATCCGAATAAAAATTGGAAAATAGGGTTGTTCCGGTATGGATATATTTTGCCAAGCTCCCTTGATTGATCCTATCCAATCTTTTTGTTTCTGTAAAATGGACTTCAATTTGAATTTTTGAAAAGGTTGATCCACTTCATATTCTACTTTTAGTTTGTAAAAATATCCTTCTTCAAATTTAAAGCCTTTAATTTCGAAACTCTCCGATTGACGTTTCCACTTAGAGTAATCTATCTCTTCATTATCTTGAGTAAGAAAAAAAATTCCTGCTTCGGCATTGGGATATAATTCTGAATTCAGGGGATACGGATATACCCAAATGATTTTGGTTTCCTTTTCAGCACAGGAAAATAAAATGGCTAAAAGTAGGCATAAGTATTTGCTCGCCTTCATCTCAATTAATTTAGCCCAGACAGGCACTTTCCCTTCTACAATAAATGTAAGGATATTTCCCATTCATTTGAAAATGCCCCGATGCTGGAAATGGAATAATTTATAATTGACTGATACAAGCCTTGAGTATAGGTTTCATTTTCCCAAAAGATTTAGTTTTATACGCTACTATCTTTTTAGAGGCTATGATCTTATATCTCTCTATTGAAATATCTTATCCTATAGAAGAAACTATTTCTAAGCTTAACCAAATGGTTGTTTTAAAATCTTTAGCCTTTCTGGAGATTAAAAGGCATGGAAAGTGGGAGAAATATTCAGAATGACAAAAAAGATCCTATCAAGGAAAGGCTTATTGCTGAAACTTGATAGAGTTTACAACCTTGAATAGTTCAGAAGCCCAGTGTTCGTAAACTTTTCCTGATGGGTGCAACTGATCCGCAACGACCATTTCAGGCTGAGCACCCACTCTGCGATAATGTTCAGTAATCTCTACGAACTTCACTCCAAATTTCCCGCAAACGCTTTTTTTGGCCTGATTGTAGGCGTCGATTTCAGCAGCAACTTTCTGTTTGTCAGTGGATCGTTTATCAGCAAAAGGCGTAACTCCCCAATCGGGGATAGAAACGACCACTACTCGGTTTGGTCTATTTCCTGCAAATCCAATTGCTCTTAAAAGCATTAATTCAAAGTCAACCCGATAATCGTCTACGGATCGTCCTCGGTATTGATTATTTACTCCGATTAATAAGGTGACTAAATCATAGGGAGTGCCTGTTGGAGCAGCTTCATTGATTCCTTTATCCAATTCGTCAACAGTCCATCCGGTTTTGGCAATGATCTCAGGTTTGCCCCATTTGAGTTCGGTCTGAGTATTTAATTTTTCAACCAGAATGTTGGGGTATCGATCCTTTTCAGGTACTCCCTCTCCAATCGTATAACTGTCTCCTAAAGCAAGGTAGGTTAAAGGTTGATCTTTCACGGTGGTTAAATTTTGGGGAAGCTCTATGCTCGCTGTGTTGCAAGCCAAAAGAACTGATATAAAAATAAATAAACTATACATTTTCATCTGTTTATATTTTTTTTCAAAGGTCAGATGGAATCTTCGCTTTGATTATAATCGTTTCTCTTTGTGTCACCTTGCGTAGTGCTCGATTTCATTAAGATTGAAATACTGGTTTCAGCAACTCTATGGTACCTTTTGTCGAATCCATTCTGACTTCAGCTCCATTAGGGATGATGAATTGTTTAGAAATATGGCCAATCATTGCACCTGAATAAGCCGGAATGTTGAGAGGCAAAATATAATCATCCAAAACCTGATCTACGGATAATGAACCATAACCACCTCCCGGCTCACAGTCACTGCACTGACCAAAAATAAACCCTTTAATCTGGTCTAATGTTCCGTTGAGTTTCAAAGTACTCATCATTCTATCCACTTTATAAGGATCTTCTCCAATATCTTCTGTGTATAGAATGGAATCTTTGAAATCTGGATAATAAGGAGTGCCACTCAGTGCGGTCAAGACTGTTAGGTTCCCACCCAAAATTTTCCCTTCTGCAGTTCCTGCTTTGAGAACTTGGATCCTATTGTTTTTGATAACCAAATCGTCCCCTTTGACTTGTTCATTTTTATATTGAACCAGTTTTTTCTCAAAAAATAGCTGATTGAAAGCTTGAACATTGAAACTGTTCCAACTGCCGGTTCCATTGGGGCCATGAAAAGATATCAGGCCTGTTTGAGAATGGATGGCGCAGTGAAGAGCGGTAATATCTGAATAGCCCATCAATGGCTTGGGATTATTTTTGATCAATTCGTAATTGATCATTGGTAAAATCCGTGAGGCACCCGAACCTCCTCGAATACAAATTATCGCTTTGACAGTCGGGTCAGCAAACATTTGGTTTAAATCAGATGCTCTTTCCTGATCGGTGCCAGCCAAATGACCTCTTCTGTTTTTTAGATTTTCTCCGAGTTTAACTTGGAAACCAAGCGCCTCCAAAGCTTCTTTAGCGAAGGTAAATTGCATCCTGTCGGCAGTAGCAGCTGAGGGACTTATTAACCCGACCACATCTCCTTTTTTGAGGGGTTTTGGGAGTAAAGTACTTGGGTTACTTTCAGAAGAAATGGAATTGAATCCAAAGAAAGGACTGGCTCCGGCCAAGACACCAAGTGATTTGAGAAAAGTGCGTTTATTCATTTTGGCAATATTTGGCTTGAAATTACCTTTTTTCCCGAAGGATGTAAAAGAAAAGTCCTGTCAAAAGACAGGGCTTTCTCTCAGTTTTTCAATTCTTCGAGTAGTTTTTCCAATTGCCTAATCATTGGACGGGATTCGGTCTCAAATTTCTTACTCTTCTTTCTTAGGGTAAACCACATGATCACGGCGATGAAAAGCGTCGCTCCTACATGAGCACCAATTCTTACTTGTAAGGATAATGGGGCCAAAACTGCCAAATAGCCAAGATTAATCGCCAAAGCCAATATAACACCATAGGTAATCATATGTTTTTGGATGATTTTGCCACGCAGTTTGAGTTTTTGAATCTGTTCTTGCAGATAGTCTCGCTGATTGTAGCGCTCGGCGTTTTCTACTTGTCCCAGTAAGGATTTACTGTTGAGCCAGATCACCCAGGACATTCCGAAACTTATAATCAGCAGCGTGATAATTCCCAAAGGGCTGTCTTTAAGCGGAAGGGCATAGACCAGAATTGATATAGTAATCGGCACACAGGCTATACCAATGATCCATTCCGTTTTTTGCTTTTTTTCGGTGGCTTTCATTTGCTGAATCAGTCCACTGATATCAAAATTGACAGCTTTTTGACTTTTCCAGAGTTGTTGTATATCGTTGAAATTAGTTTCCATGAGTTTGAGGATTGAGTTTTTGGGTTAATAGGGCTTTGATGCGGTTGACTTTGACTGCGACATAGTTCTCCGAGATTCCACTGATCTCTGCGATTACTTTGTAGGCATTGCCTTCCAAAAGTAAAGTGGCAATGATCCGGTCTAATTCATTCAGTTCCGAAATGGCCTGATAGAGTTGTTGAAGTCGGTTTTCCAGCTCTTGGGATAAGTTTTCCGGTTCTGTCAGGTTAAGATTATCCGGAATTTCCACTTTCTTTTCACCCTGTTTCTTTTCTCTTGTGGAAAAAGTCAAAGCAGTATTGTAGGCGATTCGATAGATCCACGTACTGATCTCGCTTTCTCCTTTGAAGCTGTCAAGGTGTCTCCATATCTTGATCAGAATTTCCTGAAAAAGATCATTGGCAAGTTCTTTATCCCGAACAAATCCCAGGCATAGTCGGTAAATTTTATCCTTGTGACTTAGGTACAAGGCTTCAAAATCCTTTTCCTTTTGGGTTCTCATTGCAGAAATGCGCTTATTTTTTCCATAAACCATTCCGGATTGTCCCACATGATAAAATGGTGGGCAGTTGGCGCCATTTCAATTTGAACATTCTGGGCCAATTTGTATTGACTTTTAAAATTTTCTCGAACACTTTCTTCTGTCAATCCATAGTTTTTTCCCGAATACCAAGCTCCTAAAACCATGATTGGAGTTTTGATTTCAGTTAATTCCTGCCTGAAATCCGTGGTCATTAATTCATACATAGCCAGAGCAGTGGTCATTCTATCGCTTTCCATACTCCATTCTACTGCCAAAGGCAGTTTCTTTTGATTGGTAGTCATCATAGGCATGGTAGACTCTTGCTGTTTGCGATACTGTTCAGGACTTTGAGCCAACATCAACTCTTTCATTTGATTAGCCATTCCTTTCATGTTTTCTTCAGTGGCAGCAGGATTAAAGGCTGCTGAATAAAAAGGGTAGGAGTCCACAATGATTGCTTTCTGAATTTTTTCAGGAAGATTTTTAGCCAGATGAAGGGAAAGAAAGCCTCCTAAACTGTGTCCAATAAGGAAAACTTTTCCGGGTTGGTTTTGAATGTATTCGCTAAGCAGGCTTTCCATCGTGTCAATAAAACCAGCTTGTAAATCTCCCGCAGGATTTGTGGCAAAGCCTGGAAGAGTAATAACATGGCACTGGAAATTTCGAGAGAGATCGGCTACTGTCTCATCCCAGACTTCCCCTGAGGAGGAAAGTCCCGGAATCAAGATAACAGCCGGGCCATTTCCTGAGATTTTTACCTGTAGTTCCTGACCGAAGCTTGAAGATAGATTGGAGAAAATGACAAAGAATAGAAGAATTAACTTTTTCATGGTTTTGGTTTTTTCTTCTTTAGACCAAGGCATCTTCCTTTCCTTACAGTTTTCGGAAAAATTTTTTAAAAAGTTAGAATTTCGTCGATTGACCACAGACCACAGCACCTAAAATCAGACTTCAAACCTTATTTCATTTGGTACCTGGTAAAAAAGGGGGTATTCATCATTCGCATTTCTTTTTCTGGTTTAAAACTGCACTGTAATAGTTGTGTAAAATCGACTATCGACGACTTTAAAAGGGTCATAACATAAACTCCTATCTCCCTATCTCATCTGACATCGGTCACCCGACATCGGACTTAAAGTTCCATCTTCCGTCTCCCGTCTCCCAACTCTAAAAAAAATCTCGAACCTGAATCATTACTTTCTCCACCTCTCTTCTTACTGCGGAAGCCGAATGTAGATAGTTAGAATTCATAAATGCGAATGCATAGGTTTTTCCCCTATTTGTTTTAATTATTCCCACCAGACTGTAATGATTACTGATAGTCCCTGTTTTAGCAAAAACATAGGGCTGAGCCGCCTGAAAGCTATTTTTTAAAGTGCCTGTTTTCCCACCTGTGGGTAGCAGTTGATATAATTGGGCTTCGGGAAGTATGCGGTAAAGCTTTTCAATCAATCCTACCATAGAGCGGGGAGTGAAGAGATTATGACGGGAAAGCCCACTTCCATCTACCCATTTGGGCTGGTCAGGAAGGTCAAAGAAATAGGTCTTTTTGATGAACTCGATGGCTCTTTCTGTATCTAAAGTCTTAAAAATTCGATCAGAAACCATCCAAAGCATCTGTTCAGCTATGAAATTGTCACTTTCTAGCATCATTTCCTGCAGTAGGGGAACTAAAGGAGCGCCTCGGAATACCTTATGGTTTGGAGGTAAAGGTTCCTTCTTATAAATCCACTTTTTACCTGTGATTTCTTGAGCCAATTCAGCAGTTAAGTTGCCGGAAGTGAGCAGTGGTATATATTTTTCCCTGCCGACAAAAGTGCTTGGGTTATAAGAAAAGGTATTAGAATGAAAGTCTCTTTCTAATTCTTTAATCGGTAATGTGGTAGTTCGAATAGATTTTTGGAATCTACTTGGTAAAACTTCTGGCCGGTTACCGACTTTTTTAACCTCCAACAAATTCCCCGCTATAGGCAATGGACTTCTTTCAGCTGAATAATCGTAATAATAATCATCCCATTGCCAGCCATATCCAAATGCAGGACTCACCTGATTGGCATCGGAAAATTGAATAACCCGATAGTTTTTCCAGATTTTCTCAAAATCCGGTTGGCGAAAACTTAGGTATTTCCAGCTGGGATCGCCTGCTCCCCAGATTTTCAGCGTATCACCGGCTGGAAGGTATCGTAGGGTTTGAGTAGAGTCTTGAAGTATGGCTAAGGCAGCAAAAAGTGTAAAAAGCTTGGTTGTAGAAGCAGGAATGAAATTGATCTGAGAGTTTTTCTCATATAAAACCCGCTGAGAATCCAGATCATAAAGCATGAAACCTGTCAAATGGCCAGAAAAAAAGCTCCCTTCTCCCAAGGCATTTTCAAGTTGTATATACTGATCTCTTGTCAACTGAGCCTGAGCCTGTTGAAAGACGATCAAAAAAAGAAAAATAGTAATAATTCTAATCTGCAAGAATTTGGTCATTGCGAAGTGCTGAGTAAAATAATCCAAGCCAACCCATGATAAAACCTACTCCACCTAATGGAGTAATGGCTCCCCACCAGGTAACACCAGACAGGGAAAGAATATAAAGAGATCCTGAAAAGACGATTATTCCGAAAATCATACTCCAAGAAGCAAAAACCAAACTTTTCCAATTGGGTTTGATCAATTTGATGATACCGATTAAGGCAAGTGCCAATGTATGGTAAAAGTGATATTTCACCGCGGTTTCAAAGGTGTCGGCTCTTCCTGTTGCAGCCAGTGTATCTGCCAATCCATGTGCCCCAAATGCTCCTAAGCCTACCGCAATAGCCCCTGATAGCCCAGCTAGCATAATCAATTGTTTTCCGTTCATTAGCTCTTGATTAATAATTTCTTGCTCCAAAAATTGCAGAACCTATCCTGACCATGGTGCTGCCTTCTTCCTGCGCAATCAAATAGTCACCACTCATTCCCATAGATAAAACTTCCATTTTCATAAATTCGGGAAGGGGATTGGTTTTAAGTTCTTCGAAGTGATTTTTCAAACCCTGAAATTCTCTTCTGATCTGTTCTTCATTTTCGGTGAAGGTAGCCATTCCCATCAGTCCCTTGATTGTTACGTGAGTAAGTTCAGTAAAGTCCGGATCTGCCAGCATTTCATCCATTTCTTTTCTGTCGAAGCCGAACTTACTGTCTTCTTCAGCGATATGCATCTGCAATAAAACAGGAATCTTTCTATCAATCTTTTTCCCTTGCTTATTGATTTCTTTTAAAAGCTTGAAGGAGTCGACCCCATGAATCAAATGCACATAAGGTGCAATGTATTTGACCTTATTTCTCTGCAAATGCCCGATCATATGCCATCGGATATCTTCAGGGAGTTGAGGTTGCTTCTCCTGAAGCTCTTGAACTTTGTTTTCCCCAAAATCCCTAATGCCGGCCTCATAAGCCTCTTTGAGGTCAGATATAGGCTTGGTTTTGCTTACTGCCACGAGTAGGCAGTCGGGGTTTTTAAAGGTTTTTTTTACGCTTTCAAGATTTGCTTTGATATCCATTTTCTATTTTTAAGCTCTTAAATTTTTGAAAAAGGCCAAGACAAAGATATGGCGATCATCAGTACTTTACTAAAGAAAGGCATTCGCTTGAGAGAAAGTTTAGAGCAAGAGTACTCTCAACCTATAGAATTGCAAAAACAGGCTTTGAAAAAACTGCTCATAGCCTCAAATAGAACTGCCATTGGAGAAAAATATGATTTTCCGGGAATTTTAAAATCTTTCAAAGGAGGAAATGATCAGTTTTATGAAAAATTCAAAAACTCAGTTCCGATTTATGATTACGACAAAATCTATGAAGAATGGTGGCATAGATTACTCAATGGGGAAAGAGATATCACTTGGCCGGGAAAAGTAAAGCATTTCGCCTTGAGTTCAGGAACATCGGGAGCCGCCTCGAAATATATTCCAATCACCAAGGATATGGTGAAGGCCATCCGAAGAACAGGAGTGAGGCAGATTTTAAGTCTATCGAAATATGACTTGCCTAAATCACTTTTTACCAAAGGTATCTTGATGTTGGGCGGAAGTACTGATTTGGAATTTAATGGCACCTATTTTTCGGGAGATCTGAGCGGAATCACTGCTGGAAAGTTACCTATTTGGTTTCAGCGTTTTTACAAGCCCGGGAAAAAAATATCCAGAAATAAGAATTGGGGAGACAAGCTGGATCAAATAGTCGAAAAAGCACCTAAATGGGATATTGGGATTATTGTGGGAGTTCCGGCCTGGTTGCAAATCTTATTGGAGAAAATAATAGAAAGATATCAAGTGGCCCATATTCATGAGATTTGGCCCAACCTTCAGATTTTTGTCCATGGAGGGGTTTCGTTCGAACCCTATAAAAAAGGCTTTGAAAAGCTATTGGGAAAGCCGCTTACTTATATAGAAACCTATTTGGCTTCTGAAGGATTTTTGGCTTTTCAAGCTTTGCCTAGAAGAAAGTCAATGAGACTGGTCTTGAACAATGGGATTTTCCATGAATTTGTGCCATTTAACGACAAAAACTTCGATGAAAATGGCTCCATTCGCCAAGATGCAGAGACACTGAAAATTGATCAGGTTGAGGAAGGAAAAGATTATGCGATACTGATATCAACCTGCGCCGGAGCATGGAGATATTTGATTGGGGATACTATTCGCTTTGTTTCAAAGGAGGAGTCTGAGATCATTATCACTGGCAGGACCAAGCATTTTTTGAGTCTATGCGGAGAGCATTTGTCGGTGGATAATATGAATAAGGCAGTAGAGCTTGCTTCCAACGAGTTTGATATTACAATCAAAGAATTCACTGTTTTGGGTGAGCCTTACAAAAATTTATTTGCCCACCATTGGTACATCGGGACCAATGATTCAGTGGATGCCCAGCAGTTGGGAGAAAGAATTGATGCCCTGCTGAAAGAGCTGAACGACGATTATGCTGTTGAGAGAAGGCACGCTTTAAAAAAGGTGTTTTGTGAGGTTAGACCCAGTTCTGACTTTTATGATTGGATGAGAAGTCAGGGGAAGGAGGGAGGTCAAAATAAATTTCCCCGAGTTCTTAAAGGAGAAAAAGCCGAATCTTGGAGAGAGTTTTTAAATAAGAAAGGAGATAATCTTTGATCGCCGCTCTACTGGAAGGCTTGAGTATGGGGCTTTTGCTTTCTGCCCTCATCGGCCCTGTTTTCTTTACGCTGATTCAAAGTAGCTTAGAGCATGGATTTAGATATGCTGCTTTGGCCGCTTTAGGGATATTGGTGTCTGACTGTATCTATGTTTTGATCACCTATTTTGGTGTCAGCTATCTTTCTGGAATTGATCATTTTGAATTCGTTTTAGGGGTTTTCGGAGGCCTGGTTTTATTTGGTTTTGGGATTAGTAATTTGATCAAAGCCAAAACTTCCCGTCCTAATTCTGGAGGGATTACTCTGCCAATCCAAAAAAAGACAGCTTTTCTGAAGGGGTTTAGCATCAATGGAATAAACCCCTTTGTGCTGTTATTTTGGGTTTCGATAACCAGCTTAGTGCATTTGAAACCTGACTATGGAAAAGCAGAAGCAGGTATTTATTATTCAGGTATTTTAGGAACCGTTTTTTCTATTGATCTACTTAAGGCTTATGTAGCAAAAAAATTAAGGCCATTAGTAACACCTAGATTGATGAAAATATTGGGCTTTTTGGTGGGACTTATCATGATAGGATTTGGTACTAGGATGATTTATTGGGCTTTAAACCAATAAAAAATCCTCCAGAGTCAGTCTGGAGGATTTAATATTTAAAAGCAGGAAATGAATTAGTCTGCTAGATATTTTTCAACCATTGCGTAAGGCATGTCAAAAGCATCAGCTACTGCTTTATACACGATTTCACCTTGAATTACATTCAATCCTAATTTCAATTCTGCATTGTCATTACAAGCTTGTTTCCAGCCTTTTTCTGCAAGTTGGATTGCGTAAGGAAGGGTTGCGTTAGTCAATGCCAAAGTAGAAGTGTAAGGTACAGCTCCTGGCATGTTAGCCACACAGTAATGAACCACATCATCAATGATGAAGGTTGGGTTCTCATGTGTAGTCGGCTTGCAGGTCTCAATACAGCCACCTTGATCCACGGCCACGTCAACTAATACGGTTCCTGGCTTCATGTCTTTCAACATGTCTCTGGTAATCAAGTGAGGCGCTTTTGCTCCTGGGATCAAAACAGCTCCAACAATCAAATCAGCAGATTTGATCATTTCCCTGATGTTATATTCGTTTGACATCATGGTGTTCACATTTGCAGGCATCACATCATCCAGGTATCTCATTCTTGGAAGTGATACATCCATGATTGTTACGTCAGCTCCTAATCCCGCAGCCATCCAAGCAGCTTGGGTTCCCACGATTCCACCTCCTAAAATCAAAACTTTAGCAGGCAATACACCTGGTACTCCACCTAAAAGAATTCCTCTTCCTTTCAATGGTTTTTCCAAGTAGTTAGCACCTTTCTGAACAGCCATTCTACCGGCAACTTCAGACATTGGAATCAAAAGTGGAAGGCTTCTGTCAGCTTTCTCTACAGTTTCATATGCCAAACATACCGACTTGCTTTCAACCATAGCCTTGGTTAGTGGTTCGTAAGAAGCAAAGTGGAAATAGGTGAACAACAATTGGTTTTCTCTGATGAGTTTGTATTCAGATTCAATAGGCTCTTTTACCTTCATGATCATTTCTGCGATCTCGTAGGTAGCTTCTATAGTTTGAAGAATTTTTGCGCCTGCATTTTCATATTCTTCATCTGGGAAACCACTACCTTCTCCAGCTGTGTGCTGTACGTATACGGTATGGCCTCTTTTTACCAATTCTTTCGCTCCTGCAGGAGTAAGAGCTACTCGGTTTTCGTTGTTTTTAATTTCCTTTGGAACACCTATTATCATGGCAAGTCTATTTGGATTTAAATATGGCGGCAAAGATAGTAAGCCAGTTTATTCTAATCGCATTTTTAAGAATAGTATTTGGTCTCATTTTGAAAAATCTTGAAAATCAAAAGATTCTTCTAAAATTCGGCTGGAAAATGCTGATTATTTCAAAATTTAAATTTTAAAAGTTGAATATTTTGAGAATATAGTATGGATAAAAACCGGAATTACAGAATAATCTAAATCTGTCTAAATCAAATATTTAATCAGTGTTAATAGTATTAACAGAATAAAATTTGTCGTTGGATTAATATTTAACCAAAATACCAAATTTTAAACTGAAAATAAGTTCAGCTTAAATTTGTAAAAAAAAATGATTTGGCTATTTTTGATCTGCACTAGAACTGTGCGCACCCAAACCCAAATAACTTTAGATTAAACAAGTCTATGTCAGAATTACAAAAGATAAAAAAAAGCAAGCCTTCCTTCGTCCCGGAGCCTTCAGCTATTTTGGAAGATTTTAGAATAGCGATGATTAGCAGACACGCTTCCCTGATGGGAAGAAAAGAGGTGTTCATGGGAAAAGCGAAGTTTGGTATTTTTGGTGATGGAAAAGAGCTTGCTCAAATTGCAATGGCAAGGGCTTTTCAATTAGGAGATTTTAGATCAGGTTATTACCGTGATCAGACTTTTATGATGGCTTTGGGTGAGTTAAATGTTAAACAATATTTTGCTCAGCTTTATGCTTACACTAATGTAGAGGAGGAGCCGGCAAGTGCAGGTAGATTAATGAATGGTCACTTTGCAACCCGCTCTTTAAATGAGGACGGTTCTTGGAAGGATTTGACTAAAATGAATAATTCAGCGGCTGATATTTCTCCAACAGCTGCTCAAATGCCCAAACTTTTGGGTTTGGCTTATGCTTCCAAGCTTTTTAGAATCAATAAGGGCATGAAGAAATTGAAGCAATTCTCAGTTAATGGTAATGAGGTTGCTTGGGGTACAATAGGAAATGCTTCTACTTCGGAAGGAATGTTTTTTGAATCCATCAATGCTGCGGGAGTCTTGCAAGTGCCGATGGTGATTTCCATTTGGGATGATGAATATGGAATCTCAGTTCCAAAAGAATTTCATACCACCAAAGGAAGTATTTCAGAGGCTTTAGCAGGTTTCCAGAGAACTGAAGAAAAAGCCGGTTTTGAAATCATCAAAGTAAAAGGCTGGAATTATGAGGCATTGCTTCAGGCATTTCAAGAAGCTGGAGAATTGGCAAGAACAGAACATGTTCCTGTTTTGATCCATGTAGAAGAAATGACTCAGCCGCAAGGTCACAGTACTTCGGGTTCACATGAGCGATATAAGTCCAAAGAAAGACTGGACTGGGAAAAAGACTGGGACTGCATTAAAAAGTTTAGAGAGTATATTCTTGAAAATGAATTAGCTACAGCTGATGCCTTGGATAAAATAGAAGCAGAGGCAAAAGCTCAGGTCAAAAAAGAGAAAGAAGCAGCTTGGTCAGATTTCAGCGGTGAAATCAAAAAAGAGCTGAACGAGGCTGTTGCATTGATAAAATCAGCAGCACAAGACAGTACCAGAAAAGTGGTGTTGGATCAGTTGGCCGATGAACTGAAAAAGACAATCAATCCCATCCGAAAGGATGTGGTTTCCACGGTGAGAAAAGCGTTACTGCTTTTGAGATTCGATTCTAATTCTGGCAAGAATGAATTGAAAGCTTGGTACGAAAAGCAAACCGAATTGAACCATGACCGCTACAGCAGCCATCTGTATTCTCAGTCTGAATGGTCTGTGTTGAAAATTGATGAAGTTCCTGCGGAATTCAATGAAAAATCTGCGGTAGTGGATGGGCGTGAAGTTTTGCAGGCATTCTTTGACAATAAATTAGAAAACGATCCTCGATTCTTTGCATTCGGAGAAGATGTAGGGAAAATCGGTGATGTTAATCAAGCTTTTGCAGGTCTTCAGGCAAAACACGGAGAGTGGAGAGTCAGTGATACCAGTATTCGCGAATGTACCATTATCGGCCAAGGAATTGGTGCTGCTTTGAGAGGTTTGAGACCAATTGCAGAAATTCAATATTTGGATTACTTGCTTTATGGCCTTCAAATGCTTTCTGATGATTTGGCTTCCCTACAATACAGAACTAAAGGAGGTCAAAAGGCTCCTTTAATCGTAAGAACCCGCGGTCATAGACTAGAAGGAGTTTGGCATGCTGGATCTCCAATGGGTATGATTCTTTCTACGCTAAGAGGAATGGTAGTTTGCGTACCGAGAGATATGACTCAGGCTGCTGGTATGTACAATACCTTGCTCAAGTCTGATGAGCCGGCAATTGTCGTAGAATGTCTTAATGGCTACAGACTTAAAGAAAGGCTTCCTGAAAATATCGGTGAATTCACAGTTCCTTTGGGTAAACCAGAAATATTAAGAGAAGGAAAAGACTTAACTATCGTGACTTACGGCTCTATGTGCAGAATTGTAATGGATGCTGCTCAAGAATTGTCTGAAATAGGAATTGAGGTAGAAGTAATTGATGTACAGACTTTATTGCCATTTGATGTACATGGCGTTATAGGGGAGTCTGTGAAGAAAACGAATAGAGTAATTTTTGCTGATGAAGATGTTCCTGGAGGAGCTTCAGCGTTTATGTTGCAGCAAGTGATAGAAGGTCAAAAAGTATTTAGATACTTGGACTCTGACCCTCAAACATTAGCAGCCAAAGCGCATAGACCAGCCTACTCATCGGACGGAGATTATTTCTCCAAGCCAAGTATCGAAGACGTGGTGGAAAAGGTTTACAGCATAATGCATGAAGTAAATCCAAAAACCTATCCAGCTTTGTAATTGGGTTAGCATAAAAAAAGAAAGGGCGGTGAATAATCACCGCCCTTTCTTTTTATGGGGTATTTCGAGTTATCTGCCTGAGTGTTAATTCGGGGCTGGATACTTCATTACTTCGATTCAATTGCCTATCCTGAATTTGAACGTCAATTCTGATAGTGTCATTTCGGAAGATAGCTTCCCAACCTGAGGAAAGCATGGCATACTTGATATTTCCTTCTACTGCCTGTCCTTCTTCTGAAGTTAATATTCTTGGAAATCTTCCATTGAAAGTGGTGAAGAATGGAGGGTCTTGCCACCTAAATTCGGTAAACCTCCCATTTCTTTTGATAAAGAACTTTACAAAAATGTTGTACTGATTGGGGTTCTGCCTAACCCAAATAGTATCATTGACAGTTTGATTATTGACAATCGGGTTGATTACGTAATCGATCGGATTATATGTTGGTGCAGAAGCAGGTCTTTTGCTGTATGTAATTAAGTTTCCAGCCGCATCTCTCTGAAAATCAAAGGCATTAAATGGAGGATTGATATCTGTTGCAGATAAACCTAAATCTCCTTCTGCATCTTGAAAATCTATTCCAACAATCAATGAATCCGGTCCGGCTGTAGGAACGTATTCTAATGATTCAAAGGTAATAGAAGGGACTGTTGGAAAATTATCCGGTGGATTCACGCATGCTCCCACAAAAAGGACAAGAAAGAATAAGCTGAAATAACTTTTTAAACGCATAAGGCGGATTAATTTTACAAACAGAACCAATTAGGATCCGATTGGGTTGATGCAAATTATAAAACGATGCAGGATTTTAAAAGTTTTTCTGAGAAGGTAGAGAATTTAAAGTCTGAAAACTTTGAAAATCTGGCTTTGGAGATTTTTGAATTTCAGGCAAAACACAATTCCATTTATAGTGCTTATCTGAAAGCAAGGAAAATTGACCCTGAAAAAATCAATGATTTGGAGTCAATTCCTTTTTTACCAATTCGCTTTTTTAAAGACTTTCCAGTTGTATCTGGTCCTTTGGATCAATTTGAAGGATTCTTCTCCAGTTCCGGGACCACAGGGATGATTACCAGCAAACATTATTTCTGGTCTGAGGACTGGTATTTACAACAAGCGCAAAAAACTTTTGAACAAGAATATGGGAAGCTAAAGGATTTTCATGTTTTGGCTTTATTACCCGCATATTTAGAGAGAAAAGGGAGTAGCTTGGTGTCTATGGCTGCTCATTTTATTGAAAAGTCAGGCTCGGAGCATTCTGGCTTTTATTTATATAATCATGATGAGCTTTTTCAAAAACTGAAGCTTCTTTCTAAAGATTCAAAAAAGGTTTTGTTGTTGGGTGTGACATTCGCGCTTTTGGATTTAGCTGAAAAAAAAGAGGAATTTCCCCAATCAGAAAATTTAATTGTGATGGAAACAGGAGGGATGAAAGGGAGAAGGAAAGAAATGATTAGAGAGGAAGTTCATCAAATACTCAAAGAATCTTTCCATGTTGACAATATTCATTCGGAATATGGGATGACTGAGTTGATGTCTCAGGCTTATTCAAAAGGGGAGGGGAAATATACCTTACCGCTGAGTATGCGCGTTATGTTAAGAGATGTCAATGATCCATTGGAATGGACTAATCGTTCTCAAGGCGGAATCAATGTGATAGATTTGGCTAATTTCCATTCCTGTTCTTTTATAGAAACTCAGGATCTGGGCAGGATAGATGAGAGAGGTTTCTTAGAGGTTTTGGGGAGATTTGACAATTCTGAAATCCGGGGATGTAACTTGTTGGTTCAGTAATTGCTTACTTAAAATTTATTAAACATATTTGGACAGCTTATTTTCTCGATCAAAATCAAAAGAGTCTCAATTTCATTGAATTCAGAGATAATTTTAATTCTTCAGGAAGTTGAAGTTGACCGAGAAAAGAAATAATTATCGACACATTAAATCGAGCATGACGTAGCCATCACACATTTGGATGACTATTAAGCATGCGAGATTCCTTTAGACCTTAGAAAATCAATTAAATACACATGAAAAAATTAGCCACTATCGCATTATTGATCGGAATTTTAGCACTAGGTGCATGTGCTTCCAGTAAGCCTTGTCCTGCCTATGCAAAAGCAGAAGTTGGGCAGAAAGCTAACGTATAAAAAAAATGCTGACTCTTAGTAGTCAGCATATTTTTTAATATCCTCCAAGCTAATTGTGGGTTCCCCTAATATTACCAGACGTTCCACGACATTTCGTAGTTCCCTGATATTTCCTGTCCAAGGAAATTCCTGCAGCTTAGCTAAAGCTTCTTTAGTAATCCCCTTTTTGGCATCGCCACTTTCCTGAGCGATATCGTCTAAAAACTTGTCTATCAACAAAGGGATGTCATCTTTTCTATCTTTCAGAGCTGGAACCTGAATCAGAATTACACTCAGTCGGTGATATAAGTCTTCTCTGAACCTTCCTTCTTCAATTTCTTTTTTGAGATCCTTATTCGTTGCAGCTAGAACGCGTACGTCTACTTTGATGTCTTTATCACTTCCAACACGATTGATCAGATTCTCCTGAAGCGCACGCAACACTTTAGACTGAGCAGAAAGAGACATATCTCCAATTTCATCCAGGAAAAGTGTGCCCCCTTGAGCTTGCTCAAATTTCCCGGCTCTTTGCTTGTGAGCTGAAGTAAACGCCCCTTTCTCATGACCGAATAATTCTGATTCAATTAGCTCAGAAGGAATGGCTGCACAATTGACTGCTACAAAGGGATTGGATACTCGGTTGCTTTTTTGATGAATCCAGTGGGCAACCAATTCTTTTCCTGTTCCATTAGGCCCAGTGATCAGTACTCTGGCATCTGTAGGGGCAACCTTTTCAATGGTCTCTTTGACCAATAGGATAGGTTTGGATTCACCTACCATGTCAAACTTCTTGGAAAGTTTCTTTTTTAGGACTTTGGTCTCAGTTACCAGATTTTTTTTGTCCAATGCATTCCTAACTGTAAGAAGCAGGCGATTGAGATCGGGTGGTTTTGGGATAAAATCAAAAGCTCCTTTTTTGGTGGCTTCTACGGCTGTTTCAATACTTCCATGAGCAGAAATCATGATAAACTGAGGTGATTTTTCCAATGCCTTGGCTTGGTCCAGAACTTCTATTCCGTCCATTTTAGGCATTTTTACATCACAAAGAACCAAATCAAATTCTTCTTCTTTCAATTTGGCCAGGCCTTCTTCGCCGTCCTTGGCCTCGCTAACCTCAAATTTTTCGTATTCCAGGATTTCCCTGAGGGTGGCTCTGATGACTTTTTCGTCATCAATGATCAGTATTTTCGACATAAGGCTAATTTAAGAGAAAAAGTGCAAGTCTGTAAGCCGGGTTCTGTTTCTTCTGAAAAATCAGAAGAAGCCTGCCATTTATCTAGCCCTGACTTCGCAGTCAGGATCTATCGATCTACCCACCCCGGAATCCCCGAAAGGAATCGAACGAGCAGCTCTTTGCCCGGGGCCTATTTGATCTTTCAACCCATAAGGTTTGCCATGCGCTGAATGTCACCATTCAACCGGTAGGCTCTTACTCTACCTTTTCACCCTTACCCTGACCGAAAACGATCAGGGCGGTATATTCTCTGTGGCACTGTCTGTATACCCAACTTTTCTGATGGATACCCTTCCCGTTAGGAAGTATGGCGCTCTGTGTTGCCCGGACTTTCCTCCTTTACCATCCCGATAAAATCGAGAGGCAACGGCGACAAGCCGACTTGCACATGACAAAGAACGCTAATTTTCCCTATATAGATTAATCTGCTTATCTAATTACTTTATTCAACCATTTAAATCATTGATTTTTGGTGTATTTAGATCTATTGAAAAAAAAAATTAAAAATTTTAAAACTTCTGAAAACCTTTTGCTCTAGGTAATGTTCTTATTTCCAAAGGCTAAAAATAGCTTTTCTTCATAGTGCTGGGTTGAGCCGCTCCGATAGGAGCGGTTCTTTTTTTGCCCCTTTTATTTATCTTTTCGCAATGAACTCAGACAAGAAATCAAAATTTGAAAAACTGATCAGAAAGATCAATTGGTATCCTCCCTATTTATTTTCAGGGATAAAAGTGGTGGATTATAATGAGGAGTTCACCTATTTCAAAACTCAGTTGAAATTGACTTGGTGGAATAGGAATTTGGTTGGAACAGCTTTTGGAGGATCATTATATGCCATGTGCGATCCATTTTTCATGTTTATTTTGATGATCAATTTGGGAAGAGAGTACATAGTTTGGGATAAAACGGCCTTTATTGATTTTAAAAGCCCAGGAAAAGGACTTGTTTTCGCTGAGTTTCAGCTGAGTCAATCAGAGATTCAAAGGATTAAAGAAGAAGTAGATCAAAAAGGAAAAGGAGTCTTTGAGTTTCCTTGTGAAGTTAGATCCAAAAGTGGTGAGCTGGTAGCCAGTTTGGTAAAAGGTGTTTATGTAAGAAAGAAGAACTTTGATTCCAAAAACTGAGTTGGCAATTCAATAGGATATGTACCTTTGTTCAAAATAAAAGTCTATGATACTGGTTGGAAATGCGGTTTTGTCTGACGACATCAAGGAGAATTTTTTTGTATGCGATTTAGAAGCCTGCAAAGGAGCATGTTGCGTGGAAGGAGATGCAGGAGCACCATTAGAGGATGAGGAAACCGAGATCTTAGAAAAAATTTACCCCATAGTCAAAGATTATATTACTGAAGAAGGACGAGCGGCCATTGAAAAACAGGGCGTATGGGTGATTGACAAAGACGGAGATAAAGGCACTCCAACAATCGACGACAATAGAGAATGCGCTTATGCCCTTTATGACGAAAAGGGTGTCTTAAAATGCGGGATAGAGCAGGCTTATTTAGATGGCAAAGTTGATTTCAAAAAGCCTATTTCCTGTCATATGTATCCTATAAGGGTTACAAAATACGATCAGTTTGATGCGCTAAATTACGATAGATGGCATATTTGTGACCCTGCCTGCCAGCTTGGAAAAAGCCTTCAGGTTCCACTTTACCGTTTTCTTAAAGATGCTTTGGTAAGAAAGTATGGAGAGGACTGGTACGAGGAATTAATTCAGGAAATAGAAGGCTGATTTTTTTATCCAGCCCCCTCATAAGCTTTCAATAACCAGCCTTTCACCTCATCATTCCAATGGTCTGGTCCAGTCAAATTGATTTTATGACTGCACATCCCATTTGTTTTGCTGTCGATTTCCAGTATTCCCTCGGGTTCCTGACCTTTTAAATTCAATCCGATTTCCATTCGACTTTTTGTTGCAGGAATGATCATCGCAAACTGCTTTTTCCGTCTTACACTCACATAGGCCTTTTTTGGAGCAAACTCTATATCGTTTCCGAAACTCTCAATTTCCTTTTTAATACTCTCGTATAGGGCAAGGAAATGCTCTTTTCCTTTATATTGTTCCTGTACAAGAGTATCAAGATCATCAGCAGAGCCTGAATCGGATTTGAGTGTTTTATGGGCAATTAGATTAGCAAATCCATGGGTGAAGCCATGTTCTCCTTTCAGAAACTTGAGTATTTCTCCGTGCTTTTCTAATTTTTGTTTTTTGACAATTTCAATCCATTCCTCTAGACTTTTTCCTGTGTTTTTCTGGAGGTTTTCAATCATAGTTTGGGCTGCATCATCCATATATTCGGGCTTTGATTTATACTTTAATATAAACTTTCTTTTTGTCCATCCATAATCCTATCAGCCAGATTAATAGCATATAGCTGATGGCAAAAAGGAAAGAAGCGTTTTTTGGTCCGAGCCAGGAAGTGTAGAAATTATCATAGAGAAATCCCTTGAAAGTACTTTCTCCAACCGGAATCATATAGAAAATAGAGATAACAATTCCAGATAAAACATACAGTATTAAGGGGTTTCTACCAAAAACCTGAAAGAAATAAGTCCATGATTGCTGGTTTTTAACTTCAATCAAATAAATAAGAGCTCCAAGAATTATCAAGTCCCAACCTACAGTTAATAGTACATAGGAACTGGTCCATATTTTCTTATTAATAGGAAAGCCCAAATCCCAGATATAGGCTCCGGCAATTAATATCACCCCTGAAATCAAAAGGGTTCTGACAGTTGAAGGTAGATTCCCTTTGCTTTGGATAAACTTTCCAGCGATATATCCTGCTAAGACATTGACAATAGAAGTAAGAGTGCTTAAGATTCCTTCAGGGTCAAATGGGATTCCATCTCCCATATACATTCGATCAGAACCAATCAAAAGTAGGTCTAATTTTAGAGCTGCATTTCCCTCCAAACTATAAGGTGCAGAGGCATTTCCAAAGAAGTATAAAATCAGCCAGTAGGAGAGTAAAGCTATTCCTGAAAATATCCAGGCAATCTTGGGTCCACCCCAGTATAGGATCAAGGCGGCAAAGAAATAGGCCAAAGCTATTCTCTGTAAAACCCCGAAAAAGCGGACTTCTGAAAGGGTAATAAATTCAATTGCTCCGGATTCGTTGTAATCAAAGAACGGGAATGCATTCAATAGCCAGCCGATAACAAAAATCAATAAGGTTCTTTTTCCCACTTTTTTGAAAAACTGGGAAGAAGACATGTCATTTAATTTTTTCATCGCAAAACTCATTGCATTTCCCACAACGAATAAAAAGGTTGGAAAAACCAAATCTGTAGGTGTGAAGCCATGCCAATCCGCATGAGCTAATGGGCCGTAAAGATTAGACCAGCTACCAGGAGTGTTGACAATGATCATAAAGGCAATGGTCATGCCTCTCAAAACATCCAAGGCTAGGTACCGATTACTTAAACCGGATTGAATAGGTATTTGAGTCATTTTGGGTGATGGTTTTTTTAATTTTTACTGAAAGGGTGAATATAAAATATTATCTTGTTTGGTACACTTTTGACAAAATGATTAGCACTCTTATGAAGCAATTCGATATTAAAAAATTGGAGGTTAAAGAGCCAATTAAATTATCCGAAAGGTCAACTTATATGGATTTGGGACTTTCTGAGAAGAAACTCAAGGATGAATTAAATGATGTGCGGGAAGATTTGAGTAAGCATCAAGACACTATGTATGCCCATGGTAAGTATGGAGTATTGATTTGTCTGCAAGGAATGGATACTGCAGGAAAGGATAGTTTGATACGGGAAGTATTTCAGGAATTTAATCCGCGGGGAGTAGTGGTTCACAGCTTTAAGGTTCCCACCAGTAAAGAACTGAAGCATGATTATTTATGGAGACATTATCTGGCTTTACCTGAAAGGGGAAAGTACGCAGTGTTTAATAGAACGCATTATGAAAATGTCTTGGTGACACGGGTGCATCCTTATTATATCATGGGAGAAAATATTCCTGGAGTCGAATCAGTGGCAGACATAACCCCGGAGTTTTGGGAAAAAAGATTTGAACAAATAAGAAATTTCGAACAGCATATCGCTGAAAATGGAGTCGTCGTGTTGAAGTTCTTTCTTCACCTGAGTAAAGGGGAACAAAGGCAGAGACTTTTAAGAAGACTGGAAAATGAAAAGCATAATTGGAAGTTTTCCCCGGGAGATTTGAAGGAAAGAGCTTTATGGGAAAAATATCAGGATTGTTATGAAGAAGCAATTAATAAAACTTCCTTACCCCACGCTCCTTGGTATATCATTCCTGCTGATAATAAGGAGGCAGCAAGATTGCTGGTTGCTAAAGTGATCCAAGAAAAAATGAATGAACTGGAGGGAATCAAAGAACCTGAGTTAGAAGATGAGGTAAAAGCTAAATTAGGGGAGTACCGAGAGATGCTTTCTAAGGAATCAGGATAATGGTTTATTCAAATTAATTTTTGAATTCAAGACTTTTGATTTAATTTAAATGCTTGATTTTTAAATAAATATACTTCTTTAATGCTATGAGATATTCCGCTTTTTTTCTGATGTTGTTTTTATTGGGAGCTTGTTCCCGTGAAAAAGACTCAAAGGATTCTAACCTAACCACAGAACTTTCTGATCCTTTTGAATTGGTTTTTTTAGATGATATTCAATTCAAACCCTTCAAATTGGGTTCAGGAAATTGTCCGAATCCGATGGCTTGTGCTGGGAGGATTAACGGTTTAAAAATTAGGGTGCAAAAACATCTTAAAGATGTAATAAAACTCCCCAAAGACATCCATGTCCAAAACATTAGTGTCTTAGACAATAAAGTCAGTGTATTGATTGACGGGGTTACTAAGCAAGACTCAATACTTATTCAATCTTACGTCAATTCTAATTCTTCAAAATTTGAGACTAAAGCTGATATAGAAATTCAAGGCAGGCGACCAATGATGCAGGCTGAGCTGATACCTCAAGGCCGGAGGCCTATGATGCAAGAGCAATTGCGGTATGATAGTTTGAATCAAACCAGCAAATTCATTCAATTAATTAGAGGAGGAGTTTCCAATTTCCCAGGAAAATCTCAAAGAGTTTGGATAGTTGATACTGGGATAGATAAATCACACCCGGACATTTCATTTGATTCATCTGAAGTTGCTTTGAGTAAATCTTTCGCTATGAATGCAAATGATCCATTTGTCGATTCAGATGGACATGGGACATTTATTGCCGGAATTATAGGAGCGAAGTCGAACCCTCCCAATTTGCAAGAATATCACATGAATGGAGTATATCCTGGCGCTAAAATGGTTTCATTAAAGGTATTCGACAATAAAGGAAAATCTACTGAAAACAGGGTGAAAAATGCTCTAGAGTATATTTTGCTAAATGGCGCATCAGGAGACATTGTCAACCTTAGCTTGGGGCAACAGGGTTCAGGACCAAATTTCTGCACTAGCGGTAAAATCAAAGAAAAAATAGAGGCATTGGTTGATTTTGGAATAAACGTAGTGATGTCAGCGGGTAATGAGGCAGAACCTTCTGACACTAATTTCCCAGGATGTATTAATTATGAAGGAACAGGGGGGAATACAGCGAAAACTTACACCGTAGGATCTGTTGAGGTGCTTTCTTCAAACTCAGTATTATTTTCATTCTTTTCTAATTATGATGTCAGTGAGACTGATAGAATTATTGATTACTTGGAACCAGGGGAGTATATATTCACAACTGGACCTTTAAAAGCAGATTCTATACCTAATTACACGGTAGTATCAGGAACCTCTTTTTCCGCAGCTATTTTCTCAGGAATTCTTTACGGAAATCCTAATCCTGTGACTTGGAAAACTGTTCAAAGAGGGGCAGCTTCAGGCGAAGGAGATCCAGTATATATAGTCGGAAAGCTTCAATAAGAAGTTGGGAAGCCTATTTATCTGAAATAAAGCAAATTAAAGCTGAAAGTTGGTCGATTTTATATTTGCTTTTTCCAAGTAATGTTTGAATTTTTTCAATAAAACTTAGTAAGTTGAGTTTCAACTTAACGTATTTTATTATGAGAAAAGTGTTTTTTATCCTAGCCCTGATGATTTTTTCATCTTTAGGATATAGCCAAAACAAGAATTTTGTGGTGGTTTTCAAAGATAGTTTTGAGGAGCCTATCAGGAAAAACCAAACTAGAAATCCAAACAGGCAAATGCAGGCAAATCAAAATGCTGGCAAGAGGACTGAAAAATTAAGTAAAGTCGATAACTTTTTAAGACAAAAAAATATTGCTCCCGGTAAGGCAAAAAAGTTTGTTGATGGAGCAGTTGGCTTTGTAGCTAATCTAAATTCTTCTCAGGTTAATCTTCTAAAATCTGATCCTTCGGTGGATAGAGTAGTGGAGGATTTTACTATGCAGGGAAGACCAAGAATGCAAAGCTCTCGTCCTAGAATGCAAGGAGAGAGTTTGGGAGATTTGTTCTATAACGAATCAACCAAATCTAGTTGTGCTATTCCTTTGATGGGAGGCTCTCAAAACTCTAATTCCAGTGCTTCTATCTGGATTATTGATACTGGGGTAGATTCTAGACATAATGATTTAAATGTTAATCCAAATCGAAACTTCTCGGTTTCCTTTGTATCCACTGAGTCGGATCCATTTGCTGATTTTGCGGGACATGGTACGCATTGCGCCGGGTTAGCTGCAGGTACAGGAAGAGGCAACCCGGGTATAACCGGAATGTCGCCTGGAGCAGAGATTATTTCTCTTAAGGTTTTGGATAAAAACGGAATGGGCAGCTGGTCAAGTCTGGTATTAGCTTTGGATCATGTAGAAAAATTTGGAGTTTCCAGCGATGTAGTCCTCATGAGCCTAGGTGCTGCTGTTGGACTCAATTGCGCTAACTTTGAGCCATTCTTAAATGGTATCATTTCCGATTTAGGATCCAAGGGTATCACCGTGGTCATGTCTGCTGGAAATGACAGTTCCTCTGCAAATGAAAACTTGCCTGGTTGTATCAATGGCTCCAATATATTTACAGTAGGAGCATTGGACTTTACTTGTGAAGGTATGGGTGGCTGCAGTGGATTATCCAATTTAGGAAATCCACCAATAGATTGGTTTGCACCGGGAGCCAATCTGATTTCCACTTTTCCTGGAAACCAATATCAGGTAATGTCTGGTACATCTATGGCGGCAGCCTTGGTGGCAGGATTGGTTCACTCCAAAGGCGGAGCACCATCCAGAATGTCTACTATCCAATGTGGAGGGATTACTTATTCCGTAGCAGGTCGCTAGTCTGTAATTCTTGATTCATCTCCATTCGCTTCTTCTGCAGTTCGCTCAGTAAGGAGCGAATGGGCTGATGACTCAAGTAATTTTTAAAAATCGGATTGTTGACTAATTGAAAGTCATCTCTAAATCCCCTGTTATAGGCCTCCTTTAAGTAAGTGCTCGATTGATTAATATTTCCTCTCACGGCCTCTAGTTGTGCCAAGTCAAGCCATAAGTTGAAGTCTTCTTTGAAAGACTCCAGGGTTTCTTTTCTTATAGAAATGGCATTATCCAAAAGGGCATTGGCCTCCTTGGTTTTACCCATGGTTTTGTAGATATAACTCAGGTAAACCGGAGAGATAAAGTATTCATCAGATTCATAATCCGGTTTTTTTCTTAAAGATTCCTCTAAATAAAATGCCGCTTTTTCGAAGTCTCCTGCAAAAAAATGAATTGTTCCGGCGGCGACAAAACCCAGAGAGGTGGTGTCCTTATTGACAAGGATTACCTGATTTGCCATTTCGACCCCCTCCTTGATCTTATTCTGTTCAAAGTAAGTAAAGGCTTTTTGCTCGTAGCTAAGTGGATCCTTTTGAATCTCTATTGACTGATCTATCCAATCATGGGCTTCGTTAAATTGATCTAATACCCGGTAAATCCAACCAGTAATCTGATAGGGTAAATGATTTGTGGGATTGAGAGAGGCTGATTTGGATTGAAGCTTCAATGATTTGGCTAAATCTCCACTGATGAAATAAACTGTTGCCAGGTTACCCATCGCAGTGCTTAGGTTGGGATTGAGTACCAAAGCCTTTTCAAAAGAGATTTTGGCATATTCATTTTGTCCCTTGTAGTAGTAAGCTGAACCTTGCGCAGTAAAGGCCTCTGCGAGATATGGATCTATAGCCAAAGCCTTGGCACTGGCTTCCATACTGGAGTCTAGCCACTGGTCTCCCTCTCCAAAATAAAGATATTGAGCATAAGCATTTGCCAAACCGGTATAGGCCAATGCATATTGAGGGTCGATTTGTATAGCTTCTTTGAATAATTCTGCAGCCTCCAGCGTCGTTTGCTTCCTGTAAAGTGAATAAAGCTCCCTTCCCTTTAAATAGAGTTCATAGGCATCGAAGCTACTTGTCTGAGCCTTGTTTAATTGATCTTTTTCGGCCGCGCTGAGATTACTATTGAGTACACGTGCGATTTCTGAAGCGATTTCAGCTTGGATTTCAAAAATGTCACTGACTTCTCGGTTGTACGTTTCTGCCCAGAGATTTTTATTTTCAGAAGGGTCGATGAGTTGCACGTTGATTCGGATTTTATCCCCAATCCATCTGATATTGCCTTTTAAAACGGTGCTTACTCCTAAGGTATTGGCAATGGAATCCAATGGAAGGTCGGGTCCTCTAAATGGCTCCACTGCATCTTTGGTGATTACTTTGATGCTTCCGATTTTGGAGACCTGAGTAATCACATCGGCAGTCAGCCCCTCAGAGAAAAACTCCTGTTCGGAGTTGTTGCTTAAATTGGTGAATGGAAGTATTGCTACTGACTTTTCTTTTTCCCAAACAGATGTATTCCATAAAATTGAATAGATCAAATAGGTCAACAAAATGAAGGATACACTCAAAACCGCCCAAAACTTCCAAGGGTTTTTTTCTTGAAAATGGATGTTGTCCAGTATTTGAGATCGCTTAGGAACCGCACAAGGTGGATTTGTTACTGCATGGAGCTGAACCGGATGCTCCACATTTTTGAGGCGGAACATCCCTAGTTTTTGGGTGTTGAAATTTGTATTAGCAGGAAGTTGCTCCCTTGCTTTTTCTGAAATTAAAATACAGGATGGAACACCTATTCCCTGAATTCTTGCAGTTAGGTTGACTGCGTCTCCAAAAACATCCCCGTGATCAAAAATGATTTCTCCGCAATGCAATCCAATTCGAATTTGCATGTCCGGAATACTTTGAAGCCTTTTGTGAATCTCTAAACTCGCCTCCAGAGCTTCGTCTACAGTCTCGAAAGTAGCTAGTATGCCATCACCCAATTCTTTGATGATATTTCCCCGATAGTGACCCAAGATATCAGCATGGATCTCGAGGTTTTTTTTCATCAAGTCAAAAGCATGATCCTCATCCTTTCCCATGAGTCGGGTATAGCCAACTATATCTGAAAAAAATACAACAGATTGTTTTCTATTATGATCCTGACTCATAAAAATATTTTTGAGGAGCTTTCCTGATTATTCTGCACATTTCCTTCTACAAACTAGTCAATTTTGTATCCTAAATAAGCAAAACTTTCTTAAAACTTGAAGAGAATTCTGATAGCTATAAATACAGTTTTTCTTAGAAAAATTTAATTTGATTTAAATCTGTTTGAGATAATAGCAAAAAATATCATTTGTGAGAGCGCTTTTACAGTGATTTTCTCCTTTGAGAGGGTAGCGAGTATTTAGTACAGTCTTGTATATGAGGTTTATATGGATTTACAATCTCTTGTTTGGATTAGTTTATAAAGATTTTCTTAGGTGCTGTAGTATTATCATTAGAATTTCATGGCATCTTTTGGCTCTTACAGAGTCATAAACTCTACTCTTTGCAAGCAAGCTTGCCTTTTTTTGAAAGGCTTTAGAATAGTTTTCATTCACGCTAATTATCTCCGGCATTCCAATAAGCCATTCGTTCCAGCGTATTGACTTCGATGGAGTAAAACCCAAACTCTTCCACTACCTTTCCTTGAATTTTGTAGATCGCCCGACCTTTGAAAGGATATTTTTTGACCACAGGAGGGAAGTGCACGGTATCAATCCAGTCTCCGTCCCGATCCAGAAAAGTTCCAAAATTCATTACCTCTCCCTTGACCGTTCGGGTATATTTTACCGTGACCAAATAGCCCAAGATTGTCACCTGCTTTCCTAAGTACTGTGTCATTTCCCGGGCTTTGATGCCTTGGATACTTTGGTCTTTGACCAGATGAAAAGGGGAGTCCAGCGGAAACTCCAGAATATCGATCTGATCCAATATTTCCTGCCGGATATCTGTTTCGTCCAGATCGGGTACTTGAGGAGGCTTTTTTCCGAAACTGATTTCTGCTGAAGGTGAGCGAAAGAGCTCATGGTTGCTCACGACCGATTTTCGTTTGTTTTGCAGGAAATGAGCTTCCCATAGGAGTTCTTGTTTGGTTTTTCCCGTAAAACGAAAACAGGTCATCCGGATCAAAATCAGAAGCTGCTCCAAGCCGATTTCTACTCTTGCAACAAAGTCTGCCAAGCCCAGAAAAGCACCATTCCTCCTGCGTTCAGTCAGTAGTTTTTCTACGGTGGCCTTTTCCAGATATTTCATATGAATAAATCCCAGAAATACTGTCTTGCCATTGATGCGTGTCAGGTACTCGCTTTCGTTGAGATGAGGAGCTTGAATCTCCCCTCCATTCATCCGAAGTTCGTGCACGTAGAACTCAGTATGATAAAAGCCCCCAAAATTATTGATCACGCCTACCATAAACTCCAACGGAAAATAGGCTTTCAGATACAGGCTTTGGTAGCTTTCCACTGCAAAAGAGGCCGAGTGCCCCTTGGCAAAGGAATAACCTGCGAAGCTTTCGATCTGATGCCAGACTTCCTTTGCTACCGAATCTTCTCTGCCCAGTTTTTTACAATTGGCAAAAAACTGATCCTTTACTCGCTGAAATTCATCTTTGGAACGGGATTTTCCACTCATGCCCCGCCTCAGTACATCCGCTTCTGCCAGACTCAGCCCGGCAAAGTAGTGGGCTACCTTGATCACATCTTCCTGATAGACCATAATGCCATAGGTTTCCGGCATGATGTCCCACATGACAGGGTGCGCCTGCTTTCTCCGCTCTTCGCTGATGTGTCGGAGAATATATTCCCGCATCATTCCTGATCGGGCTACTCCTGGGCGGATAATGGAGCTGGCAGCTACCAGTTCCAGGTAAGTATCCGCTTTCATCTTGGCCAATAGCATGCGCATGGCGGGCGACTCCACATAGAAAGCTCCTATGGTATGCCCGGTTTTCAGGTGTTCCTTGATTTTCGGATCCTTCTTAAATTTCTCTACCTGCCGGATATCCACTTTAATTCCCTGATTTTGGTAAATAATCTCCAAGGCAGACTTGATATGACCCAAGCCCCTTTGGCTCAGAATATCAAATTTGTGCAGTCCAATATCTTCTGCAGTATGCATGTCTATATGGGCAAGCGGAAAGCCCTTGGGAGGCATGTCTGTGGCGGTGTAGTAATGGATGGGTTTGTGAGAAATCAGAATCCCACAGGCATGAATAGTCAGATGGGAGGGCATGTCATGCAGGACTTTGGAATACTTGATGATCAACCTGCCAAACTGATCCGCCTCATAGCCGGGTTTGTCTGCATGGTGGATCAGGGATTCGATGTCAGTTTTCGGAAGCCCAAAAACTTTTCCCAATTCCCTCAGCATGGAATTGTACTGAAAGGTGCTATAGGAGCCCAGAAGCGCCACATGCTCGTGCTTGCCCTGATTGTATTTGCGAAAGATGTAATCGGTGACTTCATCCCGGTCTGTCCAACTGAAATCAATGTCAAAGTCGGGAGGATTTTCCCGGTAGAGATTGATAAAGCGCTCAAAGTACAGGTCCAATTCAATAGGGTCCACATCCGTGATGCCCAGACAATAAGCCACGATGCTGTTGGCTCCCGATCCACGACCCACATGATAGAAATTGCGCTGCTGCGCAAAAGTGATAATATCGTAATTGATCAGGAAATAGGATACAAAGCCTTTTTGCTGTATGAGTTCCAGTTCCTTTTCTATCCGCTGACTGATCTGTGGTCCGAGTTCCGGATAGCGTCGGATAGCACCCTTGAAAGTTTCCTGTCGCAGAAAATCAAAGTCTTCCCAGTCCGAACCCAGGATGTCCCGTTTGTTTTTGACAGCCTGAAAGTAAAAGGAGAACTGGCATTGTTCGAGTAGTTTCTGAGCGTTGACGAGCAGGTAGCTGTGATTTTCACAACGTGAGATGAGATCGGCATAAGAATAAAACTGATCACTGGGATCCGCTTGCTCCTCTTGGGAGAGTTTGCTAAGCAGGGTATTCAGATTCATGCTGCGCAAAAGGCGGTGTGCGTTAAATTCCAGTTTGGAGCTGAAGGTCGCCGGCTGGAGCAGTACCAATTTTTCTTTTTTGCGGTACCAGGGAGAGGTGAGGAGTTTGTTGAGCTGCCCGGGGTGCACGCCGATGAATTCATTTTCCCTCAGGGGAAAAGCCTTCTCAGAAAATGGATAGATGATAAAGCTATGCTCAAATTCGGGAGCTCTGGGCTTGAATTCCCGCTTGTGTATCAAGTGCTCGGAAAGATGCTCATTCAGTTCAAAAAAGCCCTCTTGGTTTCGGGCCAGGCCAATGTATTGTTGCTGAACTCCGTTGCGGAAGTCGATTCCTACGACAGGATGAATTCCTGACTGTTGGGCTGCCCGGATAAAAGGGAATATACCAGCGGTACAATTGATATCGGTCAGTGCTAGGGCATCAAGTTTTTTGCCCTTCGCCTCAGCGATCAGCGCTTCCACAGACATCGTCCCGTATTTGAAGCTGAAGTGAGAATGGCAGTTAAGGAACATTTTTGATTTAAGAATTAGTGTGATAACCTTTGAGGTCTTTAAGATCTCGAAGGTTTGTGAATGGGACTCTGGAAACCTTTGAAGTTTTAAGACCTCGAAGGTTTGTGAATGGGACCCTGAAAACCTTTGAAGTTTTTAAAACCTCTAAGGCTTTGGATAAACTTCATAAGGATGCTTATCGAAATGTGCTCGCAGTCCTGCGTCTCCGGACGGTGGATTTGTAGCAATATTGCTTCTGGAGAAGCAGCATAACGGACACTTTATATAAGCTGATTCCAGTAAGCTAAATGTTAATATTATTAACATTTACATGTTTATAATGTAAACAAAAAGTATTCTTCCTGTCAAGTATTTTGATAGGTTTTGAAAGAAAATGTCAGAAAAGTAAATTTTGGATTTAGCCTATTTTGATCCCATACTTCTCCAATAATCCGGGAAGGCCATCCAGGTCGAATCGTGCTCCTTTGATTTTATTGATTTCAGGATCAAGACGGAGATTTTGGGTGTTTCGGAAATCAACTTTCTCCAAGACAGTCTGATCAAATACTGTCCCGGATAAGTCAGAGCCTTGAAAGTTTACCTCAGTCAGATTGCATTGGCTGAAGTCTACCTCAGTCAGTTTGCAATTTTGAAAAACTGATTTCTTGAGCTGAAGATTGAAAAAGTTGCAGTAATCCAACTGAGAGTTTTGGAAATTGAATTCCAATAAAAATGGGTTGGCTGTATTGAAATGTACGCCCAGCACTTTACAGTTTTCAAATTTGACCTGCTGAAAGGCTAATTTGAATACCTTGGTATTACTCCAATCACAGGATTTGAAAACACAATTCTCAAAAGTACTTCCATGAAAGTTGAAATTGGAAAAATTGCAGTTCTCGAAGCCGCAAGTATCATATTCACCGATTTCAAACTCAGATTGATTTAGGTTTTTAAACTTTTGATCGGAAAAGTAAGCCATGATTTATTCCGGATTAAAGGCCTGCCAATTCCCATTTTGCAATGGTGTCTTGAATCAATTTCAGCACTTTATCATTGACTTTCCGGAAGTATTCGTCTGCTTGCTTTTGATCAAAATTAGGATAACCCTGTCCTTCCTGATATAATCCGATTGAAGAGGGAAATGGAACCGCAGACCAGGCTTTATTCTGAGGATAAGCGGTAGCTTGGTTGGGATTGTATCGTTCTTTGTGAACTAGACTTGGATCAATCGCCTGAATATAGGCTGTCTCATTCAAACCTGCATGACCTCCATCTTCTTTAAAAACTTCCATGGTCACGTCCGAAGCATAGGTCCACCAGTTGATCACTAAAGTGCGAACACCCAATTCATTGGAAACTTTTTCGGCAACCTGTTGGAGAACGGCAGTTTGACCTCCACCATGACCGTTCAGGATAATGATGTTTTTAAAACCATTTCTGGCCAATCCTTTCAAAATATCCCGGATAAAGGGTGCATAGGCTTCTTCCGAGATCTGGAATGCACCGGGATAATTGGCCATGGAACCTGTGATTCCATAATTAAGCGTAGGAGCGATGAGCGCATTTAATTTGTCTGCCAAGTCTTTGGCCATGGCAAAGGGAGCGGTATTATCAGCTCCGTTATTGATAACGCCATGAGGTTCTAAAGTGCCAGTAGGTAAGAGGACCGTGTTGATTTTTTCAGGAACAAACTCTGCAAATTCCATCCAATTAATCCTATCCATTTCTCTGGTGCTTGGATTTTGTGCAAAGGTAAATAAGGTGCAACTGGAAATGGCGAGCAGAGTTATGATTAGTTTTTTCATTAGTAATTGCTATTTCAGGAGGTTAATTGGTTTGAAGGGGTTTCTCTTTTGATTTTTTCAAAACTCAAAATGATTTCAGTTCCTTTTCCTACCTCACTTTTAATCTCGAAAATTCCTTGATTTTTATCCATAAACTGTTTCACCAGCTGAAGTCCCAAACCTGTACCCTTCTCTTTAAGAGTTCCGTCTGTTGATTTTACTCGTACTTGCTGGGATTGAATTTCAGCCAATTTTTCGGCATCGATTCCTATACCGAAGTCCTTTATGTGGAGTTTTTGATAAGTTTCCTCTTCATCTGACAGCCAAACTTTGATTTGACTATTAGGTTCTGAAAACTTGATTGCATTATGAAGGCAGTTTTGAAATATTATACTGATTTGCTGAGGATCCACCAATACCATTTCCGGACTTTTCAATCCTGTAGAATCAATTTGAATATTCTTATTACTGGTTTGATATTCCATATGTCCAATTTGGTCTTGAAGCATAGGAGCCAACTGAGTCTCAACTCGATTAGTCAAAATACCATCCAATTGAGCATGTGACCATCGAAGAAGTTTACTGAGCATTTCGTCTGTTTCAGTTACTTGTCGAATCAGCATTTTTCTTACTTTTTGAGATTCTGATTCGCTCAAGAAACCTTTCTCTTCAATTTCCAATAGCTGCTTTACAGAGTTAATAGGGGATTTCAAATCATGGGAAAGGATAGAAAAGAGTTTGTTTTTTTCTTCATTGATGGCTTCCAATTTTTGATTTTGGTTTTCTATTTCTGTTTGTTTGGCTTCCAATTGGGTATTGATTTCTTCTTTTTGTTTTAGAAGCCTGGCATATAGTAAAAAACCAACAATCGTTACTATTAGAGCAATGATCAAAGTGATAGCTAATTTGCTGTTGAAAGCTGCTTCTTGCTCAGCAATCTCTTTTTCTCTCAGTAAATTCAAATTGTCTGCAGCTGTAAGCTGTAATTGTAAATAACTGATTTCGGAGTTTTTGTTTTCACTGTATAGACTATCCGAATAGGCTTTATTGAGTTTAGTGTATTTCAAGGCATTGCCATAGTCGCCTAGATTTTCATAAGCAATTGCAATTACTTTAGTAGCCCTTTCTTTGTCCCAAAATGCCTTAGCTTTTTCAGCAAGCTGCTCAGCAATAAGTCCATATTGCAATGCTTTACCGGGGTTTTCTCGAACCAGGTAGATTTCCGCCAATCCGGTATTCGCAAATGTTTTCTCCCAAGTAGTAACCTCAGGTTTGATATTCAAAACTCTGGTATAAAACTCTTCTGCTTTTACCAGATCATTTAATTCGAAATTTATCTTGGCAAAGCGGTTTAAAGCCATTGCATATAATGGTTTTTCTTTGAATTTTTCCAAAAGGTTCAATGCAGTGGTCAGGGATTCATCAGCTTTTTGGTATTGCTTTAGCTCCATTTCCGCAATGCTTTTATTGAAATAGCTCTTGCCTAGCCCATAATCATCCCCTAATTCTCTGTTTAGCGGAATACATCTTTCCCAGATTTCAATGGCTCTGGCATAATCGTGCTGACTCAGGTAGATAAGTCCGCGTCCATTTAAAGCATATGCCAATTCTTTTTTGTCGGGGTTTCTGTTGAAAATATCATTTGCTTTAGAAAAATTTCGCATGGACTCTGCATAATTTCCCCCGACATAATGTAATGAGCCCAGCATATTGGCGACCCGACCCATGTCTTTCTCATTCTGAGACTCTAAAGCTAAAGTTTCGGCTTGCTGAAGAAACATCTTTGAACTGTCCCAGTCCACATAAAGGTATCTATCGCCTTGAGCAAGCAATGAGTCTATTTCTTTATTATCCTGCGCAAAGCATAAAAAGGAGGTTAGTGAAAAAAATAAAACTGATACGAATCTAAAATAGGGTATCATGACGGGATTAAAATGAGGGCTCAATGAATCATTGAATTTAAATCAAGCTTTGGAAATTAAAAATCTAAATGGATAAGAATTCTATTTAAATGAGGTCTCAGCGATAAGATCCAAGTAATTTTTTCATCCTTCAATCCAATTGTTTATCACTCTTCGTATTTACATTCAAGAATTCGAAAAATCACAAAACTCGGATTCTAATCAAAAAGAAATCAATAGGAATATTAGCTCCTAGGAATAGCATAATTTTTTGAATAGTTGAGTTGGGTAAAATGTCGCTCCGAAAGGGGCGGCATTTTTGTTTAAAAAAAAGCAGGCAATAAATTAAAGCCTGCTTTTTTCATCAAATTAGTCCGAACATTTAACAGTAGGATTCCACTTCATGAATATTCCTTCAGGATTATTTTTCCAAACCCAGACATGAAGCTGGTAATTTCTGAAGGGAAGAGGAGCAGGTGGAAATGCTTCTTCAAATTTTTGATTTCCAAAATATGGGATATCATCATTTTCCAAGTCCCATAAATCAGCTACAATTACAAACTCTACTCCGACAAGCCGCATTCTTCCATTGGATTGTTCCTCGTATAGCAAAGCTTCAGGTTTGGTGGGGTCAAATTCCCCATCCACTTCTTCGAAATTCACAAAATGATAACCCATTCCTCCATCTGGAGAAGCAACGCAATCTGAACCTTGTAAATACCCATCTTCTAAAGCAACATCAAATTTTTGATATTTAGCTGTTGCTGCTCTTAAGTTTGCTAACATACTAAGGGTCATAGGATCCATCCGAAGATTTTCGAGCGGATTGGGAAAAGGACTATCTTCCAAGTATTCAAGCTGGGGATCATTCATCGGATCCACAGTTTCTATGTCATTTGGAATACAAGAGCTTATTAGAAAAATCAGAAATAAGCATAGGGGGGTTATTAAGGAATAATTTCCTTTTAAAGATTTCATAAGTGTTAGGTTTTGTTGGGAAGTAAAGAATAGATAAAAAACTCCTTGACGGAGACCGAGAGCATCCCTCAATGGGAGGTTTCAAGGTAATAAATAAAATTAAGTGACTGAATATAAGGGTTTTGAATGGATTATTCTAATTTAAGGTTAGACTAAATCTCCACCGATTGAACTATCCAAAGAAATTTTAAAAAGGCTGAAAGGCTGTAATCTGGGTTGATTTAAAAGTTCAGGATGCTCAAATTCCTCTATGAATTTCATTCCTATTTTACGCATTACTTGAAGGGAGGCTTGATTGGCAGTAGTGGCATAAGAATATATTTCTTTTAAGCCTAATTGCCGAGCATAGCCTATGCAGGCAAGGGCTCCTTCGGAAGCAAGACCCTGATTCCAGTATTTTTTCGCAAGTCTCCAACCTATATCAATACAGGGAGTGAAGCTTGCTTCAAAATCCTTCCTTCCCAAACCTATGGTTCCGGCCAATTCACCACTTGCCAAAAAGTCTACCGCGAAATAACAAAACCCCTCTTTTTGAAAGGTTTGATTCATCTTTTGAATGCGCTTTTGGCTTTCTTCCAAAGTGAATGGTTTTTCGAAAAAATGCATGATTTCGGGATCCGAATCGATTTGAAAAATGGCTTCTAAGTCGGATTCAGACCAAGTTCGAAAACCTAACCTTTCACTTTGGAAAATGTATTTCTTCATGGATTTAATTCACTGAGCAAAGAATTAATATCAAGTCTTCTGGTATACATAGTCAGCTCTCCCGATTCATCTTTGGGCCAAAGTTCCCGAGGTCTATCCCAATAAAGCTATACGCCATTTTCATCAGGATCATCCAGATACAATGCCTCAGAAACTCCATGATCTGCAGCTCCTGTCAAGGGGTAGGAATGATCTGCTAGCCTTTTGAAAAGAAAGGCTAGGTCTTTTCGGGTAGGTAAAAGGATTGCCGTATGAAACAAGCCAGGTGAGTTTCTTGGGGCAGGGGGAGAGTTCTTACTTTGCCATGTATTCAAACCTATGTGATGATGATATCCTCCCGCTGAAATAAAAGCTGCATCTTTTCCATATCTCATCATTAATTCAAAGCCTAAGAGCCCACAATAAAAGTCAATCGAACGCTCAAGATCACTCACTTTCAAGTGAACATGGCCAATACTGGTTCCAGATGGGATTTTATAGCTATCCATTTTACCAATTAGGCTTGATTCCAGGCGCGAAAGGAAAACTCAGGCTTTTGTAATATTCCAAGTCTCCTTCAGGTTGTTCAATTTCAGAAGGAAAAGGTCTATCTGCAAATGTCTGAAAATAAAGAAGACAGGCATTTCTCCACCATTCGGCCTCTTTGATCTGAATCTTCAATAGCTGATTAACATGATCAAATCGTTCCTCATCAATGACATTCTCCAATGATTGCCAAGTCTGGAGAAAACTTCTGGAGCTTTTGACTCCCTGATCATAATGTAGAGTGATTTCTTTCCATAATGAATTTCCTGATTTTAACTCAAAATCCCAAGGTAGGTGGTGAAACCAAAGCAGATATTTCTCAGGTATTTTCTTTGGATCAGACCATACCTCTGCGATTTCAGGAGCGTATTGATTTAAGGCATTGCTCCCTGAGGAAGTCCTATCAAAACCTATCCCATCTGATCCCGCACGATGATAATAAAGGGAAGTCCAGTCAGCTCTTCCACCCTCGACCCAAGGGCCGGGGCCATAGTGATGACTTCTGCCCATAATATGATGCAGGCCCAAAGGAGTCATGTAATTCACGGCTGCCTCATGAGAATTAATCATAATTCCTTGAATCTTTTCAATTCCACTTAGCTTAGGCCCAAAAGTTAATTCTGACCATTCTTCCGCTATTTTTTCAGAACTCAAATAGGGATCCCAGGCTAATCTTCCGAAGGCATACCAGTTGGACTGCCCGAAAAGATGCCCTGTCCAATTTCTATCAGTTCCAATATTCGATACTCCAGCCATCAAGGTTAATTTTTGCCCAGTATCTGTTCCATCAATGATTTTAGCCACTGTTGATGAAGACTTTGGTCTGTAGGTATTAGACTTTAATACCTCCTCCCAAAAAGTTCCTAAATAGACTAATTGTGTGGCCTGTCCCAAATACTCTTGGGTGATCTGAAATTCCATCCCAAGATTTGTACTTTTTACAGCTCCGAATAAAGGATGGAATGGCTCCCGAGGTTGGAAGTCAATTGCCCCATTTTTTACCTGAATGATCACATTTTCCTTAAACTTTCCATCCAGAGGTTCAAATTCCAAATTTGCCTGTTTGTGGCGATCCTCATCAATTTCGTGTGAGTATACAAATGCTCTCCAAATGACCAATCCTTTATATGGAGCGAGAGCATCTGCAAGCATATTGGCTCCTTCTGCATGATTTCTTCCGTATTCATGAGGACCGGGCTGTCCTTCTGAATTAGCCTTAACTACAAAGCCACCAAAATCTGGAATGGCTTTATAAATCATCCCTACTTTTTCCTTCCAAAATGCTGCAACCTCAGAGTTTAAAGGATCTGCTGTTTCCAATCCACCAAGCTCGATAGGGGCAGAAAATCGAGCTGTCAAATAGACTTTAATCCCATAAGGGCGGAAAATATCTGCTAAGACCTTCACTTTTTCTATGAAGTCTGGCCTTAAAATCCAGGCATTTGCATTCACATTAGTGAGCGAAACTGCATTTATTCCGATACTGGCATTAGCCCGGGCGTAATCTATGTACCGAGGATCCACGTAGCCTGGAAGCTTATGCCAATCCCAAATCGAAAATCCAGCATAGCCACGTTCTACAGTTCGATCCAAATTATCCCAATGATTCAGCATTCGGATTTTCACCTTGGGACTATCAGATAATTCTTCCTTAAAATCTATCTGTTCTCTTTGAATTTCCTGGAGTAGTCTAAAAACGCCGTACAAGACACCTATTGGTTTGTTTCCAATAATGCTAAAGTAGGTCTTACCTTGAAATTCGATTGGACCCATCCAGTAACCTTCATCTCCTAAATTTTTGATTTCCATTTGTTGGTCTAAGCCTATGACCTGAGCAAGTTCCTCTCTGGTACCCAGCCACATTTTAGCTGAATTGATCCGGTCAGTTGCATAGATTGGCGATTTCCCGATCATTATCGGAATAGCCTTTTCCATTTCAAATTGGATGGCGTTGTATGTTGGGTTTTTTCCAAAAAAGTAGATTCCACTAAAGAATGATTCGGCTTCGGATCGAATAGCGGGAGTCTTGATGGAACTGTAGTCCAACCACAAATCATAGCCGTCCTTGGCCTGAACTGATTGGATGCAGAAGAAAAAAAGAAAAGCGTAAAATAGGTTTTTCATAGGTTTATTGGTTGACGATTGAAGTTCTCGAAAAATCAAACTTTTTCCTATAGCTTTTTGATGGATGTAAGGATTCTTTAGAATGCACGACATTTTTTGTCAAAATCAAAATTTCACTCCTTCAATTTCATCAAGCTTTCCTATCTTCAAATTCACTTTTTTCCGAGCTATGTCAGACAAACCTTTTATCATCTACAAATCTTCAGCAGGATCTGGGAAGACCTATACGCTTACACTAGAGTATCTCAAGTTGGCACTAAAGCAACCACCAACAGCTTTCAAGCAGATATTAGCAGTGACTTTTACCAATAAGGCCACTCAGGAGATGAAGGAGAGGATTTTGAATGTGCTGTCAAGATTGTCTCAGCAGGTGGATGAGGCGGAGTTTATGGATCAGGAATTAATGAAATTTCTGCAAGTGGATGCTGAAGGTTTGAAGCATAAGGCGAAGGCTACACTGACGGCTATTTTGCACGATTACAGTCATTTTTCAGTCAGCACGATTGATAGCTTTTTTCAAAAAGTAGTCCGTGCATTTGCCCGTGAGATTGATCTCAATGCGAAGTTTGATGTAGAATTAGATCAGGATGGAGTTCTCGAAAGGGTAGTAGATAGAGTTGTCATGCAGGTGATGGATGATGAATTCCTACATAAATGGCTGGTTGATTACGCAACTGAGCAGATCCAAAATGGGAAAACCTGGGATATTCGGAGAAATATTCAGGGCTTGGGGAAACAGATTTTTCAAGAGAATTTCAAACAACATGCAGGCGAAATCAAGTCCTTTTTGAGTGAGAAAGAAAATGTCGATCAACTCCAAAAACTGGTTAAGGGTCGAAGAGATGGTCTTATCAAAATTGGTAAAGATTTAAAACAGCAAGCCAATGAAATAAGAATCGCTCATGGCTTGGAATGGACAGATTTTAGTGGTAGTTCCAATTCCTTTGCAAAGAAGTTTGATCAACTCGGTGATAGAAACAAGGTCGTTCCAGATATTACAAAAACAATGGTTGAGGCCATTGATAATCCTGGAAAATGGTATGCTAAATCAAGTAAAAAAATCAATGAAATTGAAAGTGCTTTTCAGTCAGGTCTAAATGATATTCTCCGGCAATTTGAACCTTTGCTTTTCCAATGGAATACCATCAGCGCTATTTCTAGAAATATTTACGTTTATGGAGTTTTTAGGAATCTGTTGGATGATTTATCCCTGATCAAATCCGAAGAAAACATGCTTTTGATTTCGGATGCCAATGAGTTCCTCAAAGAAATCACCTATGAAAATGACGCCCCATTTATCTATGAAAAAGTAGGGAATCAATACCAACATTTTCTGATAGATGAGTTTCAGGACACTTCGGGCTTTCAGTGGGCTAGTTTCAAGCCTCTACTTGAAAATTCCCTTTCTTTTGGTCATCGTAATCTTTTGGTAGGGGACGTTAAGCAGTCTATTTATCGTTGGCGTGGAGGAGAAATGAAACTCCTCCTTGAAAGAGTGGAAGAGGAGATAGGTGCTCATTTGATTACAACAGAGAATTTGGATACCAATTATAGGAGTTTGGCTCGTATCATTGAATTCAACAATGCACTGTTTGAAACGCTCCCAACTTCTTTTGAGCGGGTGCTTTCTGACACTTATGGGGTGGATGATCCAAGTATTTTGTCCAAAGCCTATGCCGATGTAAAGCAAAAAGTATCCTCGAAAAAAAAGCAATCTAATTTTCAGGGTATGGTGCGGATGGAATTCTTGGAAGAGAATAAGGAGCTGGAAGAGGATGGTAAATTTGATAAACAGGTCCTTGAAAAAATTCCTGAACAGGTCAGGAAACTTCAGGATTTGGGCTATCAATTTAAGGATATCGCTTTTTTGGTTAGAACCAAGTCAGAAGGTGAGCTGATAGCTGATTGCCTCATGCTGGAAGCTACTAGCGATCAATACCGATACGATGTGCTTTCGGATGAATCAATGTATTTGCATAAGGCAGCCTCAGTCAAAGCCCTAGTCGCTGCACTTTCATACTTGTATCAACCCGATGATGAGGTGCAGTTTAAGACCATGTGGTATTATCGAGCCGTACTTTTAGATCAGAAAGTTGATCATAACCTTTTTTCCTTGGATCAGATTGATGAAGATTTTGCTAAGGAGATTGAATTATTTAAAGCGCAGGAACAGGCATTGTTGCAACTTTCTTTGTTGGAAATGACCGAAGAGTTGATTCGCATACTTCTAATTCAAGAGACGGGATTGGAGAAGGCCTATATTTCTGGATTTCGGGAAGCGGTCTTCGATTTTATTTCAAAAAATCGCTCAGATCTGGGAGCTTTTTTGGATTGGTGGCAAGACAATAAGCAGAAGCGTACGGTAAAGATCCCTGAAGGACATGATGCCATGCGAATTCTGACTATTCATAAGTCTAAAGGACTCCAATTCAAAGTGGTTTTAATGCCATTTTTGAAATGGACCATTTTTGATACCACCAAGGACAATATCGTTTGGTCTCCCTTTAAAGATGCCGAAACTGGAATTCAGGCAATTATCCCATTGAAGCTGCAGAGTAGCCTAGCCCAGTCTTTATTCGCTGAAACCTATGGTGAAGAGGCAATATTGGCCTATTTGGATAGCTTGAATATGATCTACGTGGCCCTTACCCGAGCAGAAGAGGTATTTTGGTCTCTTTCTCCCTATAAGGGTTCTTTTAATTCTCAAAATTACCTAGAGCTCCATTTACAACAGATTTTAGAAGGCGGAATTCAAAATCTGGGAACCTTAGAGCAAGAGTCAAAGATCTTTCAATGGGGAGATTGGCCAGAATCCAATATTCCAGATCAAACGGTATTTCAAACGCCACCCCTGCGCTGGACTTATAAGAAATGGCAAGAATTATTGGAGGTCAAACAATATGCTGTAGATTTTTCCACTGAAGGTATAGAGCAGCGGAAAAAGCGAAATTTTGGCTTGCTTGTTCATGAAATTTTAGAGAAATCCAATACCCTGGCTCAGGCTAAATTGGAGCTGGAAAGTCTATATTTTGAAGGAAGGTTGAGTTCTGAAGAGAAAGAAGAAGTTCTTTCTCAGCTTCAGTCCTTGTTCGAAAATCCACTCTTTGCTTCTTGGTTTGATCCCGCTCAGATTTCATTGAATGAGCAGGCCATTCTATTGCCTGGAGGTAAACAGAAAAGACCTGATCGTATTCTTCTCCACCAAAGTGAAGCGGTGGTAGTAGATTTTAAAACTGGAGAAGAACGGGACAGCTATGGCAAGCAGGTCAAGGAATATATGGAACTCGTGAAATCACTTACCGCAAAGCCATGCAAGGGTTATTTATGCTATTTAGAAACTGGAAAAATCGAAGAAGTACATGCATAATTTTTTAAGAAATACTGCTGAAAAAATCCTGAAGGAATCAGAATCTTTAAGAGAGGTAGTTGTGGTTTTACCTAACAGAAGAGCTGGATTGTTTTTTACGCAGCATATGGGAACCTTGATTGATCAGCCCACCTGGATGCCTGAAGTTAAGACGATTGAGGATGTGTTTTATGGATTTGCGGGAAAACGTCCGGCAGATGATTTAACACTGATTTTTGAATTGTACCGGGTTTACGGAGATTTGCACCCTGAGCCCGAATCATTTGATCGCTTTTTCTTTTGGGGTGAAATGATCCTGAAAGATTTCAATGATGTGGATCAGTTTATGGCCGATCCGGATAAACTCTATCACCATTTGGCCGAAATCAAAGAGTTGGAGTCGGATTTAAGTTTTTTGACTGAAAATCAAATTGAGTTGATCCGACAATTTTGGAATTCCTTTATCAGCCAAGACAAGAAGCATCAGGAAAAATTTCTGAAATTTTGGCAAGTACTTAAACCGCTTTATCGTGCCTTTCAAGCTTCCCTCGAGGTATCTGGATTGGCTTATTCAGGTAAGCTGTACAGACAAGTGGCTTTGAGCCTAAGTGAAATCCAAAAGCCTGATAAAAAGTATATCTTTTTGGGCTTTAATGCTTTTACCAAAACGGAAGAACTCCTGATTAAACATTTTATCAAGGAGTTTGGCGCAGAAATCCATTGGGATGTTGATGCTTATTACACGCTTGATGGTAACCAAGAAGCTGGACTATTTTTCCGTGAGTACAGGAAAGATTCAATTTTGGGTCCTACATTTCCCAAGGAGCTTCCAAATTTGATTCAAAGTAAGGATTCAAAAATTAAAACCTATGCCACCCCTCTAAAGGTGAATCAGGCAAATTTGGTAGGTTCATTATTGGAACAAATTCCGGATCAGGAAGCGCTGGAAGAGACAGTCGTGATTTTACCGGATGAGCAATTACTCTTTCCGGTTCTACATTCTCTACCGGAGCGCATCAATCAGGTCAACGTGACCATGGGGTATCCGGTCAAAAATGCTCCTGTCTATGCTTTTTTAGAGGCTGTTTTAGAAATGCAGCGATTCATAAAAATAGAAAATGGAGAGCCTTTCTTCTATCATCAACCTATTAAGAACTTGCTTTCGTCCACTTATCTGAAAAGTGTAAATGAGGGCTTTTGCAAAGGAGTGTTGGGAGAGATTCAGGCCATGAACAAGGTGTATATTTCCAGGACAGAACTTGGAAAGGGAGGTAAGCTTTTTGAATTGATTTTCCAAAAGCTGGAGGCTGACCAATTATTCCCTTACCTGAGCACACTGATGCAGGAATTGGCCGAATTGCTTAAAGACGACATGCTTCAGCGCAACTACCTTTTCCAATGTTTCAAGCAATTGACCCGATTGAGGGAAACCTTCGAAAAAGAGGAGCAGTTTTCGGTTGATCGGGAGTTTTTTATCCGCTTGTTCCGACAGGTATTTCAGGAAGTCAAATTGCCTTTTGAGGGAGAGCCCCTTCGCGGACTTCAGATTATGGGGGTCTTGGAATCCCGTAATCTGGACTTCCGTCGGGTTATCATTTGTAACATGAATGAAGACAGTTTTCCACCATCGGCCGGTCTGAATTCCATGATTCCATTTACTATCCGAAGGGCATTTGGATTGCCGGTTCAGGAGCAAAATGACGCCATTTATGCTTATACTTTCTATAGACTACTGCATGCTGCAGAGGAGGTTCATATGATCTACACGACTGCTGCTGATCAGGGTAAAGCAGGAGAAAAGAGCCGATACCTGCAGCAGATGGAGGTGGAACTTAATCAAGACCTATCTGAGGAAGTCATTTATGTTCCCATAGACCAAAAATCGACCGACGCAATCCGGATTGAAAAGACGCCTTCCATTCTTCAGACCTTGGAACGGTATTTAGTAGGATCGGATGGACACTCGGAAACTGCCTTTTCTCCTTCTGCTTTAAATGTCTATTTGGATTGCCGACTCAAATTTTACTTGCAATACATCGCTGGAATCAAAGAAAAAGAGGAAGTGAGCGAGGAGATTGATGCCGGAGTCTTCGGGAATTTGGCTCATTACAGTTTGGAGAACTTGTATTCAGGTTTTATCCAACGAAAAAAACGAACTCAAATCGAAGAAGGGGATTTCGCTGAATTACGAAAAAACTGGATTTTTCCTGCAGTTGAAAAAGCCATTCGCGATTTTTATCATCTTGAAGACGAAGCAGAAACCAAACTCAATGGTCAATTGGCCATAGCTCGTGATGTGATACAGGGATATGTAGATCAAGTCTTAGCATATGATGCAAGTACAGCACCCTTTCGCTTAATCTCTTTAGAAAAAGAAAAAAAGTACCAAACTACGCTGGAGATTAATACTTTGAATGGAGCTCGTCGTGTGGCTTTGAGAGGAATCATTGACCGGGTAGATGAACTTAATGGGGTGATCCGCTTGATAGACTACAAATCTGGTGGAGATCAGAAAACCTTTCCTGATCTTGATGCGCTTTTTGATCGAGGCTTAGAGAAAAGGAACAAAGCGGCCATGCAAACGCTGTTTTATGGATTAATTTATCAAGGAACCCATCCTGAAAATACTGCTCCTTTGAAGCCTACAATTTTCAATTTAAAAGAGGTGTTCAATGATAATTTTGATCCCTATTTGTACCAAAAGGAAGGTCGAAAAACCGGAATAGAAGTCCTGGATTACAAAGACTACGATCCGGATTTTCAAACCAAATTAAAAGAACTGCTTGAGGAATTATACAATCCAGAAATCCCCTTTGATCAAACAGAGGTTTTGAAAAAATGTGAATATTGTCCCTATAAGGAGATTTGTGGGAGGTGAAGATGGTGAGTGTATAAAGTAGATGTACGATGTACAAAGTACTATGTACCAAGTATTAAGTAAGGATTTTTATTAAGTATCTTATTTAGACTTGAGTATTTAAATTATTGAAATGGGTTTATTCCTCTTTTAAAAAGTCGGATAATAAATTATTATTTTCTGATTCCATTTCACAAGTCCAGCTATCTATCCACCAGCGTCCATTTTCAAAGTGGAGCTGGATACTATTCAGGCCTCTAATTTGGGTTTCAACATTGGGATCAGTTCGGATTTCAAAAGCACTCCAAACTTGGGCTATATTTCCATAATGGCTTACTACTCTTTTAAGCTCTTTTTCATAAAAGTCCTCTTTGGGGTATAATCCAAGAGGGATATATTCTGCCTCTAAGGAATGGGTTTCGGCTGTACCATTTTCATCCAATCGAGTAATGAATGCATTTTTTGAATGGATGTATTGATCCCTTTCAAATTCCCAAGGTTCATCGTTAGATCCTGATACCACGTCGTAATAGGCCGTAATGATTGCATCTATGGATTGTACATCGTCGATGTATTTATTCTCATTTTTCTGTCCTAAAACTGAGGTAGATATCAAGATTGTAAGTAGAAGTAATTGGTGTTTCATTGCGAGTTGAAAATTTTGATGAAGTTTTAAAATAGTAGCACTAGCTCATTTAAAAGCAGTCAATTTCAATCAAAAAAAGTATTTCAAATGAAGTTTATTTTTTTTCTCCTTTTTTAAAAATCCCTTGGGAAATGTAAGCTCCAGTTATAGCAGGAACGGTGAGTATTCCATAATATATAAATTCGAATGGAAACATGTTGTGAGATGTTGGATCAACAATTATTTCTAGAATTACCATTATTGGAAAGAGGGCCATGGTTGCCAAACCTAGTTTCAAGCTCGAAGCCTGACTAAAAATCTTTATTACAAAACCGCTTAGAAAAAGCAGTCCAAAACTCCAATATGAAATTCCCTCAACCCCGGTTCTGATAATTGAAAATAATGGAGAATCGTACTGTTTTATATCGGGCAGAAAAAATATTGGAAGCACTATAGAAAGAACACCTAAAGATGAGGCAAGTAAATAAGTCCAAATGACGTTTTTATTCATAATATTAATTTTAATATCCTACTCATCTGGCTTTTCAGAGTCGCCCTGTTTTTTTGAAATGGTTGCTAGTCTACCATTGATTTAATAAGTAATTGTAAACGGATTCTTGAATAATATTCGATTTGAATTAATTCAATAGATAAGAAGCCTCTAGAATTCAAAATAATTGTAGTTTTTTAGAAAAACCTAGAACGATGATAGTAAAGAAGTTGAGTAATGTTTTGACTTAATCTCTTACTCCTGATTCATCCATTTATTCGTATTTCCCGTCATTACCCAAAGAATGTTGATAATCTTCCATTCTCCATTTAATTTTCCAAGGTGGATATAATCGACAAATTCAAATTTGTTTGTCTCCGCCTTTACAGTTGCGATACCATTGGATATTTCATAAATGGTGACTTCCGATTTTAAAGTTACTTCAGGGTCAATATCTCCCTTGTAGAATAGGCCGAAATCAAATTCTTTAGAATATCCTATCAAGCTTGCTGCCGTCATATTTAAAGGATATTCCATGCCTTCCTTATTTTTTTCTATAGTCCGCTTTGCCAAATCGGGATGCATAGCTTTTTCAATTCTTTGGGGATTGTTGGTCTCCATCCCTTCAAGATAATTCAGAACTGTTTCCCTTATTAGAGTGGAATCGCTTGGAGTTTGGGCGAGAACAGGGCTGTGATGAATTACCAGCAAAATAATGATGAAATAGAGTGATGTCTTTATTTTATTCATAATGAATTATTTGAAAGTCTGCCTACTCTATCCAGTTTTTGGCTTCCCTGTTTTCAGTTAAACTCAAATGATCCTAAGAGCTTTTTCTTAGTTATACTTCTGACTTTATTAATTCTGTTTAAATCTTAGAAATGCACTTTTTTTATTGAATTGGAGTTTTTCACAGTTCCTTTCTCTCTCTTTTCAACAAGGACTCCAATACTGAAATTCAATCAACTTTCCTTCCCGAAAAAGAAAGAAAAACCCTTCATCGGCATCAGTAAATCGGCCCTTGATACTAGATAATAGCTCATCATCTCTTCCGTTAATTTCGATGGGTTCAGCTTTTTTTTCCATAAAAAGCTCAACTTCCTGAAGGGTGCTTTTTCCACTGAATTCGATCTCCTCATAATACGTCCATTTCATTTTACCTTCCGGGTCGAAAACAACCAATTCTGGGATGTAACCTTCCTCAGTATTCCCTATCCAAGTGACTTGATCATAGGTTAGCTGATAATAGCTTTTTCCCTGTTCCTGATTGGAATGGAAACCACATTCGTAGTCGGTTTCTGTACTCTTTGTTGGTCCGTACTTTTCAAAAATCCCCTTCAGTCCTTGTTGCCGAAATGCCAATCCATCGACATAAATATATTCTGGCAAGAAGGTCTTTTCCTTTGTTGCGAAAAGAAGGGCCAAAGGCATAAGAATTGAAAAAAAAGCCTTGATCATCAATCTTCCACTTCCACAATCACCTCGATTTCAACGGCAATGTCATTCGGTAGGGCTGCTACACCTACTGCCGAACGGGCATGTTTTCCTTTTTCTCCAAAGACTTCGACCATCAGATCAGAAAAACCATTGATAACAGCAGGATGTCCGGTAAAGTCTGGTGCCGAATTCACCATGCCCAGCACCTTTACAAACTGCTTGATTTTACTTAAGTCTCCTCCAGTTGCTGCTTTAAGCACCGCGAGGATTTCAATACCGGTCTCCCTAGCAGCCTGATAGCCTTCCTCAGGACTCAAATCTGCTCCTACTTTTCCATAAATATCAGGTCCATTCCCAGCCAAAAAGATCAGATTACCCACTTGTTTCCACTTTACATAATTGGCAATGGGGGCACTAATTTCGGGAAGCTCTATTCCCAATTCTTTTAATTTTTCTTCTGGGCTTTGTGCATTGCTAAAATTCGAAAAGCAAAAGAAGATAAAAACGAGGGCAAGTAATTTTTTCATTGGATTTTTGATTGAACCAACCTAATCTAGCAGAATAATTCATAACTACCTATTTAACCTATCTGTAATTGTGGAAGCTATTCAAATTATTCCTTTCGAAAATTCACTTCGTACTCATTTTGAAATCATCAATAAGGCTTGGGTAGAAGAGCTGTTTGCTATAGAGCCATTTGATAAAGAACAATTGGAACAGCCGGAAAAAACGATTTTGGAAAAAGGAGGCGCCATTATTTTCGCCAAAAAAGGAGAGGAAATCGTAGGTACTGTTGGACTTTCCAAAATTGATGAGCAAACCTATGAATTGATCAAAATGGGCGTTTCCAAGAATGCTCAGGGCTTGGGGATAGGGAAGAAGCTTGGCATTGCAATTTTGGAAAAAGCCAAAGAAATGGGTGCCCGTAAAGTGGTTTTATATACACATACTAAGCTTCAGGCAGCATTGAAAATATACCAGAACTTAGGGTTTCAAGAAGTGCCAGTTCGGGATGGAAAATATTGCAGATGTGACTTAATGATGGAAGTGCAGCTTTAATGAGCTGATTTGCTGATTTTTATCAGTTTTTTCACTGACCTTTTTCAAAGGAATTTGTCCTGCTTTTCATGAACTTGTGGGTACATCAAAAATCTAGAAGCCATGAAAACTATTGCTGTTCCATTTGATTTTTCCTCTTATTCTCTTGCAGCCCTCAAGACTGCACAGAAAATAAGCGCGAAAACCAATGCCAATATTTTAGTGATTACGGTCATCCCTTCGGAAGTCGACTTTGAAAAACTTTCTGAAGAAGCCAAGAAGAAATACTCTGAGCTAACTGAGCAAAAGCAAGAAGCTGAATTGGTTTTGCCGGAATATGTAAAAGAGATTGCACCTGCTAAATCTCAGGTAGATTATCAAGTGAAGGTAGGAGTTCCATCAGAAATGATTTTGAGGACGATTAAGGAAGAAAATATTGAGCTTCTGGTAATGGGAGCTTATGGGAAAGGTTATTCTGAGGGGAAATTTATAGGCTCTACCTTGCAAAAAGTATTGAGAAATTCTCCTTGTCCTGTTTTGGCTGTGAAGGAAGCCTTGGATGGAAATGATCTAAGGAAAATTGCTTTTTGTTCCAATTTCCATCTTAAATCAAGAGAAAGCTTTTCAATCATTAAATCCCTCCTTAAAGCATTCAAGTGTAGTGTTCATTTGCTTTATGTGAATACTCCCGATCACTTTATTTCTTCCGAGGAAGTCAAAAAAGGAATGGATATGTTTCAAAAAGGAAATGAGGAAATTGTTTTTCATCAGCATATTCACAATGCAAAAGAAGTGGAAAATGGAATTATCAACTTCACTTCTGAAAATGGTATCAAATGGATAGCAATTGAAACAGGCCACCATGAGAAAAGTCTTTCTTATCAAGTAGGAACTACAGAAACGGTCTTATTTAAAGGCAATTTGGGCGTTTTGAGTATCAAGCAGTAGCTTATTTTGGTTGATCTAGATTAGATGATTCAGTTTTTGGGTGTTGCCAATGCAAGACAGCAACACCCAAACTGTAAAGACTTCTACAATATTCATTTCCAACATTGCTTAAGGTAGAAAAAGGAATATCTGTCTGATGGCTTTTTGCTTCTTTGTATAAGTCTTCCATAAAAATTTGATCTTGATATTGAAGTTGCTGTAGCCATTGAGGTACTTCTCTGTTTTCTTTTTCTTCCAGCCTCAGCTTTTCTATTTGTTCAAATAACACTTTTGCATGATCCTGAATCCTAAGCAGGAATTTTTTTGGTAGGTTTCTTTCAGCTGATTCTAACTCTTTAATGTTTTGGGTGATGCCTTTCATAGCTTTAGCTGAATAAACCATGGACCTAAGCGATTCCATGAGCGAACTTAGATGTCTTGCCTCAACTTCAGAGATTGGTTCGCTTTGAATCTTTATATGATACTCTGTAATTTCGTCTTCGATTTCTTTGATTTCGTTGTAGACATGGATTAATTCAAATGAGCGACCCAATACTTTTTGCCAAATACTTTCATGTTCTCCTGCTTTTGCCTCGATTCCCAGAGTCTCCTTGATAAAGAATTTGGTGCGGTCGAAAACCGAGTCCAGCTCTTTCTCTACAGCTTTAATGGCTGCTTCCGGAACAGAAGTGTCTACATTGTGAATAAATGAGGTTAAGCTGATTTTTTTGGTTTTAAAACGTTGATTAATCCAAGATCTCAAAAAACCCAAAAAAGGAAAGAAAATGATAATTCCCGCTAGGTTCATCAACGTGTTGAATACAACCAATAAGATCAAATGATCTCCTCCAATTCTACTGTTTTCTAAGACGGTGATGAAATAGGGGATAAATGGAAAAATCAGTATCCCAGTACAGAAATTAAATATGAAATGGACTGAAGCCAACCTTTTTTTATCGGGAGTTCCACCAATTGCTCCCATAATAACAGTGATGGTTGTTCCAATATTAGCTCCCACTGTTGCAGCTGCCGCTTGATCTAAAGTGATTACATCCGAATTTAATGCACTGAGTAAAATTACCAGTGAAGCTGAGCTGGATTGAATCAAAGCAGTAAGAACAATGCCTAGCCCTAAAAAGAATATCAGTCTTACCTCTGCAAATTGACTCAATTCCATTTTTTGAGCCAGCAATTCAATGGAGGTTTTCATTAAATCAATCCCAAAAAATAAAAACCCGAAACCTAATAGAAGGAGGCCAAAATTTTTCAGATATATTCTTTTACTAAAAAATTGATAAAAAAGGGCTCCTATTCCTATAAATGGGAGTGAAAAAGAAGAAATGCTGATTTTAAACCCTAAAGTGGCAACTATCCATGCGGTAACTGTAGTCCCTAGGTTAGCTCCTAGTATTACTCCAATGGAGTTTTGAAGGCTGATGAGACCTGCTCCTAAAAATGCTAACACCATCAAAGTAACTAAAGAGCTACTCTGTAAAATTGAAGTAATAAAGGTTCCTGTAAGGATACCTTTCCAGCTTTTGTTGGTAAATTTTTGGAGTAGGGTCCTAAAGGATTTACCAGCAAGCTCTTTGAGCCCACTTTCCATTTGGTGCATTCCCAAAAGGAAAATTCCCAATCCTGCTATAAATTCCCAATAGTTAAGATTTTCCATAGAAAGATAACACCTCGTTTAGAGGAAATCATTTACGGAAATTAATGGAAATATGAAGAATGAAAAATGATAAAAAGCAGGTTTACCAGAATCTGAATCTCTTTTCGTTAACTCTGTTTCTGAAAATCCAGTTGTCAAAAATATCTCTGGAGAAGTGGATTTCCAGCCCAACATTGACAGTCATGTAGCCATCAAAGCGGTGAGTAAGGCCCGAACCTCTACGTATTCTTCCACCATTACGAAGGATTTTATCTACATCCGGCATACCATTGTCATCCAAAAAACCCGGGTTTCTAATAGCTAGCCTCAATCTATCGGGATTTCTTCCCGTTACATAGTCATCAACTAAGTCCAGGTAAAATTCACTGATATTATAGGCTGAAATATCATCCATGTAATCAGTCAAAGTGAACCTGTAATTCCCTTCAAATGTCAAATCCATGTAGACATTAAGTTTGTATTTGAATCCCAATCCCATAGGAAAAACTACAATATACCTTTCATAAGGATTGTTTTCTAATTGAAGAGGTCTCAGGTCTACCCATTCTCCATCAAGTTGAGCTTCTGGGTTATTAGTTGACATACCTATTCCAACGAATATATAAGGGTTCCAGAGTGGTCTATGAATATTAGGAACCTTCACAGGGTCCCAATAGTATTCGATAATTCCTGTTACTTCCCAATTCTGAGCTCGGAAATGAAGATTTCTGGGAGTTCTGAAGGCTCTTGGATCCGAAGGAGGATCTTGACCCGACATTTTATAATATGAAAAATCTCCTCTTGCCCGTAAATGAGTTCCTATTGTATAATGGAATGCAATATTAGCATTCCAATCCGGCTGAACCCCCTCATTATATTTCCAAAAGGAATATAATTCTCCAAAATATTGAGTAGGTCCGATACTGGCAGAAAAAGACCATGGCTCCTCAAAACGATAGCGATAGAAGCTTTGGGAGATAGACTCAAAGCTGATAAATAAAAATAATATTAGAAGTAACTTTCTCATCTTTAGGCCAGTTGTAAGCCTACTCCTCAGGTAATTTATCGAAAAATAGCCTAATTTTTTAAATTTTCAAATCCTGATTTTAGATGCAAGTCTCTTTGAGGGAATGGAATTTCAATTCCTTCTTCACCAAACCTCTTAAATACTTCATAATAAAGTTGGCTTTTGAGCACATTGGGTCTGTTGATATATTCTGAAGTCCAAACCCTTAAAGTAAAATTAATGGAGTTATCGCCATAATCCGAGAAGAGTACATCAGTTTCAGGAGTGTTAAGTACCCCCGGATTTTTCTTGGCCACATCCAATAAAATTTCTTTGACCCTTTGTGGATTTTCTTTGTAAGAAACCCCAACAGGAAAATTAAACCTGACCATTCTATCTGAATGAGACCAATTAATTACCTGACTATCAATGAACTGACTGTTCGGGACAATAATGGTGATATTATCGTTGGTGACTATCATGGTTGAGCGGGCAGAAATTTTGATTACATCTCCAGTCACATCTCCAACTTCTATTCTATCCCCAACTTTTATGGGTTGCTCGAATAGAATAATCAAACCGCTGATAAAGTTGTTGGTCACATTTTGCAAACCAAAACCAATACCAACACCAATAGCTCCTGCAAGAACTCCAAATGCGCTGAGGTCAATTCCGTTCGTTTGTAAAATTGAAAATATACCTGCTAAAATCAGGATATATTTGACCATGGTTCCAATGGATTGCCTGGTTCCGGTGGTGATATCGTAGCGCTTTAATATTTTATTGACTAAGAGTCTTCGAATCCATTCTGAAATCACAAAAAGTGCGATAAATGAAAAAATCAGCGTAAGAAGTAGGCCTATTGTTAGTTTAGACTCACCCAAATTGACCAAACTGACATTTAAAATTTCCTCAAGCCAATCTATAAAATTAGAGACAGGAGCTGCTTTTGTATTATTTGCTTCACTTTGCATAGAAAATCGCTGTATTTTTCGAAATTCGTCGATTAATCATCAGAATTGAATACCCAATCTAAAGTAATTTTAGCTGGATTAAAAAATCCATATTTTATTTTGTTTATAGGTTGGAAATTTTCCCCTTCTGAAATTATCGATTGATTTTAGTTAATTTTGTGACATGAGTAAACACAGAGAAGAACTCGAGCACCGATTAAAACTCCGAAATATTAAGCTTTCCGATTTCGATGATATCCGTGATATCATGGTATCGATATACAAAGATAAAGGCATGGCCTGGACCCGTCAGGAATTGAAGAACCAGCTGAAGGTTTTTCCTGAAGGTCAGATTTGTATTGAAGATAATGGAAAGGTAGTCGCTGCTGCTCTCAGTATAATTGTTGATTATTCTCAATTTGGAGATAACCATACTTACGATCAAATCACCGGATACGGCAAATTCGATACCCATGATGATGAGGGTGATACGCTCTATGGCACGGATGTATTCGTGCATCAAGAATATCGTGGAATGCGATTGGGTCGTCGACTTTATGATGCCCGTAAAGAGCTTTGCGAAAACCTGAATCTCCGCTCCATCATTGCTGGTGGAAGAATTCCCGGCTATGCTAATTATGCCGATGAAATGACTCCAAGGAAGTACATCGATTTGGTCAAGAATAAGGAGATTTTCGATTCCGTTCTTTCATTCCAACTCGCCAATGAGTTCCACGTGAGGAAGGTGATCACGAAATATCTTCCGGAGGATATTGATTCCAGAGCCTACGCAACTTTACTTGAATGGATCAATATTTATTATGAAAAAGACGAAAAACTCATTGGTAATAAAAAATCCATTGTTCGTCTAGGATTGGTTCAATGGAAAATGAGAAGGTTTTCCAATGTGGATGATCTGATGCAGCAGGTTGAATTTTTCGTCGATACTGTTTCTGGATATAAATCGGATTTTTGCTTACTTCCTGAATTCTTCAATGCTCCGCTATTGGCTGAGTTTAATGATATGGATGCCTCAGAAGCAATCCGAAATCTGGCAGACTACACGGAAGAGATTGTGAGTAGAATGAGTGATTTGGCGGTTTCTTACAATGTGAACATTATTGCTGGATCCATGCCGGAATATGATGGCAAGAAACTTCGAAATGTAAGTTACCTGTGTAGGAGAGATGGAACGCATGCCAAGCAATACAAACTTCACATTACACCAGATGAAGCAGCATATTGGGGGCTTCAGGGCGGAAATGGAATCAATGTTTTTGATACGGATGCAGGAAGGGTTGGAATTCTAATTTGTTATGATGTGGAGTTTCCTGAATTAGGGAGAATTCTAGCAGAGCAAAACATGGATATTTTATTTGTTCCTTTCTGGACGGATACAAAAAATGCTTTCCTACGGGTAAATACCTGCGCAAGATCGAGAGCAATCGAAAACGAATGCTATGTAGCGATCACAGGTTCTGTGGGTAACCTTCCAAAAGTGGAAAACATGGATATTCAATACTCACAGGCTGCTATATATTCCCCTTCAGATTTCTCATTTCCACATGATTCAATCGTAGCCCAAGCATCTGAAAATGCAGAAACTACAATTGTCGCGGATGTGGACTTAGATCTTTTGACTAAGCAAAGAAAAGCTGGAAGTGTAAGAAACTTAGAACAACGAAGACTAGACCTATACTCTATACAATGGAAACAGAAGAAATAATCAATCAACTCTTTTCCGGGATTTCAGAGGAGGTTTTGCAAAAAGCATCCGCTATCAAATTACTGATTACTGATGTAGATGGTGTGCTGACCGACGGTGGGATCATCTATGATGACTTAGGCACGGAGTATAAGAAATACAATGTCAAAGATGGCTTGATTGTACAGCATTTGAGAAAAAACCGCATTATGGTGGGTGCAATTACAGGTCGCTCATCCAAGGTAGTGGAGAATAGATGCGAGGAATTGCGTTTCGATTTTCATTATCACGGGGTAAAGGATAAATGGAAAAAACTAAGCGAAATCCTGGAAACGCTGGAAATAGAACTGCATGAGGTCGCCTATATTGGAGATGACCTGATTGACCTGCCTATTTTAAGTAAAATTGGATTTTCAGTAGCTCCAGCAGATGCACTGGCATATGTCAAACCTCAAGTAGATTATATCACCGCTGCTGCAGGAGGAAAAGGTGTTTTCAGAGAAGTAGCAGACTTAATATTACATTCCAAAGGCAAATTGATTCCTTTGATAGAAAATCATATCGTTAAAGCAAAAGAAGATGAATAGAACCACAAGCACCATGAAAATCAGAGAGGGAATTGTTTTAGGTTCCGATAAACCTGTCCTTTTCTCTGGCCCTTGTGCCGTGGAGAGCTATGATATTTGTCTGGAAATAGGAACGAAAGTGAAGGCTTGGGCTCAGGAAAATGGCTTTCACTATGTTTTCAAAGCCTCATTTGACAAAGCAAATAGAACCTCTTCCAATTCTTTCCGAAGCATAGGAATGGATAAATCTTTGGAGGTTTTGCAACGGGTAGGTAAAGCTTTGGATGTGCCCTTGGTAACTGATATTCATGAAAGTTATCAGGCAGCTGAAGTGGCCGAAGTAGTAGACGTGCTTCAGATTCCGGCTTTCTTATGTAGGCAAACAGATTTACTTCTGGCTGCAGCAGAGACCGGAAAGGCTGTAAAAATTAAGAGAGGTCAGTTTATGGCTCCTGAAGACATGCAGTATGCAGTCAAGAAAGTAAGATCTGTCGGAAATGAAAATGTTTGTTTGACCGAGCGTGGGTTCTCATTGGGGTATCATAATCTGGTTGTAGATATGAGAGGTCTTCCGATCATGCGGCAATTTGCTCCTGTGGTATTTGATATCACCCACTCAGTTCAACAGCCTGGAGGCCAAGGCGGAAGCAGCGGAGGTCAAAGAGAGTTTGCTCCGGTTTTAGCGAGAGCAGCTGCCGCAACAGGAATAGATGGCTTCTTTATTGAAACCCACCCAGAACCAGCAAAGGCATTGAGTGACGGACCAAATTTGATTCCTTTAGCCAAAATGGGAGATTTTTTGACTATGTTGAAAGAGTCTTGGGCTTTGGGAAGAAAATACCAGGATTTTAAGGTCGAAGAATAATTCAAAATTTATGAAAGCTAATAGCCACTATATAAACCGCTTCTTTTTAATGGCGGTTTTTTTATTCTTAAGCGTTTGCTCGGCTTTTCCCAGTCAAAAGGAGGTTGCTGATAAGATCAGATTTATCCTGGAGACCGATCAACCCCAAAGAAAATTGGAAGTGAGGGGCTTGCCATTATTGACATCCAGTGAAATTCATACTTTTTACGGAGCGAGAGAGTTTAACCCAGTTTGGTCTTTCAATGGGGAATTGACCGAATTTGCATATGAGATGCGCTACGAGATCATCCAGTCAAAATATGATGGGCTAAACCCTGAAGAGTATAATTTGAAATTAATTCAGACCTATTTTGAAGCTTTTGAAAGTAATAAAAAGAAGAAAAATGCGAATGATTTCAGTGATTTGGCTGATTTTGATTTGCTTTTGACTGATGCGTTTTTCAAGCTGGTTACTCATTTGGAAGTTGGAAAAGTTGACCCATCATCCTTGAAAAGTAACTGGGGAATTGAGCCTATTCAAAAGCAATTAGACTATATAGAATTACTGCATACTGCTCTTATGAGAAAGGAAATTCGGCCAGTGATCCAGTCTGTTTATCCTAAATTTGAAATCTATCGAAAGGGCAGAGAAGTAGTCAGAAATCTCGAATCCATTGCGAAAAATGATTCTTTGGATTGGAAACCAGTCAAAGAAAACAAATCAATTAAATTTGGTGAGACTAATTCTTCTATTCCCGCTTTACGAGATAGATTGATTTTCTGGGGATATCTTGTCGGATCTACTGTTGCTGATAAATCGTCAAAACTCTATGACTCTCTTCTTATTGAAGCGGTAAAAAGATATCAGGCAGACAATGGACTTGATGCAGATGGAATCTTAGGTAAAATGACTTTGGAGGCTCTTAATCAATCTCCAAAAAGTTTGATCGATAAAGCTTCAGTAAACTTGGAAAGGTTGAGGTGGCTTCCGGACACAATTCAAAATTCCACCTACATTTTGGTCAATATTGCCAATTTTGAATTGGACTTTATTGATAATCGGGACACGCTTTTTTCTGAAAAAGTGATTGTTGGCCAGCCTTATCATCAGTCTCCAGTCTTTTCAGCTCAGATGAGTTATATTGTTTTCAGTCCATATTGGAATATTCCTTATTCCATTATGCGGAATGAAACCCTTCCTGCAATTCGAAAAAACCCTTCTTATTTAACTAGAAATAATATGGAGGTGATTACCCGATCAGGGAAATATGTAGATCCTTCTACTGTAGATTTTAGCAGCAAGTCCTTTCCATACTTGATTAGGCAAAAGCCAGGACAAAATAATTCGCTTGGACTAGTTAAGTTTATGTTTCCGAACAAGTACAGCGTTTATATTCATGATACTCCCACGAGAAACCTATTCGAAAAGGAAGAACGAGCGCTCTCGCATGGTTGTATCAGATTGAAAAATCCCACCCAACTAGCACAATTACTATTAAAAAACAATCAAGATTGGGATTCACAAAAAATTGAAAAAGCTATGAATCAGCCTAGAGAACAAATTGTAAACTTGGACAAAAAGATACCCGTTATCTTGGTTTACCTTACTTTCTGGGCGGACTCAAATGGAAAGGGTCATTTCAGATCAGATATCTATCAGCGTGACGCTGAGATTTTAGCGGCCCTAAGATCTTTTTAAGGTTGAGCTAGTTCGGAATTTTCTAAGTAGTCAGGAGCTTTGCCGAACACGAACATTAATGATCCTTCTTTTATAATGTCTATTGCTTCTTTGCTGATATCAGGGGGGAGTGCTGGACAGCCTAAGCTTCTTCCTAATCGTCCTGTAGCCTTAGCAAATTCCTCCTTTGCATAATCTGCGCCATGGATAACTATAGCTCTGTTTCGTGCTTGATCATTGATTCCCTTTTCCAGTCCATCGATTCTCAATGAGTAACCATGCTTCCCAAAATAAGTCTCCGCTGTTTTAAAAAATCCTAAGCTACTCTTATAAGATTCGGGTTTATTGGAAAAAGATTCAGCCATCAATTGACCGGAATTTCTACCGTGTGATACAACTGTGTTGATTAAGATTTCTGATTTTTCCATATCGATTACCCAAAGTCTTTTCTCGGTAGATGGGAGGCTGAAATCGATAATTGTCAATACAGGATTTTCCAAATTATTCTCCAACTTTTCCCACCCATTCATAGCAAGCTCAAAAATTTCTTTAGAAGGAACCAAAGGTGCATCATCAACTATCATTTGATAAATTTTTTCACTTTCAGATATTTTAGAGAGGTTGGGAGTAGTAGTAGTGTGGATGATATTTGCTGTTAAAGCAAAGCTTATTAGCGTGTGAATTATGGTAGGTAGGGTCATAGTTTTTCCTTCTTTACAAATGCCAAGCCAAATATTTAACTAGGATATTATTTGATTATCAAGGACTTGGCTAATCTGGGTGATAAGCGAACGTCCACTTTAAGGAACTAAAATAAAGTGGACTTTTGTTCCTTTTACGGTGAAAATTTCTATTTATTACCTCTGAATTTGATAAATGGTTAATTTTGCCGACTGCAAAAAATAAATGGTTGAACAGCAGGAGTTTGAAATTTCTGTTTAAAGAATTTGAATAAAAATTAAACAAAAATAATGGAACTGCTGTTCAGAGAAGTAATGAAAGTAACCGTATTCCGCAAAGAGCACTTCAACGCCGCGCACAGGCTTAATAATCCTGCCTGGTCACCTGAAAAAAACCAAGCTGTTTTTGGTAAATGCAATAATCCCAATTACCACGGACACAATTATGATTTGATAGTAAAACTCAGGGGAGAAGTTGATCCTGATACAGGATACGTTTATGACATGAAAGTGCTTAGCGATCTTATCAAAAAGCACGTATTAAATAAATTTGACCACAAAAACCTAAACTTGGATACCGATGAATTCAAAAATCTCAACCCTTCCGCTGAAAATATTGCAGTGGTTATTTGGAATATTTTGAGGGAAAAAATTGATCGGAAATTCGAATTAACGATTCGACTTTATGAAACAGAAAGAAACTTTGTTGAATACGATGGGAATTAATCTGTCCCGGGCTTCATTTGAGGAAATCGGTGAAGAGCATGTTGGAACTTCTTTAGAAACCCCTCTGAGAGAGGATGCTTTCGAAATGGATGATGATTTAAAAGTGGAATTGATTGAAAAGCATTTCCGTGAAATCATGAACATTTTGGGATTAGACCTCACAGATGATAGTTTGAAAGGTACTCCTCATCGGGTGGCCAAAATGTATGTGAAGGAGGTTTTCGCAGGTTTGAATCCAAAGAATAAGCCAGCTGCAAAACTTTTTGAGAACAAGTACAAATACAATGAAATGTTGGTAGAAAAAGATATCACGTTTCATTCTCATTGCGAACATCATTTCGTTCCGATCTATGGTAAGGCTCATGTGGCTTACATTTCTAATGGAAACGTGATCGGTCTTTCAAAAATCAATAGAATAGTACAGTATTTTGCCAAAAGGCCTCAGGTTCAAGAAAGATTGACCATGCAAATTGGAAATGAGTTGAAAGAAGTTTTAGGCACTGAAGACGTAGCTATTATCATGGATGCTTATCATATGTGTGTCAGCTCGAGAGGTGTCAATGATACCAACAGCTCAACCGTTACTTCCTTTTATTCAGGTAAGTTTGAGCGAGACGAACAGGCTAGAAATGAATTTCTGAAGTATATCAGTTTAGAAAAGTAAAATATATCCTACTAAACCAACTTTAAAAACCGGGCAAAAGCTCGGTTTTTTTTGTTTTTCCCAAAACAAATTCCTTCATCAAATGCTTTTATACATGAAACCAAACAAGTTATGCAAGAAAAAAATATTGTTATCATCGGAGGAAACTCAGGAATTGGAAAAGCTATTTCGGAATCATTAAAATCAAAAGGTGCAAATCTCTATTTGTACTCCAAAAGTGGTGATGGAACTACTGAATTGGACATCACCGAAGATTTTGACCAGTTACCAGATTCACCTGATGTTATTGATGGTTTGGTTTATTGTCCAGGCACTATAAATCTGAAGCCTTTTCATAGAATTAGCATAAGTGATTTCCAAAAAGAATTAGACATTAATTTTTTGGGAGCAGTTAAAGTTTTGCAAGCTTCTATAAAGGCTTTGAAAAAGTCTGATTCGCCTTCAGTTGTAATGTTTAGCACGGTTGCAGTTCAGACTGGTATGGGTTTTCATGCCAGTATTGCAGCAGCAAAAGGTGCTGTAGAAGGGCTGACAAGATCATTGGCGGCCGAATGGGCTCCTTCAAAGATTCGAGTAAACGCCATAGCTCCATCTTTGACAGACACCCCATTGGCAAATGCATTGTTGTCATCTGATGATAAAAAAGAAGCAAGTAATAAAAGACATCCTATCGGAAGATATGGCACTCCGGAAGACATTGCTAATGCTGCAGTATTTTTGCTGTCTGAGGAAAGTTCCTGGATGACAGGTCAGATAGTGCATTTGGATGGAGGAATGTCCAATCTTAAATAAACTTTAAACAATTTCAATAGAATTTTGTCATTACTTAGGGTACGGTCCCGAGAAGAACGAGCTGTGAATATGAAGACTCCACCTGAATCATTCCTATTGTTTAAGGAAGAATTGAGGAAAGCCCAACTCGAAAAAGAAAGGCTAAAGAAAGACTATGAGAATAAGCTTGCAGAAGTTAATCAAGAGCTTGCGAGGCTGAAAGAGCAAATTAAGTCTCAGCAGGATATGATGCGGACTACTCTCGAATATGCCTCAAACCTAGAAGTTCGCTTGGAGCAATTCAAAGACGAAGTCAATCAATCTGAAACCAAGCGTAAAAATACAGTCTATTAATCCCTCACCATCTTGCCATGAACGACACCTTATATCCATCAGAAACGCGAGATTTTGAACTGGCTTTTGAAGAAAAGTATGCACGCGTTTTAATTAATCCTGACAAAGGAATTGTGATTTGTGAATTACTTGCAGACTATATCCCAATTGAAGATTTTAAGGAAACTTTCAATCAAATAGGGGAGATAGTTAAAGCAGGTAAGTACGAAAAATTCATTTTCGACAAGAGATCTCTGAGAGCCTTCCATCAACCTACAATGGAATGGTATTTTATTCATTGGAAGAAAGATATGTTAGCATATGGTGTGAAAACCCATCGTAAAATCCTTCCAGATGAAAAGTGGTTTGAAAAAATGGTTCAAATAGCTAAGAATCAGATTTTGGAAACCTATCCGGATAATATTATTGATCAATTGGATATCAAATATTGTGATACCATTGAAGAGGCAATTAAAAAATGATCAAGCATTTCAGCAAAGAGGATATTCTGGAATCTGACTCATTTTTCAGAAGAAATCTGATTAATTGCCTATCAGGATATAAAAGCCTAAACCTAATTGGTACAAAGAGTAAATCAGGAATCAATAATTTGGCTCCTTTTTCTCAGGTTTTTCATATAGGTGCATCTCCTCCGTTGGTGGGGATTCTCTTTAGGCCTCATACTGTTCAAAGAGATACGCTGGAAAATATTCTGGAAACAGAGGTTTTTACTCTCAATCATGTTACCCCAGAATTTTACAAAGAAGCTCACTGGACCTCAGCTAGATGGGAGGGTTCGGAATTTGAAAAAACTGGGCTTGAAGAGGAATATTTGGAGCAATTCTATGCCCCTTTTGTTAAAAAGAGTCCTCTCAAATTGGGCTGTTCATTAGTTGAGACACAAACATTAAAAATTAATGAAACTGTTTTGCTGATAGCTTCTATAGATCACATTTACGTGGAAGAAAAAGGGCTAAGGCAAGATGGATCTCTTGATCTAAATATTTTGGAATCTGTAACGGTTTCAGGTTTGGATGAGTATCATGTCGGTGAAAAGCTGAGTAGACTTAGTTACGCCAAACCTGACAAACTTCCACAAGAAATTTAAATCCTCGAAAGAGGATTTTCTTTTTTATGAGTATTTGATAGTTTTGGAAAAAGACTTTTTATGAAATTTTTCTTTTCTACTCTTATCGCAGTTTTAGTTTTATACTCCTGCAGTCAAAAAAAATCCGAGGAAGTCTCAGGTGCTTATGTCCCAGAATTAGTATTGGTGGACAGTATACAGGTAGGCCGTTTGGTTGTTCCAACTTTACTGGATTATTCTGATGATGCTCAGAAATTTTTGTTATTCGATTTTAAAAGCAATGAATTTATCCTAACAGACAATTCTGGTAATATTCTCAAGGTTGCTAATCGAGCTCAGGACGGGCCTGATAGTTATAAATCCGGATATTTTGAAGCCTCAAGATTTATTTCTAATGATAAAATTTTAGTAAAAACTTTCTCAGGAAATTTTATTTACAATCTTGAATTTGAATTAATTGAGCAGCATCCAACACAAATTCACATTTTATCAAGGTTGATGGGAGATACTCCCAGTCTTATTTCAAAAGATGGAATGGTATTTATGTTTGGGTTTAGGGAAAGTGAGCAAGATCAATTTTTAAAAAATGGTCTAATGGAAATGAGTACTTATGATTTTCTTAAGGTTAGTACTGCAGATGGAAATCAGCTTTATTCTTCTAAAGTCCCGAAATCATTAAACTATATTCAAGATAAAGGTGAATATCTTAGTTATGAACCAAATGCTTATTTGAAAAATGATCAAATTTTCTTGCAGTTCACATTAACGCCAAAACTATATAAGTATTCTTTTCCTGAATTGAATCTTTTGGATTCTATAGATTTAAATCCTGGTGAAAATTTTAAAATTACAAAGCCGACAATCCCCAATCAAAACTTCGATGTATTTTTCGAGGTTCTTCGAGGTTCTAGGTATCAGAATTTCACCTTTTCAAATGATTATTTAATAACCTGGTATTTGAAAGGAGCACCGGATGAAGAAGTTGATGCTTTAGATAGGAGAGTAGTTGGGGATGAAAAGTATATGAGCGTAGAAGATAAATATAAAACGCCTGTATACCAGATTTTTAAAGATGATAAAAAGCTTTGGGAAGGGGAGTGGCCAATTAAACTTCAGGCAAAAAAAGAGTTACTCTATTCAGTTAATGCCAAACCCGGTGAAGACCCGAATGCTGAAGAAAGAGATTTTCAGACTTTTTACTTTTATGAGTTGAAATAAACAATATAGGGGTTCTCTGGCTTAAATTTATCAAAGATCTATATCCAATTGAATTTGCTAGAACTTACAGAATCCGGTTTGTATTGCCCTCCCGCCCAAGTATTTATTGATCCTTGGAGGCCGGTTGACAAAGCGCTGATCACCCATGCGCATTCAGACCACTCCCGTTGGGGAATGAGGGCTTACCTAGCTCATCATCACTCTGCGGAAGTGATGAAATTGAGGTTGGGTGAGGATATCAATCTTCAAACCCTCGAATACGGTGATGAACTTTTAATTAACGGAGTTAAAGTTTCTTTTCATCCTGCTGGACATATTCCCGGATCGGCTCAAATTAGATTGGAACACAAAGGCCGTGTAGCTGTAGTCAGCGGTGATTACAAAGTGGAAGATGATGGACTATCAGCTGCATTTGAGCCTGTTAAGTGCCATGAATTTGTATCAGAGTGCACGTTCGGACTACCAATTTATAAATGGGAAAGTCAAAAAGAGATTTTCAATCAAATCAATTCTTGGTGGAAAGAAAATGCAGCCGAAGGCCGAAATTCTGTGCTATTTGCTTATTCTTTAGGAAAGGCACAAAGAATATTGCAAAACTTGAATCCTGATATTGGTGAAGTTTTCGTTCATGGAGCAGTCTGGAACACCAACCAAGCTTTATTGGCAAATGGCATTTTCCTTTGGGATGTCCCAAAAGTCACTCAAGAAATTCCAAAAAGTAAATACAAAGGGGCTTTGATTATAGCGCCACCATCGGCCATGGGAACTCCCTGGATGCGAAAATTTTCTCCCTATAGGACAGGGATTTGTTCAGGCTGGATGGCAATTAGAGGCACCAGAAGGAGGAGAGCAGCCGACAGGGGATTTGTTTTATCAGATCATGCTGATTGGGAGGGATTGATACAGGCAATTACTGCTACTGAAGCTGAAAAAGTCTATCTGACTCATGGTTCCACTGCAGTTTTTGGGAAATACCTTCAGGAAGAAAAGGGGATAGATGCAGTTGAGTTAAAAACCTTATTTGGAGAGGAAGAGGATACGCAGTAATTATTATTCTATAAATAGCTGATAATTAGTTTATTTATGAATTTTACTGGAATATTGTTTAAAACTATCACCAAATTTTCTTTGCCGTATTTCAGCAAACCGACCATCCTGCTTACCTTTGCGCATGGCAGAACAAATTTTGATCCTCGATTTCGGTTCTCAGTACACCCAACTCATCGCCCGAAGAGTTCGAGAACTGAATGTTTATTGTGAAATTCACCCTTTTAATAATGTTCCTGAGATCAATGATGATATCAAAGGGATCATTTTATCCGGGTCTCCTTGCAGCGTAAGAGATGAAGGAGCTCCTGATTTGGATTTGGATAGCTTGAGAGGCAGGCTGCCGATTTTGGGAGTTTGTTATGGATCCCAGCTTTTAGCGCATAAATATGGGGGCGAGGTGCTTCCTTCCACGATTCGTGAGTACGGAAGAGCTAATCTTGACCATATTGACCTGCACCATGATCTTCTGAAAGAAATGACTCATGGTTCTACTGTTTGGATGTCTCATGGAGATACCATCAAAAAATTACCGGAAGGTTTTAAAGTTATTGCCAGTACGTCTTCTGTGGAAGTGGCTGCATTTAAGATTGAAGGAGAAAAAACCTACGGGATACAGTTCCACCCTGAAGTAACACACTCTACGGAAGGAAAAAATCTTCTAAGAAACTTCGTGGTTTCTATTTGCGGATGTGCTCAGGATTGGACCTCTGATGTTTTTATTGATGCGACTATTGAAGATTTGAAATCCAAAATCGGATCAGATAAAGTAGTGATGGGCTTATCCGGTGGTGTTGATTCATCAGTTGCTGCAACTTTAATTCACAGAGCAATTGGTGATCAACTTACCTGCGTATTTGTAGACAATGGATTGCTTCGAAAGAATGAATTCGAAGAAGTACTAGAATCCTACAAAGACATGGGTCTGAATGTGATAGGTGTAGATTCCAAGCAAAGGTTTTATGACGCCTTGGCTGGATTAACAGATCCTGAAGCCAAAAGAAAAGCAATCGGAAGAGTATTCATTGAAGTATTTGACGATGAGGCTCACAAAATTGACGGAGTTAAATGGCTGGGTCAAGGTACGATCTACCCAGACGTGATTGAGTCAGTATCCGTCAAAGGTCCTTCTGCCACCATTAAATCCCATCACAATGTAGGAGGACTTCCAGATTTCATGAAGCTATCCGTTGTCGAGCCTTTGAATACCTTATTCAAAGATGAGGTAAGAGAAGTGGGAAGAGCTTTAGAGATTCCCGAAACCATTATTGGAAGACATCCTTTCCCTGGTCCGGGTCTAGCTATACGAATCTTGGGAGATATCACTGCCGAAAAGGTAAAAACCTTGCAAGAGGTTGATCATATTTTTATTCAAGGCTTGAAAAATCATGGTTTATATGATCAAGTTTGGCAAGCTGGTGCTATACTTCTTCCTATTCAGTCTGTAGGGGTGATGGGTGATGAGCGTACCTACGAAAGAGTGGTTGCCTTGAGAGCAGTAGGTTCCGTAGATGGAATGACTGCAGATTGGATTCATTTACCGTATGAGTTCTTGGGAAAAATGTCCAACGAAATCATCAACCGTGTAAAAGGTGTAAATAGAGTAGTCTATGATATTTCTTCCAAGCCACCAGCAACAATCGAGTGGGAATAATTTTAAAAAATCAATAAATGTTAAAACCCGAGGCTTTGTCTTCGGGTTTTGCTTTTATAATCTATTATGGTCCAAACTTTGGGTTTGGAAATAATGGCTTAAATTTGTCTATTCAGTTTGATTCATACCCTTGATTCATGAGAAAATCCTTCCTTTTCCTAGCAGTTTTTTTCATTAGTATTTTGGCTTGGTCTCAGAATTTACCTGAGAGTTATAGACGAGCCCAAGTTCAATTAAATTCCGGGTCCTATTGGGAGGCCATGAATTCTTTTAAGGAATTTGTTTCTGTTGAAAAATATGGGAATCTAGCCAATTACGCAGCATTTCACGGAGCTCAGGCTGCTTTGGGTGCCAATCAGCCTAATCAAGCCATAGATTTTCTTGAACCTCTTGCATCCCGAAATTGGAATAAAGGCGAGGAGGCTAAATACCTTTTAGCAACAGCATACTTTCAAAATAGTCAGGTACTGCAGGGGCTGAAGGAAGTTAGCCAGCTTCAAAATGAAGAGATCAAAAGAAAAGCGCAGAATTTAATTTATGAATTTCTAATCAAGCAAAGCCCTGATTTCTTGATTAGAAATTTGAGAGAGTTTCAGGAATTATCCGGCTACACAGCAGCTTTAAGTACTGTTTTGAATAGCAAATCGGTACTTTCTTCCGAAGAAAGAGCACTGTATTATGAGCTTCAGGGAATAGGAGAATTAAGTGGTTCATCTAAAATCAAAGATGAGGTTTTGGATATTGTGGTAATTCTTCCTTTTACTGATGGCAGGTCTGGTGAAATTTCTCCATCATCATTTACCTATGAATTATTTGAAGGGATTCGGTTTGGCGTAAATCAACTTAAAAAAGAAGGGAAAAGGGTGAATTTGATTTCCTTTGATTCTAAGCGAGATTTAAACCACTTGCAGAATATACTGAAAGAACCTGCAGTAAAACGTGCCGATGTAATAGTTGGACCTATTTACTTGGAGGAATCTGATTTAGTGAGCGCATTTGCGGAAAATGCCAAGATTCCTTTTATCCACCCTCTTTCCAATTTGGGAGAAAGATTTCAGGATAAGCAGTATAGCTATTTATTCAGACCATCTGCTGAGAATATAGTAGATGGAATTGTTCAAAATCTGAAATCTCAAAGGTGGGGTAAAAGAGTGGCCATTGGGTACAGCAATAGCTCAAGGGATGAAAAAATGAATGCCTTTCTGAAGGAAAAATTGACGAAAGAAGGGTTTAGAATAGTGGATTCCCAACCTTTGAATCCCAGAAATGCAGCTAGTTTTCTTGCTGATTTAGGAGTTAGGCCTGGAAGAGATAGTGCCAATTTGAAGGTGGATCAGGTGATAATGCTGAGCGATGATCCTGCCATAGCCCAGTCTACACTTTCCTTGATAGAATCAGTAACAACCTCTTTACCGATTTTGGTAATGGATTCCTGGCTTGGTTTCAATTTTGCGAATTTTGAGATGTTGGAGGATCAGAATTTCTACTTTATCTCCAACAATTCTCCAGCTTTGGATAAAGAGGAAATGATTGCGTTTAAAACGGATTTTTATAACAAAAATTTAGTCTTCCCTTCCATGAATGCTGTTTTGGGGAAGGAGCTAATATTTTGGCTTTCCTCCAACTTAAGCCCAAGCTTTGGGTTTGATCTTAGAAGGAGCTTGAATCAACAGCAGTTTCAACAAGGAAACATAACCTGGGGATTTAATTTTCTAAACAGCAATTCAAATAATTATGTACCTGTATTCGGTTTTGAATACGGTGAATTGAAACCTTTAACAAATCAATGAATATTTCTGAAAGCAAGCGGCTTTTTGCCCATGCCCAAAATTTTATTCCAGGTGGAGTAAACTCACCAGTCCGTGCATTTCGTGCAGTGGGGGGTGATCCTATTTTCATCAAAAGAGCCGATGGGGCATTTATCTTTGATGAAGATGACAACAAATATATAGAGTTGATTAATAGCTGGGGGCCAATGATTATTGGCCACAATCATGCTCTGATTAGGGAGGCTGTGATTAAAGCTATGGATAATGGAACCTCATTCGGGGCTCCTACCGCAAGAGAAATTGAAATTGCCGAATTGATTATCAGTATGGTTCCCTCGGTAGAGAAAGTGAGGATGGTTAATTCGGGAACTGAAGCAACCATGTCTGCGATTCGTCTGGCTAGAGGGTATACTGGTCGGGACAAGATTGTCAAAATGGAAGGGCATTATCATGGACACGGAGATTCATTTTTGATTTCTGCTGGTTCAGGTGCTATTACCATGGGAAATCCCGATTCACCAGGAGTCACCAAAGGAACAGCAAAAGACACCTTGCTTGCACCTTATAATTCTTTGGATGCAATTGAGAAATTGGTGGCTGCTAATAAAGGAGAAATAGCGGCATTGATTTTAGAGCCTGTTCCCGGTAACATGGGCTTGGCTACTCCTATGCCTGGCTATTTGGAAGGTTTGAGAGAGATTTGTACCCGTGAGGGAATCGTTTTGATTTTTGACGAGGTCATGACAGGGTTTAGATTAGCTCCCGGTGGTGCGCAAGAACTATATGGAGTAACTCCTGACATGACTACTCTGGGAAAAATTATCGGCGGTGGCATGCCGGTAGGTGCTTATGGTGGCAAGAAAGAAATCATGGAGCATGTTTCTCCAGCAGGACCGGTTTATCAAGCAGGTACATTATCAGGAAACCCTATAGCCATGGCCGCAGGCTTGGCAATGCTGAGGCATTTAAATGCACATCATGGGATTTACGGAGCTCTAAATGAAATCGGAAGAAAAATTTCTGAGGGAATAAAGAAGATTAATATTGAATTAGGCTACTCTTACACGGTTAATCATTTAGGCAGTATGTATTCCTTATTCTTTTCTGATGAGCCTGTGATTGATTTTGAATCTGCAAAGAAGTCAAATACAGCGCTTTTTGGTAAGTACTTCCAAGCTATGCTGAAAAGAGGAGTTTACTTGGCTCCTTCTCAATTTGAGAGCTTATTTCTATCCACTGCATTGACAGATGATTTGATTCAAAAAATTCTTGATGCTCATAGAGAAAGTATGTTGGAAATCCATTCATAAGTGAAAGGCCGTTAATTCGGCCTTTTTTTATGCCCACTCATAAATTGGCTGACCTGTTTATGAAAATTTCAGGAAAGCTTTCGGGTAAATCCCTTAACTTCTTCCCCAAGAAATTTTATTTACCACCAACCCAAAAATCCATGAAGCTAAAATCATTTCTTCTGGCATGCATATTCATTTTACCTTTTTTGTCTGGCTATGGACAAAAGGTAGATGAAGCTTACAATGCTAAAATCAGGGAGTATACTACAGATGCGAGATTTTTGCCTAACTCTGTTTTAGACGTAATAGATCATCCCAGTATTCCATCACCTTCCAAGCATTTTGGAGAGATAATAGGAGCTCCCGGTGTCATGCATAGAACATCTGACATTTATCAGTATTACCAATTATTGGCAGAAAAATCAGATCATTTATCCATACAACAGGTAGAAACCACTGAAGAAGGAAGACCGATTTATCTGGTGGTGATCGGGAATAACGAAAGTATGAATGGTCTGGATACTTATAAAGAATACCTTGATCAATTAGCGGATCCTAGAAAAATCTCTACCGACCAAGCTGAAGATATTTTTCAAAAAGCAAAGCCTGTCTATTATTTGAATGGTGGAATGCATTCTACCGAAATGGGTTCACCGGAAATGCTCATGGAGCTTGCTTATCGTTTGATTACAAGTGAAGACAGAACTGTTAAGCAAATTCGGGAGAATGTTATTGTTTTAATTAATCCTGTCTCTGAGCCGGATGGTAGAGATAAGTTGGTGGATTGGTACAACAGATATACCAAAGCCAGAACCGAGTGGGATGACGGGTTTCCAAGATCAGCTCCTTATTGGGGGAAATATGTATTCCACGATAATAATAGAGATGGACTACAGGTTTCTCAGGCTATCACAAAGGGTATATTTTCCATATTTTACGAGTGGCATCCTACGGTCATGCTGGATCTTCATGAGTCTGTGCCATTACTTTATATTTCAACCGGTACAGGGCCTTATAATGAACAAGTTGATCCTGTGACTATAGGAGAGTGGCAAGTTATGGCTAACCATGATATCACCACTTTGGCTGCTCAAGGCATGCCTGGAGCTTTTACATGGGCTTTTTATGATGGTTGGTGGCCTGGATATGGAATTTGGGTAGCGAATAACCATAATTCCAATGGACGCTTTTATGAGACTTTCGGAAATGCTGGGGCTAATACCTACCTAAGAGATTTATCGAAATCCAGGTATGCTGGAGACCCTGCCACCACTAGAGAATGGTATAGACCTGATCCTCCAACAGAAAAAGTGTATTGGTCTGCGAGAAACAATATCAATTATATGCAGGCAGGAGTATTAGCTTCTCTAACCTACGCTGCCCAAAACGGAGAGCAGTTATTGCGGAATTTTTATCAAAAAGGGGTGAATTCTATCCGTAAAGGGAAGACCGAAGGGCCGAGGGCTTATGTGATTCCAAAGGAACAACGAGATCCAGCCATGGCAGCTTATTTGGTCAATCAATTGAGAGCTCAGGCAATAGAAGTTCATCAGGCAGAAAATGAAGACTATGTCATTCTTTTGGATCAGGCTTATAGAAATTTAGCAGTGACGCTTCTTTCAGAACAGAATTATCCAAAAGATGCAAAGTTTCCGCCCTACGACGACATTGCTTGGACATTGAGTTATTTATACGGAGTAGAGGTTGATGCAAAAGATTCAATTGATTTTGATGTGTCTTCTTTAAAAATGCTAGAAAATAATGTTGCATACAAAGGAGAAGTTAAAGGTTCCGGCTCCACGTATTACATTTCCTATAAGGCCCAAAATAATGTCTTACCGGCACTTTACTGGATCAAGCAGAAAAAGAGTGGCGCGGATATTCAAGTATTGAAATCTGAGTTTGCCCTCGAATCAGATACTTTAAAATCTGGGTCTATTATGATCAAGGGAATAAGTTCTTCCGATTCTGAAGAGTTGACGCAGAAATTTGCTTTGGATTTAATTAAAAGTAATTCAGGGCCTAATCAATCAGATCTACAAAAAGTAAGTTTGCCAAGAATAGCTATTTATCATACTTGGTTTAATACGCAAGACGAAGGCTGGTCCCGTTTTACCTTTGAGCAAAGAGAAATTCCTTACACTTCTATTGATAAAGATGATCTCAAAGCAGGAAACCTAAATTCCCGATTCGATGTAATCCTAATCCCGAGAGCTAGGGGAGAAGCTGCGGATTTTATCCATGGAATAGACAGCAGGTTTGGCCCTATGCCTTATACCAAGACTGCAGATTTTCCTTCTCATGGATATCCAGATCAAACCAATGATATGACTGGAGGACCTGGATTTGTGGGAATTGATCAATTGAAAAAATTCATTGAAAATGGTGGAGTTGTAATCAGTATTGATAATTCTACCAGAATGATAGCTGAAACTGGAATCACAAGGGATTTAGAGTCTTATACTGCCTCAGGTTTATTTCATCCAGGTTCGGTGGTCACTGTGAAAGCAAAGAATACATCTAGCCCAATATTATATGGGTATCCAGAAACATTTTCGATTTTCAAGGGGAATGGCCCACTTTACCAAGTTGACTTAGCAAAAAGGGATTTGATGGTGTTACAATATGGAACCAAACCTCTAAAAGATGAAGAACCATACACTGGGCCAATAATGGGGATGGAAAATCCCAACAAAAACCTTGAAAAGAAAGCAGATTCAGGAAAACAGGCTCCGTATGTAAGATCTGGTATGGTGCGAAATGAGCAAACCATTATTGGTCATGGAGGAATATTCAATGTGCCGGTTGGTAAAGGCAGAGTAGTGGCCTTTACTTTTGACCCATTACATCGTTTTCTGAATCACCATGATGCTCCTTTGGTATGGAATACCTTAATCAATTGGAATCATTTGGGGCAGTAAGGAACAATTTGTCCTTTTATTAGATTTTAAAAGGAAGTCAGGGATCGACAAATTTCAGCAAATTAGAAGCTTGTCTTAGCTTTTGATTTGTGATTTTGAATGACTCTGGGCTTAAATATTACTTAAAAAATAAAACTCAATACATTAATTATGTCAGTGAAAGTTTACGGAATCAAGAATTGTAATACGATGAAAAAAACCTTTGACTACCTGGATTCAAAGGGAGTTGATTATGAGTTTATCGATTACAAAAAGCAAAAACCATCCTCTGATCTCTTAAACAAATTTTTAGAAAAGACTGAATTGGACCAATTGGTCAATAAGAAAGGAATGACCTATCGTAAGATGGACGAGCAGCAAAGGAAAGACTTAGAACAAAAAGAAACTGCCGTTCCTATTTTGGCTGAAAATTCCAGTATGATTAAAAGGCCTATAATCCTGTATCCGGATACAAGTTTGACTTTAGGTTTTGATGAAAAGTTGATTTCAGAGAAACTATAAAAAAAGCCTGGTAGAAATTAACTACCAGGCTTTTTGTTTGATTTTAGATTATTTTTCAACAGGGAAATAATCCGGTAAATTTTCAAGTATGTCCTTAGTCATTGCATCTAAGGTGAAATCTGGTTGCCAGCCCCAATCTTCTTTGGCTTTGCTGTCATCTATACTGTCAGGCCAAGAGTCTGCAATCTGCTGCCTAAAGTCTGGTTGGTACTCTATTTCAAATTCAGGGATGTGTTTTTTGATGCTTTCGAAGATTTCCTTTGGAGTGAAACTCATTCCTGCCAGATTATAACTGGATCTAACTTTTACAGCCTCCTTGGGAGCATCCATCAAATCCAAGGTCGCCTTAATAGCATCAGGCATATACATCATTGGGAGGTTGGAATCCTCTCTAAGAAAACAATTGAATTTTTCCCCTGCCAAAGCCTTATGATAAATATCTACTGCATAATCAGTAGTTCCACCTCCAGGAAGGGATTTGTAACCGATTAATCCTGGATATCTTAAGCTTCTGACATCTACACCATATTTTTGGAAGTAGTACTCGCACCATCTTTCTCCTGCTTGTTTGCTGATTCCATAAACTGTGTTGGGCTCTTTAACACAATATTGAGGAGTATTGATTTTTGGAGTATTTGGACCAAATACCGCAATGGAGGAAGGCCAATAGATTTTATCCAATTTGGTTTCTTTTCCAAGTTCTAAAACAGAAAGTAAGCTTTCCATATTTAGATGCCACGCGAAATGAGGATTCTTCTCTCCAGTCGCAGAAAGTACTGCTGCCAAATGGTAAATCTGACTTACATTTTCTTCTTTTACCAAATCGTAAAGCGCTTCTTTGTTCAATACATCCAGTACTTCAAATCTGCAGTAATCAAAAGAATCTCTTGCAGAATCCCTTAAATCTGTTGCGATTACTTGCTCTCCTCCAACTCTATCCGCTAATGCTTTGGTAAGTTCTGAACCCAGTTGTCCAGCAGCGCCAATGATTAAGATTTTTTCCATTTTCAGGTGTTTAAAAAAGCCCTCATCCTTCCGAGGCTTTTTGTTTATATTTGGGTTTGCTTGCGCAAAAGTAAGAAAAATCAGAGGGTCAAACAGAATTTTTGACCAATGGGAATCGAAAATTATCAGTAAATAAAATTTTAAAATGTACGATCAATTTAAACCCAAATTACAAGAGGAATTAAAATCCATAGAAGAGGCAGGATTGTTTAAGAGAGAAAGAGTTATTACCTCTCCTCAAGCTGCTGAGATTACAATATCCGGAGGAAAAAAGGTATTAAACTTTTGTGCTAATAATTACCTAGGTCTATCCTCTCATCCTCAAGTGATTGAGGCTGCTAAAAAAGCAATTGATACCCACGGTTTTGGGATGTCTTCTGTTCGTTTTATTTGCGGTACTCAGGATATTCATAAAGAACTTGAGAGAAAAATCTCTGAATTTCTGGGCACTGAAGATACAATCCTTTACGCTGCCGCCTTTGACGCAAACGGCGGGGTGTTTGAGCCATTATTAGGCCCTGAGGACGCTATCATATCCGATGCCTTGAATCATGCTTCAATCATTGATGGCGTTCGTCTGTGTAAGGCTATGCGCTATAGATATGAGCATAACAATATGGAGGATTTAGAAGCACAACTGAAAGATGCTGTTGCTAAAGGGGCCAAACAAAAAATCATTGTGACTGATGGAGTATTCTCCATGGATGGAACCATTGCTCAACTCGATAAAATTGTAGCATTGGCAGAAAAATATGAGGCTTTGGTGATGTCAGATGAATGTCATTCAACAGGCTTCATGGGTAAAACCGGTAGGGGAGTTCACGAGCTTTGCAATGTAATGGGTAAGATGGATATCATTACTGGTACATTAGGTAAAGCTCTTGGTGGTGCTTCAGGTGGTTTTACATCTGGAAGAAAAGAAATCATTGAATTGTTGAGACAGCGCTCAAGACCTTACTTGTTTTCTAACACTTTAGCTCCTTCTATTACAGGTGCCTCAATTGCTGTCTTGGACTTGCTATCAGAGACAACTGAATTACGGGATAAACTAGAAGAAAATACCCAGTATTTCAGAGCAAAGATGACCGAGGCTGGATTCGATATCAAGCCGGGTACTCATCCTATTGTACCCGTGATGCTGTATGATGCGGTGTTATCCCAAAAAATGGCAGAAAAGCTATTGGAAAAGGGAATTTATGTGATTGGATTTTATTATCCTGTAGTTCCTAAAGGGCAAGCTAGAATTCGTGTTCAAATCTCAGCTGGACATGATCGCGAACATTTAGATCAGGCAATCAATGCTTTCATTGAAGTAGGAAAAGAATTGAAAGTTATTTAAAAATAATCTGATTATCGGCAATCTTGCCACTAAGCATATTTTCTTTGCTTAAACGGTTGGAAGACCGATGACCGAAGAATCGGGATTCTGCTAATTTGGCCTAATTCTAAGCCATATTCTTCTTCTTACTGATAAGAAAGCAGATATTGATATAGATAAAGCCGAACTGAATGTTCGGCTTTTTTTATGATTTACTGGTCATAGCCAGTTTTCTTTTCTTTTTCATTTCGTAGTCTTCCAGGTTTTCAAACCTAGAGTCTACATCTAAGCTGTTGAGGTAATCGTTCAGGGTTTCCCTTACCTCTTGGAAAGACATATTATGCAAAACTTTACCATTTTTTGCCATTGAAATCTGGCCAGTTTCTTCTGAGACAATGAGAATCACTGCATCAGTTGCCTCCGACATCCCTATACCTGCGCGGTGTCTTAAACCAAATTGAGCAGGTACTTCGCGTTCTGTTACAGGCAAAATACAACGAGCTGCTTTTATTTTCCCGTTATGAATAATCACAGCTCCATCATGAAGTGGGCTGTATTTATTGAAAATCGAAACCAATAATCTTTTAGAAAGCTCTGCATCCAGAATATCTCCACTTTCAGCGTAAAATTTCAGTTCTGTGCTTTTTGAAATAACCATTAATGCGCCGGTGTTGGAACCCGCCAAAGTTTTGGACGCATCAATTATAGGACTGATATTGAAGGAGGAATTGTCCTTTTTTCTCCAAAAGAACAAAATGTCTTTCCAGACATTATCGTCCGACAATAAGGAAGATCTTCCAATCAATAGGAGGAACTTTCTGATTTCAGGGGCAAAAATGATAATTGCAGCGATAACACCTACTCCCATAAATTGGCCAAGAATAGAGGAAAGCAATTCCATTCTAAGGGCACGCACTAATAGGTAAACAAGGTAAATTGAGAGGAAGCCCAAGAAAATCTTGATTGCAACACTCCCTTTCAGCAATTTGTAGACTTGATACAATAGAAAAGATACCAACGCAATATCGATCATATTGACGATGGATATTTCTAAGAATCCTATTTTAAAAAGTAAGGTCAAGGGTATAATTGTTTATATAATTTTAGGGTTTCATTTGCTTCTTTAACGTCATGAACTCTCAGGATGTTAGCACCTTTCAAAAGCGCTACCATATTTAAGGCAGTTGTTCCATTGAGGGCTTCCGAAGAATCACAATCCAAGGTTTTATAAATCATGGATTTCCTAGAAAGTCCTGCTAAAATGGGAAGTCCCAAGGCCTTCAAATAATCTAAGTTTCTTAAAAGAAAATAATTTTGATCTAGGTTTTTTGCAAAGCCAAAGCCCGGATCAATAATTACATCTTTGATGCCAAACTTTCTTATAACATCCAGTTTTTCCGCGAAATAGTTCAATATTTCAACAAGAATGTCAGAATAGTTTGTTTTTGTCTGCATTGTCGCCGGATTTCCCCTCATATGCATCATGATATAGGGTATTTTTAGCTTAGCGACTGTTTCAAACATTTCTTTATCCAACTCCCCTCCGCTGATATCATTTACGATGTGAGCACCCGATTCTATGGCATCTTTGGCAACTCTTGATCGAAAAGAATCTATGGAGATAAGCACTTCCGGAAACTCTTTATTAATCCAAATTATAGGTTGGATTACTCTATTCAATTCTTCTTCTACACTTACTTCCGAAGCACCCGGGCGGCTACTATATCCGCCAATATCTAAAATGCTTGCCCCTTGCCGAATCATTTCTTCGGCCTTCTTCAAAATAATGTCCTTTTCCGCCTTTACTCGACTTTTATCAAAAAAAGAATCAGGAGTACTGTTTAAAATACCCATAATTTGTGGCTTTTCCCAATGAATAAGCCTTCCCTTAATTTGAAGTGTATATTTTTGAGGAAATAATTTATCTTCGATCGAAGAAGTCACGCTGTTGGCAGGTAACATTAAATTAGAATAAATTGGAAAACAAAACGAGTAACGAATATACGCAAGTAATTGCCCGTTGTAAAGAACTATTCCGCAAGAAAACCATCGATTATGGGACCGCTTGGAGGATATTAAGACTTTCTTCTATTACAGATCAAATTTTTATCAAAGCCCAGCGGATCCGCTCTATCCAGGAAAAAGGAAATCAGAAAGTTGAGGATCCTATTGTAGACGAATTTGTGGGTATCATTAATTATTGTCTGATTGCTTTATTACAAATTAGTTTTGAAAAAGATGAAAGGATGGAAATTCCATTTGATGACATAGAGCCTGTGTACGATAAATGGGTCAGTCAAACCAAAGGACTTTTGGAAAACAAGAACCATGACTATGGAGAAGCATGGAGAGATATGCGGGTGAGCTCTATGACAGATATTATTTTGATGAAACTTTACAGAGTAAAGCAAATAGAAGACAATGAAGGCCAAACCTTGGTGTCTGAAGGAATAGAGGCGAATTATCAGGATATGATTAATTACTCAGTGTTTTGTTTAATAAAATTGAATTACCATGCTTAATAAAGGAATATTGTGGGTTTTGAGACTTTTGGTAGGAGGTCTATTTATTTTCTCTGGTCTAATCAAAGTGAATGATCCTGTCGGAACTGCTATTAAGCTGGAAGAGTATTTTGACGTTTTTTCTAATGACATTGCAGGATTTTTCATCTATTTCAAGCCATTCGCATTATATATAGGTGTTGTTTTGGTTGTACTTGAGGTAGTTTTGGGAGTGATGCTGATTTTGGGTGTAAGGAGTAAATTGACTGCTTGGGCATTAGCGGCCATGATTCTCTTTTTTACATTTTTGACTTTTTTCTCGGCCTATTTCAACAAAGTAACTGATTGCGGATGTTTTGGTGATGCAATAAAGTTGACTCCATGGGAGTCTTTCTATAAGGATGTGATCCTAATGGTTTTGATCGGCGGTATTTTATTATTGAGAAATCACCTTCCAACTCATGCCCCGGGATGGGCTAAAAAATCTGTGATAGCAGTGGCAGTTTTATCTTTGATTTTATCAATCACAGCGATTAGAAATCTGCCTTTTATTGATTTTAGAGCATATAAAATTGGGGTCAATATCCCCAAAAGTATGCAGCCATCCTCTCCATTGCAATATTCATATATCATGAAGAAAGATGGGCAAACAGTGTCTTTAGACCAATATCCAACTGAGGGGGGATATGAGTTTGTGGAAATGGTGTTAAAAAATCCAGAAGCCCTTCCGAAGATTTCTGATTTCGCGGTTTGGAATGAGGACGGAGATTATTCTGAAGAGATTTTTTCAGGAAATAAATTGTTGATTTTAATTAGCAATCGAGCTAAGATGAGTTCTTCAAATTTGGATGAAATTGATGCTTTGGTGAAGGACTTAAAGAGCTCACCTATCCAAGTGGTTTTGGTTGCGGCGGCATCTCAAGAAGAAATTGACCAGTTGTTAATAGACCAAGGTTGGAATATCCTTGCTTTGCAAGCAGATGCTACCGTAGTGAAGACAATAGTCAGGTCAAACCCAGGCATCATGTTGCTGAAAGAAGGAACCGTTATCGGTAAGTTTCATCATAACAATACTCCTGATGCTTCAGAGGTCTTAGATTTGTATATTCAATGAGCGAGCATTTAAAAGTAGTTTTGGTAGGGCTTCCAGGTTCAGGCAAAAGTACTTTTGGAAGACAATTAGCTCAGTCCTTAAACTTCCCTTTTTATGATTTGGATGCTATGATCGAGCAAAAAAATCAAATGAAAATCCCAGACATTTTTTCCAGAATGGGAGAGGGGAAGTTTAGAGAAATGGAATCTGAAATGTTGGCTCAGGCATTAAGTTATGATAGATCATTTGTTCTAGCTTCGGGAGGTGGTTGCCCCTGCTTTAATGACAACATGGATTTGATTAATTCACAAGCAATTTCTGTGTACTTGGATGTACCCCTAAATGATATTTCTGATCGCTTGGAGGGAGCTAGAATTCAAAATAGACCCATGTTCCAAGGCATGGAGGGTGGTGAGATTATCCTAAAATTAAAAAACCTTCTGGCAGAAAGAGAAGAGTATTATAATATGGCAAAAATAAAGCTCAGTGGATCTGATTTCTCCACTGAGCTTTTAATATCTGAGCTAATTCACCAGCTTAGAAAGTAATTCCTAAAGTCAAAACCCCTGAGAAAATACTATTATTCAACTCAGTGAATGGTCCAATATTATTTCCCTGCTGATCAAGTACTTGGTAAGAGTTATATAAAGCGTTCGATCTTCTGTTTACCACAGCAAAATCAATAGTGAAATTATTTAATCTGGCTCCAAATCCTCCACTATATTGCTGCATACTTCTATCGAAGTTAGAGTTGCTGTAAGGATCTCCAAAGTGTGCAAAGCCTGCTCTTATTCTAAAAATTTCCAATCTTGCTTCTCCACCAAGTCGGAAATTCAATGTGCTGGTGTAGAAATCTCTGATAGCTTGGTTATCCGGACCTTCGTTAAAATCATTGGAGTTTAATCTTGCAGCGCTAAAGTCTACATAATCCACATCTGCTGAAATAAATCCATTTTTCCCCAAGAAGAAAGTAGCTCCAGCACCAACTTTTAATGGTGAGTTGAGCCCATAAGAACTCAGTATGAAATCTGTAGCAGCCTCCTCTCTTCTTAAGGTTATATCCTCAGGGGCATAATAGAAGTTATCAAACTCAGCTATAATTCTGGCGTCATATTCTTCACTAAGGGAATACCAAGTCGGACTTTGGAAGTTGAAACCAAGATTCAAGTGGTCAATTGGCTTATAGATTAAACCTAAATTTAAATTCACTCCTGTCCCGTTGATAAATAAATTTTCTCTGAGAGAAGTATTGAACAATGGGCCTTCCGCAAACTCTTCATTATAAACTTTTCTAGAAGCAAAATTTAATGATCGAATTCCCAAGGATCCTCCCACAAATACCTTATGATTAAAGTTTGCTCCATAAGAAAAGGTTATTTGACTTGCATTTCCCTCTTGTGTGATGTTTTCATCCTGAAAGGCTCCGATTTCAAACCCAATTACCGGATCATATTCACCGGGAATTGCATTTCCATTGGAGTCCAATAATGGATTAATTAAGTAAGTATTATATGCTAAACCTGTTAAGCCCAGACCTGGGATTTGAGATTCAGGAACTCCGATAGCATTTTGGAGATAGAAATCTATGATGGAAGTTGACCCAATTTCATCTGAGAAAAAGCCGTATTCGGTGTTAAAATTCGCAATTCTTTGGATACTGATACCAAATGAACCTCCCTTAAATGCGCCTCTATTTAAAGGGCCTTTGGGGCTGGCGAAAACGACCGAAAGGTTGGGGATTGAAAAATTACTGGTATTATATTGTCTAGGCTGCCCCAAATATTGGGTGTCAACTCTCCAATCTGAATAACCAAATGTGATGCTGGCTTCAGATTTTCTAAAGAATCCAAGTCCTGCTGGATTTCCAGCAATGTTTGAAACGTCACCTCCTAAGGACCATTGAGTTCCTCCTATACCAATCATTCTTGCTGAACCTGCTGGTACGTTTTGGCTAAATCTTAATGCATCCTCAAAATATCCACTTTGACCATAAGATAGAGTAGACAAAAAGAGAGTGAATGCTATGAAAATAGAAGATTGAATTTTCATTAAATAAATTGTTGATTTCCTAGATATAACGGGAAAAATGTACTTTTTGGTTAGAATTTGGCAAAAAAAAGGGGGGAATTAATTCCCCCTTCCTCCTCTGGATCCTGATGAGGAGCTGCTTCCGCCTCCTCCTCCTCGGGATCCACCAGAACTCATTCCTCCTCCACCGGAAGAACTTCTACTTGGTACGCTTACGCTACCTCCTGAAGAACCTCTGCTAGGAGTATAAACACTTCTTGAATTTGAACCGCTTGAACCTCTGTTGTATGAAGGGCTAGCACTTCTGCTTGGTACCGCACTTCTATTATAAGAAGGACTTGATGATCTACCATAGGATGGACTAGAAGATGGTCTTCTATAATTGTCCATGCTACTTCTGGAATTTGTGCTTCCGTAAGATCTCATTGTTGGTCTTGCTGAAGGCATTGCACTTCTTGTTCTAATTGAAGACGATCTGTCTAAAGCAGGTGAGCTTGCAGTTCGAGCTCCCGCTCTTGAAGTTGATACTCTTGATCTACCTGAATTATAATAGTCATTTTGACTTGAGCTGAAGTCACGAGAAGTAGATCTTGCTCTATCTGACCCTACTAGGCTTCTGTTTTGATTCAATACATTTCTTCTGGCCTCTGCTCTGGCTGTACTAGGTAAAGCAGCTGAGCTAGCTCTATCAAAGCCTGTACCTGCTAAGCCGGCACCACGTGTTGGTCTAGCACCTCTAACAACTCCTCTGTTGCTAAATTCACTTCCTGGAAGAACGTAAATCGGATTTCCCGCATATACTGGAATGCCCCAACCTGGATAGCCTCCCCATGCATAACCCGGGAATCCCCATCCACCAAATCTAGGTCCAAAAGCTGGACCCCAGAAAGGATCATAGAAGCCCATGCCGAAAGGTCTTCCGAACTGCCCATAGAATGGATTACCCCAACCAAAGCCTAAACTTACATTAAAGCCTGGTCTAAAGCCCCATCCTGGACCCCAGAAAGGGTCAAAGAATCCAAATCCCCAAGGATTGAACCCGTACATGAATCCCATATTGAAATTAATGGAAGGATTGCTGAATGGACTGGTATTGGCACCACCCACTCTATAATTATTGTATGCGTCTATATTTCCTGAATTTTCTTGCCCTTCAAATTCATCGAAATAAACTACCTCATCACCAGTTTCTACTGATTCTGATTGGTATCTTGAAAGGTAATCAGGATTAACGTTTCTGCTTGAAAAACTTTCATCAGGCACGCTGTTCAAAGCATCAAATTCCTGAAAAGTCTCAGGCCTGTTATTTTGAACCGCATACTGACTTACAAGTTTTGCGTCAGAAGCCATGAAGTACAAGTTATCCGACTCGCCTCTAGATGCCATCTGAGATGTACTGCAAGAAGCAAGGATAAATGTCCCTATGACTGCTGGAGTTAATATTTTTGAAAATTTCTTCATACTAGAAGTTGGATTGTTACTATGTTATACGGCGTACCGAGTGAAGGGTTATACTTTTTAAGTTATATTTGCCCCGCTCAATTTAGCAAAAATATAGACATTTCATATCCAAATCAACAAGTATGAGTAAAGGATTACCAAAGCGTAGCGAGGATTATTCCCAATGGTACAACGAGTTAGTGAAGCGTGCCGACCTAGCCGAAAATTCAGCAGTCAGAGGTTGCATGGTTATCAAACCCTATGGATACTCTATTTGGGAAAAAATGCAGGCCGAGCTAGATCGAATGTTCAAAGAAACTGGCCATACCAATGCATACTTCCCTTTATTTATTCCTAAATCATTTTTGAGCAAAGAAGCTTCACACGTGGAAGGCTTTGCCAAAGAATGCGCGGTAGTCACTCATTACAGATTGAAAAATGCAGAAGATGGTTCTGGGGTTATTGTGGATCCTGATGCAAAATTGGAGGAAGAACTGATTGTAAGACCTACTTCTGAAACAGTTATTTGGAGCACCTATAAAAATTGGATTCAATCCTATCGTGATTTACCGCTTTTAGTTAATCAATGGGCGAATGTGGTAAGATGGGAGATGAGAACTAGACTTTTCCTCCGTACTGCTGAGTTTCTATGGCAAGAAGGGCATACAGCCCATGCTACCAAAGAAGAGGCGATGGATGAAACTGTTCAGATGATGAATCTTTACGCTCAGTTTGCTGAAGAATTCATGGCCTTACCGGTAGTAAAAGGCAGAAAAACTGAGAATGAAAGATTTGCCGGAGCTGATGAGACCTTCTGTATTGAAGCAATGATGCAGGATGGCAAGGCGCTGCAAGCCGGAACATCCCATTTTCTAGGCCAAAATTTCGCAAAGGCATTTGATGTGAAGTTTGCAACCAAAGAAGGAGGGCTTGAATTTGTTTGGGGAACCTCTTGGGGAGTCAGTACACGTCTGATGGGTGCCTTGATCATGGCTCATTCAGATGATAACGGACTGGTTTTGCCTCCAAAATTGGCTCCAATTCAGGTTGTCATTGTTCCTATTTACAGAGCGGAAGAAGAGTTGAATGCTATTTCCGAAAAGGCGAATGAAATCATGGCTGCTTTAAGAAAAGTTGGTGTATCTGTTAAGTTTGATAATAGGGATACGCACAAGCCGGGATGGAAATTTGCTGAATATGAATTGAAGGGTGTGCCATTGAGAATAGCGATAGGCCCTAGAGATCTCGAAAATGGAACCATAGAATTGGCCAGAAGAGATACTTTAACGAAGTCTACTTTTGATCTTTCATCAGAACCTATCGAGATAATGATTCCTAAATTATTGGAGGAGATTCAGGATAGTATATATCAAAAAGCTTTAAGCTTTAGAAAAGAAAAAACTACTGAGGTCAACTCTTGGGATGAGTTTCAGGAAGTATTAAATGATAAAGCAGGATTTGTATCTGCTCATTGGGATGGGACTTCTGAGACCGAGGATAAAATCAAGGAGTTGACAAAGGCAACCATTCGTTGTATTCCTTTGGATCAGAAAGAGGAAGAAGGTAAATGCATTCTCACAGGTAAGCCATCTCAGGGCAGAGTCTTATTTGCTAAAGCTTACTAAACTTCACCCGGATTTAATTCCGGGTTTTTTTTTGCAAAATGTTAAGGGTTCAATTGTTTCTAGTATTTTAGGAATCTAATCTCTTTACTTATGAGTATAGTCATTTTAGCTAGTCTTTTGGGAATAGGATTAATATTGTTGCTCGCAGAAGTATTATTCATTCCAGGAACCACGGTAGTGGGGATATTGGGCTTAGTGATCAGTTTGGCTGGAGTCATTTATGCATTTAGTATTTATTCTGCAGAAACTGCCTGGTGGATCACCGGCATTGCCGCTATTTTGAATTTAGCGGCAGTGATTTATGGGTTTCGCTCAGGGGTTTGGGATAAGTTTTCCCTCAAGTCTGCAATAAAAGGAGGCACTTTCGACGGAAGGACTTTAGGATTGGAAGCAGGCATGAAGGGAAAGGCAATCTCAGATATCAAGCCAATTGGAAAGGCATCATTTGAGGACTCTATTTATGAAGTAAAGTCCGAGTCAGGTTTTATACCAGTAGAGTCTGAGATTACCATTATCAAAGTTGAAAACAATAAAATAATAGTCAAATAATATGGATCCATCTAGTTCAATTTTCATTTTGATTGCCGCATTTGCAGGCATCATTTTACTTTTCATCTTTTTATACTTTGTGCCGGTTAATCTTTGGATTACTGCTCAATTTGCCAATGTAAGAGTTGGTATTGGGGAGCTTATCGGAATGAGAATTAGAAAGGTGCCACCAAGCATTATTGTGAACTCAATGATTACAGCCACTAAGGCTGGTTTGGATTTAACCACCAATGATCTGGAAACCCACTATTTGGCGGGTGGTAATGTGCCTAATGTTATAAGGGCTTTGATCTCTGCTGATAAGGCGAATATCAACTTGACCTTCAAGCAGGCAACAGCCATTGATTTGGCCGGTAGAGATGTGTTTGAAGCTGTTCAGATCTCTGTAAATCCAAAAGTAATCAATACGCCTAATGTAGCCGCCGTGGCCGCTGATGGGATTCAATTGATAGCGAAGGCTAGAGTTACTGTAAGAGCAAACATCGCTCAACTGGTAGGTGGAGCAGGAGAGGACACTATTTTGGCAAGAGTAGGAGAAGGAATTGTGACCTCAATCGGTTCTGCTGACACGCATAAAAGCGTATTGGAAAACCCTGATAAAATCTCCAAACTGGTATTACAAAGAGGTTTGGATGCGGGAACAGCATTTGAAATTCTATCCATTGATATTGCTGATATCGATGTGGGAACAAACATTGGAGCAAAATTGCAAATTGATCAGGCCTCTGCAGATTTGAAAGTGGCTGAAGCCAAAGCTGAAGAAAGAAGAGCCATGGCCGTTGCTTTGGAACAAGAAATGAAAGCTCGTAATGTAGAAATGAGAGCGAAAGTAATTGAAGCGGAAGCAGAAGTCCCTAAGGCTCTAGCTGAGGCCTTCCGATCAGGAAAACTGGGAGTGATGGACTACTATAGAATGGAGAATATTAAGTCTGATACTTCCATGAGAGAATCAATCGCAAAATCGGATGATGATTCTAAAGATTCTGGAAAATCTAGAGGAGATAAAAAATAAAAAAGGGGCTTAATTGCCCCTTTTTCTTTTTCTTCCCTGCGTTTCAGGTTCTACGACCACAATAGGTTGATAACTTCCCCTTACTAAAATTTGCCTGTTTGCATTATCAAAAAGGATTTCCTCATAATCAAAGGGTAAGAGCGTTTCTCCTTTTTCATCTATAAGACCGCTCTTATTATTTTTCCTGGCTATGACCCAATTTCCTCTTTCCCTTTTTAAATATTCATACTCAGTGGATAGGACCTGCTTTCCATTTGGGTCCAGCAGACCAACCTTTTGATCATTTTCTACCAAGAAATAACCATTATCGATTCTGCAAATTTTGTTGAACCCTCCAGGAGTTAATTGATTGCCATCTTTCGAAAGGAGGTAGAATCGATTTTCTTTTTTACCTACACCAAAACCACCTTGAAAGGCTTTTATTTCTTCCCATTCTGGGTTAAGAATAACTTTTCCATAATTGTCAATGGCACCCCAATAAAGTCCGGACTTAATAGCAGCTATTTGCTCGGAATAATTAAGCGAAAGATCGTATGTCGGTTTGATCAGCCATTTTCCTTCTCTATTTACATAGCCATATTGCCCCTTTTTTCTGGCAGGGAAATAACCTTCAGATCCATTTTCTATTTTCTCCAAGCTATCTGTCGGATTAACCAACCACCCTTTTATTCCAAGTAAGCCAAGCTTTCCGTCTCTGAATCTGACATTATACAGATCTTGATCGATTCTTATTACCTCTGTCATTCCTACAGCATCCAGAAGAATTCCATCTCCCTCCATCACTCTTCGGAGTTTTCCATGAATATATTCAAGCATCAATCCGTCCTGATAAGTGATTTTGTGGTAAGAATTATACTTGATATTTGCTTGTACCAAATCGCCTTCAATAAGTACATATTGCCCCTCATCAAAGCCATAATAGAAATTGCCTTTGGTATGTTGTAATTCATCAATTACCGGATCTAAGACTAGAGTTCCTTCAACATTCACCAAGCCATACCCATCCTTAGTCTTTGCCAAAATATATTCCCCATCGTTGTCCTCTAACTTCTCAAATGGCCGATCTGGATTAGAAGAAAGCGGAAGAAAGTAGGAGTTTCCTTTTCGGGAAATGATTTGTCCAACGTTTGAAATTCTCGCTTCATCAAGTTCTCCCAAGTAATTTGTTGTGCCTTTTCCTCTTTGATAAACCCAGTATTCGCTTCCTTTTCGAGCCAATAAAAAGTTGTAATAAGTTTGAATTTCATCAAACTCCAAATTGAGGACTTTTTGACCGTACTCGTGATAAGCACCAATGCCCTTTTCTCCTTTCATAAGAATCCAGGGTTCCAAAAATTGATAAACCTCTTTTCCTTCTAATTGGACTGCTGGTTTATAATCACTGGACAGTAAGAATAGTCCATTTTCATTTTTTCCAATCTTCACCGCATCGCTCAATATGGCGATGGACTGATAGACCAATCTGCTTTTTAGCTGGAGATCATAATCGTAAACTTCCCATGTCTGAGCTTTTGTAGAGAAATGGATCAATACAGTGCAGAATAAAAGTAGGAAAGTAGAGCGTAAAGTTTGAGTCATAGGACGACTTGCAATGGAGTGGATACAAAAAGACCAAAAGAGGAAAGTCCCTTTTGGTCGTGAACCGGTATGAGTTATTTTAATTTTCAGTCTTTTCCTGATTCAAATCGAAAAGATCTGAAATGAATTCTATCATTTCCTCAGCCTCATCTCTTTTACAGGCTGCTCTCAACTGAACCACTGGGACCTTGAGGACTTTTTGCATCATGCTCTTGGTAATCTTGTCGATTACTGCAAATTCCTCTTCGGAAGCATTTTTCATAAATCTAGCCAGTTCTTCTTGCCTGATTTGCTCGAGAGACTGCTTCAATTTATTGATGGTAGGGGATACAAGCATCTCCTTTTTCCAGCTGGAGAATTCCTCAATTGTTTCTTCGATGATTTCTTCAACTCTTGGAATGGCAGCAAGACGCTTATCCAATGCCTCTGTAGCTTTACTTCGAATGTTGTCCACATTATATAGTATAACTCCAGGGATATCTTCAACTGTAGTTTCAATAGACCTAGGCACCGAAAGGTCAACCAGTAATTTGTAGGATTGAATTTCAAAATCACTGATCAATTTCTTGGTGATGAAGGGTTCTGAGCGCTGAATGGAGCTAACAATGACATCAGCTTCTTTCATAGCATCCAAACAATCATCAAAAGGAACCACTTCAAAACCTAATTCAGCAGCAATTGCTTCTGCTTTAGATTGAGTTCTATTGGTGATTTTGACTTTTGCGTCAGGGAGGTAGACCATATTTTTAGCCACATCCTCTCCAATTTCACCTACACCAATCAATAAAACCCTAGGCTGATAAGTATTTGATGTTAAACTCTCAATCAGTTCGATAGCAGCATAAGACAAAGAAGCAGCACCGTCTCGGAAAGAAGTTTCCTGTACAATCCTTTTATTGGTAAAAAATACTGTGTGCATTAAGCGATGAAGAAACGGACCTGCCATGTCTAAATCGGCTGCTGCCTGATAAGCTCTTTTTACCTGATTTGATATTTGAATATCTCCTACAACTTGGGCTTCTAGACCCATGGAGACTCTGAATAAATGATTGATGGCAGACTTGTCATCATTGAAAATCTCAAAATAATCGAAATAATCAACGACATCAGTCATTCCTTTTTCCAAACCAATTAGCTTGATGATCTCCGTGCTAAGATCCAAATCATGGCTGTAATAGACTTCTGTCCGATTACATGTAGATAGAATCAAAGCATCTCCAAGGCTGAAAAATTCTTTCAGCTTGATTAAAATACTGTGGATAGCTTGATCATCTAATGCTATCAGTTCCCTGATTTGAACGGGGGCGGTTTTGTGTGATAAACTTAAAGCTCTAAATTTTATCTGCATAGCATCAGTCTTGGGTGCAAATTTAAGAGACAAATCAGCTTCAAAGGATTTTTTCTTATAATCCTTAATCAATTTAGAATTCGTCTAAATTAAATTTAACTCTCAAAGTTCTGTAATTTTTGAATGTTAGTCCAATATTCTTAACTTATACGTTATTGAAGAAATCTATTGATATTTTTTTATGATTAAGAAGTTTTTTTATTTCCTCAAACTCTATATCGGCCTTAGCAACAAAGAGTCTAAAGGTTTGGTGCTATTTATTCCGTTTTTATTATTCATAATCTGTCTTCCTTTTTTCATACAAAAGGTTCAGGGAAGAAAATCAGAGATAAAACAGTCTAGAATAAATTATTTAATTGACTCTTTATCGATAAGTTGTTTTGAGCCAGCTACTTCTCCTTTACCTATTTTCAACCCTTTAGATACGGGAAAAGTTATTTTACCGGCCTCAGTTCAAAAAATATTATTCTCAGAGGCTGATTCCATCACATTGCAGATAGTTCCAGGAATAGGGCCAGCAATGGCATCAAGGGTTATTAAATTTCGTGAGAATTTAGGAGGATTGGTTCATAAGGATCAGTTAAAGGAAGTATTTGGAATGAAAGAAGAGGTGGCTGACCAAATCTGGAATTATTTTGACTTTGATCGACCTAGTCTTAGGAAAATCTCCATCAACCAGGCTGACATTAATACGCTAGCGAAACATCCATACATAGGTTATGGGGAGGCAAAGGTGATTTTTGCTTACCGAAATCAACATGGGCCATTTTTAAGCGCCGATGATCTCTTAAAAATTAAAATATTCAAGGAAGATTGGGTGAATAAATTGTCTCCTTATCTCTCATTTTCAGATTAATTTTTAAGAATTCCTGCCATCTTTGGGGTATGAAATCCGAAGAAGGAAAACTTCAATTACCGATTTTAAATTTACCTGACATTCAGTCGAAGATTTCTGAAAGAGAACAAAAATTTTGGATTTTCGACAGTTTAAGAAAAAAGGAATTGGTCCTGACTCCAGAAGAATGGGTTAGACAACATTGGATTTCCTATTTGATTTCAAATTTGAATTACCCTAAGGGCTTGCTAACCTTGGAAAAAGGTCTAAAATACAATCAGCTCCAAAAGAGAACTGACTTAGTGGTTTGGAATACAGAAGGAAAGCCCTATCTGTTAATTGAGTGCAAAGCTCCTCAAGTTCCCATCAACCAAAAGACTGTAGAACAAGCCTGCCTTTATCATCACCAACTTCAGACTGAATATCTAATTTTGAGTAATGGTTTGGTTCATATATCTCTCCAGTGGTTATATGAAGAAAAGAAATTTGTTCAGCTTAAAAAGTTTCCGGAAGCCCCGAAATAGTTACTTATTTTATGATATGAGTCAGTCATTTTTTATCTTGATAATTGAAATCCATATGAAGTCCCAGCATGTCTAATCAACCTCATAATACGCCGTGTGAACTTTGTGCCAGTCGTAAATATTCCCTAATGTCAGACTTATCACATGCACAGGTTTGCTCAATTTCAGATCATAAAAATTTGATTTCTCATCGGAAAGGTCAAATTCTGTATTATGAAGGCACCAAACCACTAGGAATATTTTGTATCAATTCTGGAGTAGTAAAAGTTTATAAAACAGCCTCAAATGGGAAAGAACAAATTGTCCACTTAGGAAAAGAGGGCGACTTTTTAGGTTATGCCGCTCTGCTGGGTGAAGAAAACTACACCAATTCAGCTATGATCGTTGAGGATGCTAAGATTTGCTTTATCCCAAAAGAGGCATTTTTAAATACTTTACTTGGTAATACTCAATTTTTTAAAAGAGTGACCAAGGAATTGAGTCATGAATTGGGAGTTATGGAGGAAAAGCTGACTGATGCAACCCAAAAAAGTATTAGAGAAAGATTAGCTTTTGTCTTAATTCATCTTGCGAGTTCATACGGTATTGAAGGGGGAGATAGTCAGAAAATTGATTTGATTTTAACTCGGGAAGAAATTGCCGGAATCGTTGGTACAGCCACGGAATCCGTAATCCGTTTGCTTTCTGAATTCAAGAAAGATGGCCTGATAGAGTTTGAGGGAAAAAAAATAATCATAAAGGATAAAAGAGGTTTGGCGAGACTTTCGGATTTCTATGCCTAATCAGAACCATATTGTATTTTTTGAAGTTTTGTGTGTATGAAAGCACCAAAACCCGGCATTTTCTCCTTAATTATAGGTTTGATTCTATTTTCGATTATCCCTTTCAAAGAGGCACTTTCTCAGTCTTTTGCATATAAGACCTTGTTGAGTACGCTCTATGAAAAAGATTTCCCTGTGATCTACCCGGAAGAAATCGATGATCTATCTTCCTATCAGGTTCTTGATACCCGTGAAAAAGAAGAGTACCAAGTCAGTCATTTAAAAGGTGCGATTTGGGTTGGGTATGATCAATTTCCAACCTTTAGCCTAGATCGTTTAGATAAGTCAAAACCGGTACTAGTGTATTGCACAGTGGGAGCAAGATCTCAAAATATTGGGAAAAAGCTTATCGAAAATGGCTATGAAGTCTACAACCTCTATGGAGGTATTATTCATTGGGCCAACGAAGAGTATCCATTGTACAAGGGCGAAAAAAGAACAGATAAAGTTCACACCTATACACGAGCCTGGGGTATTTGGCTAAACAAGGGCGTGAAAGTCTATGAATGAAATGTCAGACTCAGGACAATAAGTTAATTTGCTCAATCTTACTTTTGCTTAACCTCGTAAATGATTCCAAACAGACACATTATGAACATTATCAAAACAGTGATCATGGTATTTTTAACCATGACTATTTTAAGCTGTAAAAACTCCAGCATAGGAATGGCAGGTACGACTCCACCAAGTCATGAACTTTGGGATCAGTTGCTTAAGAAACACGTGAAGCCAAACGGCTTGGTAGATTATAAAGGTTTCATCAAAGACAAACCTCAATTGGAGAAGTATTTAAATTCACTTTCAAGTAATGCTCCTGACAGAAAGACTTGGAGTAAAAATGAGCAGCTTGCTTACTGGATTAATGCATACAATGCTTTTACAGTCAAATTAATCGTAGACAATTATCCTGTTGAGAGTATCCGTGATTTAGGACCTAAGTTGAAAATTCCTTTGATTAAGGATGTTTGGCACTATAAGTTCTTCAGTATTGGAGGTCAGGAATCCAGTTTGGATGAAATTGAACACGGAATTCTTCGAAAAGAATTCAATGAACCTAGAATTCATTTTGCTATCAATTGTGCATCTATTTCTTGTCCTCCTTTGAAAAATGAGGCTTACGTTGCATCAAAAATTGATCAGCAACTGGATCAGTCTGCAAGGGAATTTATTAATAATCCCAAGTACAATAAAATCTCAAAAGATGAGGTTCAGATTTCTTCAATTTTCTCTTGGTTCAAAGGTGATTTCACCAAAAAAGGTAGCTTGGTTGATTTCCTTAACAAATACAGTAAAGTGAAAATCTCTTCTAACGCCAAAGTCAATCATCTTGATTATAACTGGAGTTTGAACGAGTAGAATCTACAAACAACCACCAACCTTTCACCCAGTAATGTCTCAAGCCCAGCACATAGTTATCATTGGAAATGGAATATCAGGAATAACCTGTGCCCGACACTTAAGGAAGCTGGATAGTGATGTTAAAATCACTGTTATCTCGGGCGAAAGCAAGTATTTCTTTTCCCGAACTGCTCTGATGTATGTGTACATGGGACATATGAAATTCGAGCACACACAGCCTTATGAGAATTGGTTTTGGGAGAAAAACCGGATCGATTTAATAGAGGGGTGGGTTAAGCAAATTGACTTTAAATCGAAGGCTCTTCTGTTTACCAGTGGCGATTCTCTATCCTACGATCAATTGGTGATAGCGACAGGTTCTAAGCCAAATAAGTTTGGCTGGCCTGGGCAGGATCTAGCTAATGTTCAAGGTCTTTATTCTAAGCAAGATTTGGAGTTAATGGAAAAGACCACTGAGGCAGGTGTTTCTCATGCTGTGATTGTAGGAGGGGGCTTGATAGGAATTGAAATGGCCGAAATGCTTGCCTATAAGAAAATCAGTGTCACTTTTTTGGTTAGGGAAGCCGGTTTCTGGAATAATGTACTTCCTAAAGAGGAATCCGAACTTGTAGGCAGGCATATAAAAGAACACCATTTTGATTTGAGACTCAATGCTGAGTTAGATGAAATAATTGGCGATCAAAATGGAAAAGTGAAAGCAGTTAAAACCAAAGAAGGTGAGCTGATTGATTGTCAGTTTGTTGGATTAACCGCTGGAGTCTCTCCAAATATTGATTTTCTTAAAAATTCTGAGTTGGATTTAAAAAGAGGAGTTTTGGTTGATCAATATTTCAGAACCAACATGCCTGATGTATTTGCCATCGGTGATTGTGCAGAGTTTAGGGAAGTGCCGGGGAAAGACCGAAAAAATATTGAACAGGTTTGGTATACAGGAAGGATGCACGGAGAGACGCTAGCTTATAATTTGATAAATAAACCTGTTCCGTATAAGCCTGGTGTTTGGTTTAACTCTGCAAAATTTTTAGATATAGAATACCAGACATATGGAACTGTTCCTGCTGATTGGGAAAAGGATGATGTGATCAATTTCTATTGGGAACACCGTTCAGGTAAAGTGGCATTCAGAATGTTGATGGATCAGGAAAAGAAAATTCTGGGAGTAAATAATTTTGGATTTAGACTCAAGCATGAGTTTTTTGATAAAGCAATTAGTCAGGGTTGGACTGGGGAAAAGGTGATGGCTCATTTATCGAAAGCTAATTTTGATCCGGAATTTTATGCCCCCTACATCAACGAAATCCAAAAGGTCTACAAAGAACAATTTGGTGGAGAATTTACTCCTTCTAAAAAATCATTTATTCAAAAACTACTAGGAGCAAGATTATGAAATTAATTCAAAAATTAGGCTTGGTTTTGTTTCTAGGAGGATTGTTAGCTTTTACTATCATCCCCTTTTTGGGCAGTTATCAACTTTCTGAGGAGATAGTTTTATCTCAAACCAAAGAGATCCATCAGGAGTCAATGAATGAAATATTGAGTCCCCTCTATGGAAAAACCTATCAGACGAATTTCACATTTATTTCTGAGGTTAATGGTAAAATTGATGACTACAATCAAGAGCGCAAGGATAATCAGCAATGGGATCAGGTAATATGGGATGATTATACATTTCCTTTGACAAAAGCATCTGTGCAGAGTCCAGTCAAGTCCCAACCTTTGCTTTTTTTGTTTCTGTCAATTGGCTTGGTGGTCTTGGGAGGCTTATTATATAATATTCCCAAACATCAAGGAGAACCTGAAGGAATAAAGAACAATGGAATTTTTCACTCTAAAATGAAAAATCGAGGTTGGTTGGGTATGATTACCGGAACCTATCTCATCTTATTCTATATCATTTTATACTGGTTTCCTGCCTATATGGTAAATGCTGTCTGGATGGTCAATCCCCTAAGCCTTTTACTATCCGGAAATCCTGCTAGCCAATGGTTTTTGTATGGATTTATTTACACACTTGCCATTTTGGTGATGGGTATTCGAATGTTTAGAAAATACAGAGGCAACAAATACCAACAGCTTAGAACAGCTTCGGTTATGTTTTTTCAGACTGCTTTTGCTTTTCTAATCCCCGAGATATTGGTATTGCTTAACCAGCCCTACTATGATTTCAAGAATATTTGGCCATTAGATTATGATTTTTTTTATGATTATCAGATAAGCACATTCCTTTCCAATGGAGGGGTAGGTATGTTTATGTTGATATGGGGTATTCTGTTAATAATCATCGCCGTTCCTCTTTTTACCTATTTCTATGGAAAAAGATGGTATTGCTCTTGGGTTTGTGGATGCGGTGGTTTGGCCGAAACTGTTGGAGACCCTTACAGACAGCTTTCCGACAAAAGCTTAAAAGCTTGGAATATTGAAAGATACCTTATCCATGGGGTTTTGGTTTTGGCGGTGGTGATGACTTTGGTCACAATTGCTAACTATTTTTCATCTTTCAGCTTTTTGGGAAATGTCACCAACCAGCTACATTCGTTTTATGGATTTGCAATTGGTTCCGCATTTGCGGGAGTGGTTGGAACAGGCTTCTATCCATTTATGGGAAATAGAGTCTGGTGCAGGTTTGGATGCCCTTTGGCTGCCTATTTAGGTATGGTTCAAAGGTTCAAGTCTAGATTTAGAATTACGACCAATGGTGGTCAGTGTATATCATGTGGCAACTGTTCAACCTATTGCGAAATGGGAATTGACGTCAGATGGTATGCTCAAAGAGGACAGAATATTGTGCGCTCTTCTTGTGTAGGTTGTGGGGTTTGTTCTGCGGTTTGTCCAAGAGGAGTATTAAAACTAGAAAATGGTCCTGAAGAGGGACGAATTAACGAAAATCCGATTTTGATCGGTAACGATTCCATTAAAGTCAATGCCTGAGATCTTAGCATTCATTCTTCTGGGGATATATCTCTTGGGAATGGTATTCATATTTATTTATAGTTTGGCCCAAGGGCATCTATTGCTTTTTTTCTTTAAGGAGAAAAGAAATCCTCAGCCCATACCCTCCAATCCTTCCGAGTTGCCACAAATCACCGTTCAGCTTCCTCTTTTCAATGAAATGTACGTAGCTGAAAGGTTAATCGAAGCTGTGTCAAAACTGAATTATCCCTTGGATAAATTAGAAATTCAGATCTTGGATGACAGTACTGACCAAACCAAAGAACTGATTCAGGAGAAATTGAAGGAGTTTCCCACAATTAACTTTCAATACATTCACAGAATTGATAGAAAAGGTTTTAAAGCTGGGGCTTTAAAAGAGGGGCTGGAAGTAGCTAAAGGTGAATTTATTGCCATTTTTGATTCGGATTTCATTCCTGATCCTAATTTTCTGCTACAAACCATTCCTTGGTTTTCAGATTCAAAAGTAGGAATGGTTCAGAGTCGTTGGACTCATTTAAACCAGCATTATTCTTTGTTGACTCGACTACAGGCTTTTGCCCTGGATGCTCATTTTTTAATTGAGCAAATGGGTAGAAACCGTCAGGGTGCATTTATTAATTTTAATGGTACGGGAGGTATTTGGAGAAAGGAAACTATACTGGATGCGGGGAATTGGCATGACGATACCCTTACTGAGGACCTAGACCTGAGTTATAGAGCTCAAAGAAAAGGTTGGAAATTTATCTACAGGCCTGAAGTGGAATCACCTGCAGAACTTCCTCCCATTATGTCAGCTATTAAATCCCAGCAGTTCCGATGGACCAAGGGTGGGGCAGAATGTGCGGCTAAACACGGGGCTGCAGTTCTAAAGACAAATTTGCCAGCACATGTGAAAATTCATGCAATGGCTCATTTATTTAACAGTACCATATTTTTGGCTATACTGATTGTCAGCCTGAGCAGTATTGGGGTTTGGTGGTTAGTAGATCAGCAAATTTTAGGTCCAGGTTGGATTCAATTAGCAAGCTTTTCTTTGGTGGGCTTTGCCATCATATCCCTGATCTATTTGGTTTCCTATTTCTATAGAAAGCAACATTTTTTCAAAAGCTTATTCGAGGCTATTTTTCTATTACCCTTATTCCTTTCTGTCTCCATGGGAATGGCATTACATAATACCCAAGCGGTCATGGAAGGCTTAACTGGAAAGAAATCACCCTTTATCCGGACACCAAAATTCAATTTGGAAGGAGGAAAATTCAGTCTTCGCAGCAATCAATACATCAATTTACGGATGCCGATTACGACTTGGTTGGAAGGTGCCTTGGCTCTCGTTTTCATTGGAATGGTTGTACTTGGAATATTTCAACAAAACTACCTCTTCCTACCTTTCCATCTGATGCTAGCGGTGGGTTATTCCCTAGTTTTCATCAGTTCCTTTAAATCTTATGCTCTAGGGCGATAATTCATGTTTCCAAATCACCTAATTGACGTCATCATTCCTGCATTTAATGAGGAAAAATCTATTGCCAAGGTTATACAAGATATTCCCAGATGGGTTAGAAATATTGTTGTTGCCAATAATAACTCAACAGATCAGACTGGGTATGTAGCGGAGCAGGCGGGAGCAGTAGTCGTCTTTGAAGGACAAAAGGGCTACGGGAAAGCTTGTTTAACAGCCATGGATTGGATTCGATCTCAGGAAGTTCAGCCTGATATTGTGGTCTTTTTGGACGGAGACTATTCAGATTATCCGGAAGAAATGACAGGTTTGATCCAGCCAATAATTAATAAACAAGCCGATATGGTGATTGGATCTAGAGCACAAGGGGAGCGGGAATCCGGTTCCATGACTTTTCCTCAGGTCTTTGGCAATTGGCTTGCCACAACCATGATGAAATACATTCAAGGAGCTAAATTTTCTGATTTAGGCCCTTTTAGAGCTATTGTTTGGCAAAAGCTCATGGACATCAATATGGTAGACCAAGATTATGGATGGACTATAGAGATGCAGATCAAAGCCCATAAAGCAGGTCTGAGGTATACTGAAGTTCCGGTAAGGTATAGAAAAAGAATAGGAGTGTCCAAAGTCAGCGGTACTGTTAAAGGAGTTTTTGGTGCTGGCTATAAGATTATCTATACGATTTTTAAGTATTGGTAATTTTGGCAATCTTAGAGAAGTTTTTAAATCTTCATACTTATGAGAAATTCCCGAAACATATTACTGATATTTTTGCTGGCATTTTCGATTTACGCCTGCGGCCCCAAAGGTAGGGATGGAGTAGAAGAAGAACAGTTTGCAGGCTATTGGTATCAGGGTCAAGCCGAAATCAATGTTTTTGATTTGGAGCAGGTTAGGTACGGGGAATCTAGAAATGGTACTGCCGTATTAATTTTTGTGACGGAAGATTTTTCCAAAAGGAAACAGGTGAAGCTAGATGATCCCTCTGAAGCAGGAAGGGATGCCAAAAAGGTTATGAAGCTCAACATGACTAGAGAGTTTGTCACAGGAGTTTACCCTTATAATACCATGCTGTCAGTTTTTACACCGATCTATGAGGAGCTAAATTCCTATAAAATAGTCTCCTCGGTCACAGAATGGTGTGGTCAGGCATTTACTCAGATGAATTGGAAAAACAGTGCCTACAAAGTGCAGTTGTTTTCATATTTTGAATCGGAAGGAGATCAGGAGCTGAAAATCGATGCCAAGGCAGAGGATGAGTTATTTAATTTGATTCGCTTGAATCCTGATTTGATTGCTGAAGGAGATGCCAGATTAATTCCGGGATTGACTTTTCAAAGGTTTTCTCATGTAGAACTAAAAGACTACAGAGCTGATATCAGCAAAAATGACCTAGGTGAAAACAGCTCTGAGTTGATCGTGGATTATCCGCAACTCAGAAGAACCCTAAAAATTCAATACAAGAAGTTTTTTCCATACGAAATCTTAGCCTGGGAGGAAATCCAAACCAAAAGCAATGGTGATCAAGAAGTGACTAAAGCTACTCGAAGAAGTCTCAATATGCTGGATTATTGGAATAAAAATGAAAAATTATTTGAGCCTCTGAGAAACGATTTAGGAATTGAAAAGTAATAAGCATAAGGCGTTATTATTAATTTTTGGCGCTTTTCTAGTCATTGGTGTTTATGCCTTAGGGTACTCTATTTCCCGAGAGAATTTCCCATATCTCTTTGCAGCATTTTCCCTTTCTTTTTTGGGGATGTATGGAATATATAAGCTACAAAAATATCAGGAAATATGGTTGGGTATATTTCTTTTCGGATTTTTGCTAAGGTTAATATTGTCTCACTCAATACCTTTATTATCAGATGATTATGCTAGATTTCTTTGGGATGGTGAAATAGTCAGATTAGAGGGGAATCCCTATGACAAAACTCCTCAGAAATTGGTAGAAGATTCAGCCAATGAGTTGGAATTCTTTGAGCGCCTTTATCCTTATTTGAATTCTCCGAATTATTATTCAGTTTATCCGCCGTCCAATCAATTGTTGTTTGGATTGGCTGCAGAAGCCAGTGGGGAAAACACGCTTTTCGGAATAATTTCACTCAGATCTTTCTTATTGCTTGGTGAGCTTTTGGTCTTTTTCGGCTTACTCAAGCTATTCCGGAGGTTTGATGTGCCATTGAGAAACCTGGTTTTATATTGGCTCAATCCTTTGGTGATACTAGAAGTCATAGGCAACCTTCATTTTGAAGGCATAGTTCTGATGTTCCTTTTAGGTTCATTGATCGCATATTCAAAAAACAAGAAATTTCTAGCTGGCACATCTTGGGGCTTAGCCATAGGAGTAAAGCTTCTGCCTTTTGTCTTCCTACCTTCTTGGTTGTTTTTTAGAAAAATTAAATTCAGCCCTTTTTTTTGGATTGGAACTCTATTGGCTGTCTGCATTTCATTTATTGGGTTAGTTTGGGATGATGCCTGGATTAATTTTTTACAAAGTATCAGATTATATCAGGGAAAGTTTGAATTCAATGCTTCAATTTATTACCTGCTCAGAGAGGTGGGCTTTCGGATCAAAGGCTATAATACAATCGAGACTTTAGGTAAAGTTCTAAGCTTGACCTTTGTGATTTGGGTCTGGTTTATTTCTTGGAAAAAAGCGCCCAAGTCACTTTTTAAGCTGGCAGATTTATGGGTATTGATCTATCTGAGTTACTTATTGCTTCAACCAGTTATACATCCTTGGTACTTAATTCCAGGATTAGGATTGAGTTTGATGACTGGGAAAAAGTCCTTTTTGGTATGGAGCTTTGCAGTGATTTTTTCCTATCAGGCATATGGAAACCCTAATTTTGAAGAAAGCAGCTTTTACTTGGTGCTAGAATATGCTTTATTGCTGATAGCTTTGGTTTGGGATTATCGCCCTCAAATCTTCTCTACTCTCAATAAACTTTCAAAAAATGAATCTTAATGTAAGATATGTTCTCCTTTTAATTGTATCGTCCGCATTAGTCTCTTGTACTCCCTCGGAGGAAAAGCAGGCAAAAGATATTCTTGAAAAGTCGATTGAAGCACATGGGGGATGGAATGCATGGGATAAAGTAGAAACTATCCAGTTCAGAAAGTGGACCAGATTATTACTCGAAGATGGAACTGTTGAGAGTGAAACTGATCAATTATTAAGCTTTAGATTACAACCTTCTTTTGAAGGAACTATCCGCTGGGAGAAAGATTCTGTGGAACATTTAGCTCATTTTGACGGAGAGTCCATGCATTATTCTATTGCCGGAAACCCTGTACAAAACCCGGATTTTTTAGCTTCCAAGAAGAAGGACTTTGATGCTGCTTTTTATGTCATAGCCCAGCCTTGGAAATTATTGGAGGATGAGGGGGCTAAACTTACCTATGTTGGTAAAAGAGAAATTTTTTCACAATCAGTAGAAGTAGTTAAAGTTGATTATGGACCCGGGAAAGATATTTGGTGGTATTTTTTTGATGCTGATAGCTATATGATGGTAGGAAATGAAGTTCAGCTTTCCGATCACAGAAGCCGGATCGAAAACTTGAATTATTCTTATGCTGATCCGTTTATATTCTACGGAGAAAGAAAAAGCTTTAGAGTAAACGAATCAGGAGATAACACCTTTTTAAGGGCTGAGTATAGCTATAGTGATTTTGAAATTGAAAATGTTAAATAACAGAAAATGAAATATTTAATAATATTTGTTTTAAGTATTACATTAATATCATGTAACTCAAAAACGGAAGCTGAAAAAATTGTGGATTTGGCAATTGAGGCACATGGAGGGAATAACTATCCCAATTCTTTGATTGAGTTTGACTTTAGAAATATTCATTATACGATCTATAAATCAGAGAACTCATTTGAGTATATCAGAGAGTTTGAGGATTCCACCGGAATGGTGAAAGATGTACTCAATAATGAGGGTTTTACACGAACCGTCAATTCTGTAAAGATCGATACTTTAACAGAAGAAAGAATAGGAGCATTTTCAAGATCTGTGAATTCTGTGGCATATTTTGCTTTTCTACCCTACGGCTTAAATGATCCTGCGGTAATTAAGACATATGTTGGAAAAACAGAGTTGAACGGAGAGTCTTATCATTTAATCAAAGTCACTTTTCAAAAAGAAGGTGGAGGAGAGGACTTCGATGATCAGTTTTTATATTGGATAGGGGAAGAGGATTACTTGATGGATTATTTGGCATACAGTTATCATACTGATGGAGGTGGAGTTCGAATGAGAGAAGTGAGCAATGCTATTGAGAAAGGTGGAATAAGGTTTCAGAATTATTTAAATCTTAAACCGGAGGATAAAAATACTCCCGTCGACAGCATGCAAGTCCTTTATGAAAAAGGTAAATTAGAATTACTTTCTGAAATCAATCTGGAAAACATTCAGGTTCGGGAATTGAAAAAATAAATTTTATGAATCCTAAATCCCTTACTTTTTCAAATAGCGACGGCATCAATCTTTCGGCTCATTTATATATGCCTTTAGATAGAGAGCCGAAATTTTATGCAATTTTTGCCCACTGTTTTACCTGTTCCAAAAACTTCTCTGCCGTCAGTAGAATATCCAAATCACTTTCTCAAGAAGGAGTAGCGGTTTTTAGCTTTGATTTTACCGGATTAGGAAGGAGTGAGGGAGATTTTAAAGATAGTACATTCAGTTCTAATATCTCAGATTTACTGGATGCAGCTGCTTTTTTAAAGGAGAATTACGAGGCTCCAAAAATGCTAATTGGTCATTCCTTGGGTGGTGCAGCAGTATTATATGCTTCTCCTCATTTGGAAGAGGTAAGTGCTGTTGTGACCTTGGGAGCTCCAGCTGATCCATTACACGTAAAGCATCTTTTTCAAAATAGCATTGAGGAAATAGAAGAGTCAGGAAAAGCCAAAGTTTTCATAGGAGGTCGTCCTTTTCAAATTAGCAGTGAGTTTGTCAAAGACCTCGAAAAGAAACCTATAAACAGCTTTCTGAAAAAATTAAAGAAGTCATTACTGATCCTTCACTCACCGCAAGATGAGATTGTTGAGATCAAAAATGCTCAGATGATTTATGAAGCTGCTTTTCATCCTAAATCATTTGTCTCTTTGGACGGGGCAGACCATTTGGTGTCCAAAACTGAAGATGCTGCTTACATCGGTCAAGTGATTGCTTCCTGGAGTAATCGCTATATTGAATCCAAGCAAGCAGTAGAGAATGACACCAAAGGTAATCCTGTGATGGTTCGCCTAAGTAAAAATCAAGGCTATACTACGGATGTTAAAACACCTTTTCATCATTTGATCGCAGATGAGCCAAAAGATGTGGGTGGCAATAATCTAGGACCTACCCCCTATGATTTATTAATGGCTTCATTAGGGACATGCACTGCTATGACTTTGAAAATGTATGCAGAGCGAAAAAAGTGGAACCTAGATGAGGTGAGAGTTTACTTAGATCATCAAAAAGTCCACAAAGAGGATAGTGAAAATACTGATGAACCATCAGCCAAGGTATCTCGATTTACCCGGGTGATAGAATTAGAAGGAGATTTGAATCAAGAGGAACGGCAAAGATTGCTTGAAATAGCGAATCGATGCCCCGTCCACAGAACTTTAGAAGAAGATATCGTTATCCATACCGTACTCAGCAAGTGAAAAATCTCCCTATGAAATACCTCTTAAGTTCGGTTGCTTTAGTCTTCATATCTTCCTTTTTCTGGTTTTTTTCTTTCGATTCTAACCTTCCCGTATGGAAAGAAAAGTACAATGGCGTCTGCTGGGTAGGTAGTAGAAATCCACTACAAGGGGGAGAATTTCAGGAATTGACTGCCAATGGTATCAATGCAATTTCTCAAACTCCATTTGGTTGGCAGTCAGAAATCAATAATCCCGAAATTAGGTGGCTGGTTGAAAATGATAGGCAATGGTGGGGAGAATCTGGTAGAGGAATCTCAGCTACGTTGGACTCTTCGCAGAAGTTCAATATCCACAATATGCTCAAGCCGCATCTATGGGCTCGTGGAAGTTGGCCTGGTGAGATCGAAATGACGAATGAAGCTGATTGGAAAATATGGTTTGAAAATTATGAAAATTTCATAATCGACTATGCCCGCCTAGCTGAAAAAGAGGGAATTCCAATGCTTTGTATAGGAACTGAATTGGAAAAAACCTCCCAAAGGGAAGCAGAATGGAGAAAAATTATTCAAGCAGTAAAAAAAGTCTATTCCGGTCAATTGACTTATGCTGCCAATTTCACGGAATATCAGAAAGTGAATTTTTGGGATGAATTGGATTTTATTGGAATCCAAGCTTACTTTCCTTTATCTGATAAAAAGACTCCCAATCTTAAAGATTTGAAAAGATCTTGGGAAAATCACATTCAAGAAATTGAAAAGCTGGTAAGAAAAACTGGAAAACCTGTTTTATTCACGGAGATAGGATATTGTAATACAGTAGATGCAGCAAAAGAGCCTTGGGTTTGGCCGAATGAACGAAAAGAGATAGCCTTGTCAGAAGAAATTCAGGCTATGTGCTATCAGTCGTTTTTTGAAACTGCCTATCAAAAAGACTGGTTAGCAGGAGTATATTTTTGGAAATGGTACCCTGAAGGAAAAAGGAGGGATCCTGACTTTACTCCTCAAGGACTTCAAGCCGAGAAGGTAATGCAACAATATTTTCTTGTTGACTGAATTCATTTCCTACTGTGACTTTTGTCATTTTTTTCATGTAAGGGATAGGCTAGCTTTAATAAGCTTAATAAGCAGTCCATTTCTAACCAAACTTCAAGAGTCATGAAAAAGAACATGGGTACCACAGATAGAGCAATTCGATTGACGATCGCCGCCATTCTTGTCGCTCTCTATTTCTCAAATTTAATATCCGGAATCATTGGAATTGTGGCAATTGTGATTGCTGCTATTTTCACTTTAACGACCCTAATTGGTTTTTGCCCACTATATACATTGGTGGGAATCAATACCTGCCCAAGAGCAGAAAGTAAATGATAATGCGTAATAGTTTGGCGAAAAGCTAGAAGTCATGCTTCTAGCTTTTTTCTTTTGGGAATTTTTAGATGAACTTTTTTGAAAATTTTAGTAAATAGTAGTTTCAAAATCAATAAAATCAAAAAATGAAGAATAATCCCAGAAGAGAGTTTTTGAAATCTACAGGTCTTTTTGGATTAGGCTTGGTTGGTGCAGGGTCAGCTCTGGCACAGGAGTCTAAAATTTTACCCTTTGAAGCTCAATATGGAAAGCAAAGAAATCAGGCTTTCAATATGTCTGGTTACGCTGCTCCCAAAATTGACACAGTGAGGGTGGGTATCGTGGGCTTAGGCATGCGTGGCCCGGGAGCTGTGGATAGGCTTAGTAAAATTCAGGGAGTTGAGATAAAAGCCCTTTGCGATCTTTTACCTGATCGTGTTGAAAAAGCGAAGGAAATGCTGAAGGGAACACCGCATCAGCCTATTTCCTACTCTGGAAATGTATATTCCTGGAAGGAGATGTGCGATCGAGAAGATTTAGATTTGATTTACATTGCTACACCATGGGAGTGGCATACACCTATGGCAGTTTATGCCATGGAAGCTGGAAAACATGCGGCAGTTGAAGTTCCAGCTGCCAGAACTTTGGATGAATGTTGGCAATTGGTAGAAACTTCTGAGAGAACAAAGAAGCATTGCATGCAATTAGAAAACTGCTGTTATGATTTTTTTGAACTGATGACTTTAAAAATGGCTCGGGAAGGATTTTTCGGAGAGGTGGTCCATGTTGAAGGTGCCTATATTCATGATTTGCTTTGGTTGAACTTTGATAAAGACAAAGGCTACCAGAATATGTGGAGACTGCGGGAAAATTACAGAGATGGAAATCTTTATCCTACCCATGGTCTAGGTCCAGTTTGCCAGATTCTTAATATCAATCGTGGAGATCAAATGGATTATTTAACTTCATTGAGTTCTAATGATTTCCAGATGAAAAAGAAAGCTGAAGAGTTAGCTCAAGAGGATCTTTTCTGGGCTGAATTTGCATCTAAAAATTACCGAGGGAATATGAACACAACCATGGTAAAGACGAAGCAAGGTAAATCAATCATGATTCAGCACGATGTAACCTCACCAAGACCTTACAGCAGATTACATGTGGTAAGCGGAACAGAGGGATATGCACAAAAGTACCCGCAACCTAGAGTTTCCAAAGGTCATGCTTGGATGAAGGAGGAAGAGATGAAAGAATTGGAGAAAAAATACACTCCTGAGATTGTTCAGAAAGTGGGTGAGTTAGCGAAAAAAGTAGGTGGCCACGGAGGTATGGACTTTATGATGGATTGGAGACTAATTGATTGTTTGAGAAATGGTTTGCCATTGGATCAAGATGTATACGACGCGGCACTTTGGAGCTGTATCAGTCCATTAAGTGAGTGGTCTGTGGCCAATAGATCCAATTCCATTGATGTTCCGGATTTTACGGGTGGAAGTTGGAAAACCAATGAGCCAGTTAAAATAACTTTAGAAGGAGGGGGAAATACCCAAGTGCGGGTTTAAGTTTCCACATGACCTTGAGTACGGGGATGGTTGACAAAATACATGTTCATCATCCCCTTATTTTTTACATCTATTTCACCTCTAAATTCACATGCATAGGTACTTTTGATCTCATTGAAAAAGTCCTCGGAGACATTGATTTTGCCAGTTTCAGAGTTACTCTCCATTCTCGAGGCGATATTGACAGTATCGCCCCAAATGTCATAGGCAAACTTTTTATGCCCAACTACACCTGCTACGACAGGGCCTAGGTGAATACCTATGCGGATCTGAAATACAGGTTTGTTATGCAATCTACTTTTTTCATTGTATTGATCAGTGAATTTTAAAATATCCCTTGCAGCTTCTAATATGCGCAGCGCATGGTCCTCGCTTGGGATAGGAATACCTCCTGCTGCCATGTAGGCATCTCCTATGGTTTTGATTTTTTCCAATCCGTATTCATCCATAATCTCATCAAAACGAGTGAAGAATACTTGGAGATTTTGAACCAATTCATCCGGACTCAACCTTTGAGCTATTCTTGTGAAGTCTTTGATATCCACAAACATGACTGAGACTTTTTCATAAAGTCTTGCAGAGGCTTTGCCTGTTTTAATCAGTTCTGTTGCTATTTCCTTTGGAAGAATATTGAGCAAAAGGGCATCACTTTTTTGTTTCTCTTCCTCTAATTCCCTTGTTCTCTCCTGAACCAACTTTTCCATATTCTCATAGAGCAAAGCATTCTCAATGATTCCCCCGATTTGGGCAGCCATTAATCTCATCAATGAGATTTGATTTTTCGAGAAAGCATTTTTTGTCAGAGAGTGAGTTAGGTAAATAATACCTGAAATCTTGGACTGATTGATAAAAGGAATACACAGAATTGATTTTAGCCTTTTGGACTTTACAATTTCATCGGAATCAAAGGGTTTGGTTGTAAATGCATCTTCAATCAAAAGAGGTTCTTTGCTCGCTTTAGCATAATTGATTATTGCCGGACTGACTGCTTCAGTTTCATCCAGATCCTCTTTAGGAAAATGGGTGTGAAGTTGGTGGTTTGCCATGGTTGACACCTCCAAAATCCACTTTCCATCTCGATTGATAAGAAAATGTCCTTCTTGTGCTCCTGTATTTTCCATGGCATAGGTAATTAGCTTTTCCAGGAGAGCTTCCAATTTAATTTCACTCACCAATGCCTCCATGGTCTTCACTAGGGTTTGAGTGTCAATCTGTCCAATTTCTGTGGAAGAGCTTGAAAATTCGTAGCGACTGGCTTTAGAGGAAGTGGAATCGTCCTCTTCATGAAGAAGGAAAATGGACTTTGACACACACCCAATTCTTTTCGCCTCTGCAGCTGCCTGATTACTCCAATATTCAGACTTAGGATTCTTTTCTTTTTTGAAAAATTGACTGATTAACTCAGCAAATAGGATGTAATATCGAGTATGCTTTAATTCCTTTAAATTTTCTGCACTAACCTCTAGCTTTTCATGATCTAGCTGCTTGGTTTCATAATATTCTAAACTTGCCTCAAAAATATTCAGGTAGGGAGTATAGCAGACCGGATTAAGTTTGGAAAGGGATCTTAAGTCATCAATGGTTTCCTGAATCATTGCCTTTAAATCTGAATCACGGAAGCTGGAACTTCCAATTTGAAACATCAGAAATACCGCATTGAGACCACTGTTTATATTGTAATAATGGATAAAAAATGAGGTGGGTTGGTCTTTGCTATGGCTTGGCAATTTGTCAAAATAATCAAATGCTTCGCCATACTTTCCAAAGAACATCAAGGTAGAACCTATGTAACCATAATAAGACATCAGAAAAATATGATTGGTCTCCTTTAAGGCGATTTTATAGTTGTCTTCAAGTTTTCTAGGCAATTCTTTCAGTGCCTCGTTGATATTTTTACTTTCTTCTAAATAAACTGCCAGACATTTTTCAATAATTTGAGTGATTGCCGCCTGATTAGCAAAGTTGTACTGAATGGCAAACTTTTCTGTTTCCATGGCTTCTTTATGCTGGGCTTCGTAATCATCACCGACATGAAACTTCAGTGCTGTTCCGAAAAATAAATTCCAGCAGGCATATTCCATATTTCCGTATTCCAACCCCTTCAAATATCCCTCATAGGTTAAAGGAACGCTGTCTACGATATTCTTTTTGATATGGGAGGTAAATGAGACATACATCATATTGATGGTTGCCGCGTACTTCATTCTTTCCGGACGGGTTAGGAGCTCCATGGAGTTTTTTACCACCTCATATCCGTCTGATGGCTTTTTAAGGGCAGTTGTCAAGATCAATCCATAGGAAGCTATTCCAATTACCGATTCAGGCCCCATTCCTTTTTTCAAAGTGAGTTGAATCATTTGGAATATTAAAAGCGGATAAGTTGAAATGTTAACAAAAAAGTAGGAAGACAAGGATGCCAATAAGAGCTTGAAAGTAGCAAGCGCCAAAGGATCTTTAGCCTCTGGAATGTCTTTGATTTTACTCAGTTTCTTCCTTGGGAGTAATAATTGGATTTTGATGGCATGGAAAATAACCTGGATTTTAGATGCTTTATCCGGAATGTGAATTCCAACTTCTTTCAGTGCAACTTGGGCAACTTCAACAGCTTTTTTGGGTAAATTCGCGAAACCCAAGCATCTTACGATCACTTCATTGACCAATACTCGCTTGACTTGGTCGTCCGCAATGTTAAATGCTAATTTTTCAAATTTTGCCTGCTTCACCGGGTCTCTTAGAAGATATGAGTACTCCAGTGCGCCTAAGTAGAGTTCAAATTTCTCCTCGTTACCCAGCTTATCATCCAATAACTCAATGCCTTTCTCGGTAAAGCTTAAAGCTCCTTCAAATGAGGCTGATTGAGCAGATTTTCTTCCCGAATCCAATAAGAGCCAGCCGATTTGTTCCTTGTTTTTGGCTTTCAATACCTCCTTGTACCCAATGGCAAAATGAAGCCCTATCTCAATAGGTTTCTGGGCAATTTCTGATTGAGAAAGTTTATTTAAATAAATCTGACCAACTTCAAAATGAAATTTACTTTCTTCAGTTTCCTCTAATAATGCATAGACAGCTTGCTGAATTCTTGCATGTGCAAAGCGAAAACGTATGTCTTTATTGGTTTCTCCATAGTATTCTGGAATATACTTATAATCATTCCCTACAGGAATCAATGAGCCTTCCTGAATTAATGGCCATAAATATTGGTGAATCTGGGTCATATGCTGCCCGGTGATCAGAGATAACTGAAAAAGAGAAAACTCCATCCCAAAAACAGAGGCAACTTTTATAACTTGAAGTGCTTCCTCTGGTAATTCCCGAATTCTTAAAAGCAATAAATCGACAATATCTTCACTAAGGTTCTGAGCATTGATTGTTCTTATATCCCAAGTCCATTTATTACTGTCGTAATCAAATTCTAATAGCTTTTTGATATATAGCGATTCTAAAAATTTATTCAATGAAAAGGGATTTCCCTTGGTTTTTGAATAGATCAGTTCCGCAAGACTGGCTACTTCCAATGACTCCAATTTTAGCGTGTCGGATATGAGCGCTCCCACATGATTCAAGCTCAATGGAGCCAAATGCAGCTCTTTGATAATTAGATAGTCCTCATCCAGATTATTGGACTTGATGGATTTGATGGCTTGGGTGAATGGATGGAACTCATTGGTTTCATTGTCCCGATATGCCACTAAAATCATCACATGGGAAAGACTATAGTTATTGAATAAACTTTTCAATAATTCTATGGAAGCATCATTGGCCCATTGGTAATCATCTAAGAATAATACCAGGGGAGTATCTTCTGATGCTAAACTTTGCAAAAAAGCATTAATCGTGAATTGTATCCTTTGTTGGTTTTCATAACCAGTCAGGTTTACCAATTGAGGTTGAGGGGGAAGAATATGCTTCAGATTGGGAGCCATTTCCAAAATGATTTGTCCCAAACCCTTCAAATCTTTATTGAGCTTTTTTGCCCAATGAGCTTGCACCTCTGTTGTTTCGACCAAAAGCCACTCAGCAAATTGCCTAAAGGCTTTAACAAAGGCTAAATAGGGGGTTTGCCTGTCCAAAACATCAAATGCTCCGGATAAGAATAGTCCGTTTTTTACCGAACTCTCTTTGTATAATTCCTGTGAAAGAACGCTTTTTCCTACTCCGCTAAAGCCACCAATTGTCATTAAGACTTTCTTTCCCTCACAAGCAAGTTTAAAATGCTTGGAAAGCTCCTTGATTTCTTTTTCTCTCCCGTATAGCTTCTGAGAAATATGAAGTTTAGAGGCAATATCAGTGAGACCCGGCTCGAATTCAGGTATTTTTCCTGAAGCCTTCCAATTTTCTAATGCGAAATTTAAATCTGCCAATAAACCAGGAATGGACTGATACCTTTCTTCTGCATTTTTTTCCAAAAGTTTGAGTACTATTTTGTCCAAAGCCTCTGGTATACCCTTATTTATTTGACTTGGCGGTACAGGATTGATTGCAAGGTGACAATGAATCATAGCCAAAAGGTCCGAGCCCACGAAAGGAGGCTGGGAGGTAAGCATTTCATAAAAAGTGGCACCCAAAGCATAGTAATCACTCCTTTGGTCCAATTTCCTATTCATTCTCCCTGTTTGCTCTGGAGATATGTACTCTATCGTACCGGAAATTGTAGATAATGGCTCGTATTGTAATTCTATATTTTCAATAGAGGACCCAAATTCATAATCAATTAACTGACAGGCAGAAAGGTCTTCAGTTACAATGATATTTTTTGGATTAAGATCATTGTGAAGTGCTCCTTTGGAATGTAAATCCTGAACTTCATGACATAGTTTGATTGCCAATTCTAGAAAGCTTTTTGTGTCAAGTGATCCTTTTTCGAGTGCTTCTTTTAAGGTACTTCCTGGGATGAATTCTCTAACCATCACCACTCGGCCATTATAAAGAATTACCTGAGAATTGACTTCATTATGACTGGATCTACCGGAAATCATCGCCTCATTATGAAGTCTGCCCAAATCGCCGGTTAGATCTTCTTTTAGCAAGATAGTGTCACCAGATTCACTTTGACCTGTAAAAAGTTTACTCCTATGGCTTTCATAGTGCAGTTTTAACTTCTGTATTTGAGGGATTTCTTTCACTTTTTATTCAAAATGTGGATAGATGTTTTTTTCGAAAAAGTCTTCCAGAAATTTAGTATCGGCTTTGATTTTTATGCCTTCGATTACTTCTTCATAATCCTCCCTAACCGGGATTTTATAGCTTTGTTCTGTGGTATCTGCCTCAGGCATCCAAGAAGTATGAAGGGTAAAACCAAATTTCACTTCTTCATTTTTCATTTTGCAAATCGGACCCTTTGAGATCGAAGTGGCATCAAAAACCCAAAATTCACTGCTATAAGTCCAGCCCCCTTCGGGAATTTCAGTTCCTACCTGAACCGGGCAAAATAAATAGCCATCTAATTCTTCTGGAATACTTGGGTCAGGAGTTTTGCGGGGAATAAAATGAACCCCTCTTATATAAGTTTTTTTGGCACATTGATAATAATCTTCAGTCTCCATGGTTTCGAGATTTACCCGAGTAATACTGAATGGCAATTCTCTCTTAGTTGCCTCTTTGATGTCATCCAGAGAAAGATCCCGATGCGGATAATCCTTGTAAAGATTATAAACAAATTTGGTGAGCAAGTTTGAGTCAGTACCATCGCTGACATACCAAAATTGTTTAATGGTCGGTACTACCTTGTCTGCAGAAAGAATATCTCTATAGGTATAAAGCACGATAGTCCAGGTATTTGGGCCTATCACATCTTCTTTCCACTTTCCAGGTTCTTCTAATACCTTGCTTTTTTCCTCTAATACCTCCAGTGAATTGCTATCAATTCTCCACTTTCCCAGTCTACTGATATCCATACTGCCTACTGCGAAAAGTGAGTAGTAATTAGGATCTACAGGCTTGTTGTCCAAAGCTCTTTTGTCGAAAGTTCTAACCCATTCAGCGATACAAGTTGCAGCATTATGAACTCCGTAAAGAGTGATAACTCCATCTGGATTTGCATAATCGCAGCTGTAATGGATAGTTTCCAAAGGAATCGGCTCTTTCAGTCTATAGGCAGTCAGTTTTTCTTTGGAAGGATCCATATCTTTCCTTTTGACAAGGTAGACAGTGGTAAAGGCTTCCATCTTTACAGTGCTTAAACGTCTGATCAACCTTTCTATCACCTTACTTTCCGGGAATGGATTATCAAAAAGTAGGTCCATCGCAAACTTAAAAGAGCAATCTGTTAGAATGATAAAGTCCTCGGTGATTCCCAATTGATGCATGCATTCATAAATGGCCAGTTTATCCCCCGTCTGGTCTTCAAGCTCCCAGCGCTTCATAGGACCATTGCCATCCCATGCAAGTAAAAACATGAATACATCTCCTTTTGGCTCATCATTGTCATGAGGTTTTCCATCGACGTGATGATTTAGGTTTGTGAAAAAACCTTTCACTTCTTCATTCACATGATCATGGTCGGGATGATCAACTAGTTTATGCGCCAGAGCTTCTAACTTATCCTTAAAAGACTCTTTATTATGCCTCAAATGATGAATAGTTTGCTCCATGTGAGTAAAGGAACCTTTATCTCTGGAGTAATTGACGGTGTAAACCTCCTTGGTTAGCGGATCAAATACGGGGTGCGCTGAGGTTTGGGCAATTCCAAAAGGCCAAGGAACCATGGGGGGCTCCGCGGTCATCCATTCAGTGCTTTTGCCCATTGGGGTAATAATTTCCAGACTTTTGGGATCCAGTAAATAGGGCCTTCCAACATCATAGGTGGCCATCAAACTTCCCTGTTTCTGCCCATTGAATTTAACAGGCTGAGTAGCTGTGTTCAGTTCGTTTCTAGAACCGAAAACCATACTCATTCTAGTGATTCCCATATTATGGAAACCCATCAATCCATGATGTTTAGTCCCTTGTTTTGTTGCTTCATCTGCATAAAAACAAGGTGTTTTCATCAATTTGGTCTTAACCTCTGGGCTTGATTGGTTCAGATTGACCTGAATAACCATACCGTCTCCATTCATTATAGGTGAACCAAATTCGGGATTATTCTTTCCTTCTTCTGTTTTTTCCGGGAAAGGAAGGCCTTCGGAGTTAACTGTTCCTACAGGAAGTGAAACATGAAAAACCCCAAAAATATCCTCTGGAAGTTTCCCTTCAATTATCTTTAATTCACCAGTGATTTCCTTCCTTGAAGCTTTCAATAAGGGTTCACCTTGAATCGCCTTTATTTCAGAATTTTTCTTAAAAAAATTCAAAATAGCATTCCATATCTTTTTCAAAATCATTAAATAATCAGGCTAGGTAAAAGTAAATTAATCATTATAATCTACTTTTTTTTAGCTTCTTAGCGAAAGATTAAATAAAAATAGTTTGATTTTCTTTGCAGAAAATCTAGTTCATAAAAGAATAAATTCTCAAAAAATTACAATAACTATCAATTCTGAATTGATTTGAGTGATTTTAGCGTAAGGCCTTAGTTATCAACTCCTTCATTTTAGTGCGATCATTTTGATAAACAGCCAGGTCAATTAGCTCAATTTTTCGAAAATCAATGGGATGACTTTCGCTTTGAAGAGCGATATAGCCAGCTTTTAGAGGGGTTCCATCGATTTTAATCAAACTATCTACGGGACTTACGTTCCCTCCTCCAATCTGAGGTTTGTAATAGGAAATAACGGTGTCTTTTTCGACCAAATGATGAATTTCTTCATCCCCCAAAACGATCAAAAATGCTTGAACCCATTGATCTCCATGATATGTTTTGGAAGTGGAATTGATACAGTGAGGTGTGAATAAAGTATCTGCCATAACCACATGGGTTCCCGGAGTACATAGATTACAAGTGCTTCTTTCATCACTGCCATTCCCACCCAAAAATTGCGCTTCGATGGATATTGGAAAATCCTGATCTGTTAAAATAGTACTCGGATCTTGGGAATGTAGCATGGCTCCACTGTTTCTGTAAGCCCAATTTTCACCTTCCGGAGCTTGATCTCCAACAAACTTATATTCTACCTTAAGTAGGTAATATGAGAAAGGTTTTTTGAAAAAAATATGCCCATATCTTCTTTGAAAGGCATCATATGCGTCATATCGAACTTGAAGCAGTCCATCATTTACCCGAAAGGTCTCTCCGAAATTATCATCCAATTCGTACCCCCTGATTTTTACATGCCAATCCTCTAAATTCTCTCCATTGAAAAGGGAAGTCCAGATTATAGCTTCTTCATTTTTTTCACTGCTCTGGCAAGAGAACAAAATGATTGAAAAAGCAATCAGTAGGTATTTGATTCTCATTTTATTTAAATCTAAAGGTGGCGATTACTGGATAGTGATCTGAATAGGGCTTGTTTAAAACCTCATATGAGATCAGTTCCAGTTTTTCAGGATTATACCAAATGTAATCTATTCTCCCTGTATAGGACTCGGAAGCATAAGTTGCTTGAGTGTTTTTTGCCATTTGACCTGCATCATGCCAATTTTCTGGAATGCTGCGATATTCTTCTGAATCAGGCTTAAAATTTAAATCCCCCATCCATAAGATTGCATCCTGTCGACCTTGAACAAAGTTCAAAATAGAAGCTACCTGTGCCAATCGATTTTCAGGATATTCATGACAAAGGTGAGTTCCCCCGACTAGCCAGGTATTCTGATCAATGTTTAATCTTGCCCATGCTACAGATCTGGGTTCGCCACCCTTGGGAGTTGGAAGTAATTGGGTTTCGAAATCTGCACCTCTTTTTGCTAAAATACCTTCACCATATCCTCCATCTGAATAATCCATCGCCTTTGCAAAATAGCCTTGCATGCCCGTTTGCTTAGCCAGTTCTTTGACCAAATTGATTTTTTGCCCATAGATAGGATTTAGTCTATTCGTCATGCTATCTATTTCCTGAAGTGCTACTACATCAGGATTTAATTCATGAATCAGCTTGACCAAACTATCTAAATTAGGCTTTCCCATTTGGTAAGGATTTTCTCCGTGATAGATATTATAGGTCATTACTTTTATTTCCTGTGGATATCCATGAAGTTTCATAAAACTGTAAAAAAGAATAAATAGAAGAATATGAGGTAGTTTCATTGATTGACTAATAGTGCTTTGAATCGCGGATGAAATCAAGATAAGTCTTTAATATAAGCTAAGTAGTACATAATCGAATAACTCCTTATATTTCTCTTAATTTTTAGTAAATGAAAAAAGCTGTACTCTTCTTCATCATTTTCATTATTGGTATTGGTTTGGCCTTTTTGGGCCTTGATTTTTGGTTGGCCAAGAAAATCGATAAACTTATTAATGAGAATCCGGAAAGGCAATATGACTTGCTTTTTGAAAATATCGATGTCAATATTCTGAGAGGCAGAGTAGAGTTAAGGCATATTTTGTTGGATCCTTTAGAAGAGGGGTTGCCAGTAGAAATCACTGGTTCTGTAGAACAAATTATATTCTCCTCACTCAGTATTTGGGATTTGATCTTCAATAATGCAGTGGACATAGGAGAGATCAAGCTGATCAATCCCTCTTTTAGGCTGATTAAAATTGACTCACTTTCCAATTTACAAGATAATTCAAAAGCCTTTCAGGATCTTTTTGGGGATTTGATATCCAGAGGAATTGTAAGGGATTTCGTCTTAGAGGGAGGCAAAGCAGAATTATTGATTCAGGAAGACAGCCTGAGATCTTTTGGGTTTTTTACAGATTTATTTATTCATGCTAAAGGTTTGAAAACAGATAAAAGGATTGTGACTCATGTGGTTCCATTTGAGTTGAATCAGATTCAAACAGGGCTGAAGAATTTATTTTTACAAATGAACTCCAAGCAGTCAATAAAGATTGGAGCCATTGATTTTGATTTTTTGAATGAAAGCTTATCCTTTCAAAATGTTGCAATGCGTTATGATCAGGAGATAGAAAAAATTTCTTTTGAAAAAACATATCAAAAAGACTTGATAGAATTTGAACTGAAGGAGTTGAATTTTGTGGGTTTAGATGCAGAGAGTGATTTGTATGGGAACTGGTCTATCATTGCAGATAAAATGATTTTGGACTCCTTGATTTTCACAGATGTTAGGAATAAGAATAAACCTAGAGAGAAAGAGATCAAAAAGCCGATGTTTGCAGGGATGCTTTCGGGAATTCCCATTCCTCTTCAAATTGACACTCTTCAAATTCGAAACAGCCACCTGACCTATATTGAAATCCCCGAAGGCCATATAAAAGGACCAAAGATTTCATTCGAAAAATTCCATGCAGACATATATGGGGTAATTAGCATAGATTCACTTCGAAGGTCCAAGGAAATGACTATGGAGGTAAAGACAGAATTTTTGGGGCAAACTCCCATACAGGCAAATTTCACGGTTCCATACAATCAGGAGCTTTTCAAGATGAACCTCAACTTAGGAGCCATGGACTTAACTATTTTAAATCCCATCATTGAGCCAATGGCAGCATTGAGGGTGGAATCAGGAAAACTCCGCAAATTGAGCTTACAGATGGATTCTTGGGAAGTAGCATCCAACAACCAGATGGTCTTTGATTATGAAGGTCTCAAGCTAGAAGTGCTGAAAGACGGCACTTCCAAACAAAAAAACTCTTTGCTCAGTGTCATAGGAAACATTGCGATTAGGTCTGAGAACCTACCCGAAAAAAAGAATTATCGAATCGCTAATTATCAAACCAAAAGGAATGTATACCGCAGCCCTTTCAATTTTATTTGGGAAAGCACCAAAGGTGGTCTACAGGAAATTACCCCCGGTGGGCTCACCAAATTGCTGACAGGGAGGAAAGATTCTGACCGGAAGCCAGAAAAAAATCAGAAAAAATAAAGCTTTTTGCTTTCCGTCACATTTTGTCAGAGAGGAATACTAGGACTTTTATAAATTTAGGCATGAATCAAGAGTCCAATGAAAAGCTGGAACTGGCAGCGAAGTTTGTTAACAGTACAGCAGCCCCCATTTTTTTAACAGGAAAGGCAGGAACGGGAAAGACAACTTTCCTCAGAGAACTTGCCGGAAAAACCCATAAAAATTATGTAGTCGTAGCACCCACAGGGATTGCGGCCTTGCATGCTAAAGGGGTGACCATACATTCCCAGTTTTTACTTCCTCTAGGAAGTTTCTTACCAGTCAAAGAACCTGAAGGGAATTACACGGATCAATATGGATTCTATACTCAACATACCTTGGGGAGAAGACACCCATTGAATAAGATCAGAAAATCTGTTTTGAGGTCTATTGATCTACTGGTAATCGATGAAGTCAGTATGCTACGAGCAGACATTCTGGATGCTATCGATTATCGGATGAAAAGTGTCAAGGGAAATTTTAATCAGCCCTTTGGAGGAGTCCAGGTCTTGTTGATAGGGGATTTATATCAATTACCTCCCATAGTAAAGGATCATGAGATGGCAATTTTGGGAAGATTTTATTCCAGCATGCATTTTTTTGAGGCCAAAGCTCTTAATCAATCTGGCTTGGTTTATCTGGAACTGGATAAGATTTTTCGCCAGAGAGATGAGGTTTTTATCAACTTATTGAATCATCTCAGAGATAATCAGCTAGACGCAGAAGATGTCAGATTATTGAATAAGTATTTTCGAACTCAGGAGGAAATAAAAGAAGAAAAGGATTGTATTACCATCACTACCCATAATTACAAGGCAGATCAGATTAATCAGAATGAGCTCAATTCACTTTCTGGGCCTTCTTATTTTTACCGAGCTGATATAGAAGATGATTTCCCGGAATCCTTGTTTCCTTTGCCAGAAAAACTCGAATTGCGAGAAGGAGCTCAAATTATGTTTGTCAAAAATGACAGCTCAGGCTTTTCCTCCTATTTCAATGGAAAGTTGGCAACCGTTACAGAGCTGAGTCATAATTCCATTACTGTGATTATGGCCGATGAAACCGAGGAATATACACTGAGAAAGGAGGTTTGGGAGAACAAGAAATATCTTGTGAATCCTCAAACTAAAGAGCTGGAAGAGGAGGTTGTTGGGACATTCTCCCAATTTCCAATCAAACTGGCTTGGGCAGTAACAGTGCATAAAAGTCAAGGCCTTACGTTCGACAAGGCAATCATTGATGTTGGAAACGCCTTTGCTCCAGGTCAGGTATATGTGGCTCTTAGCCGCTTGAGAAGCTTGGATGGATTGATCCTCAGAAGCAGAATTCAAAGCGGCTTGATTTATTCGGATCAACAGGTGGTTAATTTCTCCCAAGGAGCCAAAACCCATCAAAAACTGGATGAAGCCTTGGAAGTTCATCAGCGAAATTACCTCCAGCAACTTTTGGAAAACACCTTTCAGCTAAGGCCTATTTATAAGGAGATCAATGATCATCTATCCGGTCAGGAAGGAAAGATGGAGTTCGCATTAGAGCAAATGCAACAATGTCTGCCTTCTATTCGGCAATTGATTCAATTGGAATTGGAAAATACCGAGAAGTTCTCTAGACAGCTCGTCTATTTGTTGTTTGAAAAAGACCAAGAGAAATTAAGGGAAAGGTTAGAAAAAGGAGTTGCTTATTACAAAGGTCTCTTTTTGGATATTCTAGAAAAGCTTGCACTTCAGCTGGTGTTGGTTTCGAATTTTTCTAAAACAATGGCATATCAGGAAGAAGTGGAAGCTATAGAGGAGATGTTTATTCGAAAATATCTGGAAATCAATAAGATAAATAGGATAGTTCAGGCTGTTTTAGAAAATGATATTCCTGGCAGGATGGATGATATCGAAGATAAGTTCAAAGGCTTGAGAAGACAGTTTTATGAGAAAGCAAAGGACTTGGCCTCTGATAAATTGAAAGACATCAAGTCAAAAACCGGAAAGGTAAAAAAGGGAACTGCACAGCCGAAAAGACAAAAAGGAGATTCTCAGGAACTTACTTTTCAGCTTTTTGAATCAGGAAAGGGAATAGCAGCAATCGCATTGGAGAGAGGGTTAGCAGAGTCTACTATTAAGAGTCACTTGGCTGATGGGATTGTTTTAGGAAGAATTGAATTGGAAGATTGCCTGCCCGGTGAAACTATCATAGAGATCCTTGCCAGCATGGAAAAATTCAAAAGCATGAAAGAGTTAAGGGAGCATTTCTCAGGGAAATACGATTACGGAACCTTAAAGATGGTCATTGCAGGAAACAAGACTGTATAAAAAAAGGGAAGCCATTTGACTTCCCATTTTCAATCTTAATCCTTCTTGCTGTAATATCGATCATGAAATTGATAGCGTGCTTCTACATTCGATCTCTCTTCTTTAGAAGTCACGTCAATAATAAGATAAGGTGGATTAGGAATATTGCCTCCCATTGAAGACCATTGAGCTAAGCCTTCGCCATTCGGATTTCCAGTTTTGATAAAGTTCGCGAAATAGCTTTGCATTTGATTGGATACTTTATAATCCTCGGCAGTCCAAGCATATTCTTTGACCAGGGGAAGATTACCCATTGCATATTCTATTTCGCAAGCATGTGGTGCTCCAAGAGCCTTTGGGGCTTCCTGGCCATTTCTTTCTATAGTTCCTCCCGCCAATCCAGGCATTAAGTTTTGATCTTTTAGAGGAGGTCTTAGCTTGCTGTATAAATATCGATAAACTGGCTGATTTGAATTTTTAGCATGTAAATCCAGCCATTTCCATGTACTGTAAGAAATAAACCTATCTGCAGCAAGGTTGGTTGCTGCCCATTCGACTTCTGCAGGAGTATTATGGGGATGAAGTTTCAATACCTCTTCCCATTCTTGAGGATAGGTTTCCTTCACCTTTTCAATAAAAGCTTCTTCGGTAAAAGGCTTGCCCTGCATAAAGGCCATTCCTGGAATTTCAGCAGAATTCCATCCTGCCAATAAAGGAACTTGCGCCTGTTCACCAGCTTCGAAAATTTCAGGTAATGTTTTTGGAAGGAAGTAACCATCGATTGTTACAGGAAATCCAAATCTTTTGGATTCCAAAAACATCTCATACAATTCGCGGGTGGAAAGGGATCTGAGCTCTTTCAGTGAGCTTACTCCCGCCTTATCGGCAAATTCTTTTCCATTAGCTTCTGCTTGCGTTAATGGCATTGGAGCCAGAGTAGGATGAATTCCTGCGCCACTTTCACCAATTGCACCTGCAATCAGGTTTTTAGATAGGGGAGAGGCCATCTGATAGCTTACTGAGATTGAACCAGCCGATTCTCCTGCAATTGTCACTTTTTTGGGATCTCCACCGAATGAAGCAATATTATTTTGAACCCATCGTAAGGCCATATTTTGATCCATTAATCCATAATTGCCAGAACCTTTGTAGGATGTCTCTGCACTCAATTCAGGGTGAGCAAAGAACCCAAATATTCCCAACCTGTAGTTGACTGTCACAACGACAATTCCTTTTTGAGCCATGCTCTCTCCATCATATCTTGGCTCAGATCCGTCTCCGGCAGAAAATCCTCCTCCGTAGAAATACACCAAAACAGGAAGATTTTTACTATCCCTTTTCGCTGGGGTCCAAACATTTAGATACAAACAATCTTCGCTGATTCCATCAGAGCGAAAATTCATATCTCCAAAAATCGGCGCTTGAACAGCTCTTGGACCAAATTTTTTAGTTTCCCTAATTCCAGCCCACGCTTTGGCAGGCTGAGGAGCTTTCCATCTGAGGTCTCCGATAGGGGCTTGCGCAAATGGAATACCTAAGTACTTTTGTATTCCTGTCTTGGTATCATACATTCCTTCAATCACTCCTGTTTCAATTTTCGTTTGAACATCAAATGAATTGGAGGTTTGTGCTTTGGCACTGAATGAATGGACTTGGATGGATACCATAATCAAAAAGAAGGCTAATTGAGTTTTCATAGCATTGATTATTGTTTCATTATGAAACAATAGTACTTGCTATTTGGCTTATTTCCTATTTATTTGAATAAATTTTGTAAAGCATGGCTAGTCCGCACCTAAATCAGTATCTGCCCCATATTGCCTACGACTCTGTGGTATTTGGTTTTTCAGGGGAGAAACTTAAAATTCTCATCATGGAATATCACAACACAGGCTGGTTTGCTTTGCCCGGTGGTTTTGTGAAAATAGATGAACCTTTGGATGAAGCGGTTAAGCGAGGACTGAAGGAGAGAACAGGACTTGATGAAATTTATTTGGAGCAGTTTCACACTTTTGGCTCTTTGGAGCGGGTACAACCAGAAGTGATGAAAAAGATTCTAGAGGCTCAGAATGGAGATATTCCAGATAATCATTGGTTGTTGGATCGCTTTATTTCAGTCTCTTATTATGCTTTGATAGACTACGAAAAAGTAGAGCCTAAGCCTGATGCCTTATCAGATTCTATTGGATGGTATGGAATAGATGAAATTCCAGATTTAATTTTTGACCATAGCTTTATTGTTCAAAAAGCCTTAGAACATCTAAGGGCACATCTTGATCAAAAGTTGTTATCAGTAAACCTACTTCCTACACGCTTTACCATGAAAGAGCTTCAGAATGTTTATGAGGCTATTTTGGGAGAAAAATTGAATAGAGCTAATTTTCAACGAAAAATGCTAAGCTTAGATATTTTGGAAAGGCACGAAAAGCTCTTCTCAGGAGGCTCTCACAAAGCTCCATATCTATACAGCATTAAAGGAAAGAGCAATTCCTAACCAACCTTATTGCAAAGGCTGGGTAAGAACGCTAAGAATTGTTGTGATTCCTTCTCTATAATTACCCAGCCTGATATTTTCATTTGGGCTGTGCTGGTTATTATCTGCATTTACCGTGGGGATGGTCACAGCCGGTATTCCCAATGCATCTACGAAAGGTGAAATTGGAATACTGCCACCAGAAATTCTGATTTGAATTGGCTCCTCCCCGAAAGCTCTCACCATGGCTTTTCTTAACCACGCTCCAGCCTCTGAATTCATAGGGGTTCTAAATGCTTGGTATGAAATGGTATAATTCATTCTCAGCAATTTGGGATACATCATCCTTTCCTCATCTGTAGGTTCATCGCTGATGATATGAAATCCCTGTTTTTTGATGTGATCTTGAATTAAGGCAAAAAGCCTTTCGGGATCGGATTCTGGAACCAAACGCATATCTAATTCAGCCATCGCTGTGGCAGGTACTATAGTTCTGGCTTCAGGGCCTACCCAAGCAGATTGCATCCCTCTGATATTTAAAGATGGATATTGGATGCTTTCTTGATAACTTTGGCCTACTTGGTCAGTTCTTCCTAGTCCCAGACGTTTCTTGATAGCTGCCTCATCATCAGGGACAGCCTCAAGTATGGCCTTTTCCTCAGAACTTAGATTAATTCCATCGTAAAATCCAGGAATTGTAACTCTTCCATTTTCATCTTTCATACTTGCCAATAGCTGCGCAAGAAGAAATCCAGGGTTGGGTGCATAATTTCCATAATGTCCTGAATGCTGTGGTACTTTTGGACCATAAGTGGTAAGAGTCATTTCAGAGATTCCTCTTGCTCCATAGCTTAATGTTGGCAGGTTCGAGGTATGTCTCGGGCCATCCATAATCAGCATCAAATCTGCACTCAGTTTATCTTTGTATTGCTTAACTGCATCGGGTAGTCTCGGAGAGCCTTGTTCTTCCTCGAAATCCAAAATAACCTTCACATTGTAATTGGGTGAGATTCCTTTTTTTGATAGAGCGTCCCAACCTGTCAAAAACATGGCAAACGGACCTTTATCATCTGAAGTGGATCTTGCAAATATTCTCCAATCAGGATCGTATTCATCTAATAGTTTCGCCATAGGGATGATTTCCCATGCCCCTTTGTCATTTTGAACCTTAAGTTCAGGAACGTAAGGGTCTTTTTGATGCCATTTACTTCTATCCACAGCCTGCCCATCAATGTGAAAATAAAAAAGCACAGTTTGAGTTGCCCCGGGCTGGTTCTTTTGAGCCAATAAAAGCGGAATTCCTCCTGTATCTAATCTTTCTGAGTTCCAAGCTCTTTCACCAAACTGTCTTTCGCACCATAGAATATTGACTTCTATTTGCTCAGGATAAACCGCATCGTTAGGCATAGCCACTATTTCATTTAATAGCTTGACGCCTGATTGCCAATTATCAGATGTCATCTGCTCTAGCTCACTTTGAGATGGAACTTGGGCAATGATTTTTGAGCTCAAGAATAATAACAGGATGAATATTGTATTTTTCATAGATAGAAGCTTTGCTGGAAATTAGATAAAACTATGGCTAGGAACAAGTGGAAAAATTGCCAATGGTTATTAAAAATACTGTAAAACAGTTCTCCAGAATCAAACATGCTAAGCTTTTCCTTGTTCTTTTTAAAATTACAAAAGCTTAAAATGAGATTTATATCAGCTCTCTGTTTTCTAATCATGGTTTTTTCTCCTGCTTTTAGCCAGGAAAGTTCATCCTATACATACCAATCACCAAGTAGGGATGGTTCGGGTAAAATTTACATGGGCCGTGAAATTTCTCTGATTATGGGTTTTCAGGGAAAAGCCTGGCTAGAAAGAAACAGTAGAGAGCAGGAAGAAAGTGTTTCTTTAGCTATCAAAAATCTTCCGGTAACAGAGGAAAGTGTGGTTGCGGATATTGGAGCGGGTTCGGGCTATTATACTTTTCGTATCGCTCCAAAAGTACCAAAGGGTAAAGTTTACGCGGTTGAAATTCAAGATCCAGCCATAGACTATCTCAAGTCAAAAAGTAAAGAACTAGGCTACAGTAATGTGGAGGCAATAAAGGGAAGTGCCACCTCACCTAATCTTCCGGCCAATTCAGTGGATTTAGTGATTATGGTAGATGTTTATCATGAATTAGAGTACCCTAAAGAGATGCTGCAATCAATTCGAAAATCCTTAAAGCCCGATGGGAAAGTACTACTGATTGAGTATAGGGGAGAAGATGCTTGGATTCCAATCAAACCTTTACATAAAATGACGGTAGCTCAAGCAAGGAAAGAATTGGAGGCTAATGGGTTTAAATTCATTGAAAACGGGAAATTCATGAAAATCCAACACTTCCTGATATTTGGGAAAGAGGATTAGTGATTTTTGAAATTCTAATTTTTCAACTTGACTAAAGGGTAATTCAACCCATTTACTTCATTTCTAACTACTATATATTTATCCAGGCTTTTGAATAGTTCGGTCAAGTTTCTAAATCCATAAGACCTTGGGTCAAAGCTTGGGTCTATTTTTCTAAGGGAAGCACCGATTTTCGCAATGTGAATTTCTTCTTCTTCATCTGATGAAATTTCAAAAGCCCGATCAATTAGATGCATATCCAATTTGGATGAGAATTTCTTCTTTCTTGAATCTTCCTGATTCGAATTAGGTTTTTTGGTTTGTTCTGATGATTTTGAATCTCTGTTGCTTGTGTCCTTTTCATCTTCCACTTCATCGCCCAGATTTTCTGCAAAAGTGAAAATCTCACAAGACTGTACGAAAGCCTGTGGAGTAAGTCTACGACCTATTCCCATGACAAACATGCCTTCTTCCCGAATTCTTTTAGCAAGTCCTGTATAGTCTGAATCGGATGATACAATACAGAAGCCATCTACCGAATTGCTATGCAAAATATCCATCGCATCGATGATCAAAGAACTATCTGTAGAGTTCTTTCCTGTGGTGTATGCGAACTTTTGAATAGGACTAAAGGAATGTAGGTTGATGACCTCTTTCCATGAATTCATTTGGGGAGTAGTCCAATCCCCATAAATTCTCCGAATGGTTGCTTTCCCGTATTTGGACACTTCCTCCAAAATTTCTTTAATCAATTTGGCTGAGGCATTATCTCCATCGACGAGTACGGCAAGATTTGATTTGGTATCTCTCATTAAAAATGTGTTAGAGTTTTATTTAAACAAGTAATTCTAAGTTATATAAGACTGTTTTTACTCAGGTAGTTCCATACCTAGTAATGAAAAAGGGCGAATCTCGCCCTTTCTCTGATCTGGTTTATGGAGTTTATTTGAGTTTTTCCTTGAAAAAGGCGACGGTTCTGTCCCAAGCCAACTGAGCAGCTGCCTCATCATATCTTGGAGTGGTATTATTATGAAATCCATGGTTGACATCCGGATACATATGCATGGTATATTCCACATTATTGGCTTTTAGGGCTTTTTCATACTCTTCCCATCCAGCATTGACACGCTCGTCCAGTTCGGCATATTGAACTAGTAATGGTGCCTTGATCTGAGCTGCTTCTTCAGCCGATGGCTGTCCTCCATAAAAAGGAACTGCCGCACCGAGATCAGGAATTTTCACGGCCATCATATTAGAAATCCAACCACCAAAACAGAATCCAACTACCCCAACATTTCCATCACAATCCGGATGGTTTTTCAGGTAATGATAGGCTGCGATAAAATCCTCCAGCATACTATCCCGATCTCTTTTTCGCTGCATTTCTCTGCCTTCATCGTCATTGCCTGGATATCCGCCTAGAGGCCATAAAGCATCGGGTGCTATCGAAATAAAACCAGCCACAGCGCATCTCCTCCCAACATCCTCAATGTAAGGGTTTAAGCCTCGATTTTCGTGAACGACTACAATTCCTGGAAATTTTCCTGAACCTGATGGCTTGGAAAGCAATCCCCTAATTTCTCCTCCGCCTTTTGGTGAATTGTAAAGCACATAATCAGAACTCTGCAGGCGTTCATCATCTGGCTGAACTGTTGCAGTGGTAATGTAATCAGGCATCATGGTGCTCATCAAAGTAGCCAACGTAATCCCACCTACTGCATAAGCAGAAAGCTTTTCCATGAAAGTCCTTCTATCCAGTTTATTGTGTGCGTAATAGTCGTAAAGGTCAAAAACTTCCTGAGGTATATCCTCTTTCTTTAATTTATCCATGATTCCAATTTTGGGTGTAGCATTAAGTTGCGAAAAAAGGAAATAGAATCCATGAAAAAGTTGAATCACTCATCAAAGCGAGGGATAAGTGGCAAAATCAATCAGTACTTCTAAATTTCAATTGTAGCCCCATGAGGAAATTTCTCAGAATCTGATCCTTGCAAACTCGGTATTGATGTTGGTCTGGTTTTCTGAAAAAGGCACTCAATTCATTTTTGCTGATCCGAAATTTCCTTAACTCAAAGACATCCAGCATATCCTGATCTTTCATGCTTAAGGCTATCTTTAGTTTCCTTAATATCATGTTATTATTCAGGGATTTCTCGGCTGCGGGAGTTTCACCATCCTTTTGACCTCTTTTCAAAACAATAAACCCATTTAGAAAATGAGCCAACTCTTTGTCATATATCTGTTTGTATTCAGGATCATCTTCTTTTTTAAGCCAGTTGCTGACTTCCTCTCTGGTACTTTCCAGTCCTCCTTTTTTGAAAAGATCAATCATTTCAAAATCATTGAAATCGAAAGTGAATCGAAGGGTTCTCAGAATATCATTATTACTCATAAATCGCTGCTTGTTTCAAATCACTAAGATACTTACAAAAATTAGATGAGGTCTTTTAAAGTGAATTTGCTTTCCAATTGGTCTTTTCCCAAAAAATCAACGGATCTTTGTGACAGCAACCATCAAAAAAAGAGTGACTCAAGTTCTATTTATAACTCCTCCTTTTACCCAGCTGAATACTCCCTATCCTGCTACGGCTTACCTCAAAGGATATTTAAAAACCTTGGGATATGAATCCAAGCAGATGGATTTAGGTATTGAACTGATCTGGAAAATTTTTTCAGTGGAGGGCTTAGGACAGATTTTTCATCAAATTGAAGAAAGCCAGATTGAACTGTCTGAAAATTCTGCCAGAATCCTGAGGCTTAAGAAGAAGTATTTGCAAACCATAGGTTCTGTTATTGCATTTCTTCAGGATAAAAATCCGACTTTGGCATACACCGTCGTAGAGGGTGATTTTCTTCCTGAGGCTTCCCGGTTTGAGCAAATGGATGATATGGAGTGGGCTTTTGGCACTTTAGGGATTCGGGATAAAGCAAGATATCTTTCCACCTTATACTTGGAAGATATAGGAGATCTGATCACTGAGGCGATAGACCCAAATTTTGGATTTAGTCGATATGCAGAAAGATTAGGCTTGAGTGCGAGAGAATTTGACGAGATGGACGAGGCAATCAGGCAACCCAGTGGACTTTTGGATGAGTGGATGTGTCAAATTTTAGACGCCAAAATCAAAGATGTCAATCCAAAATCAATTGCCTTTTCTGTTCCTTTTCCGGGGAATTTATATGGAGCTTTAAAATGCGGTCAGTTTATAAAAAAGGCTTATCCTGATATCAAAGTATGGATGGGAGGGGGATACCCCAATACAGAGCTAAGATCTTTGAAAGACCCAAGGGTATTTGATTATATTGACTTTATCACTTTGGATGATGGAGAAGCTCCTGTCAAGTTGTTATTGGAATATCTGGATGGCAAAATACCAGTTGATGAATTAAAAAGGACATTTATTCGGCAGAGTGGTGCAGTGAGATTTATTAATAATTCTGCTGTAAAAGATATTCCCCAGCGAGAAACCGGAACTCCAGATTACAGTGACTTGCACCTGAGAGAATATCTCTCAGTGATCGAAGTGGCTAATCCCATGCATAGGCTTTGGTCGGATGGAAGGTGGAATAAGTTGACTTTGGCGCATGGTTGCTATTGGGGTAAATGCACATTTTGTGATATTTCTTTGGATTATATCCAACGCTACGAACCCATCAATGCCTCCATTCTTTGTGATAGGATAGAGGAAATCATTGCTCAGACTGGTCAGAATGGATTCCATTTTGTAGATGAAGCTGCACCTCCAGCTTTGATGAGGGATCTCGCTATTGAAATTTTGCGAAGAGGCCTATCGGTAGTTTGGTGGACCAATATCCGCTTTGAAAGCAGTTTTACCGCTGATCTTTGCAAGCTCTTGCGAGCGTCAGGATGCATAGCAGTATCAGGCGGATTGGAAGTTGCTTCGGATAGGTTACTAGAGCTTATAAAAAAAGGCGTAACAGTTGGGCAAGTGGCAAGAGTTTGCAATCACTTTACCCAGTCAGGAATTATGGTTCATGCTTATTTGATGTATGGTTTTCCGACTCAAACAGCCCAGGAAACCATTGATTCTCTTGAAATGGTTCGACAGCTGTTTGAAAGTGGGGTATTGCAGTCAGGTTTTTGGCACCGATTTGCCATGACTGCTCACAGTCCTGTTGGCTTGGCGCCAGATTTATTTAAAGTGCAAAATGCTGTTTCAGGACTTGGTCGTTTTGCTAATAATGAGTTGCAGCATGAGGACCCAACGGGAGCAGATCATGATCTTTTTGGAGAGGGATTGAGGAAATCACTCTTCAATTACATGCATGGAATAGGTTTTGACGTTCCGCTTCATCAGTGGTTTGATCATCAAGTGCCTTCAAGCAGTATTCCCAAAAGATATATAGAAAAAGAGCTTCAGGAAGAGGAGTTTCTTTTGAAAGATCAGCAAAGAATAATTTGGATAGGTGAGCAGCCTGAATTAGTGCCTTCAGAAGAGGAAGGTTTTGCTGAACTCATTTTTTCAGGTAAAAAAGAGGATTTTGCCTTGGAGTTACCTGAGGAGTTTGCGGAATGGGTTTACTCTTTTTTGGAAAATGTCGGTTATCAAAATCAGCTTCAAAGGCTGAAATCTATCAAGGAGGATTATGAAGAAAAATTGGGAGATTTTTCCGAATTGGCCGAATCTGAAGTTTGGCAAATATTAAGGGATAATGGACTTTTGATCTTTTGATATCTAAAATAGGTTGAGAGTTACGTAGAATTTAATTTGGTTTTCTGCCGAGAAAAATTGTTAAATTGACTCAATATTTAGCCAACATGGAAGAAGAGATTTACCAAAATGTAAAAACTGAGAAAACATCTCGTGAGAGGCAGACCTTTTACAGAGTTACTTTTAATAACAATTCTCAACTTTTGAAAATAGCTGATAACAAGGCAAATATTATCATCAGTATCAATGCATTGGTGATTTCATCTATGGTAGCCCTGGTCGGATACGGATCAGTTTCCAATCAAATAGACATGTCCAATTTGGTAATGTTAATCCCTTTGGTAGTTTTTATCCTTACCTCATTGACATCTACTATCTTGGCTGTTCAGGCAGCAAAACCAAAGATAGTTGGCAAATCAAACCAATCTGTTGAAAAGCGATCAGTCATCTTCTTTGGCTCCGTCTCTGAATTCACCAAAGATGAATACTTGAGAGAGCTCAATGAAACTTTGAAATCCAAGGACGAAATTCAGGATCAAATGTCCACTTCCTTATACTACCAAAGCATGGTGCTCAATCATAAATACAAATTGTTGAGACATGCTTATCAGGCATTTATTTTAGGATTAGTGATCGGAGTAATTGCCTTATTGCTACAGATATTTTGATTAATCTACCCTGTTGAATTCGATAGAATTACCTAGCTGCAAGTTGTAGCTGATGTACTTCCCTTTTTCATCCTCTTTAATCTCTATTTTCTCTCCGCTATTTCCTAACTCAACATTTTTCCAATTAGAAGGAAGATAGGTCTTCAGTGTAAGTGGAATACTGTAGATAGCGGGGTCTAGTTCTGATTTTAGTGAAATTTGAATCTTTTTGTCCGATTCAATACTAGTACTGATTTCACTATTCATTCTTGCTCTCAAAAACTTGGTAACATCCCGGAAGGTGGCGATCCATAATTGATTTTCATTTGCCTTCATGTAGGAAAAATATTCCACTAGTTCATTTCTTGTTTTAGGTTCCCAACCTAGGTTTTCTACACCATGAAAAACTAAAACCAACCAAGTATCATCGTGCTTCATGACTGTGTCTACCCAAGATTTCATTTCACCAATTCCAATTCTACTTACGGGGCCTCTTTGCCATTGCACATATTCTTTATTTGATTCGCCAGGAGTCATTTTGCTTCCTCGGTTAATTTCCTCCAACCAATCTTCAGGCATTCTATTTCTCAAAGAAGGATAAATCTTATGAGCGTATTCCATTACCCGTTCATTCTCTGTTCCATAAGGTCCTTCCGCACTAAAGATTGATTCTTCTCCTATAAATTTGAGGAGATCAGCTTTACTCTGCTCCAACTCATACAGCATGTTTATTTCGTCAAGAACTGCTAACCTGGGGTGTGTGACAGTGTGTGAAGCTATCTCATGTCCCTGTGCGGCATAAGATTTATACTGGTCCCAAGTGGTAGTATCTTCCACATTGTTATGAAATACTACGTCATTGGTGTTTTTCATTTTGCCTTCCCGTAATTTTTGGTAGCCTTCATCCAGTAGAAGATATGCTTCTTTTACTTTTCCTTGCTCAAATAGAGAACCAACTCTAGCATGATAATCCTCCGCCTCAGAGGTGCCTGTAAATGCAATTAGAGATGCTCGCTCAAAGAAGTTAGTTGAATCAGTGGGGGTATTGGCGGTTTCTGTAATTATTTCTTTGGGGTCTCTTCCTATGAATTTTCCTTTACCTGATCCATCTACTTTTCCTGTAATGATGTAAAATGTCCCAGGGAGCCCCAAACTATCCATGATAGGTTTGGCGATGGTAAATTGATTGATAATCCCATCATCATAAGTGACTGAAATTGCTCCTGATTTATCATCAGGCCATTTTGTGATCTCTGTTGTTACAGTGACGTTGTTTTGACAAGCAAATAGGCCAAAGGCAAATAGAAAGAATATTCCGTAGCGCATGGTTTGATAGGGGTGATGTTTCGAAGTCTAATATCCTCAAAATGATATCAAAGGACCAACCGCTGATCAAAAAGAAAAAGCCGCTTGTGGCGGCTTAGATTTAATAAGTGTATTTGACATAAACTCTCCGATTAATCTTCTGACTATCCGGAGCCAGTTTTATTTGGGATTGCTCGCTGGCTTGATCTGCCATGATTCTAAACATAGGAACTGGGCTAGGAGGAGAGTCCACACTTACATGGTAAACAGAAATATTTCTTATCCCTAAAGTTTCTGCAATAAGGAGAGCCCTGGATTGTGCATTTCTCAAAGCATCGGTCAATAAGGAATTCTCGAGTGATTTTTGAGCAGTTTCTGATACCTGAAAGCTTAAATTAAAACTCATATCTCCTGATTCTTGGATAGCCTCTGCTATTTTTTGCAAGTCTTCATTTTTACTTCCGGTGACAATCCTGAGTGTCTGTCTGGCAACATAACCACTGTCTCTGGAAACCCCACTTCGGTAAATTCTATTAATATCTACAGAGTAATTGTCTGCAATTAATTTATAGTCCTTAATCTTGGCTTTTTTGAGAAGGTCCGCTAAGCGTTGAGTTTTGTTATTGAGGATTTTGGTGGCATCACTAACTTTCATGCCTTTTTCTTCAAGCATAATATTAAAAACTGCCTCGTCAGGGGAAATAAGTCTTTCTGCAAATCCTTCAACCTCAATCAAAGGAACTTGCTGAATTTGTTGGGCGAATACTTGAAAGCCAAAAATGGCAGCAAGTAAGGTTAATGCTATCTTTTTCATAATATTTTCATGTGTTTATAAATTGATTTTTAAAGGTCACATGGAATCTCGCATATTTCCCTCTAACCATGGGGTCATCCCAGTGTGTTTCGGCTCCGATATGCTCGATTTCATTTAAGTAAAAATGGCTTAGTACAATAATTACTTCCAAAACGCGGTCCAAAATTCATATGCTACAGGAATTGCTCATTTAAAAGAAGTGTTTTGACAAATTTTAAGAAAGCCCTGATTTAATCATATTTCAATTTAGTTGAATTCTTTTAAGTCTAAGACTATTTAATACTACTGATACGGAACTGAAGGCCATCGCCGCTCCAGCAATCATTGGGTCTAATAAAAAACCATTGATGGGATAAAGTAATCCTGCGGCGATAGGTATTCCAATGAGATTATAAATAAAAGCCCAAAATAAATTCTGTCTAATTCCCTTTACAGTCAGATGCGAAAGTTTAAAGGCCTGAGGGATTTTTTCCAAATCTGATGTAATCAACGTCATCTTGGCTACATCCATAGCAATATCAGAACCATGGCCCATAGCAATGCTGATATCCGCCTGGGCAAGAGCTTCCGAGTCGTTGATACCATCACCAACCATCGCAACCACCTTTCCCTGAGCCTGCAGATTTTTAACATATTCAGATTTATCAGATGGAAGTACTTCCGCGCGGATATTTGTAATAGAAAGTTCCTTCCCAACAGCTTCGGCTGTTTGTAGGTTGTCCCCTGTTAGTATGTGAACTTCTATCCCTGATTGTTTGAGTTGATGGATTGCGGATTTAGAACTGGCTTTGATTTGATCTTTTATTCCAATGATGGCCAAAACTTGATTGGAATTCGCAAAATAAACCACAGTTTGAGCTTGATCTTTCCAAGAATTAGCTTCTGATTTCAATTCGCCATCCAAAACAATATTATTGTTTTCTATCAAGCGCTGGTTTCCGACATAATAGGTTTCTCCATTATGAATAGCTTTTATTCCGAGCCCAGTAATACTTTCAAACTGAGCAATTTTAGTACCCTGAATTTCTTGGGTTTTTAAATAGTTGACAATAGACCCCGCAAGTGGGTGCTCAGATTGAGATTCAATAGCGAAGAGCAATGATAAATTTTCCTCTGTGACATCCTCTGTACTAAGCCATTTGATATCGGTAACGCTAGGTTTTCCTTCTGTAATTGTCCCAGTTTTATCCAATACCAAGGTGTTAACCCGATGTCCAATTTCAAGACTTTCTGCATCTCGGATAAGAATATTGTTCTCTGCTCCTTTACCCATCCCAACCATGATGGCTGTAGGGGTGGCCAATCCTAAAGCACATGGACAAGCTATGACCAGAACAGCAATAGAAGTTAATAAAGCATGGGTAAAGGCTTCATCACCTCCAACTAGCATCCATATGGTAAATGTTAGCATGGAGATCGCAATGACTGTTGGGACAAACACTCCTGCAATTTTATCTACCAGCTTTTGAATAGGTGCTTTACTTCCCTGAGCTTCCTGCACCCTTTTGATGATTTGGGCTAAGAGAGTGTCAGAGCCTACTTTTTCAGCAATAAACTGGAAGCTTCCTTTTTGATTGATGGTTCCTGCAAAGATTTTATCGCCCGTTTTTTTGGAAATCGGAATGGGTTCTCCACTGATCATACTTTCATCAATGTAGGACTCACCAGATGTTAATTGCCCATCTACGGGTACTTTTTCGCCAGGTTTAACCAATAAAATATCTCCCTCCTGCACCTCTTCTATGCCTAGTTCTACCTCGTTTCCATCTTTAACAAGGTTAACTGTTTTGGGTTGGAGACCCATAAGTTTTTTCAAAGCGGAAGATGTACTGGATTTGGCTTTCTCCTCCAGCATTTTTCCAAACGAAATAAAGGTGATAATCACCACTGCTGCCTCATAGTAAACATGGGCTTCCAAGCCTCTTGAAGTCCAGAATTGAGGATAAATAGTATTGAAAAATGAAAAAAGGAAAGCTATACCGGTACTTAATGCGACAAGCGTATCCATATTAGCCTTGCGATGCTTTGCCTGCTTGTAGGCATTGATAAAAAATGTCTGGCCAAAGTAAAATAGAACTGGTACAGAAAGAGCCATGCTAATCCATTTTCCGAGTTCCCAGGACATAAAAAACATACCCAAAATGAAGACAGGAATACTCAGGATGGCGGATCCTATGGTTTGTCTTTTGGCCTTCTGATATTTTTTATCTTGTTCCTCGTCTACGGATTTCTGGAGATTTTCAGAATCCAAAATTAATCCATAACCGACTGCTAAAAGCGCTTCATGCAATCCCTGAGGGCTGACTTCATCTGAATACTTTACTTGGACCGTGTTTGTGGCAAAATTTACCGAAGCTGATTGTACACCGTCAGTATGTGAAAGGATAGTTTCAACACTGGAAGCACATCCCGCACAGGTCATGCCCGTAACTGGGAAGGTTGATTGATGTATTACCGTATTTTTCATGCTTCAAATGTCAGATAATAGTTAAAAAAACAGCTTATAGAATTTTGGCAGTTTTTATCAAAATTTTGACCTAGTTGCCTTTTCTAGTTAAATGCTATCCAAGGAAACCCTCGAGATTTTCCTAGAATTTTTAAATTCACTGGGTGACATGCCTGTCTCCTTTTTAAATTGGGAAGAAAGGTATGAGGAACTACTATAATCCAACTGATAGGCAATTTCGGAGAGATTCAGTTCTTCATAGGAAAGAAGTTCTTTCACTTTTTCAATTTTCTGTTTTGAAATATATTTTTCTATGGTAATTCCTTCTACTAAAGAGAAAAGCCTACTCAGATAACTGTAATCATGTTGTAATCCGCTGGAAATTAATTGAGAGAAATTTACTTTTCTTTCTCCCTCTGCCTGCTGAATTTCTTTGATGATTATAGCTTTGATTTTAGAAATTAGGATGGATTTGGGTTCTTCCAATAATTCAAAGCCTAATCCTGATAAATCACCAGCTAGCTGATTTTTTGATGATGTTGAGATTTCTGAATCTAAAGTGACAGTTCCCAACTGAATGCTACTGAATGGGATATGATGCTCTTGCAACAGACTTTTAACTGCCTCAATGCACCTGTGGCAAACCATGTTTTTAATTCTTAATTCCATTTTATCTAGAATTCTTGATCCTTTAACAATCAGGAAGCTGTTAATAATTCCAGAATGAGGTAGAAAAGAGAAGGGCAAAGTAAACAACCTAAGCCTGTATAGAAGGTAGCTGAAACTGCTCCATAAGGAACAAGTTTAGGATCTGTTGCTGCTAGACCTGCTGTCACTCCACTTGAAGTCCCCATTACTCCTCCATATGCTATAGCCGCAGTAGGGTTATCAAGCCCGATTCTTTTGGCAAAAATGGGAGTCAAAACAGTGACAGCGATAGTTTTTACAACTCCCGTTGCAATGCTCAGGGCAATTACTTCGGAACTAGCCCCCAAGGCTCCTCCCGTGACTGGACCAACAATATAGGTACATGCCCCGGCACCAATTGTACATAAACTGACAGCATCTCGGTATCCAAAGGTCCAGGCAATGAGTACTCCTGCAATAAAAAATACCAATGTACCGGTGATAAGAGATGCAAGGCCAATCCAGCCGCTCTTTTTGATTAGAAAGAAACTGGCACCCATGGCAGTAGCAACGATGGTAAAGTCTCTAAACATTGAGCCTCCCAGAAAACCAACTCCTTTAAAAAGCTCTAGGTCAGCAAAACCCTTATTTCCATTTGTAATCAAACCTCCCAAATATCCTAAGCCCAATCCACCAAAAATTGCTATTGCAGAGCCAGGAATTCTACGCTTGAAAATTGCTCGACTTAACCAATCCGAAACAAAATAAAGGAGCCCAATCAGTAAAAATGCTAAAATCAGCCCATTTTGATCGATTACTTTAAATAGTTCCTGCATCGGTTCTAGGCTTGAAGTTTTCAATCAAAAGTTTGAATGCAAAAAAGGCTAGAATCACTGGGATTACTCCAGCTAAAATGGCCAATATTCCTGATGATAAGGCTGATTTCACGTTGAGGCTAGCTGCCATGGCAATTACCACTGGTATATAAAGCTTTCCCCAGAAATTAATGCCAAAGTTCATTTCTGATTCTAGGAGATTCCTTTTTGTTAACCATTCTTTGCAGAGCAATAAAATAATCATGGCAAAGCCGACTCCCCCTACATTTGCATCTATACCCAAAATAGAACCCAATATTTCTCCTGCCCACTGGCCCATTAAAAATGAAAACGCGAGTAAGGCTAATCCGTAAATCATATCAGAAGAGTTTTTTAAGTTCGTTTTTAGTCACTTTACCCATGGCATTTCTTGGTAAATCTTCGAGCTGTATATAGTTTCTTGGGATTTTATAAGCGGGGAGCCGTTCTTTGAGCCAGGATATTAGTTCTTCTTTTTGAATTGCCTCTGAGCAAACAATTCCAGCTGCTACCAACTCTCCCCACTCCTCATCCGGAATACCTATTACTCCACAATCTTTGATTAGAGGATGTTTACGAAGCACTTCCTCTATTTCCAGAGCTGATATTTTATAACCACCGGATTTGATAATATCCACGGAATCTCTCCCCAGTAATTTATAATATCCATCTTCGATGGTAGCTATATCTCCGGTCTTGAACCAACCATCTGAGGTAAAGGCTTTATTTGTTGCATCTGGTTTCCTCCAGTATTCTTTAAAAACGCAGGGGCTTTTTACTTGTATTTCTCCCGAGTCACCTAGGTCTATCTCTTTATTGTTTTCATCCACAATCCTTATTTGAACCTCCGGTAGCGGGAAGCCAACATGACCGGCTCTTCTTTCTCCCAGGTAAGGATTACTTAGGGCCATTCCGATTTCAGTCATTCCGTAACGTTCCAGCAAATAATGCCCCGATAGGCTTTTCCATTTTTCCATAACTGAGACAGGTAGAGCGGCTGATCCTGAAACCATCAGACGGAAACCCTTCATTTTCTCCTTCAATTCTTTTTGATCCGATTTTGATAATGATTCAATTGCTTGAATGAGTTTAAAATACACTGTAGGTACAGCCATGAAAACATTAATTCTTGTTTGAATAAATGCTTTCAAGACCTCTTCTACTGAAAATGGATGAATAAACTGAATACAGGCGCCTGACCACATGCAGCAACCTAAAACATTGATGATTCCATGCACATGGTGAAGTGGTAAAATCCCCAGAGTATAATCGTTTTGACTCCAATGCCAAGCCTTTACCAATGTTGAAATTTGTGCTTCAATATTAGCATGAGTAGTTAGCACGCCTTTAGGAAGACTGGTGGTGCCGGAAGTGTACAGGATCATAGCACCTCGTGTCAAGGAGATTTCAGGGAGATTTGTGCTATGGGATTTATTTTCTGTTAAAGACTCAATATTTAAACTTCGAATGTTTCCTTTTTCTACAATCGGAGTTAAGATTTCCTGATATTCATTTCCAAAAAGCAAAATTTCTGCTTCTGTATCATCCATTACATACTGCAAGGAGGGAAGAGGGTAGCTGATGCAAAGCGGAACAGCAATACCACCAGCCATCCATATAGCCCATTGGGTTTTGACATAATCAAACCCAGGTGAAACCATAAATGCCACGCGTGTCTGATTCAAATCAGGTTGTCCTTGAAGTAGGATGCCGGCTAAATTTTGGGCCTCTGTCAATAACTCTTTGTAATTATAAGAGCCTTTAGCGTCAATGATGGCGATGTTGCTGCTAAATCTCTCAGCGTTTTGGAATAGGGTGAGCATTTGAGAAAATTCTTTTTTCCAATATAGGAAGTACTTTACTGATGAAAGAAACTTTAAACACCCTAAACTTCCGCCATTGGAAAAATCAGGCATAAAAAAAGCTCCGATTAATACCGGAGCTTCAATTAATAAGTGCTGATGTTATTTTTTAGCAGCAGGTTTCGGACCTTCTTGCTTGCTTACTTTATCACCGTCCTTCAGTTCTTTGCTTACTACGAAATATGGACCTGAAATGACTTGATCTCCTTCCTGTAAACCTTCCAATACCTCAATGTTTTGGAAATCAGAAATACCAGTCTTGATTGCCTTCATTTTCGCCTCTCCATCTTGCATCACAAATACCAATTCACGCATTTTGGTAGAACCGTCCGCCAAAGTGTCCAATTGATCTTCTCTTGTGGTAACTGCAGAAAGTGGTAGAGACAATACGTTTTCTTTTTGATTGGTGATGATCTCCACAGCGGCTGTCATCCCAGGTCTAAATGGATATTTGTTTCCAGCTGCAACCAAATCTGCATACGAGCTATTCAGAATTCTGATTTTTACTTCGAATTCTGTAACTGCGTCTGCTGAAGGTTTTGTATTTGCTGTATTTGCGATGCTAGTCACGATTCCTTTGAATTTTTTTCCTGAGAAGGAATAGGCATCTACTTCAATAATGGTTGTATCGCCTTTGCTCAATCGGACAATATCATTCTCATTTACATCTACTCTTACTTCCATTCTGGACAGGTCAGCTATGGTTAGCATTTCAGTACCTGCCATTTGCTGAGTTCCAACAACACGCTCACCTTTTTCTACCAAAAGATTGGATACAATTCCGCTCACCGGGGAATAAACGTTGGTTAATCGTAAATTTTCAGCCGCTTCGTTTACAGTAGCTTGAGAACTTTTTACAACAAATTCTGCAGCCACTACGCTTTGCTTTGCTGCTTCTAAGTCTTTTTGCGCTGTGATATAATTCGCTTGAGCCTGCTCAAATTCAGAGTCTGAGATGGCCTTTTGCTCATAGAGTTTCTTTTGTCTGTTGTATTCCAGTTCACTTCTGGTGTACTGAGCTTCTGCTCTCTGAAGACTTGCTTTGGCCTGTGCCAAATTGGCTAATTGCTGGTTCAAGTTTGCACGGCTTCTATCTAAAGCTGAAACAAAATTATCAGGTCTGATTTTTACTAGAAGTTTACCGATTTCTACAGAATCACCTTCAGCGACATTAAGTTCAATTATTTCACCGGCAACATCCGGGCTAAGGTTTACTTCAATTTCCGGCTGGATTTCTCCGGAGGCACTTACCTTCTCAATGATGGAATTTTTTCCAACGGTAGCTACTTCTACATTGGTGACTTTTTCCCCACCAATCCATCCTGCCGCACGGCCGATGATTGCAAAAACGATGATGACACCTACTATTCCAAGTAGGTAGTAAAGGAGTTTATTTGATTTTTTATTAGCCATGGCTTAGTTAAGGTTGATAGGGTTTCCTAGATAGAAATCAAGGACTTTTACTCTGAAAATATAGGTGTATTTAGCGTTCAATAAATCTGCCTGAGCATTGAAGTAATTGGCTTGAGCCACTTGAAAATCAACTGAATTTATAGCGCCTAGATCAAATCTTTGCTGTGCTATTCTAAATGATTCCTCCAAGCTTTTCACTCTAGTCACAGAAGCAGAGTAGGATTGCTGAGCCGCCAAAGCTGAAGTGTATGCTGATTCAATATCCTGTCTCAATTGATTTTTAACTTCTATTTCAGTTACTTCAGCAAGTTGCCTCTGAACTCTAGCTCGCTGAAGAGATGCTTTATTACTTAATTGAGAAAAGATGGGAATGTTCAATTGCAAATTCACAGACTGAGAAAGGTTGTTTTCTATCTGAGTGGTAAATGCATCGGGCTCTCTCCCAGGGATTCCTCTGTCCACATAGTTAGAGAAAACATTGGCTCCAATGCCTAAGGTTGGTAAAAAAGCTCCTCTTGCTGCTTTTACTCCATATTCTGCACTTTCAATATTTTTCTCAGCTGCTTTTAATTCTGGCATGATTGCTAAGGCACTTTCATAAATCTGAGAAGGATTTTCAGTTGCCATTAGAGACTCGTTAATTTCGAATTTAGGTTCAATAACTTCAAATTCATCCGTGAAAGGAATTTGCATCGCTTGAGCCAGATTTAACTTTGCTATCCTAAGCGAATTTTTTGCATTGATTACTTCCAGTTCATTAGTAGCATTTTGAGCTTGTAGGTCCAATTGATCTGAAAGGGGAAGAGAACCAGCCTCTACCAAACGAGTGGTTCTTGCCAGCTGATCCTTAGTTGTTTTTAATTGATTTTCAGCAATATTCACTTGTTCTCTGTTGAAGACAACATTGACAAACAAATTGATCACATTCAGGGTGATATCATTTTTGGTTGCTTCAATATTGTACAAACCCGCCTCGATGTCAGCTTGTGCCTGATTGATTGAGCTGTTGATTCTTCCTCCAGCAAAAATACTGACATTGGAGTTGGCAAATAGGTTGATGTTTCCAATCCTTTGGGTTTCAAAGAGGTTTGTAACTGGGTTGATGGATCTACCCCATCTATATCCTGAGCTAGCGCCTGTCTGGAATGAAGGATATCTACTTCCTTTGTTTTGAAGAAGGGTAGCTTCATTGCTGAGTTGGTTCAGTTCTGATCTTTTGAGGGAGAGGTTGTTCTCTAAAGCAATTTGAACAGCTGTTTCCAGATCATAGGCTCCGGAGACATCTTGGCTCATTGCAGAAAAATAACAACCAATAACCCAAATAATACTAAGTATAAACTTTTTCATGTGGTGAGTTAAAGGTCAATATCTGGTATGTAAATTAATTCTTTTATCCAGGGGAGTGATTTCAGGTATTCGATAGTGATTGGGTTGATTCCGGAATCCATTTCAATTACATGGCAGGCCAGGTCGTTTTTGCCTTTTCTCGACACTGACATAGTAGCAATATTAGCTTTTTCCTGAGCTATAACCGAAGAGATGAAAGCAATAGCTCCTGATACATCTTGCGCTTTGATGATTAATGTATGCATCTGAGCAGAGAAATTGGCAACAAAACCATCCACCTCAGCAATATTAATCACGCCTCCTCCTAAACTTTCTCCAACTACTTCAACTTTCTTTTCTCCTTTAGTTAAAAGGAGTTTAATCGTATTAGGGTGATGAACAGATGAATTACCGATCGATTTAAACTGGTATTTAAAATCTGTTTCCTCTGCAATTTTTAAGGCATCCTTTATTCTCTCATCATCGGTTTTAAAGTCCATTAGTCCTCCAATGATGGCTCTATCACTGCCATGACCTTCATAGGTTCTGGCAAATGAATTATAAAACACCACTTGCGCTTGATCTGGCTTGGAGCCAAGAACTCTAATGGCAGCTCTTGCAATCCTTACAACTCCTGCCGTGTGGGATGAAGATGGTCCAATCATTACAGGTCCTATCATATCAAAAATGCTACTTTTTCCAGCCATTGCCCGAAATATCCAATTTTGGTGCTAAAGTCAAATCTATTTGTAACTATCGCCTAAAATTGCCAATTAATGGCCATTTTAGAGGCATATTATTTCTCAATTCTTAAAATTTAACTCCATTCTAAATAGACAGTTTAGAATAATGTCCGATTACGTACAAGGCTATGAGCGATTTTGAAACAGTTCTTTATAAATCTTCCGATTCTGAGACATGGCTATCCGATCCCATGGGAAGGATTCCCAATCGAGCCATGTATTTTGGAGATGGTCTTTTTGAAACAATGGTCTATGATGGAGAGCAAATCAGGTTTTGGGATTACCATTGCGAAAGGCTTTCATCCGGCTTGACTTTACTAGGATTTGAAGATTTTAAAATTCCGGCAACAGAAATTACACATTTAGCGGATTTTTACGGAAGTGGAAAACCGCTTAGAATAAGGTGGACTGTTTATCGAGAGGGGCTGGGAAAATATAGCCCTGAGAGTAATTTTGTGTCCCAAGTGCTTCACTTTCAGTCTTTTCATGCAGCACCGAAGTTGAAAGAAATTGCTGGTTTTTCTGATAGTATATTTTTGGTTGGAAATGCTTTTTCCTCACTTAAAACAATTTCAGCGCTTCCCTATGTCCTTGCCAATCAAGAAAAGGTGAAAAAGGGCCTGGATGAATTGATTTTAATGGATAATCAAGGGAGTATTTCAGAAGGGAGTGCTTCTAATATTTTTTGGATGAAAGATGGAAGGATCTTTACGCCATCTCTATCTACGGGTTGTATTGATGGTGTGGGAAGGAGAGTTTTAATTGAAAAATTAGCTCAAATGGGATTTGAAGTAAATGAGGGAGAGTTTGGACAGACTGACTTATTGAATGCTGATTTGGTTTGGGTTAGCAATGTCACGGGTATCAGTATGATCCATCAAATTGAAAATCAAAAATTTGATCCAAATCTTCCTGATTTTCTAGAAAACATTTTATGATTCTTGCTTAAAATGAAAGAATAAAATGAAGACCTTTCTTCTAAAATCTTATATTTATCGCTTTAATCAAACCAAACACCTTTTTGTATTAAAGGAATTAACCATAAAACCCAACCTATTTAAATTATGCTCTTAGAACCCTTAGACCTGGCGGTATTTATAGGATACTGTCTATTGATTATCGGAATGGGGCTTTTTGTTTCTCAAGAAAAAAAAGGTCACGTAAAAAACTCCTCTGATTACTTTCTTGCTTCTAAAGCACTCCCTTGGTGGGCAGTTGGAGCTTCTTTGATTGCTTCCAATATTTCCGCGGAACAATTTATAGGGATGTCTGGATCAGGCTTTGCCCTTGGTCTTGCCATTTCTACTTATGAGTGGATGGCAGCAGCGACTCTCTTAGTCGTAGCGATATTCTTTTTGCCAGTTTATATCAAGAAAGGTATTTACACCATGCCAGGATTCTTGCTGGATAGATATGATACCAGAGTGCGTACTACCATGGCCATTTTCTGGCTTTTATTGTATGTTTTTGTCAATCTTACCTCAGTTTTATATCTAGGCGCACTAAGCTTAAATACCATTCTGAATGTTCCTTTGGTTTACGGAATTATAGGTCTGGCTTTGTTTGCGATGATTTACTCCATTTACGGAGGATTAAAAGCAGTTGCTTGGACAGATGTAGTACAAGTGGTATTCTTGATTGTGGGTGGCTTGGCTACTACCTATATCGCGCTTCAAATGGTAGGCGGAGGAGATGCTTGGGAAGGCATTGGCTTATTAAGAAAAGAGGTTCCTGGACATTTTTCTATGATTTTATCGAAAGGTGAAATGATGATTCCTGATGGTCAGGGCGGAACAAGAGATGCTTATCTTGACCTTCCGGGAATTTCAGTCTTGGTTGGCGGTATGTGGATTACCAATTTAAGTTACTGGGGTTTTAACCAATACATTACCCAAAGAGCATTGGCCGCAAAAAGTTTGGATGAAGCTCAAAAGGGGATGATTTTCGCAGGTTTCTTGAAATTATTGATGCCATTGATCGTGGTGATCCCTGGAATTGCAGCCTTGGTAATTGTCAATAATGGTCTGGATGCGACATTCATAGAATCCATGAAAGATCCTGGTACTGGCTTGATCAAATCAGATAGAGCTTACCCTACTTTATTACAATTACTCCCAGTGGGTCTAAAGGGCTTGGCCTTTGCTGCCTTGACTGCTGCAATTGTGTCATCATTGGCATCTATGGCAAATAGTACATCTACTATTTTCACCATGGATATCTACAAGAAGTACTTTGGTCAAAATGCATCTGAGTCCAAGCAGGTTTCTGTAGGAAGGATTACGGCAGGTGTAGCATTCTTTATCGCTGCATTGGTAGCTCCAGCATTGGGTCAATTGGATCAGGCATTCCAGTTCATTCAGGAATATACCGGATTTATCAGTCCGGGAGTTTTCGCTATTTTCTTCTTCGGAGTTTTCTGGAAAAAAACCACTTCCAATGCAGCCTTAGTGGGCGCAGGATTAAGTATCCCACTATCCATAGTTTTGAAAGTAGTGTTCCCTGCTTTACCGTTCATCGATAGAATGGGTGTGGTATTTTTGATACTTGCTGCCTTGATGATTATTATCAGTTTGGTGGAAGGAAAAGGAAAAGATCATCCAAACAGCATTGAAATCAATAAGGCATTGTTCAAGACAAGCCCAGGCTTCAAAATTGGGGCATTCATCATTTCTGGAATTATTGCCGCTCTTTACATAGTATTCTGGTAAGAGATGAGAAAATTATTATTAGGACTTGATTTAGGCAGTTCTTCTGTCAAAGCGTCTCTTTTGGATGCCGATACAGGGAAATCTTTAATATCAAAGGCCTTCCCGAGCCAGGAAATGCCCATTGATTCACCTGAATCAGGTTGGGCAGAACAAGATCCTGAAATGTGGTGGAAATATGTGGTGCAGGCTAGCAACTTTGTAATTAAGGAGGCTCAAGTCAAAAAAGGTGAGCTTCAAGGAATTGGAATTGCCTATCAAATGCATGGATTGGTTTTGGTTGATAAAGACCAGAACGTCCTACGATCCTCCATTATCTGGTGTGATAGCCGAGCTGTTTCAATTGGAGAAAAAGCTTTTCAAACAATAGGGGAGGAATATTGCCTTTCTAATTTGCTTAATTCTCCTGGTAATTTTACTGCATCCAAGTTACGCTGGGTAATAGAAAACCAACCCGAGTTGGCAGCAAAAATTCACAAAATGATGCTGCCTGGTGATTTTATCGCCATGAAGCTGACTGGGGAAATTCTAACTTCTGAAACAGGTCTTTCTGAAGGGATTTTCTGGGATTTCAAGAAAAATGGAATAAGTGAACAGGTACTCAAAAACTACCAAATCGCTGAGTCATGGATTCCAGAGGTGGTTCCTTCTTATTCATTGCAAGGGAAGGTGAATTCCAAGGCCTCCCAACTCACAGGAATTGAAGAAGGTGTTCCTGTTTCATACCGTGCGGGTGACCAGCCTAATAATGCATTCTCATTGCAGGTTCTAAAGCCCGGTGAGTTGGCTACTACAGCAGGGACTTCCGGTACCGTATACGGGGTATGCGATACACCTTTATATGACCCAAAATCACGGGTAAATACTTTCGTCCATGTGAATCATACAGAAAAAAAGCCTTCATACGGCGTTCTTTTATGTGTCAATGGAACTGGTATTTTAAATAGCTGGGTGAAAAAGGCTATGGGAGCTTCCAAAATAGATTATGAAGAGATGAATCAATTTGCCCATTCTGCTGGAATTGGGGCTGGTGGATTGACTTTTATCCCTTTCGGAAATGGAGCTGAAAGAATTCTACAGAATCAGCAACTGGGAGCACATCTGCTTGGTCTTGATTTACTGAAACACGATAAAAGGCACTTAATGAGAGCAGCCCAAGAGGGCATAGTTTCAGCTTTGACTTTCGGATTTAGAATCATGAAAGATATGGGACTGAACCTTAAGACAGTCAAAGCTGGTAAAGCAAACATGTTCTTAAGCCCTGTATTTAGGCAAGCTTTTATTCACATGAATCAGGTCAGCTTGGAGCTGTATGATACCGATGGGGCTCAGGGAGCTGCTAGAGGAGCCGGAATAGGAGCTGGTGTTTATGGATCTGAAACCGAAGCTTTTCAAGGACTGCAACTACTTGAGACTTTCGAGCCTAATGAGAATTTTATAGAACCATATGAGGAAGTTTATTCCCGTTGGAATAAGTGCCTGGAGGGAATCCAAAAAATGGCCTTATAATTACTGAAGACAAACCTAAATAAACCTATTATGACGAAAACCTATTTTAAAGGGATTGACAAAATTTCCTACGAAGGAAAAGAAAGCGACAACCCATTGGCCTTCCGTTATTATGATCCTAATCGAATGATTGGTGGAAAAACGATGAAGGAGCATTTCAAATTTGCTATAGCTTATTGGCATTCCTTCTGCGGAACAGGTGGAGATCCATTTGGTCCTGGAACAATCAGCCATCCTTGGGATGCGAATCCTGATCCAATCCAAAGAGCAAAAGATAAAATGGATGCTGCCTTTGAATTTATCACCAAAATTGGAGCTCCTTATTATTGTTTTCATGATATCGATCTGATTGATGAAGGAAACTCTTTGGCAGAATATGAAAAACGCATGGAGATCATTTCTGACTATGCACTTCAAAAGCAAAAAGAAACAGGGGTAAAATTACTTTGGGGGACGGCTAATGTATTTAGCAATCCTCGCTACATGAATGGAGCCTCGACTAATCCAAATTTTGATGTAGTGGCATGGGCAGGAACCCAAGTGAAAAATGCGATTGACGCTACCATTAAGTTAGGTGGTGAAAATTATGTTTTCTGGGGAGGACGAGAAGGATATATGTCTTTGTTGAATACTGACATGAAAAGGGAAACTGAGCACTTAGCTCAATTCCTTGGCATGGCTAGAGATTATGCAAGAAAAAATGGTTTCAAAGGGACTTTCTTTATAGAGCCCAAGCCGATGGAGCCAACTAAGCATCAATATGATTACGATTCAGCAACTGTTATCGGCTTCCTGAGGCATTTTGGCTTGGACAAAGATTTTAAGTTAAACATCGAAGTAAACCATGCTACCTTGGCTGGACATACTTTTCAGCATGAATTGCAAGTAGCAGCTGATGCTGGTATGCTTGGAAGTATAGACGCCAATCGAGGAGATTATCAAAATGGTTGGGATACTGATCAATTTGCCTTGAATCTGCAGGAATTGACTGAGGCCATGTTAGTATTGTTGACTTCAGGCGGTCTTCAAGGCGGAGGAGTGAATTTTGATGCTAAAATTCGTAGGAACTCGACGGATATGGATGATTTATTCCTTGCACATATTGGAAGCATGGATGCTTTTGCCAGAAGTATGATGATTGCACAGGACATCCTGGAAAAATCAGATTACCTAGAAAGAAGAGCTCAGAGATATTCCAGCTTCGATTCAGGCAAAGGGAAAGATTTTGAGCAAGGTAAATTAGGCCTAGAAGATTTACGAAACTATGCTGCTCAAGTAGGAGAGCCAACCCAAATCAGTGGTAAGCAGGAATACTATGAGAATTTATTGAATCGTTTTATTTAAATTAAAGAGGCAATCGCCTCTTTTTTTATGACCAGACTATGAGAAATATACTTGCACTACTTCTTATTACCTTTCTGTTTTCCTGTACAGATAAATTTGAATCTGTAGTAACGCTTCCCTCTGTTCTAAGCGATGGAATGGTTTTGCAAAGAGACAAACCGGTTACCATTTGGGGAAAAGGAATCCCAGGAGAAAAAGTACGAGTAAGTATTGCCGGGTCAATTTCCAGTGGAAAAGTATTGCCTGATAGTACCTGGAAAGTGAGTATACCTGCCAATGTAGCTGGAGGTCCACACATCATGCAAGTAAATCAGCAACAAGTCAAAGATGTGTATTTCGGGGACGTTTGGCTTGCCGGGGGACAGTCCAATATGGAGTGGCCTTTAAAGTCTGGGGTGATAGGTGCCAAAGAGGAATATGAATCAGGAGGAATTCCTTTGATTCGTTTTTTTAAAGTTGAAAAATCTTACGCAGCTATTCCGAGATCAACAATTCCACCAGCTGAATGGCGAAAGGCTGATAGTTCTAATTTGATGGATTTTTCAGCCATAGCTTGGTTTTTTGCGAAAAAAAATCACCTGGAAATGGGAGTTCCGGTTGGAATTATAGAGTCCAATTGGGGAGGAACTCCTGCAGAAGGATGGACTAAAGCAGAGATTTTGGCTGAAATGCAGAATATGTCCTTTTCTGAGGAAGCATTGGATATGCAAGAAAATCAGGAGAAATGGGAGAGGGAATTTCAGGCAAATGAAAATCGGAGAGAAATGAGGGATATGATGGTTCATCATCCAGATTCTACGTCGGCAAAGGATGCATCATCTGTTTCATACAACGATTCAAACTGGAAGAGAATTAACCTTCCAGCAGATAATCCTCTTTCAGACATTGCATGGTTGAGAAAATCATTCAATCTGACTAAGGTTTCTGATCTGGAACTTATTTTACCTGCAATTGATCAAATGGCTTTCATTTACGTCAACGGCAAACTGGTTCATCATAAAGACTGGGGCTCAGTAATGCCAGATGTTAAAGTTCCGGCTGACCTTTTATTTACAGGAAAAAACGTGATTACAATTAGAGTCATCAATACCTGGAACAATCAACCAAGAATTGGAGAAAAAGGTATGATGTATCTTCTTCAGGATGGTAGAAAAATAAACCTAGAAGGAACATGGGCATATTCCAATAATGTGGTCGAACCTAAACTTCCAGAGGTAAAGTGGTATAACTGGAAGCCAGGAGCCATGTACAATGCCATGATTCACCCCTTGGTAAATTATACTTTAAGAGGGATTATTTGGTACCAGGGTGAAAGTAATGCTGGTAGAGCAGGAGAGTACCAAGTTCTGTTTTCTACTTTGATTTCAAGTTGGAGAACAGCTTGGAATTCTAAGGAGCTTCCATTTCTCTTTGTTCAGTTAGCGAATTTCATGGAAAGAAAGGAAATGCAACCAGAAAGCAACTGGGCAGCATTGCGGGAAGCTCAGCGTAAAACTTTAGAACTTCCGAAAACCGGAATGGCTGTAACAATTGATATCGGAGAAGAAGATGATATTCACCCCCGAAATAAAAAAGATGTAGGGGAAAGGCTTTGGCTGCAAGCAAAAAAGATCGTTTTCAATGAACAAGTGGTTGCTTCAGGGCCTGAAATTAAATCCATATCCAAAGATGGAGCGCATTTAACTTTGACCTATGAGTCTATCGGTGAAGGCCTGACTCTAGTAAAAGATGGAGATGTATTAGGTTTTATCATCAAAGACCAAAATGGCAAGTGGCATCAGGTTAAGGGACAAATTGAGGGGAAAAATCAAGTGAAAATTCCACTGGAAAGTGGAATAGAACCTATGGAAATACGCTATGCCTGGGCCGATAACCCTGAAGTGAACTTAATCAACTCAGAAGGGCTTCCTGCAATCCCATTCCAGAAAATAATGGCTAAGAAAGAGGAGTAACCCTATTTTTCTTTCACAACTTGAACTTGCTGCATTTGATTGACCAATTCCGCATATTCTGGACGTGAAGGTATTTTAACCACGTTTTCCAAAAAATCAATGCTTTCAAATAGGACTCCTTCCCAATCTTTGGAAGTAATGGAGCTGGCTATTACATGGTCTCCTGCTTGAGGGAATGCTACTTCTCTCTTTAGGGACTCTGGAGTGGATACCTGTTGATACATCTCGAGCATTTTTGGAACAGACACCACAAAATCCTGCTCTTCTGCACTTTTATAATAATAGCCTAAAAATAAAGGTTGCTTGATTTTTTTGAACGTGTTTTCATTCATCATGCTGTATAATAATACAGCTAAACTTTCATAAGCGTGGATATGGTAATCTTCAGACCAAAAAGCAGCTTTATCACCTTTTCTTTCCTGATGAATAACACTGTTTTCCATCATGGTTTTTTCCATTAGAAACTTTGACCAAGGCTTGAAAAGAGGCTCTAGCCTACCGCCGTTATCCCTTACAGCTGGGGAGTAAAGCATGATTGCTTTAATATCTTCTTGCTGACTAGCTAGGAGTAGCGTCAATGCTCCTCCCATAGAAGTGCCAATTACAATTACTTCATCTCCCAAGCTTTTTCCGATTTGATAAGCTTCACCTGCAGCATCAGCCAGTTTTTGAGCACTTAAGTACTCCATACCGTTCTCTCGTCTGATTCCATGCTCAGGTAATCGGGTTACAAAAAGGTTGGCCCCAAAATGGTCTGCTAAAAATCTATGCACAGGATCACCTTCCATAGGACTGGCTCCAAACCCGTGAATATACACGATAGAGTAGGGTGTTTTTCTTTTATTGGCGCTGTCAGCCCAAATGATGTATGCCTCATTTCCGGCTTTCAATCCTTTTACAGTATCCTCTCTTTGTTGGATATATTCAGAAAGCTCATTGACTCGAGTAGGAACTTCAGAGAATTGGATTAGTAATTCCTGCTCTTCCACTTTAGGGCCCAACATATAGACTATGGCAATAACCATTGCAGTGGCAAAAAGCCCAAGGAATATTTTACGAAGCATATCTCTAGTTCAGTTTCAAAATTGGAGAGCTCGAATTTACGACGATTTGGTTACCATTTTTCAGAAATAAAAAAGTCCTTGTTTTCAGTTGTGAGTTATTGGAGATGTTACCCTTAAAACTAAGCCCAATCAACCTGTCGAATTTTCTAAAATCTCTGATCTCCGACAATCGAATACCTTCGAAATTTTCAAATAGATAAGAAATATCTGAACCAGCCTGAAGTTCGCCATAGGACTCTGTCAGGGTGATAGCGATGTTGGAGATATTTCTAAAATCATAGATCGGCAAGCAACTTAAGGCAAAGGCTCTTCCAAGCTGAGAACTACCTGTAGAGTTCTCGGATAATAATTCAGGTTCTAATTCCAGTACCACTTGGAAGTCTTTTGAATCAACGGTATCTGTTGATTTAGAGTAAGTATTATTTATATAGGGCAGGTACAGCACTTTGAGATCTATTGCATTAGCTGCCCGCGGTGGTGGACAAGATTCGTATAAATCAGGTAATTGCTCTTGAACACAGGAAGACCCCACCAAAAAAGCTAAGTATCCAAAACACAGAATCAAAGTGCTATTGATAGATTTTGAGGTAAATAGTGTTTTCATAGCAAGTGATAAGATGCTTTTAAAGAAAATAAATCATTTTTAATTGAATGTCAGAATCCTAGATTGAAGCATTCATTATATATACTTAAATATCTGAAAATGAGTTTTATAAAACATGAAATAAATATACTCAGAAAGAAGTCTGGATAAAAACACTCTTTTGCTGAAGTAACAGAAATTAAATTTCTGGAAATTTTGATGTATCGATTTACTAATATTGCCGTATAAGCAAAAAAGTACAATCATGAAAAGAGCCCTTTTATTTTTCCTGTTCCTCCTAGTATTCAATTTTGTCAACGCACAGGAACCTGTTCCTTCCCGTTCTGTTTATCTCGAAATCGGTGGGCCGGGACTTCCATATAGCTTCAATTATGATTTTCGATTTGATAAAGAAAGAATGGATTCCTGGGGTATGAGAGTTGGGATGGGAGGTTATACAGTTTCTGATAACGATTCATTTTTTTCCATACCAGTGATGGTAAATAAGCTATATGGGAAGGGTCCACATTATTTTGAGTTAGGATTTGGCGCCACTTTTTTTGCCTTTGATACCTATGACAATACCTATTGTATCGATGGTTTTTTCAATCAGAACGGAGATTATATATGCAGACAAACCTCTTCTAATTATTACAGCTTCATTTTAGAAGTGGACGGTTCTCCTAGTGTAATGGGAACGATGAATTTTGGTTATAGAAAAGTCCCTGTGGATGGAGGTTTTACTTGGAAGGTCAATATCAACCCAATATTTAACAACAATGGTTTTTGGCCACTCTTTGCAGGAATAGGGATTGGTTATTCATTTTAAAAGATTATGAAAAAATTTGTAGTAGTATTTTTATTTCTTTCTCTGATTGGACATTCTGCTTCCTACGCCCAACAAACAGAGAGAGAGCAAGGTAGAGGAGTTTATTTTGAGCTTTTTGGTAGTGGCCTTACCTATTCTATCAATTACGATCAAAGATTTGAAAAGCGATTTGATGGATTGGGCTTCAAAGCGGGTCTTTCCTACATTGGAGTAGATGGCACCTCTGTGGCAACTTTTCCCTTAGGATTAAATTACCTGCTTGGGAAGAATGGAAAATACTTTGAAATGGGTTTAGGTGGGACTTACTTGGCGGGAGCCGATAGATCAAATACCTTTTTCTCAGGAGATAGCAGAACGACAGGAGATGGATTTGTGGGGAATTTGATTCTAGGCTATAGAAGTGAACCTCAAGATGGAGGATTTTTGTTCAGGGCCTCTGTCACGCCAATGTTTGGATCAGGGTTTTTCTGGCCCTTTTATGCTGGTTTCAGTTTTGGTTATGCTTTTTAAATTTCAAAACCATAATCTCTCTCAACCTTACAAATTCTTGTTTTATAGCATTGATACCATTTGAGTTTGCCTAAAGTTTGGGCCTCTTGGTGATCTAGATTCTGCTTCCAGATTTTGATGGATTCCAAATCCTTCCAATAACTAACCGTGATCCCTACTTCATTTCTTGCGCTTTCGTGCCCAAGATATCCTGCTTGCTGACTGGCTAAGTTTACCATCAATTTTGACATTTCTGTATAGCCAGTTGTTTCTTCGCTTAAAACCGAAGAAAAAATCACTGCGTAATAGGGGGGAGCTGGTGTCTGAGCTAGCATCTGTATTTATTTTTCGTATTCCATATAGTTTTTAGTTTTTTGGAAAACCTCGTTCCCAAAAGTTTGACTTACCAAATGCAAGGCCAAATCAATCCCTGCAGAAATTCCAGCCGCTGTAAAAAGCCGATCCCCTGATTGAACAAATCTGCTTTTTCGAATAGGAATAGAGGTAGGGCTTATTTTTAAAATATCATCATAAACCTCATGATGTGTACAGAATTGCTGTTGATTCAGTAAGCCAAGTTTGGCAGGAATCCTCGCACCAGAACAAACAGTCATAGTCCACCTTGAAGACTGGATAAGTCTATTTAGCTGGTTTAGTGAATCTTGATTTTCGATCACCCTTTTGCTTCCGTCTCCACCTGGGATTACTAAAAAATCTAATTGTTCAACTGAATCAATTGATTTAGCTGGATTCACTGTCAGATTGCCAATGGTTGTAAGGCTGTTTAAGGAATCTCCTATAGTAAATACCTCGAGTTTTTCTTTACCGATAATTTCACTCGCTACTGAAAAAACTTCAAATGGTCCTGCGAAATCAAGAACTTCTACATCCGGAAAGATGTAAACACCTAAGCTTAATTTTTGTCCTGATTGGGCCATATCTGATGAATTGGAACTAGTAGAATTTTAGAAAATGAAATGAAGTTAATCCTGATTTAATGTTCTGATTAAATTTTGAGAGTTTCTTCCTTTGATTTGGATCAAATAATTATTTCTGCTTAATCAAATTATAAAAACCCATCGTAATTTTGTATGCAAGACGAGTAAATATTTTCCAGAGGCAAAATATTATTTCGTTTACTGTATTCTATTTATCGTAAAGATAAGATCTCATAGGGTTAGTTGATTAAGAGTACAAACCAAATAGGGCTCCTTCCCTGAAAAAGGAATAGTGATTTTTGTTTATCACCAAGAGCCCCGGCCGAAAACCGGGGCTTGTTTTTTATTTACCTAAGCTTTCCAACACCATTTTAACCAGCTCCGCCTTGTCTTCATTAGGTATCCATCTGGCAACGATGAGTAGATCATTTTCAGGGTCCACATAGATCATGTTGGTTCCTGCTCCAATATGTAAAAAGGCAGATTTTGGAGCTGCAGGAACTTGTTTCAAGGTTTCGTTCAAAAAGTAATTCATGAAACCATAGGAAGGATTGGCCGGAGTAGGGGTTTTTGATTTTTTGATCCATTCAGGAGCTATCAATTGTTTTCCATTCCAAGAACCATTTCTAAGAGTTAAATAGCCAAACCTTGCCTGATCCCAAGCGGAAAGCATCATTCCTCCTCCCCAATGAGAACCTCCACTGACTGATTGAATAATCTGACCATCAATGATTACAAATGAGTTTTCATAGCCCGTCCAGCGCCAAGTATCACTAGCGCCTATCGGATCCATGATTTTTTCTTTCAAGACAGTTGGCAGTGGCTTTCTCCAAATATTCAAAAGTGCCAATGCCAATACATTTACTCTTGTGTCATTGTATTCATACACAGATCCAGGTGCATTTTGCGGCCTTGCTCTTTTTTTGGCTACTCCTTCACTAGGTCTATCTGCCCAATCCGGCTTACCCCATAAGCTTCCTTCCCAATCTGAAGTTTGTCTCAATAAATGATCCCAAGTAATGGTTCGGTTATGTTCCGTGTCAAAAAGCTCAAACACATCCTCTTCAAAAAAATGATCAGACTTATTAACCATCAATTTCGCGGGTTCATAGGGGTAAATCGGGGCCATGTAAGGATAGACCAGATCATTTTCGTCTGCGATTAAGCCTTCTTGGACAGCTAATCCAGCGGTGGTAGATAAAAAGCTTTTGGCGACCGAAAATGTCAAGTCGACTCTATTAGGTTCACCCCATTGACCGACTACATATCCTTTGTAAATAATGAGACCTGTAGCAGGACCTCTGGTTTTCATTGGACCCACAGGATAGCCGAATGGTTCGCGCCCAAAACCAGATTCATAATGGGCTATTTTTAAATTTGGATTTGCATCGCTTTCATGAGATTTGGCAAATTGAATTGCCTGAGCAATTTTGTCCGAATTCATACCCAATTCGGAAGGAGATTTTTGCTCCCATGTGCCCTTATTTGGGAAATAAACTTGGGCAATGGATAGTTCTGAAAATAAACAAAGGATCAGGGCAGTAATGTAGAATTTTGTCATGATTGGATGATTTATTGCGATTTTACCAAAAAAAGAAAGTAAAGCCTCACCGTTGATGTATTTGAGGAATATGGTATCAAAATTAGATCATATCAAACTCTTTCTTTTTTCCTTGGTTAAATTTCTGAACTTTATAAGCAAGTAGATTAGAATACACATTGTTTTACCCAGCAAAAAAATGAAAGAGGAAAAAATTTACATTATTGGTGCAGGAATATCAGGATTGATTGCCGCTTTGGAATTAGAGAAAGAAGGATTTTTTCCTATAATATTGGAATCAAGCGATCAAGTTGGAGGTAGAGTAAAAACTGATGTGGTAGATGGATTTCTCTTGGACCATGGATTTCAGGTATTGAATACTGCTTATCCCGAGGCTAAGAAATACCTGGATTTTCAAGCGCTTCATTTGAAGACTTTTGATCCAGGAGCAGTAATTCTTAATTCGAAAGAGTCCTATATCATTTCAGACCCAATGAGAAACCCATTGAAAATTATGGGGATGGTTTTTTCTAAGGTTGGGACCTTTTTGGATAAAGTGAAAATGTTTGCTTTGACTCAAGAATTGAAGAAAAAGACCAACGAGGAAATTTTTAACACTCCAAGTTTACCCACCCTTCAGTATTTGAAAGCTTATGGGTTTTCTGATCAAATAATTACCAATTTCTTCATTCCTTTTTTCCGTGGAGTTTTTCTTGAAAAACAATTAAATACCTCCTCCAGAATGTTTGAGTTCGTGTTTAAAATGTTTTCCCTTGGTCATGCTGCCGTTCCTGAAAAAGGAATGGGTGAAATACCTAAACTCTTGCGGAAACAGCTAAGCACAACTCAAATCTATTTTAATACTGCTGTTAAGGAAGTACAGGGAAATGCAATCCATTTAGAAAACGGTGAAACCTTATTAGCAGATAGAATCATCATAGCTGTTCAACCTGATAAAGTGATGAAGCAGCTTCAGGGGCAGTTTGCTGATCCTAGAAAAGTGATAAATATGTATTTCTCGCTACAAAAATCTTTCTTGGCAAGACCTATGATAGGTTTATTAAATGAAGGGAAGTATGTGAATAATATTGTGTTTATGGATGATGTTTCAGATGCATACTGTAGTTCTGATAGATCATTATTGTCTGTGACTGTTTTAGAATCTGACTTAGAAGAAAAAGAGCTGGTAAAAGCTGTTCAAAGTGAGTTGGAGGCCGTTTCTGGGATCAAGTCAGAATATTTTAAGTTGATAAAAACTTATCAAATAAATTATGCTTTGCCAGTCTTGGATGATTTGAAATATACAATTCCATTTACTGAATGTAAGATTACTGATCATGTCTTTTTAGCAGGTGACTACTTATTAAATGGTTCAATAAATGCAGCTATGACTTCGGGAAGAATCGCCTCTGAGGCTGTTGTACATTCTTATATGCCAACTCATTAAGTATACTTTGGATCATACTTTTTTCGGTTTTTATATATATTATATATTTCTTTCCGTAACTTTTGAGAGTTTAAATCACCACCCCCAATGAACTCTAAAGACCTCAAACTTGAAAAGGATACCATTCGACGGCATATATTGCTGATTGGTATCCTTTTTTTATTCTCGAATTATACATTAGCTCAAAGCTTGGTGAAAAGCCAAATGGACCAGTTGGACTCCATCATCAGGCCTGCATCCAATTCAGTTGGATTCTCAGTCGTAAAAGATAGCGACCTGGCCAATTTTAAATCCTCCCTTGAAAGCCAATTGAAATCTATTGAGGATGAATTGGCCCAGATTTCCAAAAAGAATGATTCCCTTCAGTATTTGGTGGATTTGGGAAAAACAGAGTCTTCTAACGAGGCTCAAACTGAACAAAAGCCTGTATTTGCATCATCCAGCGATTCGGACCTACCAATTCCCCTTCCTATTTTTTATGCGATTATAGTTGTATTTATCATTTATGCAGGATACATAAGCCTCCGTTTTTTTTCAAATCAAAGCATCCTAAGGACTAATGAAGAAAGGATTATTAATATTGAGAAAGAGTTTGAGGCGCATAAAAGAAGGGCTGTAGAAAGGGAGAGAAAGCTCAAAAGAGAATTGATAGATGCCAGAAGGGATCAGGGAATTGAACCAGAGGAGGACGAAGAATAGGTTGGCTTAAAAGTATTGCTATAGGTTAAATTCCTTTCCTTAATCAGGAGTATCACCAACTACATATTGTAATCCATTAAGGAAAAACTCCAAAAGGTCCTGATTCTCAAAACTCTGGGCATTATGAGAGGCTGCTGAATACATTACTCTTCCTTTTCCTTCCGACTTGATCCAAGCCACATAGGTTTTTCCTGCAGTAAGTTCCTGATTTTTTCTTTGATCTTTGATTTCAGAATTATTGAAAAATAGCAAAGGTTCGAAGGCTAATTCTGAATAGGCATTTTTATAAAAATAAGGTTCATCCACATGAACAAATCCATTTGGAGGAAAATGCTTTACAAGTGGATGCTCAGCATCTTCTAATTGAATATGGATAGTTTGCTGAGGAGGATGGTAGTCAAAACTAGCGCCCACCAATTTGCTAAAATCCATGGAGTTATTTTGAGTGGTTACTGCTCCGTGTAATAGGAATAAGCCGCCTCCATTTTTGACATAATCAATCAAATTTTGCTCTAACTCCATAGCCTTGCTCATGAGAGAAACGGAATCCTTATCCTGCTCAATATTCAATTGGTCCCAAAATAAGTTTCTGTGTTCTGGTTTTGAACAGGTATTATTCATCACGACCGCATCATATTGGGCTAAATTCTCTTTCTCAAACTGGTTGATATCTATACTTTCTACAACCTCAAAGGCACCACTTTTCTTACTGATAATTTTGATCATTTCTGTGGTGTGCGGAATTACCCAATGCTGAAAGCCAGTGTAAAGAGAAAAAACCAATATTTTTTTCTTTTCTGAAAAGGGAAAATTAGTTTTCGAGGGAGCAAGTTTTTCTATTTTCTGAAGCCATTCTTCGGTAAGTGCTACTTCTTTCAAATCCTGACATAGGGAATTAAGTGTAGCAAAAGCAGCAAGCGAAAAAGTCAAAATAAATTTTTTCATGGGGGTTGGAGAGTAAGAAGTCAAATTAAATAATATTCATGATCAGAGCCAGCTATTTAATGGTGAACGGGTGTTTTTTGTAAACAGTCTAGTCATTTTATGAACACCTAATCTCTTTTGGGGGTTATATACCTGAATAGAATTTTTATGAACATTGAAACGGAAACTTTTGAAGAGAAAAAACTAACTGTTGCCATCGCTGGGGCAGGAGGCTATATCGGTCGATGGTTTATTCACCAGTTCAAAGATAAATACAACATTATAGGCCTTAGCAGAAGAAAGGTCAAGCATAATCCCAATCCTGAAGTAAAATGGAGACAGGTAGAACTCTATTCCATCACCTCTACAGTGGATGCTCTAAAAGACGTGGATGTGGCGATTTACCTCGTCCATTCTATGAACGCTTCCACCCGGCTAAATCAAGGGAGCTTTGAGGATACGGATCTATTATTGGCGGATAATTTTAGCAGAGCTGCCAATATTAATCATGTTAAGCAAATCATTTATCTGGGAGGTTTGTTGCCTGATGAGCCTGAAGAAAAACTGTCTCGACACCTTCGAAGTAGATTGGAAGTAGAGCAAACTTTAGGTTCCAGAAAGGCAAAACTAACTGCTTTGAGGGCTTCTATTATTGTAGGACCTGGTGGATCTAGCTTCGACATGATCAAGAATCTGGTTGATAGACTTCCTGTGATGATGTGTCCCAAATGGACTGAGTCTGAAACCCAACCCATTTCTTTAAGAGATACTTTAGATATCATGGATACCTGCATTGGGAATCCAAATGTTTATGGGAAAGCTATAGAAATTGGCAGCCCTCAAGTGATGACTTATAGAAGTATGTTGGAAAGGACAGCTGAGGTGATGGGGAAAAAGCGCTTGGTCTTTTCAGTTCCTGTTTTTTCCTTAGGCCTAAGTAAATTTTGGGTTGGTCTTTTTGGTGATAGCCCTCCACAATTGGTTTCGCCTTTAGTGGAAAGCTTGATTCATACGCTTACAGTTTCTCCAAATTTGGCGTTTAAAGAGAAAAAAATTGATTATCTCAGCTATGAAGAGTCTGTCAGCATAGCATTGAACTCCAAGGAAAAACCGATTTTACCCAAATTCTATAAGAAGAAAGGTGTTAAGAATACGGTAAGAAGTATTCAGCGAATGGCGAATAAAAATGGCCACACAGCCACCTGGGTAGGAAATCGATATAATATTTGGTTGCCTAGTTTTTTTAAGTTTTTGATTAATGGAAAGACGACAGAAAGAGGGGATGTGGGCTTTCATTTGCTTTGGGGGAAAAAGCCCATGCTGCAATTGACCATGATTCCTGATAGAAGTGATCAAGAAAGGCAATTATTTTACATTACAGGAGGATGGCTTGTAAAACGCTTTGATTATGGATGGCTGGAGTTTAGAGGAGTTTTAGGAGGGAGGTATATTATCACAGCTATTCATGAGTTTGTTCCCAGGTTGCCTTGGTTCATTTATGTTAATACCCAAGCAAGATTTCACCTATGGGTTATGAATCGATTTAAAAAATATTTAGAAAGAAAAGAGGATTAGCACGTCTTTATCCCTCTTAAATTACGTAAGAAAAATAAGGCTCAGAAATCGCTCTCTTAATCAGTATTAGATTTTAGCGCAAATTGTCAAAAGGAAAGGTACAGATATCAATATTTTGATTTTCCAACGACCTCAAATAAATCAACACAAATGAAATCAGTGAATTTTAAAAATGGAGATTCCATTCCTCTTCTTGGACTGGGAACTTGGAAAAGTAAACCGGGAGAAGTTAGGAAGGCAGTTTTTTGGGCAATCGAGGCTGGGTACAGGCATATAGATTGTGCGGCTATCTATGGCAATGAAAAAGAGGTTGGACAAGGTTTAGCAGATGCTTTCGCTGCAGGTTTGGTTAAAAGATCTGATTTGTTTATCACCTCCAAATTGTGGAATGATAGCCATCGCTTCGAAGATGTTGGACCTGCCTTGGATAAAACGCTCAGCGATTTGCATTTGGATTACCTGGATCTTTATTTGATTCATTGGCCCATAGCATTTAAACATGGAGTAAGTTTTGCCTCCCACAGAGAGGAGTTTTACACCTATCAAGATGTTCCATTGACCCAAACTTGGGAAGCTATGCAGGAACAGAAAAAACTTGGAAAGACCAAGCATATAGGGGTTTCAAATTTCAATCAGAAAAAACTAACTGAGTTGATGAGCATGGATGGACAAAAACCTGAAATGAATCAGGTAGAAATGCATCCTTTTTTACCCCAAATTGATTTGGTAGAATTCTGTAAATCCAATGGAATTCTTATGACTGCTTACTCACCTTTAGGCTCACAAGACTCCAGAGGTGAAAAACATCAAAATGATCCTGTTTTGCTTAGTAATCCAACTGTAAAAGAAATTGCGAAAAGACATAAGATATCGGAAGGACAGGTTTTGATTGCCTGGTCAATACAAAGGGATGTAGTGGTGATACCTAAGTCGGTCAATCAAGGGAGAATTCAGGAAAACTTTCAAGCCTCTCAGGTAGAGCTGACGAAGCAAGATGTAAGGGAATTGAATGAAATAGGGGTTTCCCATCGTTTTGTAGATGGCTCATTCTTTACAGGTCCTCAGAGTCCATACAAACTGACTGACCTTTGGGATTAAAAAAATAAGTCCCGCAAACACTTTGCGGGACATTTTTAATCTTCTACTTCTAATTCTTCGAGTATATCAGCGAGTTCATCAAAATCTTTCAGGCCTGGTTTTATTTCTTCTCCGCCTTCCAGAGAGATACCAAATAAGCCCAGATCGTCTACCAGTTTTTTTACATTGAATGCTGAAATACCTGAACCTAAGATCACGTGAATTGATTTCGCCAGGATTGATATGGTAGTCAATTCATCTTTACTCAGTTTTTCGTGATCCGCTTTTAGTAATAAATAAACCCCTTCACTCTGAAGTTTTTCAGCAACTTGGCTTTCAATATGAGCTAATTCAGCAACATCTGCCTGAAAAATGAGATTTTTCCCAGTGTCTTTCAATTTGAGTAAAGTATCCAGCCGCTGATGTTGAATCCAAGTTATGTTCGGATACTTTTCCAGTTTCAATTGGATAATATCTGCTTCCTCTGTTTCAAATTCAGCAGCAAACTCCAAACCAGAAACCCAACCCGTAATTTCTTCATACTGAGTTGGATTAAGAAATTTCTGTGAACCCTCTTCCAAATTGAAGCCCAATACATCCACATACATCCCAGCACAGTAACGGGCATCACTGAGGTTGGTAACTCCATCTATTTTTACAAAAGTACTTAGCGCCATTTTTTTGAATTATTCCGCTAAGGTAAAAACAAAGGTCATTTTGACCATAGAGTTCAGCATCTAAAAGAGGATATTTGACTTATTCCTTCTATTTTTAGGTTGATGAAAATAATATCTACAAAAGCAATCTTTAGCTTTTTGATTCTATTGAGTTTCTTTTCCTGTGAAAGGGAGTTAGAAGAACCCATGCAAACTGTGGGTTTGGATTACATTTCTTTAAGAATTGGAGGCCAATGGGAATACGAGGTTTCTCAAACCATTTATTTTGGAGAAAATGACTCCGAGGACTCAAACTTTTTTTATAGAGACAGAATTCGAACCGTCTTTATCAATGATGCGAAAGAGCAGGTTTTTATAATTCAAAGAAGCAAATCCGAAGACAGATCAAATTGGGTGAAGGAAAAGGATTATACGCTTTTGGTGAGAGAGGGAAATATTGTTCGAACCATAGACAATCAACCTATAGTTATTTTGATTGAATCTATTCGTGATGGAGCCACATGGGATGGCAATAAATATAGAGGTCAAAATTCCGATGAGTTTGTAGCCAAAAGAGTAGGGGACACTTCCTCAGAACTATTTCAAATCGAGCAAGAGGATTCTGATGATCAAATTACATTCAGAGATATTCGCTATGAAAGCTATGAAAAAGGGATTGGAATGGTGGAGTTGTACTATGAAGTATTAACTTATTGTTCTAGAAATGATTGTTTGGGTGAACAATTAATTGATTCCGGGAGTAAGATTCATATGAAATTATTGAATTATGAGAGCGAGTAAGCTATTGGTTTTAACCTTTATTTATTTTTTGGCAGTTGGATCTATTTGGGCGCAGGATAGATATGCTGTTTTTTATAAGTATAAACCTCAAAATGGATTAAGCTTAGACAAGCCTCAGGATTTCCTGACTTCGAAAGCCATACAGAGAAGAGCAAGGGAAGGAGTACAGGCAGATAGCACTGATCTACCAGTCGCGAAGAAATATATAGACGCTGTATTTGAAAAGTCAAATTATATTCTTTATCAAAGTAAGTGGCTGAATGCCTCGATTATCGTGGCTGATGAAGCTGCGGTGGCTGAGATAGCTTCCTTCCCTTTTGTAGATAAAGTCACGCTCATAGGTAGGGGATTCCTTCCCAATCCCAATGCTAGGGTAGGCAAAAGACTTTTTGCATCATCTACCGCAAAAGCCTGTAAATCGGACAGTAAATCTGAAAGAGTTTTGGAAAGCATGGAATCTCCTTCCGATTTCCAGAATAAACTTTTGGGAATCGATGAAATGCACAAATTGGGTTTCAAAGGAGCGGGCATTACCATAGCTGTCTTTGATGCTGGTTTTCCCGGGGCAAATACCGCATCTTCCTTAAGTCATTTATTTCAAAAAAATCAGATTGTTGCAACACGTGACTTTGTTAGACCTTGGAATAACAATGTTTATGGCGATAATCAGCACGGAACAAACGTGTTGTCTTTGATAGCATCCAATGAGGATGGGAAAATAATCGCAGGAGCTCCTGATGCCAGCTATATTTTGGCTATGACAGAGGAGGTAGCAACTGAATATTGGGTAGAGGAATACAATTGGCTCAGAGCAGCCGAATTTGCAGATTCTTTGGGTGTGGATATCATCAATAGTTCTGTTGGATACTGGGACTTTGATGATACTTCTATGAACTATACCATCAACGACTTGGATGGAAACACTACCACTATCACCAAAGCAGCCAATATTGCAGCATCTAAAGGTATTTTGGTAGTAAATAGTGTAGGAAATTATGGTTCTAGAGTTTCCTCTTTAGTAGCTCCTGCCGATTCTCCCAATATCCTAGCTATTGGGTCAGTAAATCAGGACCTTTCTGTTTCAGGCTTCAGTTCGAGAGGCCCCACAGGCGATGGCAGGATCAAACCTGATTTGGCAGCTTACGGTAATGGTACAGCTTTAATCAGGTCCAATGGGAATGTGGGTTTTGCGAACGGTACCTCTTTTTCAGCTCCACAAGTTGCAGCATTAGCAGCTGGCTTATGGCAGGCTAAACCAGAATGGACCAGAGCGGAGTTGATAGATAATCTTCTTAGAAGCGCAAGTCAATTTGAAAAACCGGATAATCTTCTAGGTTATGGAATTCCTAACTTCTTCAAGGCTTATTATGGAGAAATCCTGAGTGTCCAGGAAAATGAGGAAGCTATTTTATGGAAGGTTTATCCTAACCCAATTGAGGAAAATGAGTTGAGCATTTATTTTGGAATCGGTAATGAAGCTTCATTTGAACTAATTGATTTTAGCGGAAAATCAGTTTTAAAATCCACTATCCTACGAGGATCAAATCAAAATCCTTATTGGGTTAATCTGGAAGGAATCAAACCAGGACTTTATCTAATTAGACTCCAAGAGGGTAAATTGATTAAGCAAACTAAGTTATATAGATATTAAAAAGGACAGGTTGATCGAAACAGTCCTTAAAAGAATTATGAAACCAAAAATTGCACCCTCCATCCTTGCAGCAGACTTCGCAAACTTACAGCGCGATGTAGAGATGCTTAACGAATCCGATGCAGATTATATTCATGTGGATATCATGGATGGATTATTTGTTCCCAATATATCTTTTGGCATTCCGGTTACCGAAGCTATTCACCGCCATGCAAGGAAGCCTTTGGATGTGCATTTGATGATCGTGGAGCCGGATAATTATCTGGAGGCATTTAAAAATGCAGGTGCTTCTATTATTAGTGTGCACTATGAGGCATGTAAGCATTTGAATAGATCGCTGCAGGCAATCCGTCAATTAGGAATTAAGGCTGGTGTTGCGATTAATCCTCATACGCCTGTAGAGCTTTTGAGCGATAGTTTAGAAATGCTGGATTTGGTTTGTATTATGTCTGTTAATCCCGGCTTTGGAGGGCAAAAATTTATAGAAAATACCTATTCCAAGGTTTCTCGTTTGAAGGAGATGATTGATACGAAAGGTTGCGAGACTTTAATAGAAATTGATGGCGGGGTAAACCTTGATAATGCTCCCAAATTGATGGAGGCAGGAGCCGATGTTTTAGTAGCGGGTAGTTTTGTATTTAATTCTTCGAATCCCAAGGAAACAATTTCAGAATTAAAAAATATTTAGACATATAATTTAGGTTGATTACCATTTATCCTAAAAAACCTTAATTCTGGCGATTTTTACTTGATTTTTTGACTTTAAGGTATTTCTTTGAAAGCTTATCGTAAACTAAACTCACTAATGATTATGAAAAAAGTATTGCTATTTGGGTCTTTCTTTATGGGTCTAGCATTGTCCACATTTGCACAAGAAGCTGCGAATGAACCAGTAACAGATGAGGATCTAACCCAGTATGCAACGGTGGAAGTGATGACTTCATTGTACGTTGAGGATAAAACCGATGAATTGAGAAATATGATTCTTAATAATGAGGTGATTGACGGAGGAGCTCGATATAATGAGATCAAAGCTGCATGGGGAGATGACGCTAAATTGACTGAAGCAAATGTAACAGATGAGGAGAAGGCAGCTTACCAAGCAATTTTGGATTTCCAAAACTCCTTACAACAAAGCGTAGTGGATTACAAAACAAATTTGATCACTGACAGCGATGTAATCAGTGTATCTGTATACAATAAAGTTTTGGCTGCTATTAAAGGTGATCCTTCTGTGAAGGAAAAACTGGACTCAATGATTTTGACGATCAAAGAGGAAAAAGATGCTGAAAGAGCAGCCGCGAAAGAAGACGGAGAAAATTAATAGATCAATAAAAACACTGAAAGCCTCCAAATTTTGGAGGCTTTTTTTTTACTTTCACACTTTGAACAAATTTTGAGCGTTCTCTTCGTATGAAAAAATCCTGTTTTCTTCTATCTGCTATCTTGTTATTTTCTTTTTGTGACCTTCAAGCCCAAGACGAAGATATTTTTGGTATCAGTAGAAAGGCCAAAAATCCTAAAAGTGAGTCCTCTGTCGGAAATTTGAGCAGGAATATCTTAGAAATGTTTGCAGTGGAGATTTCAGGGGGAGTTGCTTATCATCAATTTGGAACCAGCTTTTTCTCAGAAAGTCCTAGTCTATATCCACTAACACAGTTTCAAAATTTTGAAGAGCCACTGGATATTTCTGAAGAGAATCCTTTGGTAATGAGAGGAAATGATTGGACAGCTCCATTATTCAATGCAGGACTGAGAATTAATGTTTTTAACATTATTACCATAGGAGGGGGCTATGGTCAGGAATGGGGAAATCTTTCTCCAATGCGAGGTGGAGATTTCGAATTTGAATTCGAAGGAGCCTCCTATCAAGTCAGCAAATTATACGGAACAGTTGGATTGGTTCTTTGGGACGCCAATAAAAGAGCGAAGTTTTTGCAATGGCAGTATAGAAAATATGCCGGTGCTAACATTTATATGCAGTCCGAATTGAAACAAAGAGTGAGGCAATTGTATCCTTGGAGAGTCATATTAGAGGGCGAATTTGGACAGTTAACACTAAAAAAAGCCTTTGATCCTTCTTTGAATGCCAATGGAAATTACACCCCCCGCTTGGCTGTTGCTAACGAACCATACTATGGAATCGGTCTGCGATTAGAGCGTGATTTTTCAGAATATACCAAATTGTTTATCAAAGGAGGAGCTGAATTTAGGAAGTTTACCTTCGCCTCCTCTGACTATTCTGAGTTGCAAAACATTGACCAACAGGTATATGCGATGCAGGTAGGTTTTTCTGTGCGTTTCCCTGGAACAAAAAGATGTAAAGTTCAGGGTTGTGGTGTAGTAATGAAACACATGCACAATGGAATAGAATATAGAGGCAGTTCAATTTTTAATCTACAGAATAGAAAAATAGGCCAATGGTATTAAGCTCGTTTTTCCTTGCCTAGAGTTCACATTCTCTTTTCAAAAGCTTAGGCTTTTTACTATCTTGCAGGCTTAATATACCCTGTGAATAGCATACTATGGCTCAAGGAGAAAACGAGAACATTATACCCATTAACATTGAAGAGGAAATGCGCGGAGCCTACATCGATTATTCGATGTCGGTTATTGTTTCAAGAGCGCTTCCGGATGTCCGAGACGGACTCAAACCAGTTCATAGAAGAATCCTTTACGGGATGCAGGAATTGGGAGTATTACACAACAAACCTTATAAAAAGTCTGCCAGAATTGTCGGTGAGGTACTAGGTAAGTATCACCCACATGGTGACTCAGCAGTTTATGATACCATGGTTCGTATGGCCCAGCCTTGGTCTTTGCGATATCAGTTGGTAGATGGACAAGGTAACTTTGGTTCCATCGATGGAGATAATCCTGCAGCGATGCGTTATACCGAGGCAAGGTTGAAAAGAATCGCCGAGGAGCTTTTGGTGGATATCAATAAGGAAACTGTTGATTTTCAGTTCAATTTTGATGACTCTCTAAAGGAGCCGATTGTTCTACCTGCTAAGGTTCCTGCTCTATTACTTAATGGAGCTTCCGGAATTGCAGTGGGTATGGCTACTAATATGGCACCTCATAATTTGACAGAGGTGATCAACGGTATCGTAGCCTATATTGATAATAGAGATATTACCGTAGCAGAACTGATGGAGCATATTGTAGCTCCTGATTTCCCAACCGGTGGTATTATATATGGTTACAATGGAGTTAAGGCTGCCTTCGAAACAGGTAGAGGTCGAATTGTAGTTCGCGGAAAAGCGAATGTAGAGACCAAAGAAGGTGGCAACAAGGAGATGATTGTTATCACCGAGATTCCATATATGGTGAATAAGGCGAGCATGGTAGAAAAAACCGCTGCCTTAATCAACGAAAAGAAAATTGATGGAATTTCTGCCATTCGCGACGAATCTGATAGATCAGGTATGCGAATCGTATACGAACTGAAAAGGGATGCGATGGCAAATGTTGTTTTAAACAACTTGTACAAGCAAACCCAGCTACAGACTTCATTCTCAGTAAATAACGTGGCCCTTGTTAAAGGAAGACCACAGACCCTGAACCTGAAGGATCTAATCGTACACTATGTAAGCCATAGGCATGAAGTAGTAGTAAGAAGAACCGAGTATGAGCTAAGAGAAGCAGAAAAAAGAGCTCATATTTTGGAGGGTTACTTGATCGCTTTGGATCACTTAGACGAAGTAATTGCTTTAATTAGAAATTCAGCTGACCCAGAAACTGCTAGAAACGGTTTGATGGAAAGGTTTGAATTAAGTGAGATTCAAGCCAGAGCGATTTTGGATATGAGATTGCAGCGTTTGACAGGAATGGAGCGCGACAAAATCATCCAAGAATACAAGGAAATTATGGCTTTGATAGAGGAATTGAAAGAGATTCTTGCTAACGAAGACAAAAGGATGGAGATTATAAAGACGGAACTTCAGGAAATGAAGGATCGTTATGGAGATGATCGCCGAACTGAAATTGAGCACAACGCGGAAGATTTCAGCTATGAAGACATGATCCCAAATGAGGAAGTAATTATAACTGTTTCTCACCAAGGATATGTTAAAAGAACAGCCCTTACAGAATATAAAACCCAGGGTAGAGGTGGAGTTGGTTCTCGAGGTGTAAGCACAAAAGAGGATGATTTCACTGAATACTTATTTACCGCGTCTACCCACAATTACTTATTGATCTTCACCGATAAAGGGAAGTTATTCTGGTTGAAAACTTATGCCATACCTGAGGGTGGAAAAACATCGAAAGGTAGGCCAATCCAGAATCTGATAAATATTCAGCAGGACGATAAGATTAGGGCGATTATTCAAGTAGACGACTTGAATGATGAAGATTATGTGAATAATCACTTCTTGGTAATGGTCACTAAACAGGGTGTCATTAAAAAGACTACTCTTGAACAATATAGCAGACCAAGGTCTAATGGAATTATAGCTCTGAATATCAGAGAGGATGATCAATTGGTCAATGTTGATATGACTAATGGAGATCAACACATTGTGATTGCTGCGAAGTCAGGTAGAGCTATTCACTTCCACGAATCAGCTGTGAGGCCGATGGGAAGAACTGCCACGGGTGTTAAAGCCATAACCTTAAATAATCCTAACGACTATGTGGTTGGCATGGTATGTGCATCCGAAGAAAATGCAACTCTGTTGGTAGTTTCGGAGAAAGGTTATGGAAAACGTTCTAACCTTGACGAGTATAGAATCACCAATCGTGGGGGCAAAGGTGTCAAAGCCATGAACACTACCGAGAAGACCGGTGCTCTGGTAGCGATCAAAGAGGTAGTTGACACAGATGATTTGATGATTATTAATAAGTCCGGAATTATTATCAGGATTTCAGTGGATAATCTAAGAGTCATGGGTAGAGCCACCCAAGGAGTACGATTAATAAAAGTTGGGGAAAATGATGAAATTTCTTCTGTTGAAAAAATCTCGAAAGAAGAAGATGTAGAAGAAATAGATTCTTCCCAAATTGCAGAAAATTCTTCTGAGAATTCAGAAGATAAAGATGAATAACCAAACAATTTATAACGCTAAATAAATGAAGAAGCTAATTCTATCAATGGTTTTGGTCGGCGCAACGACTTTGGCCTTTGGACAAAAGAAAGTGGTACGCTCAGCAGAGAAAAACTTTAAAAGTGGTGATTTAGCCACCGCTCTTTCTGAAGTGAATACTGCTCTACAGGACCCTGAAACTGGTGCTGATCCTGAAACACATTTGTTGAAAGCTAAGATCCAATTGAAAATGTTCGGATCTGACTCTTCCAATACAATGGAAACTTTGGAAAAAGGTCAGGCCTCTTATGAGACTTTCCAGCAAACCCTTGAAAAAGCTGGTGCGTCATCAAAAACAGGTGAGGCAGTTTTAGAAGATGATATTCCAGGAGTTCCTGAAAACTTGAGACCATACTCTATCAACACGCTAAAAAACACCTCATTTGATAAAGCAATCACCCAATACAATGAGGATGATTTTGAAATGGCATATGAGTTTTTCAATCTGGCAGGAATGGTAGACAAAACAGATACTACTATTCATTACAATGCTGGTTTCTTGGCAAATGATCTAGGTAGATTTGAAGATGCTAAAAAGCACTTTGGCTATTTGCTTGAGATCCCTGAATACAATAAGCTAAATGCTTATTACTTCATGGTGCAGATTTTAAGTACTGAGGAGAAAAACCCAGAAGCTGCTTATGATATTGTAATGGCTGCTAGAGAAGATTATCCTTCAGATAAAATCTTGGCTGAGTACGAAATTCAGTTGTTGCTTCAATTGAATAAAATGGATGAAGCTATGGCTCAAATCAAAGAGGCATTAGCTAATGATCCTGAAAACACTTCCATCTTGTTGAGATCTGGTTACTTGAAAGAGCAGTCCGGTGATATTGACGGTGCTTTGGCTGATTATAAGAAGTCTGTTCAGGTTGATCCTGATTTCTATGAAGGAAACTATTATGCAGGAGCTCTTCTTTTGGAGAAATCAAGAGAAATTCTTGCTGAGCTAAACTCACTTTCCGATGCTGAATGGGAGAAGAGATCTGAGTCAATGGGAAAAGAAGCAAACCAGTATTATTCAGATGCAATTCCTTACTTTGAGAAGTCTTTGCAATTGAGACCTGATGATACAGATATCATGGGTATTCTATACCAGATTCACACTCGTTTGAAGAACACAGCTGAAGCTGAAAAATACAATAAGAAATTGATCGAATTGTTAGGTCCAAATTGGATGGAAAGATAATCTCGATTAAATATTGAAATAAAAGAGGCTGTCTCAAAAGTGCAATATGTCACATTGAGCGAAGTCGAAATGTAGGCCACATCGATAGAAATGGCCTTCGACTCCGCTCAGGCTGACACTAGAGCTAATAATGAGACAGCCTCTTTTTTATTTATGCGGAATAAAATTTACTTTTTGAAACAAGAGTTCAGGTCTTCATCGTATAAATGGACTTAAAATTGTACTCGAAAACCCTTATGAATACTATTATTTCTTTGCGGCTTTTTTTGGTTTTAGGAATAATGATTTTTTCTCTTCCATCGCTTGGACAACAGAAGTATCAGAAAATTCTGGAATTGTCCTATGAAAATGGTCCCATGATCAGCAATGGAAAAGAATGGGCAGATGAAATTAGAGATCTTGTATCCTATCGTGGAGCTGATATTAGATTAGGTTGGAGAAAAACTTCCAATAATTTTTATAATAAATTATATCGTTACCCGACTTTTGGAATCGGTTTTTCTACGGCACTTCCTTATTATCCCGAGATCGGCAGGCCTCAGGGAGTTTATGGTTTTGGAGAGTTTCCATTTTCGAATAAGAATCTAGACAAAAGACTTTACTTGGCCTACTTCGCTCAATTAGGGTTGGGTTTTAATCTTAACCCTTATGATTCTTTAGATAATCCATTGAACCAATATATAGGCTCAGCGCTCAATGCCTATATTCATTTTGGGTTTAAAGCAAATTATAGGCTCAATCAAGACTTTGAACTCTTTTCCACAATAGGATTGAAGCATTATTCTAATGGCGCTACCAAGCGCCCTAATGCCGGAATTAATCTCGCTCCAATTGCTTTTGGTGTACGATACAATATTGATAAAATCAGCCCCGAACCACTTAGATCATTCGATTATCCAGAACTTGAAAAGCGGGGATATTGGAATTTTGCATTGTATTTGGGCTCAAAAAATTATGAGGTCGGAGATCCTTCTTATTTCAGAGGTGGATTTGGTGTCAATTACTTGTGGGATGCATCCTATAAGTACCGGATTGGACTTGGTTTAGATTACTTTATTGCTCCTGGATTCGAATCGAGATACCCAGGCAGAGAGGGTACCTTTTCTAATCAATCTTCCTTGGCAATCGTAGGTTCATGGGAATGGAAACTGAATGATAGGCTGTATATGCCAATAGGTTTGGGAGCTTATCTCCACTACAATTCTGAAAATCAGGAAAGTTGGTTTTATGAAAGAATAGGTGTTAGGTATAAAATCAATGAGCATTTATTCGGGGGATTACAGATTAAAGCTCATAAAGCCAAAGCTGATTTCTTTGAATTTACTATCGGTTACACAATCCCCGGAAAAATACAAAAGGTAGTTGGCAATTGAACTTTTCCACTAATCACAAAAAATTTTTATTTCCGTCCAGCAAAAGGTAGTTTGTGAAAGTTTTCGCGAAAACTTCCTATGCTAAACCCAAAACTAACACACTGCTTGCTTGCCTTTGTGGCAAGTCTTATTTCTTACCAATTACAATCTCAATCTCTTCCCTCTTCAGAGCTTTATCATGAGCTTTTAAAAATTGAAGAGACCAAGAGAGTACTCTATGTGGCAGCACACCCTGACGATGAAAACACCCGGCTAATATCCTATTTAGCTAATGAGGAGATGGCTCAAGTTGCTTATTTGAGCCTTACGCGTGGAGATGGTGGTCAGAATTTGATAGGACCAGAGTTGGGGATTGGGTTGGGACAAATTCGAACTCAAGAACTACTCAAGGCCAGAGAAACAGACGGGGGAAGGCAATTTTTCACCCGGGCCAAAGACTTTGGCTATAGTAAAAATCCAGACGAAACCCTGACTAACTGGGAAAAGGAGCAAATACTAGCCGATGTTGTATGGGTCATTCGCAAATTCCGCCCGGATATTATCATCACAAGATTCAATACCATTCCTGGGGTAACACATGGGCATCATACTACATCTGCCATTTTAGCAGAGGAGGCCTTTGATTTAGCAGGGGACCCCAAGGCCTTTCCTGATCAGCTGAAGTATGTGGAAGTTTGGCAACCGAAACGGATTTTTTGGAATGCTTATAATTTCCGAGGAGAATTTGTAGAAGAGGAGGGACAAATATATCACGCATTTCCTACTGGAAATTTTAATCCTCTTTTGGGACAAACTTATAGTCAAATAGCGGCTGATAGCAGGACCATGCATAAATCTCAGGGTTTCGGCTCCACAGCTGGAATTGGAGAAGCTTTGGATCATATTCAATTTACCAAGGGGGAGGAATTTATCGATACGCCTTTTGATGGGGTGAAATCAAGGTGGAACGAATTGTCTAACTCAAAAGAAGTTCAAGATCTTTTGAAGAAGACTATCAAAGATTTTGACTTAATAAATCCTGAATCAAATCTTCAAAATCTTTTAGCCCTAAGGAGAGCTTTTGCTACTCAAAAAAGCAAAGCCACCTGGTTTCTTGAAAAGAAAGAAGCACTGGATCGCCTGATTTTGCAAGTGTTGGGTATAGATTTCGAATTCAATACAAATAAAGAAACCGGTTTTCCAGGTTCAGAAGTACAGGGCTTTTTCATTTTTAATAATCCTTCCATAAGTGCTGTGGAAAATCTTGAGTTTGAGGTTTTCAATTCCATCTTAAAAGGCGAAAAAGACCAAATCTCCAATAATCAGCCTGTAGAAATCGATGTGAATTTTAAGATTCCAGATAATGCTTCCTTTTCTCAACCTTATTGGCTAAAAGACTACAAGGAAGGAGACGCGATGTATACCGTCAAGGATCAGACCCTTATTGGTAAGCCTTTCAATGATATTCAGATAGGTGGAAATGTGAACTTTACTTTAGGAGGAGAGCAATTTTCTTTCCCCGTTCAGCTATTTCATAAATTCAATGATCAGGTGGATGGAGAGGTGAAGCAACCCTTCACCATAATTCCCAAAATAGATCTTAGCCTATCCAAAGAAGCAGTTTTTCAGTTGCCAACTTCTAACCCAACTTTGGAAGTTACAGTGAATTTTAGAGGTCAAATTTCTGATGGAAAGCTGAATTTTAAAGGTTTAGAGCCAAATCAATATCAGATATTAGAGGTAACTGATAATCCTGTTTTGAAGCAGAGAATTTACAAGGTTGGTTTTCTCCCGAATGGAAAGGGGAAAAAGGTGATTACAGCTCAATATATTACCTCAGATGGAGCTGTATTCGATCAAATCACGCATCATATTCGATACAAGCACATTCCGAATTTGACCTACTTTACTACTGCAGAGGTTGCCTTGATTCAGGAAGACTGGAAAGTTTCAGGTGATGTTTTGGGATATATTCCCGGTGCGGGAGACGATGTGCCACAGGTGCTTGAAGCTTTAGGTTATCAGGTAAAAATGATTGGGCCTGCTGATTACACCGTAGAAAAATTAGCTGAATTCAAAACCATAATTGTCGGTATCAGAGCTTATAATACAAATCTAGATTTGGCCTCCAATCAGCAAGCTTTAATGGGGTATGTGCGTTCTGGAGGCAACTTGATCGTTCAGTATAATACTTCATCTCCTTTACTTACCAATCAATTGGGGCCTTATCCTTTTACCATAACAAGGGATAGAGTTTCTGTGGAAGGGGCAGCAGTTCAGGTAGATTATCAACATCCACTTCTAAAAGGGCCAAATAAAATCACTGCAAGTGACTTTGAGGATTGGATTCAGGAAAGAGGCTTATATTTTGCTGGAAGGCTTTCAGAGGAGTACAGCACACCTTTGGTGATGAATGATCCTGGGGAAGACCCAAAAACTGGTTCATTGATTTATGCAAAGTATGGTAAGGGAACCTATGTGTACACCGGGCTTTCCTTCTTTAGAGAATTACCGGCAGCCGTTCCCGGCGCTATTAAATTATTCATTAATCTGATCGAACAATAAATTGGAAGAGCGAGATATCAAATGGAGAAACCTGTATATTGGCTTAATGCTTAGTTTAGGCGGATTGATCGTGCTATTTTTCTTGCTAATGAAATCCTTCTCATGAGTTTAATTGATTGGATTGTGCTCTTTGGAACCTTAGGTTCCATTGCTGCTTATGGTATTTACATGACCAGAGGCAAAAAGAATCTAGATTCTTACCTGAGAGGGGGCAATACTATGAACTGGTGGACCATAGGGCTTTCTATTATGGCGACTCAGGCTTCTGCTATTACTTTTCTCAGCACACCAGGGCAGGCTTATGAAAGTGGAATGGGTTTTATTCAATTCTATTTCGGCTTGCCATTGGCTATGATCATTATCTCAGTATTTTTTATTCCTATTTATTACAAACTGAAAGTCTACACTGCTTATGAGTTTCTGGAAAATCGTTTCGATTTAAAAACCAGAACACTCGCAGCCTTATTATTTATTGTGCAAAGAGGGCTAGCGGCAGGAATTACCATTTATGCGCCGGCGATCATCCTATCTACCTTATTAGGCTGGAACTTAACTTGGACTGTAATTTTCATTGGGGTTGTTGTCATTATTTACACCGTTTCAGGAGGAACTAAGGCAGTGTCCATTACGCAAAAGCAGCAAATGGCAGTAATGATGGGAGGGATGATTTTGGCAGGAATTATAGTGATACAGCTGATACCTGTTTCATTAACAGAGGCGCTGCATGTGGCTGGGAAAATGGAAAAACTGAATATCGTCACCTTTGAATTTGATCCATCTGATCGATATAATGTCTGGTCAGGAATGACTGCAGCGGTATTTTTGTTTTTATCTTATTTCGGAGCAGATCAAAGTCAGGTTCAGAGATATTTATCCGGTCAGTCCCTCTCCCAAAGCCGAATGGGATTAATAATGAATGGATTTTTAAAGATTCCCATGCAATTCATTATCCTTTTCATCGGAGTAATGGTTTTCGTTTTTTATCAATTCTATCAGCCTCCAGTCATATTCAATCAGGTTCAAACAGAAAAGTTGGAGGATAGTCCTTACTCTGAGGAATATCAGGTTCTAAAAGACAATTACACTCGAAATTTTGAGACGAGTAAATCCAGCTATATGGAAATGCTGGCAGCGATTGAAAAAGAAGATGAGGCCAAAGAAAGAGAGTTGCAGCAACAACTTCAAACACTCAAGGTAGAGCAAAATCAAATCAGGGATGATGTAAAGGAGTTAATTGTCAAAAATGATCCTGTTGCTGAAACTAGGGATACGGATTATGTATTCATGCGCTTTGTCATGGATCATTTACCAAAAGGAATCATTGGATTACTCTTTGCGGTGATATTTTCAGCGGCTATGTCATCCAGTGCTTCAGAGTTGAACTCATTAGGATCTACAACTACCATAGATCTCTACAAGCGTTCCATGAAAAAGGATGGAACGGACAATCATTACGTCTTTTCTTCTAAATTTTTCACCGCATTTTGGGGGGCAGGAGCTATTTTATTCGCCATATACGCTTCCCTTTTTGAAAATCTAATCCAAGCCGTGAATTTGTTGGGTTCCTTGTTTTATGGAACAATCCTTGGGATATTCTTAGTAGGATTTCTGATGAAGTGGGTGAAAGGGCAAGCTGTTTTTATTTCAGCATTAATGTCTCAAGCCTTGATTTTATTGATTCATTTCAGAAATGGTGAAGGCCTTTTTGGAATTGAATGGGAAATAGGGTTTCTCTGGTACAATGCCATAGGATGTTTGTCTGTAATGCTGTTCAGTACAATTATCCAGTTTCTGAAAAAATAAAGAGGCTGTCTCATAAATAGCTTTAGTGTCAGCCTGAGCGCCTGCCTGTCGCTGACAGGGAGTCGAAGGCCATTTCTATCTTTTTGGCCTACATATCGATCCCGTTCAATTGTCGGGACGATCAGTTTGACAATTTGCGCTTTTGAGACAGCCTCTCAAAGAAATCTTATCGTGAAGATTATTAATCCAAACTTTTGATCAAGCGTTCATTGAGTCCCACATAGTCAGGGTTTTTAGCTTCTTCAGCCATCTTCATCGATTCTTTTGCAGATGTTTTAGCCGCTTCTTTTTTACCTAATTTCGCTTCAATTTTAGCTTTAAGGTGCATGGTCCAATATTTTGGATCTGAGGACACAGATTCAGAAATCCACTCATACGCTTGGTCCAGATCTTTATTATTTGTGAAGTAATAGCTAGATGCAGCATAAAGTAGGCTTGGATCTTTGGTTTTAGTATCGATTACATTTTCCTTGATTTGCGCCATCACAATAGGATCCACCTCTGTTGTGATTCTAAAATCCACTCTGGTATTTTCCCATTTCATGGAGAGGTCAGCTCCGTTATCAGTCATGTTATTGAAGCTGATTTCAAAAGTTTCGTACTTTCTGCTTAGTTTATTGGGGGTAACATCAAACCTAAGAATATCATCCTCTGGGCTATATCCAATTGCTCCCCAAAGCTGAGTATTTTTGGATAGAACTACTGTCCATTTATTTTTCCCTGGAATGCTGTATAAAGCATATTTACCTTTTGGAATGCTATTGCCTTGGATGTTTACTTCTGTTGAAAATTCAACAGTAGTTGCCGAATTGGCACCAGTTCTCCAAACCTGTCCAAAAGGAACTAATTCTCCGAAAATCTTTCTTCCTTTGGTGCTCGGTCTGGAATAATCTACAGTGACATCTGTCAAACCTACTTTCTGAGAAATTTTGGCTGAAGGCGATGCCTGAGGCATTTGAATTTGCTGTGCGAACCCAAAACTGAAGGATAATAGGGTAAATAATAAAATCGGAATAATTGACTTTCTCATTGATATAAATTTAGTTTAAATGCGTTTTGTTAAGCTTCAAGGACTTATCAATTTATGTGCCTTTAAATACCATTGTGGTATATTGGAATGAATTTTTTATTGCCTTTGTTTCAAGCTATAACTGTCTATTAGGGCTTAAAATTCTAACAAGCTCAAAAATAATTTCTTTTTTGATCAGTGGGCCTATGATTCTTTGCAGTTATTCGAAAGGAGTAAAGGAATTTAGAACTTTGCGTTATGAATTTAGCAATCATTTGTCCCGGGAAGAATCCAGAACCATGGATTGAAGCATTAAAGTCTTACCAAGAAGATTTAGATATTCAGGTTTATCCAGAAATTACTGAACCTGAGAAAGTTGAAGCAGTTCTTGTTTGGCAGCATCCTAAAGGGATTTTATCTGATTTTCCGAACCTGAAGCTAGTTAGTTCTATGGGAGCTGGCGTAGATCATATATTAACTGATCCCAGTATTCCGGCTCACCTTCCGATTGTTCGCATCGTAGACGATAGGCTTACTTGGTCTATGACTAATTATGTGGTGATGGGGGTGTTGAACTATCACAGACAAATCACTCGATATCAAAAAGATCAAAAGCGTAAAGTTTGGGATATGAGTAATCCTGAGATCCCGGTCAAAGTTGGTGTCATGGGAGTAGGGGCTTTAGGCTATGATGTTTTGGAAAAGTTAGATTTTATGGGCTTTGAAGTCGCCGGACTTGGTTTTACTGCCAAAGAGAATTTCAAGTTCCCATATTATACCAAAGAGCAACTGAATGAATTTTTGCAGGAAGTAAATGTGGTTGTTTGTTTGTTGCCATTGACCAAGGATACAGAGAATATACTTGATATGGACTTTTTCAAATCCTGTCCAAAAGGGACTTATTTGATCAATGTGGCTAGAGGAAAACATTTGGTAGAGGAAGATTTAATCAAGGCTATAGACGAAGGATATATCTCAGGTGCCTTGCTTGACGTTTACAGAAAAGAGCCCTTACCAAAAAATCATATGTTTTGGGATCAAGAAAAAATCACCATTACTCCTCATATTGCTAGTGTTACTAACCCAAAAGCTGCCGTTCCTCAAATTTTAGAAAACTTTAGTAGAGTTAAGAATAACCATGAACTATTAAATACCGTAAACCGTGAAAAAGGATATTAAACTGAACCAATGAATAAAACACATACTATACTTTGTCCGACTGATTTTTCTGAGTGCTCTCTAAATGCAATTGAATATGCTGCTAGGATAGGGGAAAAGTATAATTCAAGGCTAATTTTGTTTCATGTGGCCAATACGGAAGATTATCTCAAGCTTTCTCCAATGGACATCAACGCAGTTTATCAAATGGATTTTTTAAAAGATAAACTAAAAAGTCTGCATAAAGCCATAGAGCGGGAGAGTTTGCCAAAGGGATTGGAATCCTGTGAATGGAAAATAGTAGATGGGAAAATTGTAGAAGAGTCTTTATCTCTGGCAAAGGAAGTAAAGGCTGATATCATTGTAGTGGGAACCGAAGGGATGAATGAGTTGAGGAAAAATATCATCGGTTCCAGAGCCAGCAAAATAGTAGAACAATCAGAAATTGATGTATTGGTAGTTCCTAGAAAAGTATTTTTCAAGAGACCCAAAAAATTGATTTTTGCCACCAATTATTTGGAAGAAGATAAACTGGCCGTTCAAAAGATTATAGATCTTGCCAAATACTATGATGCTGAGGTGGATGTGGTTCATGCGAGTCAAGGTAAGCGTGCAACAGATAAATCTCTTCATCAAATTATGACGGATGAACTTAGACCTTTTATCAAGTATGATAAGGTTAATTATGTGCTGAAAAGCTTCCGTGATGATTTGGCTTTGGGTTTGGAAAATTACCTTCAAACGTCCAAAGGGGATATGCTGATTACTCTCAGTGAAAAGAAGGATTTTTTCGACCGGGTATTTACCAGGAGTCTTTCAAAAAAAATGGCTTATTTCATCAATAAGCCACTTTGGGTAATCAAAGGTTTTTGATTTATTGAAAAGGTTTTTTCAGGAAAGTGATAAACTCTTTCCTAGCCTTTTCATCCACAATTACTGATTTTAAAGTTTTGAAAAAGTAGGATAAAGTCAGCTTTTCTTCCTCTTTGGCAATGGGCTGAATAGGCTTCTTTTCTTCAGTTCCAATCTTCGGAAGTGCGTCTTCTTGATCTTGGTTTGGTTTATATCCTACCAATTCATCTGCTTTTTCAAAACTCTTTTTTGAATGTGATTGATAGCCGAGTTTTTCTTCCACCAATCCTTTATTGTTGTAAGCTACAGCATCCTCAGGATCCAGTTCAATTGCTTTTTCATAATCCTGAATAGCCCCCTTCAAATCACCGATTCTATCTTTGAAAAAAGCCCTGCTGCTATATCTATATGGATTGGATGGATCTAAGTTAGCTGCCTTGTCAAATTCAGTTAAGGCTTCTTCATTTCTTTTAAGCAGGTGTAGAACTACAGCTCTATCAGAAATGAAATTGGTATTGTATGGTTCCAGGGCTACGATTTTATCAAAATCAGCCAAGGCATTTTCTGTTTGACCTAGCCTGGATAGTATTCTTCCTCTATATAAAAGCAACTCTGTGGAAGAGTTATCCTTTTCTATCAGCAAGTTAAAAACCTCTAGCGCTTCCTGAAACTTACCTTCTTTATATAAACTGATGCCTGTTTCGAAATTCATATTCAATCGTTTTATTTAATACAAAATTAAGCCCTGAATAGTTTTGCCAAATAAACTTCCTTTGGTTTTTGTTCCCATTCGGACTGTCCTGTTATCTTTAAAGCCGAATCAATTGAGTCTATGCCACAGAATCCAGTTAATGTTCTTAAAGATCTGCAAGGAGGGAAATTTGCTCCTATTTATTTTTTAGATGGAGAAGAGCCTTTTTACGTGGATTTGATTACCAGTTTTATTGAGAAAAACGCCATTGCTGAGCACGAGAAAAGCTTTAATCAAATTGTGCTTTATGGAAAAGATTCCAATATGGGATTGATTCTCAACAATGCCCGAAAGTTTCCCATGATGGCTGAAAGGCAAGTAGTCATTGTCAAGGAATTTCAGAGCTTACCAGATCTAGGCAAAGAGGATTCAGTAAAGCTATTGCAGGGATATCTTCAAAATCCTTTGCCCAGCACCATTTTAGTTTTGGCGCATAAGCATAAAAAATTGGATGGTAGATCTGCGCTATACAGAGACTTAGATAAAAAAGCAGTTTATGTAAGATCTGATAAAGTACAGGATTATAAACTTCCGGCTTGGATAGATGCTTATTTCAAAGATATGGGGCATAGCATCGAGCCCAAAGCTTGTCAATTATTAGCAGACTCAATTGGAAATAACCTGGAGGTATTGACCAATGAGGTTGGAAAAATGTTAATCAATTTTCAGGGACCCACTCAGGTAACTGTAGATCATATCTCCAAGTACATTGGCATCAATAAGGATTACAACAATTTTGAATTACTCAAAGCGATTGGTTTTCGGGATGTGGGAAAAGCCAACAAAATCATTCACTACTTTTCACAGAATCCAAAAGCACATCCGGTAATTCCACTTTTCTCCCTGATTTACAATTACTTTACCAGGATAGCGCTGATTCATCAATCCAAGGTATACTCAGATTCTCAGGTAGCCAGTGTAATCGGAGTTCCTCCATTTGTTGCAAAGGAATACGTGATCGCGGCCAGAAACTATAAATTGGGCAAGGTAATTGAGGTGTTCAAATACATCAAAGAGGCTGATCTTCGTTTTAAAGGAGTTGACTCCGGGAGTTTGAGCGAATCAGAGAACCTCCGCGAGCTTGTGTATAAGATTTTACACTGAACCCCTTATTCCATTTATGAAATACCACCTGGTGCTTCTAGCAAGCCTGGGTCTGTGTTTGAAAGTCCAAGCTCAATCCGGTTTGTACCAAACCAGTCCCCAGCGATCTATCGATGAGCAAGTCGAGTTGTTTGATAAGCAGCTTTTTTCTGCCGCTCTTTTGGATAATCTGCAAATCCAAAACTTACCATTAAGTTCCGAACAAAGTAGAAGTGGACAACTTCATGCAGCCATGTCTGCTTTGCAGTTGGAAGCTCCCAATGGACCCGGCTTAATGAAAACCTATATACTGGAAAATGGAAATCATCCATCTGTAGCTACTGCGGGCTTATACATGGGGGATCATTTTTTCTATAAAAGAAATTATAGGGAAGCTCTAGAAGGATATAGCTTAGTCAAAAGCGAAAAATTAGATGCGGAAGCTAGGGCAGATGTATTATTTAAGCAGGGTTATGCTTACTTCCAATTGAATGAATACTCCAAGGCAGCTCCTTTTTTTGATCAAGCAAAGACTTTAAACCAACCGGTAAGTTTTGATGCCTTTTATTACTCAGGATATATCGCCCTGAAAAACGGGAATTCTCAGAAAGCTATCGCAGATCTTCAAGCGGCTTCTAAGTCTCAGTTTTATGCCAATAAAGTTCCTTACCTATTGGCGGCCATGTATTATGAGCAGAAAAATTTTGATGAATTGATTTCTTACGCTGAACCCAAATTAGCATCAGTTTCTAATCTGGAAAGGAAAGAAATGATTCACTTGTATTTGGCGGAAGCTTATTTTGCAAAAAAACAATTTAACAAGGCAGCTGAAAATTATGATGCTTTCGTCAATGCCAGAAAAGGGGAATTGACTCGTGAGCAGGTATATAAAGGAGGGATCGCTCAATTTGAAATCAAAAATTATCAGCGTGCAGCTGATTATTTAAAAGTCTCTGCCTCTTCCAATGATGAATTGGGGCAAGCTTCAAGTTATTATTTAGGACATTCCTATCTCAAATTGGATAATTTCCAATTTGCCAGCACTTCTTTCAAGGCTGCTTCAACTTCCACATTCAACAAGAACATTCAGGAGGAAGCTATTTTCAATTATGCCAAGGTCAATTTGCAAAAAGGAAGCTTTCAGGCTGGAATTTCAGGCTTAGATGAGTATTTGGAAACATATCCTCGAGGCAAATTTAAAGGTGAAGCTGAAACACTATTGTCAGAAGCTTTAATTAACACCAATGACTATCTGCGTGCAATAGAGCAGATGGACAAAATCAACAATAAGTCTCCAAGAATAAGAGAAGCCTATCAAAAAGTAGCCTTTTATCAGGCAATGGTTTATTACAGGGACCAACGTTTTCCTGGAGCAATCGCTTATCTCAACAAATCTTTGGAGTATCCCATTGACAAGGATTTGATTTTGGAGTCACATTTTTGGAAAGGGGAGATTTATGCTGCTTCCGGTGATTTGAATGCTGCTATTAAATCCTATGAGACAGCGATCAATTTGGGTCGTACCACTTCAAGTTCCTACATCAATAAGAGTCTGTATGGATTGGGTTATGCCTATTTCAATAGCCAAAAATATGCTCAGGCCGAACAACAGTTTAAGACCTACACAGATAGACTCAGAAATAGAAATGATAAGGAGAATTATGGTGATGCTTTACTGAGATTAGGCGATTGCTATTATGTTCAAAAGCGATTCAGAGAAGCTGAGCAAACATTTCAATTGGCAATTACAGAAAGAAATGAAGGGATTGATTATGCCTATTTCAGATTAGCTGTTGTACAAAATTTCCAATCTAATAATAATGCAGCACTGGCTAATCTGGAAAGGTTGATTTCAAACTATCCGAATTCCCTCTATTTAGAAGATGCACTTTTTCAAAGAGGTCAGATTTTCATGGAGGAAACACGTTACTCCGAGGCTGCCAATGCTTTTACTGAATTGATCAACAAAAGACCGAGCAGTCCTTTTGTTCCTTATGCCTTGGAGGGTAGAGCCGTAGCCAATTTCTCTATGAGAAATTATGATAACACGATCAGGGACTATAGAGCAATTTTAGATCAGCATCCAAATTCGCAATCATCAGAAACAGCCCTGAAAGGATTGCAGGAAACCTTGGCTTTGCAAGGAAGATCCGGCGAGTTTTCGGATTATTTAGAAAATTACAAGAGGTCCAATCCGGATGGTGGATCAGTGCAGTCTTTGGAGTTTGAAGCTGCTAAAAGCTTGTATTTTGAAAAAAGCTATTCACAGGCTACCAGATCCTTTGAAAACTATCTGAGATCCTATCCCCAGTCTGCACAGCGTTCCGACGCATTATACTTCTTGGGAGATTCCTATTTGCAGTTGGGAGATAAAGAAAAAGCATTGGTTTCATTCAGAGCATTGGAAAAAGAGCCTGCTTCTCCACAAAGATTGAAGGCTATTCAGAAAATTGGTAGCATAGAACTTTCCAAAGGAAATTATGAGCAGGCGATTCCTTATTTGGAGACTTCCTCTCAAAATGCAAGAACCAAAATAGAAGAAGCGGAAGCTTTGGAGGGCTTAGTGTTGGCTTATTTCCAAACACAAAAGCATAATCAAGTGATAAGCACTGCTGAAAGACTGGAAAAACTGGATGGGATCCTACCTCAGGCAAAACCTAAGGCCCTGCTCTTCAAAGCTAAATCGCAATTAGCATTAGGTCGAAGAGATGCAGCCGAAATTAGTTTGGCAATTCTAGTAGATGGATTTAAAACTGTCCAAGGGGCAGAAGGCTTATTCCTTTTGGCTGATTCTTACAGAGCAAAAGGTCAAATTGAGCAATCTAACAATGCCATTTTTGATCTGTCAGGACCTTTCGTGGATTTTGACTACTGGTATGGAAGGATGTTTATTCTGCTTGCCGAAAATTATATTCAATCAGGAGAAAGCTTCCAAGCGAAAGCTACGCTAGAATCTATTGTAGAAAACACTCCGAATGCTGAGATTAAATCAATGGCTCAAGCTAAACTTCAAAACCTTAAATAATCATGAAAAAGCTTTGCATACCTTTCTGTTTAGCGCTGGTATTTGGTGCAGGTGCTGAAGTTAAAGCTCAGATTCAATCTCGTGGAGAAGTTCAGGATCAGGAGTTTGTCATCCGTAAAGACAGAGTTCTGACTTTGCCGACTCAGCCTAGAATTTTCGAGAAACTTCCTGTTTTGCCTCAGCCCAAAGGTCTGAGTGATTTTAATTACCAGGTGAATTTCTACGAATTAAATCTACCTCCGGTAAAACTGGAGGCTGAGCCCGTTCAGAAAAATTATAGACAGGAGAGAATAGATTTATTCCCGGGCTTTCTGAAGGCGGGTTATGGTAATTTTGCGAGTCCCTTGTTGGAAGCCAGATTTATGGCTACGGAGGTTTATGATTGGAATTACGCCATAGATTTGAGACATCAAAGCTTTGGAAAGGGTCCAGTTTTGGCTGAAGAGTCCAAGGAGTCTCATTCTACTTTAGGAGGCTCGGCCAGTTATTTTATGGACCAGGTTGAGATATTTGGAGGTCTTCGTTGGGCACAGGATTCCTATTCATTTTATGGAGTGGATAGTGCTTTTTACAATAATCCCAATTTGGAGTTTACGGGCTTTGATGGAAATGTCCTAAACACGATCAAAATTGAAGCGGGTATTCGGGATATAGAAAAGACCGGACCGGTTTCATATGAAGGTAAAATCAATTTCAGAAACTTCAAGGACAGTTATTTTGTCAATGAAAATGAATTTGGTTTGAATGCTAAAGGTAAGTTTCGACCAAGTGATGACTGGACAGGTAATCTAGGTTTTGAATACTTCTTTACAAACACAGAAGATGAATTATACCAGGGAAATAGGACGTATTTCGCCATCAGGCCGCAGGTAGCTTATCAATACGAAGCGTTCAATTTTTCTGCGGGACTGAATATAATTTCTGAAAATGATAGAATTCCGGGGAAATCAAGTGATTTTAGGATTTTTCCAAATTTAAAAGCCAGCTATCAGTTTGCTGAAGAGTTTGGGTTTTTCGGGGAGTTTAGTGGAGATGTTCAGCGAAATACTTACTACAGTTTTGTAATGGAAAATCCATTTTTGGGTCCTTCCGAGCAACTCCTTAATACGGTTAATAATTACAAATTAGCAGGGGGAATAGAAGGACAATTCCAGGGGAATTTTCATTACAAGGCAGGCATAGATATCAGCCGATTTAATCAATATCATTTCTTCGTGAATTCAGGCGCTGATACCTCTCGATTTGAAATAGTTTACGATGATAAAGTCAGTGTATTTAATATCAATGCTGAATTAGGTCTCAAATTATCTTCCATTTACAGCCTCAATTCGAGGTTGGATATTTTCCAATACGATCTCAATCAACAGCAAGAAGCTTGGCACAGACCAACCTGGCAATTGGGAATCAACAACCAAGTTACTCCATTTAAGCAATTGCTAATTCAGGCTAATGTCAATGTAATGGGTGGTTTGAAGGGGAGAGGATATTTGTCTCCTTCAGACGCTGCAGCGATGATTCCTTATCCAGTGGTCAAGCTAAAGACAATTGCAGACCTCCAGTTAAAAGCAGATTTTAAAATCACAGAAAAAATCGGTGTATTTGCCGAAGGCAACAATCTATTAAATGCTCAAAACACCCGGTGGTTAAACTATCCAGTGAGGGGAGTGCAATTAATTGGTGGAGCTTGGCTGAAATTCTAAAAATTGGTTTGCCTTTCCGGGCAAATAACTTAGTTTCGTAGCTACCTTTTTATAAAATGGCAGATAAGAACTCTGAACAACGTATGTGGTCTGATCCGAAAGATTATGGACTTCCTTATGTGGAAGTTAAACCCTTGCATAATGCGAAGAGTGAGGCTACCAAAAATTCAGATTCTGAATCCAAAGAGAAAGAAGTGGAACAGGTGGTCCCTGTAGCCAAGCCTGAAGAAAAGGAGAAGGCCAAAGTAGCTACAGAAAAGCCCGAACAAGTCTTGCCGGTAAAAGAAAAAGCGAAGGCTAGTGATAAGGTAGAAGCTGAAAAACCAGCTGAGCCTAAAATCAAGGCCAAAAAGCCAGAGCCAGAAAGCCCGAAACCGACTCCAAAGAAATCTAATTCCTGGGTTGTATATGCTGCCATCATTGGCTTGCTATTGGTTTCAACCATTGTTTGGCAGTTGATGAAAGAGGAGAAAGCAGACTCTCCTACAGAACAAGCATCTCAGAGTTCCATGACCCCAACAGAGAGTCTTGCGAATACTACCGAAGAAATAAATAATACATCAAAAGAAGAAAATCAAGTAACTGAAAATCAGGACTCTATCTCAAATTCTAATGCTCTTTCCTCATCACCTCAAGAAAGTACTGAAACTGGTACAACTATTGATCGTAAAGAGGAGAGTTCTTTGATTCGAATTGAAGCGAGAGAGGCAAGACCCCGATATTTTATCGTAGTGGGTAGTTTGCCAAACGAGCGACTAGCAATTCAGGAGTCTGACCAGTACAGAGATCGCACGAAGGAGCTTTATTTAATTGCTCCTTATGATGAAGTCTCTAATTATCGTTTGGCCATAGGGAAATTTAATTCCTTTAGTCAAGCGAGTGCTGAGTTGGATAAAATCAAAGAAAACTACACCGAAGCATTATGGATTTTGAAATATTAATATGATTCTTCTTCAAACCCTCTCAACAGATTCATTTTCTGCAGCTGACAGTCTTGGAATGGATGCAGCTGGACAAAACATCGGATTACTTGACCTCCTGATTAAAGGTGGTTACATGATGATTCCGCTTTATTTACTCTTCATCTTAGCAATTTTCATTTTTATTGAAAGGCTAATGACCTTGAAGAAAGCTACTGCAACATCTTCCCATTTATTGGATCAAGTGAAAGTTTTGGTTTCCAGCGGGCAGATAGAAAAAGCAAAAATTCTTTGTGCTGGTGAAAAAACGCCAGTTGCTAACATGATCGCTAAAGGAATTGAGCGAATCGGTTCTCCATTGAAAAACATTGAAGTTTCTATTGAGAATGTAGGTAAAATCGAAATCTACAAGCTTGAGAAAAATCTCAATCTATTGGCAACTGTTTCAGGTGCTGCTCCTATGATAGGTTTCTTGGGTACAGTGGCAGGTATGATTCAGGCATTTATAGCAATTGCCCAAGAGGAGGGGATGGTTTCTCCTAAATTGCTTTCCGAAGGGATATATGAGGCTATGATTACTACAGCAGCAGGACTGGTTGTAGGTATTTTGGCTTATTTAGGATACAACTACCTGGTAACTCAGGTTTCTAAGTTGGTACACAGCATGGAATATTCTTCCATAGAGTTTATCGAATTACTTCAAGAGAAATAAGATGGGACTCCAGTCAAAAAATAAAGTAGAAACTGCTTTCAGCATGTCATCTATGACAGATATTATCTTTCTGTTGTTGATATTCTTTATGTTGACCTCATCATTCATTACGCCATCAGGTCTTCCGGTAAATCTACCTTCCAGTGAAACATCTGATATTGCTCTTCAAGAGGTCACAGTATCGGTAACCAAAGACCTGCGTTATGCCGTAAATGATAGAGTAGTAGCACGAGATCAGATTAAGGCAGAATTGACCAATTTATTGGCTAATAAAAAAGGACAAGTCGTATTACATATCGATAAAGAAGTACCTGTGGAGTATTTGGTAGAAATTGGCGGTATAGCTGCTGGTTTGGAAGCCAATGTTTCTATCGCTACAAAACCTTATTAACATGGAATTTTGGGATGCAGATAAAGTAGAAAATCAAAACAAAAGGAGATCTGGTTTGATCACCCTTTTGATCAACATCCTATTGTTGATTGCTTTTTACTTTATAGTAGTTTGGAAGCAACCTATTCCACCTTTGCCTACTTTTGGATTGGAGTTAAACCTAGGGTTTACTCCTACAGGTTCGGGCGATAGAAATTCAGCAAATGCCCCTTCCGAAACCGTAACTCCGGTTACTGAGGCCGCTGCTCCTGGAGAAATTGCGCCACAAGTAACTCAGCCGGCTACACCCGCTCCAAGTCCTAAAACTGAAACAGCAAAACCTAAAGCCACATCCAAACCGGCTGCAAATGAAGCAGTAACCACTAAGCCTTCGCCTATTAAGGGTGAGAAAAAGGCCGTGGAGACTACCAAAAAACCAGAGCCTACCAAAACAGAGCCTGCCAAGACTGTAACTACGCCTGCAGAATCTAAGGCAGAAGAAACTGTTCAGAAAGCGCCTGAACAACCAAAAATTGATCAGAGAGCGATCTTCGGTGCGGGAGGCACAAAAGGGAAGGGAACAACTCCTGCCTCTGGAGGTGCACAGGGAAGCTCAAATGAAAAGGGTGACGAAGGAGATCCTAAAGGTACTGTAGACGGAAGAGCTATTATGGGCCAAGGTTCCGGACAAGGTACTAATTCCGGTGCAGGCTACAGCTTGGATCTTGCTGGATGGGATTTTGCTTCAAGGCCTAATATCAATGACCGGGTAAGTACAAGAAACGGCAGGATAGTTTTTAAAATCACAGTGGATGACTCAGGTCGTGTGGTTCAAGCAGTACCATTGGAGTATAATGTTTCCAATGATGTATTGGCTTATTACAGACAGGTAGTCAATCAGATTTCCTTCAAAAAACAGGGAGGAGCTGTTGCCGATTTCTCCACTGGCAAAATCACTTTCATTATCAAGGTAGATTAATCATGACCTATCAGGAAACGCTGGATTACCTGTATCAGGCACTTCCTATGTTTCAAAGGGTGGGTGCTGCTGCTTTCAAAAAAGACCTAAGTAATACGATTGCCCTTTGTGAGCACTTAGGCAATCCTCAGCATCAATTCAAATCAATCCATATAGCTGGAACGAATGGGAAGGGAAGTTCTTCGCATTCCATTGCTGCTATTTTACAAAAGGCTGGTTATAAAACCGGATTGTATACCTCACCGCATTTAAAGTCCTTTACTGAACGAATAAAGATCGACGGAGAAGAAATTCCGGAAATCTCTGTGATTGATTTTGTTGAACAGAATAAAGCTTTTTTAGAGGATTTAAGGCCCAGTTTTTTTGAAATGACTGTAGGTATGGCTTTTTGGTACTTTGCCAAGCAGCAGGTAGATATAGCAGTAATTGAAGTAGGTATGGGCGGACGCCTGGATAGTACCAATGTAATTTCTCCTGAGGTTTCTCTCATCACCAATATAGGTTGGGATCATATGCAATTTTTGGGAGATACTTTGCCCCAAATTGCAGGAGAAAAAGCGGGTATCATCAAGTCTCAAATACCAGTAGTTATTAGTCAAACCCAAGACGAGACTACATTGGTATTTAAAGAAAAAGCATCGCAGGCGAAAGCACCTATTTATTTTGCCGATCAAATCTGGAAGATAGAAAAGAATGGAGAAGAGGCGGGGAAAGCGATTTATCAGGCTAGTTCCGACAAAGCAACCTTTACATTTAAATTTGAGCTATTAGGGAATTATCAAAAATGGAATTTGCCTGGAATTATTGAGACTGTATATCAACTGAAATTGAAGGGTTGGAATATAGAGTCTCAGGCAATCATTGAAGGTTTGGATAGTGTTGTTGCCAGTACTGGTTTGAAAGGAAGGTGGCAAACTTTGTATGAAAAGCCTTTGACAATCTGTGATACAGGGCATAATGAGCCTGGTATGAAAGAGATTGTTTCTCAGATTGAGACTTATTCTTATGAGCAATTGTGGATGATCCTAGGAATGGTGCAGGATAAAGATGTAACCAAAATTCTCAGGCTCTTACCTCAATCTGCAAATTTCATTTTTTGCGAAGCGAATATTCCCCGTGCTATGAAGGCCAGTGAGTTGGCTGAAAAAGCAGAAAGTATAGGGATTAAGGGCCAAATAATGGCTGATGTAAATGAAGCAATTCAATTTGCCAGAAAAAAAGCAGGACCAAATGACTTGATATTTGTAGGAGGCAGTACTTTTGTGGTCGCTGAAATCGAAGAGCTGTAATAATGAGTAGAAAAAAACTGGTTCGTTTTAAGGAAAACGAATTAAATCCGAATGTAGTCCAGGCTGGCAAAGCAATTTTTGAAGAAATCAAAGGCAATTGGAATGAAAAGCAGTTTAAAAATCCTAACCCTCTTGTGGTTGAATTAGCCTGTGGCCGTGGAGAGTTTACTGTGGGTTTAGCCAGAGTTTTTCCTAATCAAAACTTTATTGGGGTCGACATCAAGGGAAGTAGAATTTGGAAAGGTAGTTCTACTGCCACAGCCGAAGGAATTGAGAATGTGGCCTTTTTGAGGACTCAGATTCAGCAACTGGATCAGTTTTTTTCAGAAGAAGAAATATCAGAATTATGGATCACTTTCCCAGATCCATTTCCAAGGGACGGAGATGAAAAGAGACGATTAACATCTCCCAAGTTTTTGGATATGTATAAGTCCTTGGTGAAAAGAGACGGAATTATTCATTTTAAAACGGATAATACCGGCCTTTTTGATTATTCATTGGAGTTGGTTCAGTCCAGAGAAGACATAGAAATTCTAGGATTTACTCATGATTTTTATCAAAGTGAATGGAAGGATGATCACTTTGGAATCCAAACCCGATATGAAAAGATGTTTTCCGAAAAGGGTGAAAAGATCAAGTATTTGAAATTCCATTTCAGGAATTAATCAAACTTCAATTTGACCTTCTCAAGGTAAAGCGTTCCTAATACCTTTTCCAATAGCAAATCTCTATCTACAGGTTTGGTGAGATATTCATCCATTCCTACAGATATTGCTTTTGCTTTGCTTCTTTCTGTAGTATCCGCAGTAACTGCTATGATCGGGATATTTTGATGATGTGAACCTGCCTGACCTGCTCGAATTGCCTGAGTAGCTTCATACCCATCCATTTCAGGCATTTGAAGATCCATCAAAATCAAATCACATGGTTGAGCCTGCAATTTATCCAGCGCTTCTAATCCATGATTCGCAAAATCATAACTGATTCCTTCCCACTTTTTGAGGATAGATTTGATGACTAGCTGATTCACAGGGTTATCCTCAACGACTAATATTCTTTTTCCCTTAAGTAAATTATTTTTTTCCGCTAAAATTAGCTCATTGGTCTCTTTTGCTGCTTTTTCAAATTCTAATTTGATAATGACCTCTGTGCCTTTATTCACTTCACTTTGAATTTGAATCTTGCCATGGTGTAACTCAACCAAAGCTTTGACAATGCAAAGCCCTAAACCAAAGCCACCAAACTTTCTTTTATCATCAATTTGCTCCTGAATAAATGATTCATATATCCTGTCAAGCTTCGCCTTTTTTATACCTGCGCCTGTGTCTTTGATGGAAAATGTTAGTAGATGTTTGTCTTTTTTATCTTCATAATCAAGCACTTCGAGTTTTATCGAACCTTCATTGGTGAACTTGACAGCATTATTCAAAACATTCCCAAGAATTTGACGGAATCTAGTAGCATCTCCAATTGCGCGTTCAGGCAATATTGCTTTTTCTTCATAAGCAAACTGAAGGCCTTTATCCCTAGCTTGCTGGTAAGTGATGGCTTTTAATTCATGAATGACCTTATGAACACTGAATGGTCTGCTTTCTAAATTGAGTTCATTCTTTTCAATTTTCGAATAATCCAGGATATCGTCAATGGATGAGAGTAGGGAGAGAGATGAGTATTTGATGACTTCCAGATTCTCCTTGACTTTTTCATCTGGCAAATCCCGCATTATGGATTCTGATAGCCCTAAAATCGCATTGAGAGGAGTTCTCAATTCATGACTCATATTAGAAAGGAAGTAAGATTTTATTTGGTTGCTCTCCTCTGATTGCTGCAAGGCCTCTTCTTGAGCTTTTTCTTTTTCTGATCTCAGTAGACTGATTCGGTTTGCCATGGAGAGTGACAAGAAAATGATTTCAAGTCCAGTTCCGATTTTAGAAGCATTTTCTGTGATAAAGGTGTTTGGTATTACACTGAAATTATTCAGTATAAAAAGAACAAAGCCTAGGGTAAGGAAGAATATACCGATGGTGAAAAATGCATCTATCTTTTTTCCTTTAATGTAGCCCACTACGATTGAAGTAATGACTAAGAGCAAAAGGATTAAAGCTAAACCATTTGCAGCAGGGTAATAAATCGGTCTTCCTGCATCGATGAAAATCACACAGCCAAGTAATGCGATAATACCTATAATTAAACCGGTAAAAACTTTATTTAAGCCTTTGCTGATTTCCTCAATTCGAATATAAACCTGAGTATATCTTCCAAAAGCTAAAGTGGAAAATACAGCAGCAATTAGTATACTTTTATCAGCTATAAAACCAGGCTCTTGGAAAATATATTGATATAAGTAACCATCTAAGCCTAAGTGTAATAATGCTACAGAGAATACATAAGTGATATAGAGCAAAAAACTTTTCTCCTTGATCCCAAAATAGAAAAATAGATAGGTAATTCCTGTTAATAATAAGATGCCATAGAAAATACCATAGATCAACTGATCGAAATAGGAACTGTTAATCAATGAACTCGGGGAGTTTAATTCTAAGGGGAGATTGATTACTTCTCCATCACTTTGATAGTTGATGAAAAAATCAGCACTTTTCCCGGCTTCAAGTTTGAGCGGAAAAATTGTCTTTCTATGATCAAATGCCCGATCTTCCCATCTGACTAAATCTCCATTTGTCAGTTTTTGATTGATTAGCCCTTCTTGAACTTGATATAATACTACTGAATCCGTGATGGGTCTTCCAGTTTCAAAGAAAAATACTTTATCCTCTTCGCTATCATTTGTCAAACTGAATTTGACCCAATAATTAAAAGTGGTAAAACCAAGATTTGAATTTCTATTTGGTATATCATTAAATGGTAAAATCTCTTCATTAGAGAGTATACTTTGTATGCTATATATAGAGTCCTCTGCATCGAAAAGTTTAGAGTCACGGAATACAGAAAATGGATATTCTGAAATTTGTGAAACCTTTACTTGAGCAGATGTCAATCGCGGCAAAAATAGGATAAGACCTAGAATGATGATCTTAACTATTTTATTTTTCATAGGAATCTAAAATTAGGGTGTCAAGATTACGACAGATATACGAGATTCCTTTCGAATTCAGATTATTGAATTTGAAATTAATAAAAATGCAATCCTTAATAATCTATTTAAATTATAAGCAGTACTACTAGTTAGTAATACATTTTAAATAGATTACATCCATCCAAACCTAATAATAGCCGATTAAATAAAAATAAGACCGAATATTTACTGTATAAATTTAGGGTCTTTATATGCTGGATTGGGATATTTATAGAATCCTTCCCCTGTTTTCTCCCCCAGTTTTCCTTGATCAATATAAGTTTTGAGATGTGCCGCGAATGCTTTAGATGCTGAGTCTTCTCTGGATTTGGTCACATGCCAAGCTGTATCCAATCCAATGCTATCCAAAATTCCAAAAGGCCCCATTGGCATATGGAAGTTGACCATCCAAGATTTGTCGATATCTTCAACGGAGGCTACTTCTCCTGTTAATAACTTACCGGCTGCACCTATCAAGGCTAATAGCATGGTATTAAAAATATATCCAGGGTTTTCCTTTTTCACTAAAACTGGAACTTGATTCAAACTTCTTCCAAATTTCTCCAACAAAGGAATCAGACTTGGGTCAGTTCCGGGATGAGGCATGATGTCTACAACCCGAGAATAGAAAACGTCATGAAAGTGTAAAGCACAAAATTTCGAAGGCTTACCCGATATATCGGCAAACATGGAAGGAAGCAAGTAGGATGTATTCGTAGTAAGGATAGTTTTTTCAGGTGCTAATTCACCAAACTGCTTCCATACTTTCTTTTTCAGTTCAATGTCTTCTGTGACACTTTCATTGATTAGATCTGCGTCTTTTACAGCCTTTTCTGGATCTAAAGTAAAGTAAACCCTAGAAAGAATTTTTTCCGGATTTTCCTTCAGGTGACCTCCTTTATCGAGTTGTGCCAATATCTTTTTCATTGTTTCAAATGAAAAATCAAGCGCTTTATCTGTAATGTCAAAAATTGAAACCTGATACCCTGAAATAGCTGCCTGTAATGCTATCCGGGATCCCAAGGTTCCTGCTCCAATGATACTAACGATTTGGATTTCCATATTAAATATTTTCTGTGATGATACTGTTTTTAGCTTTCTTTCCTGCTGCCTTTACTACTTCAATCAAAGCTGCAAATCGAGGGTCAGCAGCCTGTCCCAACTTATACCTTTTATAAATCTGCTGGGCAATTACTCCTACCTTAAAAAGCCCAAAGACGTAATAGAAAAGGATATTGCTCAAATCAAGTCCACTGTGTAAATCATAATAGGAGATAACTTCCTTTCTCGTGAAGTTTCCGGGAAGATGAGTCAGGTTAAACATCTTGAGGATTTCAGGATCATCTGATTCTGCCCAATAAGCCAAACTTGTCCCCAGGTCCATCAATGGATCCCCCACAGTTGCCATTTCCCAATCCAAAAGAGCTTTGATTTCAGTGATATTATTCGGGTCCAAGACCAGATTATCATACTTAAAATCATTGTGGATGAAACCCACATTTTCTTGATCGGGAATATTTAATTTCAACCATTCTGAGGTTTTCTCCATTTCTGGAATCACCTCTGTTGCTGCGCGGGAGTAACGGTCCGCCCAACCCAAAACTTGCCTGTTGACATATCCTTCCGGCTTTCCTAGATTAATAAGGCCAGATCGATTCAGCTCCAAATGATGTAGCTCTAAAAGGGTATCTAAGGTATGTTTGGATAGATTTAGGAAATCAGACTCAGTGATTTGAACTCCTTGGGGTATTTTATTTCTCAAGACAATACCCTCAACAAATTCCATCATGAAAAATGGCGATCCTAAAACTGTCTCATCTTCAAAAAGTAAAACTGGTTTGGGACTTTTGGAGTATCCTGCTCGTTGCAATGCTTCCAATACATTGCTTTCCCTGACCATGTCATGGGCACTGCTGATCTGATAACCAAAGGGTGGTCGTCTCAGCGCATAGCGATGGGTGGGAGTTTGTACCAGGAAAGTGAGATTCGAAAAACCCCCTGATAGCGCTTTGATTTCTATGGTAGAAGGATCCCAATTAAACTTTTCATGCAACAATTCCTTGAGTTTATCAAATTCTAGCTCTTTCATTTGCGCTGGTAATTTTTCAAAATGCTTCTTGCCAGAGAGGATTTATGTACCTCATCCGGTCCATCGTAAATTCTGGCTCCTCTTTCATGTCTGTACCAAAAAGAAAGTAGCGTATCATCAGTGACACCCAAAGCTCCATGTACCTGAATCGCTCTGTCTATTACTTTCATCAATACATCGGCTACAAAAAATTTGATAGTGGAAATCTCCTCCTTGGCAGCTTTGGCACCTTGCTCTTCCATTTTTCGGGCAGTATCCAGCACCATCAATCTGCTCGCATTGATTTCAGCTCTACTTTCAGCTATCCAATTTTGAATGGTTTGCTTTTCCGCAAGACTTTTGCCCGGTGACAGCTCTCTATCAACTGCTCTCTGGCACATCATAGAAAATACGCGTTCACAAATGCCTATCCATCTCATGCAATGATGAATTCTGCCAGGCCCTAATCTTTCCTGAGCTAGTACAAAACCTTGGCCTTCTTCTCCAATCAAATGATTTGCAGGAACTTTGCAATCTGTGAATTTTACTTCGGCATGAGAAAAATAATCTTCACCAGCTTCTCCCATAATAGGGATGTTTCGTACTAATTGATAACCAGGATTATCCAAAGGAACGATCACCATACTTGCCTTTTGATAAGGTGAATCTGCTTCCGGATTGGTCACAGCCATGACTATCGTAAATGATGCTCCATCAGCAGCTGTGGTAAACCATTTGTGACCATTGATGATATAATGATCTCCTTCTCGTTGGGCTACGGTACTCAGATTGACAGGATTACTGCCTGCATTTTCAGGCTCTGTCATCGCAAAGCAACTTCTGATTTCTCCTTTTTGTAAAGGTTTCAAAAACTTTTCCTTCTGGAAATCTGAGCCAAATAAATGCAACAACTCCATGTTCCCTATATCCGGTGCATTGCAATTGAAAACGTAATGTCCTAGCGGGCTTTGACCCAGAATTTCTGACACATGAGCAAATTCCAAAAGACTCAGTCCTAAGCCTCCTTCTTTTTCGGAAAGATGAGGCGCAAATAAGCCGAGCTTTTTCGCCTTTTCTCTCAAGGCATTTAATTGAGGTAAGTAAGACTTAAAAGGTCCTTGGACAACTTTCAAATCAATAGGAAATAGCTCTTGCTTTACAAAATCCCTGTATTGATTTAAAATGCCAGCAAGATCGGTTTTGGGTTTATTTTTCGAATCAATCATACATTAAATAGTAAATCCTCCATCAGCCGTAAAAACTCCTCCTGTAGTGTAAGAAGAGGCCGAGGAAGCTAAAAACAAGGCCATTGCTCCGATTTCTTCACTTGTACCGGCACGCTTGATCGCGAGCTGCTTCATCACCATGGACATGATTTTATCATTACTCCAAAGTGCTTCAGAAAACTTCGTTTGGATCAAGCCAGGGCAGATGGCATTTACTCTGATTTTGGCATCTCCCCATTCCTTTGCATATACTTTTGTCAGCGAAATTAAAGCAGCTTTGCTCACCGAGTAAATTCCAAGTCCATGTTCAGGTGATATTCCTCCAATGGAACTGATATTAATCACTGAGGCATTGGATGATTTGCGAAGGTGCGGAAAGCAGAGCCGGGTAAGCTCAAAAGGAGCTTTTACATTGACATCCATGATTTTGTCAAATGCTTCCAAACTGGTTTCGTGAACAGGACCAAAGGCAGGGTTGGAAGCAGCGTTATTGACCAGAATATCAATTTGACCATATTTCTCCACTGTTTTTTCCACCAATTGAGGAAGCTCTTCCATATTCCCCACATTACAGGCTATTCCAGTAGCCTCATAGCCACGTGATTTAAGGTGGTTGGCCATATCATCCAAAGCTTCTTGCTTTCTACTGCTAATAACCACTTTTGCACCTGCTGCTGCAAATATTTCGGCAATTGCCAATCCAATCCCTTTGGATGCTCCAGTTATCAGAGCTACTTTGTTGTCTAATGAAAAAACGCTTGATAAATCCATTGAAAGTTTATTTTTTATCTCTTGTTCAAGATAGAAAAAAATCGGGCTGATGGTAGGGCTATCAGCTAATATATTCCTAGTTTTAGTTCTTATTTTTTCCTGAATTGTCTGGAGAAAATTGTTTGGCGACCTGATTTGCAGTTTTTGGAAAACAAAATCTTTTGGCCAGAGGGAAAATGGTAGGAAGTAAATTTTATTCTAGAAAAAATTGATAGATCTGAAAACCAGAAAGAAAGGCATCCAAGGATCTTGATTTTCTTGTATTTGAAACTAATTAAATGTTGAACAGTCATTCAGAAATTGATAGAACTTCCAGAGTGATTATCTAATCCAAATTATTAAAACGAAAAACATAATATTATTAACAGATGAAAGAAGTAATTTTTGAAAAAACCGGTCTTCCATCAGAAGTCCTTGAACTGAAAGAATCTCCAATGCCTCAGCCTAAAGAAGGCCAAGTGTTGATTAAAGTCACTGCCAGGAATATCAACCCATCGGATATCATGTTTATCAGAGGGATGTATGGAATCACTCCGGTATTACCAAGCAGTGCTGGATTTGAAGCAGCAGGTGTTGTGGAAAAAGGAGATGCCGGAGGAATTTTGAAAGAAGGGACCAGAGTAATGTTTTCCGCAATCGGTACTTGGAAAGAATATGTATGTGTTCCTGCATCTTTAGCGATCCCCATTCCGGAAGGTATGCCGGATGAGGTGGCTTGCCAGGCTTTTGTTAATCCCATGACGGCTTATGGAATGCTGGAGAAATCAGGTCTGAAAGAGGGAGACTGGTTGCTGATCACAGCAGGAGCTTCTGCATTTGGGAAGTTTGCGCTTCAGATGGCCAAAGAAAGAGGGATCAAGGTGGCTGCCACTGTGAGGCATGATGACCAAATCGAGTATTTGGAAAAAATGGGTGCAGATTTAGTGATCAATTCTGAAAAGGAAAAAATACAAAAAGTATTGCCGGAAAAGACAGATGGTGGAGTTCACGTGGTATTCGATGCGGTAGGAGGGACCTTGGGAGCTAAAGCACTAGCTTCACTTCGCCCTAAAGGGAAAATGATGGTTTTTGGGGCATTGAGTTTGGAAAATATGCCTGTTAACAGCGGTTTAATGATTTTCAATAACCTTCAAATTGAGGGATTTTGGTTGAGCACTTGGATGGATGAAACTGATCCAAAGACTAGAGGTCAGGCCTTTTTGAAAGTTTTTGGCTTTTTGATGAAAGATGATTCCAAAATTGATATCGCAGGAAAATTCCCTTTGGCAGCATTCAAAGAGGCTCTGAATTCCTATGAAATGCCGGGTAGAAATGGAAAAATTCTCTTAGTGAGTTAATTTCTCGCAAATCATTCTTTATAAAAAAAGGGAATGGCCATCTTTGTACTTTGAAAACTAAAACAAAAAGACAGAACGTAATGAATTGGGACAAGCTGGATAAAGAGCTAACCGAAATTGTTGAAAAAAGAAATCAACTCGCGCAGATGGATTATAATCATGAAGATTACGATGATCTTGAAGAGGAGATCCATGACTTGGAGGATGATTTCAATGAGGATTATGAGAAAGTTTTAGAAAAAGAATTAGAAAAAATTTACTCCGTGTTGAAATCGGATACTGATATTCTTCTTCCAACGGCTTATATCGCTAATAAATACAAGCCCTTATTACCGGATGCTAATGGTATAATCAGTTATGAAGTAGGAGGTCAAGAAGGCGTTCCAATTGAATCAGATCAATTTGACAGGCAGGATGTGAGGATTGTGCTAGTTCCTAATCCAGCTAGATTCGTGATGCTGATCAATGGAAGACAGTTAAAAGATCTTTGGAGAAGCCGATAAAATAATCTGATTATCCGCAATCTTGGCAATTACCATATTTTCTTTGCTTGACCGATTGGAAGACCGATGACCGATGACCGAAGCTTCCGGATTCTGATCCTCTGGGCTAATATTAGGCCATATAAATCTTATTACTGATAAGAAAGCGGATGTTCATATAAAATTAAAAAGCTGTCTAAAAAGTGCAATTTGTCACATTGAGAGTCCAGTCAATTGTACAGGTTCGTAATGTAGGTCAAAACGATAGAAATGACCTTCGATTCAGCTGCTAATTAAAATCCGAAATTTCACTTATTTCGGATTTTTTTATTGTGGAAAGTAAGTTTAGATAACTTAAAATCCTGCTATTTCAATTAATCATTTTCTTTTTTCTCTTTGTTCTTTTGCCTTGAAGCGAAAGAACCAATCCCGACAGCCGTACGGGACAAGACAGGGCAAAAACGAAAGTTTTTGAGCCAGAAAGTGCGCCAGGAAGCTCCAACCCTGCCGTTGGCAGGCAGGCGCACTAGGCCGGACGCTGGCCCGCTGCTGCGTCAGCCCACCGCGTCCTCATTATAAAGTTTTTTCTAAAAGGAATGGTTTTCTGTTGCAAAAGAACAATTGACGAATCCATTTTGGATGACTCTGTCATATCATTTTTTTGTATGTCCGAAGAATGTTTAAGACTCAGGCTGACATTGGAGCTTTTAATGAGACAGCCTCTTATTTTTTACCTAAACCCTAATTTTTCTCTTACTTGATTAAGTAACTTTTCCCCTACCTGCCTGGCCTTTTCTTCGCCTGCCGCCAGCTTTTCTTCAATTTCTTTGGGGTTTGACATGTAAAAGTCAAAGGCCTTTCTTTCCTCAGCATACTTCGTTAGGATCAATTCAAAAAATTCCTTTTTGGCATGTCCATAGCCATAGTTTCCACCCTGATATTTTGCTCTCATTTCTTGAGTCTGGGTTTCTGAAGCGATAAGGCTATATAACTTGTATACATTACAGGTATCAGGATCCTTAGGCTCTTCCAAAGGAGTGCTGTCAGTGACAATCGTATTGACCACCTTTTTCAACTGCTTTTCAGGAAGGAAAATATCGATGTAGTTATTGTAAGATTTGGACATTTTCTGCCCATCCGTTCCAGGGATAGTTTTTACTGATTCTGAAATTCTTGCCTCAGGAATGGTCAAAAGATCTTCTCCAATAATCCTGTTGAATGTAGAAGCAATATCTCGGGTCATCTCAAGATGCTGCATCTGATCTTTCCCAACTGGCACCAAATCGGCAGAATACAATAATATATCCGCAGCCATCAGAACAGGATAGGTAAAGAGACCGGCATTTACATCAGCCAATCGCTCCGATTTATCCTTAAAGCTATGTGCATTGGCAAGCATAGGGAAAGGAGTAAAGCAGTTCAAATACCAAGTGAGTTCTGCCACTTCCGGCCTTCTTGATTGTCTATAGAAAACTGTCTTTGAAATATCCAGACCAAAAGCTAACCAAGCGGCTGCCACTGCCAAAGTATTCTGCTTACGAAGCTCGCTGTCTTTGGAACTGGTCAAAGAATGAAAATCTGCAATAAAAATGTATGATTCTTCCTGGTTTTCCTTCGCTAATTGGATAGCAGGAACGATTGCCCCAAGAATATTTCCCAAATGGGGTCTTCCACTACTTTGTATTCCTGTCAGTACTCTTGCCATTGGTCTAATTTTGGCGCAAAATAAGTAAAACAGCCTACAATTCGGTTGGATTTATACGTTATTTGTTGGTATGAATACGAATATAAAAACCCTTTTCAGCTGCCTGATTTTCATTTTTGGGTCACAAATTGGTAAGGCTCAGACTCCTAAATTAATTTGGGAGATCAATAAAATCGATTTGGGTACTATTCTGGAAGAGCAAGGTCCTGTGACCGCTGAGTTTAAATTCACCCATACCCAGGATTCGATTTTTGTAATTGAAAAAGTATATACCGATTGTGGATGTACCACCGTCGACTTTACCCAGGATAGTTTGAAAGTAGGGGAAAAGGGTTCTGTGATTGTTTCTTTGGATCCCAGTTCTGCAGCAGGCTTTTTCTCCAGAATGATTGTAGTAAAAGGCAATCTTGCCGGAACTTCCGATACACTTTTTATTGAAGGAACAGCTATCCCGTATCCTCAGAATCCCGAACTTGAATATCCCAAAAAACAACAAGGAGTAGGCTTTAGACTCGATAAAGTCAATATGGGGGATGTTTTTACAAATGAGCCTAAAATCAAGGAGATTGAGTTTTATAACTTTTCCAAAAAAACGCTGAATAGCAAACAGTTTCAGTATAAAGGACCGGAACATATTCAGCTTTCTATGGAGTATGATTCTGTAAGGTCGAATGAAAGAGGTATTTTGAAACTGGTCTATTATGGTGACAAGAAAAATGATTTAGGTTTTTTTGAAGATCAATTTCAGTTTTCCTTCAGAAATGGAGAGGAAATCAGCTTGGAAATTATTGCCAATATATTCGAATACTTTCCTCCATTCTCCAGAGAGGAGCTAGGGAGTGTAGCTAATTTATCCATTAGCCCTGTGGAAATCGATCTGAAAGAAATCCCCGCTAATGAAATTGTGAACAAAACAGTGAGTCTCACAAACAAGGGAAAAGAAATTTTGGAAATAAGAAAGGTACAGGGTAATTGTAATTGCTTAACTTTAAGTTTACCAAAAACTCAGATTAATCCCGGGGAGACTGTTGAATTACAAATTACCTTTGACCCTAAAGGAAGAAAAGGAATAGATCAAAGGAATATTTACATTTTCAGCAATGATCCCTTAAACCCTGTTCAATCATTGATACTTAAATCCAGGGTTAAATAGGAGGAATTCTGAGTGGGTTTTTCATTAAATTCTGCGCTATGAAACCGCTTAGATTTTTATTTTTCCTGGCTTTCTTAATCTTTTCAGGCTCTTTTGTTAGAGTTGCAGAACCTACATTCCGTGTAAAACCCTACTTGCAGGTTTTCCAGGATGGAAAAGTTCAGATATCCTGGTTTACCAGTTCCAATACAGCCTCTGAAATTAAGGTTTTTGATAATCAGGGAACCCTGGTTTTGAGTCAAACAATCAATGGGGAAGAGGTACCGGAAATTTTTTACACCAGCCAAGAATTAAACCAAAGTATTGATGGCTTGGATAAGGGCAGTTGGCTTTATCAGGCTCAGGTATTTAGGTTTAGAGTTCAGCTAACCAACCTCAAAACAAATCATACCTATCGTTACCAAGTTATTCGGAATGGGGCCGTATTTGAGTCAAATTTCACCACAGCGCCAGATAAAAGTAATTGGGAAAATATTCGATTTATAGCATTATCCGATAGCGAAACAGAGCCATTGGGTAGAGTCAATCGAAGAGCGTGGTTTCCCAGAGACTTGAGTTATAGACCCTCCGCCAATTCCAGTAAATGGAAGGATAAGTTTGGAGTAACTGTAGAACAGGGGATACCTATTCTCAACTATGCCTTAACTGAAAAAGAAGGCTATGCCCAAAATCTGAAAATCATCAATTCCAGAAACCCCAACTTCATTGTGATGCCGGGTGACTTGGTTCAGGGAGGAGGTTACCAGCCAGCATGGGATGAATTTTGGAGACATAATGCGGGGGATTTTGATAATGGCTTGAGCAAGTATCCCATCATTCCTGCTTTGGGTAATTGGGAAAATTTTGGTGGTATCAGTGGGGGATATGGGAATAATGAAAATGGTCAGTTTGCTCCAGTGGTGGGAAGAAAACGCTTTCATGCCTATTTTGAAACACCTTCATCAGATCCCTTACAGAAGCATAGGCAGAGCTATTACAGAGTAGATTATGGTCCTGTGACTATTTTGACACTAGATTCCTCCAATGGCACACCTGATCAAAGCCGCAGTGATTTTCCAGAGAATTCCAGACTGAAAAACCAGGAATATACTGTGGATGGAACAGATACTCAGGAAAACTTTACCGCCTCACAATATGCCGCAGCAGGAGGAACGGATTTGAGTGGCTTTGGTCCGGGTTCAGAGCAATATGTTTGGTTAGAGGCAAATTTGAAAAGCGCAAAAGAAGCCGGTCAGTTGATTTTTGTGCAGTTTCATCATATTCCTTTTAGTTCGGGTGAGCATGGAGTTCCTATGAATCATGAATTGGCTACCGGTCAAGGAGGAACTCCATTGAGAGTATTACATCCACTTTTTGAAGCCAATGGGGTAATAGCTGTATTGGCAGGACATGATGAGCTATTTGAGAGAAGCCTGGTAGATTTGGATGGGGATGGAAAAGGAGTCTTGTACTATGATGTAGGAGTTGCGGGTGATGGAATGCGGGGAGAAAAGCGAAATTGGCTCAGAAATCCGCTGGAGTTACTCAATTATAATCCTTATAAAAAATGGACAGCTGATCAGAATGAACCCGAACAATGGGACACTTCCGGAGCTACTCCTCTTTTAAAAGATGGGGGGAAACACTATGGACATTTGGAAGTCAATCTGAAAAAGATCCAAGACGGAGGAAAGACATTTGCCCAGATTGACTTTGATCCTGTTTATGCATTCCCTGTGCTGAATAGCAATTATGATCTTGAAAAGGTAGAGCGAAGAGTCTATGGAGATTCTTTTAGAGTGATGGTTGAGCTTTCCCAAACCAGCGAAGTGATTGCTCCTCAATTCAAGGAGAAAATTACTGTTGAGTTAAATGAGAACGGAAATGCAAATACCAAAACTCAAGATTATTTCAACAACACCATTCAGGCAAATTGGACAATTACCTTTTCCAGAGATATCAATTTTTCCTGTGCCGATTTGGCTGGGAGTGAGGTGGAAATCCAAGTAAAGGATGATAAAGGAAATACTTGGACCAAAGTGGTGCTTGTCGCTGTGCTGGATAAAATTCCTCCAAAATTGGTTGGTAAAACACCGACCCAAAAATTGGATCTGATTGTGGGAAAACTGGAGTTAAAACCAGAAGACTTCCTAGCCTCGGCTTTTGATAATTGCGGAGAGATCAGATACGAATTAAGCAAGCAAAGCTTTACCTGTGAGGATGTTGGAAAGAAGCATGTGGTGAAAATCTTCGGCATTGACTCATCCGGGAATCAGTCTTTCATTGAAGTTGAATTCGAACTCCAATCTTTCCAATCCAAGGAATTGTCTATTAGTCCTGCTTCAGGAACTCAAATTCCTTTTGGCCAGCAAAAGTTGGTGACTTTGGGTAATGAATTTGATTATGAGGTCTTGGCATGGTATTACAATGAGGAGGTGATTGCAAACCAATTTGGGAAAAGTATAGAAGTATCTAAGCCAGGTCAGTATTTCACCAAAGTAAAACCCTTGCCCAATGGATGTCCTGTATTCAGTAAGAAAACAAGTCTAACTCAAGGCGATGATCCATTTGCGGTGATTAAAAAAGAAATCATCCTGATTTTGAATCCCAATGGAATTGCTGAGCTAGGCCCAAAATCACTATTTGATAATTGGAATGCTGAACTTGAAAAATACACCTACATTTTTTCAAAAAATCGCTTCACCTGTGAAAATGTAGGAACCAATGAAGTCAAATTGGAGATCAAATCAGGAAATGATCTGCTTTCTGAGTACACGATCATTGTGCTTGTCAAAGATACGCTAGCTCCGGTTTTAACAGTCAAAGAATCATTCCAATTGGAGGTGAAACTGGAAACGGGAAAAGGGATTTTGAAAACATCTGATCTGGTCATTGAAGCCAGAGATATATGCTCTATCAGTTCTTTGACTTTAAGTAGATCAGAGTTTGGTTGCGAGGACATTGGGAAAACCATTCCAGTGAAAGTAACTGCAAAAGATCCTTCCGGCAATATCAAAGAAGCTACCACTCAGGTGAAGGTAGTGGGAGTAGAAACCGCTAAACCAAAAGTGGTGGGAAATCAAGCGCTTTGTGCAGGAGCAACTGGTATTCTGGAGGTTGAAAGTACTCAGGATTTTGAGGTGCTGAAGTGGTTTAGAAACGGTCAGGAAATAGTCGGCGAGAAAAGTAAAAAGCTTGAAATCAAAGAAGGGGGGAAGTATCAAGCGGTAATTCGATATATCGGTGCTTGTCTATCGGAAAGTTTGCCTTTGGAAGTTAGCCTAAAAGAAAGCCCTGGTGGTGAGATTAAAGTGGATGGAGATATCCTAAGGGCGCCGGAGGGAATGGCTTCCTATCAATGGTTTAAGGATGGAGAAAAAATTGCTGGGGCTACCCAAAGAGAGCTGAAAGTTACTGCTATGGGTACCTATAAAGTTCAGGTCACCAATGAAGTAGGGTGCACAGCGATGTTGAAAGAAGTTGTGATGACTATAGCGGGCTTGCCTGGAGGTAAGTTGCTAGTGGAAAACCTGAAAGTTTATCCCAATCCAGCGAAGAACCATGTCAAATTAATGGCGGAAGGTGAATGGGAGCTAGACTCCAATACTGTCTCTATTTTCGATCTTTCAGGAAAAAATGTAAGTCAGCAAATTATTCTAATAAGCGCTAATTTGAGTGAAATCAATTTAGATGTAAGCCTTTTGCCTTCCGGTACTTATAGCGTCATGGTCTTCAGTATTGATCAAAAAGTGTTGATAGGTAAATTGATCAAGTTGGATTGAAAAATAAGTCTGTCAATGAGTAGAGAGATTTTGTTAAGCTGCTTTTCTGAAAGCAGTATTTTCCTTATTCTGCTTTGCCTCCCAATTGCTTCCTGTCTGATCTCACGGAGGGATTTAATAAAGTAATAGAATGGAATTACTGAAATTAAGCAAAAGGTTCAGAATCCGAATACTTCCAACTTCCAGCTAGAATAAATATAGTAAAATCAGCGAATGTTACTATTCAAAGTAATCCATATTCATTTCACCACTGAAAACGAAAAATTTTTTCAAAAGGTTGGTAGACTTTTTTCCAAAATCTTTATTTTTAGTTCAGATTCTTTGTAGAGTTTTGGGATGAAGCTGTTTTTCCGAGATTTGACCACATTAACCGAAAGCTGATTCGGTGTAGTTGGGTTTGAAAATAAAGTTCGATGTGTCGGAGAGATTTTAATTTTTCAAATCCTATTAGGTCCAAACGTAAATCAAAAAGGGAAAAGGAGAATTTTTCGGGTTAAGATTTGAGGAACCGAAGACAAAGGCAAAGATATTATTGAAAGTATTAATTAGCCTTTACCTATCATATTAAGAAATAGTAATCTAAATGACCAAAACGGAAATAGAAGAATATTTGCTTAAGCTTGAACATAAATTGCTGATTGAATCGGAGAGACACGCAATTGAATTAACTCGTAAATGGGCAAATTCATTTCCTAGCGAATCGGCTGTGTATCTTTTTAGAGAAGATGGAGAGATATGTTACATAGGAGAAACAGGAAGTCTGAAAGGTAGAATGGCTGACATTTTAAATACTAAAAATCAAACAGTTAGAAGAAATTTGGGAAATTCTCACTTCTCTGAACTGCCAAATTATGAAAAAGCAAGTGCGCGAAAAAGCTTCACAGATGACATTGAGCTGCTTTTGAATGATCTAATAATTAACCATTTAACAATGTCCTATATTTTAGTTGACCTGGGACGTAAAGAACTTGAAGAAAGGTTATTTGATAAATTGAAACCTAAATATAGTATTAAAGGAAAACGTGGTGAAACTAAAGCGTACTCGAAATCGGAGAAGCAGAGAAAATATAAAAATGCGTATGAAAGATGGGCGAAAGAAGATGACGAGCAATTGGAATTATATTTTTGCGAAGGAAAGTCAATTTCAGAGTTAATTGAGATTTTTGGTCGTAATAATGGAGCAATTAATTCGCGCATTGAAAAACTTGGACTTAAAGAAAAATACAATATGTAAGAAGTCGTTTGACTCATTGGCGGTTGATGGTATTAATTATAGATTAGACCAGCATATATCCTGGTAGCTATCAGAAACAACTTAAAAAAACAAAAAGATCTAATTTTTTTGCCTTCACATGGAAAGACTAAAAAGAAATCTAATAAAACTATATTGAAAAACGGGATAAAGAGAAATTTCGAGCTTTTTAAAAACTTTAATTAGTGCGGACTTGAACCGAATGAAATAAGTGCTTGAGGAAAAAGAAAATTAGCAAACTTGATTAGCGCAGAAACTTGGCAAGAGTTATAATATGGTGAATGGATATGTGCAAAACAGGCAACAACCAAGACTTGAAATTCTAAATGAAATAGCCAACATTTTGGATGTAGACATAAAAGAATTGATAGTCTCAAAAAAGAGTTAACATGAACGAGGCTCAAACTAGAAAAGATTTAATTGACAAACAGCTTTATCAAGCTGGCTGGAATATCCATGACCAAACTCAAGTCATTTCTGAATTTGATATAAAGGTTGATCTTCCTGATGGTGTTAATGAGCCTTTAACACCTTATCAAGGTCACCAATTCTCTGATTACGTGTTACTCGGTAAAAATGGAAAGCCAATTGCCGTTGTTGAAGCAAAAAAAACCTTTACTGATGCCGCTATAGGTCGTGAACAAGCTAAACAATATTGCTACAATATTCAAAAGGAACATGGTGGAGAATTGCCATTTTGTTTTTACACTAATGGGCATGATATATTCTTTTGGGATTTGGGAAATTATCCACCCAAAAAGGTAATTGGCTTTCCTACTAGAGACGATCTCGAACGATACGAATATATTAGAAGAAATAGAAAGCCCCTTGCATCAGAATTGATTAACACTTCAATTGCGGGAAGGGATTATCAAATCCACGCTATTCGTTCAGTTATGGAAGCCATGGAGCAGAAGAAAAGTAAATTTCTTCTCGTCATGGCGACAGGGACAGGTAAAACCAGAACCTGTATTGCATTGGTTGATGCGCTAATGCGAGCTGGTTGGGCTGAAAAGGTTTTATTTCTGGTTGATAGGATTGCTCTTCGAAATCAAGCATTGGATGCATTCAAAGAACATTTACCTAATGAGCCCAGATGGCCAAAGGTTGGTGAAAAGTCAATAGCTAAAGACAGGAGAATCTACGTTACTACTTATCCCACAATGCTGAATATTATCCGAGAGGAAAAGAATAGTTTATCGCCTCACTTTTTTGATTTGATTGTCGTAGATGAAAGTCATCGTTCTATTTATAACACATACCAAGAAGTTCTAGATTATTTTAACACCATCACACTTGGATTAACAGCTACACCCACAGATGTAATTGATCACAACACTTTCGAACTTTTCAATTGTGAAGATGGGCTTCCAACTTTTGCATATTCCTATGAGGAAGCGGTAAATAATATTCCTCCTTACCTGAGTAGTTTTCAAGTAATGAAAATTCAAACCAAATTTCAGGCAGAAGGAATAAGTAAACGCACCATAAGTCTTGAAGATCAAAAAAAGTTGATTTTGGAGGGCAAAGAAGTTGCTGAGATCAATTTTGAAGGAACAGACTTAGAAAAGTCCGTTACGAACAAAGGTACTAACGTGACTATTGTAAAAGAATTTATGGAGGAATGCATCAAAGACCCAAATGGTGTACTTCCTGGAAAAACCATTTTCTTTTGTGCTACTAAGGCACACGCCAGACGTATTGAACAGATTTTTGATGCGCTGTATCCTGAATATCATGGAGAGTTAGCCAAAGTGATGGTTTCTGATGACCCAAGAGTGTACGGCAAAGGTGGTCTTCTGCATCAATTTACTCACAATGATATGCCACGGGTGGCTGTGAGTGTTGACATGTTAGATACTGGAATTGATGTTAGAGAATTGGTGAATCTTGTATTTGCAAAACCTGTGTATTCTTACACTAAGTTTTGGCAAATGATTGGACGGGGAACAAGGTTGTTAGAACCTGCTAAAATAAAACCCTGGTGTCCTGAAAAGGATGTGTTCCTGATTATGGATTGTTGGGATAATTTTGAATACTTCAAACTGAATCCAAAAGGGAAAGAACTTAAAAGTCAAATTCCCTTACCTGTTCGTTTTGTGGGTTTTAGAATTGATAAAATTGAAAAGGCACTAGATAAAAATCGTGAAGATATTTCAGAAAAGGAAATAACACTTCTCAGAGAACAAATTGCAGAACTACCTAAAAAATCAGTGGTAATACAAGACTCTAGAGCTGATTTAGCAAAAATTGAGAATGACTCTTTCTGGAATCATTTGACGCCTGAAAAGTTGGAATTTTTAAGGCACACTATTAAACCATTATTCAGAACTGTTTCTCAAACCGACTTTAAATCCATGAGATTTCAAAAGGATGTTTTAGAAACCTCTCTTGCCCATTTAGCAGAAGAGTCTGAAAAATTTGATGCTCTCAAAGAAAATATCATCAATCAGGTGAGCGAGCTGCCTTTATCAGTAAATATTGTAGCAAGGCATGCTTCATTCATTAAACAAATTCTTTCAAATCATTATTGGTCAGTCATTCAAGATTCTGGATTTGATGAAATTGCTGAAATTATTGCTCCTTTAATAAAATTTAGAGAAGTACAATTAACAAATGAAGGCCCTGCCAAACTGAATCTTTCTGATGTGTTGAAAACCAAAGAAATGGTAGAGTTTGGCCCACAGAATGAAGCTGTGAGCATATCAAAGTATCGTGAAATGGTAGAGGCAAAAATTGCAGAACTTACCAAGCAAAACCCAATCCTGCAAAAAATCCAAGCTGGTGAGATAATTTCAGAAGAAGAAACAAATCTTCTTGCTGAGGAGCTTCATGAAGAAGACCCTCACATTACTGAATCTTTGCTTCGCAAAGTTTACAAACATCAAAAAGCAAAATTCATTCAGTTCATCAAGCATATTTTGGGTATTGAGATACTAGAAAGTTTTGATGAGCAGGTCAGTAAGGCAGTTCAACAATTTATACAAGAACATACGCAATTGACTACTCGCCAAATTGAGTTTTTGCACCTGATGCGAGATTACATTATAGAAAGAGGGAATATTGAAAAGAGGGATTTAATCCATGCTCCTTTCACGATTATTCATCCGAAAGGCGTAAGAGGCATTTTTAGCCCAGGGGAAATAAAAGAATTATTAACACTAACGGAAAAATTCGCAGCATAATGAGCTTAATAAATAGCAATCCACAAATAGCAGCAAAGATTGATGATCTCTGGAACAAGTTCTGGAGTGGTGGAATATCAAATCCTCTAACTGCAATTGAGCAAATAACCTATTTGCTGTTCATGAAGAAAATGGACGAAAATGACTTAGAGGCTCTTGCAAATGCGGAATTTACAGGAGAACCTTATGTCTCAAAATTCGAAGGTACTTTCTACCTTACCAAAGAGGATGAAGAAAAACAGCAGAATGGTATTGAAAAACAAACCTTAAGATGGAGCCAGTTTAAGCGACTACCGTCTGATGAAATGTTGGCACATATTCAAAGAGCTGTGTTCCCATTTCTAAAAAAACTTGATAAAGAGGATTCTCTTTTCGCCCAGCATATGGTCAATGCAGTGTTTATTATCCCAAAACCATCTTTGCTAAAGGAGGCTATTTCTTCCATTGATGAGATATACGAAGAGATGGAAAAGGACTCTAATGAGAAGGGACAAGATTTTCAGGATATTCAAGGGGATGTGTATGAAATGCTCCTAAGTGAGATTGCTTCAGCTGGTAAAAATGGACAATTCAGAACACCAAGACATATCATCAAATTACTGGTGGATTTGGTTGATCCAAAATTGGGTCAAAAGGTAGCTGATCCTGCTTGTGGAACTGGTGGCTTTTTGTTAGGTGCATATCAATACATGGTAACTCAGCTTGATAAGGAAAAAGATAAAAGAACTCCTGATGAAGATGGTTTTATCCGAAACAGTAAGAGTGCGCTGCTAACTGAGGACGTAAAAGAAATATTGGGTAAGAGTTTATACGGATATGATATAGATTCTACTATGGTGCGTTTAGGGTTAATGAACCTCATGATGCATGGAATAGATAATCCTCAAATTGATTACAAAGACACGCTTAGTAAAAGCTATCACGAAACTTCTGAATATGACATTGTGCTTGCCAACCCTCCATTTACAGGAAATATTGATAAGGGTGATATCCATGAAGAGCTCCAATTAAAAACGACTAAAACAGAACTGCTTTTTATTGAGCGTATTTTCAACATGCTTAAAATGGGAGGAACTGCTGGAATTGTAGTTCCGCAAGGCGTATTGTTTGGTACAAGCGGTGCTTTTGTTGAGGCAAGAAAATTAATGATTGAGCAAGCCGAGTTGAAAGCCGTTGTTACTTGTCCGAGTGGTGTTTTTAAACCCTATGCTGGTGTGAGTACCGCGCTTCTTGTTTTTACGAAAGGAGGTGAGACCGAAAACGTTTGGTTTTATGACATGGAATCTGATGGATACACTTTAGATGACAAACGCGCCAAAATAGGCGGATATGGTGATTTACAGGATATCATAACTCAATTCAAGAATAGAGACCCGCGACAGGAAGATGCACGTGAAGGCAAACACTTCTTTGTTCCAAAAGAGGAAATTGTAGAAGCAGATTATGATTTAAGTTATTCAAAATATCGAAATGAGGTTTTTGACGAGATTGAATATGAAAATCCACATGAAATATTAGAAAAGCTTATAGGAGAAAATGGTCTTGAAAATCAAATAATAAGTTCGCTTGAGGAATTAAAGAAGGTAATACAATGAAGTTCATTTACGAAACATTAGGAAATCTTACCTTCAATTTAGACAACAAACGTGTTCCACTAAATTCAAGGGAGCGTTCAGAAAAGAAGAAAATTGGCCTGTACCCATATTTTGGAGCAAACAATATTCTGGACTATATAGATGAATATATTTTTGATGAAAAAATTTTATGTATAGCGGAAGATGGTGGCAGTTGGGGAAGTCAAGAAAGATGCTCTTATATTGTCAATGAAAAATGCTGGGTAAACAACCATGCTCATGTTCTTAAAGAAAATGGAAAAGCACATTTAGAATATCTTTATTTCTATCTAAACCATGCCAATCTTAATAAATACATTACAGGAACAACCAGAGGTAAATTAACTCGCAGAGAGTTGGAAAAAATAATTATTCCGCTGCCACCTACGATTGAAGACCAAAAACGCATAGCAAAAATCCTTTCCGAATGTGAAGCGTTAATTCAAAAGCGAAAAGATAGTATTGGCTTATTGGATGAGTTGTTGAGATCGACCTTTTTGGAGATGTTTGGGGATCCTGTTCGAAACGAAAAAGAATGGGAAATGGTCTCTTTATCCAAATTTGGAACAATCGACAGGGGTGTTTCTAAGCATAGACCTAGAAACGCTCCCAAACTACTTAATGGTCCTTATCCTCTGGTACAAACTGGTGATGTTGCTAATTCAGGAACATACATTGCAACATATAAACAGACTTATTCAGAATTAGGTCTAAAACAAAGTAAGATGTGGCCAGCAGGTACACTTTGTATCACGATTGCCGCGAATATTGCCAAGACGGGCATCCTTGCGTTCAACGCTTGCTTTCCTGATAGCGTGGTTGGGTTTGTTGTTGATCCAAAAGAGGCAACGAATTTATATGTTCATCATCTATTCTCCTTCTTTCAAAGAATTCTAGAGAAAAATGCACCTTCTGCTGCACAAAAGAATATTAACTTAAACATTCTTAGAAACTTCAAAGTACCACAACCACCTGTTGAGCTACAATTAGAATTTGATGAAATTGTGCTTAAAGTCGAAAAAATCAAGATTCAATTTCAATCAAGTTTAAAAGAGCTCCAAAACCTGTATGGCAGTCTTAGTCAAAGGGCATTCAAAGGAGAATTGGATTTAAGTAAAGTAGATATTTCAGATATGGAAGATAGTACACAAGAAAAACCAGAAATGGAACCAATAGGTGACCCAAGATGGGAAGGCAAAGTAGAACTTCAAGATTATCAAGTTCATATTGACGAAATCATTAGAAAAGATTTTGAGAATATTTCCTTTTCATTCAAACAGTTGGAATCTGCCATTGCAGATCGTGGTGTTTATGTTCCGTATGAAGGTGTGAAAGAATTTGTTTTCAAATCTTTGGAAGGCAATGAATCCTTATTGGTTCAGGAACTCGATGAGAAGGATAAGCAAATAGTTTTCAAAATCAGGTCATGAAACTCATTCGCCTTAAAATAACGGATGAACAGGGGTTTAGATCTTTACAAAAAGATTTTGAAATCTACTTTCTTAGAGATTTTGACTACAAGCATTCACATGAATTTAATCCTAATATTCTTGCAGGGCGAAATGGTAGTGGCAAGTCAAACATTCTTGAAGCCTTGTCCAATATTTTCTACCATTTGGACTGCATGTACAATGACTATTTACCTGATGGATTTTTAAAGGATGAAGAAAATGAAAAAGGGTTTGACAATACAGTCGGAGTAGTTGATGCTTTTGAACTTGAATATTTTATTCCCGTGCCAGTTAGATTGATTGATAAAACTTTTGATGAAACTCCAAAAGTTGTTTTCAACGACACGAAAGCACACATTCTCATAGAAAAACAAGCTGGACAAAAACCTTTAGTAACGTGGTTAAATAGAGATGAATATTCATCTAAAAACGAGGATCTCAGTAAAAAAGAAGTTCAAAGATTACTACCTAAGTATGTTCTCGGATATTCCTCGGGTGAAAATGAATTGTTGAGTTTGCCATTCTTCAAGACCAGATTTCTTCATTATGATGAATATGCTGATAAACTTCGTTTTGAAGAGCCATATGGTTATCCTCCAAAACCAGAAGGTAGACTTATCTATTTGGATAAAGAGTTTAGCCAAGCCATTCTATTAGCAAATCTTCTCATGCATGAACCAACCTCAGAAAATGATAAATTAGCCCCATTATTAGAGAATGTAGAGTTAGAAGATATTGATGAGTTTCGCCTAATTATCTGCCAAGATCGCTATCTGGAGCTACATGAAGATATTTTAAGAGATAAAGAAATCACAATTGAAGAGTTGCATGAAGAAAAACGACATTTAACAGAACTAACCTCTAACTTAAAAAGAAGCATTGAGGCACTTAAAAAATGTGCTACCTGTTTTGAACATCAATACATAGAACTAGAAAATTATGAAGAAGGGCGAGAATATTTAGTCCTTGATTTCAAAGTAACCGAAGCTACCAAAGAAGCCTTTAGATTTCATTTTGCCGATAACCCTCTCCAATTATTTCAACTGTTCCAGTTGTTGTTAGAATTGAACGCATATGTAGTTGATGAAAAGGACAAAAAGAGAGTTTACCAATCTAAAAATATTTTCATTAACCATGATATCTATCCAAATTCTCTTGAAGATGACAGAGTGTTGCGGTTCAAGAACCTATGGATAAAAAAGAAAGGACTGGAAAAGTCGCTTTTTACAAAACAACTTTCTGATGGTGAGCATCAATTTCTGCATTCTTTAGGTTTGTGTTTACTTTTCAAAAATGAAAATGCGTTATTTCTTTTAGATGAACCTGAAACGCATTTTAACCCTGACTGGAAAGCAAAGTTCATCTCAAATCTCAGACATTGTTTTTCTCAATCAAAAGATGTCATGCGAGAGATGCTAATTACAACTCATTCGCCTTATTTAGTTTCAGACAGCGAATCAAAGTATGTCCACATATTTGAGAAGGATCAAGGATCAAAGAAAGTTTCTAATCGGTTCCCAGATTTTCAAACTTTGGGTTCGTCTGTAAATAAAATCACAATTAAAGTTTACAACAAGCCAGATACCATTGGAGCTTATGCAAATAGCAAAATTGACGAGTTAAGAAAGGAGTTGGAGACCTCACAAGATAAAGAAGCTTTATTAAGACGAGTTAAAAACGAGATTGGTGAGTCAGTCGAACGTGTTCTTTTTATTAATGAAATCCTTGATCAAATCAACATGAAGTAATGCTGTTCACCTATAAATACATTAAGCATGATATTGAAAAGCTTCAAGAGTTCTTGGATTTTTTGTTCTATGATGTATGGTTGTTTGCAGATGGAGAATTTGATGCTGAAAAATTAAATGGAAATCCAGATTTGAAGCAGATTTATGAAGATTTTGGTAATGTTGACTATGATCCTGCAACTGCAAAAAAAGGGCAGAAAGGTAAATCAGAGTATTTATTTAATAGTTCTATCGAAAAAATATATGCAGAGTTCGCAAAGATTGATGAAGCTTATAAGCTTGAACTCATTGATTTATATCATTACAATAACCACATTGAACTTTTGTGCAGTGACAAGTCGAAACTACCAATTAGTTATGCTCAGATAAAGGCAAAATATCCAAGCCTTGAAAAAGCAATTAATGAATTTTACTCAAAACTTTATGGGCCTGAAAGTCCATTTAATCTTGACGCTTTTGGGCAATTAACCAAAAAGCTCATACCAGACCACTATGAAGCTTTTATGACAGATAACAACGAAGAGGTCTGTCCTTTTTGTGGAATTCTTCCTATCAAAGGAAATAACCATTCTTATCGTGATGCTTATGATCATTATTTACCAAAAGGCTTATATCCATTCAACTCGTTGAATTTCAAAAATCTAGCTCCAATGTGCCATGAGTGCAATTCGACCTATAAGTTAACTGATGATCCTATTTATGAGGACTATAAAAAAATTGATCCTCTAAAGAAAGAAGATAATCGACAATTGGCTTTCTATCCCTATTCTGAAAATCATCCGGAATTAGAAATCAAGGTTGAACTAACCTCAAAGGACATTAAAAACTTACAACCTCAAGACATTAACCTCGAAATTAAGTCTGAAGGTAATGAAGAACAGATTGAATCATGGAAACGAGTATTTGGAATTGAGGAAAGATATAAGGCATTGTGTTGCCATAAAAATGAAGGTCTTGAATGGTTTAATTCAGTAGTGGATGGATTTAATAATGCTAAAGAAATGGGGGTTACTGACTTTTCAAAATGGGTAGAGTTTAAGCTCAAAGAAGCAGGAACGAATAAACTATCGAATTATGGATTCCTAAAAGCACAATTTTTAACTGAATGTAGAGATAAAGGAATATTCAATGCCAACGCCTAGCATCCATACACATTGTCAAGCCGCACAAGCCAGCACTCAAACCAAAGCTTGCCAAAGAGTATGGTTGCCCCAATGCTGAAAAAAGAGAATAAAAGCACGAATACAGATCAAGGTTTATAATTCAAAGCTTCATATCGTCAGCCACGACAGCATATACACTCCGTTCAATCCCCCCTCAACCACAGAAAACCTTAAAAATGAATAAAAAGACCTTTCAGAAAGAGATATATATACCAAGTTTATCACTCCAGCTTTGGAAAAAGTAGGGTGGGATAAGACTACTCAACTTTTGGAGGAAATATCTTTAACGGCAGGTAAAATCTATGTGAGGGGAAAGCTAATTGCTAGAGGACCAAGAAAACGAGCCGATTACATTCTCTATTACAAACCAAATATTCTCCCATTGAGAATAGAATATCTTCCAAGACCAAGCAAAGATTACATCCATGCTGTTCTATTCTAAAGAATTTGCAATTCTATAAAAAAGCAATTCTTAAAAGGCCCAACTCCCCATCCCAATTACAATCGGGATGGGGAGTTCACAATTTCTTACAAAATCCTTATTTAAAAGCCGGAATCCCGGTAATCTCATTACCTAAAATCAGCAAATGAATGTCATGGGTTCCCTCATAGGTGATCACAGATTCTAGGTTCATCATATGTCTCATGATTGGGTATTCTCCGGTGATGCCCATGCCTCCGTGAATTTGTCTTGCTTCACGGGCTATATGTAGAGCCATTTCCACATTGTTTCTTTTTGCCATGGAAATATGCACCGTTTTAGCCTTGCCTTCATTCATCATTTTGCCCACTTTCCAAGCTAGTAATTGAGCTTTTGTGATTTCGGTCAGCATTTCTGCCAGTTTCTTCTGAACCAACTGGAAGCTTGCAATAGGCTTATCAAATTGGATACGCTCGGCAGCATATTTTCTGGCAGATTCATAGCAATCCATGGCAGCTCCGATGGCTCCCCAGGCAATTCCGAAGCGGGCCGAATCCAAACACATCAAAGGAGCTCCCAAACCAGATTTATTGGGTAGGAGGTTTTCCTTTGGTACTTTGACATTATCAAAAACCAATTCACCGGTGCAGGAGGCTCTTAAAGACCACTTATTATGTGTCTCTGGCGTAGAAAATCCTTCCATGCCTCTTTCTACTATCAATCCATGTATTCTACCTTCTTCATTTTTAGCCCAAACCACAGCGATATCTGCTTTAGGAGAATTGGAAATCCACATTTTTGCCCCATTGAGCAAGTAGTGATCTCCCATATCTTTGAAATTGGTTGTCATGCCTGATGGGTTAGAACCATGGTCTGGTTCAGTCAAACCGAAGCAGCCTAGCATTTCTCCTGATGCCAGTTTAGGAAGGAACTTTTTGCGTTGTTCCTCCGAACCAAACTTGTAAATTGGATACATGACCAAAGAACCCTGAACTGAGGCTGTAGATCTCATGCCAGAATCGCCACGCTCAATTTCTTGCATGATCAAACCATAGGCGATATAATCCAGTCCGCCGCCTCCGTATTCCTCTGGAATTTGAGGGCCAAAAGCACCCACATCACCAAATTTCTTCACTATTTCATAAGGAAAATGAGCTTTTTGAGCCCAGTCCTCTATGTATGGAGAAATTTCTTTTTTCACGAAATCTCGAATGGAACCTCGAATCAATTTATGCTCTTCAGTGAGCAAATCGTCCAAATCGAGAAAATCTACCCCCTCAAACGTATCCTGCTTTTGTGACTTATGGATTTCTACTGCCTCCATGGTATTTTGGTTTATTAAAATGAATCTCTGATTTTTGTCGGGAAGAATAAGTGTTCCCGCCTTTCGAAGTAAATAGATAAGCACCTAAAAAACTATCATTTTTCCCAAAAAATCCCCATGCACGAATCCGAATTTGACCCGAAGATATTAGACAAAATCAAGCAGCTGGAAGAGAAGTTCAAAGCCTCCGGTCAGGATATGCTTTCCTATCTTGAAGGGCTGCTATATGCTGATTATTTGACCTATTGGGAATACATCAATTTGGATGTGCTTTTATCCTTACAGCAGCCCAAAACCAGCTTTAAGGATGAGAAAATTTTTATCATTTATCATCAGATTACAGAGCTCTACTTCAAGCTGATCATCTCTGAAATGGAGCAAATTGCCGATGAAAAAGAATTGACCGAGGAATTCTTTCAATCCAGATTAGAAAGGATACTGATGTATTTTGATCATTTGATCAGCTCTTTTGCCATGATGTGGAAAGGGATGGAAAAGGAGCAGTTTTTGAAGTTTAGAATGTCTCTTTTACCTTCTTCAGGTTTTCAAAGTGCCCAGTATAGAGAGATTGAATTGATGGCTACGGATGCTTTTCAATTGGTCACTTTATCCAAAAGATCTCAGTTTGATTATCATTCTCCTGCTGATGATTTATTTGAACACCTGTATTGGCAGCAAGGAGCCATTGAATTGGCCAGTGGGAAAAAGACTTTGACGCTCAAAAACTTCGAACTGAAATACGGGAAGAAATTAAAAGAACTCATTGAAGGCTATAGAAGGAAAAACTTATGGCATAAGTATATGGAGATTGATCATCCATCCGATGAGTTGACGGATTTAATGAAAAAGTTTGATCTTAAAGCGAATGTATTTTGGCCTTTGGCGCATTATAAATCAGCCGTTAGGTATTTGCAAAAAGATCCGGTGGATATCGCTGCTACTGGTGGAACCAACTGGCAAAAATACCTGCCTCCGCGCTTTCAGAAGGTGATATTTTATCCGGAGTTGTGGACAGAAAAGGAAATGGAAGAGTGGGGGAAAGGCTGGGTAGTGAAAGAGATTTTTGGAGAGAATGAATAAGGAGAGAGGTTATCTCAAAGCTTTATTTTGCCACATTGAGCTTTCCGACAATTGAATGGGGTCGAAATGTGGGCTATAACGATAGAAATGGGCTTCGACTCCCTGCCTGCGTCAGGCAGGTGCTACCAATGACAGATTAAATTAAATTCCGAAATAATTGAAGTTTCGGAATTTAATTCTTCCTTATCGAAAATTTGTTTTAACTCTATCAAGCACTTACTGCTTTAATTAAGCATTTTCTTTTTTCTCTTCGTTCTTTTGCCTTGAAGCAAAAGAACCAAAAATTCAAGACGCAGCAAAGCTCCAGCCGCACCGGGCCGGACGCTGGCCCGCTGCTGCGTCAGCCCACCGCGCCCTCATTAAATAAGTTTTTTCTAAAAGAGATGGATTTCAATTGCTAAAAGACAAAAGACGAATCCATATTGGATGAATTCGTCTTATCATTTTATTGTATGTTCAAAGAATATTGAAGACACAGGCTGACACCAGAGGAATTTATTTGATAGCCTCTTTTCAACTTAGAATCCTGAAGCTGCATCATCCCCTCTGGGATCTGCACCGCCTTCCAGTTTTCCATTAGGTAGCTTTAAAATAGCATCTACCTTTCCAATAATTGGATTATTGTTTTCCAAGATGATATATCCTTTTGACTTTAAGTTTGAGATCAAGGTGGTATCAAAAGAATTTGGCTCAAAGCTGACTAAATCGGGGAGCCATTGATGATGAAATCTCGGTGATTCCACGGCTTCCTGCATACTCATCTCAAACTCATAGACATTCAAAATTGTCTGAACCACAGATGTTATAATAGTGGATCCTCCCGGAGTCCCTACCACCATCCATAATTCACCCGCCTTTTCTACAATAGTAGGGGTCATGGAGCTCAGCATGCGTTTTCCCGGAGCAATGCTATTCGCTTCAGCTCCAATCAACCCAAACATATTGGGCTCTCCAGCTTTGGAGCTGAAATCATCCATTTCATTGTTCATAAAAAAGCCCAGTTCATCGATATACACCTTGCTTCCATAAGCTCCATTTAAGGTGGTCGTTACGGAGATCGCATTGCCTTCTTGATCTACAATGGAGTAGTGGGTAGTTTCCATGCTCTCGGCAAAGGCTATTTTTCCTTCAGAAATATCTTCTGATTTAGTTGCCTGATCCAATGAGAAATCCTCCATTCTTGCTCGAAGATAGGAGTCATCTAATAGGTCATCCACGGGAATCTCTACAAAATCAGGATCGCCCAGATAGTAGTTTCTATCCGCATAGGCCCTTCTTTCTGCTTCCACCAGTACTTGGATGTATTCAGGGGAATGATGCCCCATAGACTGCAGATCGAAAGGCTCCACCATTTTAAAAATCTGACCGATTGTAATACCACCAGAACTCGGTGGCGCCATGGAAATAATCTTCAGATCTTTATAATTGAAAATAATAGGATCTCTCCATGCTGCCTCATAGGAAGCCAAATCTTCCTCGGTAATGATCCCTCCCAAATTCTGCATGTGTTTGACAAGAATTTGAGCTGTTTCACCTTTATAGAATTCATCCTTTCCATTCAAGGCTATTCTCTTCAAGGTTTGTGCTAAAACCGGGATTTTTAAAGTGTCTCCTGCATTGATTTTCTGTGCAAAGAAAGTTTCAGGTCCATTGACTTCGATAAAGGTATCTCTCAATCTATCAAAGCGTTCCGCTTGTCTTTGGGTTACCACGAATCCTTTTTCGGCGAGTTCAATCACAGGTTGAAGAACCTCAGCAGGGCTTAGTTTTCCATACTTCTCTTGAGCTGTGAAGATACCTGAGATTGTTCCGGGAACTCCCGAGGCTAAGGCCCCTTGGGTACTTAAGCCAGGAATAATATTTCCATCTTCATCCAAATACATGTCCCTGTCGGCGGCTAGGGGAGCTTTTTCTCTATAATCTATAGATCCAGTGCTTCCATCGGCCATTCTAAATACCGCAAATCCTCCTCCTCCTAGATTACCTGCAAAAGGATAGGTCACAGCCAGCGCCATTTCAGTTGCCATCATCGCGTCAAATGCATTCCCCCCTTTTTGAAGGATTGCTGTGCCAATATCTGAGGCCTCTTTTCTTGCAGATACGATCATGGCTTGATCAGCTATCAATCCTTGTGTTTTTTCAGCCTCAGGTTGTTTCTCGGAACAAGAAAACAACAAAAAAGCTATTGCATAAACTTGCAATAGCTTGATCGATTTAAAACTCTTAATCATTGAGTAGGGTGTTATTGAATAATTTAAGAATTCTCTTGTATTCATCTGTCCAGGAGCTAGGCTCCACAAATCCATGATCCTCGACTGGGTAAATAGCCATTTCCCAATTGTCTTTTCCTAATTCTATGAGTCTCTGGGATAATCTAACTACGTCTTGGAAGTGAACATTCACATCTACCATTCCATGCGCCATCAAAAGGTTCCCTTTCAAACCTTCCGCAAAATAGATAGGAGAGGATCTTCTATAAGCTATTGGATCTTCTTCAGGAGTATTGAGAATATTGGAAGTATATCCGTGATTGTAATGTGCCCAATCGGTTACTGAGCGAAGGGCAGCTCCGGATTTAAAAACCTCAGGAGCAGTAAATAGTGCCATAAGCGTGATAAAGCCTCCATAGCTACCTCCGTAAATTCCAATTCTATCAGCATCTACCCCATACTTTTCTACTAAATGTTTGGCGCCGTCAACTTGGTCAGACAAGTCCTTTCCTCCCATATGTCTATAAATGCCCGTTCTCCAATCTCTTCCATATCCAGAAGAAGCTCTATAGTCTATATCCAAAACGGTGTAACCCAAATCTGTCAAAAGATTATGGAACATATATTCCCTGAAATAACTGCTCCACCATTTGTGTACATTTTGAAGATATCCAGCTCCATGTACAAAGATGACAGCAGCTCCATTTTTCTTTGAGGCTTCTGGCTGATAAATTCTCGCAGGTACCATCGCACCATCTTCAGCCTGGAATCGAATAATTTCCGGATCTCTCCAGTTATAAGCTTTGAATTCCTCACTCTGTCCGTTGGTAAGTTGAACAGGTTTGGCTCCGGGTTTTAAGTCCTGAATGTAAAGCTCCTCGGGTCGGTTACTATAAGAATGAATAATAGCCATTTTACTCTGATCCGGAGATAGACTTACCTCATTATTTCCGGTCATGGAAGTGAGCTGGACCTTTTTTCCTCCCATAAGAGGCATTTGGTAAAAATGTCTTTCTCCAGGATCTACCTCAGAACTAGTAAAGAACCAACTTTTTTTATCTCTGGAAATGAAAGGATCAAATACCTCGTAGGCACCTGAAGTCAAAGCCTTTTTATTTCCATTTTCTACATTTAAGAGATATAGGTGAGAATATCCGCTTTCTTCAGATTGAAAATAAATATGCTTGCTATCTGGGAGCCAACCTAAGGTTCCTCCTGAAAAAGTCCAGCCAATTCCAGGTCCTGCAATCCAAGCCTCATCTCTTTGCCTGTCCAAATTTTTTAATTCACCTGTTTGAAGATTTACCTCAGCAATCCATCGGTCCTTATTGTCAAAAGATCGGGCTTGAACGATTGCTCTTTTTCCGTCAGGAGAAAATATGGGTCCAAAAAGAGATAATTTTCTATTTGTGCTATCCCATTTTTTGTCTGGGTAGTCTTTGGTGTAATCAGGAAGATCCTGTAGACCAGGAAGCTTCGAATAATCTATGAAATAAACGCTGTCTCTTTTCAGGTCATAAATCCCGATTTCCGAAGTGGTAGGATCGGTACCTACTTTTGGTCTCGCATTTAGGTCTTCTGTATAACCTGAGGCAGCGACATAGTCAGGTACTTTCGTGTTTTTGTTGCTGGATGAATTATAATAGGTGAAGCTTGCAAAGTTGCCATCAGGTGAAAGTTGGAGGTTAGCCGGACTTTTTCCCTCGGTGTAATAGACAAATTTTTCCTCCGCCTGTTCTCTGGTAGCCTCTCTGTAGGCTGCGCGTTTTTTCTCCGCCTCCTGTCTTTCTTTGACCACTTGAAGAAGCTCTAAATTTTCAGCTTCCACAAATCCTTTAACCTGCTCTGCTTGGGTAGCATTAGATTTTTTGGAAGGTTTAGAACCAGAGGATATTTGAGTGACCTTTTTAACAACTCCGGTACTAAGATTAAGCGTGAAAATATTTTGATCAGAGACAAATGAGATCAAATTTTCATCCGCCAAGAAAGTTGGGTTTGAAACCCTTGAGTGCCAACTTAACAGAACCTTTTTCTGGCCTGTTTTCATATTTTCCAAAGAAATCTGGTCTGATGCACTCAAATAAACTCTCTGAGAATAATCAGTATTCCAATTGGCCTGATCTCTCCTCATGGCACTCTCTTCTTTCCAGTTCACTTTCTGGATTTGTTTTGGAGAGCTTATTTGAATCTTGTAAGTGGAATCAGCAGGATTTTTTTCTGGATTGTATTGGAAATAAATAGTTTGACTATCATCACTCCATCTTGCTCTACTTGGGAAAGTACCCATCCATTGAGGATCCCGCATGATGTATTCCACGCTTAATTGAGATTGGGCAAAAAGGGGAGAGGATAGGCATATAAATGCCAGGATAAGTAGACAATTACGAACCATGCTTGTTAAATATTAATCAAGAGTTTTGACGAATTTTTTCAATTCATCCTCAATGGTTAAAAGGTGATTTTGAAGTTTTGCATTCAGAGGAAGTGAGTTGGGTATATCCGCCTCAATTTCCTCCAGCAATTTCCTAGTCTTGATAGCTCCTATATAGCTCATGCTAGGCTTTGCCTTATGACATCTTTTTTTGATGATTTCAAATTCCTTTTTTTCGTAAAAATCCCCTAACTCCTTGAGGTCATGGACGTTGGTTTCCAGAATAATTTGGATCATATCCCTGATCATATCCGGATCATCATCTCCAAAATATTGGTAGATGCTTTGTTCACTGATTAGCTGATACATGAGCAATTTGACTAGTCAAAATAAAAATGATTGTTTGGTACCTATCCTTAAAATTAAAAACATTTTTCAATATCAGGGATTTCTTAATCAAAGATTCCATAAATCAGTTATAAAGATGTGTGTTTACTGGTTAAACATTAATTTTGAACCAGAATAAGGAAGTACTGTTATGAAAAAGAACAAGAAAGTCTTTTTGATAGTCTTTGTGATATTCATGCTAATCATGCTTTGGATTGGTTATGATATTTCTCAAAGAACTACTTTCCCTGGCTCAAAAGGGAATCTAAAAGAACGTATTACAACAGGAGAAGAATAAAAAGTCAATGACTGGAAAGAAGATAGATGTAGATAAGTTGGATCTGGAACGCATGAAGGATAAGACGACCGAGGAACCCGGAACTCTTCCCTATGCTCATCATTCGGGCAGTGCTCTGATCAAACCTGAAGATAAGGGTAAAATTACGGGCAGAGCCGTGGCTGCTATGCAAAGCCAAACTGATATGCAGATGGCTCAAATCTATGAGCAGATGCAGCTTTTGGCCGATCAGGCAAAAAAGATTAAAGCCCGGGTAGAGGTTTCTGAACGGATTTATCAAGCATCCATTGCATTCGAACCTTTAATTAACCATACCTACTTTCTTTACCAGAAAGAGGATGGTTCCGATTTTTTGAGCATGATAGCCCCTGAAGAATGGGGAAGAAAGAAAGACTTTGCTGCTTTTGTGGCTGAAGTAAAATTACTGGCAGACCATACTTGGGAAGTTGTCAGAGAGAATATATAGTCATGCAACAAGTACTTTTAAGCAATCTCCTTTCCATCTTAAAAGAAGGAGAAGTAGATTTCGATGATCGTTTTCAATTGGAGTTCAATCCCTCATTTCTAGATTCTAAAGGCCAAGCTTGGCTTCATGAAATCTATGATGACTTAGGTGGAAAAGGAAAGCATCCACTATTGGAAAAGGCAAATTTTGATATGAAAATCAACAGGGTCTTATTCCTATTTGATTCACCTATTCACTTTAATAGATATAGATTAATAAGCTTAAGATCAGATTTTTATAGTGAAATGTCTTTCCCTTTTTCGGAAGCCTACAAGAGACTCTGTAGAACTTATGAAAAGGAATGTCAGAAAGCTGGTTTGCAGGAAAGAATTTGGAATGGGCCACCTGTTGCGGGGACTTGGTTTGGACAGGCTTCCGAGCCGGGTGACTATTCCGGTGTAGGTGCTTCAGGTTGGAAATTAACTGCTTTCAATGATGCTCAAATCGATCTTCAGTCCAGAATTCATGGTTATAAGTTGATTCGGATAGCTCCTTATGAAACGATTATGACTGGTGGGAGCTTGAAGCGTTTGGATCAAATGTTGGTTAACCCAAATGAGGATCAGAGAAAAGTAATCTGTAACTGGTTTTTGAGGAAATTGGAGTAAAAAAGCAGCCTTTCAGCTGCTTTATTTATTAAGCGAACAATCCAAAGATTTCTCTATGAACCTTATCTACAATAAAAGAGAAGTCCTCAGGTCTTTCAACAAAGTCCAATTCATTGACATCAATAATCAATAACTTCCCTTCTTTATAATTCGAAATCCAATCTTCGTAATGAGAATTTAGATTTTTGAGATAATCAATCCTCATTGCCGTTTCATAGGATCTACCTCTTTTTTCTATTTGCCCAACTAATTTGGGTATATCAGCTTTGAGATAAATCAGCAAATCAGGAGCCTTCACATGAGAAATCATGCTATCAAAAAGACTTCGATAATTGTAGTAATCCCTTTCACTCAAAAGCTTGCTTTTATACAAGTTGGCCGCAAAGATGTAAGCATCCTCGTAGATCGTTCTATCTTGGATAGTAGGAGTTTTACTTTCCTGAATAGTTTTGATTTGATTGAATCTAGAATTCAAAAAATAAACCTGAAGGTGAAAAGCCCACCTTTTCATGTCTTCATAAAAGTCAGGTAAGTAAGGATTATCATCTACCGCTTCAAATTCAGCTTTCCAACCATAATGCTTGGCTAACTTTTCTGTAAGCGTAGTTTTCCCGCTACCGATATTTCCGGATACTGCTAAGTGCATGATTTGCTAATGCTTATTTAATGAATCTTGGAGCTACTTTAATGTCCTTGCTTCCCGGAGTATACTGATAAAATCCTTCACCGGTTTTCACTCCTTTGTAACCTGCCTCTACCATATTGACCAATAAAGGACATGGAGCATATTTAGGATTGCCAAACCCATCGTGCAATACCTTTAAAATAGATAAGCAAACATCCAGACCGATAAAGTCAGCCAATTGAAGAGGTCCCATAGGATGTGCCATGCCTAATTTCATGACCGTGTCAATTTCTTCCACACCAGCAACTCCTTCGAATAATGTGATGATGGCCTCATTGATCATAGGCATCAAAATTCTGTTGGCAACGAATCCTGGATAATCATTTACCTCTACTGGAACCTTCCCTAAATTTTTGGATAGGTCCATGATCTTATCCGTAACCTCATCTGAAGTTGCATATCCCCTGATTACTTCCACAAGCTTCATGACAGGAACTGGGTTCATGAAGTGCATTCCAATCACCTGTGCAGGTCTTTGGGTAACCGCTGCAATTTTGGTGATAGAGATGGAGGAGGTATTGGTTGCCAGAATCGCACTTTTAGGTGCAAACTCATCCATTTGTCTGAAAATATCGAGCTTGATATTCATATTTTCAGTAGCCGCCTCAACGATCAAATCTGCTTCTTTAACTCCTTCTTTGAGTTCGGTAAATTTCTTGATTTTCCCTAGAGCTTCAGTTTTTTGATCTTCAGATAGAAGGCCTTTGCTAACCTGTCTGTCCATATTCTTGGAAATGGTAGCTAAAGCTTTGTTCAAAAATTCTTCTTTAATGTCTACTAAGGAAACTTCATAACCAGTTTGAGCAAAAACGTGTGCAATACCATTTCCCATGGTTCCAGATCCTATGACAGTGATATTTTTCATAATGAGGCGATTAAAATTTAAAAACAGTTCTATTTGGGTTTTTTTGACTTTGCCTTCAAGCAAAGGGATTCAAAACTACTTCCAACAGCTAGGAAATCCAATTTTTAAACATGCGTTTCCTGACTTTGTTTGTCACAAAATTTCAAAATCCTTTTAGATTAATAGCTACCTTTGAACTATGAAAGAACTCGGCTTAGTCAGCAAATTACCCATCAATAGATTTACAGATTTTGGAGCATACCTTCAGTTAGAGTCCGGTGAAGAGGTCTTGTTACCCCAAGGTTATTTGAAAGGGGAGGAGCGTGAAAATGATGAGCTTGAGGTTTTTGTATATACTGACAGTGAAGATAGACCAGTTGCTGTAACTACTCGCCCTATTGCACTTTTAGACGAATGGGGTGTCATGGAAGCTAAGGAAGTCACCTCATTTGGAGCTTTTATGGATTGGGGTTTGCCGAAAGATCTTTTGGTGCCTAATGCTGAGATGGGTAAAAATATGGAACCTGGGAAAAAGTACTTGGTTAAGGTCTGTGTGGATTACAGAACCAATAGGCTGATAGGAAGTACCAAGCATAAGGACTTTATCTACCCTGCACCAAAGGACTATGAGCCGGGAATTCAAGTTGAGGGTTTGATATTTGATAAAACTGACCTTGGATATAAAGTCTTACTAGAAGACCGATACGAAGGCTTGGTCTATGCAAATGAAGTGTTTCAACCTTTGGAAATAGGGGAGCAGCGCACGCTCTATGTGAAGAAAAGGAGAGATGATGGTAAAATTGATTTGCAATTATTGCCTACTGGTCGAGAAAAATACGAGGAAGGTGCGGAACGAATTCTGAAAATATTGGAAGAAAGGAAGTTTCTTCCTCTTCATGATAAATCTGATCCTGAAGAAATAAAAAAAGTGCTTTCTATGAGTAAAAAGCACTTTAAGCAATGCATAGGGCAGTTGTATAAAGCCAGAGAAATAAAAATTCTGGAGGATGGGATTGCATTTGCTGATTAATCCAATTTCAAAATATCACTGGGAGTTCGGCAGAGAATCGCTTTATTTCTGAATAGTGCAATCGGTGATTTGATCAAATAGGGATATTTGACCAAGATTTTGAGCCAGTCTTCATCATCCCAGTTTTTACCTGCGATGTATTTCTGGTAATCAGGATGGGCTCGATTGAGCAGGTCCTTGGCACGTAGTCCAAGTTTCAATAATATGCTATCCCATTGAGTCGCAGTGATTCTTTGTTTCACCACATCGATCTCGTTGACAAATTTTGCCAGAGATTTTGCGTAGGCTTTGGTTTGCTTATCAATGGGTTGACCTGCGCTGTGATAGAATAAAAGTTCTGATGGATGTGTTTTCATAGTCATTGGGGTTTAGTGTCTTATTAAGATACAAAAAATACGTAATAAATTGAAAATAAGATAGATGTGACTGCATCAAAAGATTCATTGAATTTAGAATTATTTAACATTGAGAGTAAATCTGAATTCCCAACTAATAAAAAGCTGAAGGAAAGGCTGCGAAAAGTAAAGCCTAAAAAGCTGGATGAAGACTTTGAAAATCTACACGATAAAGTATTCGAAAGTTTGGATTGCCTTGAATGTGCAAATTGCTGTAAGACAACAAGTCCCATTTTTTTGCAAACAGATATAGATCGATTGGCTAGAGTTTTTCGTCAAAAAAGCAGTGAATTTATAGACGAATATCTTCACCGGGATGAAGATGGAGATTATGTCTTGAACTCTTCGCCTTGTCCTTTTTTAAACTCGGATAATAAGTGTTTAGTCTATGAGGACAGACCTAAAGCCTGCAGGGAGTATCCTCACACGAATCGGAAGAATATTCACGGAATTTTGGGTTTAACTTTAAAAAATACGCTAGTTTGTCCTGCAGTTTTCAAAATTTTCCAGCAGATTGGCAAAGAATATAGGAAGTAAAGCAATTTTTTGGCTTTTTTGAGAATCAAACCTATGAAGAACAAAATGAATAATTCGGAGACACACTTTTTAGGAGTGGACGTGGGCGGGACCCACCTAAAAATCGGACTTGTAGACAAAAACGGAAACATCCTCGATTTTCAAAAAGAGGATACCACGCCATTCAGAGACCATGCCGAAGGTTTTGGTCAAGCATTTATCTCCGGGTTAGACAAGTATTTCAAAAAATATCCTCAGGTTGAGAAAGTAGGCATAGGACTACCTGGTTTGATCAGTAAGGATAGAACAACACCGCTGGAAATCCCTGCTATTCCAAGTCTGAATAATTTCAATCTGAAACAAGGTTTGGAGAAAGCTTACCCTGATAAAGAGTTCTTCTTGGAAAATGATGCAGCAGCTGCAGCAATCGGAGAGTTCTACTACGGAAAAGATGATCCATCGGATAATTTCCTTTTCATTACTATGGGTACTGGAATTGGAAGTGCAATGGTATTGGATGGTGAGGTTTTCAAAGGTTCTAGAGGTAATGCCCTTGAAATGGGTCACATGCTATCAAGCGGTAGTGCCAGATTGGAAACACTGATCGGTAGAAAGGGCATTTTATCCATTCTTGAGAGAATGATAGCTGCTTATCCTGAGAAGGCTGGAAGATTGAAAGGTGCTGAACTGGGAACCCATTTATTGGTCGACACAGCCAAGGAAGGAAATGAAGTTTCCCTGATGGTCTTTCAGGAAGTGGGTATTATCCTGGGCGAAGCTATCGTATCGACTGTTCGAATTTTGGACGTTACAGAGGTGTATTTTGGGGGTGGTATTTCTGCTGGATTGGAGTTTATGATGCCTTCTATGGAAAGAACAATCCGTCAATACCTGACTAATTACTACAATAAGGATTTGAGGTTGAAAAAAGCCACCCTAGAAAATAATGCCGGCACATTAGGTGCTGCCGCCTTGTGTTTTATGGGTTCAGGGTTGTAATAGTCACTTCAGAAACCTTAGATATTGCATTCATTCGAAAAAGAACCTTCAGAGGTTCTTTTTCTATTTCTACCCCTTCACATGCATTGCTTGGCTCTAGAAAATAAAAGAAGAAGCTTTGGCTTTTATCAACCAATTCTACCCGGTCCGGCCTACCAAAAGTTTTGATGATTTCTTGATTATTAGCTCCTAAAAAGCTGTTTTTGATTTTTTCCAATTCATCCAAATCTTGGATTCTAAGACCACTGCATCCATATCTGTCATTTTTCCAATTCTCAATATTGATGTTGCCGGTATCCAGAGGACCTGAACAAGCAGCAATAAATAGTAGAAATACGAAAATGAAAGAAATTGAATATTTCATTGGGCAATAATTAATTTGAAGCAAAGGTATAGCGCAATCTTAAATCAGGACTATGTTTTCAATAAAACTATTTGAATCAATTTCGAGTACTATTGAAAATTTCCGGATTTGTTTTTTGCCTTAATCAGCTTATGCTCACGGTTTTTTGAAATTAATGACAAATATTGTCATAGCATGAAACCCATATTGGCACATTCTGTTTGAGCAAATCCTTTATATTAGCACATCTAATTACCCGTGAATTATGTACTACCGTTTTGGGAAAGCCTTTTACTACATCAGCATCATTTTCTTTCTCTTTTTTCTCCTTTACTTCTACTCAGCATTGACCGATCAGGTCACTTATCAAACAGATGGAGAAGGAGGGATTTCTACTATTGGAAAAGGAAACTTTTTCTATGGGATGATTGCGACATTTGTGGCTTTGAATGCTTTGGTGCTCGTTCCGCCAAAAATGTTGGAGACCAAATCGTATAGAAAACTCCACAAGCTTTTTCCGATAGGAGATAATTATAGAGATTATTTATTGACTTGGTTTTACTCCTTTGGAGGCATTATCAATCTGAGTCTTGCGACTATTGTATTTTACATCCATGCCACCAATAATCAGGAGGAGATCGCAGCAGATGAATTTGGCTTTTTCTTTTATTTGATTCCTGGGCTTTTGGTACTTTGGATCATTGCACTCTTTTTGCTTTTCGTAGGAAAAGCCAAACAGCTACAGAAAAGAGATTAAGGATAAGACTATGGCAGAAACAGTTAAATATACCGAAGACAGTATTAAATCTCTGGATTGGAGAGAACACATCCGCCTTAGGCCGGGGATGTATATTGGTAAACTCGGAGATGGAAGTGCCCAGGATGACGGGATTTATGTTTTGGTCAAAGAGGTTTTGGATAACTCCATCGATGAACACATGATGGGTTATGGACGAACCATCGAAGTAAAAATATCTGAGCACAGAGTTGAAATAAGGGATTATGGACGTGGCATTCCTTTGGGGAAAGTGATAGACTGTGTTTCTAAAATCAATACCGGAGGAAAATATGATTCAGGTGCTTTTCAAAAATCAGTAGGACTAAATGGCGTCGGTACAAAAGCTGTGAATGCTTTGTCAGACTATTTTAAAGTTCAATCCTATCGTGATGGGGAAACCAAAATAGCTGAATTTGAAAAAGGGGTATTGAAGGAAGATAAACCTATTGAGAAATCTTCTGATAGAAATGGCACAAAGGTGATTTTTACCCCCGATGCCGGCATATTCAAGAATTACCACTTCATCCCTGAATATCTTGAAAATCAAATCTGGAATTATGCTTACCTGAATGCAGGTTTGACCATTAATTTCAATGGAAAAAAGTTTTTCTCAGACAGAGGACTTTATGATTTGTTGTCCAATAAAGTTGATGAGGAAAGTTCAAGGTATCCTATCATCCATTTGAAAGGGAATGATATCGAAGTGGCGATCACTCACTCCAATCAATATGGAGAGGAATATTATTCCTTTGTCAATGGACAGTATACCACCCAAGGAGGAACTCACTTGGCAGCTTTTAGAGAGGCTATTGTCAAGACAGTTCGGGAGTTTTATAAAAAAGATTATGACTCTTCAGATATCCGCCAAAGTGTGGTAGCAGCTATTGCGGTAAGAGTTCAGGAGCCCGTTTTTGAATCCCAAACAAAGACGAAATTGGGTTCTCAATCAGTTGGTCCAGAAGGTCCAACCTTACGAACCTTCGTCAATGACTTTATCAAGACTGAACTGGATAATTATCTGCATAAAAACCCTGCAGTAGCAGATGCTTTGTTGAAGAGAATCTTGCAGTCTGAGAGAGAAAGGAAGGAGATTTCCGGAATCAAGAAGCTGGCAAACGAAAGAGCGAAAAAGGCTAATCTTCACAATAAAAAATTGAGAGATTGCCGTGTGCATTATGACGATGCAAAGGCTAATGAGGACTTGAAGAATAATACCATGCTCTTCATCACAGAGGGGGATTCAGCTTCTGGATCTATTACCAAGTCTAGGGATGTGCAAACTCAGGCAGTTTTTTCATTGAGGGGAAAGCCGCTCAACTGCTTTGGAATGACCAAAAAGGTGGTGTATGAAAATGAGGAATTTAATCTGCTGCAGCACGCCTTGAATATTGAAGATGGTATTGAAAATTTGAGGTATAGAAAAATTGTCATAGCTACCGATGCCGATGTGGATGGAATGCATATCCGGCTATTGATCATGACGTATTTTCTGCAGTTTTTTCCTGATTTGGTTAAAAATGGACACTTATTTATTCTGGATACCCCTCTTTTCAGGGTAAGGAATAAGAAGGAAACTATCTACTGCTATTCAGATGAAGAAAGGCAGCGTGCGATCCATAAGCTAGGAAATAAGCCGGAAATTACCCGATTCAAAGGATTGGGAGAGATTTCACCAGAAGAGTTTGGGACTTTCATTGGAGAGGATATCCGTTTGGAGCCAATCATCTTGAACAAGGAGACGAAAATCTCTGACCTTTTGAATTTCTACATGGGTAAAAACACACCCGATAGACAAAACTTCATCATTGATAATTTGAAGATCGAGAAGGATTTGGCTTTGGATGACCCAAGAAAAAATGATGAACCCGAGGAAGAAGCAGCTTGATTGCGTTAAAAATACAATAAACTAGTTTTTGCAGGAAAAATACAATAATTCTGTAATTCCTTAATTGGAAATATGGTTTCAGTAGGTGCTGTCATATTGTCGTTTCACCTATACAAAATTTGGATTAATTAAATGAGCGAGGAAACAAATAGACCTGAAGATAAAGACGAAAGCTTACACGATTCGGTGCCTGTTACCGGAATGTATAAGGATTGGTTTTTGGATTATGCTTCTTATGTAATCCTAGAGCGGGCTGTCCCTGCAATTGAAGATGGATTGAAGCCAGTTCAGCGTCGTATCCTTCATGCTATGAAGGAAATGGACGATGGACGATTCAATAAAGTGGCCAACATTATTGGACAGTCCATGCAATACCACCCACATGGTGATGCTTCTATTGGAGATGCTATCGTCAATTTGGGGCAAAAGGATCTTTTGATTGAAACCCAGGGAAACTGGGGTGATATTCGTACAGGTGACAGAGCTGCAGCTGCGAGATACATTGAGGCTAGGCTTTCTAAATTTGCCCTGGAGGTAGTATTCAATCCTCAAACCACAGAGTGGCAGTTATCTTATGACGGTCGAAAAAGAGAACCTGTAACCCTTCCGGTTAAGTTTCCTTTATTGCTAGCGCAGGGTGTTGAAGGAATTGCTGTAGGTCTTTCCACTAAAATTCTTCCTCATAATTTCCTTGAGTTGATAGATGGCTCAATTGAAATTCTAAAAGGCAATAAAACCAATGTTCTTCCAGACTTCATCACAGGTGGATTGGCAGACTTCAGTGAATATAATGAGGGCCTTAGAGGAGGAAAAATCAAAGTTCGAGCTAAAATAGAAGAAGAGGATTCTAAAACTCTTTTAATCAAGGAGATACCTTATGGTACAACTACTGATTCTCTAATTGATTCCATACTAAAAGCCAACGATAAAGGGAAAATCAAAATCAAGAAAGTGGTGGACAACACTGCTAAAGATGTTGAGATTCAGGTTCATTTGGCTCCGGGAGTTTCGCCCGATGTAACGATTGATGCGCTGTATGCCTTTACTGATTGTGAGGTTTCTATTTCTCCTAATGCTTGTGTAATCATTGAAGATAAACCGGTCTTTCTAACAGTCAATCAGATTCTTGAATACAACACCAAGCAAACTAAAGCACTTTTAAAGCGGGAGCTGGAGATCAGAAAAGGAGAGTTGATGGAAAAGCTCCTATTCTCTTCTTTGGAAAAAATATTTATCGAAAACAGGATCTACAGGGACATAGAAGAATGTACGACTTGGGATGCTGTTTTGGAGGCGATTGACAAAGGTTTGGATCCTTACAAGCCTGATTTTTACAGAGAGATTGTTCAGGAGGACTTGATCCGTCTTACAGAGATTAAGATTAAGCGTATTTCAAAATTTGATGCCTTCAAGGCAGATGAATTGATGAAAAGGCTACAGGATGAATTGAAGGAAGTAAATCATAACCTAAGACACCTGACAGACTATGCCATCAAGTATTATGAAAATCTAAGAGATAAATACGGAAAAGGCAGAGAAAGAAAAACTGAAATCAGAGCCTTTGATACCATCCAAGCCAGCGTCGTAGCAGCGAATAATGCCAAATTGTACGTGAACCGAAAAGACGGTTTTGTAGGAATGGGATTGAAAAAAGAAGAGTTTGTCTGTGACTGTTCCGATCTGGATGATATCATTGTAATTCGGAGAGATGGAGTGATGATGGTTTCCAAGATTCAGGAGAAGAACTTCATGGGGAAAGACATTCTCCATGTAGGAATCTATAGAAAAACTGATGAGCGCCTGACTTTCAATATGATCTATTTGGACGGTGCATCTGGTAGAGCCATGGTTAAAAGGTTCCAGCCTGGAGGTGTAACGAGAGATAAAGAATATGATCTAACAAAAGGAACGAAAGGTTCAAAATCGCTTTATCTCACGGCTAATCCGAATGGGGAAGCTGAAATTGTTACAGTTTATTTGACCCAAGGTGCCAAAGCCAGAGTCAAAGTATTCGACTTTGATTTTGCTACGATAGAGATCAAGGGGAGAGGAGCAGGAGGAAATATTCTGACCAAATATCCAGTTAGAAAAATCCAACTTAAAATGGAAGGTGTTTCCACTTTGGGAGGCTTGGATATTTATTACGATCCTATAGTTGGAAGACTTAATACAGATCAACGAGGTAATTTAATCGGTAATTTCCTGGGTGAAGATAGAATATTGGTTTGCTATAAGTCTGGGGATTATGAATTGACCAATTTTGAACTGACCAACCGATACGAACCCAATGAGGTGGTATTGATAGAAAAGTTTGAACCGGAAAAGATTCTTTCTGCGGTGTATTTTGATGGAGGGAGTAAGACTTTCTATGTCAAGCGATTCCAGGTGGAAACCACTACACTCAATAAAAAATTCAACTTTATTACTGATCATAAATCATCCTATCTCAAGCTTGTTTCGACCAATAAGCAACCTCAGGTCTCTGCTACCTTGGTAAAAGGTAAGAATGAAGAGTCGGTTGAGTTTGATTTGGATATGCTAATTGACGTCAAAGGCTGGAAAGCCATTGGTAACAAGTTAAGTTCTCATGATATCAAGGACTTGCAGTTAATCGAGGCTAAAAAGGAATCCAAAAAGCAAGAGGCGGACAGTTCTGAGGAAGAAGGTGAAACGGATGATGAACTTGAAGTAGGTAGCACCATAGACTTGAGTCCTAAAAAGGATGACGAAGAACAATTGGGACTGTTTTAAACAGTCCCTTTTTATTTGAAAATGGAAGAAAAAGAGCTTTACAAGAAGGAATTGGGGCTGTTATCCTATCTGGGACAGTACATTACAGATCATAAAAAGAAGGTAATGGAAACTGTATTAGCTCAAAGAACCCGATTTTTCACAGTCGTTTTAGAGGATATTTACAAGCCTCATAATGCCAGTGCGGTATTAAGAACTTGCGATTGCTTCGGTATTCAGGATGTTCATATCATTGAAAAAACCAATCAATACAAAGTCAATCCTTATGTCACCCGTGGTGCATCTGATTGGGTAGATATTCATAAATATTTTTCCAATGAAGGAAATGCAGTCAAGGACTGTTTCTCTGCTCTCAAGAAAAATGGTTATCAAATATTGGCCACCAGCCCCAATCCCGGATCCATTTCTGTCTATGATTTGCCTGCTAATCAGAAAATCGCATTAGTTTTTGGCAATGAGCATGAAGGCGTAAGTGAAGAAGTGAAACAGCAAGCAGATGGCTTGGTTCATATTCCTATGTTGGGATTTACAGAGAGTTTTAATATTTCAGTCTCCGCTTCGATTTTTCTTTATGAATTGACTAAGCAAATCAAGGATTTAACAATCGAGGGCTTCCATTTATCAGAAGATGAAAAACATGCTTTAAGGCTTAAATGGTATAAGCAGATTGTAAAGAGGTCAGATCTACATGAAAAAATGTACTGGGAAACTCTGAATTCCTGAGTTAATTCTTCTTGAAAATAGAATTTATTTTTTCTCCAAATGAACTGGTATTTTGCTGATTTTTCGCTCTTTGTCTTTGTCTCTGACGCTTTTTCTGGTCCTTACTTTTAACTAAGACCATTCTCGCTGATATCCCCGCTTGTCCTCTGAAAAACTCCTCTCTTCCTGCCACATTGATATTGGGCTTATAATCAAAAGAGAAAACTGTATTCAAAAAGGTCATTTCAAAACCCAAGATAAAGTCTACACCGACTGTTGAATTGCCATAGGTATGTACTATCTCTTTGTTCACTGCATCTTTCATAAAGCTCTCTTCGCTTCCGAAAGCTAAGCCACCTCCATAATAGTAATTCAATCGTTTGGAGATGATAGGTCTATGAATTTCATATAAAATATGGGCCGTTGTGTTTCTTGAAAAGTCCGACTGAAGAATAGCCTCTATGGTATTTCTTTTACTGATTCTTTGTTGAAAAGAAAGTCCTACTGTTCTTCCCAAATCATTATTTCCGAGGCGTATACCCAACGAATTCCCATAATGCTGGGCTTGAAGAGAATTGATGGAACCAAAAAATATCAGGAATAATAAATAAGTGTATTTCATAGATCAGTTCTTTGAACTTCCCCTTGTTCAAGAACTATTCCAAGAATTGTTAAAAAATAAGAGGCTGTCTCATTGATAGCTCTAGTGTCAGCCTGAGCCTTAAATATTCTTCGAACATACAAAAAATTATATGACAGGTTCATCCATAATGGACTCGTCTGTTGTCCTTTAGCAATTGAAACCATATCCTTTTAGAAAAAACTTTATAGTGAGGGCGCGGTGGGCTGGCGCAGCAGCGGGCCAGCGTCCGGCCTAGTGCGGTTGGAGCTTTGCTGCGTCTTGAATTTTTGGTTCTTTTGCTTCAAGGCAAAAGAACGAAGAGAAAAAAGAAAATGCTTAGTAGAAGCAGTAGGGTTTTAAGTTAGCTAAAGCTTACTTTTCATTAAAAGGAATTAAATTCCGAAATTTCACTTATTTCGGAATTTAATTTGTCATTGTTAGCGTAGTCGAAGGCTATTTCTATTGTTTTTAATCACATTTCGATCCCGTACAATTGTCGGGACGCTCAATGTGACATATTTTACTTTTGAGACAGCCTCATGAATTTATGCTTCGCTGATCACTATTTTTTCAATCTTATCTCCAGCTCGGATAGCATCTATGACTTCAAGTCCTTCTACTACTTTTCCAAAGCAAGTATGGTTTCTGTCTAAGTGAGCTGTATTATCTCTGCTATGGCAAATGAAAAACTGGGAACCTCCTGTATTTCTTCCAGCATGTGCCATTGAAAGTACACCTCTATCATGGTATTGGTTACCTCCGTCTAATTCGCAATTGATTTTATAGCCTGGTCCACCGGCACCATTTCCGATTGGACATCCTCCTTGAATCACAAAGTTTGGAATCACTCTATGAAAAGTAAGTCCATCATAGAATCCTTTTTGCGATAATTCAACGAAGTTATTTACTGTGTTGGGAGCATCTTTCTCATAAAACTCCACCTTCATTGTTCCCTTTTCAGTGATAATTTCAGCTGTCTTCATGTTGTGTTTTTTGATCTGAATTTTTCGAGGGGTAAAAATAGTCTTTCCCTAGAATAATCAGTCAATTATTTATTGGGATAATTAAATTTTGGATGGTAATCAAGAAAAAAAGCCCATACAATGATGTATGGGCTTTGGTTATAGAGGGTTTATATTGATTAAAATTTTGGTGCTCCAGCTAGAATATCCTCTGAGGCGTAAGATTCAAACTGCTTGAAGTTTTGAACAAATGATTTTGCCAAGTCTGATGCTTGCTTATCATAATCTGCAGGATTGTTCCAGGTGCTTCTTGGGTTTAATACCTCGCTAGGAACATTTGGACAAGATTGAGGAACCTCAAAACCGAAAACTGCATGAGGTTTGAAATCAACAGACTCTAAGCTACCTTCCAAAGCCGCGGTGATCATGGCTCTAGTGTAAGCTAACTTCATTCTAGAACCGACACCATAAGGTCCGCCAGTCCAACCTGTGTTGATCAGCCAAACATTGGTCTCATACTTTTCCATTTTCTCTCCAAATAGAGAAGCATATGCTGTTGGGTGTAATGGAAGAAATGCTGCACCAAAACATGCGGAAAACGTCAATTTAGGCTCTGTGACTCCCATTTCTGTACCTGCTACTTTAGCAGTATAGCCAGAAATAAAGTGATACATAGCTTGGCTCTTATTCAACTTGGAAATCGGTGGTATAACTCCAAAGGCATCTGCTGTCAGGAAGAAGATGTTTTTTGGGATACCCGCTGTGGAAGGTTCTAAAGCGTTTGGTATATAATGAATAGGGTAGGCTGTCCTAGTATTTTCAGTTACACTTTTATCTGCGTAATTCACGATTCGAGTTCCAGGGTTAAATCTGGTGTTTTCCACGATTGAACCAAACCGAATTGCATCCCAGATTTCAGGCTCTTTTTCTCTGCTTAGGTCAATGACTTTTGCATAACAGCCACCCTCGAAATTGAACACGCCATTTTCTGTCCATCCGTGCTCATCGTCACCAATCAATCCTCTTTTTGGGTCAGCAGATAAGGTAGTTTTGCCTGTACCTGAAAGGCCGAAGAAAATAGCTGTGTCACCTTTCTTACCAACATTGGCTGAACAGTGCATGGAAAGCACGTTCTTTTCGTGAGGAAGGATAAAATTCAAAACAGAGAAGATGCCTTTCTTCATTTCGCCGGCATATCCTGTTCCTCCAATCAATATCATCCGCTTCGACATATTTAATATGGCAAAGTTTGGATTTTTAGTACCGTCCGTTTCAGGGTCTGCCTGGAATCCCGGAGCGCAGATAATGGTAAAGTCATGCTCAAAGTCTTCCAACTCCTCTTGAGTAGGTCTCAAGAACATGTTGTGGCAAAAGAGGTTATGCCATGCCCAAGTATTGATAACTCGAATATTCAATCTATGCTGAGGATCAGCTCCGGCAAAAGCATCCCTAACAAAAAGATCTTTGTCAGAAAGGAAAGCTTTCATTTTCTCCAGTAATCGATCAAATTTTTCTTCATCGAATGGAATGTTGATGTCTCCCCACCAAACAGCATCTTCTGTTTGAGCATCTTTGACAACGTAACGATCCTTAGGAGATCTACCGGTGAATTTACCGGTGTCTGCCATCAACGCTCCAGTAGAGGTGAGATATCCTTCCTTTCGAGCCAATGCCTGTTCCACCAATTCGGCTTGTGGAAGATTAAAGTGAACTTTTCCGCTTGTCTGCAAGTCGAGAAAATTCAAAGGAGAGGTCTGGGTGTCCAGAGCTAAATCCTGCATAAAATTTTGGGTTTACAAACTGAAAATTGTCTTCCCAAAATTAGGAAAAAGGTCTTAATTCAAAATGAAAAATCTTTAAAATTTCGCTTTTCAATCGATTACGAAGAAAAAACAGATAATTATTTGGCAGTCTTGAATTTTCATATATTGAACTGCTCACAAATCCCCCAGATTTACATATTTTAAAATGAAAATTGCGTGTATTTAAATCATTCCATTTTGAAGAACCTGCCAAATTCTTTTATCATTGTAAAATTTATCAACCTAAATCACTGACTTAATTGGAAACTCCAAACAATCCTGAATTTGAAGGGCCAACTATTTTTGGCCACCCGAAGGGTCTGATGACCTTGTTTTTCACAGAAATGTGGGAGCGCTTCAGTTACTACGGAATGAGAGCATTGCTCATTCTTTTTATGACCACCGCTATTGCTGATGGAGGTCTTGGTTTTGATGATAAAACCTCCGGTGCTATTTATGGACTCTACACCATGGGTGTTTATTTATTGGCTTTACCGGGAGGTTGGTTAGCAGACCGTCTTTTTGGTTTGAAAAAATCTGTTTGGTACGGTGGTATTATTATCGCCATGGGTCACTTTATGATGGCTTTGCCCGGGATTTTTGGTTCTGGTGCTTATGAAGGAAAAACAGAGCTTTCTGCCTTAGATACCAATTCATTTTTTCTAGGGCTTATATTAATTGTACTTGGAACAGGTTTATTAAAGCCTAACATCTCATCTATTGTAGGTCAATTATACCCTGCTGGAAGCTCAAAGAGAGATGCGGGTTTCTCTATTTTCTACATGGGAATCAACTTGGGTGCTCTTATCGCACCTATTGCTTGTAGTACGCTTGCTGAATATGATTGGCACTTAGGATTTGGTTTGGCTGGATTAGGGATGGTTTTTGGCTTAATTCAGTATAAAATTACTGGTGCTTCCTTGGAGGGATATGGCGAGGCTCCTGTAGTGGCTGAAGAGACTGAAAAAGTTCAGCAGAAAAAGCTGCGCTCTTTGGTAACCTGGATTGGATTAGCTTTAGCAGTTTTTGTGGCTGTTTTGTTTACTGGACTAATTCCTATTGATGTATCTGCTATCGCTGGAGCATCAGGAACCATCATCGCATTGGTTGCTTTTGGATATCTAGGTTATGTAATCCTTTTTGGTGGATTGGATAAAGGGGATAAAAATAAGGTTGGAGTAATCGCCATTTTGTTTTTGTTCTCTGCTATGTTCTGGTCAGGTTTTGAGCAGGCAGGTTCTACGCTCAACTTATTTGCGGAAAGATTTACAGACCGATCAGTTTTAGGCTTTGAAATTCCAACCGGTTATTTCCAATCTATCAACTCCATGTTTATCATCATATTTGCTCCGATTTTTGGAGGAATGTGGGTATGGTTGGGTCGCAAAAATTTGGAGCCTAGCTCTCCATTGAAATTTACATTTGGTCTCCTTCTTTTAGGTTTGGGCTTCTTTGTGATGTATTTCGCAGCTAAAATTGCTGCTTCCGGAGATTTGGCAGCTCCTACCTGGTTGATCATGACTTATATGCTTCACACATTTGGTGAGTTAAGTTTGTCACCTGTAGGATTGAGTTTGGTTACCAAGCTGGCTCCAAAAGGCTATGCAGGACAAATGATGGGTATTTGGTTCTTATCTGTTTCTCTTGGAAACTTGTTTGCCGGCCTGATAGCAGGTGAAGCGAGTGGGGGAACTGAAGAGGCTTTGGCTCAGATGCCAGACCAATATATGTTGATCGTTTACACCGTTATTGGTTCAGCATTATTGCTCTTCCTACTGAAACCAATTATAAAACGAATGATGGGCAATGTCCATTAAATGAAAGAGCCGGCATAAGCCGGCTTTTTTTTTAGAATAAACTTGTCTGAACAGTAGTTGGCTTACTCGCCTGAATGGTTCCTTTGAGCATCTCCTGCATTAGTTTGATGAAGCCAGGCTCCCAGTTTTCAGGATTAATTTTAACTTCCTTGGCTTCATATTCAATCGGTCCTCGCATTTTCTCAAATCCAATCATCATGCTCCAGATGGTATAGAAAGTGATTTCGGGTTGTAATTCCGGCCTGATACTTCCATCCTTGATCCCATGACTGACCATTAGGATTCCCAGCTTTGCTGGTTCATGGTGAATTTCTAATAGTTTTTGGAAGTGAACGCTTTCTAAGATCAAGGCATTGATAGATTCCCGCTCTTTTTCTGAGTTATATTTTTTCATCAGATCCAAAAAGTTGATCACAGAATCATAAAGGATCTGATTGGTTTTCGCAAAATTTGATATCCTGATTATCAAATCAGAAAGCATAGCTAAGCCTGATTTCCCCCGGCTTCGATTGGACCATTCATCGCGGAATTCGTCTTTTAATTGGTCGAATGCCTTTTTGGTCAATGCCATAAAAAGGTCTTCCTTATTTTTGAAATAAAAGTAACTCAGCCCTTTACTAATCCCTGCTTTTTTTGCCACATCCTCCATTCGGGTTGCTTGAAATCCCTTGCTGGTGAAGAGTGCTATTGCGGAATCCAGAATTAGCTTTTCCTTATTTTTTTCGCCTGCCATACCTTTTGATCGTCTGTTTAAAAAACATATCAAAGATATTAAACCTTAGTCAAAAACCGGAATTAACCCTGAGTCAATTTTCAGTGGAAAGACATAAAAAAAGCCCTAAATTTTAGAATTTAAGGCTTTTTGCTTGATCCTCATAGGATTAAACAATCTCTACGATGAAGTAATTTTTCTTTCCTTTTTGCACTAGTAAATACTTTCCTTGTAGCAATTCAAAATTTATGGATGCGTTAGGATCAGCAACCTTTTCTTTATTGATACTCAAGCCACCTCCCTGAATCATTTTTCTCGCTTCTCCTTTGGAACCGAAAATCACTCCCTGAGAAATTTCACCAAATAAATCTAAAATAGAAGTAAGTGCTGAGTATTCAGATTTCTCAATTTTTACTTGAGGCACTCCATCAAATACTTGTAAAAAGGTTCGCTCATCCAAAGCTGCCAAGTCTTCTGTAGAAGATTTACCGAATAGGATTTCAGATGCTTTTACAGCCATCTCATAATCTTCCTGGCTATGGACCATGATGGTAACTTGCTTGGCTATCTCTTTCTGCAAGCTTCTTAAATGAGGTGCCTGAGCATGCTCAGCTTCCAATGCCTCAATGGTCTCTCTGTCTAAAGTGGTAAATATTCGGATATATTTAGATGCATCTTCATCCGACACATTCAACCAAAACTGGTAAAACGCATAAGGAGAGGTTTTTTCCGGATCAAGCCAAACGGAACCGCCTTCAGTTTTCCCGAATTTGCTTCCATCAGCTTTAGTAATCAAAGGAACCGTTAAAGCAAATGCACTGCCGCCACCCATTCTTCGGATGAGTTCAGTACCTGTTACTATATTTCCCCATTGATCTGAACCTCCAAGCTGAACAGTACAGTTTTTATTTTTCCAGAGGTGGTAAAAATCGTAACCTTGAATCAGCTGGTATGAGAACTCTGTAAAAGAAAGCCCATTTCCATCTTCAAGTCTTCTTTTAACGGAGTCCTTGGACATCATGTAGTTTACTGTAATGTGCTTTCCTACATCTCTGATAAAATCCAAAAAGGAAAACTGAGACATCCAATCATAGTTGTTGACTAACTCAGCTTTGTTGTCAGCATTGGTTTTGAAATCCAAAAACTTAGACAATTGATTTTGGATGCAGGATACATTATGATCTAATGTCTGTTTGTCCAAAAGGTTTCTTTCTGCTGATTTAAAAGATGGATCTCCAATCATTCCAGTTGCCCCGCCTACCAAAGCAAAAGGCTTGTGACCGGCTCTCTGGAAATGTAAAAGCGTCATTACTCCTACCAAATGGCCAATATGAAGAGAGTCTGCTGTCGGATCAAAACCCAGATATGCCGAAGCTGTACCTTTATTTAAGTGTTCTTCGATTTCGGGTGTCATATCTTGGAGCATTCCTCTCCAGCGCAATTCTTCTATAAATGGATTCATGGAATTATTAAAATTTAAGCCGCAAATATAGCCTTGTCCATCGAAGGATGGAAGAAAAGTATAAAAGGATTGCTGGATGCGTCCATTCTTCCTTTAAAAGACACCAACGGTGAAGTTTTGAAGCTAAGTTTTTTAATTTTCATTACTTTCACAATCGAAATTAAAAGCTATGAGATATTTATATAGTATTCTAACTCTTACATTATTCACTCTGATCAGTTCAGGAATCAATGCCCAAGAGAATCCCTCTTGGATGAGATACCCGGCAATTTCTCCCGATGGAAGCACCATTGTGTTCACCTACAAGGGCGATTTGTATACTGTGTCTTCTCAAGGTGGAGAAGCTAAGCAAATCACCTTTCACGAAGCTCATGACTATCAACCAGTCTGGAGCAAGGATGGAAGCAAGATTGCTTTTGCATCTGACCGGTATGGGAATTTTGACATCTTTATCATGGATGCTGCTGGAGGCCCGGCAACAAGGTTGACATATCATTCCAATGATGAGCAACCTTTTGATTTTTCAGCAGATGGAAAGTTTGTCCTATTTGGAGCAACCCGAATGGATATTGCTTCTCATAGACAATATCCTACTGGATCTCAGCCTGAATTATATAAAGTGCCGGTAACTGGTGGGAGAGTAGACCAAGTTTGGACTATTCCAGCAGAATATGTAAAGACCAGTAAAGATGGATCCAAAATAGTCTATCATGACAAAAAAGGAGGGGAGAATGAATGGAGAAAACATCATGAGTCTGGAATAGCTAGGGATCTTTGGATTTATGATGCAAGCTCTAATTCGCATCAGATGCTCACCACATTCTATGGGGAAGACAGAAACCCGGTTTTTTCACCCGATGAAAAAGAGTTGTATTATCTAAGCGAGCAAAATGGAAGTTTCAATGTGTATTCCATGGCTTTAGATAATCCCTCTCAGACTACTGCCTTAACTAGCTTGACAAATTTTCCAGTTCGCTTCTTAAGTATTTCCAACAATGGATTGATGAGTTTTGGATATGATGGAGAGCTGTATACCTTAAAAAAAGGTGAAAATCCTAAAAAAGTAGCTGTTAGTCTTAAAACTCAGGCTATTTCCAATCCTGACAACTTTATTTCTATCAATGGTGGGGTAAGCGAAATGAGTATTTCTCCTGATGGAAAAGAAATAGCTTTCGTAGCCAGGGGAGAAGTTTTTGTAACATCTGTCGATGGTTCGCTCACAAAAAGAATTACCAATACTCCAGAGCAAGAGAGATTTGTGGAATTTGCTCCTGACGGAAAATCTATAGTGTATGCCAGTGAGAGAGATGGAAAATGGCAGATTTTCCAAAGTACTAAAGCAAGAGCAGAAGAACCTTTCTTTTTTGCTTCAACCTTGCTGAATGAGAAGTTATTGCTAGAGGTAAATGATGATGCCTATCTTCCAAAATTGTCTCCTGATGGGAAAAAGCTCGCTTATGTAGAAGGGCGTAGAACCTTGAAAGTTGTCGATTTATCCAGCAAAGTTGCAGTTACTTTAATGACTCCTGAGCAGCTCTTTCATATGAGAGATGGAGATCAATATTTTGTATGGAGTCCTGATAGTAACTATTTATTAGCTACCTACAGACCTACCATGGTCAACTCTGAAGTGGTTTTATTGGATATCACTGGCAAGCAACCCATGAAAAAGATCACCCAAAGTGGCTATAGTGATGATAGAGCTACCTGGGTAAATGAGGGGAAACAAATGCTTTGGATGTCTAATAGAGACGGTCTAAGAAGCTATGCCACATCCGGAAGAAGTGAAGAAGATGTGTATATGCTCTTCTTTGACAAAGCAGCTTGGGACAAATTCAACTTGAGTAAAGAGGAATTTGACTTGATGAAGGAAATTGAAAAGTCCAAAAAGAAAGATGATTCCAAAGAGGAAAAAAAGGATGAGAAAAAAGAAATCGCTCCTCTAAAATTTGACTGGGATGGATTGGAAGAAAGAAAGGCCAAACTGACCATTCACTCTTCCATGTTGGGAGATGCAGTACTCAGTAAAGATGGGGAGAAACTATTCTATTTGGCCAGTTTTGAAAAAGGACAAAACCTCTGGAGCACTAATTTAAGGACTAAAGAAACCAAGCAGGAGCTTGCTCTGAATGCCGGGTATGGTAGGTTGATGTGGGATAAGGATCAAAAAAATCTTTATCTATTGAGTGATGGAAGTATTTCCAAAATCAACACAGAGTCGATGAAGAAAGAGGGTATAAAGATCAGTGGCGAGATGAGTTATGATAAAGATGCTGAATTAGCCCATTTATTTGATCATGTTTGGTTGAGGACAAAGGGTATTTTTTATACTCCGGATATGCATGGTGTAGACTGGGAAAAAGCCAAAGTAGATTACCAAAAATACCTGCCACATATTGGTAATAATTATGAGTTTGCTGAAATGCTCTCTGAGATGATCGGTGAATTGAATGTTTCACATGCTGGAGCACGATACAACAGATCTATTCCAATGGCTGATCAAACAGCTGCTTTGGGGATATTCTGGGACTATAAGCATCAGGGAAACGGGCTGAAAATAACTGAAGTGATCTCCGGAGGCCCATTGGATAAAGCAGAATTCTCTGTAAAGCAGGGTATGATTATCCAAAAGATCGATGGTGAAGTAATCAGTACAGAAGTGGATTTTGCTAAACTTTTGAACAGGAAAGTGGACAAGTTTACCTTGCTTGAGCTCACTGATGCAACTGGTGGAAATGTTCAGCAGATCACTGTAAAACCAATTTCCTTGGGGGAAGAAAACAGACTTCTTTATAAGAGATGGGTGAAAAAGAATCAGGAAGAGGTTACAAAATTAAGCGATGGTAAATTGGGTTATGTGCATATTCCGGGAATGAGTGATGGTCCTTATCGAAATGTATATGAGGACATGATGGGTAAATATCATGACACAGAAGCAGTTATCGTAGATACTCGTTTCAACGGTGGTGGAGACTTAGTAGCTGATTTAGCCATGTTCTTCACAGGCGAAAAATTCCTGACTTATGCCACTGCTGATAAAGTGGTGGGTTATGAGCCAACTGCCAGGTGGACTAAACCAACTTTAGCGATGTTCAATGAAGCCAATTATTCAGATGGACATTGTTTTGCTTGTGGATATACAGATTTGAATATTGGTAAAACTGTGGGTATGCCTACTCCAGGTACTTGCTCTTTTGCAGGTTGGGAAGGTTTACCAAATGGAGTGAGATGGGGAGCTGTTCCTATTTCTGCCAAAAATAAAGCAGGAGAGTGGCTGGAGAATAATGAAACAAAGCCACAGTTTGAAGTGAAAAATATGCCAGGTAAGATTGATCAGGGAATTGATCAGCAGCTGGAAAAGGCAATTGAAGAACTTCTGAAAGAGGTGAAATAAAAAAAGCCGGGCAATTTGCCCGGCTTTTTCTTTTATCTAATGCTTATCCATTATACGTTTCTGTTTATTGATAATTCTTATTGTTTAAAGACTCATCATTCTTGAAGAACTGAGTCATTTTTGCAAATGAACTATCAAAATATCCCTCTAGCATTTTCTTGATGATGAATGTCCTGTACTCATCTTTAGATACGATTGGGAAATACTCATGGCTTTTGCCATAAGACTTGTGACTCACAAAGCCTTTTCTTTCAAGAATCCTAACGATAGTGGAAACTGTGTTGTAGGCTGGCTTTGGTTCTGGCATCGGTACAAGGATGTCTTTGACAAACCCTCTTTCGATGTCCCAGAGGATCTGCATGATCTCCTCTTCTGCTCTGGTTAATGGTTTCATAAGGTGTTAAGTTTTAATTCCTTAGAAAATTATTGGTTTAGTTCCGAAAATCCAAGAAAAGTACAAAAATAAGTTTGCCTATTTAGTTAAAAAAAATCTCAAGTATCTGAAAACTAGGGAAATAAAAAAGGAGCAAATTTTGCTCCTTTTTGATTATGCTGTTCTTAATTTAATTATACCCGATGCGTGTAAAAGTTTCACTATAGGGTAGGTCGGATCAAATTCGTACCATTTCACTGCAAAGTTCGGACGGTTTGGAAGCTTATGGTGATTGTTTTGGAAAAGCTCTCCGAGCATTAAAACATCCAACAATAACGAATTTTTTGATTTATCATTGTTATCAAAATTAGCATATCCGTATTTGTGGCCACTCCAGTTGACGATAGCACCATGAACAGGTCCCATTAAGAAATGGATTGGAAGTAAGAAGTACATCCACCAGTGAGTTCCGGGTAATTCAAATACAGTAATTGCCAATACGTAGATTGCTACATATAATAACCCCCAAGCTACTCGGACTCCCATGCTGTCTGCAAATTTGTCAAATCTGTTCCAATCAGGAATATCTTTAGAAAAACGCTCCTCAGGCTTCAGTTTAAAGCTGAAGTAATCATTGTAAATGTTTTTTGTTTTCCACATCATGGTGAAAAGGTTCTCTGTATGATGTGGGGAATGAGGGTCTTTCGGAGTATCGCTATACGCGTGATGCATTCTGTGAAGGATAGCGTATGCTCTAGGGGATAAATACGAACTGCCTTGCCATATCCAGGTGAAGAGATAGAAAAATCTCTCCCAGTATTTATTCATGACAAACATTTGATGAGCTGCATAGCGGTGCAGAAAGAAGCTCTGGCAGAATAATGAAAAGTACCAGTGCAGAAGAAAGAAGATAATGATAATCACTCGTTATTGGTTTATTGAATTTGTACAAATATAAGAGGCAGTAGCCCAATAGTAAAGCTTCTAGGAGATCAACCTCGATCTAATTTTCATGATTTAAATCAATTTTTGCTTAATTTGGTGAAAACAACTTTTCATTATGTCTCAGCAATCACAAGCAACTTCGATTCTTGTCAAAATCCTTTTAGGTGGCATTTCAGTATTAATTGCAGCTTTTTTTCTTCCGGGAATTTCCATTGATGGATGGATTACTGGCTTTTTGCTCGCTGCTCTATTGATTTTAATCAATCTGACTGTTAAGCCCTTGATGATCTTACTTACTCTACCTTTAACCATCATCACCTTTGGTTTGTTCCTCTTGGTGATTAATGCTTTAGTAATATTATTAGCAGATGCGATTATTCCTGGTTTTGAAGTAAACGGCTTTTGGTGGGCTTTATTATTTGCTATAGTCTTGAGCTTGATCAACTCGCTGTTTGGAAATAATTTGAATTTAGATCGTTGAGGTACTTTGATCGTTAACCCTTCGATAAACTTTCAAAACTCCGTTTTTATCTGGGCTTTTTATCTCCTGTTTGGAATGATGAATCATCGCCTTTAGTATGAATTTTTCAGAAGGTTCATTGTAAGCAGGTGCTTCGTCAATCCATTTGATAGTCTCAAAGTCTATGTTTGCCGAAGGAATGCAGAATTTATCATTGGCATCCTGAATCATATACATTTCCTCATTTGGGTCTATGCCAGTTATTTTTTTTTGATCCGAAATACCTACTACAATGACACCCCCTTTTGTATTGGCCAATGCAGAGATTGTGCGGGCTATTTTCTCCTTGGAACTCACTTTCTGCTTGAAATCCAATGAGATACCTTCTTCTGATTTTAAAACCTTTTTGATGAATTCTTCATCAAACTTTTCTATATTATGTTTATTCATTTACAATTTGTGACGTATATTACTTGCTATATTCAACTTGAAGATTATCTTTCCCAACTGAAACTTAAGACTAATAATTTTTAATCTATGTCAACTATGAATCCTGGCTTTGATCCAAAAGAAATTTCCAAACTCAAGCAGGAATTGAAAGCCTCTGGCAAATCATTTCAATTAATTCCTGAGGAGGAAAACTCTGATGAATTTGTAAATTTTTACTTCATTGGAATGTTTGAAGGTAAAGAAGTTATATACGATGCTGCTTTATATACGTTGAGACTACACCATGCGAGTGAGGTTTATGAGCTTGCAGAACATGAAGCGGCTAAGAAATTCCCGAATTTCAGTGGAATTAGATACGAAGAAGATGAAAATGGTAATCTTATGCCATTGTCTAGTGAAGAAGAGGAAATCGGTTGGTTTATCACTGAGATGATCATGGAAATCGAAGAAGAGGAGTCTGTGAAAGTTCAAGAATTCATAGACATCGATACAAATCACGATTATGGAATTGGTTTAGATGCAGCTTTGAATGTGGAATATATTGATGAGAAAGTAATAGCTAAATTCATTAAGGAATTTAATGATGATACAATTCAACTCGATGAAACCATGTATGCTTTTCAATCTGAAGAAGAAGACGTTTAAATTTTAATTTGGAACAAAAAATTGGAGCGCTTGTTAAAATACAAGCGTTTTTTTTATGCTTAAAATTGCCTGGTCTTCCGAATATGCTCATCCTTTGCCTCCGGGACATAGATTTCCAATGGAAAAATATGAGCTTTTGCCTCAGCAACTGATGTATGAGGGCACAGTTTCTGAAAGAAATTTCTTTGCTCCTGATGCAATAGAAGAAAGTCTTATTATACAAGTTCATGATGCTCAATATTGGGAAAAACTCAAAAATTTAGCCTTAAGTAGGTCTGAAGAACGAGCTACTGGTTTTCCTTTGAGCAAAGAATTGGTGGATAGGGAAACCATCATTGCTGGTGGATCGGTTAGAGCTGCTTTGTTTGCACTTGAATTCGGCATTTCCCTAAATATTGCCGGAGGTACGCATCATGCGTTTACGGATAGAGGGGAAGGTTTTTGCTTGTTAAATGATATAGCTTTGGCGAATAGATATCTTCAGAATGAAGGACTTGCCAAAAATATTCTAGTCATAGATTTAGACGTGCATCAGGGAAATGGTACTGCTCAAATTTTCAATGATGATCCATCCGTATTCACATTCAGCATGCATGGAGCCAAAAACTATCCACATCGAAAAGAAAAATCTGACCTGGATATTGAACTGCCTGATGGAACTGGAGATGAGGAATATTTAACTCAGCTAGATCTCGCCTTAGAAAACATTCTGAAGAAGTTTCATCCTGATTTCATCATGTATCAATGTGGTGTCGATGTGTTGGAAACTGACAAACTTGGACGTCTAGGCATGAGTATAGAAGGTGTTAAAATGCGTGACAAAAAAGTGCTGAACCTTGCAAAAGAGTTGAAGCTTCCAATTATGTGTTCGATGGGAGGGGGTTATAGTGAAAAAATTAGCCATATCATTGAGGCGCATGCTCAGGTTTACAGGCTGGCTCAGGATATATTTTTTTAAATACTCCTAAAAAAAGCTTTTTCAAAAAGGTCAGACCTTGGAAAATCAATACTTTCTTTATATTTGCGCCCTTGTCAACAATAAAATATACAAAGTGAAAAAAGGATTTAAATTCATAGGAGTACTTGGTTTTGCAACAGTGCTTTTTTACGCTTGTCAACCAAAAACTACAGAAAACACAACTGCAACAGCTTCAGGAGAGGCTGCTTCAATTTCTGATTTGAGTATAGCATATGTGTATACTGACAGTGTGATCAATCAGTACGAGTTCTTCAAAAAGAAATCCGAAGAAATCACAGAAAAAGGAAAGAAGTTTGAAGGAGATCTTCAAAGCAGAGCTAGAGGTTTTGAGCAGGAGGTTGCTAATTTCCAGCAAACCGGTGGAAATATGACTCCTAACCAGCAAAGAGCAAAGCAGGAAGAGTTGGTAAAGAAAGAGCAAAACTTGATGACTTACAGAGATAATCTGATGCAAGAGCTTTCTGCTGATGAATCTAATCTATATAGCGATGTTTATGACAAAGTTCAGAAATATCTAAAGAGCTATGCAGAGGAAAACAATATTGATTTGATCTTGAGCTACACTAGAGGTGGAGCAGTATGGTATGGAAAAGATGCTTTGGATGTAACCAAAGCCGTGATTGAAGGTCTGAATAAAGAGTACAATACTACGCCTGCTGATTCAGCCAAATAAGTATTTACTAATAGATATATCGAAACCCGGCTTAAGGTCGGGTTTTTTTGTACCCTAATTTTAGGTATTTTTGACGCCTAATTGATAAATCCAAGTAATGAAAATCACAGAATTTCTAAAGCACCACTACAGACATTTTAATGCAGCTGCCTTGATTGATGCGGCCGAAGGATATAAGACTCATTTAGAAGAAGGAGGGAAGATGATGGTCACACTAGCAGGAGCCATGTCTACCGCTGAATTGGGTATTTCCTTGGCAGAAATGATCCGTCAAGATAAAGTCCAAATCATTACCTGTACAGGTGCCAACCTGGAAGAGGACGTTTTTAATCTGGTTGCTCACGATTATTACGAGAGAATCCCAAATTACCGGGAATTATCTCCTGCACAAGAGCAAGATCTTTTGGAGCGACACATGAACAGGGTTACGGATACTTGTATTCCTGAGATGGAAGCCATGAGAAGGATTGAAAATGTGATTTTGGAAGAGTGGATGAAAGCCGACCAGGCCGGTGAAGCATATTTTCCTCATGAATTTTTCTACAAAATATTGCTATCTGGTAAGTTGGATGACTCTTTCCAAATTGATCCTAAGAACAGCTGGTTATTAGAAGCTGCCAAAAAGAACCTGCCTATCATAGTGCCAGGATGGGAAGATTCAACCTTGGGAAATATGTTTGCAGGTCATGTGATCTCTGGAGATGTAAAGAATGTTCATACTGTAAGAAGCGGTATAGAATATATGATGTTCCTAGCTGAATGGTATACCCAGAATGCTACCGAAGAAAGTAAAGTCGGATTTTTCCAAATTGGCGGGGGAATTGCAGGAGACTTCCCAATCTGCGTGGTTCCGATGCTGCATCAGGACTTGCAACGTGATAATGTGCCTCTTTGGGGTTATTTCTGCCAGATTTCTGATTCTACTACATCTTATGGATCATACTCTGGAGCAGTTCCCAATGAGAAGATTACCTGGGGTAAACTTGGTTTGGAAACTCCGAAATTTATCATTGAATCTGATGCAACAATTGTGGCCCCGCTGGTATTTGCCATCGTTTTGGGTCAATAATTATGAATAAGTTCAAGTCATTTTATGTGAAAGCAGGCAGTCTAGTATTGCTTGCTTTTTCTTTTTCCTCAGGTCTTTCTGCTCAAGCTATCCGAAGTTTGTCAGGAGCAAATAGTCCCCAGGATGATCAAAATCCTGTTTGGATTGGAAATAATACGCTGCTCTTTACCAGAGCATTTCACCCAGACAATAAAGGTGGAATTACTGATTCCGGTGATATATGGATGAGTAAAAAAGATGAAAAAGGGGAATGGTCAGAGGCTATTCACAGACCTGATCTCAGTACACCTGGCTATGATTTTCCCTTGGGTTTGGAGGATCTTCTGACTTTACTCGTATATCACAGAGATACTGAGAGAAATGGGATTTATCAGTACTCTAAGTTTGGAACTGACTGGAATTTTCTTCGAAAAGTCAATGTGGAAGGAATTTCAGAAATGGAAGGAAACCTGACTGGTAGAGTTTCCAAAGGCGGAACTTTAATTTTTATTTCAGGGAAAAGAGCAGACAGCAGAGGAAATGAAGATATATACTTGACACAGAAGGTTGGTCCAATAGATTGGTCAAAGCCGGTTCATCTCGGAAATGTGATCAATACTCCGGGTCAGGAAATAAGTCCATTCTATAATCCTGACAGCAAGCTCCTTTATTTTTCGTCAAACATGCAGGAAGGAGCACAGGGGAAAGATATTTTTATCGCCAAATCTTTGGACGGATCCCTTTCCAATTGGAGCCAACCTAAAAGATGGGAACAAATCAGTTCTCCTGGATCTGAGGCTTCCATCACCTTTATTTCTGATGAGGAAATAGTATGGACGAGTACACAAAACAGTGATGGATTTGCGGATCTCTTGACTTTCCAAAACCCAGAAAAATTAATTATTCCAGAGAATTTTGAGTCTCCAAGTGCGATTGTATTGAATCAAACAGAAGCTGAAGAAAAGGTAGAGATACAAGAGATTGTTCCTATTTATCCTTCAAGTTCTGTAGGATTTCCGGAAGTAAAGGTTCAGGAAAAGTCTGTACCCGTGGATGAGCCCAATCTTTCTTGGTTGGTCATAGATGAAAGTTCAAAATCCAGAATTTTGGATTATTCCTTATTCTCAAAAAAAGGTGCAGAATGGGGAATTGAAAACGGCCCATTAAAATTAAATGAATTAAAGAAGTCTGGAGTAACTGAGCTTCGATTTCAGGCAGCAACATATTTTCCGGTTGCAATTCCTGTGGATCGGATTTTAAGTGGAGAACCAAATGTGATTTTGCTGAGAAAAGCGGCTCCCGGCAGTACCTTTACTTTGGAAAAAGTTGCTTTCAAAAGAGGCACAGCTGAACTAGAAGGAGTAGAAACGCTGGAGTTTTTGAACGAGATTGCAGAGTTTTTAACAGAAAACCCTGATCTGACAATCCGAATTAGTGGACATACTGATAATGCCGGTGATCCTGGATTAAATAAAGCCCTTTCCTTAGAACGAGCAGCAGCTGTGAGGGACTATTTGGTGGAGAAAGGTATTGAGTTCGAAAAATTAAGAATTGCAGGATGGGGTGGAACTCGCCCTGTGGCTTCCAATGCAACTGAAGCAGGAAGAGCAAAAAATAGAAGAGTAGAATTAACAGTAGAAAATTAGAAAAAGAGATATTCTTTAATCTGATTATCCGCAATCATGCCAGTTACCTTATTTTCTTCGCTTAGCTGGTTGGAAGACCGATGACCGAAGACCGAAGCTTCCGGATTCTGATCCTTTTAGCAGATAATAAGCCGTATTTTTGTTGATTCTGGTAAGAAAAAGAATATTCCATATTCTTTAAAATAAAAAAGAGCGCTGGGCTTATTTAAAGTCAGCGCTCTTTTATTATAAATAAATGCTACTAAAGCGTGTAATCCCCTCGATATTCCCGCTTTACAAATTGATTAGCTGGATCAAAATTGGTGATTTTCATATTTGGTCCATCCCAAACCAATTTGATTCCTCTACCTGGGTAATCGAATTGATTGTCATTTCCTCCAGGTCTTGGTACTCTGTAGTCATAAGACCTGATTGCAAGATTTCCCATCAAAACAGATTCAGTCAATGGCCCTGCCACACTGAAAGGAGAACTCAATTGTTGATATTCTTTTGAGCCATAACCTCCGATACAAGCTTCTACCCAGTTTCTGTAATGCCCTCTGTCTCCATCCGGTACTCGGTACAATGTTTCAGGAACATTGATGTCTTTGGTTTTAGAAGTAGGTAATAGTTGTGGGTTGACCCCATATGTGGAGCACATCATTTTTCCTTTTGTTCCCTCGATAATTACTCCGTTGCCTCCGTCTCCCATTTGTTCGTTAGGCTCCAATTCCTCAGGTCTCGTTGGTTGAATACCTCCATCCATCCAGTGAAACTCTAGATCTTCTTTTCCTGGTCTGTCAAACCTTAATGTGATATGGGAAGAAGGAGGACAGCTGTCTGGGAAGTATCCTCTTTGAAATTCACCTACGTAGACTGATCCTACTGAGCATTCTGCGGATTTAGGGTAGCCTAATCCTAAAACTCTAAATGGTGGCTCCATAATATGGCATGCCATATCTCCTAATGCACCTGTTCCATAATCCCACCAACCTCTCCAATTAAATGGAACCAGATTTCCTACATAATCTTTGTATGGAGCTGTCCCAAGCCATAGATCCCAATCCAGATCGCTTGGAGGTGTAATGGGTTCATTGGGCCATGGAATACCTTGTGGCCAAACAGGCCTATTGGTCCAGGAGTAAACTTTTGTAGCTTCTCCAATCAACCCTGCATTATACCATTCTACCATTTTTCTGACACCGTCCCCAGAAGATCCCTGGTTTCCCATCTGGGTTACCACTTTGTACTTTTCTGCAGCCTGAGTCAACATTCTTGCCTCATAGATGTCATGAGACAGAGGTTTTTGAACGTAAACATGTTTTCCCATTTTCATGGCCATCATCGCCTGCACGGCATGCATATGATCCGGAGTAGACACTGTGACCGCGTCAATGTTTTTTTCCTCCTTTTCCAACATGACTCTGAAGTCTTTATAATAAGGAGCTTTTGGATGTTGATCTCTTGCTCTTTGGGCTCTGGTATCGTCTACATCACATAAGGCAACAATCTCAGCTTTTTCACTTCTATATACTCCACTAACATCATTGTAGCCCATTCCTCCAACTCCAATTCCTGCTACTCTGAGTTTGTCACTAGGAGCCACAAAGCCCGGTCCGCCTAAAACATGTCTTGGTACAATGTAGAATCCCGCCAAGGCTAAAGTTGAGCCCTTGAGGAATTCTCTTCTTGAATTAGTTTTTATCTCTTTTTTGTCTTTCATGGTTACTTGGGAAAATCAATAAAAGGTATGCTTATGTTCTTTATTTATAGTGTAGTCTATTTCTGATTGAGAAGGATAACTTTCAATGATCCAGAAAGCTCAAATCCATTTACATGGTTTCAATTTAAAAAAATCATGGGGATACTGATTTTAATTTTTGAATAATGGAAAGGATTTGATGCAAAAGGTGCATTCATTCCCATATTCATCTTTTTCAAATAAATTTGATAAAAGGAAATGGATAAAAAAAATTTTTATTTAAGTTTACTCAAACCCAATCAATAATCATGAAAAAATTCAAACTGGCTTTCGCGATGTCAATCGTGCTGTTAGCGACTGCTTGTCAAAATCAAAAGGAATCATTAGATGCTGTGGGTATCATGCCCTTACCAGCGAGTGTAGTACCTGCCTCGGGAAGCTTTCAGGTAAATGAATCGACTTCTATACAAATATCTGGTGATGGAGAAGAACTGTCTTTCATCTCAGATTATTTAGCTCAGAAACTCCGAAATGCGACTGGTTTTGCAATCCCAGTATCTGGTGATGCAGGCTCTATTGTTTTGGACCTTAGATCAAATTCTGAAGATGAATCCTATGAATTGGAGATAGGAGAAGAAAAAATAGTCATATCCTCGAATGGAGCTTCAGGGATATTCTATGGTGTTCAAACCCTGCTTCAAGCCTTTCCTGCTGAGTTATTTTCTCCCAATCCGAGCAATCAAACTTGGGAAGTACCTGCAGGGAAAATTGTAGACAAACCGGAGTATGCCTATAGAGGTTCTATGCTGGATGTTTCCAGACATTTTATGGGTGTAGAGGAAGTGAAGCACTATATAGATCTGATGGCCGAGCTAAAATTGAACTATCTGCATTTACACCTAACCGATGATCAGGGTTGGAGAATTGAAATCAAATCCTGGCCTAAACTGACAGAAATAGGCGGAAGTACTCAAGTTGGTGGTGGAGAAGGTGGATATTATACACAAGAAGATTATGTGAATATAGTTAAGTATGCCTCTCAGAGGTTTATTACTATTGTTCCTGAAGTGGACATGCCTGGTCATACCAATGCTATTTTAGCTTCCTATGGTGAGTTGAATTCCGGGATCAATTTACCGGATGGTGATACAGAGACTGTTACCAAATCTGTTGAAAAAGCTGAAGAAGCATTAAAAAAGTCCAATATTATTAGAGAGCCGGCTGAGCTATATACGGGAATTGAAGTAGGATTTAGCACTTTGGATACTGATCTGGAATTAACTTATCAATTGATTGACGACGTAGTAAGGGAGCTTTCAGCAATCACTCCTGGACCTTATTTTCATATAGGTGGGGATGAGTCTCATGTAACCAAAAAAGACGATTATATCTATTTTATAGAGCGTGTTCAGGAGATAGTGAAGAGTCATGGTAAAACCAGCATTGGCTGGGACGAAATTGCTACCACTACTTTATTACCGGGGAATGTTGCACAATTTTGGGCTATGGCGGATAATGCTAAACTGGCTCAAGAGCAAGGAAATCAGGTATTAATGTCTCCTGCGAAAAAAGCATACTTGGATATGCAGTATGATTCCACCACTAGAATAGGATTGCATTGGGCTGCCTATATTGAACTGGACTCTGCCTATCTATGGGATCCAGCCAATTATACTGAAGGAATCAGCAAGAAGGACATTTTAGGGGTCGAAGCGCCTTTATGGACTGAAACCGTGGTCACTAGAGATGATTTAGAATACCTGGTTTTCCCGAGATTGGCAGCGATTGCCGAGGTAGCTTGGACTCCAATGGAAAAAAGAAATTGGGAAAGCTTTAAAAAGCGAATTGCTATTCAAGGAAAAAGATGGGAATTGAGAGATATTAATTTCTACAAATCACCCAAAGTAGACTGGTAGAAAAAACTAAAATATGAGCCCAAGTTGAAATTATCAGCTTGGGTTTTTTACTTTTAGGAATAGTTCGAAAATCTAGGATTTTGAGGAAAATCGGCCTAATATGGTCCTTTTAAAAATAAATTAGAAATGACAGAGTCATCTGTCTAATAAACAAAAAGATAAGAATGGGAGACATTATTATTTCCTTTGCAAATTGGATATGGGGTACGCCCATGTTGCTTTTATTGATGGGTGGCGGTATGATTTTGTTGTTTCACTCCGGCTTTGTTCCATTTCGAAAAATCGGACATGCCATCAGCCTTCTTAGAGGAAAATATGACGATGATCTGGCTCCAGGGCAGATTACCTCATTTCAAGCTCTTTCAGCCGCAATAGCCGCTACAGTAGGATTGGGGAATATCAGTGGAGTGGCGATAGCAATCAATATGGGAGGTCCAGGCGCCATTTTTTGGATGTGGGTTTCTGCATTCGTGGGAATGGCAACCAAATTTTATAGCTGCAGCCTTGCCATAATGTTTAGAGGAAAAGACACTGCTGGTGTGGTTCAAGGTGGTCCCATGTATGTGATAGAAGAGGGCATGGGGAAAAAATGGAAGTTTCTTTCCATCATTTTTTCAGTTGCAGGCGTGATAGGTCTTCTAGCAATTTTTCAGGCCAATCAATTATCTGCTGTTTTCAGAGCTGTGATGCTTGAACCTTCAGGAATTCCTACAGGAGAAACCACAAGGTGGATAATCGGTATTTCTATGATGTTGCTTGTATCTATCGTAATTCTGGGAGGGATACAACGAATTGCTGTCGTGGCATCCAAGCTGGTTCCTTTTATGGTGGCTCTTTACTTTACAACGGTCTTAATTATTGTTGCAAAATATATAGGTGATGTTCCTGAAATGTTGGTTAGAATCGTAACCGATGCATTTACCGGACAGGCAGCAGCGGGTGGTGCTGTTGGAGCAGTAATTATAACAGGAGCCAGAAGAGCTGCCTTTTCCAATGAAGCAGGTATTGGTACAGCACCTATGGTTCACGGAGCATCCAAAAATAGAGAGCCTATTAGAGAAGGTTTGATAGCGATGTTAGGTCCATTTATTGACACAATTGTGGTTTGTACTTTAACTGCTTTGGTAATTATGCTGACAGGTGTTTGGCAAAGTACAGAAGCAGATGGGGTTAGACTTACCTTGAATGCTTTTGAAACGGCCTTACCTGGAATCGGTAAATACCTACTAATGACTGCCGTTCTAATTTTCGCACTTTCCACCATGTTCACCTATTCTTATTATGGACATAAGTGTTTCAATTATCTTTTCGGGGCTAAAAAAGCTGACTTTTACAATTATTTCTATTTGATTACGATTGTAATGGGAGCTGTAGCTTCTTTGGAAGTTGTGGTGAGTTTGGTAGATGGAATGTATGCGATCATGGCAATTCCAACGATGATTTCCACCATATATCTGGCACCGAAAGTTAAAGCAGCTGCAAAAGATTATTTCGAAAGAATGAAAGCTGAAAAATGAAAGTCTTGATTGCCCCGAATGCTTTTAAAGGTACCTTAAGCGCTGAAGAGGCAGGGGCAATTATAGCTTCATTTTGCATTGATAAGTATGCTGGAGTTCGCACTCAAGTTGTTCCTATAGCTGATGGAGGCGATGGAACCTGTAATCTTCTCAGTAAATTTTTAAACCTAGAGCAGGTAAATGCCTGGACTTTAGATCCAATTGGGAGACCAACGAAAGGTTTTTTTGGCCTCGATAAAGCCTCTAAAAAAGCATATCTGGATGTTTCAACAGCCTCTGGAATTGCATTAATAGGTGACAGTCAAAAAAATCCTTGGATAGCTTCTACACATGGAACAGGACTTTTGATTAATAAAGCCGTAGGGATGGGAGCTAGGGAGATTATTCTTGGCTTAGGAGGGAGTGCTACAGTAGACTTGGGCTTGGGGATTCTTCAGGCTTTGGAATTTGTCTTTCTGGATCAAAATGGAAGAGAGATTCTACCATTCACTGACCGTGTGCAACAGGCAATCAGTCATGTTCAAAGCCCAGTTCCCTTACCTAATATCCGCTTTACTTGCTTGTGTGATGTACGAAATCAATTTTTCGGGAATCATGGAGCTATTCCGGTTTTTGGCCCTCAGAAGGGTTTGAAATCTAAAGAATTGAGTGCCTTTGAAACTTCCTCAGAAAAGAATATTGCCCTACTATTTAAGAAAGCCAAAAAGAATTTTGTAGATAAATCTGGATTTGGAGCGGCTGGAGGGATTGCTTTGGGCTTATCAGCGTTTTTTAATACGGATATTGAATTTGGTTCCCCCTATTTTTTTGAAAGAATAGGCTTAGAAGATCTTATCAAAGAAAGTGATTGGGTGATTACGGGAGAGGGGAAGTATGATGCTCAGTCGGAAGAGGGAAAGGCTTGTTTCGAGCTTTTGAAACTTTGTCGGAAGCAAGGTAAAAAATCAGTCTTGATTAGTTCCGGGGAAGAAGGAAAAAAAGCTGGGTTCGACCAGTTTGTTAAGCTCGAAGATCTAAATTTTTCTTCCCAAAGTTTGAAAAAGGATGCTGAGAAAGCACTTTTAAAAAGTTTAACTCTTCAGTTAGATCTACAATAAAAAAAGGAGGCTAGGCCTCCTTTTAAAATGTATAAATCTTAAATAATTAATCCTTCTTGCTTTTAGAGAATGTACTTCTGGCATCAATTGCGGAAAGTCCTGCACCTAATCCGATAAGAATGCAAACGATCAAAAGGAATAACTGAGCACCTGAAGCAATTGGCGAAGTGAATATATCAAGTAGAATCATAATTTTATTGGTATATAATGATGGCCCGAAGATACTTTCAAAGAAGGAAAATACCAACATAAAGGCATCACAAATATGGTTTAGTCTAAATCGTCTTCGAAATCATCTTCGAAGTCCTCGTCGAATTCATCGTCTTCGTCGAAGTCCATGATGTTGTCATCTACAAATTCATTTTCCTCATCGAGATCGTATTCGTCCTCGAAATCAGAATCGAAATCATCTTCGTCTTCGATATCATCGAAGTCATCGAAATCGTCGTCAAATTCCTCCATAGTTGTTTGTTAAAGGGTACTTAGTTTAGATTGCGCGAATTAAAATAAAATTTTATTTAGCTCAATGCATGCGAGATGAATTTTTTTTCATTTTGCACTAAGTCGAAAGCAGGCGTTTGCTTTTCCCATCTTTCTCTTAATACTTGAGCCCAAGTTTCTAAGTAAAGGATGACATCATTTTTTCTGTTTTGGGAAAGATTGTTTCTGACCTCAAACGGAAGTTTGGCTAAAACTTCGGGAGCTGATAATCTTTCCAAATGACCCAAATCATCTAATGTCAACCCATAACTCAGCATATTTTCTATAATCAAGTCAATAGGATAACCAGAGGTAGGGCAAAACTCCAGAATCTGATCATTCCAATCTCCTGATCTTTCCATAGCAAATCGATGTATTTCGGCTTTTGACAAACTTGTCAATTCCTGAGCAAGGTTCCCACAGTTGCAGGCACCCATGTGACCCCACTGATAGGCTGCTCCATTCTTCAACTTCTTCGCGGTTCTCTCTATAGCTGCTATTAGTTCGGCTTTAATCTCTTTCATCTGTTTATAATTTGTTTTTTACAGATCAGATGGAATGCCCACAATAATTATCCTGCTTTGTGATATTTTTCCTTATGGGCATTTCATAAGGTTTAATTTACATAAAATTAAACTGATGAGAAATTGAAAAGTTGGAGAAAAGGCAAAAAAAAATGACCCTGTGGGTCAATTGAAGATGCTTTTGATGTATTTCTTAATAAGTGGCTTTGATAAATAATCTTTGACCACTTGATACTTGCTAGCTTTGTTGATATCTCTTTCGTCAACCGAGCTGCTGAGGATATAAATTTCAGCTTCATTTTTTTGACTATCGAAATTATCGAGGAAATCCCAGCCTGTCATTTCAGGCATATTCAAATCCAAAAACAGATAATTTGGTCGGATTTGATAGATTTCATTCAGAGCTGTTTTGGCACTTTGATATTTAAAAAATTGACAGGGCTGCTTGACATTCTTAGAAATCAGCTTTTCAGTCACAAATGTGCTGATAGGGTCGTCGTCTATTAATACTATCGTTAACATCAAAATGCAAATATTTGCGCCTGAACTACATTAAAGCTATTACAAAAGTAATATACTTTTCAATCTTCGCAAATATATTGCCAAATAAATAAGACTGGATTATATACTTTTTTTTGGATGAAATTTTTCTTTTCCAAGTAAAAGGTCAAAAAACAGTTTGAAATCGGAAATCAGGCTATAACCGGGATATTGAAAAGTAGCAGGTTTATTTTTTTCAAAGAAAAAATGTCCCACCCATGCAAAGCCGTATCCTACAAATGGGATAGCTATGAGCCACAAATAATTTCCTGTCAAGATTGCGCCAAACAAAATCACAAATAGCAAGGCTGTACCAATAAAATGGAGGATCCTACAAGTTGGGTTTTGATGCTCTGAGAGGTAAAAAGGATAAAATTCATTCAATGATTGATAGCGCTTTTCCATCTTATTTAGAGTTGATTAGTACGTCAGTTATAAATCTCTCAAGAATCTTGTCTGTAGTTTTCAGTACCTTTCTTTCCTTGAATTTAGCACTTTGAACCTCAGTAACACCCGTTAAGGTCATCAAAAACTTATCTTTTTTCGGGTCTATAAAATCTACGATCACTTGAAGAAGCTCATAGCTACTGGATCTTACAGGTGTATTGAAAGAGGAGTAAGGATTGAAAGTCCAAGGATCCCAAACTCTATATCCCCAGAATGGCATAGGATAATTGAAATTATTGATTTCCCTCATCCTTTGGTCCTCGTTTGATGTGTATCGAATGACTAAATCAGGCTTAGTCCTGTCATATACCATGCCTTGAGCCTCTAGCGCCTCTCTCAAATGGTCCTGAACTTTCTCATCCAATAATTGCGCACTGAATCCTCGCATATTCACCTCTTGGTTGATAATGACAAAGGATTTGTAGTTTGATACAGGAGCAATCTCTGTGTTCTCTTTGAAAATATCTATTGAACTACATGAGCATAGCCCAATGGCTAAAATGCAGATAATGTGTATGGATATTTTTGATAAACTCATGAATATTTCTTTTTAGCTCAAAACGACTAAGCTGCTTAAAAGTTGAATATGTATAATATTTGACAAATTTTGGAAGGTTTCTGTTCCAATTTTGTTCCTACCTCACCTTAAGTAGTATTTTTGAGCAAATTATTAATTATGAGTAAACCCGATTTTGACGATATTTTTATGGAGTTGGCAGTAAACCTTGCCAAACGCTCTCATTGCATCAAAAAACACGTAGGCGCAGTTTTGACAAAGGATACCAGAATTATCTCCATCGGGTATAATGGTCCTCCTGCTGGTACGCACAACTGCGATGTTGAATTTCCAGAAAATGGTTGTGCTAGAGATAGTAAGGGGAGTTGTTCGCTAGCATTGCATGCTGAGCAAAATGCCATTCTTTATGCTGTAAAAAATAACACTTCAGTAGAAGGCTCTACATTGTATGTGACTTTAGCGCCTTGCTTGCCCTGTGCGAGGATTATTTTCTCCATGGGAATCTCTAAAGTTGTGTACCTATTTTCCTATGCTGAATATAAAGGAATTGGGGTAGATGAAGGAGTTGAATTTTTGAAGAAATTTGGCGTTAGCGTAGAGCGTTATCAAAAAGAACTGGAGGTTCAGGATAGCCTGATTTAGAGAAAATTTACCTCTGGATGCAATTCCACTCCGAATTTTTCCCTAACTGAGTCACGGATTTCCTTCGAAAGCTCAGCAATTGCTTTACCGTCACCATTGCCATGATTGACAAGTACCAAGGCTTGCTTGTCGTGAACGCCTATATTTCCTATTCTTTTTCCTTTCCAGCCAGCTTTTTCTATCAACCATCCAGCTGCTAATTTCATGCCTTCAGGAACAGGGTAGGCCGGGATTTCAGGGAATTCGCTTTTCAGTTTTTCAAAAAATTCCAAGTCTATTGTGGGGTTTTTGAAAAATGAGCCAGCATTTCCAATTTTCTTTGGATCTGGAAGTTTGGATTGTCGGATAGCAATCACCGCATCTGAGATAGCTTTTATGCTGAGGTCTCTGACTCCTTTTTCTGCTAAAACATTTCTAATAATGCCATATTCGGTATGAAATACAGGTTTTTTGGAAAGTTGGAATTTAACATAGCAAATGACATAAGCGTCCTTTAGTTTATGCTTGAAGACGCTTTCCCTGTATCCAAATTCACATTGCTCGGCATCAAAAGTTTCAACCTCTCCGGTAGATCTATTGAGGGCCTTTAGGCTATGAAATACATCTTTAAGTTCCACGCCATAAGCACCTATATTTTGCATGGGAGAAGCTCCAACTGTTCCGGGAATTAGCGACAGGTTTTCTATTCCTGCCCAGTCATTCTGAATAGTGTACAGAACCCATTCATGCCAGTTTTCTCCAGCTCCAACTTCAACCAAAACATGATCCTCAGTCTCCTTTAATAACTCAATTCCTTTGATTTCGATTTTGATAATCAAGGCATCTAGGTCTTCAGTCAATAAAATATTGCTACCTCCACCAAGAAATATGGTTTTAAGCTCATTTCTTTTTGCATAAGCCAAGGCTTCTTTCAAATCTGAAATGGAGCTAACGATGACAAAAAATCTAGCTTTTTTATCAATACCAAAGGTGTTGTAAGGCTGAAGGGAAATGTTTTCTTGTATCTTCATAGCAGAATCTAAGATGCGAAATAAAGAAGTTTTGTTTGGAATAGAAATTAATTATTCCTTTCCCTTACTATGAAAGAGTTTCAGATCAACGGTGTCAAGATCAGACAAGGTCAGGCAGTGAATATTGAATTGCCAATTGCAAAATTACCCACACATACATTAATTGATTTGCCGATTTTCATCAGGTCTGCCAAAGAGGAGGGACCTGTCGTATTGGTAAGTGGGGGAGTTCATGGGGATGAAATCAATGGAATTGTAACAGCGAAGAGGATTTTAGAAGAGATTGACAATGGGCTGGAGTTGCTGAAGGGTACGCTGATTATCATTCCTCTAGTAAACATCTATGGTTTTCTTTCAAACAGTAGAACCTTCCCGGATGGACGAGATTTAAATAGGAGTTTTCCAGGTAGTAAAAAGGGCTCTTTAGCTGGAAGAATAGCCTACATTCTTAATGAGCAAATTATTCCCCATATAGATTATGGAATTGATTTTCATACAGGAGGTAGAATGCTGACCAATCACCCACAAATCAGGGTCGATTTTCAGGACAAAAAGGCGATTGAATTAGCCATGGCTTTTGGGACCCACTTTGTGGTTAATTCTAAGTTGATTGAGAAATCATTCAGAAAAGCTGCTTTTAAAGCCAAAAAGCATCTTCTGGTATTTGAAGGTGGGGAATCCATGAGAATTGATGAATTATCTACTGACGAAGGAGTAGCCGGAATCAAGCGGATGTTATTTCATTTGGACATGTTGGAAAGTGGTCCTGAAAAGAAGGAAACTGTTATTTTACAAAGTAGTGACTGGATAAGAGCAAGATCTTCAGGGATTTTCAACTCCTCTGTTCGCTTGGGCGATGAGGTGAAAAAAGGTCAGGTTGTCGCTAGGATTTCAGATCCTTATGGACATATCAAAATTCCAATCAAAGCTCCCTCCAATGGATATGTGATAGGTATCAATAATCTTCCGGTAATTAATGTAGGAGAAGCACTGATTCATTTGGGGAAAGCCTAAGTATTTTTTTATATTAGAAAAACCAATAACTACCCGTTTTTAATGAGACTTTTAGACGATTTCAGGAGGATTCGAACCCACTCGATTCACCTTTGCTCCGACTTGATTACTGAGGATTATAGCCTGCAAGCATCGGAAGAAGTAAGTCCGCCCAAGTGGCATTTGGCACATACTTCCTGGTTTTTTGAGCAATTTATCTTAGTGAAATATGCTGAAAAATACAGGGTTAAGCATCCTCATTTTAACTTCCTATTCAACTCCTACTACAATGCGATGGGGCAGAGGACTGCCAGAAATCAGCGTGGCTTGATCACGAGACCATCTGTAGAAGAAGTGAAAGAATACAGGAAATATGTGGATCAAGCCATGGAAGGATTGATTCGAAAAGATAATCCCGAGATCAATGAATTGATTATTCTTGGATTGAATCATGAGCAGCAGCATCAGGAGCTATTGCTGACTGATTTGAAATACAGCTTTTGGTTTAATCCTTTGGATCCTATAGTCATGGATATTGATGAATATCCGCATGAAGAGAAATCTCAGTGGATTGAGATGGATGAAGGAATTTACGAAATAGGTTATGAAGGTGATTCTTTCTGTTTTGACAATGAGTTGGGCAGACATAAAGTTTATCTACATCCTTACGCTATCTCATCTGCATTGGTGACTAATGGAGAATATTTGGAGTTTATAAAATCTGGAGCTTATTCTGAACCCAAGTATTGGCATGATGAAGGTTGGGCTTGGGTGAAGGAAAATAAAATTGAAGCTCCCTTATATTGGGAAAAACAAAATAATACCTGGACCTATTATACTTTAAACGGGAGGAAGTTTCTTGATCCAAAAGCAAGTCTATCTCATATAAGCTTTTATGAGGCATCAGCTTTTGCCAGTTGGAAAGGCATGCGTTTGCCTACTGAATTTGAATGGGAAGCTGCTCAGGAAAAATTCAATTGGGGAAATAGATGGGAGTGGACCAACTCTGCCTACCTGCCTTATCCGGGATTTACCATAGCCCCAGGGGCCTTAGGAGAGTATAATGGTAAATTTATGGTTAATCAAATGGTTTTAAAAGGTGCATCCGTAGCTACTCCTGAAGGGCATTCAAGACCGACATATAGAAACTTTTTTCACCCTAAATACAGATGGCAGTTTATGGGCATTCGCCTAGCCAAATCATTTTAAAGCTTATGAATGAAATTAAAAATGCATCTGAAACTTTTCTTCAGGATGTAATCAATGGGTTAACACAAAACCCAAAATTACTGTCCTCTAAATACTTTTATGATGCAGCTGGGGATAAGCTCTTTCAAAAAATCATGGGGCTTTCAGAGTATTATTTGACCAGGAAAGAATTTGAGATTTTTGAAAACCAACACGCTGCCATTTTCGGAAAGATCTTGAGATACTCACAGGACTTCAACTTGGTAGAGCTAGGAGCTGGAGATGGAATGAAAACCAAAATCCTGCTCAGATACCTACGATCAAAGCCTGAAATCAACTTTACGTATTTCCCTGTGGATATTTCCGGTTCAGTTTTACAGGAATTAAAGAATAATTTGGAGAGTGAATTACCTGAAATAGATGTTCATCCCATTCAAAGTACCTATAGAAATGCGATGAAGGAAAGAGTTTGGGAAAATGGAAAGCCTACGCTAATCCTTTTCTTGGGGTCTAATATTGGCAATTTCTCTTTGAATGAATCCAAAGATGTCCTTCTTCATGTAGCTCAAGGTACTCAAACGCATGATTGGCTTTTATTGGGAGTGGATTTAAAGAAAGATCCATCCATTATTCTTCAGGCCTACAATGATAAGCAGGGCGTTACTAGAGATTTTAACCTCAATCTACTTACAAGAATTAATAGAGAGTTGGATGCCAATTTCGATTTGGAGCAGTTTACACATTGGCCAATGTATGATCCACTTACAGGGGAATGCAGAAGTTATTTGATTTCCCAAAAAGAACAATTGGTAACTATTGGTGCTGCCAATAAACTCATTCGCTTTGAGGCTTTTGAACCTATTTTCACTGAAATAAGCAGGAAATTCAGTGAGTCCGAAATCAGTCAATTGGCTTCAGACTGTGGATTTAAAGTTGTGGACTTTTTTACTGATTCTGAAAATTACTTCACGGATGTCCTTTGGCAAAGGATATAAAAAAGAGGTTGTCTAAAAAGTGCAATATGTCACATTGAGCGAAGTCGAAATGTAGGCCACAACGATAGGAATGGCCTTCGACTCCCTGCCTGCGACAGGCAGGCGCTCAGGCTGACATTAGAGCTATTTATGAGACAGTCTCTTTTTTATAATCAATGTGACTTATTAAGAAAAATAGCGCTTTAATCCTTCCAGTTTATCTTCTAACTGAGACTCTACCTTTCGGTAATCTGATGTGGATGCCAGTGGTGCATGAACAGAGAAGTAATATTTGATTTTGGGCTCAGTCCCTGAAGGCCTAGCTGATATCTTACTTCCGTCTTCCAGGTAAAACTGCATTACATTGGAGGAATCCATATCCAACTTTTCGGTCTTACCGGATTTGACATGTTTAATCACACCTTCCTTCACATCGATGATTTTTTCTACGGACACTCCATTCATTTCCTTTGGAGGATTTAGTCTGAAATCCATCATCAAAGCCTGGATTTGTTCCGCTCCATCTTTTCCCTTTTTGGTTACAGAAATCAAGGCTTCTTTATAGAATTCGAATTGCTGGTAAACTTCTGCAAGAACATCAAATACTGATTTTCCTTGAGTTTTGTAATAGGCAATCGCTTCAGCAACCATCGCACAGGCACTTACTCCATCTTTATCTCTCACGAAGTCTCCTACCAAATAGCCATAGGACTCTTCTCCACCTCCAACGAAGGTTTCTTTTCCTTCCAATTCACGGATAATAGCAGCAATGTTTTTAAAACCTGTTAAAACATTAAAGCATTTCACTCCGAAGCCCTCTGCTAAGCGGTTGATAAGCTCTGTGGTCACAATGGTATTCACCATAAATTGATTTCCATCCAGCTTTCCAGCCTCTTTCCATTTGCTGAGGAGATAGTAGGTAAGTAGGGTGCCAGTTTGATTACCATTGAGCAATTCAAACTCGCCTTTTTCATTAGGTACTACAGCCGCATATCTATCTCCGTCAGGATCACATGCCAAAATCAGATCAGCATTGACCTTCTTTCCTAACTCCACAGACATTGTCAAAGCTTCAGCTTCCTCAGGGTTAGGATAGATTACAGTTGGGAAAGTCCCATCTGGCTCAGCTTGCTCTTTGACTATGTGTACATTCGTGAATCCAAAGGTTTTTAAAGCAGCTGGCACCATTTTTCCTGAAGCTCCATGAATAGGAGAAAACACGATAGATAAATCCTTCTGGGCTTGAATTGCTTTTGGAGATAAACTCAATCCTTTGACTTTATCCAGATAAATCTGATCAAAATCCTCTTCTATGTATTCAAATAGATCATCATTCTTATCCCAGTTTACCAAATCAAAAGAGGTGATTTTCTTCACTTCCTTGATGATATTTTTATCATGAGGTGCTACGACTTGTGCTCCATCTTCCCAATACGCTTTGTAGCCATTGTATTCCTTTGGATTATGAGAAGCCGTAATCATCACACCGCTTTTGCATGAAAAATGTCTCACAGCGAAAGAAAGCATTGGTGTTGGCCGCATTTCCCGGAAGTAATACACCTTAATACCATTCGCTGTTAAAACGTCGGCAGTGGTTTTAGCAAAAAGAGTATTATTGATTCTGCTGTCATGGGTGATCGCAACAGCTATTTCTTCATTGGGAAAGCATTTCAATAAATAATTAGCCAAGCCTTGGGTAGCCATCCCAACGGTGTAGACATTCATTCGGTTGGTTCCAACTCCCATTAATCCCCGAAGTCCTCCTGTACCAAACTCTAGGTCCTGGTAAAAAGAGTCAATAAGTTCAGTTGGATTCTCTGCCTGAAGCTTTTTAATAGCATCTTTTGATTTCTGGTCTATGTTACCATCGAGCCATGCCTGTGCCCGCACTAAGATTGAAGGGTCTATAGAAGTCATTTTTTTGTAAAAATTATAGCTTGATTCTAAGATATGGAAAATGTGAAAAAATGCCATTCAATTTTTGAAATTGATCGAAACATAGCCTGTTTATAAGAATGAAAAAGGCCTCCTAATTTTTAAATGGATAGATAAAGTTTAATTTAGAGTCTGAAATAGCTTCACCCAAATGAATTACCTAATGGCAAAAGCCTCAAAACTTTATTTCCTTTTATTCTTAATCATGTTTGCTTCTTTTACTGCAAAGGATTTAAAAGAAGAAGAAACTATTGTTGTTAGGGAGTCAACAGTGGATCTTCAGATTCGTGTAGGAGAAAAAATATTTGTCTTCGGAAAAGCGAATGGGAATTTGGAAAAAGTCAAAGTGGGTATGAATGTGCTCAGCTTTGCTCAAGTACCAAAAATCGAAGGTGTCAGTAGTACCTATCAAAATTTCACCTGGAAAAGAAATTCAAATGGTAGTATACAAATCCAATCCAATTATAAACCGGGGCCAGTCACTTTAACTTGGACTATTCATTCCAATGGTCAATTGAAATTGGAAGCCAATGGATATATAGACCAAACTCAAGATCTTATCGGGCTTAGCTTTGATTACCAAGTTTCTCAATTGAAAGAGGTAAGCTGGCTAAACTCGAAAAATTCTAGCGGAAGCTTTTTGCTAGAAAGTGAAGCTAAAGATGCAGCTATGGACGGAAAAAATATTTTAGAACTTCCCGAATTCCATAAAGTGAAATTGGCTTTTGAGTATGTAGGGGTGGAGATCAAATCGGAAAACCCAAGTATCGCACTCAATATGGGGCCAGTTTCTAAAGATGATCCAATAGGTTGGCAATCTGATATCAGCTTTCTCTCAATAGGAAAAAGAGAGCCGGTAAAAGAAAATATTTTGAGTGCTCCAGGTAAAGATTCTGAAATTTTAAAAACAAATACCGATAGAAAAATTGGACCTATGATATTATGGTTTGATTTTCATTAAACAATCCACCTATGCGCTCAAGTCTTTTTTTAATTTTATTGTTTAGTTATACATATGCCTTTGGACAGGCTAATTTTTTAAAGACTCCCTGGACGGATCAAGTGAGTTCCGAGGCACCCTTACAGGATTATCCAAGGCCTCAATTAGTCCGTTCAGAATGGCAAAATCTTAATGGACCTTGGGATTATAGCATTCTTCCAAAAGGAAGTTTGCCGGAGATTGGGTTTGCTGGAAAAATCACAGTGCCTTTTCCTGTAGAATCTTACTTGTCTGGAGTGCAGCAGCCCGTTGGCCCAGATAATGAAATTTGGTATCAAAAAGATTTCGAATTGGCTCTTAAACCCAATAAGAAAAGGATACTGCTTCATTTTGGAGCTGTTGACTGGGAGTCAGAAGTTTGGGTAAATGGCAAATCGCTCGGAATACATAGAGGAGGATTTGACTCATTTTCCTATGACATTACAGATCATTTGGAGCCAGGAAAAAAACAGCAAATCAGAGTTAGAGTGTGGGATCCAAGTGATTCCGGTCCACAGCCAAGAGGAAAGCAAGTTAAAGACCCAAGAGGAATTTGGTATACACCGGTCACTGGAATTTGGCAAACCGTATGGTTAGAGTCCGTTCCTAAATCGTATATCTCCGGTACTTACTCTGTTTCTAATTTGGAGCAAAAAACTCAATTTTTTCATACTAGCGTAAATGAATCTAAACCCGGGCAGAAAGTTGAAATTCAATTGACCAATCAAGGTGTGCTAATTGCCTCTGGATCCAATACTGTTGGTGAACCTATCCAACTAAAATTGGAAAACCCAATTCTATGGTCTCCTGAGCAACCACACCTGTATGACGTTAAAATCAAATTACTTGATGGGAGCAAGGTCATTGATGAAGTCAGTTCATATTCCGCTTTTAGAGAGGTCAAAATGGCTAAAGCTCAAGATGGGCATCAGCGAATTTTCTTAAATGGTGAGCCCTTATTTCAATATGGACCTTTAGACCAAGGCTGGTGGCCGGATGGTTTGTACACCGCGCCAACCGATGAGGCTTTAGCTTTCGATATAGAGAAAACCAAGGAAATGGGCTTTAACATGATTAGAAAACATGTGAAGGTGGAGCCTGCCAGATGGTATTACCATGCCGACAAATTAGGAATGCTAGTTTGGCAGGATATGCCATCTGGAGACATGGGAAATAAATGGGAAATAAGACCTGGAGTGATTAGGGAAGGTACTTTCAAAGAAAGAAATGAGGAGTCTGAATCAATTTTTAAGACTGAATGGGCTGAAATCATTCAAGAGTTTAAATTCTTCCCTTCTATTGTGGTTTGGGTTCCTTTCAATGAAGCATGGGGACAGTTTAAAACCGCTGAAATCGTAGAATTAACCAGAAAATTGGATCCAACCCGCTTGATAAATTCTGCCAGTGGGGGGAATTTTGAATGGGAGAATCCTAAGGAGGCCGACTTGCTGGGAGATATTCTGGACTTACACAATTACCCAGATCCTGTTATGCCAGATCCAGCTTTATTTGGTGAGAAAAATATATTGGTTCTGGGGGAATTTGGAGGTTTGGGATTGCCGCTTGATGGTCACACTTGGCAAAATCGGGATAATTGGGGCTATCAGAGTTTTTCTGATCAGGCAGAGCTTTTTGCCCGATATAGTCTTTTGATGGAGGATCTTAAAGAAGTTATTCCAAAAGGATTAGCTGCAGCGATTTATACCCAAACAACAGACGTTGAAGTAGAAGTAAATGGGTTAATGACCTATGATAGACAGGTATTCAAATTTGACCTGAATGCTCTAAAGAAATTACATAGTGAACTGTATCGATAAAAAAAGCCAGCATTTTAGCTGGCTTTTTTTTAAAGATTTCCTCTTAGTTCTTGCTCTCGTTCTATTGCTTCAAACAAAGCTTTGAAATTACCTTTTCCGAAAGAAGTTGCTCCTTTTCTTTGGATAATTTCTATGAAAAGAGTCGGTCTATCTTGAAGTGGTTTGGTGAAGATTTGAAGTAAATATCCTTCATCGTCTCTGTCTACCAAAATATTGAGTTTTTTCAAGGGTTTGATATCTTCATCAATAGCTCCAACTCTATCTAATAAGTCATCGTAGTAGGTTGCCGGAACCTCCAAGAATTCAACTCCTCTTTTTCTCAATTCACCTACTGTGTGAATAATATCATCGGTAGCAATAGCCATATGCTGTACACCCGGTCCATTGTAGAAATCCAGATACTCTTCAATTTGGGACTTTTTCTTTCCCTCGGCTGGTTCGTTGATTGGAAACTTGATATAGCCATTTCCATTGGAAACCACTTTCGACATCAAAGCTGAATACTCTGTAGAAATGTCTTTATCATCAAATGTAACCAAGAGTTTAAAGCCCATTACATTTTCATAGAATTCTACCCAATGGTTCATTTCTCCCAATTCCACGTTTCCCACACAGTGGTCAATATGAAGTAGGCCTATGGATTCAGATTGATAGGTGCTATTCCTCGGAATAAAGCCTGGCATGAAGATGCCTTTGTAATTTTTTCGCTCTACGAAAGTGTGAACAGTATCCCCATAAGTTTTTATTGAGGCTACTTTTACTTCGCCATGCTCGTCTGTAAAAGTTCTCGGCTCATCAGCGGAAACAGCACCTCTGGAGGTTGTTTCGTACCAGGCTTTCTCTGCATCATCCACCCACAAGGCTAACACTTTAACTCCATCACCATGCTTTTTGATGTGCTCAGCAATGTAATGGTCAGATTTAAGAGGAGAAGTTAAAACCAGTCTGATTTTTCCCTGCTTCAATACATAGGAAGCTCTATCTCTGTAGCCAGTTTCCGGACCAGAATAAGCTATTAATTCGAAGCCAAAAGCATATTGATAAAATAAAGCAGCTTGCTTGGCATTGCCTACATATAATTCGACATAATCAGTCCCATTAATGGGCAAGAAGTCTTCACTCATGATAAGTTATGTTTGGGTTTTACAAAGAGTTGCTCAAAGTTAATGATTCCTCCAAATACTATTTGGTATCATTTCAACTTATTCTTGCGGATTCTTGTTCCATAGGAGACTTATCCAGGCCATGATCAGAAAGGAAAGGGCCCAGCTTCCCAAAGGGCTCTCCAATGCAAGAATAAGAAGCAAAAGGTAATAAATAGGTGCTAAAAAGAAACCGATCAAAAACTTAAAAGTAGATTCAAAAACCCGATCTTCAATTTTAGGACTGATAGAAAGCCAAATCCAATAGAGTGGAAAATGGAATACTTTCATCAGTTTATTTTTGATAGGCGAGGGGCTGTCTACGGACTCGATGATTTTCCCATTATCCAAAAACTCATTCACGGCATTTTTGGAAGTGACATCTACTCCTGCGTCAAGGATCTTTTGTAAATTCTCATCATATATTTCGTCAGGTATTTCTACCACCATGGATTGTAGAGTTTCTTGCACTTTTTTGGTAAGTAAACCTGATTTGGAAGAAGGCATATCCACAGGTATCGGCTTTCCAAAATCGATTCTGACCAAACTTCCTGATTTTTTATGAGCACTAAACTCCAGTGCAACAGGCAAAATCAATGGCTCTAATTGAGGATATTTTTCTTTGAGACCAAAAGCCATACGGGTAAAGCCCTTACTCAAAGTTCTGACATTTCGGACAATGCTATGGCTACCTTCGGCGAAGATCACTACAGTACCATTCTTTTTCAACACTTCAAAAGTGGCCTCAAAAGTTTGTTGATTTTGCTGAATAGTAGAAAAACCATCTCTGACTCTATATACAGGTAGCATTCTGATATAGTGAAGGATTTTGGATACTATGGGATTTTTAAACACGGCAGCCCTAGTCAAAAACCAAGGCTTTAAATTGGTATGGGTAGCTAATAAAAGTGGATCTATGAGTGCATTTTGGTGATTAGCAACTAGGATCACTGGTCTATTTTTAGGGATGTGCTCCTTACCTGAAACTCTAATTTTATTGAAGTATAGGCGTAGGGCGATTTTTACCAATAACCTTAAAATCGCATTAAAAAGATCTTTCATTTTCTAGATTTCCATAAACTGGCAACAAGCATTCCTGAAATCAAATGCCAAATTCCCCACAAGGCCGTGATGATAGCCATTCCTCCAAGGCCTTCAAAGTACGTAAAAATTAAAACTAGCCCCAAGCCAGAATTTTGAATTCCTGTTTCGATGGTTAGTGTTTTGACATCGGGCAAAGGAAGTTTCCCCAATTTTGCTGTAAAGAATCCTGTAGTCAAGGCAAGCAAATTATGGGCAAAAACCCAAAGGAAGATGATTGAAATATATTGAAGGAATATTTCAAAATTTCCAGCAAAAGCCAACACGATAAAAGCTCCAAATATTACAATACTTAAAGGCTTGAGAATTTTTTCAGCTTTTCTAGCAAACTCAGGGAAGTAGCTACGAGTGAGAATCCCTAAAACAAGAGGGAGACCTAGAATCAATGAAATAGTGATAAAAACATCAGTGACATCTAAGCTAATTGCTTTTAAAAGAGTAGAGGTTGGTTTGTAAAAACCTGCCCATAGCGAAAAATTCAGAGGTGTGATCAGAATTGAGGCTAGAGTTGAGAAACCAGTTAAACTTACAGATAAGGCTGTATTTCCCTTTGCCAAACTGCTTAGGAAATTAGACACATTTCCACCAGGACAGGCTGCAACTAGAAACATACCCAAGGCCACACTGGGAGGAGGCTGTATTGCCAAGATTAGTAGCCATGTCATGAAAGGAAGCAGAAGAAATTGCGAAAGAACTCCCAGGAAAAATGGCTTGGGATTCTTTAATAGGTACTTGAAGTCTTCAAACCTTAAATCCAAAGCTACTCCATACATAATCAAGGCTAATGCAAGATTTAAGGCGAGTAAATCCTTGGGGGAAAAATTTAATCGAATGGCATCAAGAATCTCGGGTGAATTCATTAGCCCTAAAATTCATCCATTCTCCAGAAAAAGCAAACAATTATTATAAAAGAGACTTATGCTCGGTGATTATTCTTCATTCACAAACTCATGTTTCTTTAAAAAATCCATAAAGAGGTTTACTGACATGGGTTTTTGTATGTAATCTTTTACGATAGGGTACGAAAAGGCTTTTTCCTTGTCAGAACGGTCTATAGAGCTGGTGATAATGGAAATGTAAAACTGATTTTGGATGCTTTCGGGTAGTGCAGAAAATTCATCCAAAAAATCCCATCCGTCCATGATAGGCATATTTATATCAAGTAATATCAAAGTAGGTTTCTCGCTCTGTTCGATTGAATTTTGAGTAACCCGCTTTTGAATCTCTTGGATTGCGGTCTGGCCGTTTTCAAATTGAGTGATTTCTCTTTCAAATTTAATACTGGCTAAGATCCTCTTTCCGAGCATTCTAACGATCGCATCGTCGTCTACAAATATGATTTCGCTTAACTTAAACATTCCTATAATTGAATAATGCGTCGAATGTATTGCATTATAAGCATTAAATGTATTCAAAAACCTGAGAAAAAATCGTACAATCTAAATGATTTACAAAAAAACCTGTATCAACTGATACATATTGTACGTAACAAGAAAAACAAATCAACTTTAATCTTTAATTCATGAAACATGTAACCATGATCTTCCTTTTAGGAATGATATTTTTCTCTTGTCAAAAAAATGAATTGCCGGTATTGGTTTGTGGTGTTGCAGACCCAGTCGAAGACTTAGACTGGTTGAATGAGCAAATACGTGAGTTAGAGGGTTCAGATTTTGCGGCATTCCAATACTTCACACAAGCAAAATCGGCTAATCAAGAAATTTTTATTTTAAAGAATTGCTGCTCAAACTGCAATTCTGTTTCCCCAATTTATGATTGCGAGGGAAATGAACTGGGTAGAGTAGGTGATAGTAGATTTCCAATGAGTGCTATTTCCGATGAAAAGGTAATTTGGAAATCTTCAAACTCACTCTGTAATGTTTAAATTTATTTGAATTATTCCTATTGATAATTTAAAGGCTTTGGGTTATTAAATATCTTTGTATCAGGAGTTTATATTCTTGATTAAAGGTTTTAAAAAATATTTTTCTTGGTTTAGAGTGGGGCATGAAAAAGCATCAAATTATTTGCTTTCATTTGCGATTTGAATAGACAATTGCCCCAATCTTTCATGAAAAAAAACCTTCTTACTTATTCGATTATTGGGGCTATGGTGCTCGGAATGATCGTTGGATTTTCAATTTTCAAAAGTGAAGATCCTGAATTAATCAGTGCCTATAGTGGTAACATCAAACTGTTGGCCACCATCTTCATCCGTCTGGTCCAGATGATCATCGCTCCTTTAGTTTTCTGTACCCTGGTAGTAGGTATAGCCAAGTTGGGAAATGTGAGGACTGTCAGTAGGATAGGAGGTAAGGCGATGATTTGGTTCTTTTCTGCCTCATTAGTTTCCTTATTAATTGGCTTAGTGATGGTCAATTTTTATGAGCCAGGAATGGGAATGAATCTGAGTACTGAAGATGCTGCTGGAGTAGCTGATGTGACAGCAAAGACAAAGCAGTTTTCGCTTTTAAATTTTGTGGAGCATATAGTTCCCAAAAGTGTTTTTGAAGCCATGGCCACCAATGAGATTCTTCAATTGGTCGTGTTTTCCATATTCTTTGGAATTGCTTTGGCCGGATTAGGTCCTACAGCTTTGCCTTTGATCAATGCTTTAGAAATAGTAGCTCATGTTGTTTTGAAAATGGTAGGCTACGTGATGATGACCGCTCCTTTAGGCGTGTTTGGTGCTATTTCTGCCGTGATTGCCACGAGAGGCTTGGATATTTTGCTTACCTATGCCAAGTATTTCGGGGCTTTTATTGCTGGTATCTTGGTTCTATGGATGGTCTTGCTCTTGGTAGGCTATTTGGTTATTGGAAAAAGATTGCCTGAGCTCATAAGAGGACTATTTGGTTCCATGGTGATTGCTTTCAGTACAACTAGTTCAGAAGCTGTTTTCCCGAAGCTCACAGAGGATTTAAAAAAATTTGGTTGTAATGACAGAATCGTGTCTTTCACTTTGCCATTGGGGTATTCTTTCAATTTGGATGGAAGTATGATGTATATGACTTTCGCCAGTATTTTTATTGCACAGGTTTATGGAATCGAATTGGATTTGGGTACTCAACTCACCATGTTGTTGGTCCTTATGCTGAGCAGTAAAGGCGTAGCAGGCGTCCCAAGAGCAAGCTTGGTGGTAGTGGCGGCTACCTGCGGAATGTTTGGAATTCCTGTAGAGGGAATAGCTTTAATATTGCCAATAGATCACTTCTGTGATATGTTCCGGAGTGCTACCAATGTACTGGGAAATGGGTTAGCTACAGCAGCTGTCAGTAAGTGGGAAGGCGAACTTCAAACAGTTGAGGAAAAAGTTTTAATTTAAAAGTTGAGATTGGAATTTGACTCAATAATTGGCGATTGGGAAAATGAAAAGGCGCAGTGTTTGGCTGCGCCTATTTTTTTTGATTATTTAATCGACTCTGAAGGATACTTTACAGATTACTCCGTAAGAAATGACTTTGCCATCTTTTACATGAACCTTGGTGTCTTTCAGCCATACAGAATCAATATTCCGGACTGTTTTAGAAACCTCTGCAACAGCATTTTCTATTGCAGATTCAATTCCTTTTTCTGATGAAGCTATTACTTCAATTACTTTCACTAGTGCCATGTTATTGGGGTTTAATGTTGAAAATTATGCTAATAACCAATCTTAAATATCAATAGATCAGTTTTTTATAGTATTCATAATTTACCAATAAATACATGGGTAAAAAAGTCTTCGGGGCTTTAATCCTCAAAATGTGAATTCAAAAAAAAGCCTGGTCTAATTGGGACCAGGCATAATGTATTTTGAATCAAATTACTTTTTCATCAATCGAATCATTTTAGTCTCCTGACCATGATTCAAATGAAGATAATAGAATCCTTTCTTCAATTGTTTAGAACCTATGATCAGCTGGAGCTTACCAGAATTAAAGCTTGAAGTTCCGCTTTGAACCAACTCACCTTTTTCATCAAATAGGATGTAAGCAACTTCGATATCCAAGTTAGAATCCAAAGTAATGTTTACTTCTTCTTCTAATGGGTTTGGATAAGCCTTTTGAATCTTTGCGTTTTTGAAACTAGTCTCTTTGCTAATAGATTCAGAATTGCTTTCACAAGGAATCAAACCGCAATCTCCAAGAGTTGCTCCTTTTCTCAAGAAGGCCGGAACAGCTTCAGGTGCCACACAAATAGTTTGAGTTTTTCCAGAATTGCCATTGGAAGTGCAAACCAATACTTTATCATTCTTGGATCCGCATCTTACATCGACAACGCAAACAGTGACTTCGTCTTGGAAGATATTCCCTGCATCATCTCTCACAGTAAGTGTGTAAGTAGTGGTTTCGGTTGGTGAAACAGTTATTTCTTGTCCCGTTTGACCATTACTCCAAGAATAGGTGTAATTGCCACTGCCACCACTTGCACCAGCGGCTTTAAGTGTGGTGGAAGCTAAAGGTTCATAACCCAAATAAACAATTGCTCCCTCTCCTGCATCTGAGCTAATGGCTTCACCTGCAATAAACCTGACAGATACAGGTAAATGGTCGGAAGTAGTATTGGCATAATTAGCAACAAGATTGAAAGGAATAAACAACTGCTCTGATCCCTCTAAATAATTGTCATAAAGCTCATTGGAAATTGTGATGTGATCAATGACATTATCATTAAAGATAAAGGATCTCAAACCTGCTTCGCTCAAGGAAAGGGTTACCCCGTTGAAATCAGGATCGCTGATAATAACTTCATAGGTGCTAGGACCTCCGCCAATGGAAATATCCAAATCATCATTGTAATCCCCTAATAGGATGATATTGGCATCTGAATAAAATGCATCCAAAGTATCCTTCAATGCAAGGTTATCAAATCGCTTTCTAGCTAAATCATCTCTGCTTGAACCAGATTTTGCGTGAATGTTGATAAAGTTGATTCGCTCTTTGACTCCGTTGATATCTGCAACAGCTTCCACCAACCAAGGCAATCTGCCACTTGACCAGAATGAAGATGGAGTTCCTGTTGGATACTCATCCAAAAGGTTATTCAATCCCAATCTAGCTTCATCATAAATCTGTTCGAATAGAACTTTAGAAGACTGGATTTCTAATACAGCCGTATTATAGATTAAACATAGCTTTTGTGGTGGGAAAGTAGGATCGGGAGCCTCAAAAGATCTTGAGAATCTATCCGAACAAATCACTTCATATCCAGGTAGCTGTGAAACCACGAAAGCCAATAAATCTTCATCTGAAACTTCTTGTACTGCGATTACATCCGGCAAAGTAGCTTGTAGCACTTTTATAGCGTTTTCTGCTTGCAAGCTTACATTGCTTGGACCAAAGTTCGCAATTGTGGCACCAAAGAACTCCATATTCCAAGTCATCACATCTAAGGTCTCTGCATTTGGAATATCGGAGCCGGCTGCTTCGTATGGCCTTGTACCCGGTAAGTCCTCTATAAATCTAGGAAGTAATTGGAGACTTCCTCTGAAGCTTCCTAACACTCCCGTGATGGTTTGCGCCTCAGTTGGTATTACTCTTCCAACCAAACTGCTGACATCACCATCGATTCTCAATTCAAGACTTCCACTACCATCTGTGATGGTATAATTACTTTCTGGGAAAAGGAGACCTTTGGAAATAGCAAAGGCAGCATTTGGAATGCTAATCAATTGTCCTTCTACTCCTGAATTAATCTGGCTGATGGAAAGTGCTGTAGGCACAACTTCATTTCCAGAACTTATAAGTTCTAATTCAGAAATATTGACAATTTGAATTTGTTGGTTGAAGGCTCCAATAGATCCTAGAATCCTGATTTCGTCTCCAATTTGATAATTGCCAAGCCCATGAACTTGGGAGTCAAAAACAGGGATTCCACCAGTAGCATCTTGTATGAATGCAGGTCCACCCAATTGATCACTAACAGTCAATACGCCTTGTACTAACACTTCTGAACCAATCCCTTTATTTCTTGCCTCTGCGATGGAAATTAAAACTGCTTCTGGGTCTACGATTACACCTCCAAAACTCTGTCCGGAATTGACTTGATTATAGGTATTGGTAATTGAGGTGGAAGACCATGTAAAGTCTGAGTATTTGGTTCCAGTACCTTGTAGCTGTAAAGAAGTACCAACAGGAGTAGATGAAATTTGAACGACGCCTATATCCTCGCTTAGTAAGCCATCTGCTGGACCACCAACTGCTGTGAAAACTCCCTCATAACTTAAAAACTGAATCACTTCATTAGAAGGATTCACCAAAGCGAATCCATCAGGAGCACCATTTTGCAATCCATTGATAGCAAAAAATTTAGTTCCAAAGCCGTTGTCCTGGTCAGAAAGCACTCCAGTAAGATTCACAGTGCCATAAACAGCTCCACCATTTCCATTATAAAGAATCAATTTATACCCTTCTAGGTCTAGACCAGCTGAGCCCGCTACTTCAATGCCTTCACCCACATCGTTACCTACATTGTCATAGTGTAATTCATTTACAAACAGCACAACTTCTGAAGAAAAGGTCTGATTTGTATTAATTGAACCAAATGTTTCAGCGCTTTCGGTTTGCCAAGTAAAATCTGTGTAAGTACTGCCTGTACCCCCTAATTGTAAAGAAAATCCTATTGGGGTAGAGGATGTTTCTTCAACTCCAATATTGGTGCTGGTTAGGCCGTCAGCAGGACCACCAACAGCGAGGAAAGTTCCTTCATAACTGAGAAACTGAACAACCACTCCGTTATTAACCAAGGCAACTCCATCTGGAGATCCATTTTGAATTCCATTGGTTGGATAAGTTAGGGTTACAAATCCAAAGCCATTTCCAGAATCAGTGATTGTACCTGAAAGAGCTCGGGTATTGTAGGATGCACCATTCGCCCCATTGTATAAAACCACTGACCATCCTGTCAAGTCAGTACCAGCAGGTCCAGCTATTTCTATGGCCTCACCTACATCTGTTCCCACATTATCATAATGAATTTCGTTGATAAAAACTTCTTGAGCCTGCAGTCGGAAGCCCGTAAAAAGCAGTAGAAAAATCCCCGCTAATCGTAGTAATTTTTTTTGCATAGAATGAATTTTAAAATTGTCTTTAAAGATGAGTTTTAATTCCAAAAAACTGTAATTATTCAAGGTTATTATTTTGTTATTCTTTGATAAAATAAAGAGAATAAAAATTTTAGAAAAAGGATTATGGCTTTCTTCAAAAATACTACTTTAAAATCTGAAATTCTGTCTTAAAAAATAGCGTGAAAAATAATGCTAAATAGCTTTTTATGAGTTTGTTACGCATTTAAATGTATTCCAAATCCCTTATTTTTTTTCTAAATTTTGAGAGCCTGATTTTAATAATACTTTCATGGAATTTAATGCGATTTACATTGTAGATCCTGACACTGCTTTTCATTCAGCCATAAAAAAATTCACAGATAAAATCGGTGTCAATACCCCTATTTTTTACTTCACAAATGGAGATGATTTTTTAAAAGAAAATCCAAAATCAATCGATAATTCAGGAAATGATGGGGAAAATTTGATTCTACTCGATTTAAATGCTCAAAATGGAATAGGTTGGGAATTCTTGAAAAAGTTTGATGGACTTAATTACCAGTTAAAGTCCACTTTTCAAATCGTTGCGCTCTCGGAGGAACTCAGCCTTTCTGAAAGAAATCAAGCATTGGCATATCAATCTGTTTCCTTTTACTTTCACAAGCCATTTACTTACCGAGGTTTTATTACAATGGTGGAAACCATCGTGAATGACCTTCCTTCCTCGATTTAATGAATAGTTATAGTGTAGCTTTTTTGGGTTTTCTTGTTTGATTCCAGCAGAATGATGCCTTCTTTATGAATCAATTTTCCATCCGAATCAATTGAATCAGCAATACCCAACCATGGTTCTATGCACACATATGGAGCTTTGGGCTTAGCCCATATTCCCAAATAGTCAAAATCCTGAAAGCTCATACTCAGGACAGGACCGTTTTTCTCTGATACTAAGCTGACTTCTCTTGACTTTAGATTTTTAAATATCAAAGCATCCTTATCGAACAGGTTATCGTGCAATTGTAACTTATCAGTAGCCTTCAACATAGGAAGCGGCTCATTACCAATCAGACCATTTTCCAGCACTGGCCAAGTTGAATCGGTTTCTTTCTCTTCAAATTTTATGAAATAATCCTCATACACTTCCCCTTTATGAATCGGACAGTTGAACGCAGGATGTCCTCCTAATGAAAAATACATGGTTTCAGAGCCATGATTCGTTACCTCGTGTAGGACCTCCAAAGTTCTTCTTTTGAGTGAAAAGATTATTTTTAATTCAAATTTAAATGGATATGCAAGAAGAGTCTCATCATCCCACTGCATTGAAAATGTGAGTGATTCAGCAGTTTGATCCAATAAAACTGGCTTGCTCGAATTTCTTACTATTCCGTGTTTTGGAATCTTGTAGAATTTTCCATCATATTCAGTTTTTCCATCCTTTAATGCGCCTATTATCGGAAATAGAATGGGAGCTTGACCATTCCAAAAACTTGGATCTCCTTGCCATAGGTGTTCGATTCCAGTTGACTTGGAAATAATGGAGGTTAGCTCCATGCCAATTGCGTTGACTTTAATTGCTAATTCTGAATTTTCTATTTGATGAATCATATTAGATAAACAATTTATTTATTATCTGATTTTCGGCAATCTTGCTATTTACCATATTTTCTTTGTTTGAGCGATTTGAAGACCGATGACCGAAGACCGAAGCTTTCGTGATTCTGATCCTTTCAGCAAACAATAAGCCGTATTTTTGTCAATACTGGAAATAAAGCGGGGATCCATTTAATTTGTTTTTAGAGGTCAGATAGAATGCCAAGGATAATCATCCCCCTCCCGATCCGCCGCGGCGGACGGGACAAGTTGTTTGAGATTTTTCCTCATGCTCGATTTCATCTGTCATTTTTTCTGTTGAAAAGATAAATAAGAATACCTAGTAAAACCCCAATTCCACCCCAAATCAAGGCTTCTTTTCCTGAACCTAATAAGATCCAAATCCCGAACCCCAAACCAATAAAGGAAAGACTGATATTACTAAATGAAGGCTTAAAACCTAATTCTGATTTTATTGAAAATTTGAGAAATGAAAATGCTGCTGCAATGTAAAAGAGTAGGGAAGTAGCTGAAGTCAATAATACCATAAAAGAATATAAGTCTCCAAAGCCCTTGCTGGAGTTGAATAAAAGCAGAACTGAAATAACTGTACTTGAGAGAATTATTCCTGTACTGGGTGAGCCATATTTGTTGATAAATGCCAGAGATTTCGGTAATAATCCATCCCTTGCCATGGAGTTAGAAATTTGACCTTGAACCAAAATCCAAACGTTCAGAGCACCTAAAGTGGATATACATGCTCCAATGGCTATGAAAAATCCTGTGTTTGTCCCAAATAGTTGATTTGCAGCATCGGTAAAGGGGGCAGTACTTTGCGCTACTTCAGAGGGAGGAAGAATTCCAAATAGAGAAATAGAACTGAACAAGTACAGAAAAACGACCAATCCAACTCCTATGAGTGTGCCTTTTGAAATATTTTTCTCTGGGTTTTTAATATTTTCTGCCGGTATAGTGGCAGCCTCTATTCCCATAAAAGCAAAAAAACAAAGTACAGAGGCTGTGGTAATGGCTTGAATAGAAGAAACCTCAGAAATATTTAAAGGAATAAAGTGATTGATGTCAAATACAAAAACACCCCCAATAGCAATAATCAGGATAGGAATAATTTTAAGTAGGGTAGTGACAACTTGAAGATTCCCTGATCCTCGGATACTCAAGCTATTTAAGATAGATAAGCCCCAAATAACCAATAAAGCAATCGAGGTGGTAAACCAAGGTTGACCTTGAAGCCCGGGAAAAAAGACTGAAAAATAACCCGCAAAGGATAGTGCTATGGCCGAATTCGTGCTCCAGAGCGACAACCAAAATCCCCAGGCCACAATGAATGCGGGAAATTTACCAAAGGCTCTTTTTGTGTAGGCATAAGAGCCGCCTTGCTCGGGTATGACTTTGCTGAGTTTCCCCATCATGGCTGCTAGGGAAGTAGCCCCAACTGCAGCTATAATCCAACCCAATAAGCTAATCCCCCCAAATTGGGCTAAAGCAGCTGGAAGCGTGAAAATTCCTGAACCTATCATGCCCCCGGCCACTAAAGAAATTACCGTAATTAACCCTAGTTGACGTTGAGGCGAAGTTTTTTTCAAAAGAAAAAATGAATTGAATGGAATTAAGTAATTTGGGTAGTAATCAAGATAATAAGAAATATTGAAACCTTTCTATATAGACCCTGATATCACCAAGGCCGAAACTCTGCCTTCCTATTTTTACACTTCGCAGGAAGTATATGATGCTTTGATTGAAAAGGTCTTCGCCAAAACCTGGCAATTCATAGGAGATCAAAGTTTGGTGGGTTTAGATTCCCAAGTTTATCCATTCAAGTTTTTGGAGTTTGGATTAGAGGAGCCTATGCTGCTGAGTAATGATCAAGGGGATATTAATTGTCTTTCAAATGTGTGTACGCATAGAGGAAACATCCTTTGCCATCAAGCAGGAAGTTCAAAAGGTATTACCTGTGCTTATCACGGGAGAAGATTTAATCTCAAGGGAGAATTTCAACATATGCCCCAATTCAAGGAGGCAGAAGATTTCCCAAGAAAGGAAGATCATCTTCATTCATTTCCAATAAAAAAATGGGGGCCTTGGTTATTTACAGCCTTAGAGCACGGGATGGATTTTCAGGCTGTCTTAAATGTGATGGAAAAAAAGGTAGGGTTTCTTCCTTTGGATGAATTTAAACTTGATAAAAGCAGAAATAAGGATTACCTAGTCAATGCTCACTGGGCACTTTATTGTGACAATTACTTAGAGGGCTTTCACATTCCTTTTGTTCACAGCGGTTTGAATGAAGTCTTGGATTATGGGAAATATGAAACTGAGATTCATGGGTTACTTAATTTACAGGTAGGACATTCCTCAGGAGGGGATCATGTTTTTGATTTACCTGAAAACCATGAAGACTTCGGTAAACAAATCAGCGCGTATTATTTCTGGGTATTCCCCAATATGATGTTTAACTTTTATCCATGGGGTTGTTCAATCAACGTAGTCAAACCCATTGCTCTCAATAGAACCAAAGTCAGTTTTATCACCTATGTTTGGGATGAAAGCAAATTAGACACTGGAGCAGGGGCTTCCTTGGATAAAGTAGAAAGAGAAGATGAGTTCGTAGTTGAAGGAGTCTTCAAAGGGATGCATTCAAGAATCTATCAGACTGGAAGGTTTTCGCCCAAAATGGAGAGGGGAGTTCATCATTTTCATGGGTTATTAGCGGAATTTTTGAGAGGGTAAAATATGAAATGCCCAAGAGGAGTAAATCTCATACAACTTGTCCCGTCCGCCGCGGCGGATCGGGAGGGAGATTATTATCCTGGGCAATCCATCTAACCTCTAAAAAGCAAATTATAAACAGATGAAATAGCCCTAAAAAGTGTGGCATTTGAAATTTGATAAAAGTTTTTTGATAATCTTAAAAATTTCGGGCTAAGTAATTAACTTATCTCTGCAATACTTACTTCAACTCCTCCGGTAGCAAAATTTGGTATATCCTGAACTGCTGCTTGACCTTCCTCAGAAGCCATGGCGGTTTGCAAATCTTCCAAGGTTCCAAAATACAATTCAGCCATTCTATAATTGGTTGCTTTTTTGCCATCTGGAGTACCTATAAACTTGCAAGTCTCAAGTCTTTCACAAGATATTTTTCTAGCAAGGTGCAAATGAGTCTCCATGTAATACTTTTCAAAATCTTCAGTATTTTTTGGATGTCCGTATACTACCACTAGTTTAATCATCAGTTACTCTCTTTGATTTGGTAGAAGGTACGAAAAAATAACCTAGGATCAAATAAAAAAATGAATTTAAAATATTGATAATCTGAAACTTAATAAGGTTTATTCAAATTAAAAATTGAATTGCATATTAGTTTGAATTCGGGTTTTTGAAACACTTTATTACTCTGAAAATGACATTTAACTTATTATTTTTCTGCTCTTTGCTGAAGTACAAATTTTGAGAATCGCTCCATAGCAACTCGTAAATCGTCATGTTTAAAACTAGAGATCACCAAGCGATATAAGCCTTTTTGCTTATGTCCAAAGCCATTGCTCGGTGTCAGTAATATTTTAGTCTCTTCATAGACTTTAAGCCATAGATCATTCTCACCTTGCTGAGTTTTTTTCTGTAAAAACTCTGATAAATCCATCCAGACAAAAAGGCTTCCATGAGAGGGACTATACCTCAACGCTAATTTTTGTAAAGTACTTCTCACGATTTTGTAGGATTGATTCAGTGCTTTTTGATAAGAATCAATATAAGTGTTCATGAAAGCTTTATCATTCAAAACTTCTTGCAACAACCATTGGGTATGATTAGAAATCCCATGTGAAAGCCCCACGTTTTTATAAGCTTGAATGAAATCCTCATTATAGGTGTGAACTACACCAATACGAAATCCTGAGATCCCTAAATCCTTGGAAAAAGAATACCAATGGTGTAGGTATGCACTCTTTTTTTTGTTCATCAGGTTGCCGAAAGAATAAAACTTCAAATGCTTACCATAATCACCTGAAACTTCTGGGTCTTCAGTATCGATCAAGGAAAGCCCGTATATCTCATTCACTATCAAATGAATGTGATTGGCTATGCACCAATCGGCAACTTCTTCCTGTTGTTCTTTAGAATAAATCCCTCCTGTAGGATTATCTGGGCTTGTCAAAATGAGCATTTTAAATCTGCTTCCGCTTGCCTCAATTTCTTTTTTAGCTTTTTCTAATTGTGAAATCTGCAAAGGAATTCCATCTTTTAATTCTCCAATATCAGAATGAGTTTGGAGATCGTAACGCTTGATACTGGGGAAAACTCCGATATCTCCAGTGTAAACAGGATAGCTTGGGGCTGGAATTACCGCGGTATCTCCCGGATCAGCCAATAAAAAGGCTGTCATTTCAATCACAGAAGTGGCTCCAACAGAAAGGGCCAATGTTTCCGGATCCACAGTATGATTCATCAGAAAGTCAGAATAATAGCTGGCTATGGCCTCTCTAAAACTCAAAACTCCCGACGAATCTCCATAGCTGGTCACCCAATCAGGAATTTCCTCTTTGCCTGATATCCCCTGCATTTTTTCTTTCAGCATTTCCCAACAAAGCTGGTTTTCTGCAACATTCATTGGGAAAGTACCCGTAGGATTATCCTTGGTGTGGTAGATATTATCCATGGCATCAAAATAGACTTCCAGGTCAATCCGCATTGGATTTTCAGATGCAGCTTTTCCCTTTTGAGAAAGGGAATTTGAATTGCTCATTATTGAGGGGTTTTGCTGAGGATTTTTTTAACTAATGGACCGATGCTCAATCCTTGGATGATAATAGAGAATACTACTATGACATATGTGACTGTCAAGAATAGTTCCCGCTCCATGATAGGTTCTAAAGATAAGGCCAATGCAATTGAAATCCCACCTCTGATTCCTCCCCAGGTCATCAAAAGACCAGTCTTAGGAATAAATTCCAATTTTTTCCTGAATAATATAATAGGACCGGAAAGCGCTAAATAACGTGAAACCAAAGCAATAGGAATGGCTAAAAGCCCTAGTAAAATATATTCTGTATTAATGGTGATGATCAATAACTCAAGTCCGATCAAAACAAATAGAATAGCATTTAAGAAAACATCGATCAACTCCCAGAATTTGTCTACATAGTTTTGGGTAACCGATGACCAGGCAGTTTCGGGCGATTTATTTCCAATCAAAATTCCAGCGACTACAACTGCAAGAGGACCTGAAAAATGCAGATAGGAGGCCAATGCATATAAGCCCATTACTAATGCCAAGGTGAGTAATACCTCGGTTTCATAGTGGTCTATACTTTTCATCAGTTTGAAAGCAAGCCAGCCCAAAACCAAACCTAAAGCCAAGCCCCCAAATACCTCCTCAAAGAAAAGTAAACCAACTTCCTCAGCCTCAACAGATGCAATTCCTCTTTGAGCAATAGATAAAAGGACCAAAAATACAACGACACCCACACCATCATTGAAAAGGGATTCTCCTACAATTTTGATTTCAAGTTTTTTGGGGGCATTCGCTTCTTTGAGGATACCCAATACTGCGATGGGATCAGTAGGAGAGATCAATGCTCCGAAAAGGAGGCAATAAATGTAGGCAATCGGATGTGCGATTAATTCAGCTAAGAAATAAAAAAGCGTTCCGATCAAAAAGGTGGAAAGCAAGACCCCAAAAGTTGCGAAAAGCATAATAGGCCCTCTTTGCTTAGCCAATTCATCTAATTTGGTGTGCAAAGCTCCGGCAAAGAGTAAGAAACTCAGCATGATTTCGAGCAGTACTGTTTTAAAATCTATGGATTGAATTAAGGTTTTGGACTGCTCCAAAACAGCACTTTCAAAATAGCCTAGAATTAAGATCACCAAGGTGAATAGCATAGCTATGATCATCAAACCAATGGTAAAAGGTAGTTTCAGGAATTTGGTATTGATGTAAGCAAAAAGTGCAGAAAGTATGGTCAGAATAGTAATGATGGAGAATATTTCCATAGAATTTTAAAGAATGATTTTCTGAAAATAGAAAGAATAGTTGTCTTAATGAGAATTTTAGGCTTTCAAATTAAAATTTCTAGAATTATGGAGTATTTGACCTCTTAGGTCAAAATATGGGTCCATTTCTTAAAATACGTCTAAAAAATAACCCCGGTTAGTTAGCCGGGGTACTTTTTGAGAATTAGAAGGATTGAAAATAATTTTAAGGAAGAATTGAGACATCAATCCCTTTTGATCAGAAACGCTGAATCTGAAAGGAGATAAGCTTAATTTCTACTGACATTACCCAGTCCTTTAATTTCCTCCTTGATTACAGTAGGATTACCGGTATATGTCACGGAACCCATTCCCTGAGCATAAATGGACAATTCACCCTCACAATGTACTTCTACATTGCCCATCCCTCTTGATTGTAAATCCATCGTTTGGGTGATCAAGTCAGATGCCTCTAGATTTCCCATTCCTTCAAAGCTGATTTTAGCATAGGTCGCACTGCCTGATAAGTCCACATTTCCCATCATATTAAATTGCGCGTCCAAACTTTCCGCCTGAATTTCCATTTCCACATTTCCAACTCCATCTCCCCGAATCATCAATTGACCTACTTCAAAGGTGTTTTTTGTCTCGATATTCCCTACGCCATCAAAAACCAGTCTTTGTAAATCCGCTATAGTTAAATGGATCTCCGGAGTTTTATTTTTGAAGAACTCAGATCCATCAGGATCAAAATCAATAATTAATTCAGAACCGTTTTCTGATATTTTTAAATACTCCATGGCTTTTTCGAAGCCTTTGATCTCCATGGATTCTAGGTCTCCCTGGCTTAAGTAAAGGTTGATTGCGCCTTCTAGTTTGATTTGATTGATCCCGCTAATGTCTCGAGTATCTGTCATCATGGAACCCCAGTCTTTTTCAGATCCAGATCCACAGGCAAAACCTACCGAAATCATCAAAATGTAAATAATGTTTAGCTTCTTCATAGTGTGTTAGTGTTGGATGCTTCAATTTAAAAAATAAATTCTTGGAAGTGATAGATCGTGTTGAGGTTATTTTTGATCCAAACTCGAAAGGCTTTTTTCTTTTTTATGGATATCCGCTTTCTTACCAGTATTGACAAAAATACGGCTTATTGTCTGCTAAAAAGATCAGAATCCGGAAGCTTCGCCAGCCTGCCGTGGCTGGGTCTTCCCTGTCTGCCGGTAGGCTGAGGTCATCGGTCGCCTGTACTGAGCGAAGTCGAAGTATCCAACCAGTCAAGCAAAGAAAATAAGGCAACTGGCATGATTGCGGATAATCAGATTCTTTTTTTTATAAAAATTGATATCCAAAGATTTATAATCTATATTTTATAATAAATCCTTAATCCAATAGCGCTGTGTTTCATTCTAAAAAACGTTTTGTCCTTAGTATTTCACTCTGCTTTTTGCTTTCCGGAGCTTTTGCTCAATCTCATTCTTCGGATATTTTGGCATTTCGGGAAAAGCTTAATAAGAATTATGCTGATCCAGATAAATCTCCTCTGAGCAAAGAGAAGCTACAAGAGTTTGAAGGATTACCTTTTTATCCTGTGGATGAAGTGTATCGAATAGAGGCTACTTTCCAAAAATTGCCGAAAGTGGACCTTCATACATTCAAGACCAGTGATAACAGACTCAGAGATTACGAGAAATATGGCATAGCAACCTTCACTTTGGATGGCCAAGAAATGCAGCTGACACTTTTTAAAAGTATCAGTAAGGTAATTACCCCCGGTTATGAAAATAGTCTTTTTCTTCCTTTTACTGATTTAACAAATGGAAAAGAGACCTACGGAGGAGGCAGATATATGGATGTTGAGATTCCTGAAGGAGATAGTATTGTTCTCGATTTTAACAAATCATATAATCCCTACTGCGCCTATAGTACCAATTATTCCTGTCCAATTCCTCCCAAAGAGAATGACTTACCGGTTTATATAAAAGCAGGAATTAAACATTTCTAGGTTGAAAAGTACACTTTTCCAATCATTAGATGATTAGGTGGGATCGAGTGATTCCTTATCAGAAATAGCTTAATTGTTATCCTTATTATACAACCCTTATCCTCTCATGAAGCTTTATATTAAATACATGGTAAGTCTGAGATGCAAGATGTTGGTGAAGGATGAGCTTCAGAAGTTGGGTGTAAAAAATATGATTGTGGAGCTGGGAGTAGTGGAAATCTTAGAAGAATTCAGCGAGAAACAAAGAGCTAAGTTTGAAGAGAATCTCAAAAAAGCCGGTTTGGAGCTATTGGATGATAAAAAAAGTATTCTCATTGAGAAAATAAAAAATGTGGTGATCGAGATGATTCACTATTCGGATGAGTTGCCCAAAGTGAATTATTCAGACTATATCAGCGAAAAATTAGATCTCAATTATACATATCTGGCTTCAATTTTTTCAGAGGTTAACGGGATCACCTTGCAGCAATTTATCATTCTTCATAAAATCGAACGAGTGAAGGAATTATTGATTTATGATGAATTGAATCTAACTGAAATCGCCTACAAGTTGCATTATAGTAGCGTTGCGCATTTATCCAATCAATTTAAGCGCATTACCGGCCTTACGCCCACTTTTTATAAAGGCTTGAAAAATAAGAGAAAGCAAAACTTAGAAAATCTCTAAAAAATCCTGCAGAGACTTTTTGGAGCCCTAAACATTGGATTTATGTAACTATCTGTCAGATAGGTGTAACACATTAGGATAATAATTAAGCGAACTTTAGAATATGAGATAAATAGGCATAAACTGCCCATTTCTCTAGAGTCTAACCTAACACATCATGTCTAAAGACAAAAAGCGAAGCGAAAAATCAGGTGCCAAGGCTCCTCAAAAAACTTTAAAGGAAAAACGAGAAGCTAAATCCATCAAGAAAAAGGAAAAGAAAAACATGGATTAATGGAAACCTAATAACTCAAAGTCATGAATGATTCTGAATTAATAAAATCACTTCCTCAAAATATAGGAAGCGCAATAGAATATTGCCATGGCTCCATAGTCAATAAAATAATTCTAAAGCAAAACACAGGAAATGTCACATTATCCTCTTTTGACATTGGAAATGTGCAGGTCTATTATTTCCCTTTTGATCATCTGATTCAGGTGATCGAAGGAAATGCATCAGTCTGCATAGATAAAAAATGGAGTACAGTCGAAGAAGGTCAAATCATAATATCTCCTGCTCATGTGAAACATTTGGTGAAGGCAAATCAACGATTTAAGATGCTTTCTACCATTATCAAAAGTGGATATGAGGACGTCAGGATATAATAACGTAAAAAAATAGAATCATGGAAAATGATAATAAAACGAAGTATAAAGAAGGAGATAAGGTCTTCACCAAGGTTAATCCAACAGTTCCTTTAATTGTAAGAAGGTTTTATAAAGAGATTTATTACTGTACGTACGCTGAAGATCCTGAAAAAAAAGAATTGGCTCTTTTTGAGCGTGAAATCATATAAATGGAAACTTATTAAATCTATTATGAGAATCATCAGAAGTTGGAGAGAACAAAAAGCAATGCTCAAGCAGCGTTTTACTTTTTTGCTTGATGCGGATTTTGAGTATCCAGAAGGACAGAGAGAAAAAATGATGAAAAAGCTTTCTGTCAAATTGAACAAAACAAGAGAAGAATTGGAGCTGCTTTTCGCAGAACTCCAAACTTACTAACCAACCGCTTTGAATTGGTCTATGCTATAAAATCCTAGATCAACTGACGCGCTAATCAATGAAACAATGAAACATGTAAAATTCGAAAAAAGAAACGACGCTGAATTTTCAAAAACCTTAAATAAAAGAGTAAACGATTATTTCAGCAGCTCAAATCATAACAGATTTGGAGGGAAAAGAATGGTTATCAAAACTGTCTTTATGCTATCCCTATTCTTCATACCCTTAGTAATTCTGAGTACAGGAATAGTCACCAGCGTAGGACTAGTCTTTGCACTATATATCTGCAGTGGACTGGGTATGGCAGGGGTAGGCATGGGAGTTATGCATGATGCAATCCATGGATCTTATTCTAAAAATCCAACTGTGAATAGATGGGTGGGCTATACCATGAATTTGATTGGCGCCAATGCCAATGTCTGGAAAATTCAGCACAATGTTTTGCACCACACCTATACAAATATTGATCACGAAGATGATGATATCAATGCTCCGTTTTTCCTGAGGTTTTCTCCAAATGCCAAACGCTATTGGATTCATCGTTTCCAACACCTTTACATCTGGTTTTTCTATGGACTTTCTACCTTTTCATGGATCACCTTGAAGGATTACGTTAAAGCTACGAGGTATAGAAAAATGGGATTCTTTTCCAAAAAAGGGGATTATTCCAAGTTGTTGATGAAAATTACAGCATTGAAACTCCTTTATTACTCTTATGCTCTGATTTTACCTCTAATAATGATTCAGCTCCCTGTTTGGATCATTGTCGCTGCTTTCTTGAGTATGCACTTTGTAACAGGGATTGTCATAAGTGTCGTTTTTCAGACGGCTCATATTCTTTCCAGCACCTCATTTCCTCAAGCTAATGAAAAGGGGGTAATTGAAAGTGAATGGATCAAACACCAAATGGCAACTACGAGTGATTATGCTCCTAAAAGCAAGGTTTTTTCTTGGCTGATAGGTGGCTTGAACTTCCAAGTAGAGCACCATTTATTTCCAAATATTTGTCATGTTCATTATAACAAGCTAGCCAAAATAGTCTCCCAAACAGCCAAAGAGTTTAAAATACCTTATTTGGTCAAAGGAACCTTTTTTTCAGCTCTATGGGACCATATCTTGATGCTTCGTCAATTAGGAAGAGCCAATTAATCAGAGCGGGATCAATTCCCGCTCTTTTTTGAATATTATTCAAATCCAGAAAATGTGCCTTGCTTTTAAATAGTACTTCCTGCCAAAGAATTTTTTTATATTCAGGAAGATAAATCACTACTATGAAAAAACTTATCTCCATTTGCTTACTCGTTTTGACAAGTATTTTTTCTCTTCAGGCGCAAACCAACTACTATTTCCAATCAGAATTTTCTAAGGCAGAATTTGCCAAAAGAAGATCTCAGATCTTTGATCAAATTGGGAATAATGCAATCGCAGTAATTCAGGGAGCCAGTGGAATTCCTGGATTTAGTGTTTTCCGCCAATCGAATAGCTTTTATTACCTCACCGGAATAGAAACTCCCAGGGCCTATTTATTGCTCAATGGAAGGAATAAAAGAGCAACGCTTTATCTCCCTCATAGAGATGAAGCTATGGAAAACAATCAAGGAAAAGTATTGTCTGCGGAAGATGCTGAACTGGTTAAAGAATTGACCGGGGTAGAGCAGGTAAAAGGCATAGAATTCTTATCGGCAGATTTGGTGGGATCTGGATTGATCAAGCCTCCCGCACCGATTCTTTATACAGAATTTAGTCCGGCTGAAATCGGTAATGACAGTAGAGATGAGATACTTTTTGGCCTTGCAAGAAATGCCTCAGATCCATGGGACGGATCTTCCACCAGAGAAGCCAGATTTATCCAAACATTGAACAGCCGATTCCCACAATTTGACATTAAAGACCTGACTCCGATTTTGGATCAGATGCGCTTAATCAAAAGTGAAGAGGAAATTGCTGTCATCCGAAAAGCAACTCAAATTGCAGGATTGGGAATCATAGAAGCCATGAAGTCCACCCAACCCGGAGTTTATGAATATCAATTGGATGCTGTGGCAAAATATATTTTTTACTTATACGGATCTCAGGGGGATGCCTATCCAGCTATCATCGGAGGTGGAACCAATGCCTATATGGGACATTATTTTCATAAAAAAGATATGCTTCAGGATGGTGATTTGGTCTTGATGGATTATGCTCCGGATTATAGGTATTATACCAGCGATGTAACCCGAATTTGGCCAGTAAATGGCAAGTTTACTGAAGAGCAAAAGCAATTATACAATTTTATTGTAGCCTATAGAGATGCCTTATTCAGATACATCAAACCCGGAGTGACTTCTGATGAAGTATTGGATAAAGCAGCGGCGGAGATGAAAGAATATTTGAAAGATAAAAGCTTTGTAAAGGAAAGCCATAGAAAAGCTGTTGAGGATGGTTTGAAGTTTAGAGGGCACTTCCAGCATCCAGTAGGGATGGCAGTACATGATGTAGGAGTAGTGAGGGGAATTCCGTTGAAAGAGGGCATGGTATTTACCATAGATCCCATGATATGGCTTCATGATGAGCGATTGTACATTAGAATCGAGGATGTGGCTCTTGTGACCAAAGAAGGTGTAGAAAATCTCAGCGACTTTGTTCCTTCCAAATTGGAAGATGTTGAGGCTACGATTCAGAAAAAAGGATTGATAGATTTTAGACCTCCAGTAGATCTATCCAACATTAAATAAACTTAGTTCTTAAAATGACCACCCTAAACCCAAATAAAGGGTTTCTGGAAAGGCCACTCCAGTTCTTAGCATAAATCCTTTTCCGGGTTTTTGCAGTCGGTATCCAATATTAAAGGCTACTGGAAGCATATCTTCTGCATTGTTCAGATTAAAATTCGGACCTGCGCTGACCTCTAAATGGTTGGCGTTTTTTCCTGTCAAAAATCCGTATTGCAAATACAGGTAACTTCCAGAATCCACCCAACCTCCGTAAGTCCCAAGGCCTACCTTCGCAAAGGTCGCTGTGATTCCTTTGTCTAAAGACTGAGTGAGAATTCGCTCATAATTAGACGTTGCGGTGGCTACAATTCCTGCAAAGCCTAAACTGCCTGAAAGTCCATTTTTTCTAAATGCAGGACTTGAATTTTCTTGAGCAAATGCTGTATTGAGGGTCAGTGCCAAGCAAAAAAGCAGGCACACTTTGGATGAAGTTTTCATATCAGGCTGGGTGAGTAATCCTTCTCTAGTAAGGTTGAGGAAGATAGGTATAAATTATTGATTTTCAGTTCATAAAATGGAACTGGATTTTCCTTTTATTGATGTGTCCTGTTTAAATTTTTAAGGTCAAATGAGAAAACCATTAATTTCCCCTATTGCAGGATGAATGGATTATATTAGCATTTTGAAAAAATGAAGAAAAATCAATTGTAAGCCTTATGAATCTAAGCCATACTGTAAAAGCCTTTCATGAATTAAGTGTAACCGAACTTTATGATCTTTTACGCTTGAGAAGTGAGGTGTTTGTGGTAGAACAAAACTGTGTTTTCCTAGACTTGGATAATAAAGATCAAAAATGCTATCACTTGCTTTTATATCAAGAGAATGAATTGGTGGCCTATACTAGGATAGTTCCTGCAGGATTATCCTATCAAGAAGTAGCCATAGGCCGTGTAGTCTCTTCACCTGCACACAGAGGAAAAGGATTGGGAAGAAAGGTGATGGTGCTTTCTATAGAGTATTGCTATCAGCTTTTTGGGCCATGCAATATCAGACTAGGTGCTCAAACCTATGCCTTGGGATTTTATGAGTCTTTAGGATTCAGGGCAGAAGGAGATACCTATGATGAAGATGGGATCGAACATATTGAGATGGTTAGAAAAGCGAAAGTTTGATCCTGTCAATAAAATTGAATTGACATTTGGCTCTTCAAAGATTATTTATCCCCTCGTAAATCGAAAATCTGAATTTCGCGACTATAGTTTTTCCGCAAAGTCCTTGAATACCTCCTTATGACGCTCTAAGTCAATATTGTGAGAAACAGATGCTCTGACAATATAATCCTTATCTCCTTCCTTGGTGGTTCCTTGAGTGGATGTAGCAGGAACAGTCCAATAGCAACCTTTTAATTGTCCATAACTCACGCAAAACTTACTCTCATCAGGGATTTCAGTGATCATTTTATTGATCAGCTTTAAGTTCAAGGCCCTTTTGTATGCTTCTCTTTCTTCCTCTGTATCTCCTTTTGTAGGCAAATCCAGAGAGAAAACAGAAGGAGTAAAGCCTCTTTCAGCTAATTCCTCAGAAACAAAATTGATTTTGGCGCTTGGGAGTTGGTCTTGTATAAAGTTGACAAAGTCTCTAGTATTCACATAGGCATCCTGAATTCGCTGGTTCATGGATGGGAGTTGTCTGGCCAAAATCTCATACTGCTGAGCCGTGGCTTCATTATCACACAGAGCAAGGTGAAGTGCAATTTTATCCATCAAGTTCTCTGCCTTTAAATTGGCCACACAGTAACCAGCGGTACATTCACCGCCGCTTGGGAATTTGGATCCACTGGCGTAAGAAATAGCTGGGATTACTGAGAGCGTTTCTCCCTCAGGCAAGAATTGCACATTGGGGCAAAATGTCTGATCAAGTATAAAAACAGGTTCAATAGCTGTTTCCCCATTTTCGGTCTGACGGCTGGCACTGAGTACTTGCTTTAATCTTTGTAAGTCCGGAACTTCCACTCTTGGGTTGGTAGGTATTTCGGCGATGATGTAGGGAATAGCATCTTTTTGAGCTAATTCACCTAAAATTCTTTCCAAGCTTTGGTTCATGTTATTTCCGGCATCTACCGGTAAATCCACGATTTCTACCTGATCCAAACAAGCGGCAACCCTTCTTGCCTGATCATTGGTGCCTCCATAGCAGTTAGGTGGAACAATAAACTTGATTTCCTTTCCAGGATGCTTTTCCATTGCATCATGGACCAATCCCATCATGATAGCATATTGGATAGATAAGCCGCTGGATGCTACTAAGGGCTTGCTATCTGTGCCTGTAATATTGGCGATGCTTTCCAAAACCGAATCCTTGGTTTTTGGATCTCGGCTAGGGGATTCAGGTGAACTTGAATTACCAGCTAAATATTCCAAAGCGGTAAAGCAATTCGCAGGAGTCATGGCGATTGTCTCTCTTCTTCTCACATGTTGAATTTCAGAAATGTAAGAAGCATTTTTTGCTCCAATAACCTGAATTACACTTCCCAAATCCCCATGAATGCTGACAGCAAAATCAATGGAAAATGAAAGTTTAGGTTGATCAAATGAGTTTGCTGAGGAAACAAAAATCCTACTGCCTTCATAATCTGGAAGAGACTCATTAGAGCTCGCCTTTAAGAGTTCAAACTCATATCCATAAACTTCCCGAATGAGCTCAGCTCCGAAGAAATCTGAAATATCTTCTGAGTAAACGATTTGAGTTTTTTTATGAAGAAAAAGGTTTTTTCTCAGCACGGCTAAAATGGGAGCCGTTTTAGAAGAAAAGCTGATTACCTGATCAAAAGGCAAGTTATTTAATTCAGCAATTGCCCATTCCAAGACACTGGATAGGGGATGCCCTAAACGAATATAATCGTAAGCCGTTGGAAGTTGTTTAAGACCTTCCAAATTGACCTTTCCAGATTCAACAAGGTTTTTGAAATGCTCTAAAAATTGAGTTTTTGCGAGACTTTCTTCATAAATATCCAACCGATGTGTGGTTAAGTTAAGCCAATCGGCAGGCATATTTTTTAAAATTGCTTGTAAGTTTTGTTGGATTTGGGCTCTATTCATTGGGTATTTTCAATTGGGCTGCAATATAGCCTTAAAAGATATTTTTAATCTCTAGAAATCTCCTGTTTCAGATTTAGAGCTTATAACAAGTAAGAATACTAGGAGTTCCAGAATTAGGGGAAAGATATTTTTAAGAGAAGAGAAGATATGCCTTCGGAGAGATAGATTAGAAATACAGTAGAAATAAAATAGAAATACGCCTTCGGCCAAATATTTTGTAACAGATACGCTTCGCAAGATAGACTCTCCTCCGTCGAGCCAGATATGCCTTGAGCGAAATAAACCTTAAATCGTACTTGTATCAAAAGCTCCAAAGGAGCGTAATTTATTAGCCCCGAGTGCAACTCAGGGTAATAATCGGATAATTGCACCCCCAGCGCTGGCGCACAATTTCAATTGTGACATGAAAACCCAATGCCAGCAAGATGAAAACGATTTTTTGTAGGGAGATTTTTGAAATAAAATAGAAACACGCCTTCGGCAACAAAAGGAGTAATTGTGTAATTGGTTAATTGAGTAATCGGAGGCCCAAGCTTTTGGATATTTTTGATGGGTTTATTAGTTCAATCGTTCATAGTTCAATGTTCACCCTGCTCCGTTTGATCCCTAAACCAGAAGCCTGAAGGGCTTAAACTTATTAATAGCCCCGAGTGCAACTCGGGGTATAAATGGTAACGATTTCTCCCCAGCGCTGGCCCGAGAACTACGTTTGAAAACGCTATCTAAATGCCAGCAAGACAGGGAAGAGGCTTGGTATTGTCGGATTGAAAATCCTACGATAGGTGCTCGAGATTACAAATCTCGAGCAGCGAATCTCGACCAGCCGATTCAAAAGCTCCAAAGGAGCGTAATTTCTTAGCCCCGCCTGTGTCGGGCAGGCCTGGGTTCAACCCAGGGTATAAATGATAACGAGATTCATCCCAGCGCTGGCCCAATAGCTCTATTTAGAAACGATAACTCAATGCCAGCAAGATGTCCGAGAATTACAAGTTCCGTCAAAATAAACCTCAGGACTTCATAAATTTCTGATTCTCCACAAATGCCACCAATTGAGCTGAATTTTTCAACCCTAATTTTTGAATCAAATTCCTCCTATGGGTATTGACAGTCAAATCACTTAAAAAAAGCTTCTCGGCAATTTCCGCTGATGTCAAACCCTCCGCTATCAAATAAGCAATCTCCTTCTCCCGTTTACTGAGAATATTCAGTTTAGAATAAGTTTCTGATCCCTGGGTATTTTCCCCTGTAGACTCAGGAAAAGTAGGGATCCCCTCGATAGCATTATTCAAAGCCTGAATCAATGCCTTTTTACTGATCGATTTCGGCAAATATCCTATAGCGCCTTCCATTTTGCATTTATCCACGATGTTGGGATTACTTTCCATAGTAAGTAGGATAATTTTACTGGAAACAGATACTTTTTTCAATTCTCTGATAGAAGCTATACCGTCAGAATCAGGTAAAAAATAATCCAATAAAATAATGTCAGGCTGGATTCTTTTGACCTCCTCCAAACCTTTTTTAAAGGACTGTGCATGCGCGAGTTCTTGAATAAACGACTCTGTACCAATCAAAGAATAAACTCCTTGCGCAAATAGCAAGTGATCGTCTATATGCACAATTTTAATTTCGCTGAAGTTAAGCATGTAGCGGTATGATTATAATATGGCTTGTTCCGCTTGCGCTGGATTCCAATTCCATTTTCCCCTTAAGATAAGCAACTCTTTCTTGAATATTTTTTAGGCCAATTCCCTTTAAACCAAGATCAGGATCAATTCCTTTTCCATCATCTTCTGCAATGAGTTCTAGCTCACCCTCCCTTTCCGAAATACTGATCAGCGCTTTTTTCGCTTCCGAATGCTTAACCATATTTTGAAGTAGCTCATTGATAATTCGATAGAGAATCAATTCCGTGGATTTCCCCAAATCTGTACTTACTTGATAATAGAAATGGATTTTCAGTGGGTATTTTTTCTCCAAGAGCTCAATCTGCACTTTCAATACATTTTCCAAACCATTTTCTTCCAGATAGTGAGGAGTTAGGTTGTGGCTAAGCGAGCGGGCTTCCTGTATGCTTTGCTCTATCATTTGCCTCAATTCATTTAAGGATTGCTTAGAATAATTTTCTTCTATTGTCTCAGTTTTGATATAAAGGCTTGCCAGCATTCCACCTATGCTATCATGAAGATCCCTGCCCAATCGCTTACGCTCATCTTCCTGAACTTGTATCAAATGTTCAGCAGCCTGCTTCTCCCTTTTCAAAATCTCAATGGAGAGCTTTTCTTTTTCCTTTTTGAAAATTGAGGCTCTTCTTGCAAAAGCTGCGGTAATTACTCCCGTTTCACCCATCAACGCGAAAGCACTTCCATAATCCACCAAATAATGGGGCAAACCCATAGGTAATATTTTTTGATTGAGTTGCAGCACAATCCCAAACAGAGCCAAAATAGCTATACCGAGCAGGTAATATCCAGCAAGAGGCACCTTGGCTTTCCATTGGAGAAAAGGATATAATAGAATTAAAATGCTGGTAAGTAAGGAAACAAGCAGCGTGATTTGGAGAAAAAGTGATTTGCTTGAAATACCATCCATTATTCCCAAAGGTAAAAGCAAGGCCAAAGCCATTAAAGCTTGGAAAATTGCAGTAGCCCAAATCCACTTTGCTGTTTTTTTTCCAGTAACAGTGGGAGGGAAGAAGTTGACCACCAAAAGCAAAATCAGCACATTGGTCATCAAATTGAAAAAAGGCCTGGCAATTCCAGTCCAGGTAGTCTGAGTAGGCCAGAGAAATTGAAATGTCAAGCCCCAATGGGTGGCCAACCAAAGAGAAATAGCCAAAACATAGGCCGCATATATTGCTCCACTCCAAGACTTCAGTTCTGCAGCAAAGAAAACTGCGAAAATGAAAATGATACACATCCAGCCCAGGATACCCCCTATGATCAAGGTATCATTGGTCTTTTTTTGATAAAAAGTCTGGAAATCCAGAATCTCAGGCTCTATGTGAAATGTTTCCCCAGATTTATCCATCTGCAAAAGAACTTGAAGCTTGCCATTCGCAGGAATAGTAAATGGGATAATTAAATCCCTGTCAAGGAATGGTCTTTTTTCGAAAGGATATAAGTCCCCCAGATCCATTGATGAGGAATTAGCTCCATTTTCAAAAACCTGGATACGGTTGATATGAGGATTGTTGGAAACAAATAATAATGACTGTAAACTATCCGCATCATTTACTATAGTAAATCCCAGCCACCACTGACTTTTGGTAATACCCTGATTAAACAAACTTTTATTCTGCTTCAAAGTGTCAAACCTTTCCCAAGCCTCTGAAGGAGTGTAATTCTGATCTGGAAAGATTCCAAAGTTCAATTGGTCCTCCTTTTCAGTGCAGGAAAGCAAATTGATCAAAAGAATAGAGCCAAGGATGTAACGGAAGTTCCACCGGTGGTACCAGATGAATACAAAGAAGCTATTCTTTAAACACTTACCCATTTAGAGGATAAACTAGAGTGATTGTGTAGGGTGATGGATGAATTCGGAAGCAAGATAAAAATTGAACTGAATTCAAAACAATCCTTTATAAAAATACCAATTTTTAGGTATAGGAAGGCTTCATATTTAGGCTGAAACTTGTGAAATAAACAGAACGACCGAGGAGGAGTATTTCCAAATTGATCAGGTAAATATGAAATGCCCATGAGGAAAAATCTCAAACAACTTGTCCCGAACTTGTTTCGGGAGGGGAATGATTATCCGGGGCATTCCATCTGACCTCTTAAAAACAAATTATAAACAGATGAAACACGTGCAGAGCGTATTTAGAATAATACTCACATTGATGGTTTTCTGTATGATGCCTAGCTGTGATTTGATTGAGGGTTTGAAAGGTGATAGCCTTGACTCATATTATATCTCCAGCATAGGTTCTTTAAGTACTCCAGAATTATCAGGCACCTTAAAAAATGCTGATAAAACTGATTCTAATTTGAGAATATATGGATTCAACGCCAGTGAATCGAAGGTGAATTTAATATTGGGAAACAATATCATGGTGAATCTCACTTTCTCCATTCCTGCTAAAAAAGGGACTTTTACCATAGTCCCAGATACTTTTAGCAATGATGAAGTAGATATTTATGCAGATGGTTTTTCATTAAAGTTCAAATCAGGCACAGCCACTGTGAGTGAATTTTCCAAAGACATAAAAGATGAAACCAGAGGGAAAATTTCCTTTAGACTTCAAGGAAATGGAGAATTTGGTGGATCTGACCCTAGATTTCCGCCTACTCCAATCAGTTTTGATTTTAGAGTAAGTTTTGATAATAGAGATGATCCTCCTTATGTCCCACCAGTTTCCAGTGATGACTCCGGGGGATCAGGAGGAGGTTCTGGAGGCTCCGGCGGCTCCGGTGGTGGCTCAGGAGGATCTGGTGGTTCTTCAGTGTCTTATTGTACAAGTACCTACCAAGGGCCAACAGGAGCACCTCAGCGAGATGGATTTTGTCAGGCAGCTTGGGTTTACTTATGTAAAAATGGATTAGGTCCTGATTCAAGAGAAGTGAAAGAGTATTGCCGATTGTATGCTCAAATGAATCAGATAACTACGCCTATGCAAAACTGTCCTTACTGCAGATAGATATCAATCGGAGGGGATTTTACATATTAGTTTAGGGGTGATTTTTGGAACTTTTTGATTGATATATTTTTCGAATGACCTTTCGATTTGGCTTGTGTGATCCACAGGCCATTTTTTTTATACAAAACTTAAATTATCCAAGAAGCAAATCCCCCTTTGGAAACGTCAATTCAATTAATGACCAAATTTTAATAAAAGGGGGCAAGGGGGATTTTAATCGAAATACAGTAGAAATAAAAAGAAATAAGCCTTCGGCGAAATACTACTGAACTCTCGATAATCTGATAAAGATATTTTTCAAGATAAAACGAGATACGCCTTCGGCGAGACAAAACCTTTGTTGTAACGAAAATAAAAAGCTCCAAAGGAGCGTAATTTATTAGCCCTGGGTGAAACCCAGGGTTTGGAAGATGTAGTTTCCCTCTTCCCAGCGCTGGCGCACAATTTCAATTGTGACATGAAAACCCAATGCCAGCAAGATGAAAACGATTTTTTGTAGGGAGATTTTAGAAATAAAATAGAAATACGCCTTCGGCGAAATATTTTGTAACAGATACGCTTCGCAAGATAGGCTTTCCTCCGTCGAGCCAGATATGCCTTCGGCGAAATAAACCTTAAATCGTACTTGTATCAAAAGCTCCAAAGGAGCGTAATTTCTTAGCCCCGCCTGGAAGTCGGGGTATAAATGAAAACGAGATTCACTCCAGTGCTGGCCCGTGATCTACATTTGGAAACGATATCTCAGTGCCAGCAAGACAGGGAAGGGGCTTGTTATTGTCGGATAGAAAATCCTACGATAGGTGCTCGAGATTACAAATCTCGAGCAGCCGAATTCTCTACCTAAACCCAATAACCTTCTGATAATCAATAATAAAATATCAATTACCGAATATTTTTTTGTATATTCTAGATGAAACATCTCTTTAAACCCAAAATAAATGCACATGGATAAGCTAGAAAAAATGGATATGATGGATAAAATCCTTCGGGAATTTGAAGATTTAAGAAACTCCCAAACATCCGTATTAAAGAAAATATCCAAGATAGAAGCAGACAATATCAACTTGGGAGTAAAGCTGCTGGAAGAAAAACTAACCGATATTTTCTTTGCGGTAGATACCAACTTAAATCTTGTCTCAGAGCTCGAAGAGCAATTCCAGGAATACCGGGATAAGTTCTACAAAGACAATAATATCGGCGCAATGCAGGCGGAGAGGGAGTAACGGATTAATTTTATGCTAATTTTTTATCGGCTTGGTGTTTGCCTTTAATTTACCTGCATCTTATTTTCAGACTATGAAAGAAAAGCCTTACAAAGGCCGAAGGTTGCTATTCCTAGTTTTTCTGAAGCTAATGGATTTTATACTATAGAAATAGGCTTTTTAAAATGTTCAAATTAGGTCCATAGAAACTAATTCTGAACTAATTCTCAAATAGGAGCTTTGGGAAGCTGGAATCCTTTACATAATTTAAAAGAAGAAGCTATCTGGAATCCTAATATCAGTTTAGAAAAGTATATTCCTGTGATTTCTATAGATTGAGATTTTTTGCATGGCTAAGACAAGGAAAATTGAAAACCCAGCATCAAATCCTACCGCGAATTCCAAATTTTTAGAATAGAGAAGAATTAGAAAATCAAGTTCATCCACCTAGCAAAAGCCTAAATAATAAGTTGATATTGGATATTTAGATGATTAGTTCTAAGTTTATCTTTCCAAAAAATGGTTTACAAATAGTATAAATCTAACCTCGTTTAAAACACTGTAATATTAACAGATGTTCCAAAAATCAATTTTTTTTAAATGTATTTCATAAATAAGGTAATCACGAAATGAACTTTCAATTCCATGAATTTTAATTTTCCCTAAAAATGATTAACAAAAACATCACTGTAATTATCGGGAAAGCCATTAGGGAAGGGAAATTTCTAAACATTACCTATAAAAACAAAGATGGGGAAATTACGCCCTTTTGGATAAGCATTCTTGACATAAACGCAAATGGTGAGCTGTGGGTAAATATGTTTAATGTCACAAAGGATTATCCACTACTTGTAAAAAAAATTTTTTTTTCATCAATCCAGAGTGCTGAAATCCTTAAATTCTCCCATAGTGAATCTTCAAAGGAATTGATCAGAAAACTGGATGAGGATGAAAGTTTACAGGTCTACGAATTTGACCGGTATGACAATAACATTTTGAATTATTATCTGGAATGCTACAAAGCCAATAAAGATCCCTTCCTACACAAATCCCATTTAATTCAAGGAGTGGATTTGTCAGAATTGGAAAAGGAAAACCCTTATCCATTAAAAGATGATCAGCTAAAGCAGATCATTAAGGATATTTATCACAACGATTATCGCAAGCATTATGAATATGAGCTTGCGATCAGCGAATTTTCAATTGATTTACCCTCTAAGGGCAAATTTGTGATTGCCTACAGAAAGCTCACCCTTGATCCTGTAAACAAAAAATTACATCTGGGTAGCAAAACACAATTCAACTCGAATTTTTATATAAAAGATGTAAAGCACTCATTGGCATATTACTCTGATTTAAGTCCTTCGGATTTTGAAGCGGTTTACACAAAGGACCAGTCAGAAGCCATTGAATTGTTGAGAGACAATTTCAAAACCGGCGAAGTGATCAATACCCGGCCGGAACTTGTTGTTTTGGGATATGCTCAGATTGATATTGCTGGAATTTATGACACCATACATGCAGAATTTGAGAGGGATGAAATGGAAGTTCCGTTAAAGGCGTTCTTTCAAAAACTGTCATTGCTGGACAGGAAAAACCGAAAGGAACCACATATGGTATTGTATGATCGGAATATCAATATTGATCAAATTCAAACGATTTATAATGCCTTGAAATACCCCATCACTTATGTGCAGGGACCACCGGGAACGGGTAAAACCCAAACCATATTAAATATTATTGTCAATTGTCTTACCAATGGCAAAACATTGTTGATCTCATCGAACAATAATGTGCCCATTGACGGGATTAAGGATAAATTATCTTTGGGCAAATACCGAAACAAGGGAATAATGCTTCCTGTACTAAGGCTTGGGAACAACGACTACGTCTCACAGGCCATCCAAGTAATCAAGGAAAGGCATGCGTTTGAGACCAAGGATGTGCCTAAGGAAAGGCTGCTTTTTAATCTCAAAGAGGAATCGAAAGAGAGAAACCGAAAATTAGTTGAGAAAATCAAAAATCATGAGATAAGAATTGAGCAGTCGCAAAACCTTGAGTTTGTGTGCAATTTGCTGTCGAAAGCTGGAAATCATCTACTAGAAAAGGAAAAGCTTGCCATTGAAGAAAAACTAAGGCAGATACCAGAGACAAATAATGATGATCTGGATAACCTTTTTGAAGTCATTAAAGACAACCACCAACTTTTGCAGTTTTTCTACTACGAATCTTTGAGGTACGTAAAGCGTCTCAGGACCAAGGAGTATGCTCAGTTGATAGAAATCCTGGAGATTGAGGAATCTGGAAAACAGGTCAGGGAATTCAATAAATAGGTTGCTGATGATGAGAATTTAGAAAAGCTCACCAAAGTATTTCCGATTATACTTACTACCAATCTATCGAGCCGGAAGCTGGGACGAAAAGGTAAGTTTGATTTACTGGTGATAGATGAAGCGGGTCAATGTGATGTTGCCACAGCCTTGATTCCTGTTTCAAAGTGCAAAAACATGGTTCTAATTGGAGACACAAACCAGCTAAAGCCAATCGTCGTTTTTGAAGAGAGTACTGGCCAGCAGCTGATGCATCGATTCAAGGTTGATAAGACCTACGATTACTACAACAATTCTATTTTATCGCTATATAAGAGAATTGATAATATTTCCAGAGATATTCTGCTGAGCTATCATTATCGCTGTGGAAAGAAGATTATCAGCTATTCCAACATGCGGTTTTATGAGAACAAGCTTAACCTTTCGAAAATTAAGTCAAAAGGGGAGCTGAAGCTGATTGATGTGAATAATGTAAATCAGCAGAGTAGAAATGCTACCATTGAAGAAGCTGGAGAGATCGTAAAATACATTGCTGACAATCAGTTAAAAGATGTTTTCATCATCACCCCCTTCCGCAATCAGGAAGCAGTTTTGAATCAATACCTGGGAAGGGCGAAAGCCAATAATGAAATAGATGAATCCGTAAGCTGTGGTACAATTCACAAAATACAAGGCCAGGAGAACAGAACTATTATCATATCCACTTCCCTATCAAGAAACACCTCTGGAAGAACCTACGATTGGATTAAGAACAACAGCCAGTTGATCAATGTGGGGGTCACCAGGGCTCAGGAAAACTTAATTGTGGTTGCCGATAAAAAGGCGATAGATATTCTTTCAAGAAAGGATGATGATCTATATGCTCTGGTTGATTACGTACAAAAAAACGGCACCACACAAATCCCTCAAAGCTCGGCTAATAGGTTTACCATTGGGTTTTCGAATGATTCGAAATTTGAGGACGAATTTTATAAGACAATGTGCCATTATTGCTCAGTCCAAGGAAGCCGGTTGGAGCGAAATGTAAAAGTGCTGGATGTCTTTCCTGAGGAAATCAATAATGATTTTGTCAACAAAAAGGAATTTGATGGTGTCATTTATCAGGGTAGGGTACCAAAAGTTGTCTTTGAAATCAACGGCACGAAACATTACAGAAACAAAAAGCGAATCGAATCGGATAAAATTAAAATCCAACTACTCCGATCCAAAGGAATAGCCAGCATTTCCGTTCCCAATCCCTATGTTAAACATTATGAATTCATACGGGAATTAATGAATAAAATCAAAGGAGGCGTTTATCAAAAATCTTTGTTTGATGAATACGATTCCTTTGTTGGTAACAAAAAAGATATTTAAAAAAAACAAATACTTAGGGAATATTTATTTTCTCAAAATCAATTGATTTGAAAATTAGTCATTTATAAAGTACTTAATTGGTTCTTCTTTTTAAAGTGAGGAAACTTGTTTTATTTTAAATAAAAAACTCATGGCAAAATTTTTAACAGGGGAGGAATTAAGTAACCTCATTTATGATATAATTTGGAATGCAAAATCAAAACTTTTAATTGTATCACCTTATATCAAACTCGATGATTACTTCAAAGAATTATTTTTAAAACATAAGGCTAAACCTGAGCTCAACATTTTATTGATCTTTGGAAAAAATGAAAAAAGTGTTTCTAAAAGCCTAAATATTGCAGATTTTGAATTCTTTAAGGAGTTTCCGAATGTTAGTATTGTTTATGCTCCTAATCTTCATGCAAAGTATTATGCTAATGAATATCATGGAGTTATAACTTCAATTAATCTATACGATTATTCATTTAAGAATAATATAGAGTTTGGAGTCTTTGCTGAACAAAGTATTTTTGAAAAGATTTCAAAAACCTCAAATGTTGATGATGCTGCTTGGCAAACTTGTATAGAAATAGCAGAGAAAAATGAAGTTGTTTTTATTAAAAGACCGATTTTTGAGAATAAAAAAGGTTTGCTCTCTAAAAGTAAGAATTATATGGGGTCCAAAGTTTTGTTCGATTCTACTGACAAATTTTATAAATCATTAACAATTGATAAAACTAATCCAAAATCAGTCTTTGATTACCCAGATGAACTTAGTAGTGAACAAATTGATGGTGTAAGACCAGAACGAATTTCTGAGGAAAAAGATGTTATGAGCACCGGGAAAGTTATCGAGGGATTTTGCATAAGGTCAGGTCAAAAAATTCCATTTAATCCAGAAAGGCGATTTTCATATACTGCATATCAGAGTTGGTCTAAATATGAAAACCCTAATTTTGAGGAGAAGTTTTGCCATTTTTCGGGTGAACCATCTTTTGGTAAAACTTCAATGGCAAAACCAATTTTAAATAAAAATTGGATTCATGCTAAAAAAATAATTGAAGAATTAGGTCTTAATTAATTCCAAACTATCTTTTCAAATATGAGAGTTTACTTTAACAAATTCAGCAATGCTCGCAGTAAATGGAAGTGCAGAAGCATTTCCTTTTTTGTATTTATCCAATTTTTTAAATGCCCATCTTTTACCGATAAATTCAGGATCTGTGATGGGTTTGAGGTTAATAACTAAATAAAAATCATTTGAAGGAGATGGATAATCCAATTTTTCTAAATCAGATTTAGAAAAAACTTTAGGCCCTTTGCTAACGATTTTCCATAAGTGACTTGAATCTTTATCGCCTTTTGTATGGAGAAGTAAATATTTAGCGCTTACTGTTTCCAAATCGAGATTTAAAGAACCGTTTCCGGCGCCTGTTCTAAAATTGTACTTCTTCTTTTTCTTGATCCAATCTAAATGCTCTTCAGATTTATAATATCCAATTAGCACATAAGTTTCATCTGGAATCAAGTGTCTATTTTCTCCAAATGCCTCTGGAAGTAAATCGTCTACTCGGTCTTCTTTTGATGGTGGATTTTGATAAACTTTGAATGATTTAAAAGCGATTTTTTCCCGCTGCGATGCGCGGTTAATAAAATGATAAATAACCTGTTTGATAAAGGTTTCCAGTTCTCTAGTACCATCATCCATTTTGGACGGACGAACAGGAAAAGCTCCCAGTCCTGGGATAATCTCATGAAAGCCCTTTCTTTCAATCGGAACATTTCCCGGGTACAAAACATAGGCTCCACCCGTTCTGCGGATTGCATCTTTATACGCATGCATTTTCAGGAGATCAGCATTTTTATAGATGCCTTTTCTGTTAGCGGTTTTTTCCTCTTCCAATTCATCTTCCTGATCTGTAATTTGAAATATGTTGTCCGCTTTATACTTGGCATCAAAGTGAATGTGAACAATTAATTCTTCCTTCTCTGCCTGAATCTCACTAATTCCAAATGGCCAAACGGAAAGGGTATAATCGGGCCGAAGGGTAGTGGTCCAGCTTCCTGATTTTGGGTAATCATTTTTTCCTTGAAATGACCGATTGTAGTTGAACTGAACATGAAACTTCCGGTTTCCTGAATTGAAGATCCCTTTTAAAGCAGTGAATTTTCCTTGTTTCAGATTGATATTCAAGCCTTCATCTTTGACAGTTATCAATTCCTCCAATTGCTTGGGTTCGATTTCAAAAAGATGCTGAAGGATTTCAAGCATTTTAAAGAAAAGCCAATATTCATAAAGTGTTGCAATATCCTTTTTACCTCCTTCATACACATCTTCTCCACCTTTCCAGATCAGTTTGGCAGCTAGATCAAACATCAGCCATACCCGTAAAACTTCCCTATAACCCTCTTTTCTCTGAAAAACCGGACTATTTAATTTCAACAAATGGGGGGCAGAAATCTCGCTGAAAACGGTATGATGAAGATGGTTTTCCAATTCGGCTACCAACCGTTCCGATTCTATGGCCAATTGACTTTGTGATTTAAGTTTCCGTGCCTTGACATGGATTTCCACACAAAACTTTAAAAAAGTTTCCAAGGCGTACTTGATAAATCGATTCTCCGGAGTATCCAGTGAATCCACTTTTCTGGAAGAAAGTATTTTGGCAGGAATAGAATCCAATCCATAGCCACAGAGTGGGTGGGTATCAGGAATTTTATTTCGGTTTTTGCCTTTGATAATTTCGGCAACTGTACTTCGGGAAAAGCGACGCACATTCCTTACCTCCTTTAGTTCTGTTTCTTCTTTCCATTTGGTATTAGGAAACGAAACAATCCGGTGCACTGCCTCATGAAATTCCGAAGTGCCGATGATGGACTTTAAAAAGATAAAGCGCTGATAAAGTACCTTTTCCGATATGCCCTGATCAAAATTAGGTTCAAAATTTTGGTAAACCGGAGAGTTGATTTGAAGGAGGAGATCTGTAGATTTTTCGGTTATGAATTCCAACATGTCACGGTAATCATTCCTATAGTCTGTTTTTTTGGATCGCACCTCAAGTGGAATTTTCTTGATTGGATTTTCAATTCCTTTTTTGTTGAGGTTAAGAAAAAGAGTCCCCACATAAATATTAGGTGCTATAATACCAGAATATGGGCGCTTTTGAGAGGATTGAACAATACTTTCATTTTCAGCATCTAATGAATATTCAGGATTATTTATGTCATATTCATAAAAACAACCTTCCACTAATTGATATCTGGCTTCGTTGTTTTCTAGGCTTTCCTGGTATTCATCAAAAAGAAACTCCTCTCTATTTTTATTAAGGATTTCTAAGACTAAGCCATCTTCTACCTCAGATAGATCGATCGATATGGATGAAACAGCTGGCATAGGTTAAGCTTCGGCAAAGCTTGCAAATCCGTTTTCAATGGCTGCCTTGTGCATCCGTGATAGCTTTTCATACGATATAGGATATTTGATTTGATCCAATTGCGCTTCGAAAACCTTATTCTCAACAGATGCATTTTCGTTCTCTGGCTTGAAAGAATCCTTAAGGCAAAGATTGGCAAGGGATGTCAATACAGGAACAAGTTTTCGCCTAGATCCATGCAGTTTTGGAAGTAGCTTTTGAATAATAGTAATATCTAGTTTTTCTTCTTGGCTTAATCCAGAATCAATCTTGCCTAATCGGTCAATTAATTTGAGGATTTCCGTGGCTGATCGATAGCCAAACTCAGCACCTACTTTTTTCAGTTCGGCAAAGAATTTGCCTAACTCCGCTTTGACTTCCTCCATTTCTTCATTTGGAATAGATTTATCCAAAGCCATTTCCAAAAAGCTTTTTGCCATTCCGGCACCTTTGGACTCCAGATTTTCCATGTTGATTTCCCTTATTTGATTTAAGAAGGAGGACATTTCATCGGGTGTAATCCGGAATTCAACGGTATTGGCCCGATCCAGAACCTTGGGGCTGAACATATGGGTGGTCTCATCGATATTGACTGTGCCGATGATAAATAGGTTTTTTGGAATTTTGATTTTGGATGGAATTCCGCTGATGGATTCCGTTCCGCTGTGTAGGAAAATTTCCTCGCCGGATTCCATAGCACTAAGGAAATCAGCAAAATAACGCTCCACATGACTCAGATTCATCTCATCCAAAATCAAAAAAAAGGGGAGATAGGGATTCTCGTTAGCCTCAATCAATAAATCTAAAGCTCCGTTTTCAGGTTTGACATACTCTTTTGGATTCAAAGCATTTGGATACCCCAAAAGAGGTTCTCGATTGGTCCAGTCAGCACCGACAGGGATAATTCTATATTGATTAGAATCTGACGAAATCCACTTTACAAAAGATTGGGCAAGTTTGGTTTTTCCTGATCCTGAGAGACCGGTTAGTATTAAAAATTGTTTTGAAATGAGAGAAGTAGCAAATCTTTTAATTAAAAGAGGGTTAAAAATTAAATTAACTTCACCAGAATTTTCAATGAAATTTTCAATTTCAAATTTATCATTCGAAAAAGGTTGGATTTTGGAGGTCAGCTCTAAATACCTCTCAATAATTTGATTTAAATCAGAATCAATTGCTTCTCTACTTGGTAAATTGGTTGTATCGTATACCCTAAAAACAAATGAGTCACCGTATCTGTATGGTGGATTTAGACTTTCTTCTTCGAAGAATTTTGATATCCTTTTAGCGTCTTCCAAATTCCAATCCTTTTTTGGGGGGGTTGTTTCACTAATTCCATGTGCAAGAATTAGCAAGTCTTCATCCTTGTAATATAGGTAAACAGGATAAATTCCGTCAGCAGTGGTGTAAGGATCAGCCAGAAATGAAATCCATGGGATGTTTGCCGGATACCCTTGACCAAAACTTACCTTAACCTTTAAATTAGCATAGCTTTTCAAATAGCCTTTAGTTTTTAGGTCGGTTGTTTTTGCCTGGTCTAAAAATTTTATCAACTCATCATAATAACTCATGTGATTTTCTAAATCTTGGTTAGATTTTTTAGGGATGATCTCAAAATCATTTTCTCGAAGAATTTTAAATGGTATACTAACATTGTTTCCAAAGTCCTCTAAAGTCAAATCTTTTCCTCCCTTTAGTTGATTTGCAACCGAAAGAACTAAAATTGGAGGGTAGTTTTTTCCTTCATAAATCAAATCATATGTTGATGATTGCCTTCCTTTTTTTTGACTTGGGTCTTCATCTATTTTTTTGATAGCCTCAACAAGCTCATCTCTTGAAAAAAATAGTTCCATATAAATTTTATAAAAGTTCCTAAAAATTAAATCTGTAATACTTTTTTGGATTAAGCCAACTCCCTCAAATCTACCGGCACAACTCTACTAACTCCTGCTTCTATCATGGTAATACCGTAGATAATATCCGTGCTGGCCATGGTGCGCTTGTTGTGGGTGACGATGATAAATTGGGACTCTCCGCTGAACTGCTGGATAATCTGGTTGAACTTGTCAATATTGGCATCGTCCAAAGGTGCATCCACCTCATCAAAAATACAGAATGGCGCTGGCTTGAGCAGATAGATAGAGAAGAGTAGGGAAGTGGCTGTCAAGGTCTTTTCTCCCCCAGATAGCTGATTGATAGTCAATGGTCGCTTGCCCTTAGGCTTGGCCATAATCTCTATGCTGGACTCCAAGGGATTGTCCGGATCGGTCAGCTTTAAGTCGCAATCATCCTGCTCTGTAAAGAGGGAACGAAAGACCTTGATAAAGTTCTCCTTGATCTTATCAAATGCCTCCAAAAAGGTCTCCTTGGCCACATCATCGATTTCTTGAATAGTGGTCAATAAGGATTCCTTGGCCTTCACCAAGTCATCTTTTTGAGTAATGATAAAGTCGTGACGCTCCTTGATCTCATCGTAGGCCTCCATAGCCATAGGGTTGATAGGGCCGATTTTCTCCAGCTTCTCTTTATGCTTCTGAACCAAGCTTCTCAAGTCCTCTTCCGAGAAGTCTGCAAATTCTTCATCCAGCTCAGGATTTTCCTCCATCAGTTGATCCAGATCCAACTCAAATTCCACGCTCAGACGCTCTTTCATGGAGGTCATTTTCAGCTTGATCTCATTGATGCTATTCTGTAATTCATGCAACAATTGATCATGACTTTCCTTGGCTTTCTGTAGACTGCGGATTTTCTGATCTGTTTCATCAATCAAGCCCCGACTGCCATAGTAATCCTTTTCAGCTTCGGTAACCCCAGCTTCAATCCCTTCTTTTTCCGAATACAATTCAATCAATTCATCATCCTTGATCTCATTGTTTTCTAATAATCCTTTGATTTCTGAATCCAGAGAGGCCAATTCAGCTTGGGACTTTTCTATACGCTCCTTGGAACTCTCATAAGCATTCTGCTTAAACTCGATCTCCTGCTCCAGGCTATTCACGCGGTTCAGTTGCTGATGATAGAGGATATTTTCCTGGTTGAAAGCCTGAGATTTTTCGGAAAGCAAAGCAGATTCTTTCTCCAAGTCCTCAGTCAGCATTTCCAGATCCTGAGCCGCAGATTCATATTCACCTCGCTGTTCCAATAAATCCGGTTGAATGGTGGAGAGACTTTCTTCCAGCTCCGCAATTCTATCTAGGATATCCTCTCGCTTGTTGGCATTGGAAGAAAGTAATTCTGCCAGTTGCTCTTTTTTGGTTCGAACCGAGACATAAGACTGGTTGATCTCATTGATGGCTGCTTGCTTTTCCTCCAACTGCTTTTTGTAGGAAATCTCCTTCAGCTTCATCAGGTCAGAAAGCTTTTGATCCAGATTAGATCGGGTAGCAGAAACTTTCTTATTGAGTTCTTTGATCTCCTTGTCTAGTTTTTCTAGGTTCTTGGCCCTACCGATTCTTTTTCCTTCAAAAAGGCCTACAGAACCGCCAGAAAGGGAGAATTTGCGTTTAGTGTATTTGCCACTTTCGGAGATAAACACAGCCTCGGTGTCCTGAGGAAAATCCTTGTAATCTCCCTGCACGATGTAGACATTGTCCAGAATGAAGTTGATCAAACGGCTGTATTTGACATCAAATTCTATGATTTCGGTGGCCGCGATGGCATTGGCGAACAACTTGCTTTGGCTAGATTTGAAGCGCTCAAAATGCTCCAAAACAAAGAAATTGGCTTTTCCACGAGAGGAGTCAGAAAGCAATTGGATCGCTGCAATTGCCTGTGCTTCGGTGTCCACCACATAGTAGTTCATGTATCCCTCTAGGTAATTCTCTATGGTAACCCGGTATTTTTCATCCGTAGTCAAGAGATCGGAGAGGAGGGGTATATCTTTTCCCCAAGAACTGTTCTTTTTAAGAAATTTGATGGCCTCCGGAAAACCTTCCAGATTCTCTACCAAGGATTTGGTGAGGTTATATTCGTTTTGCTTGGAGTCTAATTTTCTTGATGAGGTGGTCAATTCCTCGCGTATCATTTCAATGACCCGATTGGATTCCTCGATCTTCTGGTCCAGGTCTTCCTGCTTGTTTTTCAAGCCGGTGAATTCCGCTGTTGCCTGATCCAGCTCCTCTTTCAAGTCTACTATTTTGGCCTCAAAATCCACCAAAGAAGCTTCTTGATGGGAATCATCTGAGGAAGTTCTCTCAAGTTCCTGCTTTAAAGTAGATAATTGAATTTGCTTGATTTCAAGGTCTTTGCTGAGTTGATAAACCCTTTCCTTCAATCCTTCAAATGCCTGCTGCTGAGATTTCTGTTGCAACTGTTTTTCAGCCTGAATCTCCTTTTGGGATTCGTAAGCAGCTCTAAGTTCAGAGACAACTGCTTCCTTTTCGGCCAGCATTTTTCCCGCCGATTCCATTTCCTGCTGAAGGGATCGGATGGAGAATCCTGCTCTATCATTAGATTTTCTATCAGCGTCTATTTGCTCCCGCAATTTTTGGGATCTGTCTTCCAAAAAGCGTAGACGCTCATTTTTGATTTTCTTTTCCGACTCAAAAGAGCGAATCTTATTGACATGCTCATTGAGTGTCTTTTGGCGGGAAGCCAAGAGTTTTTCCTTAGAAATCAAATCTGCTTTCAACTGGCTTAACATAGCCTCCTGGTCTGCGATTTGTGTTTGAAAGGAAAGTTTGCGGTCAGATTCCGCTTGGATTTTCTGATTCGTTTCAATCAAAGACTTAGAGTACTTTTCTATACTCTTTTTAGCCAGATTGATGGAAGCAGACTTGTATTCAGCTTTAATTTCAAAGTATTTAGCTGCCTGTTTTGCCTGCTTTTCTAAGGATTTGAGGTTTTTCTCAATCTCATAGAGCAAATCTTCAACTCTTGCGAGGTCAGCATCTGTGTCTTCTAGTTTGCGAAGGGTTTCTTTCTTTCGGGTTTTGAACTTGGAGATTCCGGCAGCTTCTTCGAAAAGTTCGCGTCGAGAGTTGTTCTTATCATTGAGCAACTCATCAATCATTTTCAGCTCGATGATGGCATAGGAATTCGAGTTGATTCCCGTGTCCATGAAGAGATTGGTGATGTCTTTCAATCGACAGGTCACCCCATTGATCTGATATTCACTTTCCCCTGAGCGATAATAGCGACGGGTGATGGTGACATGAGTATACTCAGTGGGGAGGAGGTTTTTGGTGTTTTCAAAAGTGAGAGACACTTCAGCTAAGTTGGAAGGCTTTCGGTTTTTGGTCCCGTTGAAAATCACATTTTCCATCTTATCCGAGCGGAGCATTCGGGTTTTTTGTTCACCCAATACCCAGCGGATGGCATCGACTACATTAGATTTTCCGCAACCATTAGGCCCTACGACACCGGTAATACCTTTGTCAAAATTGATGACCATTCGGTCGCCAAAACTCTTAAAGCCCTTGATCTCCAGTTTACTAAGTAGCATGTGATTTTATCCTCTTTCTAAAAGCAAGTAAAATAGTATCATTTGAAGGAATTGGCAAAAATTAAAAGACTTTAGAGGAAATAAATGGTGTAAGAAATACATTGGAAATACTCCTTCGGCGAGATAGAATAGAAATACAGTGGAAATAAAATGAAATACGCCTTCGGCGAAATAATATTCAACAGATATGCCTTCGGCAAGATACGGGTCAAATCCCCCTTTGGAAGTGTAAACTTAGTTTAGGATGACTTCCTTCAGCAAAGGGGGCTGGGGGGATTTTAGAGAAATACAGTAGAGTTAAAATAGAAATATGCCTTCGGAGAAATAATATTCAACAGATATGCTTCGCAAGATAGGCTCTCCTCCGTCGAGCCAGATATGCCTTCGGCAAGATACGGGTCAAATCCCCCTTTGGAAGTGTAAACTTAGTTTAGGATGACTTCCTTCAGCAAAGGGGGCTGGGGGGATTTTAGAGAAATACAGTAGAAATAAAATGAAATACGCCTACGGCGAAATAATATTCAACAGATATGCTTCGCAAGATAGGCTCTCCTCCGTCGAGCCAGATATGCCTTCGGCGAGATATACCATAAATAGAACCTATATCAAAAGCTCTGAAGGAGCGTAATTTATTAGCCCCGCCTGAGTCGGGCAGGCCCGAGTGCAACTCGGGGTAATAATCGGATAATTGCATCCCCAGCGCTGGCGCACAATTTCAATTGTGACATAAAAACCAAATGCCAGCAAGATGAAAACGATTTTTTTGTAGGGAGATTTTCGAGATAAAATAGAAATATGCCTGCGGCGAAATAATTTTCGACAGATATGCTTCGCAAGATAGTCTCTCCTCCGTCGAGCCAGATATGCCTTCGGCAAGATAAACCATAAATAGAACCTATATCAAAAGCTGCAAAGGAGCGCAATTTATTAGCCCCGCCTAAGTGTCAGGCAGGCCCTAGTGTAACTCGGGGTATAAATGGAAACGAGAATCACCACTGCGCTGGCTCGAGATCTCGCTGAGAAGCAGCACCGCAAAGCCTACCCAAATCCCGGAGGGATTTTAGCTCGGTAGCAAATTGGTATAGAATTCATCACCATGCCGTAGGTATGGAAGGCCTATCAATTAAAAATTCTCATTCCAATCTAAATTTTAGACCCACTCTCAACAATCCACCCAAATTCTATTATCTTCAAGCTATGGACTTGGGAAATATCCTTTACATTTTGGCCGTTTTGGCTTATTTCATTTACACTGCTACTCGGAAAAAGAAGTCTGAGGAAGGTCTTGATCCTGCCGATACTCCAACCAATCAACCCGAGCAAGGAACTAGTTTCGAGGACCTACTCCGTGAAATCCGGGATCAACAGAAAAAACCAAGAACGCAGGAAGCTCCCAAACCCAAGAAAAAAGAACCTGCCCCTGTTCAAATGCCGGAGACAGTAGAGGAGTTGCCTTGGAAGACAAAATACAAGTCCTTGGAGGAGCAAGATGATGAAATTCAGTATTACGAAGGAGCATTCAATAAAACCAAATCGGATCTAAGCAAAACTTCGAAAGGGGTTCCAGAAATCCCGTCAGTAGTAGATAGAGATGAATCCAGAAAGTCTATTAGGTCCAACCCTTATGCAAGGCTTCTGAAAAATTCCTCTTCCATGAAAGATGCTATCGTTCTTAAAGAGATTCTTGATAGAAAGCACTTTTAATCTTTTCTCAAACATTTTTAATCCACAATTGCTTTTTATCTCGTTAGTAAAAATGTAACGACATAGAAAGGAAATGAAAAAAATTGAAACAAAATCTGGAAACCTGAGCTCCTCAAGAAGAGAGTTTTTAGAGAAATCAGGATCAATAGCTGTAATGTCCATTTTCGGACTTGGATTTTTCACTGCATGCTCGAGTTCTGAGGACATGGATCCTCAACAACCCCCACAAAACCCACCTACATCAGGAGGAGGATCAAATGGTATCACCATTTCTGGTAATACTGTTAGAATTGACTTGGATGTTCAGACTGGATTGAAAACAGCAGGCGGCTGGTTATTGGTAGTTGATGCTCAAACTTTAATCGTTAATGTTGGTGGATCTTACAGCGCAATGACTTCAGTTTGCACGCACTCAGGTTGTGATAGAAACTGGACATTTGGAAGTAATAAATTCACTTGTACCTGCCATGGGTCTGAGTTTGATACCAACGGAAATGTCTTAAAAGGACCTGCCAATCAGGCTTTGAGATCGTTTTCAACAAGTATCAACAACAATATATTAACCATTACTAAGTAATGAGAAATCTGATAATTGCATTTTTATTTTTTTTACCTTCTCTAGCTTTCAGTCAGAGTTTTAAAACTGAAAGTGGAGAGGCTATATTCCTTTCTAAAGCTCCATTAAATGAGTTTACCGGAGAATCTGAAAAGCTGAAAGGGCTGATTGATCTGGAGAAAAATTTGGTGGACTTTTATTTGGATTTAAATACTTTAAAAACCGGAATAGGCTTAAGAGATAGGCATATGAGGGAAAACTATCTGGAAACGGATAAATTTCCCTTTGCAGAGTTTACCGGAAAAATGAAATCTATTCCTGCTTTGAATGCTGGTACAACATATCCAGTGGTTGTGGTTGGTAAGTTTAAAATCCATGGAATAGAAAGAAATGTGGAAATTACCGGAAATCTCCAAAAGACCTCTAGTGGGAATATAGAGTTGAAGGCCAAATTCGATATCCTTCTGGGAGATTATGAGATTCCACTTCCCAAATTAGTTTTTTATGAACTGGCTGAAAAGCAAGAAGTCAGTATCAATGCCACTCTCAAACCCGTAAAATGATGAAAAAACTAGCTGTATTTGCCTTTTTGATGATTTCCTTTTCTTCTTTCGCTCAACTGGAAAGAAAACTGGAAAATGAAAATCAACCGGTTGATCTAATTTTTCATGCACCTCGCCACATCAATATATTGACTGTGGAGCCATTGGATAAAAAGTCCATGCACTTTGCGATTATGCACACCTTTGGCACATTGAACGGGGGAATTGAGAACCTTTTTGGTTTGGATAATGGAGCAAATATTCAATTTAGCTTTGAGTTTGCCTTGAACGATAAATTATCAGCAGGTATTTCCCGTAGCAGTAGAGACAAGGTCTATAATTTGTATGGACGTTATTTGCTCCTTGAGCAAACTCAAAATGACAAAATGCCTTTCAGTTTAAGTTTGGCTGGTGGAGCAGGTGTCAATACTTCCCGTTATGATTTCCTTCCTGAGCCTGCGCCGAATTTCTCTGAGCGTAGCAGTTATTTTGGACAGGTAATGTTGGCTAGAAAGTTTTCAGAGAAAATCTCTTTGCAGCTAACTCCAATGATGGCATATTTTGTTGATCCAAGATCAGTTTACCAGATTGAAGGTGATCAAAATTTTTATCTTGCCCTTGGCTTGAGCGGAAAATTCAAGGTGACAGACAGATCTTCTTTGACTCTGCAGTACATCCCAAATCTTAATTCAGATTTAAGAAGTAATGTTGGTATAGGCTGGGATGTGGAAGCAGGCGGACACGTGTTTCAAATGTATTTCGTGACCTCTCAGGCTTTAAACGAGCAATATTTATTGGCTGGTGGCAATGGCGTACCAGGAGAGGAGTTTCGATTAGGATTTAATGTGAATCGAATTTTTGCGATCGGCCAAAAGAAAAGAAAGTATTAATCCTTTCTTGTATAAGTTCTAGTTTCAATAAGTCCCTCTGTTTTGCTTGATTCCAAGGAATAGTTGATGGGTATGGCATTTTCAAAATTACTCACATCCACCTCCTCTTTTGGATAGGCATGTTGGTAATATTGATAGAGAAAAAGTCTGATTTTTTCGGGCTTTAAAGCGATGATAGAGTCAGCTTTTTCAATCGGAATCAACTTTTCCATTTCTTCAGAATCTCCTTCTAAAAGTATTTTTTTACTGAAATCCAGAAAGTTATTTATCAGAATAGGTGATTCTGCTGTTTCCTCTACTTCTGAATATAGTTGATTTAGAAGACTCTGATATTGCTTAATTTGATGCTGATAGTAAAAGGAATATATGGCAGGGAACAGCAATAAAATAGCTATTCCAATCAGGCGGAAATTTTTATATTGAATCCACAGACAAATACCCAAAGCCAATTGGAAAAATGCCATTTTCCAATCTGTAGTTATTGCGGAATAGGTCAATCCCAATAGGAGTAAATTAGCCAGCAACTGCTTCCATTTGAAGGAGTTGATCCAAGTATCCCAACCTTTTGCGATAAAAAAGGAAAGAAAGGGTATCAGAATAATCAGATGTCTAGGATTGAGGTAAATAGGGTTATAAAACTCTAGCGTAGAGCTCATAAACCAAAATCCAAGGATCAGGCAAATGAAAGCAAGGGTGAACTCAGGATGAGATCTTTCTTTCCATAATTTCCAAAATCCAGGAATAGCAAAAACTATCCAAGGCCAATAAGCCCGTTCAATGAATGTTAGAAAAGGCGAATAAGTAATTCTTTTGATAATACTTGAAATACCCTTGTCTGCATAGGTGAATTCGGATACATAATGTCCTGCATTGATAGAGGTAACTCTGTAGAAAGGATCTCCAAATTTAGCCCAGAAATACCCCAGATAGAGCAGGCCAGCTGTAATCCCGCATGCTACCAAGGTAATGTAAAATGACTTTGGAAAAGGCTTTGAATTAAAATCAAAAAAGAATAAAAGGATAGGAAAAGGAGCTAGAAAAACGATGGTTTCTTTCGTGATGAAGCCCATGAACAAAGCGAACACCATGGAAATACCAGAGATAAAGGGTTTTTCGAAGCGCAAGCTTGCAGCTGCTACAAATAAAGTGCACCAAAGAACCAAAAGGCTGTCCGGGTAGATTTTGGTTAGAAAATGCAAGAAATAGACATGGGTTAAAAACCAGAGTGTGAGGATGAGTCTTTCATTTTTTGAGGTAAAAAATTGCAGGAGCAAGTAATAGGTAGCCCAGTAGCTTAAGAAAGATACCAAAGAGATCCAATGTATATCCCAGTCAAATAAAAGGCTGAAAAACCCGGCAGGTACATAAGCTCCCCAGCGACTGGAAAAGTGATAGGAGCCCACTTCCATGGTTCCATTCCAAAACTCTTTTCCTGCAAGGATATAATAGACATCATCACTGAAAGTGATTCCATCGTAGCCAAATAGCCAGAATAGAAAAAGCATAAGACTTCCAATAGAACTGATTTGCCATTTGGAAGGATATACATTGGCTAAAAAAGATTTCATGATAGAATCAAAATTAGGAAAAATATGTACTTGAAAGGTAGGCTATTATTTTTTGATTTTGGATTAGAAGAAAAAATTAGTGGAAATACAATTGAAATAAATAGAAATACGCCTACGGCGAAATATTACTTAACTCTCGGTATTCTGAAAAAGATATTCTGCTAGATATTGCTGCAGTAGGATTGGATAGAAATACAGTAGAAATAAATAGAAATATGCCTGCGGCGAAATAATATTCAACAGATATGCTTCGCAAGAAAGACCCTCCTCCGTCTAGCTAGAAATGCCTGCGGCGAGATATTTATCCCGTAGGGATTTAAGCTCGGTAGAATAAAGATTTAATGAACCCTCTCCATGCCGTAGGTATGGAAGAAATAGAAATAAATGGAAATATGCCTTCGGCGAGAAAAGGAGTAATTGTGTAATTGGTTAAGTGAGTAATCGAAGCCCAAAGCTTTTGGTTATTATTGATCGGTTTTATTAGTTCAAATGTTCATGGTTCAATGTTCACTCTGCTCAGATGTGTCCTCTAAATCAGAAGCCTGAAGGGCTTAAACTCATGAATAGCCGTGGGTTTCAACCCACGGATTAAATTTGGACAATATGTTTCCAGCGCTGGCGCACAATTTCAATTGTGACATAAAAACCTAATGCCAGCAAGATGGAAACGATTTTTTGTAAGGAGATTTATGAAATACAATTGAATAAATAATAACACGCCTGCAGCGGAATAACATTTAACAGAAATGCCTGCGGCGAGATATTTATCCCGTAGGGATTTAAGCTCGGTAGCAAAAGTTATAATATACATTCCTCCATGCCTGAGGTATGGAACTTTCTCTCTACCCACATTAAATACCCCTAATTCATTCTTTGACAAATTGTGTCATAAATCCAAAATTATCCAAGGAATACTCTAATTTTGATAACCTAATTTTGGAATCAATGGCTCAAGCAGGAAAAGTAGAACAGCAAAAAATTCTTCGTGTATTTAAGTTAATCAACCTCTTGCAGGGGAATATTGGAAAACCTGTGCACAGATTGGCTGAACTTCTGGAAACGGACGAGAGAACCATTTACCGCTATTTCAAATTATTGGAGGCTTTGGGTTTTGAGGTCATTAAAGAGTTTAGCAAATACAAACTCAAAGAACCAGCAGGGCAGGATGCAACTCTACATTACGGAAGTTTTTCCCCTGAAGAGAGCCAATGGCTTAAAAGCCTTATAGAGTCGCAGGGGAAGAAAAACCTCTTGAAAGACTCTGTGCTTCAAAAGCTTCAGTTAAAGTCCGAGTTGAAACAGGGAACGGCAGAACTGTTCAAAGCCAATTTAGGTCGTTTGGTAGATGAAATTGGAAAGGCAATTCAAGACAGAAAGCAGATTTGGCTGAGAGAATACTATTCCTTGAGTTCCGATACCACGAGCGATAGATTAGTCGAGCCAGTGGCTTTTTCCAGTAATTATGAATCTATCCATGCGCTGGAAGTGGAAAGCAAAGCCATGAAAATTTTTAAAATTGAGCGAATAGGAGAAGTGCTCATCACAAACGATTCATGGAAGTTGAGTGCTAAACATGAATTGCCTGAGGAATCCTTATTTGGATTTACCGGTAAAAAGCAATTCAAAGTCAGACTAAAAATGAGTAAGAAGGCTTATCAACTCATGATGGAGGAGCACCCTAATGCAAGGCCTTTTATGAGTATCAGGAATAGAAATCAATACTATTTTGAGGGAGAAGTTCCTCAACTCCCAGGTATTGCAAGATTTATTCTTGGGCTGCCAGGTGAGATCAAAGTCGAAGTAGGAGAGGAGCTGAAAGTTTATCTTCAGGAACAACTAGCTAAGGCTAATTTTTAATTAAAATTCAGGTTCTGATTTGAAGTTAAAGAATTTGTGGACGGAGTCTAATCTGAAATCTAGATTGATTTAACAATCATTTATTTTTTAAGATTATAAAAATTGATTGAATTAAGCATTCCGTAGACTATAAATGCTTGTTTATAAATTCGGTAAACTGTAAATTCCTGAATATCAATTTACATAAACCCAATTTTTATCATGAAAAAGTTTACTCGAATTCTGTCAGTACTATTTTTTCTAGTGCTGATTATTCAATCTTGTACACAAGATGAAGAGCCATTGGTCTCCAATTTGGAGCAAGAAAAAGAGCAGGAAAATCTTATCCCTCAATCGCAAATTGACCAGTTGATTTTGAAATCACTTCAAGAAACAGGTGATTTTATTTGGGCTGAACAAAGTGATCTTTTGATTTGGTCAGCTTTGATGCATTCAGACTCTACTTTAACTATTGGTTATAAACCGGCTTCTGAAACTCAAGCAAATTCAAGAATTGGTTTGGAAAAGGTTTCTGACCCAAACTGGGAAGCTGCTGCTCAAAAAATCATTAAACAGGTAGATGAAACTCTTACAGTAAATCGAAGCCCAAAATTTAGAATTAATAATCTACAGGCTGTGATTCATTCAGACTTGCCATATTTGGAGGTGAAGCTGATTGATTTGGAAGTGATTTCTAATTTGAGAAAAATGGGGGAGGTACGTTATCTAGAGCCTAAATCTTATGAGTTCAATTATACTTTGCTCAACTCAAATAATCCTGAAAACAGATATATGAGTGATTCTGGTTGTGGAAATGATCCTCAAAATCTTTCCTCCAATGATTTTACAGTAATTACTCCTTCAGCTAAATCCTCCTGGAATTATGAAGCAATGGGGATTTCTGCGGCTTGGGCCCAAAGTACAGGAGAAGGCATTACAGTGGGTGTGATTGATACAGGAATTTCTCCAGATCAACCGATGTTTAATTCGTTATTTAATTCGGGACAATCCTCTGGTAGATATATTCAAAGATTTGGAACACATCAGACTGGTTACTGGTGGTGGAAACGATACGATGGACCTGACGATCAATGTGGTCATGGAACTGCTATGGCTGGAGTCATTGCTTCCCCAAGAAATACCGTCGGTAATGCTGTTGGAGTAGCTTATAATGCAAATTTAGTAACGGTAAGAGGCACTAGTGATGTGATCATTAATAGTGGGAATGAAAAGGATGGCGTAGCTGAGGCATTGGTGTTATTAGGCAATAGATCCGATGTGAAAATTATTTCAATGTCTATAGGAGACGTCTTCTATAATTCCAAAGTAGCTGATGCCGTTAGATATGCCTTCAATCGAGGCAAATTGATTTTTGCAGCCGCGGGGACTTCTACCTCATTTACCAATTGGTATGGAGTAATTTTTCCTGCTACTATGTCTGAAACTATAGCAGTAACTGGAGTTAAAGAAGGAACAGGCTATCAGCGATGTGATACCTGTCATTCAGGAGCTCAAGTGGAGTTTACCGTGGTAATGGAAAGGTCAGGTACTAATACCAAACCACTTACTACAGCTAATTACAGTAATAATCCTGCAACTGTTGGAGGTTCATCTGTGGCAACTGCAACAACCTCTGGAATAGCGGCTTTAATTTGGTCTCAAAATCCAAACTGGAACCGAAATCAGGTTTTGCAAAGAATGAGGGAAAGCTCTGATTTATTTCCAAATCGCAATTCTCAATACGGTTTTGGAAATATCAATGCAGCCGCAGCCTTGGGAGTTTATTAAGTCAATTTTATAGGGTGATTTTACTTGAATAGGAAAAATTAGAATTCAATTAAAAAAGCTCTCTTATAGCAAAACCCGAACAATATTCACTGTTCGGGTTTTCTTTTTGAGACTACAGGTAAACAAACATCGCTTCATAAGAAATAACTTAAAAAGCCTTCAGTCCATTTTGTCTTTACAGGCTTGCTGAGATTCGATCGATTTTTTCTGCTAAGTTTAAAATGGCAGCAGCATATCTTTCATCCCATTCTTCTAATTTTTCTGTTCGCTCAATTGCTACTTCATATTGAATTCCCGGAAGAATCCAAGAAGCATAGCCTGAGAAAGGATCATTGCAAACATATAGAGACTTATACCAATCCCCATAATACATACCCTGTGGATCTATCCAGCTTTTTTCCAAGCCAATTAATTGCTGATTGATGCTTTTAATTTTTGATGCAGACAAATTCCCTTTATTCAGCGCAGCGTTTAATTTGGCCTGATATGCGGTAGAGCTACTTTCCAACTTATTCAGTGCAGCATTGACTAGATCAAATTCCTTGAAATCTGGAGCTATTCCCTGAACGTTTTTCACAGCCTGCGCAAAATGTCCTTTTAAATCCTGGGCATAACGAGGGACATCGTAAGGAATTACTTCACCATTAGCCATCCTCAATGCTACTAAGCCAAATAGTTGAGCAACAGCTCCACCCATTTTGAAGGAAGGATCTACAAACTTGCTGTAGTAGTGAAAATTGTCATAGTTGGAATGATAGGCACTTATACCTCCTGCACCGCCACTTAAGCTAGGTACACCCACATGCATGTAAAATGCGATATGGTCGGAACCTCCTCCTAAATTTCCAATTCCAGGTTCCTTTTTATCACCAGCCCAAACTTGAAATACCGTTTTTGCAGAATCCGGATACATCACTTCTTTAGATGCATCGATAATTAGTTTTTTGAGGGTTGGGGCAGCTGAAGCTCCAAAGTTTCTTCCTGAAACTCCTCCATCGAAATTCATATAAGTTACCGCCTTTGCTCCTAATTCATCTCTAAAGTGTTCTACCCATTCTGTAGATCCAATTACACCTTGTTCCTCTGCATCCCAATGGCCGATCATGATTGAGCGGGCAGGTCTTTCGCCGTTTTTCACCAACTCTCCCAGAGCTTCCGCTAATGTAAGCAGCATGGCTGTTCCTGAATTAGGATCTGTGGCACCGAAGCTCCAAGCATCAAAATGGGAGCCTAGAATAATCCATTCGTCTGGATATCTGGCTCCTTCAAAAGTTCCAATCACATTATTTGCCCGAATAAAATTGGTGGGCTGATCTACCATCACACGGACCTTTAAGTCAGAACCACCCTCAATTTTATAGTCAAAAGGCAAACCACCTTGCCATTCTTTAGGAACTGCCTGACCAGTCATTCTAGAAAGAATTTCCTTTGCTGCACCATATCCAATAGGAGTGACAGGAATTTTATGCAATGCGACATCTTTAGGGTCCAGGCGATCTACTTTTACTGGTCCATCCAAAGGCAATGCGGGTTCATAAGGAGTCAAAGGATCTCCTGTCCAATCCAATGTTAGCATAGAGCCTCTTTGAATAGTGGTTTCATTGTAATACGGCCCATCAGGATACACATCGCCTTTGGTAAATCCATTGTCCTTAGGGTCAGTATAAACCACCAAACCAATAGCTCCAGCTTGCTCTGCAAACTTGGCTTTGTATCCTCTAAAATTCCCTCCATACCTAGCTATGGCGACTTTTCCAGTCAGTTCAATCCCCATTTCTTTCAATTTCTGAAAATCTTCACGGGTGCCATAATTGACATAAACCACCTCCGCAGTCACATCACCGCTTCCAGAAAAGGCATTGAAGCCTAAATGTAGTCTTGGGTCTGAAGAAAAAGGGTCTTCTTCGAGAACAGCTTCCTGCTGCGAAAGCTTCATCAGAACAGGAGATACTATCTCTAAATGAGATTCCCCCGGGTCATTAGGAAGATATACATCATAGGGGTAAAGCTTCACACTCATGCCCGCATCCTCCATAATTTTAGCCATGTATTGCTGCACGAGTTCGTTTTCAGGAGTACCTGCGATATGTGGGTTTTTGGTTAATTCCTGAAGATGAACTTTGAAACGATCATAGTTGACCGATTTCAGATATGCAGCTTCAACAGATTTTTGCTTGGCTTGACTTTTTGAAAAGAAGCCATCTTGAGCCTGAAGCGAGATGCTGACGCTCAAAGCTCCAAAGAGGAGTAAGGTTGTTTTATTTAAGTTCATATTACTTGCTGGTCAATAATTCAGAAACAGAGATTACCCCGTCTGATTGTTGATTAATAATTCTTTTTGTTCTTAAGTATCGGTTAAGTTCGTATTCATCATAATTTGGGCTATTTGGATCAAAACTGGAGATTCTCACTCTTCCTCTAGAATGAATAAACTCATTGTTTCCAATCCACATTCCTACATGTACTACTCGTTCTTTCTTTTCTTCAGTAGCTTTTTCACCAAAAAATAAAAGGTCACCTACTTCCAAATTATCCCAATTCTTATCAGTATCCACTTCTAAACCTTCGTTTACCTGCTGTGAGGCATCTCTTGGGATTACCTTTCCATTGAGGTAAAAAATGGTTTTGGTAAAGCCACTACAATCCACTCCTTTAATGGAAGTTCCTCCCCACAAATAGGGAATTCCCATCATAGACTTGGCAGTGCTAACCAAGTTGGTTGGGCTGGCTTCTCTCGACGCTATCCATTGTTCCCATGGCATTACTTCTGAAGCTTGAACCCAACCCTTTCGTCCATCCGGGAGTTGAACTTCCAGCCATTCTGATTGCACTTCTTCGACTGCCAAAATATTCCCGGCTACCAAATCAGAAACCATCATTGATTGAGACGGATCTTGCCAAATATGGCCGGATAAAGGGGTGAAAACTACCTTGGATTGAATAAACCAATTTGCCAATTCATCTTCAGTCATTAACTGGATTCCAGCCTGATCTACCCAGGATAAATAACCATCGGGAGTTTGCACCAAATACCAAGAGTCATCCTTTTTCAAAACTCGTAAAGGTGTGCCCAAAAGTGCTTGAGTAGCCAATTCTGCAGAGTGCTTGGGCTGACTTCGGATGTTGGCAACCGAGATAGTAACCAAGGCCCGGGTCTTATCTCCAAGTTCTGCCGAAGGTAGACGCATTACTTCATCTCTCACTTCTATCCCTTCTGATTCCAAGGATGCTAAAATTTGATTTAGGGCTTCAATCTGATCTGTTTCACCGCTAAGGGTTCCATTTTCATACTGAAGATCCCAGATTGCCACTCTTTTATCAGGAGCGACTTCTTTACGCATTTCTTCAATTTGATTGAGAACTTGGTATTTTTGATTGGAGGTATTACAGGCCTGGAAGCCAATAATTAGTAAAAAAGAGACTAAAATATTTACCTTCTTCATAGGGTTTGATTAGTAAAAGAAAACCACAAGCTATCCTTTGAGGAAAGGATTCACTTGTGGTTTAAAATTAAAGGTTCCTGATTAGTTTTTCTTCAATGCAGGAGATCTTTCCAAAAACTCTTGATACAATCTGATATGTCTATTGCTCAAAGGAATTCTATATCCGTTGATAAAGACGTGCATGATCTGAGCTCTTGTTTCAAATGGATCTTCAGTGGATACGATTAAGTTGGCAACTTTTCCAACTTCCACTGAACCCAATTGATCAGCCAAGCCGAATATTTCAGCAGGATTGATAGTCACCGCTTTCCATGCTTCTTCCTTACCCAAACCATAAGCTGCGGCAAAAGCAGCGTGGAAAGGCAGGTTTCTTACGTTTTCAGAATCATTGGTTCTCAAAGCAACTTTTACTCCTGCTTTAGCCATTTTGCCTGCATTGGCATAAGCTGCATCATATCGATCAGACTGACGGGTAGGTAGATCCTGAACAGGCCCTGTCAAAACTGGGATCCCAGCTTTGGCAATTTCATCGGCAACTCTCCACCCTTCATCAACACCTGAGAAAATTACCTTCGCTTTTTTATCAGCTACCCACTTGATGGCATTTTGAATATCTGCAGCGGCATTAACTTCAATCATTAGAGGAAGTTCACCAGCAACAACTTTTGCCAATTGGGCAATTTCAGGATAGTACTCCAGAGTAGCACCCTTGGAAGTCAGTTCATGGTAATTCTTAGCTTTTTCCCACAACTCATTTGCTTCTTTTTGAGCTTTCTCATTGTCTTTTTTGATATCCTCGTCTGATCTGCGATCAAATCTTCCTCTTCTTGCAGAACTAGGGAAGTTCATTACCACAGCCTTAAAACCAGCATACATTTGATCAGGAGTATAACCTACCAAATTGATCAAAGCGGCAGTACCAGGAAACAAGCCACCTTGCGGAATTGACATGACGGTAGTCACTCCAGAAACCCGAGTAACAGGTACCGCCTCAGAGTTTGGATTCACTGCTGTCAATGCTTGCATATTAGGAGTGAAATTACCTATTTCCTGATAGTCTACTGTTTCAGCTACTGAGTTGACTTCTACCAAACCCAGAGTAGTACCGCTATCGATCATACCAGGATAGATTACCATTCCTCTGCAATCAATTATTTCTGCATCAGCAGCCTGAATAGAGCTACCTATCTGGGCGATTTTTCCATTTTCTATCAATACTGAGGTATTGGAAAGAACCCCCTTTGTGATCGTATGAACCGTTGCATTTTGCAACAAGAATTTGCCTGAACGAGGCTTAACGAATTCCCCATCAATCTGTGCCTGAGCCATAAAAGGCGTCAAGGCAATCAGGAAGGCGAAAAAGGTTTTATATATACTTTGCATAAATCTTTCTTTTCGGGGTGATTAATGATTGTGTAAGGAGAATAGTGCATTGGCAGTTTCGAACAAATGCTCAGTATCCTGCATACATCTATGGTTTTCCTCAGTCAGCATGATTGGCTCAACCATTTCAGTTGCACTAACCTGCTGTCTTTGATCATCCTTATCTTCTTTGATATCGAAGTATTTCACTCCATCTACAAAGGTCATTTGAGGTATAGCATAAGAGGAGAGAGGGTGACCTTCAAAGATCACAATATCAGCCTGCTTGCCTACTTCCAATGAACCTACCTTATCATCTATTCCCAATTGTTTGGCTGGGTTGATAGTGATCATAGCCAAGGCCTCATCATCTGTCATGCCACCGTATCTTTGAGTTTTTGCAGCCTCATGGTACAGGTGTCTGATCAATTCAGCAGAATCGGAATTGATTGAAGTGATAGCTCCGTTTTTCTGAAGAATTGCAGCATTGAAAGCTGTAGAATAATACACCTCAAATTTGTAAGCCCACCAGTCCGCAAAAACTGAAGCACCCATGGTGTATTCTGCAATTTCAGGAGCTACCTTGAAGCCTTCGTTGGTATGTTGGAATACTAATTTTTTGATACCAAAATCCCTTGCCACGTTGATGAGCATGTAAATTTCATCCGCACGGTAAGAGTGACAGTGGATGATAATTTTACCATCCAAAATATCTACCAAGGTCTGAAGGCGCTCATCATACTCAGGAGCAACCATGGTATTTCCTTTTTGAGATTTTGCTGCATTGTAGTCAGCCCATCTTTTTTTGTATTGCAAGGCCTCACTGAATCCATTTCTCAAGATAGCTTCTACACCCATTCTACTTCTAGGCTGTATGCCATTACCTCTACCATGAACTCGGGTGGGATTTTCTCCCAATGCAAATTTGATAGTCCTAGGAGCATCTTGCATGATTATGTCAGCAGGATTCGAAGAACCCCATCTATGCTTTAAAGTGGCATTTTGTCCACCTACTACGTTGGCAGATCCGTGCATGGCGTGAGAAACTGTCACACCCCCAGCCAATGCTCTGTAGATTCCAATTTCATAAGGATTGACCACATCTTTCATTCTGACTTCCGCCACGATAGGTGCAGTAGCCTCATTGACCACATCCAATGCCACGTGAGAGTGTGCATCGATGATGCCAGGCATCACATATTTTCCACTAGCATCAATGGTCTGAACTCCACTTGGAGCACTGATATTTTGGCCTATTCTTCGGATGATACCATCCTGAACCAAAACGTCTGTATTTTCCAAAGTTCCTTTTGTCACGGTGATTACCGTAGCATTCTTAATTAGAATGCTGCCTTTGGGCGTTTGAGCAATCGCGAACTGCATACTCAGCCCTACCAAAGCAGCAAGAATATAGCTTAATTTTTTCATGGCTTACTTGTTAGCGATTAAGGTTGGATTGAGAGTAGCTGAAATTGGGAATGAACCAAAATCTGTAATATTCATAGATCCATCCATTGAATTACCGGAAACATCTCCAGACACACTCACAGTAAGATTCATTCCTCCAGCATTCACATCAAATGAAAAGCTAAGAGTTGAGCCGCTCAATGAAATGTCTTTTAATGGAGAAGTAGCTTGACCGGAACCAGAAGGATCTTGATAAGTGATTGTTCCAGAATAAGAGCTTCCGTCTTTACTGATGACAAATTTGCCACCTGATGATCCAGCCGGAGTTTGAGAATTGTAATCCCAAGTACCTACAATAGAAACAGAGCCGTTGCCGTTGCCATTAGCTCCGTTCTTCTTTTTCTCTTTGATTTCGTAGTCAAAGATATTTCCATCAACCACTACGTGTTTGATTTGGCTTTCTTCCTGAAAAATTGGACCGGTGCTAATCACTAGATTCGCCATTTTCCCTGTTTCGATAGAACCCGCAAATCGTGATACACCCAAGATGGATGCTGGGTTTGTTGTAAGAGCAGCTAATGCGGCTTTCTCACTTAAACCTGCTTCAATCATGGTTCTTAGAGATTTCATCAAATCATTAGTCTTAGCACCAGAAGTGGTGAAAGCAAAGGCTACCCCTGCTTTTTCCAACTTAGCCGCTTGAGCAATTGCCTTGTCATAGGCCTCCTTAACTCGCGCATATTGGGCTTTTACACTTTCATCTGTATCATCTTTTTGAGCTTTGATGGCTTTGTCATCCGGAACGCTCAATTGAATCAAAACTCTGGTGCCGCTGGACTTGATCAGATCAATAACATTGTCATATTCCTTCAGTCCTGATAGGATTAACTGAAAGCCTAATTCTTTTTGGAGACTTAGGGCTCTTCTTACTTCCAGATCATTCTCAACATTAAAGATCACCGGTATTTTTCCATCTATTACGTCCATCATTCCCATGTAAGTAGGAGTCAATTCCGGACGGGAAATACCCGTATTAGAAGCGAATGTTGCTTGTCTTTCTTTGGTCAGTTGGGTGTTTTTATACACATCTCTAAACTTAGCCATCACGCCTACTGTGGTGCCAGGATACATACCTCTTGCTCCATTTAGGCTCGCATTTAATGCAACATTTTCCTTAATCAAGTTGGTAGAATTTTTCTCTCCCAAAACCACTAGTGCTGTCTTGCCGGAAAGCATTCCGCCGTCAGGAATAATTTGAGTCAGAGTGAAACCCATTTTTCTCAAGTCATCCACTTGACTTGAACTGATATCAAATTGATCTATAGCTGATTTCCAAGGGGTGATACCTGCGATTTCATCAGGTGGATTGGAAGAAACAAAGTTGTCCGGTCTTTTCGGAGGCTCTTGCTTTATAATGCCAGCATTACTAGCTCCATCGATGAATCCTGGATAAATAAATAATGAATCGCCAGCAATGATTTTAGCTTCAGCGGGAAGGGTCAAATTATTGCCGACACCTTTAATAACTCCGTCCTTGATCAAAACTGTCGCTTTGCTCCCTTCACTGGAAGGATTAGCAAAGACCGTGGCATTGGTAATGGCATAAGTTGAGGTGATTGGTTTTTTACCACTTGGATCACTTTGGCCAAAAGTAGTTTGTAAACCAAAGAATCCTCCCATCATTATACTCATAACACTTGCCTTCAGAAGTGTTTTTCTCATATTGATTTGGTTGATTAGTTTTAATAAGCAAGCTAATAAAAGCTCATAGGGAATCCATCGAGAATTATTTTTAGGATATTTATTTTTGATCAGTGGCAATCCTTGGTGCTTAAAATGCGAATTTCACCCTGTATTCTGCAAAGCAAAAAAATCCAATTTCTTTGAATGGTCTTTCCTTGTGTGTTATTTCGTATAAGCTGTTATATTTAAATAATAGATTACCCTACTATGAAAAAAATCCTGATTATTGAGGATGACTTATTAATATCGAGTTTAGTACAGTTCAGACTAAAAAAAGATGGTTATGAAACCATTTTAGTCAAGGATGGGAATGAAGGTATTCATGCTATTGATACGATAGATCCGGATTTGATTATTACTGATGTGATGATGCCATTTCGAAGTGGAATAGAAATCATCCATCATGCAAAAAAGACCAAACCGGAGATTCCTATTATTGTGTTAAGCTCCTTGGGCGAAGAGGAAGAGGTTGTGCTTGAGGCATTTAATTTAGGTGTTGTAGATTTTATACCTAAGCCATTTAACCCCAATGAATTAGCGATTCGAGTCCGAAGAGTTTTAACCTAAATCTATGAAGAGAAAACTTTTACTACTCATCTTTTTTTTAGCATCATTTTCTCTTTCCTTTGGTCAAGAGGGATTACTTCCTTTTCAGGATTCTGCAGCTTTAATTCAGGAACTGAAGCTTCAGGAAGATATTCCTTCTTTTACCTATAGATTTTTCATTCCAAAGGCCAATAAAAACTCAAAAATCACATCTGATTCCTCCTTTTTATGGGTTGAAACTGATACTGCTTTTATCTCCAAATCATTCAAAAATGGCACTTTGATAGACTCGCTTTATGGTCAATTACAGGGGAATTCAGCCAGTATTTTATTTTTTGTATATGAGGAAAAAACAAACGTAGAAGGGCTACAGAGTTATCTGGAAACTATGTACGCTACAGGAGACTTTGTATTGGCTGAAGACAAAGAGCAACCCGAAAACGACATCATGTTATTGGCTTCATCCAATAATTATCAACCTTTAGATGCTTATAAGAACCGGTTGTTAGGGGACTTTAAATTATTAGCTGTAACCCTGATTATCCTATTTTTCATATTTACTGCGGCAAGCATGATCATTTTCATGTTGATATTCAAAAGCCAAAGAAATCAGCGAGAAGAAAATATTAAGAATTACGAAAATGAGATTATTGGCCCACTAACCAATCTTCTTTTTGAAAAAGATTTGGATGAAATCAGCCAAATGAGTGATCAGGAGATTTCTGAAATTTTTCCAAGATCACTTTTCAAAAAGCGCTTATTCAAGCAGGTTCTGATAGAAAGGATAATAGGTCTTAATAAAAAAATGAAGGGTGAATTTAAAGATAAATTAAAGACCCTTTATAAACGGCTTGGCCTGGTTGAACTGACTAAAGCCAATTTGAAAGATTCTCGTTGGGATAAAATCGCTTCAGGTTTAGTCCAGGTCAATGAAATGGATTTGAGTGAGTTGATTAATGAAGTTAAAAGCTATACCAATTCCAAAAATTTCCATGTGCGTTCTTTGGCGGGGGCAACCCTCCTCAACCTTTCTGAAAAAGTCGATTTGAGTTTTTTGAAAGATCAGGATTATCCTCTTTCTGATTGGCAACAGATGAATTACCTCCGCATCATCAAGTTTGTGGGGTCCTCCAAATTTCTGAATATTCCAATCCTTTTTAAATCAAAAAATCCATCCGTGAGAGAATTTGCCATCAAAATGGTAAGAATGCTGGGTAGGGTAGATTTGATAGCTGAATTGCATATGATTAATGAGGCTTCTATGGAAGAGGAAAAAATTGAATTGATTAAAACTTATGATGCATTAGGAGCCCATATGGAAGTGGAGTTTATCAATAACTGTATGTTATCCAATAATCCAGATTTGAAGAAAATCGCGGTGAAAGCTGCGGGGAATTTAGGGAATTCCTATTCAGAGGTTATTCTGATGGACATTCTTCTTCAAAATATTGATTTCAGACTTCGTAGAGCATGCCTTACGAGTTTGAATAAATTGAATACTCAAACCTTCGAAAAGTTTGTAGCAACTCAGCCTTTACCAGAAAACAAAGCACTTAAAGCCCAAATTCAAGACCCTCTGTTAAGCAATGTATAATTTTCTGTTCTATTTTCTGATTGAACTTATAGGGCTCTTTTACTTGATCCTCAGTTTCTCTGTGATCGTGATTTATTTCATCATTATGATATTGAGTGCTCTAGAGATGAGGGATTACAGACGAAAAAATAGATTTGCGGATTACGAAGACATCATCACTTCTCCAATCGCTCCGGGGGTAAGCATACTTGCCCCAGCTTACAATGAGGGCTCTAATATTGTTCAAAATGTTAAAAGTCTTCTTTCCCTTCATTATGGAAAATTTGAGGTAATTATCATCAACGATGGCTCCAAAGATGACACCTTGACCAAGCTTTTGGATGCTTTTGAGTTGCAGAAAGTTTCTTACGCCTACAATCCTGAGATTATTACCCAAGAAGTGAAGGGAGTCTATAAATCTCAGAATAAATCATACAGAAGGCTGACTGTAATAGACAAGGAAAACGGGGGCAAGGCAGATGCGCTTAACGCAGGAATCAATATTTCTCAGATGGAAATATTGGCCTGTATTGATGTGGATTGTATTCTGGCTAATGATTCTCTGACTAGAATGGTTCGTCCATTTATGGAAGAAACCAATCGCAAGGTAATCGCAGTAGGAGGTGCAATCGGAATTGCGAATAATTGTGATGTACAAGATGGAACAGTGACCAAATATAGAGTACCACAAAGCACCTTGGGTCAATTTCAGGTCATAGAATACTGCCGGGCCTTTTTAATGGGAAGAATGGCTTGGGCAAGAATCAATGGGCTGATGTTGATATCAGGGGCTTTCGGGTTTTTTAGACGTGACTTGGTATTGAAAGTTGGTGGATATTTTCCGAAAACAGTGGGTGAAGATATGGAGCTGGTGGTGAGGATGAGAAGATATATGGAAGAAAAAAAGATTCCCTATAAAGTTTCATTTATTCCAGATCCTCTTTGCTGGACTGAAGTTCCAGAAGATGTTGATGTATTGGGAAGGCAGAGAAACCGTTGGATGAGGGGAACTATAGAGACCCTCCAGCTTCATAGAAAGATCGGCTTGAATCCGAAGTTTGGTATTCTAGGTACCATATCTTACCCTTTCTGGTCTGTTTTTGAAAAGATGGCACCCATCATTGAGATTTTTGGGTTGATATATACTTTGATCCTTCTAATCATCGGTGACTTTTCAGCTCTTTATTTCGTGGCATTGTTGTTCATGATATATCTATTATCTCTTTTGGTTTCCTCATTTAGTATCCTCTATGAACAGATTTCATACAATAATTACAAGAATAAAAGTGATCTAAAGAAGTTGATTTGGATCATTTTGATAGAGCCATTATACATTCATCCCAAGGTGCTTTTGTGGGGACTGAAAGGTCATCTTGACTTTATCATCGGAAAAGGTGGATGGGGACAAATGATCCGGACTGGATTTAAAACTGCTGAGGAAAGAAAAACAATAGAAGCCCAAGCTGAGAAAAGCCTATGAAAAATCTAACACTGATATTTCTAATTCTGATTGGATCTTATGGTTTCAGCCTTGCCCAGGATAATTTTGATCCGGACCAGCTTTTCTATGAAGCTAGAACTTTAATCCTTGACGGAAAATATCAGGAAGGGCGATCAATTGCTTTTAGGGCTTTGAACAAATATCCCGAATACGCGGATATTTTGATACTTGTCGGAAGAAGCTATGCCTGGGAAGGGAAAAATGATTCCGCTAGTATTTATTTAGAAAGAGCGATCGTTGCATCTCCAAAATATGCTGATGCTTATGTAGCCTATTTGGATAATTTGTCTTGGGCTGAGCAATACCAAAAAGCAGATGAAATTTTGCAAAGAGCAAAACAGAATTTCGAAGGAAAGCTTCCTGATCCAATTAGATACCGAGAGTCTAGATTATTGTATTACCAAGAAAATTATGACGAGGCCTATACAATTGCACAAAACCTTTTTGATCAGGGATTTAAGCAGGAAGGCCTGTTAGGTTATATTCAAAATTTGCAAAGACTGAGAAGAAATTCAGCTTTAGGTGTGACCTACGATTACGATACTTTTCAAGGTGAAATTAGCCCTTGGCACACTTGGTCAGTTTATGGAAGAACCATGACCAAGCTGACTGGATCTCTAATTGCCAGAGTTACTCAAAGTTCCCGCTTTGATGGATTTGGAACCTTATATGAATTGGATGCATATCCTTCTCTTGGCAAAAGTTCCTATGCTTATTTAAACATTGGAGGATCAAGCGCCTCCTTCTTTCCTAAATTAAGAATGGGTGCATCCATTTATTTCAACTTGCCCAAAGCTTGGGAAATCGATGGTGGATACCGTTATCTGGGTTTTTCTGAAGTCACCCATATTTTGACAGGTTCACTTGGGAAATATGTGGGGAGTTGGTGGTTGAATTTCAGGGTCAACGTGGTTCCATCTGCTAATAATGGTACCAGTACATCAGGTAATTTTCAGGCCAGGTACTATTTCAAAACCGCAGAAGACTTCTTTTCACTACAGCTAAGTACCGGAGTTTCTCCTGATGAAGAAAGTAGAGATCAGTCCCAGCTATTAAACTCTTACCGAGCAAGACTTGGCTATCAGCAATTAGTCAGTCCTAGGTTTATGATTTTTGGATTTACCGGATATAGCAGGGATGAATTAGCCGCAGATCGATTTAGAAATAATATAAACATTTCCATAGGTACTGAATATAGATTCTAATTATGGGACAGGAATTAAAACTCTTTTTTCTTCGCCTTTGGCCATTCTTTTTGATCTTGGTTGTGATTCCGGGAATAAGCTTTGGCGTATGGTGGATAGAATCAAAAAAAGATCTTTCTGTCTTAGTAATTGACAAAACAGTCCCTAATTCGACTTTCAGAGAGCACAAAGGCCTGTTCTGGGCCTTGGAATATGATAAGTATATCAAAAAGGATGGCTTTTATTACGATGAAAAGAAAGACTATTTAGGTTTTTTCCCTTCCGAATTTCAAGAGGATATAGGAGAAGTAAAAGACTTGATTCAGCCTACCAAGCTTGATTTAGAAAAGCTGGTTCAGGATCATGAGTTGTTTTACTATGCAGACACTTACGGGGTGTATGAAAGTAATTTTTTTGCTAGTCAAAGGAGAAGTAATGAAAGAAGTAATAAGATTTATGGTGGTCTTAGTCAGGCAGATATAGATTTATTGACTTTAGCAAAGGAAAATGAAAGAACCATAGTAGCCGAGTATAATACCATGGCTTCGCCAACTCTGAGATCAATCCGATCCCAATTTGAACGTTTGATGGGTTTGAAATGGACGGGTTGGATTGGGAGATACTTTGATGAACTGGATGTCAATAAAAATGGAGATCTACCTCAATGGTTGATTGGTAATTATAGAAAGCAAAATGACAATCAATGGCCTTTTGCTGGCCCAGGGATGGTTTTTGTCAATGAACTTGGAGAAATAGAAATCTTTGTGGCAAATGAAGATTTCACTAATACAACCCCATTGATTCGAACTCAAAAAGTAAATAAGCATGGATTCAGTCTTCCCGAGGTAGTTCCATATCCTGATTGGTTTGATGTAGTATTAATTGAAAGAGATTATCAGGTAATTTCTTATTTCGACATAGGGGCAACCAATCAAGGTCTTGAACGATTGAGAGAAATGGGCCTTCCTAGATTTTTTCCTGCGGCTGTATTTAAACCTAATGGGAAAGGAGAGATCTATTATATGTCCGGTGATTTCTCAGATATGCAGGGTGATTTAGGCGCTGCTAGATTTAAAGGGCTGCCATTTTTCTATAGAGGGCTTTATGTAGCTTCTGATTACAGAGATAGACAGAGTTTTTTCTGGAATTACTACCTCCCTTTGACTAGGCAGATTTTACAACGAACCCACCAAAAACAGAATTAATTGCTAGCCAAATTAGGCGGTGGCAAGAGTTTCCGGGTCTGGATCATGTAATTGTTCTTGTTTTTAAAATCCTCAAACTCTCCAATCATTTGCGTTAAATCATCCGGAGAATTAATCGGATCAATGTTTAACTGATCAGCGATCTTAAATAATTGACCATCAGAAAGGAATAACTCTCCGTGGATATATTCCATCAACTGATTTTTGTTTCTCATCAATGGCATAGCAATACGGGATTGAAAATTCCTTGCAGTATCTAAAACCTGACCTTGCCAAGTGACTTGTTCAGGCAATTCTATTCCAACTTGAGCTTCCAAAAAGGCTAAAACACTTGGGGTTATTTCATAGTGACTTGTAACCCCTTTGAAGTAATCTGTTCGTTCCAATAGTGGAGAATAAATAATTAAAGGAACATGAAATCTATCTAGTCGAGAAGACATGGGTATTTCTGGTAGACGGTGATCTCCAGTGATTATAAATATGGTGTTGGAAAACTCAGGTCTTTTTTTGTATTCATTAATAAATTCTTTTACGGCATCATCTGCATACAAAACTGTCATGTATATATCCTCATAAGCCAAATAAGAGTCAAATTCCGAAGAATTCAGATTGAGATAATCTCTCAGATGGGTTCTGAGCTTCTCTCTATAGAATGGCCTTTCCGGAACGATATAGGGGTCATGAGAAGTTTGAGTTTGAAATATTCTGACTTGAGGTTTGGTCACCGTCTCGGGTAATTTTTCCAACCCATTTCTGAAAAGTTCCTTGTCAGCATATCCCCAAGAGAAATTCCCGGAAGAAGGAGCTCTGGAATATTTAGGATCAAATAACTTTTCATCTACAAACTGAACAGGCCTCTGATAGTCGATAAAATCCCCAACGTGATCAAAGTTTTTGTCTGCACCGATAAAGTATCTTATCTCATAGTCATTATCTCTTAAAACGCTTAAAAGAGTTTCATGATAGGGGAATTCATCATACAATTCCAAAAAACCTTTTGCTCCAAAAGGCAAGCCTCCAAATACACCGGGTTGTAGCCCAAATGTTCTACCTGTAGAAGAGAGAGCATTTAACCATACCAAACTATGTTGCTCAAGTGAATCTAAAAATGGAGTAAAACTGCCTAGATATGCATCTCTTCCCGAGTAGGCTTTGCCAAAACTTTCCAGAAAAATGAAGACCAAATCAGGGGCTTTTTCCAGAGAATCAAAATAGGGGCTTAGTACGTCAGGGTATTCTGCTTTATGCAGAAAAGGATAGGAGTCACTGGTAAATTCCTTTTTGACAATCAAATCATCTTTTCCGGATCTTAAATAGAAGTCAAAATAATACTCTCCTCCATACATCCAGTAATCAAATGATTGCTCAGCCAGAAATTGACTTTTATTCAGTTTAATATTTTGTTCTACCTCAGTGGATGAGGCTTCTTTAGCTAAATCAAAGGTGATAAAGGAAAAGACTCCAATTCCAAGGATAGCGGAGAATATGGCATAAGTTTGAAGTGAAAAATGAAAGAATCGAGTTCCGTAGTGGAAAAGTGCTATTAGGGCTAAAAAAATAACGATTCCCCCAATCACAGAAATAAAATTCAGCTGTCCTGATGCCTGTACTGTAAGAATTAAATCATTCCAGTTGTAGGCAAAAAGATCTTTGCCCAAGGGGAGCAATGTCTTGATGAAGTAAAATATTAGCGCTACTTGAACAATTACGACAATGGTCAAGGCGATTTGCAGGAGAATTTTAGCCAGATTTCCTGAAAGCAATGAAAGCAAAACATAAAGCGTGAAAAAAATCCCCAAGAGATAAAGACTCCAAGCTATATCCGATAAAAAACTACCGACTATGACATCGGTTGGAGTTAGGTTTAAAACGTGATTTTGAAACACCAAATACAGTTCTAAGGCTCTCAGCACTGTCATTAAAACAATGAAAACCAGTGCCATTCCCCAGAAATTCTTGAGGATTTGGCGTAATCTATAAGGTAATGTGGATCTAATGGATGCCTTTTGGGACATAATAAAAACTATAATTAATCAGGATGTCGGGGAAAATATAGGGTAAAATCGGGTATCTTCAAGGTCTCAAATCACTATTATGAGTAAATCTAATCTTCTTATAGAGTTATATTCTAATTTAAGCACCACTGGAGCGCTTACTTTTAGCTCAAAAGCTTTGGTCAATAAAATGATTTCCCAAGCAGATCTAACCGATTCCAAATTAATTGTAGAAATGGGAGGAGGAGACGGAAGTATTACCCAGGGTATCTTCAATCGCATGCGTCCTGATGCGGAGCTTTTGGTTTTCGAAATCAACCCTTCTTTTTGCGAAGCTATGAAAAAGCAGTTTCCGCAGGAAAATATCAGAATCATCAACGATTCTGCCGGAAACTTGGATAAGTATTTAGATGGAAGAAAAGTTGATTTTATCTTTTCATCCTTGCCATTTTCTTTTCTTTCTAAGGAAGTGACGGATGAAATTTTAAGCCAGTCTAAAAATGCATTAAGCCAAGGCGGTGCTTTTATTCAAATTTGTTATTCCTATTTATTAAAGAAGCTCTTTCAGAAATATTTCGGAAAGGTACAAGCCAGTTTTACTATCAAAAATCTCCCTCCAGCTTTTGTGATGGTCTGTCAATGAGATGGACCTACCTTTAATCCAATATTAAAGTTGTAGGGTTATTCAACTTTACCAATTCACCGATCTTTCTCATGGATATTTTAAAAGTAGCCATTTTGGAAATGAGTAGAATTCGGGCAGATAAAAGTTTTTGTCCTTCTGAAGTGGTACGTGCCATGTATCCAGAATCTTGGAGGCATTTTCTCACAGATGTCAGAGAAAAGGCTTGGGAAATGTATTTGGAAGGAGAAATAAACCTAAGTCAGAAAGGGAAAAGTTTAGATAAGCATCAAAAACCAAGAGGACCTTTAAGAATTTCGAAACCAATTTCGGAGGGAGGCTGTTGACCTGTAAACTTTGATATTATGAACGAACTTCAACTTCCGAAAACCACAGTTTCCATACCAGATGGCCTTTCCTTGATTACTCTAGGAGCAGGTTGTTTCTGGTGTACTGAAGCAGTCTTTCAAAGACTGGAAGGAGTAGAGCAAGTGGTTTCCGGGTATTCAGGGGGATTCGTGGAAAATCCAACTTATAGAGAAATCTGTTCCGCGACGACAGGTCATGCAGAGGTAATTCAGGTTTATTTTGATCCTAAAAAAATCAGTTTGGAGCTGATTTTAGAAGTTTTTTGGGCAACCCATGATCCAACTACTTTAAATAGACAAGGAGCCGATGTAGGTCCTCAATATCGTTCTGCCATATTCTTCCACGATGAAGAGCAAGGAAGAATTGCGTCAGACTTGAAGGCTAAACTCAACCAAGAGCAAGTTTTTGATAATCCTATTGTGACAGAAGTAACAGCTTTTACAAATTTTTATAAGGCCGAAAATTACCATCAGGACTACTACAACCAGAATGGTTATCAGCCTTATTGTCAGTTCGTTGTAAAACCTAAAGTAGACAAATTGAAAAAATTCTTTTCGGATCATTTAAAGAGCTAATCACTCATTAAAAGGATCAGATTTTAAATACTATTCAGATTTCAGCTCAGAAAAGCGTATTTTTGCTGAATTTAACCTAAATAAAACGAATGAAGAGAACCAGAGCACAGGAATCCAGAGCAGCTATTGAGCGACTTTACATCACCATGAGACATCTTTTTACCAGAGGCAGCTATAAGCCAATGGGAGTTTCGGGTGAAAGCTTGGTACAATCACTAATGGTGCTAAGTCCAGAAATTTATGGAACAATCACAGATCCGGAAAAAGTAGAACTAGACGGACTCCTTTATGTGATGGAGAGACTTCCCAGGGGAATCGAAGAATGTAGACTTGTTAGATTGATCAGTAGAGAAGGTTTAGAAACATCTCATCTAAGTCCAATAGTGCCTCCCAAAAGAAAGAGAAACTGTTACCGACTGGATGAACAAGTGATGTATGTGGAGATGACGAGAGGTCGCTCTGATATCTACGATATTCTAACTCACTTGACATTTTTATATATAGAATCCAATAAGATTTATAATAACAGCACTGATCCAAAAGGGAAAATTTCCTTGAACTGGACCATGCTGGAAGAAGTAGTAAAAAAAGAATCAGCAGGAGAGGATTTTGACAGAGAGGCAGCTGCAGCTTATTTGAGTCATTTGATTGGTAGAACTTTCGAAGAAACAGTTGCCGCAATCGATAAATTTGAAAGAAGCTCAAACTCGAATAGCCTTTTCTCTATCGTTTACCATATGGGTAAATTGGCTTTAGAAGAAGCCAAGCACAATCATGATCGTGAGATATCTTTCTCAGCAACTTTGAGAGAGCGAATTGGTCACCACGTTTATGGCGAGCTTTGGGCAAATAAAATCAAAATGACCTTAGATGAACTGGACTTGCTTAAGCGTCCAATCCATGTCATTTCAGCCAATTTACATTCAGTTTTGAATACCATTTATGCCCCGCAGAAACTAGGTTCAAAGACCTATGAGGACATAGAAAAGGTGGTCATGGACATCTCTGTGAATGCAAAAGGGAATCATGGCAAGGCTATTTATGATTATGCATCAAAGCATGGTTTTGTAGATATTCCGGATGAATCCGGAACCAATATTGGGGCACAGATTATTGATGCCGCTCTGCTTGAAAAGGCTGAAATAATTCCTGGAATAGCCTTGCCAAAAGAAAAGGAAAAGAGGCCTGTATTTGTGGTAATGGATTATGCCTTTGGTGAGCAAGCTTACGAATGTTTTGATGAGCTATTGAAGCCATATAAAAAGGGAGATAAGGAATTGCCACTTAATATCGTCTCAACCTCCATCATGGGTAAAGCAGGGATATTATATGGAGGTAAAGGTGACCTGATGATTCCTGATGCACACGTTTTCGAGGGAACTGCCGATAATTATCCTTTCAAAAATGAGTTGAAAAAGTCAGACTTTGAAGGATTTGGACTTGGTGTTTACAGTGGAAGTATGGTAACAGTATTGGGTACTTCCTTGCAGAACAAGGATATCCTGAAATACTTTATGGAATCTTCCTGGAATGCTGTTGGTCTGGAAATGGAAGGAGCACATTATCAGAAAGCTATTCAATCTGCTTCTAAAATCAGAAAAAGTATCAAGTCTAATGTAAAGGTACTATATGCTTATTATGCTTCTGATAATCCTTTGGAAACAGGTAGCACTTTAGCTTCTGGTGCATTGGGTATGGAAGGAGTAAGGCCCACTTACTTGATTACTTATAAGATTTTGGAAAAGCTGTTTTCTTAATTGACGTAAATAATTAATCAATAAAAGAGGCTGTCTCATCAATAGCTCTAATGTCAGCCTGAGCGGAGTCGAAGGCCATTCCTATCGTTGTGGCCTACATTTCGACTTCGCTCAATGTGACAAATTGCACTTTTGAGACAGCCTCATTTTAATTGTTAATCTTTTTCAACTCTTGTGGAGTGAAGCATATCCAGTCTCCAACCATCTTTGGTTTTTACAGCTGTTGCACTTTCCAGCCATCTTATTTCTCTGACAATTTCCCCATTCAATGAAATTGTTGCGAAATTATGATAAGCTATCCAAGCTCTATTTCCTTCAATTTTGGTTTCAATGAACTCAAACCTGTTGACTCGGGTAGGAGGGTTAGGATTTTGTTTGGCTCTGTCGAAATAATTTAAAATGGTTGGGATATCCCATACTTCTCCCTGTTCCAACAGTATAAAATCATCTGTATAGTAGTCCTTTAATTTTTCAGATTGAAATGAGGAAAAAAGATCATCAAAAGAGTTTTGAATTAAATCTTGAATCTGTTTTTCTTCATTCTGAGTTTGAGAAAAAGCAGAAAGGCAGAGCATACTTATGAAAAGAACAGAAAGAATTAATTTTTTCATAGTCAAAGAGAGTTTAGTAGAAAAATGAAGCTGTCTCAAAATGCACTAATATTTTACGTAATAATTCAGCACAAATTGAGACAGTACAAAGATATTATTGCAAGTTTGAATTAATAGGAGGTGGGCCATCTGGAACGAAGCCTTTGTAGACATAGTCGCCTTTTTTCTCCTTAAATTCAGCTTTTACGGACTCTACTAATTCAGGGTTTTGGAATAAATCTACCATTGTCATCGATAGTGCCTTTGCAGCATAAGCCATTCCCTTATGACCAATGGACATTCCTCCAGCAGCCACAACCGCCCATGAATGCCATGGAGTACCATTAGGTGCGGTCGTGGCAGATAGACGGATAGTAGGAACTACCCAGCTGACATCACCCACGTCTGTGCTTCCTCCCATGCTATGTTCTGCTGTTTCTTCCATGGGTTCGATTTTGGAGACCAAACCAATTTGAGGTTTTCCAGTAGCCTCTTGGATCTTTTTCGCGAAGTTTTGCTCCTCTTCGGTATAGCTGATAGAGCCTAGGCTCTCAAGATTTTTCTGAAGTGCTGCTGAGCCTGTTCTATTAACTAAAACCTCATGCACCCCTGAAATCAAATTGACCTTATAATCTACATTAGCCAGAATAGCAGCTCCTTCAGCCATTTCTTCCACACGCTTCCATACAGGCACTAATCCTTCTCTACTGCTGTCTCTTACTCTTACCCAAATTCTGCTATAATCAGGAACAACATTTACAACCTGGCCAGCATCTTGAATATGGTAATGGATTCTAACAGTAGGTTTGATATGCTCACGATAATAATTAATTCCGGAAGTATATAGCTCTAGTGCATCACTGGCACTTCTTCCATTCCAAGGATCGGCAGAAGCGTGTGCCGCCTGACCAAAAAACTCCACCTGAAAATCAACTAGAGCCAGGCCTTTCTGAACGGCAGCTTTTGTTTCAGCAGCTGGATGCCAATCCATCACTACATCTACATCTTTAAAAAGTCCTGCTCTCACCATCCATAATTTTCCAAAGAACTTTTCTTCAGCAGGAGTCCCATAAAATCGGACTGTTCCTTTAATTTTTCCCTGATCTATCAAGTCCTTGATGGAAGCGGCTGCTCCTAAGGAAGCAACTCCAAATAGATTGTGCCCACAACCATGGCCGGGAGCTCCTTCATTCAAAGGGCTTTTATAAGGAACCTTATTTTGAGATAAACCGGGTAAAGCATCAAACTCACCTAATATGCCGATCACCGGAGATCCAGAACCGTATTCAGCCACAAATGCAGTAGGTATTTCGGCAACACCTTTTGTCACTCTGAACCCTAGTTCCTCCGCATAATCAGCCAAGGCTTTAGCTGATTGAGTTTCTCTAAAAGCGATTTCTTCAAAGGACCAAATCCTATCGCTTAGGTCGGTCAGTGCATCAAATCTTTTGTCTACAGAGGCTTTAACTTCTTCCTTTAATGGGTTGGTTTTTACCTTCTTTTGAGCAAAAGAAATATTGCTCAAACTTAAAGTGAATATAGCAGTGGTAATTGCTAGGTATTTGTATCTCATCTATTTATCTATTTAATTTTTTTTGTGTTTCTACTAAAATCCTTCCCGTCATTCGGAGGGACAGGCCCTTGCATCTTTTAATGAAGTATTTCTAATTATTTCTACTGAATTTTCTATAGTTCCATACCTACGGCATGGAGATGGGTTTGTGCTCATTTTTGCTACCTAGCTAAAATCCCTACGGGATTGGATATTCCCACAATGTTTATCGAATATCTTGCTGGCACGGTGATACCGGTTCTTATTGGAAATTCTGCGCCAGCGTTAGAGGATAATTTACCTACCTTACCTCGGGTTGCACCCGAGGCTATTGAGGGGTTTAAGCCCTTCAGGCTTTTCATTAAGGAGGCAAAACGGAGCAGAGTGAACATTGAACCATAAACTATTGAACCAATAAATTCATCAATAATATCCAAGAGCCTTGGGGCTCTATTACTCAATTAACCAATTACACAATTACTCCTTTTATTGCCGAAGGCATATTTCTAGTTATTTCAATTGTATTTCTTTTAAAATCCCCCTTGCCCCCTTTTAATTTTTCTCACTTCTCCGAAATTTGTATAAAGGTCCAAAGGGGGAATTGATCCGTATTTCGCCGAAGGCATATCTTGATAATATCTTAAAAATTATCTTCTGAATATTTCGCCACAAGCGTATTTCTATTTATTTCCACTGTATTTCTAATCTACCTTGCCACAGGCATATCTTTTTATCTTGAAGAGTATCTTCTAAAATATTTCGCCGAAGGCATATCTTAATTGTAATATTTAAAATCTACCAAGCAATTCCATAGTCATCTCCATAATTGGAGCTTCCTCCCCAGAAACTGCCGTGTTTCCAGTCAAACCAAATGGCATTGATAGGTCCTGAAGTTCTTGGCCAGAAATCCATGATATAGCCTTTTTTCATTAATTCTGCTCTTATCCAGGTAGGTGTATCATCTCTTAATGACATGGCGCCTGGTTTAATCTCATGAGCCCCAAAAGAGCTTTGCATTTGGTAAGAATTGATATTCGCAGCCTCTGCAGCTTCCTGCACATCCATGTCAAATTCTACAATGTTTAGGAAGTATTGTAGCAGGTTTTGGTCTTGAGAGTCTCCGCCTTGAACAGCAAATGATAAAAATGGCTTTCCATCTTTTAAAGCTAGGCTTGGAGTAAGAGTTACCCTTGGTCTTTTTCCTGGTTCAGGTAAATTATAAGGATTTAATTTTTCGTCTAATACAAAGCTTTGCATACGCTGAGAAAGTCCAACGCCTGTATTCCCTGCAATCACGGCCGGAACCCATCCACCACTTGGAGTTACAGAAACTACCCAACCTTCTGCATCTGCTGCTTGAATAGAAGTGGTGCCACTTTGAAATTCCTGTAAAAAAGGATCATTTGGACCCTGAATTGGCATTCCTGGATTATTGATCGCCATTGAATTATCGGAATTATTCAAAAGGCTTTTAAACGGATTACTTCCTCCCTGAAAAGGGTAAGGATCGCCAGCCTTGATGGTTGGATCGTTTTTATCTTTGATTAGCTTGGCTCTTTCTTTGGCATATTCTTTTGAAAGAAGGCCTTTTATTGGACTTCTAGGCTCGAATGCTGGGTCTGAGTAATAAAAGTCCCTATCAGCAAAAGCCAAATTCATCGCTTGGTAAATCGTATGGATATATTCGGATGAATTATAGCCCATTGATTTCAGGTCAAAGTTTTCGAGGATATTTAAACTTTGTAACAAAGCTGGGCCCTGAGTCCATTCCTGAAGTTTATAGACCTCTATACCTTTGTAATTCACAGACAAAGGCTCCTCAATTTTCACTTTCCAATTAGCTAAATCTTCTTCTGTGAACAAGCCACCTTGCTCTTGAGTACCTCTGACAATTTCTTTTCCAATATCTCCCCTGTAGAATCTATCATTAGCCGCATAGATGGCCTCTTTTCTTGATTTTCCATTTGCCAAAGCCTCTTTTTCGGCATTCACCAATTTCTGTAATGTTTGGAAAAGATCTTCCTGTACAAATATTTCACCCGCTTCAGGTCCTTCTTTATCTTCTCCTAAGTGAGGTAAAAATATCTTTTTGGAATAAGGCCATTGCTTGATCCGCTCTTTTCCGCTTTCAATGCTATTGGCTGTTTGTGCCTCTATAGGATATCCTTTTGCGAGTTGCATGGCAGGCTTTAAAACCTGCTCCAAACTCATGCTTCCATATTCAGCCAACATGGTCATCAAACCTCCAGGAGTGCCAGGAGTAGTTGCTGCTAATGGACCATATGCAGGTGGGTAATCCATTCCTTTAGACTTATAAAAATCTACTATTGCGCCTGTGGGAGCCACTCCCATTGCATTGATAGCAATTACTTTCTTCAAACCCGGATGGTAGATTAAAGCTTGTGTTTCTCCACCCCAAGAAAGCACATCCCACATGGTAGCTGTAGCAGCAAGCATAGCACAGGCAGCATCTACTGCATTTCCACCTTGCTGAAAGATAGTAGCACCTGCAGTGGCTGCCAATGGTTTACCAGTGATGGCCATCCAGTTTTTACCATGTAAAACAGGCTTATTGGTTGGAGTTTGGCCTGGAGCTAAACCCGGAAGACTTTGCCCTATAACTGCTAATGGAAATAAAGCAAGGACAATCAGTATCAGTTTTTTCATATGATTACTATTTATTTTTTAAAGGCCATTACCTGTCCCGATAATCGGGATGGAATCCCTGCCTGCTGCATGCAAGTCACATATTTTCCTCGATACATCGGGGCCCTGTGTGTCAGCTCCGACATGCTCGATCTCATTGGGTTAAGGATTTTTTTCATCCAAATCGTCCAGAAGCTGGCTCATGATGGGCCTGAATCCGGGAAATTGGGAATTGTATTGGGTGAATAGTTTGAAGATAGCATTTGGGTCTTTAATATTTAAGCTATTATCCCCGGCAAATTCTTCCATTTCCTCAGCATCCTCACCGAAAATCAGGAAGAATTTCTTTCTGTTCTTAGGTACTTCGATTACATTTTTACCCTCGAGATAATAGTAAATGTTTCTTTTGATGATCTGATCATTTCGCTGACCTACCATCAAGGCTGTATTATAATTGGATTCTTTGAAAATTGCCATAGTTCTTCGCATGAGTGGTAATTCTCCATCTACCAAAACTTCAAAAAAGCCTGAAATTGGACTTCCTTCATCTCTGAAATCCATCCCATTGACAAAGTATCTTGGGACTCTGTGGGTAGAGTCCACCCAAACTATATTCTGAATTCTTAATCCCGGCATGACGGAAACGAGATTATTTTCCGGCTCCATCAATTCAAACATATTCGAGACAATATTATATCGTACCCGAAACCCTTCCAGCATTTGCTGATCTCTGTAGAGTAGGATGGAGGCTGAATTCCATTTGGGATCTAAATAATTGTTCCCTTCCAATTTTTTTGGTTCAGGTGCTATTCCATACACCATGTTGCCACCAATAAAATTAGGCCGTTCATTGATAAGCCTCAGAATATTGTCGGATCTGATCGTTTTCTGTAGTGCGGCTCCGCTTCCTTCCGCTCCAAATCGCACCAAAAACAAATCACCCAGATCTGTATCTTTTTGAAGGTTAACTACTCTCTCCAAGCGATTATATCCTTCAAGGTTGAGAGATAGGGTATACTTATCTTCCGGTAAATCTTTGAATTCAAAATTACCACCGGCTACACTTACCCTGCCATAAGCAGTTCCTCTAAGAGTAACACTCACTCCATCGAGATAATTATTGGATTCTGAATCCAAAACTCTTCCGGACAGCGTAAAATTTTGAGCACTTGCCCAAAAAATGCTCACTAAAAATAAGATTGATGTTATAAATAGTTTTGGGAATAATTTCATTGTAATAGTTACATATAGTGGGAATATGAAATATAGGTAAATCATAGGTCCTGATCAACAGTTCAAAAAGTATGGCTGGAATTTTAGGACTACAGGCTATAATCTTTTGCAAATTGGCATACCTAGGGAATTAGAGTTATATTTGAAAAGGCTCGGCCTGAAGTTTTTAATCATTAAATAATCCCAAATTGGATTTCTCATCATTTAATTTCGAATCTTCTTTACAAGAAGGATTGGATGCAATGGGTTTTGATCAACCCACACCTATACAAGAAAAAGCAATTCCTGTCATTATAGAAGGTAAAGATTTAATCGCCTGTGCTCAAACAGGAACTGGTAAGACAGCTGCTTTTATTCTGCCTGTACTGAACAAAATAAGTAAGTCTGGCTCCAATAATTTAAACACCCTGATTTTAGCACCTACCCGGGAGCTAGCCATTCAAATAGACCAGCAAATACAAGGCTTTGCCTATTTCTTGGGAATAAGCTCTATCCCAGTATATGGTGGTGGAGATGGCTTGGTTTGGGAGCAGCAAAAAAAGGCTCTAGAAACAGGAGCGGAAATTGTGGTTGCTACCCCTGGAAGACTCATCGCGCTATTGGCAGGAGGAAAAATTGATCTCAGCTCTTTGGAACACCTGATTTTGGATGAAGCTGACAGGATGATGGATATGGGTTTTTCAGATGATATTTTGAAAATCGTGAATTATCTGCCTAAAAACAGGCAAACAATCCTGTTTTCAGCAACTATGCCTCCAAAAATCAGAAGCTTCAGCATGAAGATTTTGAATAAACCAGAGGAGATTTCAATTGCTATTGGAAAAACAGCTGCTGGAGTTACTCAGTCCATGTATTCTGTATATGATACCCAAAAAGAGGATTTGGTATCCCATATTTTATCTCAAAAAAACTATGAAGCAGTAATCATCTTTGCCTCAACAAAGGATAAGGTGAAAGCTCTTTATAAAGCTTTAAAGAAAAAGTTTGATGTAGAAGCCTTTCACTCTGATTTGGAGCAGCTTGAAAGGGAAAAGATCATGTCTGCCTTTAAAAACAGAGCTGTAAAAATCTTAGTCGGAACGGATATTATTTCAAGAGGAATTGATGTGGTAGGTATTGAGTTGGTGATCAATTATGATACCCCAAGTGATCCAGAAGATTACGTGCACAGAGTGGGTAGAACTGCTAGGGCGGATATGGAAGGAGAGGCCATCACTTTTGTAAATCCTAAGGACCAATACAAGTTTGTCAGGATCGAAAACCTGATTGGCATGGAAGTAACTCAAGTGCCGCTTCCAGAGGGATTTGAAAAAGGACCAGATTATAGTCGAGAGCCAAAGAAAAAGTCTGGAGATACTTTTAAATCAAAAAATAAGAAGTCAGGATTCTCAAAGAATAAAGGAGGTTTTAAGGCCAATCCTCATAAAAAGAGAGAGAATTTTGATTCCTCTGCACCCAAATCAGCTGAAATCCCTCAAGAGAAGAAAAGTACATCTAAAAAGCCAGGAAAATTTGGGCCAAGGAGAAACGTGATTGATGACGCAGGCTAAGAATTAGGTTTGCTAAGTAATATTTTCAGTCAACAGCTATTCATATGATCAAGGAATTAATTGAATTATTTGAAAGAGATTTAAAAAGATTAGGGAAAGAGTTAGAGGCTTTTAAGAAGGAAGAAAATCTTTGGAAAACTCAGGGAGGAATTAGTAATACCGCGGGAAATCTGATCCTCCATTTAAATGGAAATTTGCGAACCTTCATTTGTAAAGAAATAGGAGGATTCGATTACACGAGGGACAGAGATTTTGAGTTTGCAGGAAAAGGTGTTTCCAGAGAAAAAATGGGAGCTGAGATTGAATTGGTTTCTAAGCAATTAGTAGCAAGTCTGGAAGGGTTAAATGAAGAAACCTTAAATCAACCTTATCCCGAGGAAAAATTTGGGTACCCTATGACATACAACTTTTTCTTGATGCACCTTTATGGACATTTTAACTATCATTTGGGTCAGATCAACTATTTAAGGAGAATTTTGGAAGGATAATTTGAATCCAAAATAAGCTTGTCATTAAATCAAAACGCCCTGCTGAATAGCAAGGCGTTTTTAATTAAATTAAAATCTACTTTCAGATTTTTAGTATAGCATCCTGAAGCGAATCGTTCCCGGAATTGTTTTAAGTGCTTCAATCGCATCGGGAGAATAGGCCTTGTCAATATCAGTGATTACGTAGCCTATTTTTTCATTTGTCTTCAAGTATTGACCAACGATATTGATCTCAAAGTTTGCCAAAATCTGATTGATTTTCGCCAATACTCCCGGCTCATTTTGGTGAATATGGATCAGTCTATGAGCATCTTTCAGGAATGGTAATTGGATATTTGGAAAGTTTACAGAGTTGAAAGTATTCCCCGTATTGATATACTCCATGATTTTACCAGGAACAAATCGAGCGATATTTTCCTGAGCTTCCAAGGTGCTTCCTCCAATATGTGGAGTTAGAATAGTATTTGGTAGGCCAATCAATTCAGAAACAAAGGGTTCACTATTGTTCTTTGGTTCCTCTGGGAAAACGTCAACTGCACAGCCTCCCAAATGGCCGCTTTCCATTGCCTCTTTCAATGCTTCAATTTCTACTACATGCCCTCTACTCAAATTGACCAAAATTGCACCCTTTTTCATCTTTTGGATTCTCTTTTTGTCCAAGAGGCAATTATTGTCTTTTCGACCGTCCACATGGAGAGAAACAATATCACAGGTTTCCAGTAGCTGGTCTAATGAGTCTAGTTTTGTTGCATTTCCAAGGGCTAGTTTTTCTATTACATCATAATAGAAGACATTCATACCCATGTTTTCTGCCAAAACTGAAAGTTGGGCACCAATATTTCCGTAGCCTACGATTCCTAACTTTTTACCCCTGATTTCAAAGCTTCCGCTAGCAGACTTATCCCACTTACCCTGATGCATATTGACTGATTTATCAAAAAATCCACGCATCAAGAAAATGATTTCTGCGATAGCCATTTCTACTACAGAACGGGTATTACTAAAAGGCGCATTGAAAACTGCAATTCCCTTTTCCTGACAGGTTTCCAGGTCAATTTGGTTAGTCCCTATACAAAAGGCTCCAATAGCAATCAGGCGATTGGCATTTTCTAATACCTTTTTGGTCACGTTAGTCTTAGACCTGATTCCAAGAATAGATACATTTTGAATTTTCTCACAAAGCTCTTCTTCGCTCATTGCTGAGCTTACGACTTCAACCTGGTATCCTTCTTCTTTTAATAACTCGACTCCGATCGGATGAACGTTTTCAAGCAGCAGTACCTTGATTCTGCTTTTGGGATAAGAAAACTTGGTATTTAGCTTATTGATGTATAAAATTTCATCCAAACTAGGGGCTACGTGATCCGCTTGAGAAGCTACTTTCGGGCGATGAACATTTTCCGTGAAAGCATAGAATTTATTCGCCAAACCAGAAGCTTTGATTTCATAGTCGGTATACCCATCACCTATCACATAGATATCACCCTCCAAATTGATCTTTTTGATGGTTTCTGCCTTGCCGTTGTTTTTGGATAGGGGATTATCTCTATTGAAGTCTACAATCTTTCCAGACTCATCGTAGACGAATTCATTGGCAAATACATTTTCCTTTTTGATACCATAATCAGCTACAATCGGAATTATGAAATCCTTGAATCCATTGGAAATTATGAATATATCATCTGCATTTTCCTGTAAAAACTCTTTATTCCTTTCGAAGGATTTGGATACTTTCTTTTTCAAAGCATCAATCAAGTCTGAAATCTGAGCTTTGTTGGCTTTGAGAATATCCAATCTTAGCTCCAAACTTTCGCGGAAAGTCACCGAGCCCTCCATCCCTTTATCTGTAATATCTTTGATGGCCTGAAGTTTTTCTTCCGCTTTTGGATCGCCACTGAGGGAGATTTCGCCCAAAATATCCAAGGCTTCTACCTGAGTAAAGGTACTGTCAAAATCGATGATGAATTTTTTGGTTTGAGACATGTGCAGGGTCTTATTGAGAATTCTCTGTAAAATTAGCGTATTGTTAAAAAAATTGAAGTTTTATTAGAGATTTTGTTTCAAATAGTTTTGAAAGTAGGATTTTCCGCAATCGATTGTGTGGTTTTAAACAAAATAGAGGCTGATTTCTTTGAATCAAAACAAGCGTATTAAATTTTTATACTGCGCTCTTTCATTCTATTTTTACAGTAAAATATTCAGCTATGCATAAGTCAACTATCTACTCACTTTTAATCGGACTATGTTTTATCAGTCTTTCATGCTCTAATTCCAAAGATCCGTACGCTGACCTTCCTCAGCATGAAATGGGAAAAGTCATTGGCGAGGTCGAGTCGGTACCTGGGAAATTTGGAGAAAATATGGACGGAAACTTCCAGCTTGCTCAATTAAGCTCCATGATGGAAGAGGTGGAAAAGACTGGATCTTACGAAGGAGTTATTCAAGGCGAAATCAAAGAAGTATGTACCAATAAAGGCTGCTGGTTTTCCATGGATTTACCTAATGGAGAAAGCATGAGAGTTACATTTAAGGATTATGGATTCTTTTTGCCTACTAACAGTCAAGGCTATCCTATAATCATAAAAGGAGTGGCCAATATGGTTGAAACTGATGTAGAAACCCTAAGACATTTTGCTGAAGATCAAGGCAAATCAGAAGAAGAAATAGCAAAAATTACAGAGCCGAAAAGAGAAATCACCTTTGAGGCAAGTTCGGCAATCATTCAGGAGAAAGCGTAAATGGCAATAGCGTTAGATAATCTTCGAGTAGGAAGAAGGTATGTGTTGGTCAATCAAGGCGAGGTTAGAAAACTCGAGATTATGGCTAGGCTTCATGGAGATAACTTTAAGGTGAAAGATCTGGAAACCTTGGAGTATTATACCATTGAAGAGCTTTTGCAATGGGGCAAAGGAAAAGATTATGATTTGGACGAAATCAGGTAAATGTAAAAACCCTGATCAAATCCATTTATAAAAATTAAACGCCTCCTTCACAATCAAGTGAGGAGGCGTTTTCAGTTTTACGATCAGTGTCTTGATCGATTCAAATTTTCTGTGCTTGAATGAAAAAGAGCTTTGAGAAGTAAGCTAATTTTTAATGCATGGACCTGAACCCGGGTTCATAAATGATTCTCACAAAACTTCCCAATCCTCTATTGGGATTATCTATAGGAATGGCACTGACAATGCCAACCATTAGGTTCTCGGCCAAGCCCACCCTCATTTGAGGCCTTAATACGGTCTGGAGATTCCCATCGTTCAAAACCTTGTTGATTTCTACCCCTATGAAGTTTCTGGTTCCAGAAATCATGTAATGGAAATTGGAATTGATTTCATATTCAACATGAGATCTGCCACCAAACTCTTTTTCGATGCGGGGTCCCGTATAAACCAAGGTATGATAATTAGTGCCCCATCTTTTTGCCGCTATTAAAAAGGGATTGAAAATGTTTCCTTTGAAAGTGCCCTCATTTTCCCATCTATCGAATCCTCTCATTTCAAATTCATGGATGTAACCCAAGGCCATGGAGATATTTTGTTTTTCCTTGACTAAGAAAGTCCACTGCGTTGCCAGTTTGATCGACTCCAGTCTATTTTCGGGCTGACTATTTGGGTTTTCCAAATTTCTAAAGGAATAGAAGGAAAATGGGAGTTCGACCTCGAAACCTAAGCGGTCAATAGGGGCCCATTCGTACTCCACTAAGGCATGGAATTCATCAAAATCTCTTCTGTCATCCATTCCAAAGCCTATGTTCCATTCCTTTTCCCCCTTTCTTGCACCCAAGTCACGGATCAAGTCAATGTAAAGTGGCTCAGCATGGAGAACCTTTGGCTTTTTGTATGAAATATCGGGCTGTTCTACCTCCCGGATAAAGACTGAGTCTAGGTATTGTCTTTCTAATTTGGTACTGTCAGTTTCTGTTTGGCCGTATGCATTCCATGTCAGGCAGACTGCAAAAGCCGCCGTAAATATTTTTTTCATTATGGTTCCTGTTTAATTTGAGTTTGAAAACTGCCTTAATTAATCAGGATCTATCGGGAGGGGGAGGAGTGAGGGAAAGTAGAGGAGAAAGTGTCTTTTTAACCAAAGACCAATCTTTTTTCTCCAATAAAAATAATTCCGGTTTCAGAGTAAGTTCTGGAATCAAACACTGATAAACCTTTAATTTTTTCAGTGATTTGTCTTCTTGATTGGTCCCATTATCAGGGATAACATCTCCATCACCATCTAATATGTATTCGAAAATAACTTCGGATATATTATCAATAGGATCATCTAAGTACATTTTAGCACGACCTTCAACGCCTCCTTCATAAAAATTTGCGGAGAGGTTAATAAAATTGATAAGGAGAATGTAGGAAAAAACCCTTATCCAAGTTGCATACTTACTTGTTGATCGAACTGACAATTTGATATTCTTTTTTCAGCTGCAAAATTAACGAACTTATTTAGCCTAGGTTGTTAATTTTCATAAAAAGAAGAATGTGCTGGAAGTCACTGACAACTTTTGAATAATTAGTACCTTCGTGGTAAACATAAAAGAAGATGTCAAAAAGTCTAGCTGGCGCAATTGTAGAAGCCAAATGTCCACGTTGCAGGAAAGGAAATATCTTTTCTGTTTCAATCTTTAGTTTCAATAAATTGACTGATATCAAGCATTCCTGCGAAGTATGTAATGCTAGTTTTCAGCCAGAACCGAGATTTTACGACGGAGCAATGTACATCAGTTATGCCTTTTCCGTGGCATTGGTGATAGCAGTTTTTGTGGCGATTAATGTGTTGGTAGACGTTCCCAAGCTATGGATGTATTTAACAACCATAGTGGTGATCAACTTGGTTTTGCTCCCGGCTATGCTCCGATATTCTAAAGTTTTGTACTTATATGCAGTCGGAAAACTTAAATATAAGGAAGGCTATTAAAGATATTTTTTCGGGGAGAAACTGACCAAAGCTAAACCTATACTTACCAAACTTAAAAAGAAAAGTGCCGGAAGGCCACCGATCACCGAAAGGATTCTGACTCCGTCAATTCCTGAAAAGTTGATCATTATCCAGGCTGTTGCACCTATTAAAATTCCCCAAAAGATTTTTATCGAACTGGGAACATGAAAATCATCTTCTGCTCCGCCTCTCATGCTCAAACTAGCCAAGCCTTCGGTGCTGGAGTCAGCAGCAGTGACATAGGAAATAAACATGGCGATCAAAAATATTCCTGCAAAAAGGGGATAGTAACCTATTTCTTCAAAAACTAAGTAGATGATGGATTCAGGCCCCCTATCTACAAAAGAATCTAGAAATTTATCAGGGGATATTAAAGCCAAATCGAGGGTACTTCCTCCAAATATCCCCATCCAAATCAAACAAAATAGTGCTGGGAAAAACCAGGAAACCAAGAGGAATTCCCGCACTGTTCTTCCAATAGCAATTTTCCCTAAGAATAATGCTGTAATAGGTGCCCAAGCCATCCAAATAGCAAAATTGAAGGTAGACCAATCATAAGTCCACTGCTTATTTTTCCCGGAGATTTGAAGGCTGAGATCCAGAAAATTTGAGAAATATTGCTGGAAGCCCAACATAATATTCTTTAGAAATTCCCCATTAGTTAAGATCAAAAAGAGGCTTATAAAAATCAGGAAAAAACCCAAGTTGAAGAGAGATAAGTTTTTTATACCTTTTTCTATGCCTGATTTAGCAGAAATTACAAATGTGAAGACTATTAGCACAGTAACTAAAGAGGAGGATAAAGAGAAACTCACATTAGGGAAAATATTTTGAATCCCGCCTGAAAGACTCAAAATCCCTGCTCCCAGAGACGCAGCCATCCCAGCCACTAAAGCAAAGAGACTGATCATATCTACTAATGATTCTGAAAATTTTGACTTTTTTGTTCCCAAAGTAGGTTTAAGCATCAGCCCCAATCGAAACTTATTCTTCTTTTGATGATACATCAATCCAAAAAGCAAAGCAGGAACAGCATAGGTAGCATAAGGAGTGAAGCCCCAGTGAAAAAAGAGAGCACCCAAAGCAAATGATTTGGCAGCCTCAGATTGATGTTCGATTGGAAAGAACTCAGGAGGGAAGAGAAAATGAGAAAGTGGTTCTGCACTTCCCCAAAATAGAATTCCCACTGCAATAGTGGTACAAAGGACAATTGCAAACCAAGAAACAGTATGTAATCGAGGTTTAGCATTTTCGCCTCCTATTCGGTATTTTCCCAAAGGTGAAAAGAATACCCATCCAATTAATAGAGTCATTAAGAAAGAAAGCCAACTAAATCCCAGTGAAAAATTAATAAGTATCCAGTTTTGAATCTCCCTCATCTTAAGGTCAAAAACTCCGGGGTATAAAATGGAGAGAACTACTGCAAAAATGAGCAGAATTACGGGTGGCCAAAAAACCGATTTTCTTACTGGAAGCTCGGGAGGAAACTGCATTCAAATGATCAATTAAAAAGATTTCAAATCAATTTTCAGGAATGTAAGTTATGAATATACATTTAACTGATTATCCGCATTCATGCCAGTTTCCTTATTTTCTTTGATTGGCTGGTTGGAAGACCGATGACCGAAGACCGAAGCTTCCGGATTCTGATCCTTTTAGCAGACAATAAGCCGTATTTTGTTGTTGCTTGTAAGAAAGCGGATATCCATATACTTTTAATCCCAATCGCACTACTATGATACAAGTCCTGAAGCGTTATTCCCTTTTTGTCCTATCGGGCTTTTACATATTTGCGGGCATCAATCATTTCCTAAATCCTGAATTTTACCTCCCATTAATTCCTGATTATTTTTCAAATGCTGAATTCATCAATGTTTTGGCAGGCCTAGCTGAAATTATTCTTGGAATAGGTCTTCTGATCAAAAAGGTAAGGAGGTTAGCTATTATTGGGATCGTTTTAATGCTATTGGCCTTTATTCCATCCCATGTTTATTTTATTCAAAAGGGATCTTGCATTGATGGTGGGCTTTGTGTTTCCAATTGGATTGGGTGGGTAAGACTGGTGATCATTCACCCTATTCTAATCGCTTGGCCTTTATGGTACTGGAAACAATCCTAATTTTTTGTTATTATTACTAACAAAAATCGAAGCGATACTAAACCTTTTTCAAAACTGTCCGTTTCATGGGTTTAAATCAGACCAATTATGGAGGCTATTCTCAGTAAAATCAAAGTAGAAGTCAATCCTAATTTGTATCAAAAAGAGCCATTTAGCTCGGATTTGGGCACATCCATTGTTAAGGAAGGCTCCAAACTGATACAGGAATTGGGGATGGAAAATTTTACTTTTAAAAAACTATCCATACAAATCGGAAGTACAGAAGCAGCGATTTATCGGTATTTTGACAATAAACATAAACTTCTGCTTTACCTTACAGCTTGGTATTGGGGTTGGATGGAGCATAATTTAGTGTATAGCACGGCGAACCTTAAGGATCCGGCAGAGAGACTATCAATGGCTATTCGTTTGCTTTCAGAAGGTCCTGTCTTTACCAAAAATGAATATTTGAATCCCTCGATTCTAAGAGATATAGTAGTAAATGAGTCTCTGAAGGGTTTTTTAACAAAAGAAGTAGACGTAGAAAATGAAATTGGAATCTTTGCCCAGGTTTACAAGTTTGGTGAAAGAATAGCCAATATTATTCAGGAAATTAACCCTTCCTATAAATACCCAAAAACCTTAGTTTACACGGTTTTGGAGTCTAGTCTTTTACAATCTTTTAATTCCCAGCATCTCCCGGGAATGACGGAAAATGGTTTGGGAGCTGCTTCACGTTTTCAATTCTTTCATCAACTGGTCGTAAACACGATTCAAAATGGCAACTAATAGCGATATAACACCCATTAAGCGCTTTTTCAGATTACTGAAAGAAGAAAAAAGTCAGGTATATTCGATTTATTTCTATGCCGTATTAAATGGTTTAATTACACTTACCTTACCTCTTGGTATTCAGGCGATTTTGAATTTTATTCTTGGAGGTAGAATATCAACATCCTGGATTATATTGGTTCTGATTGTGGCTGCCGGGGTAGCATTTGGTGGATTTCTTCAGATTTCTCAGCTCCAAATTATGGAGAAATTGCAACAGAGAATATTCACCAAATCAGGATTGAGTATAGCGTATAGAATGCCAAGAGTAAAGGCAGAAATTCTTCATGGACAATATGGTCCTGAACTGGTCAATAGATTTTTTGATACAGTTAACTTGCAAAAAGGGCTTTCGAAAATTCTGATCGATTTCTCCACTGCTTTGCTTCAGGTAATATTCGGTTTGTTGCTTTTGTCAGTTTACCACCCAACTTTCATTCTCTTTGGTATTGCCCTGTTCGTGATTTTAGGATTGATTTTCTATATCACAGGACCAAGAGGCATGGAAACTGCCATGAAAGAGTCTTCCTATAAATACGAAACAGCTTACTGGCTGGAAGAAATAGGAAGAACCATGAATACCTTCAAATTGGTAGGGAATACTCGTTTGCCAATTTTAAGGGCTGATAAACTCCTGCAGTTTTATGTGGATTTCAGATCCAAGCACTTTGCCGTTTTGATCTTCCAATACAAGATCATGATTGCTTTTAAGGTATTGATTGTATCCAGTTTATTGGTTGCAGGAAGCTTACTTTTAATTAACGATCAAATCAGTATCGGTCAGTTTGTAGCTGCTGAGGTAATCATTGTATTGGTAGTTAACTCTGTAGAAAAGTTGATTCTTTCTCTTGAAACTGTATATGACACATTGGTGGCTACAGAAAAGCTTGGCCATATAATGGATTTGGAACTGGAGAATACTAGAGGCACAGAAAAAGTGATCGTATCTAATCCAAAAGGATTGAAGTTTGGAATGGAAAACGTGGTTTTTCATCCCCAGGATTCGGACCATCCTATTCTTAAAGGAATTTCTTTGACCATAGAACCCGGAAAAAAAGTTGCCGTAACTGGAAAGAGTGGCAGTGGAAAAAGTGCCTTTTTGGCTTTACTTTCTGGATTGTATGAAGAATACGAAGGTAAAGTCATGGTCAATGATTTATCCATTGATATGATTCAATTGGAAAAATACAGATCCATGGTTGGGGATGTTTTGGAAATGGAGCAGATTTTCCACGGGACTATTCGGGAAAATATCATCGTTGGAAGAGAATATGATGATAAGCAACTGGAATCTGTATTAGAATTGGTGGATTTGAAAGAGTACGTGTACCAATTGCCGAACGATTTGGAAACCAAATTGCAACCTGAAGGAAAAGGGCTTTCAAAGCGTATAGTTCAAAGTATTTTGGTAGCTAGAGCATTAATTGGCAAGCCAAAAGCCATCATCATGGAGAACGCACTTCTTCACTTATACGAGGATGTGAAAAATCGAATCTTAGATTATTTGATTAAGGGGGATTGGACCTTGATTTTGGTGACCAAGGACGAAGAAGCTATAAAGCGGGTAGATGAGATTATAGTTATGGATCAAGGTAAAAATGTCTTCCAGGGAAATCATGAGGGCTATTTATCATTCACTTCAAATTCTAATTAAGTCATGCTGAATATTTCAAATATTAGAATCAAGGAATCTATTCCTTTCAGTGGGGCCAAAAGTTTGGTGATGACTTTGCCTGTCAAAGAGAGTCAGAAGAGAGTCAGGATTTTGACAGTGATCATGTTGGTTTTCTTTGGGATGCTATTCCTTCCCTGGACTCAAAATATAAGGTCTAAAGGATATGTGACAGCTTTAAGGCCTGATCAAAGACCACAAACCATTCATTCTGTCATTGCTGGTAGAATCGAAAAATGGTATGTGAGTGAAGGTGCTTTTGTTGCTAAAGGAGATACAATTTTAAGAATATCAGAAATCAAAGATGAGTATTTTGATTCCTTGTTATTGCCTAGAACCCAGCAACAGGTTAACGCTAAAACTTTCGCAGCCAGATCCTACGGGGAAAAAGTGGAAGCTTTAAAGGCTCAGATTCAGGCTTTGGAAAGGAATAATATCTTGAAAATTCAACAGGCTGAGAATAAACTCAGAATGGCAGAATTGAAAGTGGAATCGGATAGCATCAAATTCTATCAGGCTTCTGTAAACTTTGACATTGGAAAGCAGCAACTTGCCCGTTATGAGACTCTATATATAGAAGGATTGACATCTTTGACAGACTTAGAATCAAGGAGGTTGAAATTCCAGGATGTAAATGCCAAATTAATTGCAGCTGAAAACGATTATTTATCCAGTCAAAATGAGCTTCTTTCCGCTCAAATTGAGTTGGGTGCCATTGACAATGAATTCAAAGATAAATTAGCGAAGGCAAGGTCTGAAATGTATACGGCCATGTCCTCTCAGTTTGATACGGAGGCTACAGTTTCCAAACTGGAAAACACCTATTCGAATTATGAAGCTAGGACTGGCTTTAGATATATTCTGGCGCCACAGGATGGATACTTAGCGAGAGCTATCCAGGTAGGTTTAGGTGAGACCATCAAAGAAGGCGATCCAATTCTCAATATCGTACCGGCTGAGGCTGCTTTGGCAGTTGAAATGTATGTGCAGCCTGTTGATCTTCCATTGATTAAGGTTGGAAATAAGGTACGATTCATTTTCGATGGATGGCCTGCAATTGTATTCTCTGGTTGGCCTCAGATTTCTAATGGTACATTCGGTGGAGTTGTAGTAGCAATAGACCAATTTGCAGGAAATAATAATCAATATCGTGTTTTAGTAATCGAAGATCCAGAAGAAGAAGCTTGGCCAGAGATGCTAAGAATCGGTTCTGGAGCTGACGGAATCGCTCTTCTTAACGATGTGCCGGTATGGTATGAAATCTGGCGTCAGTTGAATGGATTCCCAGCTGATTATTACACACAGGAACAAAAAGATGCATTAGCTAAGGAAAAGAAATGAGATATTTCTTCATCGTTTTAGGTCTTTTTCTATCCTCTTTGACTTATGGTCAATCAGCTGATACCCTGAGAGCGGAAACCTTCATTTCTTGGCTACAGGCATATCATCCTATGGCTAGGCAGGCGGAAATCCAGCTGGAATTTGGGGATATGGAATTGAGAACAGCTAGGGGAGCTTTTGATCCATTGGTTTATGGAGATCTTGACAGCAAACAGTACAAAGAGACCAATTATTATGATAAGCGGGAAGCAGGAGTAATTATTCCTACTTGGGCTGGAATTGAATTGAACGGTACATTTGAGCAGAATAATGGACAGTTTCTAAATGAGGAGAGAACTGTTCCATCTGGAGGGCTATTTGCCGCAGGCGCTGCTGTTAATTTGGGCCAAGGATTGATTTTGGATGAAAGAAGAGCAAGTTTGAGACAGGCTCAAATTTATCAGCAGTCTACGGAGGTTGAACGGGCAAGGATGCTCAATGAACTCTATGTAAGGGGATACGAGGCTTATTGGAACTGGGCATTAACTTATGCTAATCAGGAAGCATTAGAGGAAGCTGTGAGACTTACACAATTCCGATTTGAAGGCATTGTTAGTTCCTACAAGCAGGGTGACGTAGCCGCTATCGATACGGTTGAGGCCTATTCTCAATTGCTTAATAGGCAATATAGATTACAGAATGCCAGAAATGAGTATTTCGCAGCTACTCAATTTTTAAGTGCATTTCTTTGGAGTGAGGATGGATTTCCCATGGTTTTGGATGAGCAGACTATTCCTGAAAATCTCGAAGTTGATTTGTCATTAGTCCTAAACCCTGAGGAATTAAGAACTCTGATTACCAATCATCCAGAACTTCAATTGGTAGATTACGAATTGGCGGGATTGGAAATAGACAGAAAACTCAAGGCGCAGTCACTTTTGCCAGTGGTTAAGCTTAAGTACAATTTCTTGGTTGAAACCTTTGATGGATTTCAGGAAGCACCATTTTTTGAGAACAATTACAAATTTGGGCTTTCAGTTTATACTCCATTGCTTTGGAGAAAAGCGCGTGGTTCTTTAGGCTTAGCCAAAGCTAAAATTGACTTCAAGCAAAACTCCAGGGACATCAAAGCATTGGAACTTAGAACCAAACTAGAAGCAGAGATTAATAATTTTTCAGCTTTGAGTACACAAGTTCAGGTCTTTTCAGAAAATGTATTCAGTCTACAAAGGTTATTGGATGCAGAAATCAGGAAGTTTGACATGGGAGAGAGTAGTTTGTTTTTAGTCAACGCCCGTGAGGTTTCGGTCTTTGACTCGAGACTGACTTTGAACCAATTAATTGCAAAAAGGAAAGTTGCTGTAGCCAAGGCAAGGTTTGCTGCGGGTATAGGGTTTGAATAATTAAAAAAGATTATGCCAGCTTATATTATTGTTGAAGTTGATATTACCGATCAGGTTCAGTATGAGGAGTACAAGAAATTAACTCCTGCCACAGTTGAAAAATACGGAGGAAAATTTGTGCTTCGAGGACAACCGGTGGAAGCGCTCGAAGGCGATTGGACTCACGACAGATTGGTGATGTTGCAGTTCCCGGATGGGAAAAGTGCAAAAGTTTGGTACAATTCAAAGGAATATCAAGAAGCAAAGGAAATTCGATCGAAAGCAGGCTCTGCCAAATTTTTTCTTATCGAATCTGAATAATTGGCATTTTTATTGGTATGTAATACAAATAAATGGATTTAAGTTATCTAATCGCCTTAAATCCATTGAAAATATTTGTTTCACATAACCATAAAGTTCAATCATCTTTAAAAATTATTCAAATGAAAAAGAATTACTTCTTTGCTAAGAGTTTTTTAATTCTAGCAGCATCGTCCTTAATCGTAACGTCCTGTATGACAGATACAGAGGGTCCTTTAAAAGAATCATTACTAACTGAGAAAGCTCTGGAAGTTACTAATTCAGAAGGTGGTGAGAATTTGAGAAAGGGAGGGTTTGTAGAGTATAAAGACTCTTTTACAAATCAGATTAATCCTTCAGGAACTTTTCCAAACCTTTTCTTACCCGGTTATGGCGAAGGGAAGGCAAGATCCATGGGAAACGTGTATTCATTTATCAACCAAGTTGTAACAGGCGAACTAACATCTGAAGGCGCTCCTGTTTCACAGTTTTTTGCTGATGATTTGGCGGCTTTTGGTGTAACTGATCTGGATGAAAAAGTTCACTCAGTAACAGTAAATGACGCAGGACATGCTCTTTTCTTCGAAAGTAAAACTAATGTAGCAACTCCTATAGCACCCGATAGAGTTGAGTTTGAAGCAAAATTAATAGTATTAGGGGGAACCAAGAAATTTAAAAATGCGACTGGTGAAGGAAAAGTTACCGGTTTTTATAATCCCGTTACGGGTCGGGGTGAATCAACTGTAACAGCTTTGATTAAATTGAATTAAATATCATCACGATGATGTAAAAGGCGGCCTCGGTCGCCTTTTTTTATGCTCTGAAATGGATTCCGCTATTTTTTATATTCAAGAAGGGGGACTTTCGGTCGCTATTTTCTAATTTGGAAGACATACCAACCAATTCTCTTTTTCATGAATAAAATAATCACTCTGGGAGAAGTGATGCTGCGGTTATCTCCGGCAGATAATAGAAGATTTGCTCAGGCTAATTCTTTTCAAATTGATTTTGGAGGCTCCGAAGCAAATGTCGGGGCAGCTTTAGTTTACTGGGGAGAACATGTTTCCCATGTGACAGCCTTTCCGGATGATGAATTGGGTAAAAGGGCTGTATCCGAATTAAGAAAAAGTGGATTGGATACCTGTTTAATAAGCTTTTTGCCCGGAAGATTGGGCTTGTATTATTTGGAAAATGGGAGTTTACAAAGAAGCTCAAAAATCATATATGATCGATTCGGTTCAAGTTTTTCGAAATATGATGGAAGCGATAAGAACTGGGAGAAAGAATTAGAAGGAGTTACTTGGGTTCATTGGTCAGGTATCAGTCCTGCTATTTCACAAGAAGCTGCGGATTTAACTTACAGAATTCTGAAAATAGCCAGAAGCAAAAATATTGAAGTATCGGGCGACATTAATTATAGAAGTAATCTCTGGCAATATGGAAAAATGGCGCATGAAGTGATGCCTAAATTAATTGAGCTTTCTTCAGTTTTGATCGCAGGAACCAGAGATTTTAATCAATGCCTAAATAAGGACTTTAATGATTTTAGTGAGGCTAAAGCCTATGCTTTTGAAAAATACCCTCAGTTGAAATTCATCGCCAAAACCAATAGAAAAACTCATTCAGCCAGCCATAATTCTTTAGATGCAGAACTTCACAGTAAAGAGCAGGTTTGGAAATCGAAAAATTATGAGGTGAATCCCATATTAGACCGAGTAGGTACAGGAGATGCATTTGCTGCCGGATTAATTCTTGGCCTCAGAAAAAATGATCCCAAATGGGCAATAGAATTTGGAATGGCTGCAGGAGTCCTGAAACATGCGGTGCATGGAGACTTATTATTATCTTCCATAGAGGAAGTTCAGGAGGTTGCCGACGGCACATCAGGAAAAATCAAAAGATGACATGAGAAACACTGAAAGCCCATTTATCAAACAAATGAATCAGGCAGGACTGATGCCTATTTTTTACCATTCCAGTGAGGAGGTTTGCTTGAATATTTTGCAGGTTGCATATGATTCAGGAATTAGGGTCATTGAATTAGTCAATAGGGGTTCGGAAGCAACAAAAATATTTCCCAGCCTTAGGAAATTAGCAGATCAATTACCGGGACTAAGCCTTGGGATTGGAACAATTTATCATCCCTACGAAGCTGAAGAGTTTTTAGAAATGGGTGCTGAATTTATTGTCGCACCGGTTATGAATCCTCGACTTGGGGAGTACTGTAGCCGAAATGATGTGCCTTGGGTTCCTGGGTGTGGAACAGTTACTGAGATTTGGCAAGCTCAAGAACTGGGAGCAGAGTTGGTAAAAATCTATCCGGCAAACTTGCTCACTCCAGAATTTGTCCCTTCTGTGCATGCGGTCTTACCAAAAATTGATATTATCCCAACCGGCGGTATTGAGCCTACATTGGAAAGTATCAAGCCTTGGTTTGATGCAGGTGGACTCTGTGTGGGAATGGGCTCTCAATTAATTCGAAAAGACTGGGTTCAATCCGGCAATTATGAGCAGCTAGGCAAAGCTTTTAAGCAGGCGGTTAATTTGGTCCAACAGATCAAGTCATAAATTGACAAGGGTTTTAATCTTATTTTTTTTGAGTAAGAGGTCTCTAAGCTTTGACTTGCAAATCATCAATTCTCTGGTCAGAAATGAAGATTAATCCTTCCCTTAGGATTACTTCGTATTTTATTTCCTAATTTGGATTTTCTTAGGCTTTATCACCTTCAGAAAATTTTATTTAGCCTTAATCTCCCTTAAGTTTAAAACTTTTTAAGGTTTCTAAACTTAAGGTAATGTGTTTTATCCCTAACGAGTAAATTGAAATGAGTCTTTACAATTCAGCAATTATCATATTTCAAAAAAATGCGCAAAAAGGAAGAGTAAAAACCCGACTTGCAGCAACCATTGGAGATGAAGAAGCTTTAAAAGTATACCGTCTTCTTACAGAATATACCCATCAGGTATGCCTTGAATTAGATTGTCCAAAGTTTCTATATTTTTCAGATTTTATAACAGATTCAGAGAGCAGAGATCATTACGAACTGAGAGTTCAAGAAGGAAAAGATCTCGGAGAAAGAATGAAAAATGCTTTTGAAGCGTTATTTGAAGCTGGATACGAAAAAATATTAATCTTAGGTACTGATTGTGCCGAATTGGATGCTACGATTTTGAAAAAAGCATTCAAAGATCTCAAAAATGAAGAGGTCGTAATTGGACCAGCTAGAGATGGTGGGTACTATTTATTAGGCATGTCAAAATTTGTTCCTGAACTTTTTGAAGATATGCCTTGGAGTACCAAAGATGTGGCTCCAGAAACTATGAAAAGGTTGAATGAACTTTCTATCCCTTTTACAACGCTACCTACACTATCTGATGTGGACAATGAAGCTGATTGGGATCGTGTCAAGGGGAAGTTTGTTTTTCAGGGGTAATTGATCGGGAACATGTGTACCAAGCGTCTAGATTTAATAATGAGGTCTATTTTCTTCCTTTTATTCTTGCAAATATTTCTTATTACCAATTCCTACAGTCAAACTGTCCAGGAAAAGCGTCAGTTTGAAATCAAAGTGGCAGGAATCAAAATCGGTGATTTGGAGGCTCAACAAGTCAAAGAAAATTTAAACACAAATTATAGCCTTAAGAGTAATGTGAGCTTTTGGTTTTTCGGGAAGTTATTCGTGGACTTTTTAATCAATGCAAAATATGGAGAAGACAGATTGTTGAATTCAATTGCAGACCTTAAATCTAATAGGGGTGAGTTTTTATCTACTATTATCTGGAAAAAGAATTTCTATGAAGTAGATGCAAATACTTATAAATTCGAAAACACAGATCCTGTTAAGCAATCAATTGACCTTTCTGTCAGCAAACTCTATTTCAAAAAACCCAAGCACAATCAATTATTGATATCTGAAACTTATGGATTGGTAAGTTTGGTAAAGGAAGTTGAACCTAATGTGTTCGAAATAGAAATTGATGGCAACAGAAATCAATTTCATTACAAGGGTGATGAATTGGATAAAGTAATTATCCAAAACCCAATTAAAAACTATGTAATCCAGAGAGTGTATTGAGCGAAGAGAATTCTTGTATGTTTTTATCCATCATCATCCCAATTTACAACGAAGAAGAAAACCTAAAGGAACTGCTTCCTTTGTTGATTCAAAATTCTCCCAAATCGGATAGAGAAATTCTGGTAGTAGATGCAGCAAGTACCGATCAAAGTAAAGAGGTATGTCATCAAATGGGAGTAAATTATATTCTGGCTTCAGAAGCCTCTAGAGCAACTCAAATGAATAAAGGGGCTGCCGAAGCTAAGGGTTCTGTATTGTATTTTGTACATGCGGATTCTAGACCAAAAGACAGCTTTTTTGAAGATATTTCTCTAGCCATTTCCAATGGTAAAAAAGCGGGTTGTTATCGCTATAAGTTTGATTCAGATAGTTGGATGCTGAAAATCAATGGCTGGTTTACCCGATTCAATGGTTTATTTGCTGGTGGTGGAGATCAGACCTTATTCATCCAAAAAAGCTTTTTTGAAGAATTGGAAGGATTCGATGAAGAATACTGTATCATGGAGGATTTTGATTTAGTCAAAAGAATCAAGGCAGTTTCAGATTTTCATATCATTCCTAAATCAATAATGGTTTCAGCTAGGAAATACGACGAAAACAGCTGGCTAAGGGTTCAAATAGCCAATTTGGTTGCATTTGCATACTTCCTGATGAATTATCCACCGGCTAAAATTAAATCTGCTTATTTCCAATTATTAAAACATCGATAGGAGCTCTTATGACAGGTTATTCAATCAATGGCATTCAGCAGGTAGGTATAGGCGTAGAAAATGCAACCGAGGCCTGGAAATGGTACAGAAAAGCTTTTGGCATGAACGTACCTATCTTTGAGGATAGGGCAGAAGCTAAGCTGATGACTCGCTATACCAGTGGGAAGGTGCATAGTAGACATGCCATTTTAGCCATGAATATGCAGGGAGGAGGCGGATTCGAAATTTGGCAATACGAATCCAAAAAACCTCAAAAAGCAGACTTTGAACTTGATTTTCGAAATCTTGGAATATTGGCTGTTAAAATTCGATGTAGACAAATTGAAGACTGCTTTAATCATCTGAAGAAAATAGGATCTGAAATATTGACTGAGCCTTGTAAAGATCCGCTAGGGGTATCACACTTTTTTATCAAAGATCCTTTCGGAAACACATTCGAGCTTAGAGAAAATTCATCCTGGTTTAGTCAGTCAGAAGCCTTAACTGGAGGTGTTTGTGGCGTAACTATTGGCACCAGTTCTATTGATCAGTCGCTTTCCTTGTACCAAAACCTTTTACAGCATCCTCATCAACTCTTGGATCAAACTGGTTCTTGGGAAGATTTACCAACCCAAAAATTAGATTCCGCTTCATTCAGACGGGTTTTTCTTCAGAATAATCAAAGTCCTACTGGAGCATTTGGAAAACTTCTCTGTCAAAATCAGATTGAATTGCTAGAATATCAAGGAGATAAAGGAGTTCCAGTATTTGAAAATCGAGATTGGGGAGACCTGGGCTTTATCCATGTTTGCTTTGATGTGAACCAAATGGATGAACTCAAATCCAAAAGTCAGAATATGAATATGGCCTTTACTGTGGATAGCCAGAATAATTTTGACATGGGAGAGGCAGCTGGAAGGTTTTCGTATTTGGAAGACCCGGACGGTACTTTGATTGAATTTGTGGAAACTTACCGTGTACCTATTTTTAAAAAACTGGGACTTTATTTCAAACTCAAGGAAAATCAAAAGCCTTTACCAAATATTATGGTAAAGGCCTTAGGATTGAATAGGGTAAAAGATTAGTGAATATTCACTGAAATTCTTTTGGCGAGTTCAACTAGCCTGTTGGCATAACCAGCTTCGTTGTCATACCAGCCTACTATCTTCACCAAGTTACCTTTGGAAGAAGTAAGCGCCGCATCCAAAATGCAGGAGTATGGATTGCCAATAATATCCATGGAGACGATGGGGTCTTTCTCCACCTGAATAATTCCTTTTAATTTACCCTGGGCTGCTTTTTCAAATGCAGTATTTATCTCTTCAACGGATGCCTCTTTTTCCAAAGTGATTATCAAATCCGTCAGAGAACCGTCAGGAACTGGAACTCTCATGGCAGATGCTTCGATTTTTCCATCCAAAGCAGGCATGACGCGATCCAATGCCTTTCCAGCATTGGTAGTGGTAGGAATGATGCTATATGCAGCAGCACGGGCTCTCCTGAGGTCTCTATGAGGAGCATCATGGAGGTTTTGATCATTGGTATAGGAGTGAACAGTGGATGCATAGCCTTTTACTATTCCAAAGTTCTCTTCCAAGACTTGGACCATAGGAGCAAGGCAATTTGTGGTACAAGATGCATTGGAAATGATTTTTTCATCTCCAGTCAGAATAGTATCATTCACACCCAGTACCACCATTTTAATACTTGGATCCTGAGAAGGTGCCGAAATAATGACTTTCTTAGCACCTGCATGAAGATGCTTTTCAGCATTTTCTCTGTCGGTAAATCTACCTGTGCTTTCTATAACCACATCAATATCCAATTCCTTCCAAGGAAGTTTGTCAGGAGATGATTGGCTGAGTAATTTGATTTTTTGATCACCAACATTCAGGATGGATTGATTGACCGATATCTCCCGATCCAACTTTCCATGTATGGAGTCATATTTCAGCAAATGAGCGATGGCTTTATCATCTGCCAAGTCATTGATCGCTATTAATTCAAAGTCGGGATTTTCTATTAAAAGTTTTGCAGTATACCTTCCTATTCTTCCAAAGCCATTGATGGCAATTCTCGTCTTGGGTTTATATGACATGAGTCTATTTATTGAATCGTAAAATTAGAAAAAGGATTACAGGGATTGAAATGAAATTTTAATTGCTTTGGTTCAGGTTTTTAGGTGAAATACAGAAGAAATTTTTGTGGGCACTTTGCTATTCTAAAAGCAAGCCTCTATATTTGCACAACATTTCAGGAAAGGACGTTTTCTGAATCTTTTAATGGTCCGTTCGTCTAGGGGTTAGGACGCATCCCTTTCACGGATGAAACACGGGTTCGATTCCCGTACGGACTACTATATTACTGATTATCAAGCGACTAGCTTGATTTGAGAATTTAATATTTTCAATAAAAATCAGTAAAACTTCTTGATAATTTTTCAACCCCAAATGGTCCGTTCGTCTAGGGGTTAGGACGCATCCCTTTCACGGATGAAACACGGGTTCGATTCCCGTACGGACTACCAAAATAACTCGTTTACTGAGTTTAAAAGCATTTTTGTTTTATGGTTGTTAGTGGTTAAAGTGAACAAAATCCCGACTTCTGGTCGGGATTTTTGTTTTACAGCATTTTTGATCAACGGAAAATACTCCCTTAATCATTTTGATTATTTTGCATTTGTCAAACCTATTATTTGTCAATATGCATCAAACCCAAAACCTATATTCCAATTTGGCAGCTTTGCTTCTAATTGGAGCTGTCACCTTATCCTCCTGTAAAAAAGAAGAGCCGGTTGATTTAAGGATTAAAACTTTTACCCTGGAGCAACTCAGTCCCCAAGCTGAAGCGGCAAGAGCTCAAATCAACCCAGTTCTTAAAGAGGGTCTCAAGCTCTCTATTTGGGGAGTTGATTCTTTGGTATATGACCCAATTTCAATTCATATCAATGATCAGGGGGAATTATTTTATTCCAGAACAAATCGACAGAAAAATTCTGAATTTGATATTAGAGGTCATCAGGATTGGGAAATCAGATCTATTGCCTTGCAGAATATTGAAGACAAAAGAGCATTTCTAAGAGCCGAATTATCCCCTGAAAGAAGCGAGTTCAACACTTGGCTAGAAGATTTAAATGGCGACGGTTCCCATGATTGGAGAGACATGACTGTGGAAAAGGAGCATATCTATAAATTAAAAGATACTGATGGAGATGGGCTTGCAGATTTTTCACAATTGATCTTAGAGGATTTCAACGATGAGGTGACTGATGTAGCCGGAGCTGTGATGATGGGCGAAGATGCGCTCTATGTCGGTGTGGGGCCTGACATGTGGAGATTGGTTGATAAAAATGGAGATGGTATCATGGACGATAAAACCTCCATTTCACATGGCTATGGGATTCATATTGGATTTGGAGCTCATGGGATGTCAGGATTGGAAATGGGTCCTGATGGCCGTGTTTACTGGGGAATCGGAGATATTGGTTTTAATGGAAAAGGACCAGATGGCCAGGAATGGAAATATCCAAATAGAGGAGTGATAGCTAGGGCTAATCCAGATGGCTCTGATTTTGAAATTTTTGCCATGGGTGTCAGAAATACCCATGAGTTTGTTTTCGATGCGCATAATAATTTGATTTCCGTTGACAATGATGGAGATCATCCTGGAGAAAAAGAAAGATTGGTCTACCTGACTAACGGCTCCGATACTGGCTGGAGAATCAACTGGCAATTCGGAAAATATCGTGATCCCGATAACAACGCTTATAAGGTGTGGATGGATGAGCGCTATTTTGTTCCTCGTTGGGAATCTCAGGCGGCCTTTATTACTCCACCCATTGCCAATTATGTATCCGGGCCAACAGGTATGGTTTTCAATCCAGGATCTGGTTTAGGTCCCAGATGGAAGGATCATTTCTTTGTAGTTGAATTCGTAGGAAATGCTGCCAACTCAGGTATTCATGCGTTCACTTTGGAACCTAAGGGAGCGAGTTTTGAACTGAAGTCAACGGAAAGAATATTGTCCGGGGTTTTACCTACAGGGATGGATTTTGGTCCAGAAGGATCATTGTATTTTGCTGATTGGGTTGATGGATGGGGCACCAAAAACTATGGACGAATTTGGAAATTGGAAGATGAAGAGGCTATAAACTGGGAGCTACAAAAAGATACTGAAAAGGAGCTTAAGGCCGATTTCAAGAAATTAAAAGAATCTGAATTACAAACAAGGCTGTATCACCAAGATATGAGAGTTCGAAGGAAGTCTCAGTTCGAATTGGCCAAAAGAGGAGAGAAGGGTGCAAAAGTTTTTGAGACGGTTTTGAAAGATCAATCAAACCAATATGCCAGAATTCATGCGATAGTAGGCTTGAGTCAATTAGCTAGAATGCAATCCATGGATTATGCCGATGCGATTGTTCCATATTTAAAAGACAATGATCCTGAAATCAAAGCCCAGGCAGCTAAATGGTTGGGAGATATTCGCTATAAAAAAGCAAGCAAGGAATTAATTGCCAACTTAAAGGATTCCAATGCAAGAGCTCAGTTTTTTGCGGCAGAGGCATTGGGAAGAGCCGCCGAAAAAAATGCTACTGAACCATTAATTCAACTTTTGGAACAAAATAATGATGAAGATGCCTACCTCAGACATGCTGCAAGTTTAGCTTTAGCCAGAATAGGTGAGGAAGTTAAAATCACTGCCTTATCCAATCATCCCTCGGCAGCTGTTAGAATGGGAGCTGTTTTGGCTTTAAGAAGATTGGAAAGCCCCGGTTTGGCTAATTTCCTACAGGACTCGGAGGAGTTAATCGTAACAGAAGCTGCGAGGGCGATTCATGATGATTTTTCAGTAACTGAAGCTATGCCAGCTTTAGCAGCACTTTTGAATCAAACTCCATTTACAAACGAGCCTTTGGTCAGAAGAATCATCAGTGCAAATCAGCGAATTGGCGGAGAAGAACAATTAAATCATGTACTGGCCTATGTTTCCAAGAGCAATGTCCCAGAACCACTCAAATTGGAAGCTATAGCTGCAGTTGGAACTTGGGTTAAACCATCTCTTGTGGATAGAGTAGATGGAAGATTTCGTGGAGAGGTTAAAAGAGAAGGTTCTTTATTCCGAGAAAAAAGTAAGGCTGTATTGATCGCTGGCTTATCAAGTTCTCAGACGGAAGTTAGGAAGGAAGCTGCCAAAGCCATTGGTAAGTTAGAAATTCAAGAGGCATCAGAAGCCCTCTTAGCCAAATTAAAAACTGACCCTTCTGAATCAGTGAAAATAGAAACACTCACAGCCTTAGAAAGAATGAAGGCCACTGAGTTAGCTCAGGCTATTACTTTGGCCATGAAAGATAGTAATCAAGGGGTAAGAGTTGCAGGCTTAGGATTACTTTCCCAAACGGCAATTCCAGCTGATCAAAAGGTTAGCCTCTTGATGGATATTATTGAGAAAAGAACAAGTCCGGAAAAGCAAAGAGCTTTATTAACTCTAGGAAGCATGGAAAACAGCGCTTCGTTTAAGGAATGGAATTCCATTTTGGCTTCCTTCTCTAAAGGTGATTTACCAAGTAGCACTTGGATTGAATTAGAAGAAGCTATCGATGCTACATCATCCAATGAATTGAAATCTCAGTTTACCAAAATGCTGGAGCAAAAGGCCGGAGGAGAGTCATGGAAACTCTATGCTGGAGCATTGGCAGAAGGAAATGTACGAGCGGGGAGATCAATTTTCTTTCAAAACCAGACTGCGCAATGTATCCGTTGCCATGCCTATGATGACATGGGAGGAAACGCTGGTCCTAAATTAAATGGAGTGGCCAATAAATTAAGTCGAGAGGAATTATTGATTGCGCTAGTAGAGCCTAGTAAAAGAATAGCTCCTGGTTTTGGTTTTGTAACATTGGAATTAAAAAATGGGGAAAGCATAACTGGTACTTACTTGGGAGAAAGTCAAGCTGGAGTTACTATTAAAGTTGGATCCAACCCTGAAAAAACTTATTCGGAAGCAGAGATTCAAAGCAAAAAATTAGCACCATCAAGTATGCCAAATCAAGGAGAACTTCTCAGCAAGAGAGAAATCAGGGATTTGGTGAGTTTCTTGAGTACTTTGAATAGGGAAGAAGAGTAAGGCTAGAAGTCTGAATGCTGAAGTATGAAAGCTGAAAAGAAAGTCTGAAGTAGAAAGTCTGAATGCTGAATTGGAAAGTTAGAAAGCTAAAGTCAGAAAGCTGAAGTATAAAGTGTGAAAGCTGAAGTATGAAAGCTGAAATAATTAAGGTGTATATCCCTAAATAACGTTGACCGTTTGGTTCAACATTCATTTATAAATTCCATCGGGCATATATGAGCCAGA
>NZ_FOVW01000008.1 GCF_900115305.1 Algoriphagus ornithinivorans | reverse complement strand
CATCTTTTCTAAGTAGTCAATCATGATCTGTTTCTGTCCAACGGTTCGTTCGAGCTCCTTGACCTTTTCTTCGAGTTCCTTTAGCCGATGTGTCTGGCTGTCTTTCATCTCAACGATTCTGATATTTTTTTCATTGTAAGTGGAATACTTGTAAATCCAACGATAAATAAGAGCATTACAAACTCCGTAATGCTTTTGCATTTGAGGAACAGACATGACTCCTTTTTCGAAGTCGTCTACTAATTTACGTTTAAATTCTTCAGAAAATTTACGATGTGAATTGATCCTTTTTCCCGTTTTTAGCATCTTCATTCTGATTTAAAAACGGTCAACCTATTTCAGGGAATGACAAGAGTAAAGAATTCAATTGGAGATGTATTCCAATAACAAATAACTCAATAACAAATAACTCAATAACAAATAACTCAATAACTTAATGACCAATAATCCATCAAACTTTCCCTTTAACGTCACGTGAAAACTGCTTCATTGAAGTAATTATAGTCATAAGCCATATCCAGTTTTAGGGATGGGACTCTGGACGTATTTATTAATCTGGAAAGGGCGGCAATCGATAATTTTAATATTAGAAAAGAATAAACAATAAAAAAGCCGACTGTTAGCCGGCTATCTTTAATTTTTATCAAACATTGACATGCCTTTCAGCATGATAGGAAGATCTTACTAATGGTCCTGATTCAACATATTTCAAACCTCTTCTAAGGCCTTCTTCATGATAATGGTCGAAAAGATCAGGATGAATGAATTCAGCTACCTCAATGTGCATTTTGGTTGGCTGTAAATACTGTCCCAGAGTTAGGATGTCGCAACCGTGTGCTACTAGATCATCCATAGCCTTATAAACCTCCTCTTTAGTCTCTCCAAGCCCTAGCATGATACCTGTCTTGGTTCTTTTGCCGTACTCCTTGGTAAGCTTTATTTGTTCCAGGGATCTATTGTATTTCGCCTGAGGTCTTACTCTTCTATACAAAGACTCAACAGTTTCCATATTATGAGATACCACTTCTTGTCCCGCACTGATCATTCTATACAAGGCATCCCAGTTAGATTTTACATCTGGAATCAATGTCTCAATGGTGGTCTCTGGTGAAAGTTCTTTTGTTTTTACAACTGTCTGATACCAAATCTCAGCTCCACGATCTTTCAATTCATCTCTATTTACAGAAGTAAGAACGGCATGTTTTACTCCCATTAACCTAATTGCTTCAGCAACTCTTCTTGGCTCGTCTTCATCATATTCAGGCGGCCTTCCTGTGGCTACTGCACAAAATGAACAGGATCTAGTACATACATTTCCAAGAATCATGAAAGTAGCAGTACCAGCACCCCAGCATTCACCCATATTTGGACAGTTACCGCTTTCGCAAATGGTATGAAGTTTATGCTCATCTACTAGTTTTCTGACTTTTGCATATTCTTTACCGATAGGAAGCTTAACCCGAAGCCAATCAGGCTTTTTTCTTTTGGTAGCTTCTTCGGATATCACTGGCAATTCAATCATAGTCGATTTATTTGAAGGCAAAATTACAGGTAATCAATTCAAAACCCAATTTTACCTACTTTCTGAAACCATAATAAAATGTGAAGTAGGCAGACTGAAATATTTGCCTGTTTTCAGAAGTCGGTATTAATGGGATTTCTCTGGTAAAACCCTCCAACATATATCCAAGTTCCACTCCTGTCACATTACTTCTAAACACCCCAAATTCAAAGTTTAATGCAGCTTTGAAATTACCTCCAATTGCTAATTCCGATTCACCGATTCCCTCAAAAAGCCTACCCGTTCCGAGTATGTTAAATCTACTTTGATGAACCTCGGGATTATATTGCTCTCTTACTGTCTCAAGTCTATTCACTGCATATTCTATATAATATGGGGCAATCAAACCAATTGATGGGCCTACAGCTGCAAGTGCAGAAACCTGAACACCTTGATTTGGTGCCTTTTTGAAAAGTATTATTTCCCGCCCGTATTGAGGCCGAATTGAGTATAGATAATTCGATTTTCCGAATATGTAGCTATTGCCAAGAACTGTATTATAGCGTACTTCTTTTGGGCTTTTAACATTGGAAAGTTCTACAGAAAGAAAAGAAAACTGCTGATCGTCTATTCGGGTACCGACCTTAAAGACTAAACCTCCAATTAATCCTCCGTTGGTGTTTTTATTTAAACCAAAAAGGAATTCCCTGTCATATTCATAGTTTCCAGCATCTTCCCGCTGTGCCAGAGCACTGCTAGCCAAGAAGGCAAACCAAATAAAAAAGAGGATTTTAAAATTGCTCATTGACTGTGGGTAGGAAATATTAAATTATTTTTGAACTCAAGTATTTAACTGAAAATTAAAAGTAAGAGTTTATGCCCACGATAAAAAGTTCATATTTAGGAAATTTGAGAACCTCTTCAACGCATTTACAATCAGGTAAGAACATACTTACAGATGCTCCCGTTGATAATAATGGAAAAGGCGAAGCTTTTTCTCCTACAGATTTAGTGGCTTCGGCTCTAGGCTCCTGTATGGTTACAATCATGGGTATAGTTGCAGAAAATAATGGTCACAAATTAGATGGTTTGGATTGGGAGGTTACAAAAGTAATGCAATCCAATCCCCGAAAAATAGCTGAAATTATAGTTGATTTTCAATGGGAAGATCCAATCAGCGATCCGGTATTGATTCAAAAACTGAAAAATGCAGCCAAAACTTGCCCAGTAGCATTAAGCTTAGATTCAGAAATTAAACAAACCATCAATTTTAATTTCTAAAGTCTCCTTTTTAAATAATATAAACCCAAAACCTATGTGCTATCTCTTTGAAAATTTTAAAGGATGGAAAGACTATTGTTTAGATAAAAACATCAGTCTAGAAGAATCTGTCATTGAATATGAATGTGAGGAAAAAGGAGCTAACAAAGAAGAAATATTAGCTGGTTTGTTAAAAGCCTATTCGGTCATGAAAGATGCTGTAAAGACCGGGCTTGAAAAAGATATGAAATCCAACAGTGGGATGATAGATAATGGGGCTAAGAAAGTTTTTAATCACCCATTGACAGTTTTATCTCCTGAGTTTCAAAAACTCATTTCCAGAGCATTGGCAGCCAAGGAAGTCAATAGCTGTATGGGAAGAGTTGTTGCAGCTCCTACAGCTGGAGCCTCCGGAATTTTACCTGGAACTATGGTGACTTTACAGGAAATCCATTCCCTTTCAGATGAACAAATAGTAAAAGGACTCCTTGTAGGTGCAGGAATCGCATTGATTATTGAACAAAGAGCAAGTTTGGCAGGAGCTGTAGGAGGATGTCAGGCTGAAACTGGTTCAGCTGCCGCTATGGCCTCTGGAGCAATTGTTTATTGTCTTGGAGGAAGTATAGACCAAGTTTTTACGGCTGTTGCAGTGACTATCCAATGTATGTTGGGTTTGGTATGTGACCCTGTTGCAGGCCTGGTAGAAGTTCCTTGTGTGGTTCGAAATGCCAGTGCTGCAAGTATAGCTTTCAGTTCAGCTCAAATAGCTTTGGCAAACGTAAATGCAGTAATTCCAGTTGATGAATGCGTTGAGGCGATGGGGGAAATAGGAGCCTCGATGGAAAGCAAATACAAGGAAACGGCTATGGGAGGATTAGCGGCAACACTTACGGGTCAAGAGATATCGAAAAGAGTATTGATTCAGGATATTGAAATCCTACCAGATGAAGAATTACCCGAGTAAATTTTGAAAAAATGGAATTGAAAGAATTCTATCTATAGTTAGGCTAAAAAAAGTAGCCCAAAGGATAGATGACCACAGCATATGGAAATAAATTGTCCTTTTACGAGTCCCAAAAGAAACTAAAATCAAAGTCCCACCCGCTGGAGTCAGGATTAATGGGGTAGCCAATGCTATCCCTATTTCCCCATATTTTTTCCAAAGCCTTACAATTGCTCTATTTTTTTTAGAAAAAACAGGCTTACCCTTATAAAACCTCAAAGCTAGATAGGACCTGAATTTTTCACCAAGCATGGTGAACAAAAATACACTAGACATCATTCCTGCTACAGTGACTAAGATAGTTAACCCAATACTGTAACCTGCTGCAGAACCTAAAACTGGCCCTGCTATAAATTTAAAGTAGCTAAGGAAATAAATTCCTAAAAATGTAATTACAGTTTCACTCATAACAGGAAAAACATGTAAAGACAATAGCTTCCAAATAGAATAGAACCTTCAATTTTTGAAACTTGCATTTTTGTTTTCATTAAAGGAAATAATAGAAGCGTAATACCTATCATCCAAAGAAAATCTACATCCAGGAAATCCTCAGAAACTCCAATAGGCTGTATGATTGCTGTAATTCCAATGATAGATAAAATATTCATGATATTACTTCCAAGAATATTACCCAAGGCTAAATCAGTACGTTTAGAAAGAGCTGCCATTATTGAGGTGATCAGTTCCGGTAAGCTTGTTCCAATAGCAATAATTGAAACCCCAATTACTCTTTCTGAAACTCCGAATTCTCTGGATATTTTAACTGCATTTTCAACCAGAAGTTCTGACCCAAAATAAAGCCCAATAATTCCTGCTGAAAAAAGAGCTATCGAAATTAGCCAACTGTAACCTTTCACCTGTTCTATTTCTGCTTCTACCTCCTTATCATCAGCAATTCCTCCTTTGGAACTTTTAAATAGATAAAAGTTGAATAGAATAAAAACACTAAATAGAAGTATTCCTTCCCAAAGGCCAATTAATCCGTTTAATCCTAGAATGAAAAATAAAATAGTAACCAAAACAGTAACCAAATAATCAAATCGAAGGTGTGACCTTTTGATCATAATGGGATAAAATATCCCGCTTAAACCTAGTACTAAGCCTATATTTGCAATATTTGACCCTACTACATTTCCTATGGAAATATCGCTGTTTCCTTTTAAGGCAGCATTAACACTTACTAGTAACTCAGGCGCAGAGGTACCAAAGGCTACGATCGTTAGTCCAATCAATCCACTACTCATTCCCAATTTAACGGCAATCGCTGAAGCTCCGTCAACCAAAAATTTTCCGCCTACCAATAATATAATTAGACCTAGAGCTAGTAATAAATATGCAATCATTATTTAAAGTTTAGGACCAAATGCCAAATCTCCCGCGTCTCCAAGCCCAGGAACTATATAAGATTGAGCATTTAATTTTTCATCAACCACACCAATCCAAAATTGGTGTGGGATTTTCAGGTGATTTTGTAAGTATTGAATACCTTCTGGAGCAGCAAATGCAGCAGCAATATGGATTTTAGATGGTGTTCCGTGTTCTAATAATTTTTCAATGGATGCAAGAAATGATTTTCCTGTTGCAAGCATTGGATCTGCCAAGATGACGATTTTTCCATCCAAAGAAGGACTAGCGTGGTAGCCCAAGTTTATCTGGATTTCATCACTTGTATTTTCTTTCCTAAAAGCTCCAATAAATCCACTTTCAGATTGATCAAATACGCTCAAAAATCCATTATAAAAGGGAAGAGATGCCCTTAAGACAGCTATCAAGACAGGTTGCGACGAAGGCAATAAAGTGTTAGAGCTTGCGAGTGGACTTGTTATTTCTTTCTCTTCGTATGGAAAGGATTTTGAAATCTCATATGCCAAAATGCTTCCAAGTCTTTTTAAATTCTCTCTGAATCTCATTCTATCTTGCTGGACTCGGATATCTCGCATTTCTGCTATGAATTGATTAGCTATAGATGGTTGATTTGCTAAGATGAACATGAAGCTAATTTAATAGAAAAAACCCGGCTGATGGAGGCCGGGTTTTCAGATTTTTATTTCGTTCAAATTATTTTATTTCAAAACTTGTTCTTCTTGCCATTTGTCGAGCATTTTCTGAATTCTTATCTACACTTGTATCTTCGCCATATCCTTTAAAGGTCAATCTTGCCGCATCTATTCCTGATTTAATTAATAAGTCATGAACTGCTTGGGCTCTTTTTTCAGAAAGTTTCAAATTGTAATTTTCAGGCCCAATTTCATCAGCATATCCTCTAACCTCTAATTTTAAACCTGGGTTTCTTTTCAAGAAGTTAGAAACAAATTGTATAGAGGAAATGGAAAATGCTAGTGGTTTTGAAGAGTCAAATGCGAAATAGACATTGACGTAGTTGTCTTGAATTGCTTTTTTCAAGTAGTCTTCTTGGTTTATTATTTCCTCTACTGGACATCCTGAAGTTGCAGCGGGTCCAGGTAAGAAAGGGCATTTATCCAAATGATCAGCGAGGCCGTCTCCATCAGAATCTAAGGTTACCCCATCAGTTCCTACCCTAGCATCAGCAGGTGTATTAGGTTCTTTATCTAAATAATCCGGGATTCCGTCTCCATCAGAATCTTTCAACATGTCCTTGATACTTGATATTTGACTTGCAAGTTCATCTTTTGTTAAATAAGGATCAGGTTTTATATACCAATCAGCATGTTGCTCTTTGGAACCTAAATAGAAGTTTAGACCTAATGTTCCTACCCACCATACACCAGTTGCATGTCCCCTAGGGTTTTCAGGAACCGTCACTGGAAGTGAAGTATTGTACTGTGATCCATCAAAAGTAAAATCTTGTCTTGAATTATAATTCATTTCAATTTTTCCACTTAGCGCTATGTTTTGCGAGAATTTAAATAGTCCTGTAATTCCAGTTTTAATAACTTGGCTATATTCAGGAACTATTGGTAGTGGACTTGTAATATATTTGATACGGGTAACGCCAGTTCCAAAATGCCCGAGAAATCCAAATTTTCTTGTGAAGGATTCAAAATTCCAAATCCGTCCTAGATTAGCAACTCCAACAAGGCCAAGATTCATGTAGTTAGTTTTGAAATCAGGGCTTTTTCCTTCCCAATTGGAAAAACTACCTGCTTCAAATATGCCCTTTATGCCAAACTTTTCATTGATCATATACCTTGCTCCTACATCAAAGTGGCCAACATTTAAAGTTGGAGTAAGATAGGGAGGGGCTAAGGGAGACATCGCTTTATTGAATCCGATATTAGTTTCAATACTCCATTGGTTGAATTCTTTTTGGGCGTATCCTATTGAAATTAGACCCATGTAAACCAAGATTAGAATTACTTTTTTCATGGTTATGTGAGGATTTTTTTAAGGGTGTGTCTCAAAGATATTGAAATTTTCAGGTTCAATAGGCTTAAATAGTGCAAAAAAAAACCTGACCATTACGATCAGGTTTTTGTTGTATTGTATTTACAATTATTTTACTTCGAAAGAAGCTCGTCTTGCCATTTGTCTTGCATCAGCAGAAGATTTGTCTACGCTTGTATCTTCACCATAACCTTTATAAGAAAGTCTAGAAGAGTTAATACCTGCAGCGATTAGAATATCATAAACTGCTTTCGCTCTTTTCTCAGAAAGCTTCATGTTGTAATCTTCTGGACCTAATTCGTCAGCATATCCTTTGATTTCTACAGATACACCTGGATTTCTCTTCAAGAAGTTAGCTACATAATTTGCTGCGCTAATAGAGTAGCCTAATGGCTTAGAGCTATCGAAAGCATAGTAAACATTTACATAACCATCATTAATAGCCTTCTTCAAATAATCAACTTCTTCTCTTACTTCTTCAACAGGACATCCGTTTGTAGAAGCAGGTCCTGGCTGGAATGGACATTTATCCAAGTGGTCAGGCGTACCGTCACCGTCAGAATCTAAAGTAGTACCAGCAGAATTAACTCTTGCTCCAGCAGGTGTATTTGGTTCTTTGTCTAAGTAATCAGGAACTCCGTCACCATCAGAATCTTTCAACATATCTTTGATTCCGTTGATTTGAGAAGCAAGCTCTTCTTTTGTAGCGTATTTGTCAGCTGCAATATACCAGTCAGCGTGCTCTTCGCTTTTACCTAAGTAGAAGTTCAATCCAATAGTACCAGTCCACCAAGTACCGTTAGTACCGTAGTAACCATTCTCTAGATCTGGAAGAATCTCAGTAGATCCATCCCAAGATACAGTCTGACGACCATTCAAGATAGTAGAAATGTCACCAACCAAGGCGATATTTTTGGATAACTTTAACTGTGGAGTTAATCCGAATATCAAATTGTATACGATATCATTGGTTCCAGCAAATCTGTTGCTCTGTGGCTTAACAGCACCCATACCTGCACCACCGTGCAACAATAGGCCGAATGATCTGCTAAATGATTCAAAGTTTAAGACTCTTCCCATATTGGCCACACCTTGAAGGTTTAATCTCCAATAGTTTGTGTCAAATGGTTGAAGGCTATTTACTCTGTTACTATTTGCTTCGCTCATAGAGCCGAAACCATAATCGAGTTTTGCGCCAAATTTTTCATTGAACATATATCGAACTCCAAAGTCCACATGTCCAATATTTAAAGTAGGTGATAAGAACTGAGGAGCTAATGGAGCCATTGGCTTGTTAAAGCCACCATTAATTTCCAAAGACAACTTGTCGTAGTCTTGAGCATTGGCACCAATAGCCAAGGCTCCTGCCATAAGTGTTGAGAGTATTAGTTTTTTCATAACAAAAAATTTTTGTTCAAATTTTAAGTGTTTGATTGATGTGAATACAAATTTATAAACTTTTAATTTACTGCAAATCTAGATGAATTATTTAAATGCCAATTAACAAATAAAATAATCCTTGCGATTTTTTTCAAATAACAACAAAAACTTTACATAATTAATGCCAATATGAAATTATTATTCGATTTATTGAAAAAATTCGGTGTTTCCGGCGATGAGCAAGACACTACAAATTTTATCTTAGAATACATTGATAAACGGCAAAGATTCTGGAATGTTCAGCCTAAAGTGTTTTTCGGTGAAGAATTTCACGATTGTATTTTACTGAAGTTTGGGACTCCTCGTACAGCTCTTTTTGCACATATGGATACCATTGGGTTCATGGTACGGTATGAAAATCAACTGATTCCAGTGGGCGGACCAGAGTTTATCAAGGAGACAGAACTTGTTGGCCAAGATTCCCTCGGTAAAATCCATTGTAAATTAATTGGAGATGAAGATAGTCCCCTGCATGATTTTCCACGCGCAATTGAAAGGGGTACTAGACTAGCATTCTCTCAAAATGTAAGAATTGATGAAGAATTTATTCAGGCTGCCTATTTGGACAACAGGTTGGGGCTATACACCGCATTGCAAGTTTGTGAGACAATCCAAGATGGATGGGTCGTTTTTACTACATATGAGGAGCACGGTGGTGGAAGTATGCCGTTTTTATTGAAATTTATTCAAGAAACTTCACCTGTAAGACAAGCCTTAATAGCCGATATAACTTGGGTGACAGAAGGTGTCTTGCCACATAATGGAGTTGTTATCTCAATAAGAGATAAATTTATACCTCGTAAAAAATTCATAGATAAAGTGATTTCTCTTGCTGAAAAAAGTGGAATTCCTTTTCAATTGGAAGTGGAAGCATATGGAGGAAGTGATGGAAGAGAGGTTCAATTTTCACCTTATGCAATTGACTGGGTGTTTGTGGGCGCTGCAGAAGAAAATGTGCATACTCCAGATGAAAAAGTATCTTTGAAAGATCTGCAGTCAATGATTGAGATGCATAAATATTTAATGGATTCACTATAAATTATGGAAGTTCAGATAAAAGATAAAAGTTTTCAGGTTTTCATCAGGGAAGAAGAAATCAAACTTCGGCTTAGGGAGCTTGGTAATGAGATTTCAAAAGATTTTCATGGGCAGGAGCTAATCATGTTAGGAGTATTGAACGGCTCTTTCATCATATTTGCAGACCTATGTCGAGAGGTTCAAAGCGTTAAGCTATTAACTAGTTTTATCAGGATTTCTTCCTACTCTGGAACTGAATCTCAAGAAAAAGTAAAGGAAGTAATGGGATTAAATGACCCTATAGAAGGGAAAAATGTTTTGATAGTGGAAGATATTGTTGATACAGGAATCAGCATGAATTTCCTTTTAAAAACCCTGAAAACCCATAATCCTGCCTCGGTTTCTATAGCAACACTCTTATTTAAACCAGATGCTTTTCGTTTTAATTACCCGCTTAATTATGTGGGTTTTGAAATTCCCAATAAATTTGTGGTCGGTTATGGATTGGATTATGATGGGTATGGGAGAGAGCTTCCTGAAATTTATCAGTTAAAATGATCCGAATTAAAAAAAATTAGAATGTATAATATCGTTTTATTTGGCCCTCCAGGAGCTGGGAAAGGCACTCAAAGTGAAAAGCTGATTCAAAAATACGGACTGACGCATCTATCTACTGGAGACCTTTTTAGAAAACACTTAGGCGAAGGGACCGAATTGGGAAACTTGGCAAAAAAATATATGAATGAAGGGCGTTTGGTGCCTGATGAAGTCGTAATTGGGATGGTAGAAGAAAAAATTGCTTCCACTAAAAATTCCAAAGGTTTTATTTTTGACGGATTTCCAAGAACTACTGCTCAAGCTAGTGCACTTGATGAAATGCTTGAAAAGCACGGCATGAGTATTTCAGGAATGATCGCTTTAGATGTTCCTGAGGACGTACTGAAAGCCAGAATTAAAGAAAGGGGTAAGACTTCTGGTAGGGTGGATGACCAAGACGATGCAAAAATAAATACTAGGATTAAGGTTTACTTAGACGAAACTCTTCCAGTTGCTGATTATTATGAAAAGCAGGGGAAGTTCAAGAAAATCAATGGGGTAGGTGCTATCGATGAAATCTTCTCAGATATCACAAAGGTGATTGATAGTTACTGATTCCTTTAAAATTGCTAATTTTGCAATTCGAAATTTGGCTAAGCTGATTGCTTAGCCATTTTTATTTAAAGCAAATTATGGCTGATTCCAATTTTATAGATTACGTTAAGTTTTGTTCCAGATCAGGTGCTGGAGGTGCAGGATCTCTGCATTTTCGAAGAGAAAAGCATGTGCCGAAAGGAGGTCCTGATGGCGGAGATGGTGGAAGGGGAGGCCATATCATATTGAAAGGGAATGCCCAATTATGGACTTTGCTTCACTTGAAATATAAAAAGCACGTTATCGCTGAATCTGGAAAATCGGGCGAAGGTGGGAGACGCACTGGAGCCGACGGAAAAGATATCATTTTGGAAGTTCCATTAGGGACAGTTGCAAAAGATGCAGAGACTGGAGAGAAAAGATTTGAAATAACTGAAGACGGACAGGAAGTAATCCTCACCAAAGGAGGAAGAGGAGGTTTGGGAAATGATCATTTCAAATCCGCTACCAATCAGGCACCTCACTTTGCTCAGCCAGGAGAAACAGGTATTGAAGAATGGATTATTCTTGAACTCAAATTATTAGCTGATGTTGGCTTGGTAGGATTCCCAAATGCAGGCAAATCCACCCTCCTTTCATCAATTTCTGCTGCAAAGCCTGAAATAGGAGATTACCCGTTCACTACTCTCGTGCCAAATTTGGGAGTGGTGGCATATAGAGATGATAAGTCTTTTGTGATGGCTGATATACCCGGAATTATTGAGGGTGCAGCTGATGGAAAAGGCCTTGGAATAAGATTTTTGAGACATATAGAGCGAAACTCTATCCTTCTTTTCCTTATACCGGCAGATGCGGATAATATCAAAAAACAGTACAAAATATTACTGGGGGAACTTGAAAAGTATAATCCTGAGCTTTTAGATAAGCAGAGATTACTGGCAATTTCCAAGTCAGATATGTTGGATGATGAGTTGATGACTGAAATGAAAAATGAATTACCTGAGGGCATACCATCTGTTTTCATTTCAGCCGTAGCCCAAACCAACTTGGATAAATTAAAGGATATGATTTGGCAGGCTATCCACCAAGGATGAGTGCCACTTTGTCAGGTTGAGCTCTATGGCAATAATATTGATGAGTTAGAATAAACCAGCTATTGATTTATAATTTATGAAAAATAAGGAAGAAGAAGTAAAAGACAATCTTCAAGAGACAGTAGAGGAAACTCCCGAAAAGGAAGTGACTCAAGAGCAAGAAACTGATTCTACAGCAGATGATTCTTTAGCGAAACTTGAATCTGAATTAGCTGAGGTAAAAGATAAATATCTGAGACTCTATTCAGATTTTGAAAATTTCAGGAAGAGAAATGCGAAAGAACGACTTGACTTGATCAAAACTGCTTCTGAAGATGTGCTTAGAGATTTGATTCCAGTAGTTGATGATTTTGAAAGGGCCTTCAAAGCAAATGAAAGTGAAGAAGATGCTCAAAAAGTGCGTGAAGGAAATCAGTTGATTTTCCATAAGCTTTTGAAAATATTGGAAAACAAAGGGTTAAAGCCAATGGGTGATTTGATAGGGCAACCTTTTGATGCCGACACTCAAGAGGCGATTACTCAGATTCCAGCACCGAGTGAAGAAATGAAAGGAAAGGTAATTGACGTGGTAGAGAAAGGATACACCTTAGGAGATAAGGTGGTTCGCTTTGCCAAAGTTGTGACAGGAGCGTAATTATGGCAAAAAGAGACTATTATGAGGTATTGGGTATAAGCAAAAGCGCCTCAGCTGACGAGATCAAAAAGGCTTACAGAAAGCTTGCAATCCAATATCACCCCGATAAAAACCCGGATAATCCAGAAGCTGAAGAAAAATTTAAGGAAGCTGCAGAGGCCTACGAGGTCCTGAGCAATCCTGAGAAGAAACAGCGCTATGATCAATTCGGTCATCAAGGCCTTGGTGGAAACGGAGGCTTCGGTGGAGGAGGTATGAATATGGAAGATATCTTCTCCCAGTTTGGTGATATTTTTGGAGGAGGGGGAGGTTTCTCCTCATTCTTTGGTGGAGGTGGTGGAGGTAGACGTACCAAAAAAGGCACAAACCTTCGTGTAAAACTGAAGCTTAACCTTCAGGAAATCGCCAATGGTGTAGAGAAAAAAATCAAAGTTAAAAGGCATGTCATTGCCCCTGGCGTTACATTCAAGTCTTGTTCGACCTGTCAAGGATCTGGTCAGATAAAAAAGGTGGTAAATACCATGCTTGGTCAGATGGTTTCTGCTAGCACCTGCGGTGTTTGTGGAGGAAGTGGCCAAATAGTAGATAAAAAACCTGCTGAAGCAGATTCCAGAGGTCTTATTATCAAGGAAGAGGTGATTTCTATCAATATCCCTGGAGGAGTAGCTGAAGGAATGCAATTAAGTATGTCTGGAAAGGGAAATGAAATTCCAGGAGGAATCCCCGGCGATCTTTTAATAGTGATAGAAGAGGTTGAGGATAATACACTTCAAAGAGATGGAAATAACGTCATTTACGATCTTTATATCTCTTTCTTAGATGCTGCCTTGGGGGCTTCTGTGGAAGTTCCAACCATTGATGGAAAAGTGAAAATCAAAATAGATCCGGGTACTCAGTCTGGAAAAATGCTGAGACTGAAAGGAAAAGGAATCAAAGATATTAATGGCTATACCAAAGGAGATCAGTTGATTATGGTCAATGTGTGGACTCCTGCTCAATTGTCTAAAGAAGAAAGACAGACTTTGGAAGCCTTGAGAGATTCCGAAAATTTCAAACCGGATCCAGGAAGACAAGACAAATCCTTCTTTGATAAAATGAAAGAGTTTTTCTAAAATTTGATAAAGCCAGAAGCAATTCTGGCTTTTTTTATATTTTTAAAAACCTTTTCCATGTCAAGTCGTAACCTATCCGTATGCTGAGAAAATTCTGTCTGCTTTTTCTAGTAATCTTAGGTGGGGTAGGTGCAAGTAACGCGCAGTTGATTAAGGAGTATCGTGCTCCTGAAAAAGAAGGCTTCGATTTAGTATTATTCGAATTCTCTAGTTATAAAAGCTCTACACATCTTAAAAGGGTAAGGATTTCGGACCCTATTGCTATCCATGGTCACTTGGAGAAGGCTAATATTTTGCCTTATTTTTCACATCAGGTTAGCGATAATATTTTGTATTCTTCTCTCGTACATAAAAATGTGGAGTCAGATAACCTTGGTAAGAGTATTACCTCGAAAATTTTTTCATCGGGAAATGATGATTTTGGACATAGCTGGGATATCAGTCTAAACTCTAATTTTCTATATCATTTAGATTTTACATTAGGAGTAGGAAAAGCAGAATTTGACTTGGCACAGCTGCCTATCAGCCAGTTAAAAGTTAAAAGTGCCAGCGCAGATGTGAAAATCCACTACGGGAATGAAGATCCTAATAGAGTCAGGATGGATACATTGTTGGTTACCTTAAATATGGGTACTGTAAATGTACAGTCGGCTAATTTCACCAATGCCAAAAAAATGATTTTTGAGGTCAATTATGGCAATTTGAATTTGAATTTTAGCGATGGAATGTCCTCGTCCTCAAGTGTCATTGCAGCAGTAGGTGCCGGTACGTTGAAACTTAAACTTCCCCCTGAAAACTTCCCAGTTCGAATAAAAGTCCGAACAACTGCTATGTGCAGAACTTCTATCCCAAAATTTTTACGTTCTTTGGGAGATGAGACCTATGTGTCTAAAGGGTATGACCCTGATGACCCCAACCTACTAGAATTGATTGTTGATGTTGGTGTAGGATCTTTGACAGTAGAATAAGACCTTTTCAATGCTAGAAACCCGCAACCTTAATAAAACCTACGGCTTAAATAGAGCTCTTACAGATATTAATTTAAAAGTTCCCAAAGGAGTAATTTTTGGACTTTTGGGGCCCAATGGTGCGGGGAAGTCTACCTTGATTCGAATTATCAATCAAATTATAGATGCTGATTCCGGCGAGGTTTTGGTTGATGGGCAGCCCTTGGCTCCAAAACACATCAGTCTTATAGGATACCTTCCTGAGGAGCGTGGGCTTTATAAAAAAATGAAAGTCTGGGATCAAATGCTCTATTTTGCCAGACTCAAGGGCCTTTCCCAACAAGAAGCCAAAAAGCGAATCCATAACTGGCTTGCCAAGATGGAAATGAGCACATGGAAGGATAAAAAGATAGAAGACCTATCTAAAGGGATGGCTCAAAAAGTTCAGTTTATCTCTACGATTATTCACAACCCTCCCTTGTTAATTTTAGACGAGCCATTCTCTGGCTTTGATCCCGTGAATGCTGAAATCATCAAAGACCAAATTCTGGAACTGAGAAATCAAGGGACCACAGTCATTTTAAGTACGCATAGGATGGAATCCGTAGAGTTGCTTTGCGATCAGGTTGCTATGATCAATCGTTCGCACAAAATCTTAGACGGAACGATCAAAGAAGTAAAAAACAGCTACAGACCGGAAGTTTTTAGAATTAGTATTGACCAACCTACTCTTCCTATTCCTACTGAGTGGGCGGTTCAAACTGACGGAGAATCCGTGCATTTTACGCTGCCTTTGAGCGGTAAAACTCCCAATGAACTCTTGATAGAATTAATGAATTACGGACAAGTGTCCAATTTTCAAGAAGTAATTCCCAGTATGGAAGAAATTTTTATTCACCAGGTAAAATCAACTCAAAATGGATAAAATCTGGTTAGTCATTCAGAGAGAATACCTTTCTCGGGTAAAAAAGAAGTCCTTCTTATTGGCCACTTTGCTTACGCCGCTGATTTTTCCGGCAATCATGGCGATTTTTGTTTGGATTGCGGTAGAAGAGAAAGAGAACCAATCTCTAAGAATTATAGAAGTGGTGGATGAGAATAAGCTTTTTTTCATGGAAAGCTCTCAACAATATGCTTTTTCATTTTCCGATAGTAGTCCTGAGGAGGCAAAGCTTCTCGTTCAAAATGGAGACCGATATGGATTTTTATATATTCCTAAAATAGATTTAAAAAATCCTCAGGGCATTACCTTTTACGGAGAGGAAAATCCCAGCATGAGTCTGGTCTCTTACCTAGAGAGTAGTCTCAAGAAAAAAATTGAGGATCAGCGTCTTTACGATTCAGGAATCGACCCACAAATTCTATCAGATATTCGTACTTCAGTTGATTTGAAATCTATCACACTGAACCAAAAAGGAGAAGAAAAAGTATCCGATGCAACAGTCAATTACGCGATAGGGTTTTTAGCTGGAATTCTGATTTACATGTTTATTTTCATTTATGGAAATCAAATCATGCAAGGGGTAATTGAGGAGAAGTCCAGCCGGATTGTTGAAATACTGGTTTCATCTCTCAAACCCTTTCAGCTGATGATGGGGAAAATCGTCGGTATTGCCGGAGTGGGTTTAACCCAGCTTTTAATCTGGATTATTTTGATAGGCACTCTGACTACTGTGGTAACAGGAATTCTGGGCCTTCAAATGCCTCAAGAGCAAGCGATGGAATTGGCACAGGCTGATATGATTCAAACAGATAATTCTGAATTTGCTGAAATACTGCAAGTCATTGCAGGGATCGATTTTATCAGTATTATTTCCAGTTTTATATTTTACTTCTTAGGAGGCTATTTATTATATGGGGCCTTGTTTGCAGGTATTGGCTCTGCTGTGGATGCTCCTTCCGATGCTCAGCAATTCATGCTTCCAGTTACGGTTCCTTTGATAGTAGCCTACATGGGTTTGTTTGTATTTGTGTTGCAAGACCCAAATAGTACCACTTCTTTTTGGCTTTCTATTATCCCCTTGACTTCACCCATAGCCATGATGGGAAGGGTAAGTTATGGTGTTCCATTTTGGGAATTGGGACTCTCTATGCTCTTTTTGATTTTAGGGTTTTTGGCTACCACTTGGCTTGCTGGAAAAATCTATAGGATCGGTATTTTAATGCATGGCACCAAGCCATCCTACAAAACCCTTTGGAAGTGGATTAAATCTTCGAATTAAAAGAAAAGCGGAACCTGAAATTTACCTCAGTGTTCCGCTTTTCAATTGAATTAAAACTAGTTACTCTCTGAATTTATTTCAGGTATGCAGAGAGCATCCACACCACTTTTTCTTTGGCTGTGATATAATCACTCATCAATGTGACGGTACCCTCATCTCCTTGTTCGGAGGCAGAATCCAGTACTTCACGCTCTACTTTTAGTAAAGTATTTAGATTCTCTCGAACAATTTCCACCATTCTTTTAGAATCCTGAATTTCTCTCGCTTCCTTGATTTCAGAATTCTCAATATACTCTCCGTAAGAGGATAATGGTCTTCCTCCCAAGGTTAAAATCCGCTCTGCTACTTCATCCACGTTTTCATTCGCAGTAGTATAAAGCTCTTCAAACTTCGCATGGAGTTCAAAGAAATTTGGACCGCTTACATTCCAATGAAAGTTTCTCAGATTCTGATAGTAAATCTGATAATTGGCCAACAATAAATTTAACTTTTCTATAAGGGCTATACTGTCTTTTACGCCCAATCCGATGTCATTCGTTTTCATATTTTTATTTTGTTTTTGTCTTAGATTTAATACCTTAAATTTACTAAAATCCACTTCCTGAAGCCAACTGATAATATCTATAGCTGAGATATACTATCTATGGAATAAAGGAGTTAATAGCCTTAAAGGCCAAGTTAAACTGCATGAAAAACCGTTTCCAGGATCTTACATCAATCGACTTCTATCAAAACCGAAAACAAGTCAAATGGTTGGTTGTAATTGTATCTTTAATTATCGGAGCCGGCTCCATTTGGTATACCAACCGACTGGTGGAAGAACTCAGAGAGAGGGAAAGAAGACAGATAGAGCTCCTGTCCAGTGCACTTGAATATGCCGCGTCCAATACGGATAACCTAACTTTTATCAATCAGGAAATCATCCAGCAGAATTATTCTATTCCTGTAATTATGGTGGATGCCAGTGGTGAGCCTATAGAATTTCGAAATATACGATTCAAGAAAAATGCGGATGGAGAGGATTCTCTGAGGACTTTGGATATTGAATTGGAAAAAATGAAGGCCGAATATGAGCCTATTCTACTTCGGGAAGCAGATATTCTGGTTTACTATCGCAATTCCGAATTGCTCATCAATTTGAAATATTATCCTTATGTGCAACTGGCGGTAATTTTGATTTTTGGAATGCTGGCCTATGCAATTTTTAACCAAAGTAAAATCGCAGAGCAAAATCGGGTTTGGGCAGGACTGACCAAGGAAACTGCCCATCAATTGGGAACTCCGATCGCCTCTTTGATGGCTTGGATAGATTATCTCAGAAACTCTCCTGTTTGGGAAGAAAATAAGGAGATTATCACTGAAATGGATAAGGATGTCGTGAAGTTGAGAATGGTAACGGAGCGATTTTCAAGTATTGGAAGCAAGCCTATGATTCAGGCTGAGAACTTATATCAGGTCATAGAAGAAACGATCACTTATCTCCGGCCAAGAATTTCGACCAAAGTGGATTTAAATATTAAGGCTGACTCCAGAGATTTGGATGCCATGATGAATAAACCCCTTTTTGAATGGGTGATAGAAAATATCTGTAAAAATGCTGTTGATGCCATGAAGGGCAAAGGGACGATCACTATTGAGCTGCTTCAAGACAGTGATAAATTTGTCATCATAGATATTACAGATAATGGAAAGGGGATGGAAAAACGACTTTTCAGAAAAGTCTTTAATCCCGGTTTTTCTACCAGACAGCGTGGATGGGGCTTAGGGTTGACTTTGGCTAAAAGAATCATAGAAAGTTACCACGGAGGTAAAATTTTTGTTAAAAGCTCAGAAGTTGGAGTTGGCACTACTTTTAGAATTGTCTTACTCAGCACTTTGGAGGGTGCAGAACAGTTTGTCACAGAAGGAATTTTGGAATATTGAGGAATTATCGAAAACAGATTGACGATTTGCGAAAATAAATCGGAACTCCATGCTTTATCCTCAAGCTTGAACAATCAGGGATAAGTTTGATATCCTTATTAGTAACTCTAAATTCCTAAATCCATTTTCCTTACCTTTGCAGGCTGAAAGAAAGGACTCATGAGTTTGAATAAGGAAATCAGTAAGAGAAGAACTTTTGCCATCATTGCCCACCCGGATGCAGGGAAAACTACCTTGACCGAAAAACTTTTGCTTTTTGGAGGAGCGATCAATACTGCAGGTGCTGTCAAATCCAATAAGATTGATACAGCAACCAAGTCTGACTGGATGGAAATCGAGAAGCAAAGAGGTATTTCCGTGGCAACCTCTGTGATGGGCTTCGAATATAAAGACACCAAAATCAATTTGCTGGATACTCCTGGTCACCAGGATTTCGCAGAAGATACTTACCGAACCCTGACAGCTGTGGACTCGGTTATTATGGTAATTGACTGTGTAAAAGGGGTGGAGATTCAGACTGAAAAGCTGATGGAAGTCTGCCGGATGAGAAATACTCCAGTTATTTGCTTTATCAATAAGTTGGATAGAGAAGGAAGGGATCCTTACGATTTATTAGATGAGGTAGAGCAAAAGTTGAATATTCAATGCCGACCACTTTCTTGGCCGATTGGAATGGGTAAAAGTTTCAAGGGTGTATACAATCTTTACGATAAGAAGCTTAATCTTTTCACACCTTCTCAGCGAAAGCTTTCCGATGACCGAACTACCTTTGAAAATTTAGAAGATTCTGAATTGGATACCTTGATTGGGCAGAATGCTGCAAACCAACTTCGGGAAGATGTGGAGCTGATTGATGGGGTATATCCAGAATTTGATCCGAAAGAGTATTTAGAGGGAAAAGTTGCCCCCGTGTTTTTTGGATCTGCGGTTAATAATTTCGGAGTGAATGAAATGCTGGATACTTTTATCAAAATTGCCCCTGCACCTAAAAGCAGGAATACAGATGTAAGAGAGGTGAAACCGGACGAATCCAAGTTTTCAGGATTTGTTTTTAAAATCCATGCGAACATGGATCCTAATCACCGAAATAGAATTGCCTTTTTGAGGATTTGCTCTGGCAAATTTGAACGAAACAAGCCGTACAACCACGTAAGAGGACCCAAGCCACTTCGTTTTTCAAATGTGACTCAGTTTATGGCTCAAGATAAAGAGATCATAGACGAGGCTTTTCCAGGTGACATTGTGGGTTTGTATGATACAGGAAATCTAAAAATCGGCGACACATTAACGGATGGGGAGAATATGGTCTTCACGGGAATTCCTAGTTTCTCGCCGGAGATCTTTAGAGAAGTGGTCAACAAAGACGCTATGAAGACCAAGCAATTGGAAAAAGGGCTGAAGCAATTGATGGAAGAAGGAGTAGCCCAGCTGTTTACCTTCGATATGGGTTCTCGAAAAGTAGTCGGTACTGTGGGGCAGCTTCAATTTGAAGTGATTCAATTCCGATTGAAAAATGAATACAATGCCACGGTGGAATTCCATCCGATGAATCTATACAAAGCCTGCTGGATCAGTAGTAAGGATAAAAAGCAATTGGATGAGTTTGTTCGATCAAAGAACCGCCATATTGCTCATGATAAAGACGGGAAACTGGTCTTTATGGCCGAATCCAAAGCCTGGCTTCAGATGGTTCAGGACAATTATCCTGAGATTGAATTTCACTTTACATCGGAGTTTTAAATTACTCATCCTCCAAGAGATTTGAAAACTTGGAGGGTTTTTAATCTAATCTTTAATTTTGACTCGATTTTTTTAAAGCCTTTTTCCAAAGAAGTGAAGTTATTGATTTAGAAATAACTCTATAAATTTAAACTTCTGTCCATTAAATAAACCCTTATCACTCAGTTTCAAGTCCGGAATCACCAGCAGAGCCATAAAGCTTAGTGTCATAAAGGGAGAATTTAGGGTGGAACCCATTTCCTTGGCCATTCGGTCGATTTGGGTATAGGCTTCTGCCACCTGATAGCCGTCATCGGGAGACATAATGCCTCCTACGGGGAGTGGAAGGATTTCTTCCTTTTTTTTCGAAACTGCGGAAATCCCGCCTTTTGCATCGATTAGGAGATTCACCGCCCTGCAAATCGATTCGTCATCCACGCCTACTGCAATGATATTATGCGAATCATGCCCTACCGAGGAAGCAATCGCCCCAGCTTTCAAACCGAAGTTTTTGATAAATGCCACAGCAGGAGGAGCATCTTCGTAGCGGTTGACTACAGTAATTTTCAGGATGTCTTTTTCCAGATTGGATTCTGCCAATCCCTCGCGAAGTATGATTTCTCCAGCTATCTCTGGAGTGATCAACTGTCCATCAAGTGCTTCAATGACTCTAACCTTGTTTCCGGAAGCAGGGATTTGAAAGTCTTCCGGCTTTTTGAGAGAGGTATGAAAATTATTGATCAACTCATTTTTGATGCTTGGAATCAGCGTCTTTCCGTTTTCAGCGACTTTTTGTCCTTGTATATAAGAGGCGAGTACTTCAAATTTCTCCAGGTCTTTCACCAGGATAAAATCTGCTGGGTCTCCGGCTTTGAGTTGCCCTACATTCAATGAATAGTGTTGGATGGGATTAATGCAGGCTGCCCGAAGTACATCAAAAACGTCCTTTCCTTTGGCTATTGCACGTGCAGCTAATTGATTAATATGAGAAACGGCCAAATTATCTGGATGCTTATCGTCTGAGCAAAACATGATCATCTCTGGATAATCATCTATCAAGTCGATGAGTGCTTCAAAGTTTTTGGCTGCCGATCCTTCTCTGATCGAAATTTTCATTCCGAGTTTTATTTTCCCCAAAGCCTCTTCGTAGGTAAAGCATTCATGGTCCGTACTCGGTCCTGCTTTCACGTATTTTTCGGCTAATTCTCCCTTGAGTCCAGGAGCATGCCCATCTATTGGCTTCCCATATTTTTGGGAAATTCTGATTTTCTCCAAGACCAAAGGATCCTGATTGACGGTTCCGGGCCAATTCATCATTTCTGCCAGATAATGAATTTCCGGTCTGCTCATCAGGGTTTCTATATCCGATGCATCAATTTCTCCACCAGCTGTCTCAAAAGGCGTAGCAGGCACAGAGGAAGGAGCGCCAAAATAGAATTTGAATGGAACCTGATTTCCATTCTCAATCATATATTCTACTCCCGCCATACCACAGACATTGGCAATCTCATGAGGATCGGAGATAGTTGCCACCGTGCCGTGAGTAACGGCTAATCGGGCAAATTCTGACGGGACCAGCATGGATGATTCCACATGTACGTGAGCGTCAATAAATCCAGGCATCAGGTAGGGTATATCTCCTCTTACGAAAGTGGGCCGGATGGAAGCAATTTCCCCTTTTAAAACTTCGAGCTCCACTGGATAAATTCTCCTTTGATGTATGTCTACATATCTGGCTATGATGATCATGAAATCTGATTTATATCAATAAAATAAAAATGGGGAAAATCCTCTCCCAAAAATTCGTTTGGATTAAAACTACTATATTTGCGACGGAATTAAAAAGGAGCGAAAGCTGGATTTTTGAATGGGTAAAATTGTCATCGCCATAGATGGATATTCGGGTTGTGGTAAAAGCTCTACAGCTAAGGCAGTTGCCAAAGAATTGGGCTATACCTACATTGATTCGGGTGCCATGTATCGGGCAGCTACGCTTCATTTCTTGGATAACTATCTTGCCCCATCCAATCCTCAGGATGTTTCAAAAGGATTGAAATCACTTGAAATCGAATTTCATCCGAACCCTGATACGGGAAAACAAGAAACCTATTTGAATGGAGTTAACGTAGAATCTAAAATACGTAGCATGCGCGTTTCCGAGAAGGTTAGCGAGATAGCTAAAATCAAGGAAATCAGAAAGGAACTGGTAGCGCAACAGCAACGTTTAGGTAAATCAAAAGGTGTGGTGATGGATGGAAGGGATATAGGTTCGGTAGTATTTCCCGATGCTGAATTAAAAATATTTATGACGGCAGATTTGGAGACTAGAGCTTATAGAAGGCAACAAGAAATGCTGGAAAAAGGCGATATGATCGATCTGGATGATATTCAGCAAAATCTAGCCGAAAGAGATAGAATAGATTCTTCCAGAAGTGAAAGTCCACTGATCCAAGTGGAGGATGCCATCGAAATAGACACCAGTAATCTCAGCTTTGTGGAGCAAGTTGCACAGATTGTGTATTTGGCCAAGCAAAAAATTAATCCTAGAGAAGATTATGCAAGTAACCATCGATAAGAATTCGGGCTATTGCTTTGGAGTAGAATTTGCCATCAAAATGGCAGAGGATGAAATGGAGCAATCAGAAAAACTCTATTGCCTGGGAGATATCGTTCATAATGATATGGAGGTCAAGCGGCTCGCTGAAAAGGGCCTAGTGGTGATAGATAGAGATCAATTGTCTGAACTGAGTGATTGCAAAGTATTGATCCGTGCCCACGGTGAACCCCCGGAGACTTATAAAACTGCCATAGAAAACAACATAGAGCTGATTGATGCATCTTGTCCGGTAGTCCTAAAATTGCAGCATCGTGTCAAAACCGCTTTTGATAAAATGGAGCGGGAAAATGGCCAAATCGTAATTTATGGAAAAAAGGGACATGCAGAAGTGATTGGCTTGACTGGTCAAACTTTGGAAAAGGCCATCGTTGTGATGGAAGATGCTGATTTGGAGAAAATCGATTTTAATAAGCCGGTTACACTGTTCAGTCAGACCACAAAAAGTACCAAAGGCTTTTATGAGCTTTCTCAGAAAATTGAAGAGAGAATTAAAGCGGCCAAAGGTGAATTGACAGAAGTGGATTTCAATGCAAATGATTCAATCTGTCGGCAGGTTTCTAACCGAGAGCCTCAGCTTCAGCGATTTGCGCAAGAAAATGATGTGATTTTATTTGTTTCCGGTAAAAAAAGCTCAAATGGTAAAGCACTTTACCAAGTTTGTTTGAGTGAAAATCCCAGAAGTTATTTCATAGAAAACGAAACAGAAATGGATCCAGACTGGTTTCAGCCAACAGATAAAGTTGGAATCTGCGGAGCCACTTCTACTCCCATGTGGCTGATGGAGCAAGTCAAAAGCCACTTGGAATCTATGGAAGAGAATGCATTGCTAGCTTAAACCATAAATCAACCTTTTGGAATCAAAGGGAAACTTTCTATAAGAAATTCAAAGATAAACTTCCAGATACTCTATAAATAAAGAGGTTATTTATTAGATTTGGGGCGTTTTTCAAAAGCTCATAGTTCAAAAACAGATATGTCTAAAATAGTGAAGCTTAAGAAAGGTTTTGACATCAACCTGGCAGGAAAGGCTAAGCAAGAGCTGGCTGATTTTGCTCCCGCTCAAACCTTCGCAATTAAGCCGACAGACTTTATTGGTCTTCAAAGACCAAAAGTACTTGTCAATGAGGGAGATGCAGTGAAGGCTGGTACTCCAATCCTGTTCGATAAGGCCTTGGACCAAGTCATGTATGTGGCGCCGGTATCAGGTGAAATCGTTGAAGTCAAAAGGGGTGAAAAGCGAAAGCTACTCGAAATCAAAATTTTGGCGGATAAAGAAAACTCTTTCGAAGACCTGGGAAAAATTAACCTGGCATCTATCGATAGAGAGTCTCTAGTCCAAAAACTAACCCAAAGTGGAGTTTGGCCAAATTTGATTCAGCGTCCATTTGGAGTTGTAGCTAATCCTGCAGATACTCCAAAGGCTATTTTCATTTCTGCTTTTGATACGCATCCATTGGCTCCTGATTTGGGATTCACCCTTCAAGGTGAAGATTCTTATTTTCAGGCTGGTTTGGACGCTTTGGCCAAATTGACTGAAGGAAAAATTCACCTCAATGTGGATGGTTCTAAGTCAGTACCTGCGATTTTCTCGCAGGCTAAAGGTGTTCAGATCAATCAATTCTCCGGTCCACATCCTGCAGGTAATGTGGGTGTGCAAATTCATCACCTAGACCCTATCAACAAGGGTGAAATTGCTTGGACTATTTCTCCGGCAGGGGTGGTACAGATCGGTAAATTGATAGTGAATGGTGTATTTGATGCTTCTAAAGTCATTGCCATCACTGGTTCAGAATTGACCAAAACTGCCTACGTGAAAACAAAGGTTGGAGCTTGTGTATCCACTTTTGTAAAAGGAAATTTGAACAGCGGGCATGTTAGAGTGATCTCTGGCAATGTATTGACAGGAGAGAAAATCTCTATGGAAGGTTATTTAGGGTTCTATCACAACCAGATCACTGTAATCCCTGAAGGAGATTATTATGAGTTCTTAGGTTGGGCGAAGCCTACCACCGAAAAGCTAAGCTATCACAGAGCTTTAGGCTTACTTTCCTTCCTAAAACCAAACAAAGAATATGTACTTGACTCTAATGCTAGAGGAGAGGAAAGAGCATTTGTTCAAACCGGTGTGTTTGAATCAGTAACTCCGATGGATATTCTTCCAGTTTATTTATTGAAAGCCATCATGGCGGAGGATTTTGATGAAATGGAAGAATTGGGAATCTATGAGATCGTAGAAGAGGATTTGGCACTTTGTGAATTTGTCGATGTGTCCAAGCATCCTGTGCAGGAGTTGGTAAGAAAAGGTATAGAATTAATCCAATACAGTTAATCCATATGAAGTTTCTAAGAGATTTAATGGACAAGCAGAAGCCTCTTTTTGAAAAAGGGGGCAAGCTTGAAAGTTTATATTACGCATTTGAGGCGGGTGAGACCTTCCTTTTCTCACCAAATCATACCACAGGAATCAAAGGTGCCCAAGTAAAGGATGCCATTGACCTGAAGCGAATGATGATCACTGTAGTGGTGGCCATGATTCCTTGCTTGTTGTTTGGTATTTACAATGTTGGGCATCAAAGTTTGTTGGCCACTGGTGAAACAGCAGGTTTGTGGGAAAATTTTGGAGATAAAGCCCTAATCGGTTTGCAATTGGTTCTTCCAATCATTATTGTAGCTTATGCTGCTGGTGGTTTGGTAGAGGCCACATTTGCTGTGATTAGAAAGCACCCTATCAACGAAGGCTTCTTGGTAACAGGGATGTTGATTCCTTTGGTAGTTCCTGCTACTACACCTTTATGGCAAGTTGCCTTGGCTACCGTTTTTGCTGTAGTTATTGCAAAAGAAGTTTTTGGCGGTACAGGGATGAATATCCTGAACGTGGCCATGACAGCAAGAGCATTCTTATACTTTGCTTATCCTGCACAGATTTCAGGTGACCAAGTTTGGACTTATTTAGGCGATAAAGCTGCAGTTGACGGTTTCTCAGGAGCAACTGCCTTGGCTGTTGCCTATAATGCCGGAGTAGATGGTGTGCCTGTGACCGAAGCTTTAGCCAGTCATAACACTGCACTGGGTTCAGATTTGTTCAGCTTCGCTAACATGTTTATGGGATGGATTCCTGGTTCAATTGGGGAGACTTCCACATTGATGGCATTGGTTGGAGCTTTGATTTTGATCGGTACAGGAGTAGCAAGCTGGAAGATTATCGTTTCCGGTTTCGCAGGAGCATACATCATGGGATTCGTGATGAATCTTTTTGCTGTAAATGAATACATGGCAATGCCTCCTCAATATCACTGGGTGATGGGTGGATTGGCCTTCGGTATCGTTTTTATGGCAACTGATCCTGTTTCAGCATCACAGACTGAAACTGGTAAATGGATTTATGGATTATTGATAGGTTTCTTGACCGTGATCATTCGAGTTACAAACCCAGCCTATCCAGAGGGAATTATGCTAGCCGTTCTATTTATGAACGTTTTCGCTCCTCTGATCGACTATTATGTAGTAAAAGCAAACAAAACAAGGAGGTTACAACGTGCAACAGTCTAACGCTTATATCATCACATTCTCGGTCATTTTGACCGTAGTTCTTGGCTTGCTTCTTTCAGGTACTTCCCAAGTTTTGGGTCCTATGCAAAGAGAAGCTGAAGCTTTGGATAAAAAGAAGCAGATTCTGGGCGCGGTTATTTCAGGCGATGAAATTGACGCAATGTCTCCAGAAGAAGTAAATGCCTTCTATACCAATAGAATTTCTTCCACTGTGGTGGATATCAACGGACAGGAAGTAAAAGAGCAGGGTGGTGTAGCTGTTTCTGCGGAGACGGTTGACATTGCTAAGAATTATAAAAAGCCTGCTGACCAACGTCTTTATCCGGTATTCATTTTCCATAAAGAAGGAGATTCAGAAGCAGTAGAATCTTATATTTTCCCTTTGTATGGTGCTGGATTATGGGATGCCATCTGGGGATATTTGGCCTTAGATACAGATATGAATACTGTAGGTGGTATTACTATGGCTCACGCTGGCGAAACTCCAGGCCTAGGAGCTAGAATTACCGAACCTGGGGTGCAGGAAAGATATGTGGGAAAAGAAATTTTCAATGAATCTGGGGAATTGGTAGCCGTTTCCATGCAAAAAGGAGAAGGCAAAGACTATTCTGACAATCCTCACCAAGTAGATGGCATGTCAGGAGCAACGATTACCGGTAACGGAGTAAATACCATGTTGCAAAATTACCTAGGTCATTATAAAGCCTATATAGAATCTAAGAAAGGTTCTAAGGCGATGGCTGCTGCATTTTAATCATTATTCAACTCAAGAATTTTATACTAATGAGTGCTGAAACTGTAGAAAAAGCGATTGAGAAAAAGCCTTCAGAGGCTCTTCTTTCCAAGCGCCGCAAAAAATTAATAAGTGATCCTTTGGTGGATGATAACCCAATCACCATTCAGGTATTGGGAATCTGTTCTGCTTTGGCGGTGACTACTCAAATGAAGCCAACTTTGGTAATGGCGATTTCGGTAATTTTCGTAGTAGTAATGGCCAACTTGACCATTTCACTATTAAGAAACACCATTCCTAGCCGAGTACGTATTATCGTTCAGCTGGCCGTTGTAGCTACCTTGGTAACGCTTGTTTCTGAGATTTTGAGAGCTTTCGCTTACGATATGTATAAAGAGCTTTCTGTATTCGTAGGTTTGATTATTACCAACTGTATCGTAATGGGTCGTTTAGAAGCGTTTGCTTTGGGTAACAAGCCTTACGATTCTATTTTGGATGGTTTTGGGTCTGCTTTAGGATACTCTTGGATTATTTTGACAGTAGCTTTCTTTAGAGAGCTTTGGGGATCAGGATCTGTATTCGGAATTCCGGTTTTCGATTATGTGTCAGGAATCTTTGGAGATGACTTCTCTTTAGCTACCAATGGTTTGATGGTATCTCCTGTAGGAGCTTTCATCATCCTAGGTTTGATCATTTGGGTACAGCGTACCAAAACAGGTTATGTTGAACACTAAAATCCGATAGAAGAAATGGAATTATTTAATTTAGGAATTCGGTCGATCTTTATCGACAACATGGTTTTCGCTTACTTCCTCGGAATGTGTTCTTTCTTGGCCGTTTCCAAAAAAGTAAGTACAGCGCTAGGATTAGGTGCAGCAGTTATTTTCGTATTGACTGTAACTGTCCCTGTCAACTGGCTGTTGAATGAATTTGTATTGAAAGAAGGAGCTTTGACTTGGGTGAATGCTGAGTTGGCTTCCATTGACTTGACTTTCCTTAGATTTATCATGTTTATCGCGATCATCGCTGCGATGGTTCAGCTGGTAGAAATGGTAGTAGAAAAGTTCGCTCCAGCATTGTATGGTGCATTGGGTATCTTCTTGCCTTTGATCGCTGTAAACTGTGCGATCTTGGGTGGTTCCCTTTTCATGGCGCAAAGAGATTATACCTTGGCTGAATCAGCTGTTTACGGTTTCGGTTCAGGTACAGGTTTCTTCCTTGCGATTGTTGCTTTGGCAGCGATTAGAGAGAAGTTAAAGTATTCTCATGTACCAAACGGTTTGAAAGGTTTGGGAATTACCATGCTTCTAACTGGTTTGATGGGGATAGCTTTCATGTCTTTCATGGGAATAGACTTATAATATCATCAAATAGAATAGGAAAGGCTCTGGAGGAATTCAGAGCCTTTTTTGTTTTTCCAGCGGTTTGGATAGCTGCTGATTGTGATCGTATATTCATAGATCAAACCTTAATTGTATCCCTATGAAATGCCCATTAGGAAAAATCTCACAGAGGGGGATTATTATCTTGGGCATTCCATCTGACCTCTAAAAAACAATTTATAAACAGATGAAAAAACTAAGCTTATTTTTAACCTTTCTGCTCATTTGCTCTTTGTCATTTGCTCAATCGACAGAATGGATTGAATTATTCAACGGGAAGAATTTGGATGGATGGAAAGTCTCTGAAAATCCGAATTCCTTTCAAGTAGTGGATGGTGTCATTAAAGTGGATGGACCCAGAGCACATGCTTTTTATGTGGGACCGGTGGGAGATCATGAATTTGAGAATTTTGAATTGATGGTAGAGGTAAAAACAATGCCTAAAGCCAATTCAGGAATTTTTATCCATACTGCTTATCAAGAAAAAGGTTGGCCTGAAAAAGGATATGAAGTGCAAGTCAATCAATCACATTCTGACTGGAGAAAATCAGGAAGCCTTTATTCTTTCAATGATGTAAGAGAAGTATATGTGAATGATGGCGAATGGTATACTTACCATATTATTGTCAAAGGAGATCAGGCTACTGTCAAAATCAATGATCAGGTAGTCATGGAATATGATGAGTCTGAAGATGCCGACAGGCCTGCCAGCGCTGGAGAGAAGAAGTTTGATAGGGGAACCATTGCTTTACAAGCCCATGATCCAGAATCAGTGATTTTTTATAGAAGTGTGAAGATTAAATTGCTGGATTGATACCTTTGAGTATTCGTACTTGATGAATTAGTAATTCTAATCTTTTCTAGATCTAAATCCATGGGATTCACTTATAAAAGAATTCTGTCCTACTTTCTGAGAGGACTATTATTCATTACTCCGTTAGCCGTTACGATTTATGTGATCTATGCCATTTTTGTCTTCTTAGACAATTTGATTCCTGTGCCTATTCCAGGGATTGGCATCTTAATGGTTTTAGGCTTGATTACTTTTATTGGATATCTGGCAAGTTTATTCTTTACCAAACCTTTTTTTGAATGGTTTGAAAGAGGAGTATTTAAGATTCCATTGGTGAATCTACTTTATACTTCTATTAAGGATTTGATGGGGGCTTTTGTGGGAGATAAAAAGAAATTTAGCTCTCCTGTCATTGTTCAGATATCGGATACACTTTCACGATTGGGTTTTATAACTCAGGAAGATATGTCCGAAATTGGCGAACCTGATTTGATAGCTGTTTACTTTCCACACAGCTATAATGTGTCCGGGAATGTGTTTTTAGTACCAAAGGACAAGGTCAAACCTCTCCATGGAGTGAAAAGCTCAGATGTCATGAAGTTTATGGTTTCTGGTGGGGTATCTAATCTGGGGCATTGATATAATTTCAGTTTCACCCTCATTTTCCTAACGATAATACCTCACAAAAGCTATCCAATCTCCATCCGGAGACCAAGAATGTACATTAATGGTGCCTTGACCTCCATAAAAAACTGGAGTAAGGTCTCTGAGTGTTTTGCTTTCCACATCCAGTAACCGGAGCTTCACATCCTTCCCAAAAGGATGGGCTCCCTTTTGATCTTCTAGATAGGAAATAATCACAGCGCTCTTATTATCTGGGGAAGGGTGAGGGAACCAATTATCCAACTCATCAAAAGTTAGCTGCTCTTGCTGAGACCCGTCTGGCTTCATCCTATAGGCTTGCATTCTGCCAGTTCGGTGACTGTTGAAGTAGATCCATTGTCCATCATAAGAATATTCGGGTCCATCGTCCAAGCCTTCAGAATCAGTTAGCCTGATTTCCGTGCCTCCTTGAGTTGAAATCGCCCAGACATCCCATGCCCCATCTCTTTCTGCACAATACACGAGCGTTTTGCCATCAGGACTGATACCATGCCAGTAGCTCGGATACTTGGGAGTGATAAGTTTGGCTTTTCCTCCTTTTGCAGGAATCGTATAAATCCGGGAGCCCATGCCTTCCTCATTTTTACTGAAGACAATGGTTTTTCCATCAAAACTCAATCCATGGTCATTGTTGATGCGGGTAATTTGATCCGGGAAGATTAAGCCTAGCTTATTTCCATTTAAATCAATTTTTTCCAGCTTTCCGTCAGCATTGATTAATAAATGTTTTCCATCCCGGGTCCAGTTAGGAGCTTCAAAATGCCGTTTTTCCCTCAAAACAACCTTTTCCTCCAGGGTATTTACATTTAAAATGACTAATTCACTTTCAATGGAGGCAGGGACTTGGGACATGGCAAATAAAGATGGAAGCAAAAAGAGCAGGAAGCAGAGTTTGAGGTTCATTTTGGCTAGGTTTGATTGGAATCAAGTTACAAAAGCCTATGAACTCCTAGCTTACCTTTACTGTAAAATCCAGTTTTTCAGTAAACTTTCCTATTTCCCAGGCTACCTGATTTTCCGCTTGTAAGGTATTTTCAAACCAAGTCTGATTCTCCGGTGCAACAGCAATCAACAAACCACCACTGGTCTGAGGATCGCAAAGTTTGACCAAATCCATTCCTTTCACACCTTCTGTTTTGGAATTAAAAGCATTCCAATTTCTGTACGTATTATCAGGGAAAATGAATTGATTGATATAATCTTGTATTCCTTCAATTAAGGGTAGTCTTTCAATTTCTATTTCTGCCGAAAGTCCTGCACCTTCTGCCATTTCGATCAAGTGGCCCAGCAATCCAAAACCAGTCACATCTGTCATGGCATGAACTTCCTCATGATTTCCTAAAACTGCTCCAATTTGATTCAATCTACAGGCAGTATCCAGTAAGTTGAGATAATCCGTCTCTTTAATTTTTTGACGCTTGAGGGCGGTGGCCAAAACACCTATTCCCAGTGGTTTAGTCAAAAATATCAGATCTCCAGCTTTTGCCCCTTTGTTGGTTTTTATTTTTCTCGGATGAACTATTCCGTTGACCGAGAGTCCAAATATCGGATCTTTGGCAGCGATGCTATGCCCTCCTGCCAGTTCAATTCCCGCGGTTTTACAAATACTTTTAGCTCCTTCTAGGACCTTTGCTGCTAGCTCGGGAGCTAGTTTTTCTACAGGCCAGCTCAAGATTGCATTGGCAAAAATTGGTTTTCCTCCCATCGCATAAACATCAGAAATGGCATTAGCCGCAGCTATTCTTCCAAAATCAAATGGGTCATCGACTATAGGTGTGAAAAAATCAACGGTATTGATGATTGCGATATCCTCCGAAACCTGATATACTGCTGCATCGTCTTTGCCGGAATTACCAACCAATAGTTTGGGATCAGTTTGGTTAAATGAATTACTGGTGGTGAGTATTTGATCAAGAATGGCAGGAGCGATTTTGCACCCACAACCTGAGCCTTCGCTCCATTCAGTTAATCGGGTTGCTTGAGTTTCCATGGATCTTGGATTTGGTTTGAATTAAAAGCTCTATTTGCTGGAGAATGTTTTTGTTGCTCAAGTCCAATGAATACGTTTTTTCGTTGGGATGTCGGTTAAGGTCGTATTCGTAAGCCTTATCATAGTAAATTAAGAGATTTTGAATCCAAGCTGCATGGTCTCCTGACTGGATTGCTTCAATTGCCTGCTCCGTTCTTAGTCCTCCTAATTTTTTCTTCAATCGCTTAACGGCAGCTATCAATTCTTCTTTGGGAAGTTTCCCGTATTCATCAGCAATATGCGCTATTCTTTCCTCATCTGTCTTGAAAATATCTATCAGGGGTGCCTCAAGCATTAGCTGAAAAAAATGATCAGGGATAATAATCCTTCCAATTTTTCGGCTTTCGTTTTCCACCCAGATGGTTTGAAGAATATTCATTTGAAGTAATTGCTCGGCCATCAGGTTTTCAAACTGCTCCACAGTAGGTTGAGGCTTTTGCCCTATCGCACCAAATGAGGATCCCTTATGCCTTGCCAGGCCTTCCAAATCAATAACTTGTTCCCCACTTTTAGAGAGCTTCTTTAGTAACAGTGTTTTTCCGGAACCTGTTTTTCCGCCTAATACGATGAGTGTACGAGGTTTTCGAACCTCTTCAAATGTAAAAGTTCTATAGGTTTTGTAGCCACCTTTTAAGCGATACACTTCGAACCCTACCATTCCCAATAGCCAAGATAAAATCTGAGATCTCATTCCTCCTCGCCAGCAGTAGAGTAGGACTTTTCGCTCGGGGAATTGTTGAATTGCTTCTTTTTGGATAAGATGAAATCTAGGGCCGACCAGTTCAAAACCTTTTAAGGTAGCCGCTTCACTGCCTTTATTTTTATAAAGAGTCCCGACTACAATTCTTTCTTCATTGTTTAGAATAGGGAGATTCTGCGCCCCGGGTATATAGCTTTGCTCAAATTCTCCTTCGCTTCGGGCGTCCAGAATAGGTATCGAGGCTCTTAAATCGAAAAATTCAGAAAGAGAAATTATTTTTTCATTCATCTAGAGTCGAATATAAAAAAAGCCACGGGATTTTTCCGTGGCTTCAAATTTTAGAAAGATGCTACTTATAACTGAGCGTCTAATTTCTGAGCTAATACTGCCTTAGGCACTGCGCCTACTTGCTTATCTACGATTTGTCCATCTTTGAAGAACAATAAGGTTGGAATAGAACGGATGCCAAATGCCTGAGCAACTCCTGGGTTAGAGTCTACATCCACTTTTCCGATTACTGCTTTCCCTTCGTAATCACCGGCCAATTCTTCAACTACTGGTCCGATCATTTTACAAGGTCCACACCATTCAGCCCAAAAATCAACCAGAATTGGCTGATCGGATTTGATTACATCTTCAAAATTAGCGTCGGTGATTTCGATTGCTTTTCCCATTGTATAATTCGTTTAGTTCGATTCTTTTATTCAAATATATGAGAGAAAGTTAATCAATCAGTAATTAGTTCCTACCACTTATCATTTTTTGTCTATGAGTCATAGGCAAATACCGAATTCACTTCTCTTACTCTACTTTATAGACTATTTCAGGTATTTCCTTTAGTTCTTTGATCATTTCAGCACTTGGGTCAATAGAGAACTTCTTAGAAAATAATTCAAGGCTGATATTCTCTTTTCTATCGATTACATCGAAATAGAGTTTTGCCTCTCCTTTGTATTTCTGAGTGATTCCCTCCAGTTTCTCCATCAAGTCTAAAGTCAGATCATCCAAGTCAATATTTACCCGAAGGCCTTTGATCATTTTTCCTCTGACCTCAGATAATAACATGATGCTATTGATCTTAAACTCCAAGGAATTTTCATCCCAGCGCTTCTGTCCGACTTCTCCTTTGATAAACAAAAACCAACCTGTCATGAAGTATTCCTTATACTTCACATAATCCTCTCCAAACAAAAAGAAGGTAAAGCCTCCCTGATAGTCCTCCAAACTCAAGGTTCCAAAAGGTTTCCCGTTTTTGGTGGTTCTATGAGCGAAAGAGGAAACTGATCCGGCAAGCCTGATTTCTTTCTTGCTACGTAAAGTTTCCAAATCATTCAGGTCAGGCAAGGAAGCATTGGTAAATGACTCAATTTCCAAACGGTATTGATCCAGCGGGTGACCGGAAATATATAGGCCTACTACCTCTTTTTCTATGTTCAATTGCTGCAATTGAGAAAATGGCTCCATAGGGGCAACTGAAGGAAGTGGAATATCCATACTACCACTACTTCCGCCAAACAAACTCACTTGCGCACTTTCTTCTTCCTGCTGCACCTTTTGTGCATATTTCACGGCCTTTTCGATCAAAGTCACATCTCCATCCGGAGCTTCCAGGTATTGTCTGCGGTGATGTTCAGGAAAGCAATCAAATCCTCCAGCCATGGCTAAGGCTTCCATGGTTTTCTTATTCAAGGCTCTGGAGTTCACTCTTTTGGCGAAATCAAAGATGTTTTTGAAAGGGCCGTTCTTCTCTCTTTCCTTGATGATTTCATCTACTGCCGCTGAGCCTGCACCTTTGATTGCTGCCATTCCAAAGCGGATTTCTCCTGCGGCATTTACAGTGAAGCCATTTTTGGATTCATTGACATCCGGTCCTAATACCGGGATAGCCATCCGCTTACATTCTTCCATGAAAAAAGTCACTTGCGTGATATCATTCATGTTGTTGCTCAAAACTGAGGCTAAGTATTCGGCAGGATAATGCGCCTTTAAGTAGGCTGTTTGATAGGCAATCCAAGCATAACAGGTGGAGTGGGATTTGTTGAAGGCATAGGAAGCGAATGCTTCCCAGTCAGTCCAGATTTTTTCAAGTTTTTTAGGTTCATGCCCCTTCGCTGCAGCCTGATCGATGAATTTGGGTTTCATTTTATCCAAGACATCTTTCTGCTTTTTACCCATGGCTTTACGAAGTACGTCTGCCTCACCTTTGGTGAAGCCAGCCAGTTTTTGTGAAAGAAGCATTACCTGTTCCTGATAAACCGTAATTCCATAGGTTTCCTCCAAATATTCCTTCATGTCCTCCAGATCGTAGGTGATCGGTTCGGATCCATGCTTCCTTTTAATAAAAGAAGGAATGTAGGCCAAAGGTCCTGGTCTATAAAGTGCGTTCATGGCAATCAAATCCGCAAAAACGGTAGGTTTCAGCTCACGCATGTACTTCTGCATGCCGGGACTTTCGTATTGGAAAATGCCGACTGTTTCACCTCGCTGAAATAGCTCATAGGTCTTTTCATCATCTATCGGGAAAACATCCGCATCCAGTTCTATGCCATGACGTTCTTTGACGATTTTGATCGCATCTTTTATCAGGGTGAGGGTTTTCAAACCCAAAAAGTCCATTTTCAGCAATCCGGCTGATTCTACTACCGAGTTATCAAACTGAGTGCAAACCATATCGGAGTCCTTGGCCAATGCGACAGGAACGAAATTGGTGATATCGTCTGGCGTAATGATTACCCCACAGGCATGAATCCCGGTATTTCTTACTGAGCCTTCCAAAACTGTTGCCTGATTGACCGTTTTCGCAGATTCATCCTGCCCTTGAGCAACCCGAAGCAATTCTTCAGCTTTTTGGATCAACTCTCCCTGACCTTTCAGTTTCTCAGAGAGAGCAGCTCGGTTTTTCGCTAGTTCGAATAGTACTTTCAACTTGATGTCCGGAACTAGATTGGCAAGACGTCCAGCCTCTGCTAAGGGCAGATTGAGCACCCTTGCGGTATCCCGAATCGCTGATTTTGCCGCCATGGTACCATAGGTGATGATTTGAGCGACTTGATTGGAACCGTATTTTTTGATGACATAGTCAATAACTCTTCCTCTACCTTCATCATCAAAGTCAATATCAATATCAGGAAGTGAAACCCTGTCTGGGTTCAAGAATCTCTCAAAAAGGAGATCGTACTCAATCGGATCCACATTGGTGATTCCGATGCAGTAAGCCACTGCGGATCCTGCTGCCGAACCCCTTCCGGGTCCCACCGAAACGCCCATTTCCCGGGCAGCTCGGGTGAAGTCCTGAACAATGAGGAAGTAACCCGGATATCCGGTGTTTTCAATGGTAGCCAGCTCAAAGTCTAATCGTTCCTGTATCTCAGGAGTGATCTCAGAGTAGCGTTTTTTGGCACCTTCATAAGTCAAGTGACGGAGATAGGCATTTTCTCCACGCTTACCGCCATCTACATCATCTTGCGGATCTTTGAATTCTTCAGGAATGTCAAATTTGGGGAGAAGAACCTCCCTGGCCAGCTTGTAGGCTTCACATTTTTCGACAATTTCTTGGGTGCACTCAATGGCCTCCGGAAGATCTGCAAAAAGTTTTTTCATTTCTTCTGGAGATTTGAGGTAAAACTCGTCATTCGGGAAGCCGTAGCGAAACTCCCGTCCTCGCTTGCCTACGTATTTTTTGGGCTTTTCTACCAATTCCCCATCCTTGACGCAGAGCAAAATATCATGGGCTTTTGCATCCGCTTTATCATTGTAATAGGTGTTATTGGCAGCGAAATATTTCACATTATATTTCTTGGCAAATTCTAAGAGTACCTCATTGACTTTTTCTTCTTCCGGGATTCCATGTCGATTGAGCTCTACATAAAAATCATCGCCAAACTGCTCTTTCCACCAGATAAATGCTTCCTCTGCTTGAGTTTCGCCCACATTCAAAATCAAAAATGGAATCTCTCCCCAAAGCCCTCCGGTGGTGGCAATCAAGTCGCCCTTGTACTGCACAAGAACTTCCTTGTCTATTCTCGGAACATAATAAAAGCCTTCAATATTCGCGTAGGAGGCTAATTTTGCCAGATTATGATAGCCTGCCTTGTTTTTTGCAATTAAAACAGTTTGAAAACCATCGTCTTTTTGCCCTTTGTTTTTTCGATCTCTGCAGAGGTTAAATTCGCAACCAACAATCGGCTTGATCTCTGCTCCCATAGCAGCTTTGACAAAGTGGAAAGCGCCCATCATATTGCCATGATCAGTCATCGCTATAGCTGGCATATTCATGGATTTTGCCTTTGCAACCAAAGCCGGGATTTCTGAGGTTGCTTGTAGAACTGAATATTGCGTATGAACGTGCAAATGGGTGAATGGGACATCCACCAAGTCAGAAATATCTGCTTTTCCAGCTTGCTTGAGTACATCTTTAGCAGCGGCTTTTTGGCTGTCTTTAGCCTGCGCAAAATTTGCTTCAGCAAGTTTGGGGGCTTCGTAGATTACTTCTGAAACGGCTACACCCTCTTCTGGCTTTTGTACACCCTGCGTAATCAATCCAAAAAAGCATCGGGCGGTTGCATCTACGTCATAAGCTGCATCGTGTGCATCCCCAAATCCTTCTCCGAATAGTTTTTGATGTAATTCAGTTAGGGTAGGCCATTTGAATTTGCCTCCTTTACCGCCGGGGATCGCACAGAATTCAGTGGAAATATCCTTCGTGTCGAGTGGATTGGCCGTTAATGGCATGGGCAATTCAGCCCGGATAAATTCTGAACCGACCACATTGATATCAAACTCGATATTATGACCGACGAGATGCTTAGCCCCAGCTACATCCTTTTCAAAAATCGCCAAGACCTCTTTCAGGTCATGTCCTTCTGCCAAAGCTCGTTTGGTAGAAATACCATGAACCTTTTCGGCATTATAGGGTATAGTAAAACCCTCTGGTTTGACGATGTAATTATGGTTGGAGATCAGTTTACCCTGAGCATCATGAAGTTGCCAAGCTAATTGAACCAGTCGGGGCCAGTTGTCCACATCGGACATGGGGGCATTGTAATCTCGGGGTAAACCGGTGGTCTCGGTATCGAAAATAATATACATACAGCACAGAAAATTGAGGCTTCAAATTAGGTCATTTGAAGGAGTCAAAAAAGTCAAGTGGCAGGAATTGTCGGGGAGAATTAGAATTAAATTCTATTACCAGTTTGGTTTAATATTACCAGAAAAAGTAAAATAAAATTAAGTCAATCATAGAAGCCATTTGATTGAAAAAAGCATTGAAGTTGACTCTTAATACTTTTATCTTTTATCCTCCCAAGGCATATAGACCACTTTTTTGGTCTCAAAAAATTCTTCTTTGAAATAGTCTTCCAAATGATAAGTGACATAGGATTTGCCTGTTTCTTCCATTTCTTCATCCACTTCCCCTCCTTTGAGGTAGAGGATTCCATTGGGAAACTCGTTGAAGTCCTCTTTTTTGATTTTTCCTTTGACCCAAGGATAAAAATTGATCATTCGGGTCACGGCTCTGCTGATCACGAAATCGTATTTTCTAACTAAGGTTTCGGCCCGCACTTGCTGTGCTTCGACATTGCTTAGCTTCAATGCTTTTGTCACTTCCTTAACTACAGTGATTTTTTTGCCAATAGAATCCACCAAATGAAAGTGGGTGTCAGGAAATAAAATAGCCAAAGGAATACCCGGAAATCCTCCTCCTGTACCAATATCCAATACTTTTGTGCCAGGCTGAAATCCCATCACTTTTGCAATCCCCAATGAGTGCAGCACATGATGAACATAGAACTGATCCATGTCCTTTCGACTGATTACATTGATTTTAGAGTTCCAATCCTCGTATAATTCCTGTAATCGGTCTAATTGCTCGATTTGCTTTTCGGTCAGATTAGGAAAGTAGGAAAGAATCAGCTGAGTGCCTGTATTCATTAGATGTGTTTTTCTTTGCCGGAGGCGATTTCATACAAAAGTTCACGGGAGCGGTGAAGTTGGGCTTTCACAGTTCCCAAAGGCTTCTCGAGTTCTTGGGCGATTTCCTCATAAGACAGCTCATCAAAGTATCTCAGCTGAACCAATTTTCGATATTTCGCAGGAAGCTTATCTACAAAGATTCTCACCATTTCTATACGCTGAGACTTGATAAACTCATCCTGAGGATTGTTGTCATCATCTTCCACATCGATATTGACTGCATTCCCACTATCATCAGACATGGTCGTGTTCAAGCTCATGGTTTTGAGCTTCTTTTTTCGAATGAAATCAATGGTATTGTTAGTGGCAATTCGAAATAGCCAGGTGGAAAAGGTGTAGTCTTTTTTGAACCGATGCAGGTTTTTAAAAGCTTTTGCAAAAGCCTCCATCGTCAAGTCCTCTGCATCATCAGCATCCCGGATCATTTTTAGGATCATGAAATAAACAGCCTTTTTATACCGCTTCATGAGGGTAGCATAGGCCTGCTGATCCTTTTCATCCACTGCCTTGTCTATCAGATCAAAGTCTTCCAGTGCTTTGTTAGAAAATCCGCGCTCGTTTACTTCCATTGAATGTCTTTTGACTGGTGAGAAACAGATCCTAAAACCCAAAAATAACCCAAATACAAAAAGTCATTGATCAGGATATTTGCAGGGACTTTGGAACCGTTGATCTTTTTACTTGCTGAGGTGAAAATTCCCAACAATAAAAATGATCTTACTAGAATAATACCGAAAACGATAAGAAAACGTTCCCAGTTGCCCTCCAAACCAAAATAAATCAATAAGCCAAGACCCCCAATCCAAAATAAGGCGTGGGATAATGCATAAAAGCCGATTTTTCGCTTATCCTCTCCTCTGTAATATTTTCCTGCATGCAGATGTCTTTTCTTCTGAACCTTGTATTCTTTCCAATTTTCTTTCGGTTTGGAAAGTGTATTAGCTTCTGGATCAATTACAACTGCAGTGTTTTTCCCGGTTGCATACCGATTTACAAATAAATCGTCATCTCCCCCTTCAATATGCCAAATACCTTTGAAGGCTTTCACTTCCATGAAAAAGCTTCTTCTATAGCATAAATTTCGTCCTACTCCCATAAAAGGAGCTTTCCACAATGCAAAGGATAAATAGTAAAGTCCGGTCTTCAGGGTTTCGAACTGAATCCATTTATTAAGGAAACCACTTACGCGCTCATACCCTGAATATCCTATGGAGAAAACCTTGTCTTGAGTCCTTACCGGTTGGGTCATTTTTCTAATCCACTGATCAGAGGCCGGAATACAATCTGCATCTGTCAATAAAATGACGTCACTTTTGGCCACCTTGATACCCAAGGTCAGGGCATATTTTTTGGAAGTTACGTGAGAGGGCGTGTATTTGACGGTGACTGACCTGAGTCTAGGATAAATCGCCATCATCTCCTCCAGCAACCTTTTGGTTCTGTCTGTACTTCGATCATTGATTACCAATACGTCGTATTTGGGGTAATCTTGTTCGAATAGTTTGGGGATCAGGACTTTGAGGTTTTTGTACTCATTATGAGCCGGAACTACCACCGTGACTGCTTCCTCGTCTGCTGTACTTCCACCAGATTTGGGCAATTTATAGAATGCAGTTCGCCCAAAAATCACCAACAAATAGATGATTTGAATGAAAATGCCAATACCGAAGAGAAACCAAAGTAAAAATAGGCCCATAGGTCAATTTTGCTGGGCAAATATAAAAGACATTTAGGCATTCATTTAAGAATAAGTGGATATTTTTGCAGGCCAATCCCATCATTTCGTGGATGAAGTCCACATCATTGAAAATCAAGAGATGAAGTTTACCTTAAAGCATACTGATCCACAGACCAAAGCCAGAGTCGGTACAGTCGAAACGGATCATGGAACGATTCAAACCCCTATTTTTATGCCTGTTGGAACTGCCGGAAGCGTCAAGGCAGTCCATCAAAGAGAACTGAAGGAGGATATTCAGGCTCAGATTATCTTAGGCAATACTTATCACCTCTATTTGAGACCGGGATTAGATATCATAGAAAAAGCAGGGGGGCTTCATCGTTTTAATGGTTGGGATAGGCCTATTTTGACCGATAGTGGAGGTTATCAGGTTTTTTCTTTATCAGGTAGCCGAAAAATAAAAGAGGATGGGGTGATGTTCAAGTCGCATATTGACGGTTCTAAGCATCACTTTACTCCTGAAAATGTCATGGATATTCAGCGGACCATAGGAGCTGATATAATCATGGCCTTTGATGAATGTACTCCATACCCTTGCGAGTATGGCTATGCTAGAAAGTCCATGGAAATGACCCATCGTTGGTTAGATAGATGTATCACTCAGTTTGATTCTACCACTGGCAAGTACGGCTATAGCCAAACGCTTTTCCCGATTGTTCAAGGCTCAGTTTACAAAGACTTGCGCAAGCAAAGCGCTGAATTTATTGCCTCCAGAGAGCGGGAAGGTAATGCTATCGGAGGACTATCGGTAGGTGAGCCTGCAGAAATGATGTATGAAATGACGGAGCTGGTGACTGATATTTTACCTCAAGACAAACCTCGTTATTTGATGGGAGTAGGAACTCCAGCTAATATTTTGGAATGCATTGCCTTGGGTGTGGATATGTTTGACTGTGTAATGCCTACCCGGAATGCAAGAAATGGGATGCTTTTTACCTCAGAAGGGATTATTAATATCCGAAATAAAAAATGGGAGGATGATTTCTCTGCAATTGATCCTGCAATAGGTAATTATGCGAGTACTTTTTATTCCAAGGCTTATTTGCGGCATTTAACTATTTCTAAGGAGATTTTAGCTGCGCAAATCGCCAGTATTCATAATTTAGCGTTTTACCTATGGTTAGTAGGACAGGCGAGGGAACATATCCTCGCGGGGGACTTTGCCGTTTGGAAAGAGCAAATGGTCAAGAAGGTGAGCACTAGACTTTAATATGAAACTACTCGACAAATTAATCATCAAGGATTTCCTGAAGACCTACTTCTTTGTGGTCCTGATGTTGATTTTGGTGGTTTTGGTGCTGGATTTTACCGAGAAAAACGATAAGTACATTTCCAACCAGGTTCCTGCAGGTGAGATATTGAGGTATATGGGCAACTATGGTCTTTATCTCAATAATTTATTAACTCCGATCACCGTATTCATCTCTGTCATTTTCATTACTTCCAAAATGGCCGGAAGAACAGAAATCATTGCTATTTTAAGTAGTGGGGTGAGCTTTGTGCGATTATTGAGACCATTTTTAGTAGGTGCCGCTTTGATTGGTGGCGTTAGCTTTTATCTGAATGGTTGGGTGCTTCCTTCCGCAACGGAAGGAATGACAGTATTTAAGATGGTCTATTTGGAAAAAGGGGCTCCCAATACAGAGCAAAACATTCATATCAAGGTGGGGGATAATAGCTATGCCTATTTGAGTCGATTTTTTAAGACAAGTAATACTGGATACAACTTCACTTTAGAAACTATTGAGGATGGTAAGCTCTTTGCCAAAATATCATCCGATAGAATAGAGTGGGATACTGCCAAAAATGTCTGGACTTTGATCAATTGGAGGTTGAGAGAATTGAAAGACAGGAAAGAAGAGTGGTCGGTTGGGGAAAAAATGGATACTACTTTGTCTATTGTTCCAGCTGATTTTGGAGTTCCAGAAAATCATCATGAAACACTCAAATTGCCCCAGTTGAGTAAACAGATCCGCATTCTGGAAGATCGAGGAGCAGATAATGTTGAGTACTACAAGATAGAGCGATATGTTCGCTTTATGTCACCATTTGCGGCCTTGATCCTGACCTTTATCGGGGTAATTATGTCTGCGAGGAAAACCAGAGGAGGCTCTGGGTTTCAGATCGCGATGGGGTTCTTACTGGCTTTTGTATACATCCTATTATTTATTCTGTCCAGAACATTTGCAGAAAATGGAGCAGACTATCCTATATTGGCGGTTTGGCTGCCCAATATCATTTTCGCCCTGACGGGATTAGTCTTGTATAAAACTGTACCTCGATAGATGCAATCCAGCACCATCAAAGATTATTTATTGCTTCATTTCATAGTATTGATATGGGGTTTTACGGCCATTTTAGGCTTGTTGATCTCTCTCCCAGCTTTGGAACTGGTTTTTTACAGAACCTTAATTGCATCTTTGGGAGTCACTCTTCTGCTTTTTTGGAGAAAGAAGCCTTTACTTATCCCGACTCCACAGATGTGGAAAGTGCTTGGAACAGGATTTTTGATTGCATTACACTGGATTTTATTCTTTTGGTCTGCCCGTGTTTCTACTGCTTCCGTGTGTTTGGCGGGAATGGCTACCACCTCACTTTGGACAGCCTTTGTTGAGCCTTTTTTCAATCGCACTAAAATCAAATGGTATGAAGTTGCCTTAGGTTTAATGGTGATTTCAGGCTTGATTGTCATTTTCAAATTTGAAACAGGATACTGGCTGGGAATGGCCATGGCTTTGGGTTCTGCTTTTTTAGCGGCCTGCTTTTCCGTGATCAATGGAAGGCTAACTCAGCGTCATAGTCCCTATCAAATCACATTTTACGAAATGGCCGGAGCCTGTTTGTTTACACTGCTGTTTATGCCTATTTACGCAGAGTTTTTCACAGAGGGGAAAGGAATTCAGTGGGCCTGGGTGGGAAATGATTGGTTTTGGTTGCTGATTCTGGGTGGAATTTGTACAGTATATGCATTTTCGGTTTCGGTGGAATTGATGAAAAGGCTCACTGTATTTTCTATCAACTTGACGATCAATCTAGAGCCTGTTTACGGGATTGTCTTGGCTGTTTTGATTTTTGGAGAAAGCGAAAAAATGACTCCGGAATTCTATTTGGGCACCTTAATAATATTGGTTTCTGTTCTAACCTATCCCGTGTTGAATTATTGGAACAAGAGAAGGAAAGCTGTAAGGACTTTGGGTTAAAGTTTGATCAGATCTTCAACTGTTTCGAGTGCCTCTTTTAATTCACTAGAAGTGATTTTCCCCAGTTTTCTTATCAATCGCTCTTTACTAACTGAGCGAAGGTGAAAAATCAATAATTCTGAGTCAGAGCTAAGTCCATTGTCTGGATTCGGAGTTAAAATCGGGTTCCCTTTATACTTTTTGATTTTCGTGGTGATCGGCGCAATCCAGATTACATTCAAATGAGTATTCATCAAATTACCGCTTAGGATTACAGCAGGTCTTATTCCAGCTTGTTCTGAACCCCGAATAGGATTGAGATCAATATACCAGATTTCACCTTGCTTCATGATCTTCTACCTGTTTTAAATAGGAAGCCATACCTTCTTCAGCCATAGATAGCAAGTCTTGATCTTGAGATGCTTTTTGAAATGATTTGATATACTCAGCCCTTTTTAGATGGTCTAGGTATAGTGAAAGCGCTTGCTCAATCAATTTATTTTTCGGCACTGAAAGGTTTTTGGCTGCTGCTGAGAGTTTTTTCAAAAGGTCATCAGGCAAGGAACTAGTGAAAGTCGCCATGAGATTTGTATTTATGATTTTTAAATATAAAAGTTAAATAGATTTATTTCAAATCGCTTTCAAAAATGAAATAATCCTTATCTATTGAAAAAGATGTGGGTTTAGATTCAAACAGTCCAAAAACTGTAGATCCTGAACCGGACATGGCGGCATAAAAAGCTCCAGCCTCATATAGTTGCTTCTTGATTTTTGCAATTTCAGGATGATTCTGGAAGACACTTGCTTCAAAATCATTGACCAGCTCATCTTTCCATCTATTTCGATCTGCCAAAATCTCCTCAAGCTTTACCTTAGGCGGGGAAGGGCTTACTCCAGCATAGGCCTCTTTGGTTCCAATATGGATTCCTGGGTTGACCAGAATTAAATGACATCCGCTTAGGGAAATGTCAATGGGCTCTAATATTTCCCCACGTCCTCTTGCAATTTTTGGAGTATTTTCAATAAAGAATGGACAATCACTTCCCAGTTGAGCCGCATATTCCTCCAAGAAAAAATTGTCTAAATGCAGATCAAACAGATTGTTCATCAATGTCAAGGCAAAAGCACCATCCGCTGATCCTCCTCCAAGACCGGCGCCCATTGGGATGTTTTTGTGTAAATGAATCTTTAGATTGGGTAATCCTTGGAAGTCCTTTCGAATCAGCTTTTCCGCCTTGAGAATCAAATTATCCTTTGAATCACCGGGAATCGATAAACCTGTACCTTCCCAGCCACCCTTTTTATCCAAAATCATTTCCAAAGCATCATAGAGTGGAATAGGAACCATACAAGTTTCGATTTCATGGTAACCATCCTTTCTTTTAGAAGTGATGTGAAGCCCTAGATTAATTTTTGCGTTTGGAAATGTGATCATCAGAAAAGTCTTTTGACAAAAATAGAGGGATTTTTTATGTGATAAAGGCTTAAAGTAACAATTGAAAAATATGCAAGGATTTTCCTAAAAATTATAGGACTTCGGATGAAAGGATTTTTTTCTTATAAAAAAGGAAACGAAATGAGAAAAAATTTGAAAATAGTGTAAATCAATATATAATTTTGAAAATCGGATATTTTTAAAATCAAATCTTCAAAATATAGGGATTTAAGGGTTTAATACGGATTAAAATTTTGATAAAAATCATTTTACAATACTTTATATTTTGGCTTTAAGATAAAAAGGAGAATTAAATATTGTAAGTCTGATATTTCGGGTTTAAGTTTGAATTCTAATTCCTGCAAAGGATGAACCTCAAACCGAAAGATATGTACCCAGTAGTCTTTTTGCTAAGCTTTATTATTCTCATTGGATGTTAATGTGAGGCACTAGACTATTATTCATAATGAAATAAAATTGAAAGTGCCTCAGACCAATGAGGCACTTTTTTTATACCCAATTAAACCTATGACCCTGAAAAAATACAGTTGGGAAATATCAGATAATCCCGAACATCCGGCCGGAAAGGCCATGCTTTATGCCACGGGCATGAGTGATAAAAAGATGAAACAGCCTTTTGTGGGGATAGCGAGTTGCGGATATGAAAGCAATCCCTGCAATATGCACTTGAATGACTTTGCCGGTCTGATCAAAGATTCCTCTCAGGATTATGATCTGACCGGTTTGGTTTTTAATACCATCGGTATTTCAGATGGGACCTCTATGGGTACGCTGGGAATGCGCTACTCCTTGGTTTCCAGAGAAATCATTGCAGACTCCATAGAGTCCTTTATACTCGGTCACTCCTTTGATTCATGTGTCGCAGTTGCTGGCTGTGATAAAAATATGCCCGGGGCGATCATTGGGATGCTTCGGATCAACCGTCCCTCGATTATGGTTTATGGAGGAACGATTGCCTCGGGTAATTATAAAGGCGAAAAACTCAATATCGTTTCTGCATTCGAAGCTTTTGGGAAGAAAATCCAAGGGACTATCTCCGAAGAGGATTACGACGGAGTCATCAGAAATGCCTGCCCGGGAGCAGGTGCATGTGGAGGAATGTATACTGCCAATACCATGTCCTCAGCGATTGAAGCCCTGGGAATGTCATTGCCTTACTCTGCTTCCAATCCAGCCAATTCACCTGAAAAAATTCAGGAATGTAAAGATGTAAATCACTACATGAAGATCTTGTTGGAAAAGGATATCAAACCAAAGGATATCATCAGCAGGAAAAGTATTGAGAATGCAGTTCGTGTGGCTATTTCATTGGGAGGAAGTACCAATGCTGTACTTCACTTATTGGCAATAGCCAGAACTGCAGGCGTGGATTTTACTTTGGAAGACTTTAAAGAGCTCAATGCCAAGACTCCGATGATAGGTGATTTCAAGCCTTCTGGGAAATTCTTGATGGAAGATTTACATGAACAAGGCGGCCTTCCTGCATTCATGAAGTATTTCTTGGAAAAAGGATTTTTGCACGGAGACTGTCTCACTGTCACGGGCAAAACATTAGCTGAAAACTTGGAAGGAATTGATCCAATCGTTCCTTCTCGAGTAAACGTGATTCACCCAGTGGAAACCCCCATCAAAGAAACGGGTCACTTATGTATTCTTTCCGGAAATCTTGCTCCAGAAGGTGCAGTTGCAAAAATCACCGGGAAAGAAGGTAGATTATTTACAGGTCCGGCTAAAGTATTCGATTCTGAAAAAGAAGCCAATGACGCTATCCGTGATCATGTTGTAAAAGCGGGAGATGTAGTAGTCATTCGAAATGTAGGTCCAAAAGGAGCTCCAGGCATGCCAGAAATGCTGAAACCAACCTCTATGATTATTGGAGCTGGACTGGGAGCAGATGTGGCCCTAATTACAGATGGTAGATTTTCTGGTGGAACACATGGCTTTGTAGTAGGGCATGTGACTCCTGAGGCTTGGACAGGTGGGCCTATCGGTCTACTAAAAGACGGAGATATGGTCACCATAGATACGGATCATCAACTGCTTTCTGTGGATGTTTCGGAGGCTGAATTTGCTGAAAGAAAGAAAAGCTGGTCTCCAAAAGTCATTGAGGGCTTGCAGGGTACTTTGAAAAAATACAATAAACTCGTTGCCACCGCCTCTGAAGGTTGTGTCACAGATAAATTCTAATGCTATGAAGGAATCAATGATCAGAGGGGCGGACATCGTAGTCCAATCTTTAATAGCGGAACAGGCAGAAATTATTTTTGGCTACCCCGGCGGTGCAATCATGCCTGTTTACGATGCATTGTATGACTATCATGAACAAATCAAGCATGTACTGACCCGACATGAGCAGGGAGCAATCCATGCCGCTCAAGGCTATGCCAGAGTCTCTGGTAAAGTGGGGGTTTGTTTGGCTACTTCAGGTCCGGGGGCGACTAACCTTATCACAGGTTTGGCAGATGCGCAGATCGACAGTACTCCTTTGGTTTGTATTACAGGACAAGTGGCTGCGCACCTATTAGGTACAGATGCTTTCCAGGAAACAGACGTCGTCGGTATATCTATGCCGGGAACAAAATGGAATATTCAAGTAAGAAAGGTTGAAGATATAGCTCCGGCCATAGCCAAAGGTTTTTATATAGCCCGTTCGGGAAGACCAGGGCCTGTACTGATCGATATTACCAAAAATGCCCAAGTTGACTTTGGGGAAATGAATTATGCTCCTTGCATGGGTTTCAGATCTTACAAAACACATATACCTGTTGAAAAGACAGCCATTCAGGAAGCTGCTGAACTGATCAATAAGGCAGAAAGACCTTATATAGTTTTTGGTCAGGGTGTAGTGTTGGGAAAGGCTGAGACAGAGTTGAAATTCTTTTTAGATAAAACAGGCATTCCAGCGGCTTCAACCTTATTGGGTTCAGGAGCTATTTCTCAAGATCATCCCAATTATGTGGGTAAACTTGGCATGCATGGAAATTATGCTCCCAATTTATTGACCAATCAATGTGATGTATTAATCGCAATTGGGATGCGCTTTGATGATCGAGTGACTGGTGATTTGAAAAGATATGCAAAACAGGCCAAGGTCATTCATTTGGAACTTGATCCGGCAGAAATCAATAAAAATGTTAAAGCAGATATTCCTGTGTTAGGGGATTGCAAAGAGAGTTTGTCTTTGTTGACTGCAGCAGTTTCAGAGAAGACGCATCCAGCTTGGATGACCAAGTTTCGGGAGCTGGAGCAAATGGAGAAAGATGCTGTTATGCAGCATGATATTACTCCTACCAAAGTGGGTTTGACGATGGGAGAGGTAATTAATCTAATCAATCAATACAAAGCAGATGATGCGGTCTTAGTCACAGATGTAGGACAGCATCAGATGATAGCATGGAGATATTTTAATTATAAAAAGACCCGAACTCAGGTGACTTCTGGTGGTCTGGGCACAATGGGTTTTGCTTTGCCGGCTGCTTTAGGGGCACAACTTCATGATTACTCTAGACAAGTGATTTGTGTGGTAGGCGATGGAGGGATTCAGATGACCATTCAGGAATTGGGAACCATTATGCAAACCAAAGCTCCTGTGAAAATTGTCCTTTTGAATAATAATTATCTAGGTATGGTGAGGCAGTGGCAGCAGATGTTTTTTGATAAGCGCTATTCTTTCACCGAGTTGGACAATCCTGACTTTGTAAAAATTGCTGAGGCTTATCAGATCAAAGCTCAAAAAGTAACTGATCGAGGAGATCTGAAAGAAGCAATTGAAGATATGCTGATCCATGATGGCCCCTTTTTCTTAGAGGTAGTAGTGGAAAAAGAAGATAATGTATTCCCGATGATTGCCACAGGATGCTCTGTGGAGGAAGTAAGACTAAGTTAAAAACGTATGAAGCGATATACCATATTTGTCATTACCGAGAATTTCATCGGCATACTCAATCGGATTACTATCATTTTTACCCGAAGAGGGATCAATATAGATGCCCTTACTGCTTCAGAAAGTAGGTTGGAGGGGATTCATAGAATCACGATCGAAGTGACAGCCACAGAAGAAACAGTAATCCAGCTGGTCAATCAGATCGAAAAGATTATAGATGTAATCAAAGCCTTTTATCACGAAGATGAGGCGGTAGTTTATCAGGAAATCGCCTTATACAAGATCCCTGTGTCAAAACTGGACGGGGGCTTGGAGAAAGTCATTCGACAGCATAATGCAAAAATCATTGCTGCTGAGCCTGAATTTGTGGTACTGGAACTGACGGGTCACAAAGAGCAAACTCAGGAGCTCTTGGAAATCCTCAAAGGATATGGACTGCTGGAATTTGCCAGATCAGGAAGAGTTGCCGTAGCAAAAAGAATGCTTACGATTGACTCTTTTGTAAAATAAAAAATTGAAAATCAATCCATTAAATCTAATAATAACACTATGAAATTGAAATTTGGCAGCGTTGAAGAAAACGTAGTAACCAGAGAGGAATTTCCTCTGGAAAAAGCACGCGAAGTATTGAAAAATGAAGTAATCGCTGTGCTGGGTTATGGTGTACAGGGTCCTGGACAGGCACTCAACCTGAAGGACAATGGCTTCAACGTGATCGTTGGCCAGAGAAAAGGATCTAAAACTTGGGATAAGGCAGTTTCTGATGGCTGGGTTCCAGGAGAAACTTTATTTGAACTGGAAGAAGCTTGCGAAAGAGGAACTATCCTTCAGTTTTTGCTTTCTGATGCAGGTCAGATTGCACTTTGGCCGACAGTGAAGAAGCACTTGACTCCAGGGAAAGCACTTTATTTTTCCCATGGATTTGGTGTGACTTATAAAGAAAAGACAGGAATCGTTCCTCCGGCAGATGTAGATGTAATTCTAGTGGCTCCAAAAGGATCCGGAACTTCTTTGAGAAGAATGTTTGTGGAAGGTAGAGGACTTAACTCTTCTTATGCAATTTACCAGGATGCTACCGGAAAGGCCAAAGACAGAGTAGTTGCATTGGGAATTGGCGTTGGCTCAGGATACCTATTCGAAACAGATTTTTATCGTGAAGTAACTTCTGACCTTACTGGTGAAAGAGGAACATTGATGGGGGCTATCCAGGGGATTTTCGCTGCACAATATGAAGTGCTGAGAGCAAATGGTCATACCCCTTCAGAAGCGTTCAACGAAACAGTGGAAGAATTGACCCAGTCTCTTATGCCATTGGTAGCAGAAAATGGGATGGATTGGATGTACGCCAACTGCTCGACTACTGCTCAGAGAGGTGCTTTGGATTGGTGGAAGCCTTTCCGAGATGCGACCAAGCCGGTATTTGAAGCGCTATATGACTCTGTGAAAACAGGAAAAGAGGCCCAGAAATCTATTGATTCTAACTCTAAGTCTGATTACAGAGAAAAATTAGAAGAAGAATTGAAAGAGTTAAGAGAGTCTGAAATGTGGCAGGCAGGAGCTGTCGTCCGCCAGTTGAGACCAGAAAATAACTAAAACCCAAAAAATCATGAGTGACAAGCTGTGGATATTCGATACGACCCTGAGAGATGGGGAGCAAGTACCGGGATGTCAGTTAAATACCCGGGAGAAAATTGTGGTGGCAAAAGCTCTGGAAGAACTGGGAGTGGATATCATAGAAGCTGGATTTCCTATTTCCAGCCCAGGTGATTTCAATTCCGTTCAGGAAATTTCAAAAGCTGTTTCAAATCCAATCATTTGTGCCCTTTCCAGAGCCGTAGAAAAGGATATTGAAGTGGCAGCGGCAGCACTTAAATACGCGAAAAAAGGACGTATTCATACCGGAATTGGGGTTTCTCCTTATCATATTCAGTACAAGTTGAGAACTACTCCAGATGAAATCATCCGGAGAGGTGTGGCAGCTGTAAAATTTGCCAGACAGTTTGTAGAGGATGTGGAGTTTTATGCAGAAGACGCAGGAAGGTCTGAGCCTGATTTTCTTTGTAAAATCATAGAGGAAGTGATCAAAGCAGGTGCTAGGGTGGTCAATATTCCAGATACCACTGGATATTGTCTTCCTGAGCAGTATGGAGCGATCATCGCCAACCTGAAAAATAATGTTCCCAATATCGATAAGGCGATTATTGCTACCCATTGCCATAATGACTTAGGGATGGCTACTGCAAATACAGTGGCAGGAGTGCAACATGGAGCCCGTCAGGTAGAAGTGACTATCAATGGTATTGGAGAACGAGCAGGGAATACCTCCATGGAGGAAGTGGTTATGGCGATTAAATGTCATCAATCAATCCCTGTTCACACAGATATAGTTACTCCTTTGATTTACAAGACTAGTCGCTTGGTTTCTAAGCTAATGAACATGCCTGTTCAGCCTAACAAAGCAATCGTAGGAAGAAATGCTTTTGCGCATTCTTCAGGCATCCACCAGGATGGAGTATTGAAGCATAGAGAGAATTATGAAATCATTGATCCTAAGGAAGTTGGGGTTGAAGAATCTTCAATTGTTCTTACCGCTAGATCAGGAAGGGCAGCACTTAAGCACCATTTGGATGCATTGGGTGTTGAATTAGAAGGAGAAGAACTTCGTGAGGTATATGAGGCTTTCCTTTTGTTGGCTGACTCTAAAAGAGATATAGGTCGCAAAGACCTTTTGGAGCTTGTCGGCAAATACATGGATGAATCCAATTTTATCGAATTGGAAAAAGTGACTTATGCTTCCAATGGTTCTATCCAGGCAGAAGTAAGCTTGAAAATTGGAAACGAATCTCACCAAGCCTCTTCTTCAGGTGTAGGGCCGGTAGATGCGGTTCTTAAATCAATCGAAAAAATCGTCAAACCTCAGGTGGACTTGGAGGAATTCCTGATTCAAGCTATTACCCATGGTTCAGACGACGTGGCCAAAGTTCATATGAGATTGATCAAATCAGAAAAACCTTACTACGGATTCGCCTCTCATGAGGATATAGTCTTAGCCTCAGCACAGGCATTTGTAGATGCATTAAATAAAATACCAGTCAAAGAATACGTGACTGCCTAATTATGGAAAAGACAACATTATTTGACAAAATCTGGGATGCCCACGTGGTAAAATCCGTTCCGGCAGGACCAGATGTATTCTTCATTGATAAGCATTTTATCCATGAAGTCACCTCTCCAGTAGCCTTTCTCAACTTGGAAAAAAGAGGCATTGGAGTAAAGTACCCACACAGAACAATCGCTACTCCGGACCACAATGTTCCTACAGTAGATCAAGATCAAACTATCAAGGATAAATTATCCAGAATGCAGGTCGAAAAACTTCGGCACAACTGCGCTAAATATGGAATTGAACTCCATGACTTAGGTTCGGCTCACCATGGGATTGTCCATGTCATAGGGCCTGAATTGGGTGTGACCCAGCCTGGAATGACCATCGTTTGTGGTGACTCTCATACTTCTACGCATGGAGCTTTTGGAGCTATTGCCTTTGGAATCGGTACTTCTGAAGTGGAGATGGTTTTGGCCACCCAATGTATCATGCAGTCCAAGCCTAAAAAGATGCGGATTTCTGTGGAGGGAGAACTTGGCAATGGAGTCACTTCAAAGGATATTATCCTTTACATCATATCTAAGATATCCGCTGCTGGAGCGACTGGATACTTTGTAGAATACGCAGGGTCGGCTATTCGCAGCCTATCGATGGAAGCCCGAATGACCATTTGCAATATGTCTATAGAAATGGGAGCTCGTGGTGGATTGATTGCTCCGGATGAGACGACTTTCGAATTTTTGAAAGGGAAACAATACGCTCCAAAGGGCGAGGAATGGGATCAGGCTGTAGCTCATTGGAAAACACTCAAGACCGACGAGGGAGCTGTTTTTGACAAGGAGCTCACCTTTGATGCGTCAGATATAGAACCAATGATTACTTATGGTACCAACCCTGGTATGGGCATCAAAGTCAAAGATTCCATCCCAACCACAGAAGGTATGGAAGGATCTAACAAGAAGTCCTACTTGAAGTCATTGGATTATATGGGATTTCAGCCCGGCGAACCAATCAAAGGCAAGCAAGTGGACTATGTATTCGTAGGCTCTTGTACCAATGGGCGAATTGAAGATATCCGTGCGGTAGCGCAATTTGTCAAAGGCAGAAAGAAAGCTGATAACATTACCGCTTGGATAGTACCAGGGTCACGAGAAGTGGAAAAGTTAGCTCATGAAGAGGGCTTGGTAAAAATTCTGGAAGAGGCAGGGTTTGAGTTGAGACAGCCCGGTTGTTCGGCTTGCCTGGCGATGAACGATGATAAAATTCCATCCGGAAAGTATGCAGTTTCTACTTCCAATAGAAACTTTGAAGGACGTCAAGGACCCGGCGCACGAACAATGCTCGCATCCCCTCTCACGGTAGCAGCTGTAGCTGTCACTGGGCGTATCACCGATCCTAGGGAGGTTTTCGATAATTAATTTAGAGTTATAAGTTATTGGTTAGTAGTTATTAGTGTCTGAATGCAATATGTCGACATCACTGTAACCCACCAATAACAAATAACCATTTTCTAATCAACTAATAAAAAATGGCTTACGATAAATTTACCATATTGACCAGCACCGCAGTTCCTTTGCCTACGGAAAACGTGGATACGGATCAAATTATTCCTGCACGCTTTCTCAAGGCTACCGAGCGGGAAGGCTTTGGTGACAACCTGTTCCGTGACTGGAGATATGATGTAGAGGGAAATCCCAAGAAGGATTTTGTGTTGAATGATCCAACTTATACCGGTAAAATTTTGGTTGCGGGCAAGAATTTCGGATCAGGATCCAGTAGAGAGCATGCTGTTTGGGCGCTGTATGATTATGGCTTCCGATGTGTAGTTTCCAGTTTTTTTGCAGATATCTTCAAAAATAACTGTCTAAATATCGGGGTACTTCCTGTGACGGTATCTCCTGAATTTGCTGATAAGTTGCTCTCAGCAATAGAGGAAAATCCTAACACTCAGATTGAAGTGAATCTGCCTAAGCAAAAAATCACTTTGCTTTCAACTGGAGATTCTGAGTCTTTTGATATCAATGATTATAAAAAGGCTAACATGCAAAACGGTTTCGATGATATCGATTACTTGTTAAACATGTCCTTAGAAATCGATGCTTTTGTAGAGACGAGATAAGAAAAATCATGAAGGCGAATAGGAAAATTGAGATTATGGACACAACCTTGAGGGATGGAGAGCAGACCTCAGGGGTTTCCTTTTTGCCTTCTGAAAAATTGCAGATTGCCAAACTTTTACTGGATGAACTCAAAGTAGACCGGATTGAAGTTGCTTCTGCCCGGGTTTCAGAGGGAGAGCTTGAAGGTGTTCAGAAAATTACTCAGTGGGCTTCTCAAAAGGGTTATTTGGAAAGAGTGGAGGTTTTGGGTTTTGTCGACACCCCTGCTTCTGTCAATTGGCTTTTGGAAGCAGGAGCCAAGGTGATGAATTTGCTGACCAAAGGATCCCTGAACCACCTGACCCATCAACTCAAGAAAAAACAGGAAGAGCACTTTGAGGATATTCGAAAATCCATACAGCATGCCAGAGAAAATCAAATAAGCGTAAATGTATATTTGGAAGATTGGTCTAATGGAATGCGAAATTCTCAAGAGTATACTTTGAGTTTGATCGAGTTTTTGACCAAACAACCTGTCCAAAGAATTATGCTTCCTGACACCTTGGGCTTGCTTTCCCCGGAAGAGGTAAAGGAGTATTTTCAGATGATCATTGCTAAGTTTCCTGATGCCCATTTTGATTTTCATGCTCACAACGACTATGATTTGTCAGTAGCTAATGTCATGGAAGCGGTTTTACATGGAGTTTCGGGGATTCATACTACCATCAATGGCTTGGGAGAGCGTGCAGGAAACGCTCCTCTGGAATCTGTCATTGCTGTGATCAAGGATTTTACAGAACTGGAAATCGGAGTTCAGGAGCAGAAGATATTCAGGGTATCCAAGTTGGTAGAGCAATTTTCAGGGCAACATATTCCAGCGAATAAACCTGTGGTAGGGGAGAATGTCTTTACTCAGACTGCAGGGATTCATGCAGACGGGGATAATAAGAAGAATCTTTATTTCAATGATCTGATGCCGGAGCGATTCGGTCGTCAAAGGAAGTATGCCCTAGGAAAAACCTCTGGCAAAGCGAATATTCTCAAAAATCTGGAAGAGTTGGGGATTTCTTTGGAAAAAGAAGAGCTAGCCAGAGTTACTCAGAGAATCATTGAACTGGGAGATAAAAAAGAGCGGGTAACTACTGAGGATTTACCGTACATTATTTCGGATGTTCTTCAGAATAATTCTATTTCAAAAAATATCAGCATTGAAGGGTACCACATGACCCATTCCAAAGGTTTGAAACCAACCGTTCAGTTGCGTATGAGGATTCATGAGAAAACTTATGATGCTTCTGCAACAGGAGATGGGCAATATGACTCCTTTATGCGAGCCTTACGAAAAATTTATAAGTCAATGGGGCGTGAGCTTCCCAAGTTGACAGACTATCATGTTTCTATTCCACCTGGAGGTAAAACAGATGCTTTCGTAGAAACTGTCATTACCTGGGAATATGGAAAGATATTCAAAACCAAAGGTCTGGATCCAGATCAAACAGTGGCGGCCATGATGGCTACCGAAAAAATGCTTAATATCATAGAATCAATTAATTACAATCCAAAACAAGAAGAATCCACCTATTATGGAAATGAATATCGCGCTGCTGCCGGGTGACGGCATTGGTCCTGAGGTTGTAGCACAGGCTGTCAAAGTTGTTAAAGCTGTCGGTCAGAAATTCGGACACAAAATCACTTTTAAAGAAGGCCTGGTAGGAGCATGTGCTATTGATGCAACAGGTGATCCTTATCCGGATGCTACCCATGAAATTTGTGCTGCATCTAATGCTGTCCTTTTTGGTGCCATTGGTGATCCCAAATATGATAATGATCCCAAAGCTAAAGTTCGTCCTGAACAAGGGTTGTTAAGAATGCGTCAAAAGCTGGGTTTGTTTGCCAATGTGCGTCCTACATTTACTTTTCCATCCTTGGTTCATAAATCACCCTTGAAGTTGGATAGAGTGGAGGGAGTAGATTTCGTCTTTTTCAGAGAGTTGACCGGAGGGGTTTATTTCGGAGAGCCTAGGGGAAGGAATGAGCAGGGAACCAAAGCCTTTGATACCAATGTGTATAGCAAGGAGGAGATTGTGAGATTGGCGAGAATGGGCTTTGAAGCTGCACAAAAAAGAAGAAAATTATTGACCTGTGTGGATAAGGCCAATGTTATGGCTACTTCCAGACTTTGGAGGGAAACGGTGCAGGAATTGGCAAATGAGTACCCTGATGTGAAGGTGGAATATGAGTTTGTAGATGCGGTAGCTATGCGTCTGATTCAATGGCCTAAGGCTTATGATGTTCTGATTACTGAAAATTTATTCGGAGATATTTTGACAGATGAGGCTTCTGTGATTTCAGGCTCCATGGGTTTGATGCCGTCTGCTTCTCTAGGTTCTAATGTGAAGCTTTTCGAACCTATCCATGGCTCTTATCCTCAGGCTGCTGGAAAGGATATCGCCAATCCTTTGGCTACGGTACTTTCTGCTGCGATGATGTTTGACTATGCTTTTGATCTAAAAGAGGAAGCTGAGGCAATTACTGGGGTAGTCAATTTATCCCTGGCTGAAGGAGTGGTCACAGAGGATATTGCTGAAGGCGGTAAGTCTTATAAAACCTCCGAGGTAGGTGATTGGCTGGCCTCCAAGGTTATAAAAGCGTATTAATTGAAAAATGCCACTTTAGAGATAGAGTGGCATTTTTTTTATATAATTCGAATTGAAAATTTGCTTTTTAAATTTTTTGGGGGGTATTTTTAGTTGTGATCACTTAAAGGCCAGTTTTAAATAAATTAAAATCCTAAATTTTTAAAAAAATGAAAAAGAAAGTCTATTCAATTATGGCAATTGTGTTAGTTGGAATCACATCATTCTCAGTGATGCCAACTTTGGCACAAACTGAACCAGGGGATTGTGATAAAGTCTATCATGATAAAAAGAAACAATTTTTTGTTTCAGGGTGCAAACCTAAAACAGGTTATGAGTGCTTATTGAGATGCGCTCATCCAGATTATCCAGATTTACCTACAATAGGAACCTAACAATTTTCTCACTCTGGTGACTTGTCACCAGAGTGAGAGTTTTCTAAATAACTTGACTTAATTTAAATATTTATGAAGGGACTATTTACTGTAGGTATGGTAATAATAATTTTGTCCTTGCCTACTTCTATAATGGCTCAAGAAGCGCCTACTGCTGAAGAGATTTCTAATAATTTATGTGTGATGGACTATAAAATAATGTGGTTAAATCGTGGATGTAAGCCTAAGATTGGGTACGCTTGTTGCGGATGATAAGGTTAAATTTTAACTAAATATTCCAAGATAATTCTTGGGAGGATTTAAAATTATAAATATGAGAATTCACCATTTTTTGCTGATTGTTTTTATAGTTAGTTGTACTCCTGAATCCAACTTTAAAAGTATAAAATATTTAGACCCACACTTTGTAAATGAAAGTTTCGATGATTGGATTCAATTAGAACAATCCTTTTTCTTAGAGATACCAGACTCCATTGTTGTAGGAGTAATAAAACAAATAGAATTTACGGATTCTTTAATTTATTTATTGGAGGATGGAATTACATCCTCGATTTTGGTTTTTGACAGGGAAGGCGATTTCAAAAGGCAACTTTTGAAATTGGGTTCGGGACCAGGTGAATATGTACAGATTGATTTGTTTGTTTTTGATAAAAATCATATCTCAATCTATGATCGAACTCAAATGAAATTGATAAAGTATTCCTTAAAAGACTTCTCAGTTTTCCAAGCGTTTGATATCGAAGATTATTTGGTTGGGGCTCTTTCAGTTCCAAATACTAGCAGTTTATTTTTTGTATCCGATACAGATGTGGAGACGGGAATTCAAAAAGGCTATGGATTTTCTAAGGAAGATTTTACAAACTTAAAGTTCAAGCCTCAGTTTTCAGGTTTTATTGAAGGTTTTCTACCCCAAAGCATTTCTCATTTTGGGGAAAACTATTTCCTTGTGCAACCATTTAGTGACAAAGTTTACCAAATCGGGAAAGATTCTATTTATTTAGTTGATAGAATTGATTTTGGAAGTAAAAGAATTCCGGAAAAGGTCTCCACATTTGATCGAGCAGAGGATTTATATGAAATTCTTTCATCAGATTCCTATTTTTTTGCTCCAACGAATCTCCTTGTTAGAGATAGTATAATTTCATTTAATTTCTTCAATGAAACTATCGATAATCTAAATTTTGGATTGATCCAAAATGGGAAAGCCTACCGTTTTTCGATAGATTCCAATCTGAAGGAGTTTTTCCTAAAGCCGATAACAGTTCGTGAGGATTTACTTCATACCGTATTGTTACCCGGTGAATATAATGAAGAAATAATTGAGCTATTAAATCTTACTAAGGATGATAATGAAAAACCCATTTTGGTATCCTATACGATCGGTCAATAAATGTCTGATTATTCCATTTGTATTTATCTGTTTTCAGTCAATTGGACAAGAAAGAAGCGCGACATATTTCTATTCTTCTAATGAGCAGATTCCCCTTGCCTATCTCAGAGTACAAGTTGAGGGCGGTAGTTTTATGGATTTTACTGATCTTGCTGGGAAACTGGAATACTTAAAAAAGGAAATCCCAGAAAATGCCTTAATTAATATCTCAGGCTACGGAATCAATGACACGCTACTTTCGATTAAGGAAATTTGGAATCTGGATACGATATTTTTACCAAGTAAAGAGTTTGAGCTTCCAGAGGTAGCTGTGAATTCAACTAAACTAAGTGAACTGAAAATAGGTGATGCAAAAGCAGAAGGTTGGCAGGCGACCAAACCTATCGGCTTAATTGGGTCCGCTCAGGGGGAGTTTTATCGATACACTATTCGTGTAAAAATCCCGAAGAAAAAGCAACTTTATTTAGATAAGTTAAAGTTTTATGTATCTGATATTCTTAAAGAAAAAGTTGATGTTTCCATTAGGATATTACTTCCAAATAATAGGATGGATATTAAACCTGGGAAAAATAATTCAATTCATGATTTTTCGGACCTACTTCAGAGAAATAAAGTAGTTGAAGTACTCAAACCAGGTTGGGTGCAAGTGAATTTTGATGAATATGTTGGTATTCCAGAGGGAGTGAAAGACTTATTTATTGTTTTTGATCTATTGGAAAAAGAGCCCAAGTCGAATTTTGCTCTAGCAGATCAAAGGGTAAGTAAAGATATTGATTTGGGTTTCTATATCACTGGAGGCGAAATTGGAGTATTCAACCCTGACAAGTTCCATCCTGCGATTGAATTAACCTTTTTTAAAGAGTAAGTGAATTTAACATCCAATAAATATAAAGAAATCACTGAAAGGCCTGTTAGCCCCCTAAAGTTTGTAATTGATTAGAAGTTAGAACCTATGAAAATTTGTTTTATAGAAGCGCTAAGAAATTCATTTTGGCTCTTTTTTTATTTCCCTATCTTAATCAGCTGCCGGTACTCATCTTCGTAAATCACTTTTTTAGGCAGCTCAATTTTCAAACTATCCAACCTTTTCAGGGAAGTGGCCACTATATCATTCAAGTGCAGAGGATGATCTTTTTTTGTTACTAGGATCAAATCAGCATAGGCCTCAGGCTGCTGCAAAGCATGCATGTAATAAGGGCTGAAATGTCCTTCCCAAGTAAAGCTTTTATCCAAAGTAGAGAGCTCAGGGTAGAAAATAGCGTCATCAGCCAAGATATGTGCACTATTTTGATTTTGTAATGCCAAGCTTGCTTTTTCAATGGACTTTAAATTGGGGTCCTCTTCAGGGTCAAAAATACTGGCTGCAAAATGTCTTTCTTGTTGAACTATGCTATTTTCAAAGTAGCCAAACTCCAGCAAGACTGCTAAAACAGGCAAAGCCAATGTCAATACTTTAAGAGTTAAAGACCTTGATTTCAAACCATTTTGGGAATAAAAAAAGGCAGCTATAGCTGAGGCTGTGATCAGGGATAGGTTGTTTAAATCCAGATATAGCATCTTATTATCTGCTGCTTCGGAAATTGCAAAAAGGATGACCAAAATAAGAATAAAGCTTTTTGCTGCTTGATTTTTACTATCCAGGATTTGGTAAATAGCTGTAACAGATAATAGAAGAATTAAGCCCAAAAATCTTGAATTGATCTGAGCCAAATTAGGCCAAAGGTCTTCATTTATTGAGATTAAAGGGAAGAGGACAGAATATGAATTCCAGCTATCTCCTGTGCTTTTTTCAAAGAAAAAATAACTGCCACTGAATACCTTGTTGATCATCAAAAAAATCAGGTAGCTCATTAAAGGGATAAATGCAACAATCAGAACAGAGGAGAAAAAGCCGGTAAAGAACTTTCTCCGCTGAGAATTATTGCTGAAAATCACGGAAGCCCTCGTATAAAAGTTGCCCCTGATTCCCTTGGCTTTGAAAAAGCTGACAAAGAATAGAACTGGCACTAACAACAAAATCAATTTCATGTATTCCATATCCATCAATACAAAAAGTCCCATGGTCAAACTCATGAGAGTAAGATGGAAAACTGAATGTGATTCGGTGTATTTAAAGGTCACATAGAATAATAAGTAATACAGGACTAGATAAACAGCCAAGCTTGTTCCAGAAGTGCCGGCAAAAAGAATGACAGGACTAAATAAAATGTACAGGAAGAAAAATTTTGAAGGGTATTTCCCTTTCCAGCTCTTGAAGAAAAGATGATTAGTCAGGCCTCCAATGAGTAAAGCGTTTAAGAAAAAGCTTCCAGGAATGGATGAAATGAAATTGAAGGGAACACTGCTTAAGAAGAAAACGGCAGGGCTTGTGAAGTAAAATGTTCTCAAGAATCCTTCAGGAAAGCGAACAAGAATATCAGCTCTATAATCCACAAAAAAGGATTCAAGCGTGTAAAAACCTCTGGATGCCAGCCATTGGGAAAGAACCAAGTATCCTATGCTGAAAACCAGCCATCCTAGCCAATATGAAATTTTACTCTTTCTCATATAGAACTAGGTTTACTGCTTTTGGTGAGTCCATGATTGGTCTTCTCCCAGTAAAATGGCTTGGTAATGAGCTGGATTAATCCCTTGTATGCGGAAATACTGTGCATGAGCCAGTATAATGGATTGATTAAAGCATAAAGAATCAGCGTATAGGACCGGCGTCTAAAGACTGCCATCATATTGACATAGATCATCATCAAATTCCCCACAGAGAAGTTGAAGATGGCTATGATTACCAACCAGTCCGGGAAGAATAATTGAATAGATTCCAAGATATTTTGACTGACAGAGTAATCCGTCCAAAAGAAGAGAAAATCTAAAAGCCCTGTATTCAAGATCAACATAAAGATTAGAAACAGCAGGAGAATGGGATAAACTAAAAATGTGAAAAAGGTCCCGCCTATAAAGAATTGAAATCCAAAAAAACCCTTGACTCCTACTTTTTGAAGTAGCTTGATTGGGTTTCTCATATGCACGAGATAGGTTTGCATATAGCCTTTAATCCACCGAGATCTCTGCCTGATCCAGTTGAAAAAGTCATTATTTGCCTCCTCCAAAGTAGTAGAGTCCAAAACGGTCACTTTATAGCTTTTGGCATAAGCTCTCAGTCCGAGGTCAGCATCTTCGGTTACGTTGAACCCGTCCCATCCACCTAGCTCCATCAGTTTGTCGAACTTGAAGTGGTTACTTGTACCTCCAAGCGGGATTGGAACATCTAGATTGTCCAGGCCGGGAAGCATATAGTCAAACCAATAGGAGTATTCTAAGGTGAAAAGCCTTGTCAGCAAATTTTCCTTTTTATTAAAATAATTCAGGGCACATTGGATCACGACATAGTCATCTGGTATTTTCTTAAATAGACTGGTAACTAGTTTGAGTTGATTGTTATCCGGGATATCCTCAGCATCATAAATAGTCAGGTATTTCCCTTTACTAAAGTATAGGCCATAATTACAGGCTTTGGGCTTAGTTTTAGGCTGGGCTGGCGGGATAATGAGCGGTTCGAAAATACATGGAAAATTCATGTCTTTTACCGCATTGTAGGTCATCGCATCATCAGCCTCTATCAATAGTTTGACATCCAGTTTTTCGAGTGGATAATCAAGGTTTCTTAGATTCCAAACCAATTTATGGATCACCTCAGATTCTTTGAAAACAGGTAATAAGATTGTATAAATCGGCAATTCATCATCATTTACTTTATCCAATTCCGCCTTGCTCACTTTTCTGGAGGTTTCCATTCTGGAACCGTATAGCGTGAGAAGAAATTTGAAACTTATTGAAAGAAATAAAAGCGCATTGAGGATGAGATTGAAGGTAATAGCTACCCCGACCGGGAAAAAATAAAATAATGAAGCACCCAAGATTAGAATAGCCCCAATGAAGATCAGTTGCTTTTTTGTAAATGTTTCAATGGCGCAACTTTCTCTGTCACTATCGTAAATCCTAAATATGGCTTTATCCAGATAGTCTAAGCCATAGGTAATGTGCAAAGCTTTCAGGACATCCAAGTCCTCTGCAACATGGAATTTGTCAACTTTTTGGCCCAGCAATTCTTCCACATTGTTGATATTGATACTGTCAGAAGGATCTGATAATACCACTTCTAGATAATCATCAGTTTGCTTTAGAGGGAATACTAGACAGTCTAAGAACCAGTGAAGTTGCGTTTTGACCACCTCTTGATTGGAGATTGCTTCAAGAGATTCAAAATTGAACTGATAAAGTTCAACGCCTTCTTCTATCAAGGCTTTTTTCCAAGCTCTCCTGCTTAAGTAACCATAGTTGAGTGCAATCTTTAAAAAGCTTTTTTGAAGAGACTTTTCCAGAAATTCAATTCTTTCAATCTGGTCGGCCCGCAGATTTCCTTTTTCTTGAAAGAGTGATTTTCTGTAATATTCTTTCGTATGCATCATTTGGAATCAATTCTAATGACCGAGAAGACCTGAAAACCTCTTCCTATACCTGAATTTCTATTTAAAATATCATGGAATAAACCTCCATAAAGCGAGATTTTCGGAGTGAATTCATAACCTAAATTTGCTGCAGCTTTGAGCATGCTGAAATCTGCTACCAGCTGAAGGTTATTTTCGAAGAACTCACTGTCATCGCTGAAGGAGAAAATCCCGTCTAACTCACCCATTAAGACAAAACCCTTGCCCAAGCGAATGCCCTGTGAGGAATAAAGTCTAATTTGAGCTGGGTCACTAGGAAAGAAATAGCGAAAACCGGCTTCGATTTTATGAAAATTGTTGTACTCCCCCATCCAAGGTGCGGTTCCACTCAGTATCAACCTTCCTTCCATTCCAAATTGGTCATAGCCAGCAAAAGGAAGTTGGTTGTTTTGATAGGCCGGAATGAAACCTGTTACAGAGCCCATCAAATAATGGTTTTTAAGCTCTTTCAGATGAAATCTCAATCCCAATTCTAAGTCACCTAGGTCAGTATTTTGTTGCTTTCGCTGTGAATCTTCGTAAGTATTGAAGAACATTGGGATGGAGCCGAAAATATTTACTTTGTAACCACCTAGTGGAAGGCTAAAATAAATTCGTGGATTATAGTTCTGGAATTGCCCATTATTTTCGAAAGGAATTTTTGTCCCATTTCTGTCTCTATAGGCATCAGCCCTGTAATTACTCAAATAAGGAGAAATCAAGGCTTGACCCCTGTCTTGTTGCCAGGGGTTTTGAGCCAAAGTTTCTGTCGCAAAAAGGGCGAAGAGAAAAATGAAAAAATAGTTTCTTTTAGCGCGCATCCTCAATATTCTTTTTGGAAGACTCTGATTTTTTGAAAATATAAGAGAGCAATACAATGATAACTGTGATTACTACCACGATAATGAAAAGTCTATAGGTTTCCCAGAATGAAAGGAATCTATTTTGACTATCCATTTCTTCATCCAGGACTGTTTTGAATCTTAGATCAAAGAAGAAATATCGCTTTGGATTGGATATTAGGACATTCCCTGAATTTGTTAGAAACTGATCCTGCACACCATTAAGGGCCATTTCCATAGCTTCTGTATTTCTAGCCTGGTTGCTGACCATCATAAACTTGCTTCCATTATGATTGAAGAGCTGAATGAAAGCCAAATCATCCCCATAACTCACGTTGAAAAAGCGTTTGACTTCATCTGATTTATAGGAAATACTATCCTTGTAAAATCTGATGTACTGATCTTCCTTGAAAATGTCATTATAATTTTCAGGGGAAGCAGTTAAAAGCACTTTATTAGTATTGCCATCTGCTACCTGATTGGCTGTGCTGACAGCATTGATTTTAGGGAAATAGAAGCCCGATTGGCCGGAATAACGGGTGTTGATCAATTGAATTAGCTTTGAAATGCTAGGGATTTCTTTTGGGCTAACTGCATAATCATACCAAATTTCCACTGGAGACCCTTCAAAGTTTTTTGGGAATGATGCGAAAGTCAATGGAGTGTTTCTGTAGAATACAGGGCTTAAAAAGGACTCCAAAGGATCTATTTGAGCATAGAATTCTGAAGCATTAGTGTTGCAGATACCTCCCGCAGGGACGTAAATATATTCAATTCCCAAATAGCTTCCTGTAGCGAATGTAACTCGATTAGGGCTTACCTGAACCTGTAATATGCCCGTTTCATTCAGTCTATAAGTTCCGATAAGGTCATTGTTGATGTAGATGTTGGCAAAACCACTTTCAGAAGCTGATACGGGTTTATGGTTGATCTTCAGTTGCAATTGCAAAGACCTGAGAGTTGCTTTGGACAGATAAGAAGGAAGGGTTAGGTTTTTTCTGATTTTCCCCATTCCAGTCATCATCTCAGTGTCCATCCCCAATTCCTCTAGGTTGTAGGTGTTTTTGAGAGTGTAATTATATTGAAGAGTTTTTTCAACTGACTTATTTACTTTGACATGATCCGTAAGTGCGGAGGAAGTTAAATCGCTATTGAATAAAAACTGAATAGCTTTTTCAATGGAGCTGACATCCGGACCAGTTAAAAGCATACTTGAAGTGAAGAAAGGCGTGGCAGTTAAGCTATCAGTTTGTGAGGTGTAATGCATCTTAATTTCACCCTGTCCAGCTGTGTTTCCAAAGGATTTTTCTTCAGAGAAAGCTTTTTGGATTTCTGTTCCGCTGCCTATCACTAGCGCTCTGTGGATTAATTTAACATTGCTTTTATCCAAATATTCTACCGGAAGATTGACTCCAATTCGCTCCCTGAAGAAATAATGGAGGTAGGATGCGACCTCTAGTTGACTTGCTAGACTTTCTTTTGGGATAAGAATTCGCTCCACTTCTGGTAAAAACTCTTCAATAGTCCATGCCGGAAGCTCCTTAGGGTAGCTGATGAAATTTTCTAAAAGGAAAGATTCTGGAGTGATTTCCAGCCAGATTCCGGTTTCATCATAATCTCTACAGTCTTCATCTCTCAGGAAGAGATTGGATTTTACCTCCAATTTCACAAAGCCGGAAGCCATATCAGATCTTTTTAAAGGCAAATCCACTCGAATGGTATCAGAATACTGCCCAATAAATGTTGAAAGAACAGGTCTGTCCCCAACCAGGAAAGTGATGGTGCTTTGTTTTTTCTCAATCAGCTGAGAAGGAATAATTTCCAGATGAACATAGCTGTTTTCATAGTCTCTTCTGGGCTTGTGTTTAAAGTAAAAAACGGTGCCGGCTCTTGGACCATAAATTACAGACTGCTCTGGGTAACCAAAATCCGAAAATGGGGATTCGTTGGTTTGTCCGTTTGCAAAATTTGAAATTCCAAGAATTAGGAAAAGAAGAAAAACAGAAGTGGCTTTGGTAGAGATTCTGGCCATTAATTTAATTGGTTAAGAAACAGGCTGTGATGATTTAGGGAATTCTAATTTGAAGGTTACGCCTTCGGTCATACTAGTGGTGTATTTAAAATAGCCTCCCATTTTTTCTGTCAGGTTTTTGGCTATTTGCAAGCCTAAGCCTTGTGGGGGAGCGAAGCTGGATTGAATTTCAAATTCATCCAATGGCTTGAAGATCTGATTTAATACACTTGCAGGGATTTTTGCGGAAGGAGCAAGGATTTCAATCCTCACTCGGGAATCCAAATCTTTGGTCAAAAGGATTACCTTATGGTTTGTTTTAGACCAGTCGATAAGATAATTGAGTATTTTTTCGATCAGGTTCACAAAAACATAAGGATCTGCAAGAATAGATGAATCAGTATTTTCAGTCGAAAAATCTAATTCCACACCTCCAGCTTCCAATCTTGGTTTGAGTAAACTTTTTACCTTTTTGAAACTGCTCTTCAGGTTAGTGTTTTGAATAGCTAAACGTAGGTGCATATCCGAATTTTCTTCGTCATTTCCGAAAATATTATCCACATCAGTTAATAAATCTGTACTTACTTCCTTTAAAAGTTGAAGATAATTCTGCTCTTCCTCTTCCAATGCGGTACCACTTTCATCAATGAGTTTGGACAAGCCTAGGATATTGGTGATTTTATTTTTGATGTCGTGACGGAGAATTTGATCTTTTTCACGGTCTATTTTTAACAATTGTTCAATCTCAACCAATTTCAATTGAACCTCATTGACTTTCTTATTGAGCTTTCCAATGGCTTCATCCTTTTTTAAATCTCTTTCCAGATTAAGTGTATAATTCCTTTTTCTGGCATCAGGAATAAACGCAGTTAAGACTAGAAGTGAAAAGAAGGCATATCCCCCTAGATTTAAGTTGGCTTCTAGGTTGACGAAATCATCCTGCCATTCAAAAATCATAAACATGATCAAAATGCTGACTACCAATCCAAAAGCAAATCGGGAATTCCAGAATACCAGGTAATTAGAGGAACCTATGACCAATGTTAAAATGGTAAAATAGAGGGTAACCACAAATCCTGAATGGAGATGAATGATATTAAAGCAGTAGGAAGAAAATAAAAGTAAGTATCCGAAAATCAACCAATCAGGAGATTTGATCTGGGGTTTGATGATATTGTAGGATAAAAAACCCAATAAAATCAAAATCACTTTAAAGATAAATGTGACTTGCCAGGTAGTTTTGAGGACAAAAAACTCGAGGATAAAAAAGCCAATTAAAAGGCTGATAATTCCCCAATAAATATACTCTGCTGCGTCCCAGGTTTTTTTGCTATATGCTTTTTCAAGATCTCCTGACTGAAAAGCTGAGGTCTGTGAAATTAAATTCATTAAGTGCTCGTTATTCTAAAAGTTTATGCTGATTAAGATAAAAAGATTAATTGGTTTATCATGGAGTTATCTCATTTTCCCAAATAATTCCCTTATTGCTTTCCAGTTAAACATCTATTAATTACATACTTTGATCAAATTATTATATCTAATTCTGTTGACTTTCCTTTGCCAATTGACTCAATCCCAAACGATAGCAGATAAGGTTAATCTATCAGGTATGGAAAGGTCGTGGGATTCTCCGAGATTTAAAAGTGCTGAATTAACTCGGGAAATAAAAAATATTCAAAAAAAGGGTTACACACATATCAGGCTTCCCGTAGCTCTCTCTTACCATCTTCAGTCTAACCCCAGATTTTTATCTGAGCTTGAGTCCCTTATCCGTTTTACAGAAAAAGAAAGGCTCCAAATTATACTTTGCAATTTCGATTCGGAATTGAATAGAAACAATTGGCAATCGCATAGTAGCGTGATTAAATCTAATTGGCTGAGCGTGCTAAAAAAAATAAGTTTTGACACAAAATATCTGGCTATAGAATTAGTAAATGAGCCCTTAGTAAATCCGGATACTTGGGAAAATATTTTGATGGAACTGCTTCCTGAAATCAGAGAAGTTAAGCCAGATATCCCTATCATCATCGGAGCGACCAATTATAATAGCTTGTACGAATTGAGTAGAATGAGACCTTTAACTGGTTTCGGAAATATCATCTACACTTTTCATTTTTATGAGCCCTTCATTTTTACTCATCAGGGAACTCCGTGGACGGGAAATCAAAACTCAACAAGGGGAATTCCCTATCCTTTTGAAGAAGGAAAAATACCTTCCCTGAATCCTAAGGCTAAAGGTACATCCGGGGAAATCAACCTGAGGGATTATTATCAAACAGGAAATATGCTAGCCATTGAAGATAAAATCAGCCAAATTTCTGAATGGGCGAAACAAAATCAGGTTTCAATTTGGTGTACAGAATACGGCGTCAGTAAAAATGCTGATCCTGCATCCAGAAAAAGATACCTGGAAGATGTCAGTGCCACTCTTCATAAATATGATATCCCGGGATTTATATGGGAATGGGAAGGTAATTTTGGAATTAAGTCCCTCATCCACCATTCGAAAAGCACTAAAGGTAACAAGTGAGTTTCAACTCAATTCAGTCACGCTTGGGATTAATCATGATATGAGCTCGATGGGTGCCGGGGTCCATGATCCATGGAAGTCCGGGGCTGGCTGGTTTTAAGGGGAGACCGGTACTTTCAGTAGTTGCCCAAGGGATGTAGACCACAGAACGTATGTAGGAATTTTTCACCTCGCCATTAGTCCAGTTTATATCAGATTCATCCGCCGTTAAGGCATGCAGCACACTTCCCTGGTCGGGGAGTTTTAATTTCTTGGCTTTGGCTTCTGCCTCTCTGATATCAAAGATTTCCTGAGCTGATTTGCCTTCCTCTCGCAATTTCCAACCTCTTGCCATAAATGCTTGGGCACTTTTGTGATAGCATGCTACACTTAGCCCTTCCCGGCTGGGATCATCTGCCAAGCAGACCGTTTCATTGTTTCCTTGTCGCAGCAATACAATTTTTCCATCGGCATATCCATATACAGTGGCATTAGCTCTTTGATCTTCCGGAGCGGCCAATACTGCCATTTTTATTTGTATATCCTTGGAAGGTTGAGATTGAGAAAAGGCAGAAAAAGCTGCTAAAATCATAAAAAGACTCAAAAATGCTTTCATAGTCAGTAATTTTGGGTTTACCTTCAATTTACACAAACCTTTAGCTCTTTCAAACCTTGCAAAGGTTTAATAATCAGAAGTTTTGCAGACCAGACCCTTTACTTACCTATTTTCCTTATCCTATTATGGAGCCCGATTCAAAGGATGGGCTATTCAAAAAGGACAACCTACCGTTCAAGGGAAACTAGAGCGGGTTTTTAGATTTGTTTTGGGAAATGACGACTTTACTATCCTAGGAGGAAGTAGAACAGATTCGGGGGTGAGTTGCAGGCATGGTTACTTCCAATTTTTTTCCAAAGAAGCTGTAGATTGGACTATTTATCTCGCAAGTCTGAATGAAAATCTAGCAGTAGAGATTCAGTTGTTAGAAGTGAGGGAAGTAAACAGAGACTTCAATTTAATCAAGCAAATCGAAGCCAAAACATATCGCTACTATTTTTCGACAGCGTCCACTCATTCATTTGCATCAGCCTATATGGCTACCCTATTCGGAGAGTCGGATATAGAGAAAATGAAAGACGCGGCTTCTCTTTTTCGAGGGGAATATGATTTTAGGGCATTTTGTACGCCTTCAGTGAATAAATCCAATTATCGAAGGGAAGTAATTTCCTGTAGAATTTCCGATTCTAATGATTTTCAAGGCGAATTTTTCCCAAAAAACCAGTGGATGATGGAAATCAAAGGAAAAGGATTCTTGCATCATCAGGTTAGAAAAATCATGCGGGCTATTTGGTATGCGGGCTCAGGAGAGTGGAAAAGGGAGGATATTACTCAAAGATTGGAAAATCCCACGCAGGATTGGGGAATAATACCTGCAGCACCTGCCCATGGCTTGATATTGTGGGAAACTATCCTAAAAACTGATTGAAAATTGCATACAAAAATCAGAAACAGTTCTCATTCAATTTCTTGTTTCTGAAACCTTTCCGCATCAAAAATCATTACCTTTGCATCCCAAATCGAGGAACAAAGTGAAAGCGAGAACATTAAAGAAAGACAAAGTCAATATCATCACCATGGGTTGCTCCAAAAACCTGGTGGATTCCGAAGTGCTTTTAACCCAGTTGAAAGGAAATGGAATCAATGCCAGCCACGAGTCCAGCTCAGATGATAATAATATCATTATCATTAATACTTGCGGATTTATAGACAATGCCAAGCAAGAATCTATAGATACTATCCTTCAATATGTGGATGCAAAAGAGCAGGGCTTGGTGGATAAAGTATATGTGACCGGCTGTCTTTCTCAGCGGTACAAAGACGATTTGGAAAAGGAGATTCCTCAAGTCGATGCATTTTTTGGAACACGGGATTTGCCTGCTATTTTGAAGAAATTCAAAGCAGATTACAAGCATGAATTGGTTGGGGAGCGACTACTAACTCACTCGGCGCATTATGCCTACATGAAAATCTCCGAGGGTTGTGACCGCCCTTGTTCCTTTTGTGCGATTCCTCTGATGAGAGGTGGACACGTGTCCAGACCTATCGAAGAATTGGTGAAAGAAGCTCAGCATAAGGCTGCTCAGGGAACCAAGGAATTGTTGTTGATTGCTCAGGATTCGACCTATTACGGTTTGGACTTGTATAAAAAGCGAAATCTGGCCCAACTCTTAAGACAGCTTTCAGACGTGGAAGGAATCGATTGGATTCGTCTGCATTATGCATACCCAACCGGCTTTCCGATGGATGTGATTGAAGTGATGAAGGAGCGATCCAATATTTGTAATTACTTGGACATTCCTTTGCAGCATGGTTCTACAGATGTATTGAAAGCCATGCGACGTGGAACTACCCGAGAAAAGCAAGAGGAATTGATCTATAGAATTCGCGAAATGATTCCTGAAATAGCCATCCGTACTACCCTAATAGCTGGGCATCCTGGCGAAGGTGAAAAAGAATTTCAAGAGATGGTGGACTTTGTGGAGCGAATGAAATTTGAGCGATTGGGAGTATTTACCTATTCCCATGAAGAAAACACCCATGCTTTTGGTATGGAGGACAAACTTTCTCAAGAGGAAAAACAGGATAGAGCGAATCACTTGATGGAAGTACAGGAGCAAATCTCCTATGACTTGAATCAGGAGAAAGTTGGGAAGACCTTCAAGGCCTTAATCGATAAAAAAGAAGGAGGTTACTTTGTAGGCCGAACAGAATTTGACTCTGTGGAGGTAGATAATGAAGTACTGATAGACGCTTCCAAGCATTATTGTAGAGTAGGTGACTTTGTCAATGCCAAAGTAACTGAGGCGACGGAGTTTGATCTGTATGCGGATGTAATTGATTGAAATTCAGAATGTGATTAAAATTGGAGGTTTGTTTTGAAAGTGCTATTTTTAATAGTCTTTTAAAGTAACTTAAAATTATGTTTTCATTTATTACAACAATTTTTTTTCTTTTTTCTACTCCAGATTCAACAGGGGTAAACTATTTCTATTTTGGGAATACTAATTTGTTGGGGGTAGGAAAGATAGTTGATGACAAAAAGGAAGGTCTCTGGAAAGTGTATATCCCAGACGACCCTTTTGATTTTCCTCAGCCCAGTTTATTACAAGCAGACCAGGAGGTTTTCGAGGATAAATTTTCTCAAGAAAGAATATTGTTTCAGATTCATTTCAAATCAGATCTTCCAAATGGCTTTTTTCAAGAAAATTATCCTTCAGGAGAGATAAAATATCTTACCTTTTTTAAGGAGGGAAAACCGCATGGTGATTTCCGGGAATTCCACAAAAATGGCATAATGAAGGCTCATGGTACTTTTTCGGAAGGAAAGATAGATGGGGCTTGGGAGGAATTTAATGAAATTGGGAAACTGGTTGTTCAAGGAAATTTTAAAAATGGCAGACAAGAAGGCGAATGGGTAGAGCAATTAGATTATATGCCTGGATTTTACAGAAAAGGCAGTTATCTGCTGGGATTAAAAGAAGGAGAATGGGTTCTTACTGATGAATCTGGTGAAATCTCTCAAATTGAAATTTTTGAAGACGGGAAATTAGTCTCTGTTGGGACATTCAAAGCAGGAGACAAGGAATTAAAGGGAGGAAATTTAAAAAAAGGCTCTGGAATTAGGGTCTTCTATGATTTGGAAGGGCATATGGTGGCCAAGGGAAGATATTCCACAGGAATCCCCAAAGGCGACTGGTACTTTTATTTTCCGAAATCAGATAAGGTTTTAGCAGAAGGAAGGTTGTATGGTTCTGATCGTGTTGGTTTGTGGTATTTTTACAGTTATGATGGAGAAATTATTGACCAGCAAGAATATTATTCGAATTCATTGTATTCCGGCCCCAATTCTCAAGGTTTAACATTCCAAGATCAATGGAGTCCTAGCTCTTCGCCAGATGCTCTGCAATCAGCACATCAAAGTATATTTAATTCCAGATACAATATGAATGGCTCATTTTTAAGGGCGAATTAATTAATGGCAAGAGATAATCGGTTATGCTGCTTCTCCTGAAGCAGCATTTTTTTGACAATTTCTTAAAAAGGTTTTTCTAATCTTCTAGCAAAAAGACCTTATTTTTAAATATGAAGAACTTGTTCCTTTACCTATTTGCATTTTTACCCATGTCTGTTTCTGCTCAATACTCTTATGATCTGCAAGGCCATAGAGGCACGAGAGGATTAATGCCTGAAAACACCATCCCTGCGATGACCAAAGCTTTGGATTTGGGCGTGACCACATTGGAATTGGATTTGGCGATTACGAAGGATGGACAAGTGATCCTCTCACATGAACCTTTTATGAATCCGCTGATCTGTCTTGATTCAGAAGGAAATCATATCGCATCGGGAGATCATTCCTTTAATATTTATCAGTTGACTTATCAGGAGATCTTGGCTTATGACTGTGGTTCCAAATTTCACCCGGGCTATCCCCAGCAGGTCAAGTTTTTTGCTACCAAACCACTTTTAGAAGATGTCTTTGCAGTAGCAGAAAAGTATGCAAGCGATATGGGGCTTCCTCAGCCTCGTTATAATATTGAAATCAAAAGTAGTCCCGATGGAGATGGAATCTATCATCCTGAAGTTCCAGAGTTTTCTGATAAGGTGGTGAAGCTGATCGCTGAAAAGTTGGGTTGGGAAAGAGTCAATATCCAATCTTTTGATTTTAGAGTTCTACAATATATTCACGAAAACCACCCAGAGGTGCCTCTTGCGATGCTGGTAGAAAATGCTGCTACATATCAAGAAGATTTGAAGGAATTGGGATTTGTTCCCGATATTTTTTCTCCCCATTTCAGAAATTTGAATGCTGAGATTATTGCTTTTTTTCATCATAAAGGAATGAAGGTAATTCCTTGGACGGTTAATAACACCGAGGAAATGAATAAGCTTCTGGATTTAGGGGTCGATGGCATCATCACTGACTATCCTAATTTGGCTCCGAAACGTTAATTTTTGCCGTTTGCGGATCATGGGTTAATTTAGCCGATTAAAATTTTCTCCATGAAACTGATCGAAGTCACCACACCTACCCATCAGAAAGAGTTTATCGAAATGGCGGTGCGGCTTTATAAGCATGAAAAAAACTGGATTCGTCCGCTTGATAAGGATATTGAAGGGCTTTTTCACCCGGAAACAAATAAACTTTTTAGAAATGGAGCCAAAGCGAAACGCTGGTTGCTAAAAGACGAAAAAGGTCAGACCATTGGGAGAATAGCGGCATTTATTAATCCCAAAATGAAAGAAAAGCAACCCACGGGTGGAGTAGGTTTTTTCGAATGCATAGAAGATCAGAATGCGGCTTTTTTGTTGTTTGATACAGCCAAAGAATGGCTTCAAAGCGAAGGGATGGAGGCGATGGATGGACCTATCAACTTTGGAGAGCGGGACAAATGGTGGGGATTGTTGATAGATGGCTTTTCTGAGCCTAATTACAATATGCCTTGGAATTTCAGCTATTATCAGAAGTTTTTCGAAGATTATGGGTTTAAGCTTTATTTCAAGCAATTCACCTATATGCGACCTGTTCAGAATGTGGGTTTTGATGAAAAAATGATCAAACGAGCCAATCAGGTCATTGCAAACCCTGATTACAGCTTCCGGTATATCAAAGGAAAGGAACTCCAAGAGAAAGCCCCCGAGTACTTTATGACGGTCTACAACAAAGCTTGGGCTCGCCATATGGGGAAATCTATTGCATTGAAAGAGGCTCAGTTGATGTTTGGAAAAATGAAACCAATCATTGATCCAAGATTAATCTACTTTGCTTTTTACAAGGAAGAACCTGTCGGTTTCTTTATCCAAATCCCTGAAATCAATCAGATTTTCAAGCATGTGAATGGAAAAATGGACTTGCTTGGTAAGCTGAAGTTTCTTTGGTATAAAACCTTTTCTCCGCCTAATAAAATGTTGGGTTTGGTCTTTGGTGTAGTGCCAGAACATCAAGGCAAAGGTGTTGAAAGCGCGATGATTATCAGCTATGATAAAATGAGTGGAAAAGCTTCCTTCCCGTATAAAACCATAGAGATGAATTGGATAGGAGATTTTAATCCAAAAATGATGCGTGTTTGCGAGCAACTATTAGCGGATATATACAAAACACATCACACTTATAGATACTTGTTTGACAGAGAAAAGCCATTTGAGAGACATCCTATATTTGATTGAAAAAAAGTCCGATGCTGGATGTCTGATGACCGATGTCAGGCTGAGCGGAGTCGAAGCCTTTTCTACTTTGAAAAAAGATTTAAGAAATACGATTTACGAGGTTTCCTTGAACTTCAATTCAGATTTTCAGCTTAAGCTTGAAAAGTATGATTATCGAATGTCAGGCTGAGCGCCTGCCTGACGTCAAGTCAGGGAGTCGAATGTCAGGCTGAGCGCCTGTCTGACGGCTAGTCAGGGAGTCGAAGCCTTGTCTTCCTTGAAAATACGATTTACAAATTACGAGGCTTGTGAGAACCTCAATCGTTATCTTTAGGACTTGAGGTTTTAATATCGAATAATGAATTAAACCAACATTATAACCTTTAAACATTACAACTTACCAACTAATTATAAATGAAAAAATACGATGTAACTGGCATTGGAAATGCCCTAGTAGATATTGAATTTAAAGTAACAGATCAGTTTTTTACAGATAATAGCGTAGAAAAAGGCTTGATGACTTTGGTGGATGAAGAGCGTCAAAACCACTTGATGAAAGTGATCAATCATGCAGAAGCAAAAAAGCAAGCCGGAGGTTCTGCTGCCAATACAGTCGTAGCAGTTAGCCAATTTGGAGGAAAATCTTATTATAATTTCCGAGTAGCAGCTGATGAATTGGGGCTTTTTTATTTGAAGGATTTAATTGACTCCGGAGTAGAGATTGCTTTGTCAGAGGACAAATTGGAGGCTGGCGTGACCGGAAAATGCTTGGTGATGGTAACTGAAGATTCTGAACGGACCATGAATACTTTTTTGGGAATTACTCAGAATTTTTCAACCAATGACATCAATGATTCGGCGATTCGGGAATCCAAATATCTATTTATCGAAGGATATCTGGTGACCTCACCCAATGGGAAAGAAGCCATGATGCATGCCAAAAAGGTTGCAGAAGAAGCCGGCACCAAAGTGGCTTTGACCTTTTCTGATCCTGCCATGGTGAAGTATTTCAAAGATAATTTTGATGATGTGATCGGGCCAAGTGTTGATCTCCTTTTTGCCAATGAGGAAGAAGCCATGCTTTACACAGGTAAGGATAACCTGATGGAAGCAAGAGAGGAAATGAAAAAGTCAGCTAAGCATTTTGTCATCACGCAGGGTAAAAACGGTGCGATGATCTTTGATGGGGATACCTTTATCGATATCGAGCCTTACAAGACTACGGCGATTGATTCAAATGGTGCTGGGGATATGTTTGCCGGGGCCTTTTTGTATGGAATCACTAATGGGCACAGCTACGCATCCAGCGGAAAATTAGCCTCTATGGCAAGTTCTCAGATTGTAAGTCAGTTCGGCCCTAGATTAAAGTGGCATCAAGCCAAAGAGATTTTGGGAAGGTTAAATCCTTAATCGAGGCTAAACTCTGTCAGTTAGAGTGGAGTCGAAGGGTCCTCGACTCCGCTCGGACTGACACATACTATCGTCTTCTAGTTTTATTTCTCTACAATCAGCTCTGAGCTAGGTACCCGGAATCTCGGGCCATAAATCCCTTCTGGAAGGCCTTTTCCACAGCCTATAATCATACAAATTTCAGCTGCATCTGGAAGATCAAGTAGCTTTTTCACACGTTTGGAGTCGAAGCCCTCCATAGGACAGGTATCATATCCTGCAGCTTTCATACCTAACATAAAAGTCATAGACGCCAAGGCAGCACTTTTATGAACGGATATCCGAACTTCAGTTTCTCCTACTTCCCGAACCATGGGTCTGCGCATTCCTACCCACCAAGCGATGAGCTTCTTGAGTAAGGACCAGCCAGGATATTTCCCAAATAGTTTTGGAATTAGGTTTTTGTAATAATTTCCGGCCTGTTTTACTTTATTTTCAGATTGGTTCTGCTGAGAATTTAGGATGAAATCATAGTTAGCTTTTGCTCTGGATTTCCAAAGGTCTCTTCGTGTGATGATGACAACCAATTCTCTTGCCGTGGTAGCGGCTTTCTGGCGCATACAAAGTTGAGCCAAAGGATCTTTGAGAGGGGAAGATTCAGGAACTCTTACAAACTGATAAAGCTGAAGATTGGAGCTATTGGGTGACAGAATAGCTGCTTCTAGGCAATGTCTGACTATGTCATGGTCAAATTCACTTTCCTGATCAAAAATCCTGACCGACCTTCTTGCTTCTACCGCCTCGAAAAATCTTAATTCCTGTATAGTATTCTTCATTTGTCCGATTTCTCTATTTTTAAAAGACTGTTTTTTTCAGCTTTATTGATAATTTCAGGCAAGTTAAAATTTTAACCCTAACCATTTACCGATGTTTTTTGAATTGATTCGATTGCAATATCTGAAAAGTGTCAGGTCGACCTCCTTTGCCAAGAGTGTCTTGACCAATATTTTTCTAGGATTCGTGGTCTTGCTGCTCTTGTTCTATGTAGTTGGAGCAGGTTTATTACTGAAGACGATTATTGAGAAATTAGCAGAGGGGCAGGACCCGTTGACTGTGCTCAATAGCTACCTTATTTATTTCTTTTTAATGGAATTTATGTACCGGTACTTTATTCAGCAATTACCGGTTGTGGAGTTAGAGAGCCTGCTTCATCTTCCCATAGGGAAATCCAAGATTATGCATATACTCTTGCTTCGGTCTTTTATTTCCCCAATTAATATCATTGCACTGTTGTTGTTTTTACCCTTTGGAGTTCAAGTAATCTTACCAGTCTCAGGTGCAATTGGGTTAATTGGCTGGATTGGTTCTATTGTATTGACCAGCTGGATTTTGCATTGGTTTATGCTTTGGTTCAAGCAGCGATTTGAGGATTCCACCATAGGATTACTCATCGTAGTAGCCGTGTTGTTTTTAGGTTCAGGCTCTAGCTATATGGGCTGGTTTAACTTGGGTGAGATCATGAAGCCTGTGTTTGATTTATCTGAAGCGACTCCAATCCCGGTAATTGTCTTGGCTTTCCTTTTTGTTGCGAGCTATTGGCTTTGTTTTAAATACTATTTCAACAATGCCTATTTGGAAGATTTATCTGCTGAGGAGAATGTAAGATTTACCGATCAATCAATTGGTTTCTTTTCCAGATTTGGATTGGCAGGTGAAATGGCCAATCTAGAGTGGAAACTGATCATTCGACATAAGAAAAGCCGGACTTATCTGATGCTTTCCGGATTCTTTTTATTGTATGGGTTGATTTTTTATACCAATCCAGTTTACGCCTCTGATGAGGGTGTTTCCACGATATTCATTTTTGTGGGAGTCTTTATCACTGGGATATTTATGATACAGTATGGGCAATTATTCCTGAGTTGGAATTCAGGTAATTTTGATTTCTTCCTCAATAGAAGAGGAGGTGTGGAGGAATTGATCCGTGGGAAATATTTGCTCTTTATTTCTGTTTCTGTGGTTTGCTTCCTTGCTTCTGTACCCTATGTATATTTTGGTTGGCAAATCCTTGCCGTTCACTTTGCTACCTTCCTTTTCAATGTGGGTATTTTGGTTCATGCCATTATTTATCTGGCATTATGGAAGCCAAAGCCTATGGATCTGAATAAAGGAGCCATGTTTAATTACGAAGGAGTAGGTGCCGCTCAATGGTTGATGGTGATTCCAATGATGGTTTTACCTTATTTGATTTACTTACCCTTCTCTTTTTTAGTAAGTGATTATGCTGGCCTGATTGCTTTGTCAGTTTGTGGGATTTTGGGAATCATTTTCTTCAAACCCTTGGCAAAACTGAATGTGCAGCGTGTCATGCAAAATAAATACGAAATCTCATCTTCATTTAGACAGGAATTATGATCAGTGTCAAAAATCTCAAAAAACAGTACAAAGAAGCAGTAGTATTAGATGTAGAAACTTTAGATATCTCAACGTCTGAGTGTTTTGGTTTGGTAGGTAATAATGGTGCAGGTAAAACCACCCTTTTTAGAATTATGCTTGACTTAGTGAGGCCTACGGATGGAACTGTGATTATCAATGGACATCAGGTCAATCAGGATGAGGAGTGGAAGAAATTTACTGGAGCTTATTTAGACGAACATATGCTCTTGGCTTATTTGACGCCGGATGAATATTTTCAGACTTTGAGAAAGATTTACGGGATGTCAGAGGCTGACTTGGAAGTTCATTTGGGGAAATTCTCCGAGCTCTTCAATGATGAAATCCGGGGCAAAAAGAAATATATCCGAGACCTTTCGAAGGGTAATCTGAAAAAGGTGGGTATAGCAGCTGCTTTGATGGGTAACCCTGAGGTGGTCTTTTTGGATGAACCCTTTGAAAATTTGGATCCAAGTTCACAGATTAGATTGAAGAAATTGATCCTGAAAGAAAAAGAAGATAGCCGAACCACTTTCTTGATTTCATCTCACGATTTGAATCATGTGACAGAGATTTGTGATCGGATTGTGTTGTTAGAAAAAGGCAAAATCATTCGTGATCTTCAGGAGAAAGAAGCGATGATGAGTGAGTTGGAAGCTTATTTTACAGGCTAAGGCCTGGGTTAAAGCCCAACTACTATAAATTTTATTCTAGAGCCACCAGCTAAAGCTGGTGGTATTTTTTTTTTATTCTTTTTGATTGTATGTGAGGCTTTAGCCAAAAAATGTTAGTTTATTTTTTATTCTCTTATTAAATTAGGTGAAAATCTATTTTTATGCCTTATATCAAAGTTTACATTCATTTCGTTTTTACTACCAAAAATAGATTCCCATTTTTGAATAATCTTGAAACCAGGTTAGCTGTATGGGACCATATACGCCAAAACTGTAAAAAGAAGGGGATTTTCATTGACAGAGTAAGCGGTCACAAAGATCATTGCCATTGTTTGATTTCCCTAGGCATCGACCAAACCATTCAAAAGGTTATGCAACTGATAAAAGGTGAGTCTTCTTTTTGGATAAATAAAAATAATTTGATCAAAGAGAGGTTTGAATGGCAAGATGAATATTTTGCTGTTTCAGTATCAGAATCTATTGTTGAAAAGGTGCGAAATTATATTTCAAATCAAGAGATTCATCATGCCAAAAAATCCTTTAAAGATGAATATGATGAGTTTTTGAATAAGTATGGATTTGAAAAATTTTCTGGTTGATTTTCTTCTTGACCCACCAGCTAAAGCTGGCGGTAATTCTTTCAGATTTTAGGTTATCTTGGAGAATAGATAAAAGAATAGGAACGGTGCTTTAGCCCGTTCAATTGGTAAGGCTAGATGATTTTGTATTGGCTTTAGCCGAAATTTCCAATAGGATTGGGCTAAAGCCCAAATCGATAAATTTATTCTAGAGCCACCAGCTGAAGCTGGTGGTAATTTTCCCCATCCTCTTTGATTGTTGTCGAGGTTTGAAACAAAAAAGTAGGAGAGGTACTCTAGCCTGTTCTAGATTGTTTTTGAAGAATGAATAAAAATAGGAGCGGCGCTTTAGCCCGCTTATAAATATTTCCACAAGAGTTTACTGGCTTTAGCCAAAAAACAAAAAAGCCCGCATTTCTGCGAGCTTTTACAATGTACCCAGGGCCGGAGTCGAACCGGCACGAGTGTAACCTCATTGGTGTTTGAGACCAACGCGTCTACCAATTCCGCCACCTGGGCATGGTGCTTTTAAGCGGAAATTTTGTTCCCAAGTTTATTTTGAAATCATTTCTGTTTTCAATTTCGGCGGACAGGTCCGCCACCTGGGCATTTCAATTTCTCCGTCCCTTGCTGAACGGGATGCAAATATGAGTACAAATTTTTTTTCCTACAACCCTATTCAGGTACTTCCTGTAATTTTTTTGAGCTAAATGCTACAGGCTTGTCAGAAAAGAGGCTTTTTGTAAAAGTCCATACTGATTTAAATAACTCAGAATCACGGTATTGATTTAGGGCTGATTCACTCTCCCAATGCGAATAGGTCATGAAAATATTTTTTTTATTTTCATCGCGCCATAGTTCCAAATGTCTGCAACCGGGAAATTTTCGAATACTTTTTTTATGACTTTCAAAATTTTCCAAAAAGGCTTCAACCTTGTCCTCCTGAAAAGTCATCCTTACTACACGAATCAACATGACTTATGGGTTGAAATTAATATACACTACACTCTCAAATTTCAATCCCAGTAAATTCCCTCCATGACCATGGTTTATCCCTATTTCCAAAAGGTCCAAGCTATTGAAGAATGCAAAGCAATCACCAGGTTCGACCTGATCACAACCTTTGTGTAATCTGTCCAAGCTTTCTCTTCCAAATTCTATGGTAAAGCTTCCTGGATTGAGTTTCTCGAAAATATCTTTCGGTATGTTGGTGATCAAATTTCCATAACGATCCACTCGCATGACATGCCCGATGATTTGCTCTCTCGTGGCTTTTGGATTGCGAGGCATCAACTTTCTGAAGTTTGACAATGGTCCACCGAAGTCGTGAATTGCAGCCCCTGAGGCAACTTTTGCAGCAATTGGAGCTAGAATATCCTTGGTTGGGAAGGAGGTGTCTTTCAGGTGTATATCTGCAAACTGAACCATGATCCCAGGATCATGATCAGCCAATAAGCTTAAGATTCCATTATTCGGTCCGATAAAAATATGCTCTTCCAATTTGACGCCGATATAACCTTGTGTCATGTTTCCGGTTGTATTGATAGCCACTAAATGAACGGTACCTTTTGGGAAATCCCGAAAAGTAGCCTTCAAAATAAAGGCAGCATGCGCCAAATCAAAGGTGTCAATATTATGAGAGATGTCGATAATATTCAATTGCGGATTTATAGCCAGCATTTTGGCTTTAACCGAAGGAACGTAATAATCTTTATCCCCAAAATCTGAGAGGAATGTCACTAATGCCATAGAAGCAAGTCAATTAAAATTATGTACTTTTGTTAGTGGGGGTAGGGACAAAAATAGAAATTTTATCGGTACCCTCTCAAGCATATTTAATCAAAGAAAAAGTTTGGTAGAAAAAGTAATTACACTGGAAAATGTGCCACTGGCCGAGTTTTTAGGCCAAGCTAATGAAAACATCCGCCAACTGGCGCAAGCATTTCCTCAATCCAAAATAATTTCCCGCGGAAATGAAATCCGTATCCAAGGGGGAGCGCCTGAAATTCTGAGGATTAACAACCTGATCAATTTATTACTAGAGCATGTAGATAGATTTGGTCATTTGACTCCGGAAAATGTCAAAGACTATCTTGACGTCGAAGGTGTGCCTTTTGAAGAAGCCAATAGAGATCAGGTGATAGTCTTTGGAAATAAAGGCTTAGTCATCAAGCCTAAATCTCCCAATCAGCGAAAACTCGTAGAAGCGGCTGTTAAAAATGATCTGGTATTTGCTTTGGGTCCGGCAGGAACCGGCAAAACTTACATAGCCGTCGCTCTTGCTGTAAGGGCTTTAAAGAATAGGGAAGTTAAAAGAATAATCATCACCCGTCCCGCTGTGGAAGCTGGAGAAAATCTAGGTTTTTTGCCCGGAGATCTACAGGAAAAGCTGGATCCATATCTTAGGCCGATTTACGATGCCCTTCAGGATATGGTGCCACCGGAAAAACTGAAATATTATCAGGAAACAAGAGTGATCGAAATTGCCCCATTAGCATATATGAGAGGAAGAACCCTCCATGACGCATTTGTCTTGCTGGATGAAGCTCAGAATACCACATCCGAGCAAATTAAGATGTTCTTAACCCGTATGGGGCCTAATTCAAAGGTGATTATTACAGGGGATCAAACACAAGTAGACTTACCTGTAAGGCAGAAATCAGGATTGTCTGAGGCTTTACGAATCCTGAAAGACGTCAAGGGAATCGGTATTGTCAATCTGAGTGGGAAAGACGTGATAAGGCATAAATTGGTGAAAGCCATTATCGAAGCTTACGAAAAAAATCAAGCAGAAAAAGATCAGATTAAAAATGAGTCTCCTGGTAGAAAAAGTGACCGGTAAAGCCGGGATGGATCTCGCTCTCAACATAAGACATACAGTTTTCGTTATAGAGCAGGGAGTCAATCCGGAAGATGAATACGATCAATTTGAAGATGAGGCTACCCACTTTCTGGCTTCTTTGAATGGAAAAGCAGTAGGGACGGCAAGGTATAGGTTTACTCCCTATGGAATTAAATTGGAGAGATTTGCTGTTTTACAAGATGCCAGAGGCAAGGGAGTTGGGCAAGCATTGGTCTCAGCAGTTTTAAGGGATCTGATGGTGAATGAGGAAGCTAAGGGGAAAATCAGATATCTCCATGCTCAACTTTCAGCAGTCCCCTTGTATGCAAAGTTTGGTTTTAAGAAGGTTGGCGATATGTTTGAAGAATGTAAGATCCAACACTTTAAGATGGAGCTGGCTTAAATTTTAATTGAATTTTAATATAAGAAATATGAGAAAGATATTATTTGGGATACTATTTACAGCCTTTTTAGCACTCAATGCTGAGGCTCAGCAAGTAATCTCCAGCAGTTCCGGTATAGGAAGCAGAACAGTCTATTCCAATGAGGTCAAGGTCAATTTCCTAAATTTGATTACGCTGGGTTCCATTGAAGTTGGATATGAAAAGTTTATTTCTGATGACCATGCTTTGGACTTACAAATCATGTTCAATGATCGCTTTGGATATAATTCCGAAGGACAGGGCAAAAATTACAAAACCAATTCCATTCAGGCGGCCATGAATTTTTATTTTGGTAATAATCTGAATGGCAGGTTCTTTATTTACCCCTTGGCAAAATTACGCTTTGGTGAATTTGAAGAACCTTCTGATGGGGGCGTAAGGGTCACAAATATGAATTCGTTCATGCTAGGTGCAGGCGCTGGATACAAATGGGAAGTGTCTGAGCATTTTGCTTTTGGACCTTATGTTAGTATTGCTCGTGGATTTAGTGACGAAGTGGCTGATCGCTTTACTAGAATTGAACTTAATGGAGGGTTTAGCCTAGGGTATAGATTCTAATTTCTCCACTCTTTAATTTTAGCTCCTTTGCGGAGCTATTTTTTTGCTGTAAATTCTTTAACTTAAGAGTTAATTTTTAGAGTATGAGATTTTCAGAATTCCCTTTTTTGAGGTATTTGATATTTTTTCTTCTAGGGATAGGTCTGGCAAATAGGGATTTTGATTTTCAGCCAATTTGGGTTGGAGGAGTCTTAGGGATACTTTGGATTTTGTATGTCCTGGCAATATTATTTTTCAAAAATCGGATTTGGATAGCGCCACTAGCATACGCCCAACTATTTCTGGCAGGAGTTTTTGTAGTCCAACTTCATCAAAAGCCAAGCACTGAGCAACCTATACTCGGTACTCCTTTGATAGCAAAAACTTTACAGTTTGACATCGAAAAGCCCAGATCCCAACAAAACTTATTACAAGTTTATGCCTACCAACGAGATGGAAAATGGATCAATTCAAAAGAAAAAATTCTGCTCTATCATCAGGATTCGATTTCATTGATTCCAGAGAGTATCCTGCTCATTGATAAAGCCCCAGAACTTGTTCAGGGTCCAAAGAATCCTGGAGAATTCGACTACAAAGCCTTTCTTCAGAAAAAGGAAATTAATTACACTCTATTTCATCCGGGAGGTTTGAAGTTGATAGATGATAATCATCCAACTTCAAATACTTGGTTTTCTCCTATTCATTGGAGGCAAGGATTGGCGAATTTGATTCAATCAAAATTAGCTGATCCACAGGCTCAAAAAGTTGCAAAGGCTTTGCTTTTGGGACAGAAAGATTCCTTGGATAAAAATATCAGAGCTGAATTTGCAGATGCAGGAGTTATGCATGTATTGGCTGTTTCAGGATTGCATGTTGGTATTTTAGTCTCGGTCTTCTTATTTCTGGTAAAGCCATTCAAGCTAAAAGAATGGAAGCTCAAAGTATATCTGATTGCGGTGGTAATCATCATTTGGCATTATGCAATGATTACGGGTTTTTCACCTTCTGTCGTTAGGGCTTCTGTTATGTTTACCCTGATTACCTTGGGACAAATGAGAGACAGAAAACCTTCAATTTTTAATGTTCTTGCATTTTCGGCCATCTTAATGATAGCAATTGATCCTGAGGTAATTTTTGAAGTTGGATTTCAGCTTTCTTATGTTGCTGTGGCAGGGATCGTTTTATTGCAACCCATGATTACCAGATTGTGGCTACCCACTTCTCCTTGGATTGAATATTTATGGCAACTGGCAGCTGTTTCGATTGCTGCTCAACTTGCTACCTTCCCTTTGACGGTCTTTTATTTTCATAACTTTCCCCTTTGGTTTTTACCGGCAAATCTTCTGATTATACCTCTAACTTTTCTGATCATGCAAATCGGGATTCCCTTTCTAATTCTAGGTTGGATTCCGCTATTGAGTGACTTTTTGGGTTGGGTACTGAATTCACTTTTTCAACTGGAGCTATGGATTTTGAATCTTTTCAAAAATCTTCCAGTCACAAAACTGGATGAGTTGACCATATTTCCTCTCACCATGTTTTGTGTTTGGAGCCTTTTGTTGATATGGGCTAGCTGGGATTTGTTTCCAAAAAAGAGGCTAGTTTATATAGCTTGTTTCCTAACATTTTTATGGGCAGGTAATCGGGTTATAAATTCCTTGATCAAATCTAATTCTCAGCTGATTATTTACTCCGGAAATAAAGGTTTCGCATTGGATTATTGGGATGGGAAGCAATTGAAATCTTGGAATCAAGGAGTAGGAGTGGAGGAATTGGATTTCAAAATCAAGCCAAATAGAATTTTGAATGGCTGGGGGAAGTGGCCTGAGTCTCTGCAAGCCTTCAGCCTCGAAAAGAATCTCTTATTCTTTCCAGAACTGGAGCTTTTAATTGATGTTGAAAGGGGAATGATTGAGCATGGATATGCTTCTTTTTCTAAAGTGGAATATTGGAAGGAAAATAAATGGATCGAGCAAGAAAAAAATGCACCTTTAGAAATTGGGAATTCCTCTGTCAGAATTCTTTTTTAACTACCTTTTTGACTTTCCCTGAATCTCCGCCTAACTTGATTGCACAGAATAGAAAACCCAAAAAAATGGATAAAGCAGTATTAACACATATTGAAAATAGATTAGGGACAATCACACTGAATCGGCCTGAAAAGCGAAATGCCATGAGCCCAGAATTGATTCAAGCTATGAAATCGGCATTAGTCAATATGGAGCATGATCCGGCGGTCAAAGTAGTTAGGATTAAGGCTGAAGGAAAAGCCTTTTGTGCTGGCGCAGACTTAAGTTATTTGCAGTCTATGCAGAATTACTCTGAAGAAGAGAATCTGCAAGACAGCGAAAACTTAATGGAGCTCTTCGATCTCATTTACAACTTTCCTAAAATCATTATAGCACAAGTTCAGGGGCATGCATTGGCAGGAGGCTGTGGCTTAGTTACAGTTTGCGATTTTGCCTTTTCTGCGCCTGACGCATTATTCGGCTACACGGAGGTAAGAATCGGTTTTGTACCTGCTTTGGTTTCTGTATTTCTACAAGAACAAATCGGGGCGGCTAAAACTCAGGAATTATTACTTTCTGGGGATTTGATTTCTGCAGAGAGGGCAGCTAGTCTTGGTTTGATTACCCAGGTGACTCCTGCAGAGCATTTGGATCAGGTGGTTTTAGATCATGCAGCCAAGCTGATTACACATAATTCGGCCAATTCTATGATGGAGACCAAGAAACTTTTGAGAAGTTTAAATCAAAAGGAAAGAAATCAGTCTCTAAAGCATGCGGCGGAAATCAATGCCAAAGCAAGAGCTCATGAAGACTGTGTCAAAGGTATTTCATCATTTTTAAGCAAAGAAAAACCTACTTGGTAAGTGGAAAACCGGGCGCAGGAAATATTAAAGCAGGTTTTTGGATGGGATGATTTCAGGCCTGTCCAGAAAGAGGTTGTTTTTTCTGTTCTTGACGGAAAAGATACACTTGCTTTGATGCCCACTGGAGGAGGAAAATCTCTTTGTTATCAAGTGCCTGGGCTGGTAAAAGACGGAGTTTGCCTGGTTGTAAGTCCATTGATCGCCTTGATGAAGGATCAAGTGGACCAATTGAAAAAACGAGGGGTGTTGGCTGCCGCGATTTTTTCAGGAATGAGTTATCGGGAGATAGACCGAACCTTGGACAATTGCATCCATGGCAATTATAAATTTCTATTTGTTTCTCCGGAAAGATTGAAGTCAGAGCTTTTCATAGAGCGGTTTCGACAAATGAATATCAATCTCATTGCAGTAGATGAAGCCCATTGCATTTCCCAATGGGGATATGATTTTAGACCTCCATATCTGGAAATCGCTGAAATTCGAAAATATCATCCGAGTATTTCAGTTTTGGCTTTGACGGCTTCTGCCACTCCGCAAGTTGAGGCAGATATTTTAGAAAAGCTGGAGATGAAAAACCCAGAAATTTTCAGGCAAAGTTTTGCTAGGGAAAACCTGAGTTACAGCGTGCGCTTGGTGGAGAATAAGCTTGAAAAGGGTTGTGAAATATTGAACCGGGTTTCTGGCTCAGCAATTTGGTATGTTAGAAATCGTCAGGCTACCCATCAAATTGCGAAAGCATTGAATCAATTGGGAATCAAGGCGGGAGCTTATCATGCAGGAATGTCCATGGCTGATCGGAGCAAGCAGCAGGAGCTTTGGATGAAGAATCAAGTAAGAGTCATGGTCAGTACCAATGCATTTGGAATGGGGATTGACAAGCCGGATGTTCGAGTAGTGATCCATTCAGACTTGCCGGAAAATCTTGAAAATTATTACCAAGAGGCTGGCAGAGCAGGCCGGGATAGAAAAAAAGCTTATGCTGTCTTACTTAGCAATGAGGCGGATTTTGAAAATGTCCTAGGCAGGGCAGCTTTGGTTTACCCTCCCATTGACTTCGTGAGGAAAGTATATCAATGTCTGGCTAACTACTTTCGAATTGCTGTTGGGAGTAACATGTTGAGTAGCTTTGATTTTGAATGGGGTGAGTTTGCAAACACCTATAATCTCGGAGTTTTGGAGACTTTTTATGCTTTAAAAGTTCTGGAAGAGGAGGGCTTTATAGGTTTAAGCGAAAGCTATTATAGCCCCTCAAAAATCCATTTTTTAGTAGGTCCTCAGCAGTTGTACGAAATACAGATTGCCCATGCCTCTCTAGATCCTGTGATTAAACTATTGTTGCGTACTTATGGGGGTAATCTCTTTTCTGAATACATGAAGATCAATGAGTCCAAACTTGCCAAGGCACTGGAAACCTCAGAAGCTAAGATCATTAAATCCTTGGAGCAATTAGGTCAAATGGAAGTGGTGGATTATGAGAAGAGAAAGGATAAGCCTCAGATTACTTTCATCACCTCCAGATACGATGCGGCCAAGTTGCCATTGAATACGAAAAGAATATCCTTACGCAGGGAGTTGACCTTGGAAAAAGCCAAAAGTATGGTTGCATACGCCCATCAAGAGGTGATTTGCCGAACACAATTCATCCAGGAATATTTTGGTGAAAAGAGCGATGCTAACTGCGGAGTTTGTGATTGGTGTGTAGAAAATAAGAAAAAGGAGGACCCTGATTGGGTCGAGAAAAAGCTTAAAAAACAAATAATCGAAACTTTGAGGAGTAATGGGGAGTTATCTCAGAGTGGTTTATTGGAAAGCCTGAGGATTTCTGCCAGTGAATTTACATTGGAACTATTGAGAAAGCTTACCGATGAGGGGGTTATAAACCAGCACGAAAACGGAACTCTGAGTATCAACTAATATGGGTAATTTTCTGGATGATTTGTTAGGAAAGGTCTTTAAAGGATCGGGTAAAACTCCGGTTAACTACAAGGAGAATTTTGCAGTCAAGACAGAAGATCTGGAGGAAATTGATGCTTGGTTGGACTCAGATGAGGGCAATACCTTGATGAATTTGATTTATAAAAATTATCATCTCAAAAGATCGCAAATCAACGCCAGTCCTCAAGTACACATATTCCAATCTCCTTATGCAAATGGCTTTGCGGTAACCTATGATTCCCCTTTGACGCAAAAATCTTTTTCCAATCTTTTCTTGGCTTTCTCCCGACGAGTCTTAGCTTTGGGATATCAGCAGGTGAGTTTGGATAGGAAATTAGAGGAAATCAATGAACAGGTGAAGTCTACCGAAAAGTTTTACCTCAAGCCTCCCTTGCAAGCTCCTGCGGAAAATGAGCTGATTTCTCAGTTATATGGGAATGTCAGCATAGAAAAGGTGACTATTGACAATCAACCCAGCTACCTAAAATTATTGGTGACTGTCTATTCGGATAGGCTATACCAAAATGCGAAACCCTTCGACCAATTGATGGATCGATTATTCAATGCTACCTGATGGACAGAATAACACTTAAAGAACAACTCGAAAAATACCGAACTCCCTACGAGGAGGAGTCGGCTTTTATTCAGGATTTTATTCAACTGACAGAAGATCCATTAGCCTTTAATAGAGAGCGATTGGCTGGTCATTTTACAGCCTCTTCCTGGATCGTAAACCCTGATCGAACCCATACCCTTTTGACGCTTCACAAAAAGCTAGGTAGATGGTTGCAGTTAGGAGGACATGCAGATGGGAATGAAAATCTAATGGAGGTTGCCCTGAAAGAAGCTGAGGAGGAGAGTGGTTTGAAAAATCTTCGCCTGGTAGAAAACAGCATTTTTGACCTTGATAAGCATATCATCCCTGAAAGACCGCATGTACCAGAGCATTTTCATTATGATGTTCGCTTTATGATTGAAGCCGACCTGACAGATAAATTGGTGATTAGCAATGAAAGTGTTTCTCTAGCTTGGTTTACTTTTGATTCTGTCGTGGATATGATCGGATACAATCCTTCCATCCTGAGAATGTTGGAAAAAACCAGTAAATCAGAAATCTTACTTTGAGTATATGGAAATTGATCATCTCTTGAAAGAGTTTGATTTTTCTACCCCAATTCAAATCCGCTTCTCGGATATTGATGGGTACATGCATGTCAATAACGGCGTATATTTTAATTATTTTGAGCATTCCAGAGCTGATTTTTTGCATAGCAGATGTGGCTGGAATATCATGGAAGTAGGTACAGTGGTTGCTAGGATTGAAATGGACTATTTCAAGCCCATTCACTTGGAAGATGAAGTTAAGGCTTTCGTGAAATGTGTAAGAATCGGGAATAGTTCTTTTGTCTTAGAGCAATATTTGGTTGGAAATGATAAATCAGGACAACAGATCCTATTTGCTAAATGTATCTGCACCATGGTTTCGGTAGACATGAAAACCATGAAACCTACCCCAGTTCCTGAAATTTATAGAGCTAAATTGGCTTTTAATCCTGAAAAACAGGCCTGATTCCCTATCTTTGCGCCTTAAATCAGAATCACGTGAGAAACTTATATTTACTAGGCTTTTTAGCTTTTATTCTAATTAGTTGCAGCCCTAGCGAAGAGGAATTGATGCAGGCTGGAATGGAAAAAATGGATGGTCAAGCTTGGGCTGAGGCCATTTCTTATTTCGATCGAGCGCTGGAACAAAACCCATCCAATGCAACTGCCCTCAACGCCAAGGGAGTCGCATTTTTTCAACAACAGAAATATCAAGAAGCTATTCCTGTTTTTACCGAAGCAATAGAAGTTGACTCCAGCTCATATAAGCCGTGGTTTAATCGGGCAAACTCCAATTTGGAATTGGGGAATTTCAAAGAGGCAGTTTCTGACTACAACATGGCAAATGGCTTAGACCCTTCTCAGACGGATATTTATTATAATAGAGGATTGGCTCTTTTGGGAATGGAGGCTTATGAAGACGCTATTTTGGATTTTGACGCTGCTCTTCAAGTGAACCCCAACCAAGCTTTAGTTTACTTCAATAGAGGTAAAGCTCAAATTGGGAATAATGATCCAATTGGTGCCATGGAGTCCCTTACCAATGCCGTCAATTTAGATGGTAGAAATGGAGCTGCGTATTACCTTTTGGGTGTAACCAGAATGAGTGCCTTGGGTGAGAGTGAAAAAGAAGAAGGCTGTGCTGACCTAAAAATGGCTCTGTCTTTGGGTTATACAGATGCTAAGTCCTGGATTGACGATTTTTGCAATTAAATGGCTGAAATCGGGAAAGATATTATTCATGCTAAGTCCTTATTGGAGGCAGGAAAGCTGGTAGGTATTCCAACTGAAACGGTTTATGGCTTAGCAGGAAATGCATTAAATCCCGATGCAGTGGCTTCCATTTTTGAAACTAAAAAAAGACCCTCCTTTGATCCTTTGATAATACACTCTGATTCAATGGAGAAGATCAAAAGATGGGTGCTCGAAATTCCTGAGAAATTAAAAATCCTAGCCGATGAGTTTTGGCCAGGGCCTTTGACTTTATTGCTCCCAAGAGAATCCATTGTTCCGGACTTAGTCACTTCGGGTTTGGATAGAGTTGCTGTTCGAATTCCTTCACACCCATTAACTTTGGAACTTTTAAAAAGCCTGGAATTTCCTTTAGCTGCTCCCAGTGCTAATCCATTTGGTTATATCAGTCCGACAAGGCCTGAGCATGTTCAAAAGCAATTGGGTGATCAGATTCCCTATATCTTGGACGGAGGTGCCTGTAGAGTAGGTTTAGAAAGTACGATCGTTGGCATAGAAGATGATCAAATATTTATCTACCGGCTAGGTGGATTGGATGTTCGGGATATCGAAGCGCTAGTCGGGTCAGTTCAAATTAAAACCCACAGTTCAAGTAATCCAGCTGCACCGGGTTTGTTAGAAAGTCATTATGCTCCAAGCAAACCTTTTATTCTTGGAGATTTGGATCAATTGATCCAAGATCACAAGCATGATAAGAAGCGAATTGGAATTCTTAGTCTTCAGCGGATCTTCTCTAACATGCCAATAGAATCCCAAATGATGTTGAGTGAAAAAGGGGATTTAAAGGAAGCTGCTCAAAATCTTTTTGCTGCAATGAGAGCTTTGGATGAGCTAGACTTGGATTTGATTTTGGCTGAAAGAATGCCAGATCAGGGACTTGGCAAGGCGATTAACGATAGACTGAATCGAGCTGCAGCCAAGTAAAAACAGTCCACTTTACAAATTCATCATTCTAGAAAGTCGCTTTTTGCCTGAAACTTTGATAAATTCAGGCCTATTTTGATGATATTTTGAAAATTAATTCAATTCAATTTTATGAATCCAAGAATCAAGAATGTAGATAACCTCAGTTTCGAAGGAAAAAAAGCATTAATCCGGGTAGATTTTAATGTGCCTTTGGATGATAATAATAATGTCACAGATGATACCCGAATTCAGGCTGCAGTGCCTACCATAAATAAGATTTTGAAAGATGGTGGAGCTGTGATTTTGATGTCTCACTTAGGCAGACCAAAGTCTGGTCCTGAGGATAAGTTTTCATTAAGACATATTGTTGTTGCTCTGGAAAAAGCTTTGGGCAGGTCCGTAAAATTTGCTCCTGATTGCATAGGGGATGAAGCTAAAAATATAGCAGAGGGATTGAAAGGGGGAGAGGTATTGCTTCTTGAAAACCTACGATTCTACAAAGAAGAAGAAAAAGGTGATGAGGAATTTGCCAAGAAACTAGCTCACTTGGGAGATATTTATGTGAATGATGCCTTTGGTACAGCCCATAGAGCGCACGCTTCCACAGCAGTAATAGCCCAGTATTTTGACATCAGAGTTTGTGGTTATTTGATGTTATCTGAATTGAAGAATGCAGATATGGTATTGGGTAATCCAGAGCGCCCATATACTGCTATAATGGGAGGAGCTAAGATCTCTGATAAGATTTTGATCATTGAGCGTTTATTGGACAAAGTAGACAACCTGATCATAGGTGGAGGCATGTCCTATACATTTGCCAAAGCTCAGGGAGGTACAATTGGTGATTCTCTATTGGAGGCAGACAAGATGGATTTTGTCTTGGAATTGATGGAAAAGGCAAAAGCTAAAGGAGTGAATTTAATCCTTCCTGTCGACACAGTGATTTCAAAAGCTTTTGCAAATGATGCAGAGCAGGGAATGGCTAGGAGTGGTGAGATTCCTGATGGATGGATGGGCTTGGATATTGGGCCTAAAACCCGTGAACTTTTTGCTGAGACTGTATTAAAGTCCAAAACTATTCTTTGGAATGGTCCTATGGGCGTATTTGAAATGGATTCTTTTGATAAGGGAACCAAAGCAATTGCAGAAGCAGTAGCTCAGGCTACTAAAAACGGAGCCTATTCATTGATTGGCGGTGGGGACTCTGCGGCTGCGGTCAATAAATTTGGTTATGGAGAATCAGTTTCCTTTGTATCCACCGGTGGAGGGGCATTGTTAGAGCATATGGAGGGGAAAGTTCTTCCGGGTGTGGCTGCATTGGAACCCTAAGATAGAATCAAGACTCCAGATTTTAGATAATAGAAAATAGTCATCTAATTTCTTTTGTTTATGAAGGTGAAAATGAAAAAAGGTCTCTGGAAACAGGGACCTTTTTCTATGAGAATCTAAAGAAAACCCTTCTAGAGGAATCAAGAAGGGTTTGTAATCATTTAATTCGGAATTATTACCTTATAGAAATACTATGTAACGGAGAGATAGTTAAACTATTCTAGTCCTTTTCGTATGCTGGGGGATAAATAGAAGAAGTGATTTTTGGAACAGGTAGTGTTTTTAATTCTGAAATATCTAAACAAATTTTTTAAATAAATAAGAATTAGATATAAAACTAAGATAAAAGTAAGTTTTCAACGAAAATATTTGTTTTAGTTTATTTCGGTTCTTATTATTGATTACTTAATCTTTTAATCAAACTTTTATGAAAAAATCTATCTTCTTTTGTAGGATTGGGATTAGTTCCTGTCAAGAGCATGGGCAAGAAATCACCGGTACGGATCTCACCAATACCCTTGAAATCTTAGATCCGGAGTTTTGTGAGCATGGCCTCATCCAGACCGAATGACAGTTGTTGTAGTTTTAGGGACTAATCCAGGAGGTAGCGCATATGAAAATAGACCCTTTTTTGAAGCTGAAGTTACTAGAGGGGCAGCGAAGGACCAGCGATGGATTACAAGTCCTTCATCTTTTTTGGTTAATAATTGGCAAAACCGACAGGTAGATTTGGCTTTTGTGGTGTTTAATAGGAGACCTTGGTCAGGAAAGGAGGAATACAATGCAGTCGTTAAAATAAAAACTGATGAATCGGGGAATACTAATACAGAAATAACTCAAGAGTTAACAATTGGAGGGTGGCAAAGATCTCAAGTTCATGGTAACGCAACATTTAATAGGTGTGGTACTATTATTGATCCTTTTCGGGATAAAGGCTTTGGATCAGAGACTCATCAAAATAAATCCTATGGAATAGAAAAACTAAATAAGTTTGAGTTTTTGTTAGTTCCTGAAATTACTATCTAATGAAAACAGTTATTTTTACAGCAATTGCATTCATGATTGTCGGAAGTCTATTTTCTCAAAATCTGCCTTCATTCAACCTGCAAGCCCGTTTTGGAGTACAATCAGACCTTCCAAATGGCGAGTCTGTTTTTGGAGGAGGATTAGGGGGAGTTTTTAGGTTTGCTTCTATTGATAATCCATGGCAGATTGGTTTGTATGTTGATAAGTTTTCTAACGATGAATTATCAGAGTTGAATTATCATAGCTATAAACGCTGGTCTGCAATGATTTCTGCTGGAAAGATGTGGAAGACTGAGTGGAGAATCGCCAAAAAGCCATTAAGGATTGGAGGAGGGGTTTTGTTGATTTCAACTCTCCATCTTCGTGCAGCCCCTGGAGGAGATTATGCGACTGTTTCAGCACCAAGTTTCGGTGTTTATACTCGAATAAACTATCCATTAATAGAATTTGGGAATTCGGAGGTATTATTGTTCACTGATCATAGCCTTTTCGGTGATGGTTTTATGCGTAACCTCCTTGGACTTTCTTATCCCTTGGGGAAAAAGTTAAATTGAATTAGGTAAAATTAATAAGGCTGACTCTTTATGTCAGCTATATTTTTGTTAGATAACTGGGTTTGGGATTACCCGATAGAGATCCGGTTGAATGCGGAGACAGGCGTTCCTTTACTTACTCCGTCAAGGTATTTAGCGATGGTTTGAGAGTTATCTTTTACAAAAGATTGGCTGAGTAAAGTGTTCTCTTTATACAACTTGTTCAATTTACCCATGATAATTGCAGAAGCGGTGGCTCAGGCTACTAAAAATGGAGCTTACTCTTTGATTGGCGGAGGGGACTCTGCGGCTGCGGTCAATAAATTTGGTTATGGAGAATCAGTTTCCTTTGTATCCACCGGTGGAGGGGCATTGTTAGAGCATATGGAGGGGAAAGTTCTTCCGGGTGTGGCAGCTCTAGAGCCATAAAAAACCTGAAGTTATTTGAAACGGCTGGATAACCTCAGCCGTTTTTTTTTATTCCCATTAAATCAGGATTTGCTCCTTTTGGACGGTGAGTTCAATTATTCTTAAATAAAAAATTTGTGCTAATTTGCGAATCCAATCCGCGCTGATCTGCGGGAAAATTATTGAACCACATAAGCCGCATAGTCCACATAGTCTTTATTGTTATAACCACAAATTGAATAATGCACAGCTTGGTTTAGGTCTTGAATTAAGCCTCTATTATAATTCCTGTTGAGAACTGTTGTTGCTATTTGAATATGTGTTGCTAATCTAATTAATCCCTAAAGCATCAGAATTACCATTTTTACTTGATGAATCAAAAAATTAAGGGTGTTTTTAAATTGAGTTTTATATAAATAAAAGAATATAAAATATAAATAAATACTGTTTACATGTGTATGTTTTTTATAACTAAGAAAAAGTATGAATTAATATGTCAAAAGAATCTTTGATTAGTTACCTTTACTAAAGATTTAAATTACAGATTCATGTTTCAGAAAAAAATTTTGGTAGCCTTGGTTATGACTCTTCTGTCTTTTAAGGCTTTTAGTCAGGAAGAGAAAGGTAATAAGTTGATTTATCGAGTTGGGGCTGGGCCTTCCATAGAAGGGAATCAGGGTCAATGGGCAATTAATTTCATCAACGAATTGAGTTTTTATCCTTCTGAAAGATTTTCTATCAATCCCTCGCTTACATATTTTACTGTAGTAGGTGAGTTTGATGGAAGTGGTAGATTTTGGAATCCTCAATTGGACGGTCAAAACATAAATGCATTTTCCTCCAGTCTTTTCACCGATGTTAGATTGAATTATGATGTGATTCGAACCGCAAAGGATTTTAGAGTCGGCTTGGGATTTGGTCCCTCCTTTCAATATGGGGGAGAATCCTCATTTGGTGGCTGGTTTCAGAATGAACAGGGAGAAATGGAAGGAATTATTAGTGTGGAGAGGTTTGCCCGCTTAGGGTATGTCACACAGGTTGTGTTTGATTGGCAAAGTAAAAATGAAAGCAGGAGAAATACCTTAGGGGTAAGTATGTCTTCCTTTTCTGGGTATTGGCCCTATTACCTGATGGTCAATTATAGGCTTGGTTTCAAGCTGAAGTAATTTGACAGTAAGACAAAGCAAGTCGAACAAAAAAAGCTGACTCTATTCAAGTCAGCTTTTTTTATGTTAAATCGGTTAATTCAATTATCCGATAGAGATTCTTTTGAAAGCAGAAACAGTCATGCCTTTGCTTACATTGTTTAGGTACTGAGCGATAGTCAAGCTGCTGTCTTTCACAAACTGCTGGCTTAACAAAGTGTTCTCTTTGTAGAACTTGTTCAATTTACCCAAAGCAATTTTTTCCAACATTTCTTCTGGCTTGCCTTCTGCTCTAGCTTGCTCCTTACCTACTTCGATTTCACGCTCTACAGTAGAAGAATCTACTCCGTCTTTGTCAACGGCTACAGGGTTCATAGCAGCAATTTGCATCGCTACATCTTTACCTGCTTCTTCTACATCAGCACCTGAAGTATTGGTCAATCCTACCAAAACACCCAATTTACCGTTGGAGTGAATGTAAGGAACTACAGCTTCAGCTTTAACTACTTCGTAGTGAGAGATCTCGATTTTCTCACCGATTTTACCGGTCATTTCTACGATTTTCTCAGCTACAGTGATGTTTTCGAATGGAAGAGCCATGATTTCTTCGATAGAAGAAGCTCCTTTTTCTACTGCTAAGTTCAAAAGAGTAGTTGCGAATGCACCGAATTCTTCATTTTTAGCAACGAAGTCAGTTTCGCAAGTCAAAGAAAGGATAGTACCAGTAGCACCATTGTCAGATACGTTAGTTACCACTACGCCTTCTTTGGTTTCTCTGTCAGCTCTGGAAGCGGATACTTTTTGTCCTTTTTTTCTGAGGATGTCTACAGCTTTTTCGAAGTCACCTTCTGCTTCTGTCAAAGCCTTTTTGCAGTCCATCATACCGGCACCGGTCATTTGTCTCAGTTTGTTTACTTCTTGTGCAGTAATTGCCATTGTGTGATCTGTTTGTATGATTAAACGATTTTTTATTCTTGGTTTCGACCTCTAAAAAGGGTCGGGAAATTATGGCCTTGCTTAAAAAAGCTGTTCAAAGGCCGAGTAGAAACAAAAAATTGAACATCGACCGAAGCCTGATGTTCAATTTTTGTTAGTATATCAAATCAAGTGAGATATTACTCTTTAGTTTCAGCGTCAACAGCTCTTTTTGCTTCTTCCTCTTCAGAAAGTTTAGCATCTTCTTTGTCTTTCTTACGCTCAGAAAGACCTTCTTCGATAGCTGCTCCGAAAGCTTTAACCAATAAGTTTACTGACTTGAATGCATCATCATTGGCAGGGATAGGGAAATCCACCTCATTTGGGTTGGAGTTTGTATCTACCAATGCAAAAACAGGGATACCAAGCTTTTGTGCTTCGGCAATCGCAATGTGTTCTCTTTTGATATCCACTACAAAAAGAGCCGCAGGAAGTCTGCTTAGGTCAGCGATACCGCCTAATACTGATTCCATTTTCTCCTTCTGACGGGAAACCATCAGTCTTTCTTTCTTTGCCATGTTCTTGAAAGAGTCTTCCTTCATCATTTTCTCAAGGCCAGACATTTTCTTCAAGGATTTGCGGATAGTGGCAAAGTTAGTCAACATACCGCCCAACCATCTTTCGGTTACGTATGGCATGTTAAGACGACGAGCTTCTTCTGCTACCAAGTCTTTAGCTTGCTTCTTAGTAGCGACAAACATTACTTTTTTGCCTGAGCGTACGATTTGCTTGATTGCTGCGGATGCTTCTTCGAGGCAAGCAAGCGTTTTGTTAAGGTCGATAATATGGATTCCGTTCTTCTCCATGAAAATATATGGAGCCATTCTGGGATCCCACTTTCTCGTCAAGTGTCCGAAGTGAACACCAGCATCCAGTAAGTCTTTGTATTCGATTTTTGACATGAATAAAATTGTTTTCTATTGATTGAAGAATAAATCCGATTAACGCTTGGAGAACTGGAATCTTCTTCTTGCTTTTCTACGTCCTGGCTTCTTACGCTCAACCATTCTAGGGTCACGAGTCAAGAATCCTTCTTTTTTCAATGGACCTCTATGCTCTTCGTTGAATTCGCACAAAGCTCTGGAGATAGCCATTCTAGCTGCCTCAGCTTGTCCTTTGATACCACCTCCGTCTACATTGATTTGGATGTCGTAGTTTCCGTCTTCCCCTACTAGCGCAAGAGGCTGCTTTACTACAATCTGGTGCAAATCAAATGGGAAGTAAACTTCTAGTGTCTGATTGTTTACGGTAATGTTGCCTTTTCCCGGAGCCATGTAAATTCTGGCTACAGAGGTCTTTCTTCTACCGATTTTGTTGATCATTTCCATGAATTAGTCGATTAAAGAGTGATGGTTTTTGGCTGCTGCGCTGCATGTGGATGCTCAGATCCTTCATACACGTACAGATTTCCGTACAATTTTCTACCTAATCTGTTTTTTGGCAACATGCCTCTGACAGCTTTCTCTACCAAAATCGCTGAAGATTTGTCTTTCAACATTCTAGGTGTAGAGATTCGCTGACCACCTGGGTAACCTGTGTGACGCACATATACTTTGGCATCCCACTTGTCACCAGTCAATCTGACTTTGTCTGCGTTGATTACAATGACATTGTCACCGCAATCCACATGAGGAGTGAAGCTAGGCTTCGTCTTTCCTCTTAAGATTTTCGCTACCTCACTGGCTAATCTACCCAATACTGCTGCTTGGGCATCCACAATCACCCATTGCTTTTCTACAGTCGAGTTGTTAGCCGATACGGTCTTATAGCTTAAAGTATCCACTGTGTAACTGTTTAATTTTTAGCTTGTTAAATATATTCGACCCCCAAAAAGGGACACAAAGATAGAAGTATTTTATTTTCCATGCAAAATATTTCCAAGGCTAATCCTGATTTTCACAGGTTTAGCATAAAAACACCGAATTTTTTACTGCTTTTCCAGACTGATAATCAGGCTGTTTTTTCCAATTGATGGACCAAAACCTGAAAATCTTTGGGATAAGGAGCATTGACGGTGATTCTTTTTCCGTCCAATCCTTCAAACCCGATCGAAAAAGCGTGCAAAGAAACCCGCTGCATGATAGGTAATTCTTCTGTCTCTTTTTTCAAATTGAAGCGGCGCTTAAGCGAAGAAAGGTATAAATGCTTTCCTCCGTAAAGCTCATCTCCGCAAATCGGAGATTGTAGGTAGGCCAAGTGTACACGGATCTGGTGCAATCTACCCGTAATGGGTTTGCATTCGATCAGTGAATGTGCTCTGTAAGTCTGTATCGTATGAAAGACCGTTTGAGCAGGCTTGCCCTCCTTGCTGACTTTGGCTACACCTTTGGCGGAAGCAAGAAGATTACGATCCACCATCAGGCGTTCGTATTCCCGGATGCCTTCTACCACAGCATGATAGATTTTGTCCACTTTTCTATTTTCAAACTGGATGGCCGTGTGCCTGTAGGCCTCTGGATTCTTGGCAATCACCAGACATCCGGATGTCTCCTTATCCAAACGATGGCACAGCTGGGCATCTGCTGTGTGCATCTTGGCAAGGTCCAGGATGTTCTGCGCCTCATGTCTATCGTCTAAGCTCGACAGGTAAGGCGGCTTGTTGATTACCAGGTAATCCTCGTTTTCAAACAGAATAAGTTTTTGAAAATCTATTTTTTTCATGGATTCGCCTGTGCCTCTTCAAAGAGGCTGCAAAGGTAGGGAAATGATCGCTCAAAAAAAATCCTTCCGAGGGTAAGGAATTCTGCTTTCTATTCAAGGATGATTAGCGCTCTTTGGTGATTATAAAACCAGCTTTGATATGTGAAGGATCATTACTGTATTTTAACTCACCTTTATGAAAGACTTTTTGAATGTGTTTCTGGTTGAATTCTTTATCGTATACAATTTCTGAGTAAAGCGTGTCTGCCTCGTTTTCATTCCATTGAATCACTGTCACTTCGGAATCAATGATTAATCTCATTTGATGGTATTTTTCATCCACATGCGGAGAAATAATCCAAAAATTCCTTCTCATGTTGGAGTGCCCTCCATTAAAATACTCTTCCAGCTCTCCCGCTCGCTCATAAAAGATTTTGATGACATTTTCCCTGAAGGACTCAGCTCGTTTTTGATCCAAAAGGTCATTGCCTTCCCTGTCTTGGACTTTAAGGTTAATCGCATTATTGCCAATTGGGCAACAAGGATCCATATGCTTATCGCAGGAAAAAGTAGCGAAAGCAAAAATAATTAAAATTAGTTGGGTAAGATGTTTCATCAGTTCTAAAAGTTAAAACGCAAGAACTAATATACTAATTTTAATTAATTAATCCGTTGGACAATGAGATACAAAGTACTATTGATATTTATCGCTGGTTTCATGTATTGAGAACACATTTATATCAATGGGGAAAATCAAGGTTGAGCTATTAGTCAACTTCGATATTTTTTTCCAATTCCTTCTCCTTCACCAATGGCAAAGAAAAACTAAAAATTGATCCTTTACCCACGGTCGAACTTACGGAGATCTTACTTTTATGACCTTCCAATATGTGCTTGACAATAGCCAGTCCGAGTCCGGTTCCGCCTTCTTTTTTGTTCCGGCTTTTTTCTACTCGATAAAATCGTTCAAAGATTCGTTTTAGGTCTTCTGGTGGGATTCCTTGTCCATCGTCTTTGATATCTACTTGAATGTGGTTTTTCTGCGTTTTCAGAGAAATTTTGACCTCACCTTCATCATGATTGTATTTGACGGCATTGAAAATTAGGTTTTGACAAACTCTATAGATTTTCTGCCGATCGGCATGGGTCACATAGCTTTTATCAGAGTCGTATTTAAAGGAGATATTAACCTTTCTCTTGGATGCTTTATGCTCCAATTCCTCAATTACTTCATCTATCACTTCTTTTAAATCAAAATCTGTGTACACAAACTTGATTACTCCGCTTTCCATTTGATTCAGGGTCAATAAATCCTGCACCAGATTATCAAGAGAATCCAAACTTTTGGCTGCCCGCTTGAGGAATTTCATCCGAACTTGCTTATCATCAATTGCTCCGTCCAATAGCGTGTGGATATAGCCTTGGGTTGCAAAAATTGGAGTTTTCAGCTCGTGGGAAATGTCGGCTATAAACTCCCTCCTGAACTCTGCATTTTTCTGCAAAGCATCAATCTCTTTTTGTCTGGCTATCGCGTAGGAGTTAATGACATTATTGATTTTTCTTAAAGGAGAAATAGAAGACTTGGAGCTTTTATCAGAGATTTCGGAAAGGTCCTTTTTCTGGATTTTTTCCAAGAGGGAGTAAATATTTCCGATCTCACGAAAAACCAGAAACTCCAAGGTAATATTGATCAATAAATAAGAAGCAGAGAAAGAAAGCCCGAAAGCCACTAATATCAATACAGGAGTGGAATCTTGTAATAGAGATAAAAATGCTGACACCATGACCGAAATGGCCACAGCTAAGATCAAAGAAATACCTCGGGAGCTTGCAAGCATGAATTAGGAACCCAAATCGAATTTATATCCTACACCTTTTACAGTAGTGATGTAGTCATCTCCGATTTTTTCCCGAACCTTCCGTATATGCACATCCACCGTTCTGGCAAGTACAAATACATCAGATCCCCAGATATTCTGAAGCAACTCATCTCTACTGAATACCATATTAGGGTTTTTGGCTAGGAAATACAATAATTCAAATTCCTTCTTAGGTAGGGTGATGGTTTTACCGGATTTTTCAATGGTATAGCTACCCCGATCGATCAATAAATCCCTGATTTTTATCTGAGCCAGATCCTGATCTTTTTTCGATTCTCTTCTAAAAAGAGCGGCAATTCTACTCATCAAAGCCCTAGGCTTAATAGGCTTGGTGATATAATCATCTGCTCCTACATCAAAGGCTGCTACCTCTGAATATTCTTCCATTCTGGCGGTAAGGAAAATGACAAAAGTATTTTTCAGCTCTGGGATTTCCCGGATTTGACGGCAGGTTTCCACCCCATCCTGGTGAGGCATCATGATATCCAAAAGTATCACATCCGGTTTGAACTTTGAAGCAGTTTTTACTGCTTTGATCCCGTCTTCAGCAGTAGCTACTTCATAGCCTTCTTTTTGTAGGTTGTACTTTAGAATCTCAACTATGTCTGGCTCGTCATCTACGACCAGGACTTTGATTTTCTGTTTGTCGCCCATGGAGTGTTTCTGTTAATTCTTTCAAATTAAAGAATATTTGGAGATTGCTGCCAATTTTATTCAGGGATAGGAAAAACTACGGGGTATTTTTAAGCCAGAACTGGCCAAATTCCAATCCGAATGTTAAGTAAATATTAAATCTTTGGATTAATTGTAACGTAATCCCTTGGCAGATTTGATGTCCAAATTGATAGAGCCGAGGAATAAGTTAGCCTTGATTTTAACAGGGATTTTATTTTGATCCTGTGTCACCCACACTTTTACCGGGTACTCACCTCGAAAAAGGTTGTTTTTAGGTAGCTGGGGAGAAAAAATATAAGTGTCCTTAGTACCGATCTCTGTTTCGAGTTTTTCAGTGCCCTCGTAAATTAATTTTATGTTATATATTTCTTTATCAAAGAATCCACGAATGACCAATTGGTCTCCTGGTTTCAGGTTTTTTAGGTTTAAGGTTCTTAAGTAATAAAAACCACTGACCAAATCCTGCACCTGTCCAGGTAGCTTAAACTCTCTTTCTTCCTTCAAAGACTTATTTTCCCGGTCATAGAGTTGCATGAAGGCTTTTTGATTTTTTTGATCAAAAGTTACTTTTTCATGCTTCCTGTATTTGCCTTCTTCAATATGTCTATAGGATAGGGATGGAAGTTTGGAGTCCATGTCTATCAATGTTCCCCAATTGTCATTTACTTTTCCGAAAATAGTTGCAGCTCCTTTCGTCTTGCCATACACATCAATTTTGTAATGAGGCTTGCTATCCTGTAAATGAGGCTTTCTGGCTATTTCCATTTTTGCATCTGCCAGGTTAAACCAGCCATAGCTCACTTCAAAATTCAACTCCTCACCAAAGGTATATGGCTCCGTTGCGGAATTTTGTGAAAAAACCGGTTGAACGAAGAAAAAGAGGAGAGAGAAGTATAGGATTTTTGGGTTGAGCATAAATTTTTTGACAATACCTGACAAAAACAGTGTAATTTCAGATTATATACGAAAAAGCGTGCCGTTTGGGACTTAAAATTACGAATTTGTCAGAGATTTTAAGAGTTCGACAGTTTTTGGCGGAGGACTTAGCAATCTTTAACTTCATACTTTGATTCTATACTAATAAACACATGAGTAATAACGCAGAAAAATTAAAAGCACTTCAACTCACCATCGATAAACTCGAAAAAACCTACGGTAAAGGGGCAGTGATGAAGCTGAGTGATAATAAGGTGCAGGATGTGCCGGCAATTTCCACCGGATCATTGGGTTTGGATATGGCTTTGGGTGTAGGAGGTATTCCTAGAGGTAGAGTAATTGAGATTTATGGACCTGAATCATCCGGTAAGACGACTTTGACTATGCATTGTATTGCAGAGGCTCAAAAGGCAGGTGGTTTGGCAGCTTTCATCGATGCTGAACATGCTTTTGATAAGAGCTATGCAGAAAAGTTGGGAATTGATACCGAAAATTTATTGATATCTCAGCCAGATAATGGAGAGCAGGCATTGGAAATTGCTGAACACTTGATTCGTTCCGGAGCTATTGACATCATTGTTATAGACTCAGTGGCAGCATTGGTGCCTAAGGGTGAACTCGAAGGCGAAATGGGAGAGAGTAAAATGGGCTTGCAAGCTCGTTTGATGTCTCAAGCCTTGAGAAAACTGACCGGAGCTATTAACAAGACTGGCTGTGCATGTATTTTTATCAACCAGTTGAGAGAAAAGATCGGAGTCATGTTCGGAAACCCGGAGACTACAACAGGTGGTAATGCCTTGAAATTCTATGCTTCAGTTCGTCTGGATATCAGAAGAATCGGTCAGATCAAAGAAAGTGCTGATAATATTTTGGGTAATAGAACCCGAGTAAAAGTGGTGAAAAACAAAGTTGCGCCTCCTTTCAAAGTGGTGGAGTTTGACATCATGTATGGTCAGGGTATATCCAAAGTTGGAGAGATTATTGATTTGGGAGTAGAGTTTGACATTATCAAAAAGGCTGGATCTTGGTTCTCCTACAATGGAGAGAAATTGGGTCAAGGCAGGGATGCAGTCAAAAATCTATTGCTTGACAATCCGGAGTTGATGGAAGAGCTGGAAGGAAAAATCAAATCAGCTTCAGGGCTTTTGCCAACTGAGCCGGTTGCGGATATGGAGGAATAGAAATTAAATTTTCTGAATATTCGCAATTATGCCAATTGCCATATTTTCCATGCTTTTCGAAGTGGAAGACCGATGACCGAGGCTTGCAGATTCTGATCCATCTGGCTAATTCTAAGCCGTATTTTTCTCTTCCTGCCGAGAAAGAGGATATACATATTAGATAGGTCAAATATTATGATCGGAAAGGTTGGGATTATCTTAAGGTTATTGAGCAATAAGACCGAAGCTTGAATCAATTCAACCTTTGGCAGTCATATGTGCCGCATAGAATAATTATGGAGAGAAAGATGATACTTTCAAAACAAAAAAGGAGAGCCGTTTAAGCTCTCCTTTTTTTTATGTTTAGTTGGATCGAATTGCTTCTACAGGATCTAATCTTGCAGCGAGTGTTGCGGGAACAATTCCCGATACAATACCAATCACTGAGGAAACGCCTAGTCCAAGAATGATATTGGAGAATGAAAGGACTAAGTCCAAGCTCCCCAACTGCACAAAGCTGAGGAAATAAACTAGGATAATTCCTGTACCTCCTCCGATTAAGCTGAGGCAAACAGCTTCAAATAGAAACTGAAAAAGAATGAAATAATTTTTTGCTCCCAGAGACTTTTGAATACCGATGATATTGGTTCTCTCCCGTACGGATACAAACATGATATTGGCGATACCAAATCCACCAACCAGAATAGAAAATCCACCAATGACCCAGCCTGCGGCTGAAATTACATCGAAAATTGACCCAATGGCATTTTGAATAAATTCGGTTTTATTGAGGGCAAAATTGTTTTCCTCTACTGGTTTAAGGCCTCTTTTGGCGCGGAGGAGTCCGGTCATTTCATTTTCCAGAGCAACCAACCCAATGTCTTCTTCTCTGCCTTTTGCTGCAATCGTAGGCTCAATTCCATTTCTTCCGGTGTAGAAAAGTTTGGTAAAAGCTCCATAAGGGATCAAAGCAGCCTCATCTTTTGATGGTAAATCAAATAAGCCTTCTCCCTCTTCCTCAAATATTCCCACCACGATGAATTTCATTCCTTTCATCTTTATCTCCTTGCCAATGGCAGTTTGATTGGGGTAAAGTGTTTTGGCAATGGTTTTTCCAATGATTGCCAAGTTACGGGAGGCATTAATTTCCATTTCTGAAAAGTAGCGACCTTCTTCAAGAGCAATCTCATAGACATCCTGATAGGTATAGGCTACTCCAGTGAGCTGAGTTCCCTGAAAGGCATTGCTTCCGGCTTGAACAGTGGTGGTGGCAGAAGCTGAAATGGTTACTGCTTCAGCTGAACCTAGGCGTTGTTCCAGAAATCTATACTCAGCAACAGTGGCGCTTGGGCGTCTGAAATATTTCCACCAAGGATAATCCTGAGGACCAGATGCAAAAGGGAATCTATCCACTCGCATCACATTGGTACCAAGAAATGAAAAGGAAGATTTGATGTTGTTTTCCAAAGAATCCACCAATGTGAATACTGCGATGATGGCGAAAATCCCCACTGTAACCCCTAGGAGGGATAATATGGTACGGGTCAAATTGGATTTGAGCGCACTGATTGCGAAGCGGAAACTTTCCCAGGTGAGTTGGAAAAAGAGCATGCTTTTGGGTTTTGATTAAAACAATTCGTCAAGTTAGCGGATTTTGCCTATTATGTTATTATCTTTGCATTTTTTAGAGTAATTCTAAATCAAAATAATCAAGCTCTTACATCTAAAGCTTCTCTATGAAATTATCAGATTTCAAATTTGACGTACCAAAGAAACTTATCGCCCTTTATCCGACAGATAACCGAGATGAATCCCGGTTAATGGTGGTTCACCGGAAAACAGGAGAAATTGAGCACAGATCATTCAAAGATATCATCGAGTACTTCGGTGAAGGAGATGTATTTGTAACCAATGACACCAAGGTTTTCCCGGCAAGACTTTACGGAAACAAAGAAAAAACGGGGGCAGAAATTGAAGTTTTTTTGCTCAGAGAATTAAATCCTGAGTTAAGACTTTGGGATGTTTTGGTAGACCCTGCCAGAAAAATCCGTGTAGGTAATAAATTGTATTTCGGAGATTCCGACCTAGTGGCCGAAGTAATCGACAACACCACATCAAGAGGACGTACTATCCGTTTCTTATTTGATGGAACAGAAGAAGAATTCCACAAGACGATTGATACTTTGGGAGAAACTCCTCTTTTGAAGGAGATCATCGACCGAAAAATTGAGCCAGAAGATAGAGAAAGATATCAGACTGTTTTTGCTAAAAATGTAGGAGCAGTAGCCGCACCTACAGCTGGATTGCACTTCACTCCGCATTTGTTGAAAAGACTGGAATTGCAGGGAGTAGAAGTAAGCCCAATCACTTTGCATGTTGGCTTAGGTACCTTCCGTCAAGTAGATGTGGAGGATTTGACTAAGCATAAAATGGACTCTGAAAACTATGATATTCCAGAAAAGACCGTGGGATTGGTCAATGAGGCCTTGGATAACAAAAAGCGAGTGGTTGCGGTAGGTACTACATCCTTGAAAACCATAGAATCTTCTGTGACTGCCAATGGCAGGTTGAAAGCCTCTAGCGGCTGGACTGATAAATTCATCATTCCTCCTTACGAGTTTAAAATCGCCAATGCTTTGATCACTAATTTCCACCTGCCAGAGTCAACGCTGTTAATGACAGCTTCTGCATTTGGTGGATATGATTTGATCATGAAAGCATACAAAGAAGCAATCAAAGAGAAATACCGCTTCTTCTCTTACGGGGATGCGATGTTGATCCTTTAAAATATAAAGCTCCCTTCATGGGAGCTTTTTTTGTATTTTCATTTTTTGATAATCTAAGGTTAAACTTGCTAAGCATCATACTGCCTACATTTGCCCAAAATTAGAATATGAAGAAAGCTGCTATTTTGGTTGCCGGAGGGAAAGGAACCCGGATGGGAGGTCCTGTTTCCAAACAATATTTACCAATTGCGGGAAAGCCTATTTTGATGCATACGCTGGAAGTTTTTTCAAAAGCCGAACCAGAGATAGAGTTGATCTTAGTCTTACCTGAAATGGATTTTGGGCTTTGGCAAGAATTGGTAGAAAAGCATCATTTTTCAATTGCACATCATATAGTAGCAGGAGGGAACTCCAGATTCCAATCTGTGAAAAATGGATTAAAGGCAGTTTCTTTCAACTCTGGACTGGTTGCCATTCATGATGGAGTCAGACCTTTCGTTAAGGAATCTGTAATTCAAGATAGTTTTCAGGAGGCTGCTCGAAATGGAAGTGCCATAGCAGTAGTTTCCTTGAAAGACTCGATTAGAAAGCTAACCGATAATGGAAAATCATTCTATCAGGAGAGGCAGTATTTTCGCTTGGTACAGACTCCTCAAACTTTTCAGTTGGAAAAAATCCGCAAAGCTTTCGAAACCACAGAACTTCCTCAGTTTACGGATGATGCTACAGTTTATGAGCATCAGGGTTGGCAGGTAAGTTTAATTCCAGGAAATCCTGAGAATATCAAAATCACCACCCCGGAGGATATGGATTATGCGGAATTTTTAGCCAGCAAAAAGTAAAGCTTAGAAACTATCTCCAAAGCTTTTATAGTACCAGAAATCCTTCAAATAGAAGAATAAACCTTTGCTCTAGCGGAAGCCAATCCCCCTTTCAAAGGGAGCAAAGGGGATTTAAGTCAAAATATTTCTACCCAATCCTAATCCATACTAGGATCTGGATTTTTCTACCGACAAGCCAAATCCCCAAGCATTTTCACCGACTTTTTGTATGTGTTCACCGACTTTTTGCGGACTTTGCCTATTTGAGATTGGGCATATTGGCTTCTCAGGATAGTTTTGAGCATCATTTTAAATAAAAAAGCAATGGCAAAATATTCTAACCCTAAGTCCAGCAACGATGGAGGATTGGTTTTCGGATTTGTAATCCTCGGTATAGGCTTATTACTCCTTTTAAGGAAGCTTGGAATTTTTTACCCGGGATGGTTACTTTCCTGGCCAATGATCCTAATCGTGATTGGTACGGTCGTATTAATCAAGCATAAATTCGAGTCATTCTTTGGCTCAATTATGCTCGGTTTTGGTCTCTATTTCTTGCTCGAAAGAGAGTTTGGATTTGATTTCGGAATCGAAAATTACATTTTCCCGGTAGCCTTAATTCTACTTGGTCTGTATTTGATTACTCAAAAGCAGAAGGAGAAAAGGATCTTGGATAATGTACAGGAGCAAATCCGAAATAAATCATTCAAGTCCAGTTCTGGAAGTTCTTTTTCTTCCTCGGATGTGGAAGATGCTCAGGTAGAGTCTGACAAGGATGACTATGGGACTTCTGCAACCGGAATGGGCGGAGTTTCAGGAATTTCCTACTCTGACCGCGTCAATATCGATGCGATTTTCAGCGGGGTGAATAAGAGAGTTCTTTCCAAAAACTTCCAAGGAGGTAAACTGACAGCAGCTTTTGGAGGCATAGATTTAAATCTTAGCCAAGCAGATCTAAATGGTGTGGTAACTATGCAGGTAGATGTGATTTTTGGAGGGATGAAGCTGATTGTTCCGCCTCATTGGGATGTGCGTACAGAAGTAACCAACATAGCCGCAGGGGTAGAGGATAAGCGTATCTACAGACAATCGGAAGTAGATCCTGATAAGGTGCTAGTTTTGCGTGGAACCATTCTATTTGGAGGTTTGGAAATCAAATCATTTTAACGAACTTTCTTCAAAACTTTTAGATTTTGTTTTCCAAAGCATTTTCTTCCCCTTCCAAAGCCAATTGGGTCATTCAAGGAGCCGGAGTAATCTGGCTCCTTGCCTGTATCCTCATTCTCCTTCATTATCAAGTTTCCTTCAAAATTGCATTGACCGATGCCGCAGTGTATACCGGCTTATTCATGGGTGCGGTTTTGATATTGGATCGTGTTTTTAGCTTTTATTCTCCAAAAGGGAGAAACGTCATCTTACTGTTAATCTTACCTCTCTTCCTCAGTTTAATCGGTGCTGTAATTCATCGCTTTGGACTGCAGTGGTTTTTCCAAAATGAAGAGGAATATTATTCATTTCTCCAGCAACATTTTTATCTCAGATGGGCCATCTTGGCCTTGGCTGAGGTCATGGTGACTTTGCTGGCAATTGTAGTCGCAAGATTAGAGCAGCAGGAGGATTCACAAAAGCGGGAAATTCACATGATGGAATTATCCCGAGAGGCTGAATTGTCCCAGTTACGACAGCAGTTGCAACCTCATTTTCTATTCAATAGTCTCAATTCCATCAATGCATTGGTTGTCTCTCAGCCGCAAAAGGCAAGACAAATGGTTTTGCAACTTTCAGATTTTTTGCGTGGAACTATTCGCAAGGACTTAAAGGCTTGGCTTAGTTTGGAAGAAGAGCTTTCATTTCTCAAACTCTATTTGGAAATTGAAAAAGTGAGGTTTGGACATAGACTTCAGGTAGAAATTGATGTGCCTGATGAGATATTTCAAATGAAAATCCCTCAGTTACTTATTCAGCCTTTATTGGAAAACTCCATTAAGCATGGACTGTATGGTGTGACGGGAGAGGTGATGATCAGTCTGAAGGCTTTTAAAGAACAGAATTACTTGATTTTAAAACTTACAAACCCCTTCGATCCAGAATCGCCCTCACCGGGAGGAACCGGTTTTGGACTGAGTTCGGTCGAACGCAGACTCTATCTTTTATTTGGAAGAAATGATCTCTTAGAAAAGTCCAGTGAAAACTCCCTGTTTTCCATTCAACTCAAAATACCCCAGCTGAAATGATCCGTACTTTAATCATAGATGATGAACCCTTGGCTGCTTCGGTAGTGGAGGAATACCTGCAAAACTATCCTCAATTTGAGATTCTGGAAATTTGTCAAGATGGCTTTCAGGCCATGAAAGCTATTCAAAAGCATGAACCTGATTTAATTTTTTTAGATGTTCAAATGCCGAAAATCACGGGCTTTGAATTATTGGAGCTCTTGGATGAACCACCTTCTGTAATCTTTACCACGGCTTTTGACCAGTACGCTTTGAAGGCCTTTGATGCAAAGGCAGTGGATTATTTACTCAAACCCTTTTCACAAAGCAGGTTTGAGCAGGCAATAAATAAATTTCTGGAAAGCCGGAATGGAGGGGAGCCTACCAGTACCGAAAGAATTTCAGATATGGCTGAGAAAAGCAATCGTTTAGTCGTTCGAGTAAAGAATGAAATTAAGATCATTCCAGTTGCTGAAGTCCAGTATTTCGAGGCTCAGGATGATTACATCGCCATTCACACAGACTCAGGGAAGTATTTGAAGAAAATGACGATGAAGTCCCTCGAGGATGCTTTGGATCCAGATAGGTTTGCGAGAATTCATCGGTCTTTTATGCTCAATTTGAATTCTATCACCCGAATCGAACCCTATGAGCGGGATAGCTATTTGGTTTATTTGAAAAATGGAGAGAAGCTTCCGGTCAGTAAGTCCGGCTATGCCAGATTGAGGCAAGTTTTAGGTTTATAGACCCATAAAGAGGCTGATTAAAAACCTCAGTTTTAGTAAAATTCAGAAAAAAGCCCCGAAAAAATCCGGGGCTTTGGTATTAATATTCGTCCTCGTTGAAGAAGAAATCATCTTTGGTCGGGTAATCCGGCCAAATTTCTTCGATAGTTTCATAAGGCTCTCCGTCATCCTCCAGTTCTTGGAGGTTTTCCACTACTTCTAGTGGCGCACCAGATCGGATGGCGTAATCAATCAACTCATCCTTGGTTGCTGGCCAGGGAGCGTCCTCAAGGTAGGATGCTAATTCAAGTGTCCAGTACATAGTGTTTATTTTAAAGGTGTTCCGGATTTTAAGGTTGCAAAATTATCTTTTTTTTCTAATATGTAATCGTGTACTGATTATTTGTAAGAAAGTTGCTTCAAAATATAATTTTTTACGTCAACTTTTCTCTTTAATCCTGACAGTTTCTTCTTCATCATAATCTCGAAATCACTGCTTCTAACCTGGAAATTATCCGTATTTCCCTGAGCTGTATTGTATTCCGTTTGATCTCTATGAAGTAAGTCTTTCAGTAAAGCAGTTTTGATCTGATTTTGTTCCTGAGCAGATTTATTATCAAAATCAGGATATTTTCCATGGACCAGTTTTTCCAGAAATGCTTTTTCAAAGACTATATCCGAAAAGAACTGAAATGATCTTGCCAGCAAGTTGGCATCTTTAGGTTTTCTAGGAGGAAGTTTTCTCCATTCCTGCTGAATCTCCTTAGCCTGATTGATTAATTCTGGAGTGGTAGGTTGACCTGCCAGCTTTTTGATCTCCTCGGTCAAGGTTTCAACTTTTTTCATCACCTCACGGGGATGCATCTGAGGGCCAGGGTTGAGCGTACGCTTATATCTGGAGAAAATTCTGTTGTTCAAGCGAGAAAACTCATCCCACAGAGGCTGCCTTTTTTCTGCAGGTACCTTTCCGGCTGATTTCCATTCTTTCTGAATTTTCTTGCTGATTTCAAAAGCCATTTTGGCGTCGGGAAGATCATGTGCTTCTCTTGCCTGAACAACCAAGGCTTCATAGACTTTGATGTTTTCTTCTGCCTGAAGAGCCATTCCTTCAAAGAAATGCCTTCTGTTTTCGAAGAAATGCTGTACAGCATCATTGAATTGAGTTTCAATTTCTTCCTGAATCTCCTTTTCTACTGGACCGGTTTTGATCCAGCGCATTTTCAAGTCTTTATAAAATTCGGTCGTGGCTTTCCAGTCAGTATCGTCCTTCATAGACTCTGCTTCCAGAATCAAGGCTTTTTTTACTTCCAGGTTTTTAGCCCGATTAGCCTGTATAATTTCATTCAGGTATTCTTCCTGCTGATTGAGTTCTTCGATTAAAGGGATAAAATCTCCCAAGGCATCTGATTCATACAATGAATCTCTCAGGTGAATCAATTTCATTAAAAAGGATCCCTTATTCTGGTTTTCCTGAATATCGGATTTCAGTTTTTCTACCTTTTCTTTGATTTGCTCAAATCGATCCTCGAAATAAGCGATGGTAGAGGCTTCATCTTCTTTTACTTCACCGATCTCCCTATCTGCTTTTCCAAGAAATCCCTTCAAATAAACTTTATTGTCCTTAATGTATCCATACGGATGCTCCATTGTTCTACAGTAGGTTAGGTGGTCGTTTTCAATTTTCCGCAAATTAATTAATTCAAAAGCACTTATCCTAAGAAAGGGCTTTTTTTGCATCTTTGCTGTTTAACGCAATTTCTCAAGAAAAATTCATCGCATGAGCGCAGAAAAAATCATCTTTTCCATGGCTGGAGTCTCCAAAGTCTATCCGCCACAGAAAAAAGTACTCAAAGATATTTATCTCTCATTTTTTTACGGAGCCAAAATCGGTGTCCTTGGTTTGAACGGTTCCGGTAAATCTTCCTTGTTGCGGATTATTGCCGGAATTGATAAAGACTACATCGGAGAAGTAGTATTCTCTCCGGGGTACACCGTTGGGATGCTGGAGCAGGAACCCAAATTGGACCCAAATAAAACCGTCAAAGAAATCGTAGAGGAAGCGGTAGCTGACACGGTCAATTTGCTGAAGGAGTTTGAAGAAATCAATGAAAAATTCATGGACCCGGCTCTAATGGAAGATCCGGATGCGATGGATAAATTGATTACCCGACAGGGAGAGGTTCAGGAGAAGCTAGACGCTGCCAATGCCTGGGAACTGGACGTGATTCTGGACAAGGCAATGGATGCTCTTAGACTGCCTCCTAGTGACGCCAACGTGGCCAACCTTTCCGGTGGAGAAAAAAGAAGAGTGGCACTCTGTAGGTTGCTGCTTCAGGAGCCAGATGTGTTACTACTTGATGAACCTACCAACCACCTGGATGCAGAATCTGTGCATTGGTTGGAGCAACATTTGAAAAACTACAAAGGAACTGTCATCGCCGTAACTCACGACCGTTATTTCTTGGATAACGTGGCAGGTTGGATTTTGGAATTGGATAGAGGAGAAGGGATTCCTTGGAAAGGAAACTATTCTTCCTGGCTGGATCAAAAGCAACAGCGATTGAAGCAAGAAGAAAAGACTGAATCCAAACGTCAAAAAACCTTGGAGCGAGAATTGGAATGGATTCGCATGTCTCCTAAAGCAAGGCAGTCTAAAGGAAAGGCACGTTTGAATGCCTACGATAAGCTAGTTGGAGAAGAAGTAAAGGAGAAAGAAGCCAAGCTGGAATTATTTATTCCTCCAGGGCCAAGATTGGGTGCCAAGGTGATTGAGGCTAATAATGTTTCAAAAGCCTATGGTGATAAATTATTATTTGAAAACCTCAGCTTTGCATTGCCTCAGGGTGGTATTGTTGGGATTATTGGGCCTAATGGTGCAGGTAAATCCACCTTGTTTAAACTGATTACAGGGCAGGAAAAACCGGATGCGGGGAATTTTGAGGTAGGGGAGACGGTGAAATTGGCATATGTGGACCAAGAGCACGATTCATTAGATGCCAATAAAACCGTTTATCAGACGATTTCGGAAGGAAATGAACTGATGAAGCTAGGGAATAAGGAAGTGAATTCCAGAGCTTATGTGTCCAAATTCAACTTTGCAGGATCGGATCAGGAGAAAAAAGTAGGAGTATTGTCTGGCGGAGAGCGAAACCGAGTTCACTTGGCTTTGACTTTGAAAGAAGGAGGCAACCTTTTGCTTTTGGATGAACCTACCAACGACTTGGATGTGAATACTCTTCGGGCTTTGGAGGAAGCTTTGGAAAACTTCGGTGGCTGTGCGGTGATCATTTCTCACGACCGTTGGTTCCTGGATAGAATCTGTACGCACATCTTGGCATTTGAAGGAGATTCTCAAGTTTACTGGTTTGAAGGAAACTTCTCCGATTATGAAGAGAATAAGAAGAAAAGGCTGGGCGATGTGATACCGAAACGAATTCGATATAAAAATCTGAAGTAAGCTTTGAAGTCAGAAGGCTAAAATCAGAAAGCTGAAACAATGCCCCTCGAGGAGAAATCTTCGATGGGTTTTGTTTTTTCAAATCAATTTTATTTTGTTAGTTTAAAAATACTCAATCAATTTACCAACGCCTATTTTATCTTGGTAAATTTTCAATAATATCAGAGTTTTTGTTCTTAGTTTATCAAGTTGATCTATGCTAAAAATTATTCGGTTTTCTTTCCTGTGGTACGATTTGGGGACTTAATTCATGATATGGTTTTTTTAAACTCTTCAAATGAATCTCGTGTAATCGGATTGATTGAAACCAATCAACAAATGCAGGAATTATCTTCTTGGGATTTTTGGCTTTAGCCTTTTTAATTGACTTGATGGAAAGAAAATGAAAGATGAATCAACTTAATTAATTATGAACCCACTAATTTTTCTTTTCCCTGCTTTACTGATTTCTCAGCTTATCTTCATCCGATTTCAAAAATTGAGATTATTGGGTAAAGTACTTTATCTACTAATTGGGTGTATCAGCCTTGGATTTTGCATTTATATAATTCTTTTTCCATTTTATTTTAGATTTGAATGAAGCTAGAGAATCAAGCAACTAAAAAAAAAATTAAATCCATATCTCGGGATTTTATTTTTTCGTTAGGTATAGCCTTCATTACGAAATTTCTAATTGAGGGGATATCCTCTACCGAAGAGGTTACGTCTATTCACCTTTCTGTTATGACTACATCAAGTTTTATTCTAATAAGAACATTCCCTTTTCAAAAGTCGACAAAATGAACAGGTGAAACATTTAGTGCGAAAAGCGAATTTAGGCCTTCATTCCTTACTGGCTATGAAATAAAAATTAATGGCTTACCTAAATTGAATAAACCTTTGTGGTATTGGGTTTTGATTTTTTTTAAAAGAGCTCAAATTTTTTTGTTCTGATTTTTTACTGATCAAGAGCTTTTTTCTCCAGAATTATTCGTGATCTGCTGGAGTTTTGGAATAAAATTTTGAAAAAATAAGATTTGGGTTATAATTGAATTTAAAGAGTAAAAAATTGAACTAATTCTCTTTTTGAAAAATAAAATCTTTTTTAGTTTTTAGTATCTTCTTACAATCATTATTTCAATTGAAATGATTTTTCTGATTCTTTTTGACTCAAAATAAGGCGCTGAATTTTTCGAAGAGCGTAATTATAATTTGATCAATGAGAATTCATGAATCATGAATTAAAATTCTTTTTAAATCTTTATGGAACTGCTGTCCTATCTAAAGTCCTTTTTCAAAAACCCTACAATCAACGAGCCTTACACTCCTTTACCATGGAAAGATTTTGTTGTTTTATTGGTTTTAGTTTTGATTACCATTATACCGTATTCTTTTTTCCTAGAATTTTTGGGTATAGATCAATTTGATCATAAGCTATTAGATCTTCTAAAGAAGAATAAATGGCTATTTGCTTTTTTGGGGGTTTTCTTGGCACCATTAATTGAGGAACCAATTTTCAGATTGCATCTAGATTTAAAAAAATCTTCACTTTGGTGGAGTTTGGGGCTTTCTATTTTGGTGATTAGTGAACTTTGGTATCCAGCGGCATTACTAATGATCTATCTGATCCTATTATTAATAATGGTTTATCGTGGTGTTCAACCAAACAGAAAATATGTGATTTTTATTTCAGCCGCCTTATTTGGCCTAGTCCATATGATCAATTACACTGGTTTTGACTTTGGTAAATATTTTTATTGGGTTCCTTTTTTAGTGGCTATTCAATTTTTTCTGGGATTGATTTTAAGTTATATCCGCCTCAAAAACGGGATCAAATGGGCGATTATATTTCATGGTACTTACAATGCAATACTAGTGATTCCAGCTGTTTACTTTTTAGATCCGAGTAATTTGTGAGTAATTCTGGAAAAGAATGGAGAATGGGAGAAAAATAAATGGATGGAGAAATGATCAACTCAAAGAGCTTTAGTTTTTAAATTTATCAATTATGAGCAAGCGTCGACTCTATTTCCATCTTTCCATGATTTTGATTGCCTTATTGATTGGTGATCTATCTCTTTGGCAATCTGGCTTTTGGATGGAGGGACGGAATAAGGTTCCTAATTTTACAGCAATTGGGATGGTGTTTCTAGTTTTTTCTCAGGGAATACTCCTTCGTGTTGGATTCAAAGTAAACAAATAACCTAGGCTTTATGAAAACGAGATTTTTTTTATTAATCCTACTGATCAGTTCTACAGCACTTATTCAAAAAGCAGAAAGAGATCCGCGCTTGGTTGGGAAATGGACGATACTTTTCTCCAAAGATGGAAATGGAGATATTATCAAAGATGAATTTTACGGGAAGAGCTATGTGGAAACCTTTACAAAGGATGGGAAGTGGATCATAGATCCGCAGTTCTTTCGAGATGATGCAAAAAGGTTGGGGATAAATGCTCCCATTGACTATTCCGCCATTCCAACTTTCCAATGGAAGACAAAGGATGATCAAATCCTGGAAATGAACACCAGTGAAGGGAGTCAGACTATTCGCTATGGCTTTTTAGGCGACACGCTGATTTTTGGCTATCCCAACGCACATACGAGATATCTTTTGAAAAGAAAATGAGTAAGAAAATTATCGATCGACTTTACGGGATACCTTTCGGATTGTTCCTAATGATCCTCTTGGTAAAATACTTGGACCTTTTTCCGATGCCAAATTGGGTTTTGGGAGTGGTGATAGCCTGGGGAGCGATCGCTTTTTTTGTGGAGGGGATGAGGAAAAGGAAGAAATAATTTTATCTATACTATTGATAATCAAATGGTTTGAAAAGCTTGTATTAGTAATACAAGATATTGTGTATTATCAATACAAGCTTTTGATTTGATGATTTTTTAAAACTTTGGATTAACCTTTTTCCTCCTCAACTCCAGCACCGTAATCTCCGGCCAAATCCCTACCCGCCCAGGAAAGGCTAAAAATCCAAATCCCCGATTGACGTGGAGGTATCTGCCTAGTTCTTCGTAGAGACCAGCCCATTTGGGGTAGCGGAGGGAAGCGGGACTCCATTTGACCCAGCCGGGAATCTCGATTCCAAATTGCATCCCATGCGTATGCCCACTTAGTGTCAAATGAATAAACTGAGAGAAATTTTTCACTTGTTCATCGAAATGGGATGGATCATGACTCATCAGGATTTTGAAGCTTTTTTCTTTAAGACTGCTCGCAGCTTTGGCTAGATCGCCATACTGTGCAAAACCTTTCCCCCAGTTTTCTACTCCGATCAGATCGATGCTAGCATTCCCTCTTTTGATAGGAAGACTTTCATTTCGAAGTAATTTGAAACCCAATTCTTCATGGACTTGGAAAAGCCGATTCATATTCTGCCCCTTTGCTTCTCGACTCGGCCATGTCATGTAATCACCATAGTCATGATTGCCTAGGATAGAATATTTACCCATTGGAGCCTTCAGCTTTTTAAAGGTCTCGATCCAAGGTTCCATTTCAGACGCTTGGTTGTTGACTAAATCTCCGGTAAACAGGATAACATCCGAATTCTGCTCATTGATTAGCTCTATGCCGTATTCCAGTTTCTTTTTATTGTCAAAACTACCTGAATGAATATCTGAAATCTGAGTCAGGGTGAACCCATCAAACTCCTCAGGAAGATCATCAAATTCCAAGGTATGCTTCATCACCCGATAGCGGTATTTTCCAATCAGCACTCCATGGAGAATCCCTAAAAAAGGAATAGCGGCAATTGCTAAGGCTGCTTGGCTGATAAATTTTCTTCGATCAGGTAAAAAATCTCCTTCCCTGTTTTCAGCCAAGGAATAATATCCGCCAGTAATAAACCGAAGTATATCTTCCCCAAAAAGAAAGGCGATAATAATCAGCTTTGGAATCAAAGACAGAAATAGGAGTGAAATCATTTTTCCAAAAGCGGGGCTGAGAGCACCTCTTTCGAATGTCAGGAAACTATAGATGACAAATAGGTAAATGAAGATTGAAAAAGCCCAATACCCAATTTTTACCCAAGTTTGAGAAGGGAAAAGCGTCTTAAAGGCTTGGAAAGAGTACCAGTCAATTAGGCCAATAAATAGGATGAAAAGAGAGATTCGAATAAGGATTGAAAGCACGTTGCGAAAATATTTTTGATCAATCTAAATGAGTGACATCATTCACTCTGAATTTACCTGAACGTACTGCAATATAGCAAGTTGGGTATTAACAAACTGAAGTCCTGAAAAAGGCTGCGAATTTTCAAATCACTTTTGTTGGAGAAATTCAGGAATAACTTTTTTAAGGTTAAAAAAACAAAGCCGGACATGTGCCCGGCTTTGTTGAAATTAAGGTTTAATCAGGTTTTAGTTTTTAATAATTCTATGCAGTGTACCTAAATTTCCAACCCGGATAAAGTATAAACCATTTGCCAAGTCCTGCATAGCGAATTGAACATCTGTGCTGGTTGCTATCAATGATTTCACTAAGCGGAAATTACTGTCATAGATATATACCTGTGCAGGTAGAATTTCCGGATGAATTCCATCTATCGTCAAGATATTGGAAGTCGGATTAGGATACATTCGAATCTGTTCATCTTTTCTGTCAAGTTCTGTTGCTACTTCCTGAACTTCTTCCTCCAGCTTTCTTGCTGCCTCATCCAAAGGTTGACATTCAGGGCTTGCATTTAGAGGTGCCAGATATTTCGGTCCTATGAAAGTAGATCCATCAGTAAACTGAACCTTATTTGCATAAAGGGTTCCTTCCAATAAAGAGTTTTCTGCAAAATCCACCGAAGCAAAAGGAGCAAGGATATTTCCTTGGAAGAAAGTGTTTTTGAATCTGACAGGTTCATTTCCTGAATAATGAATGCTCACCATACTTTGTGCTCCATCGCTTCCAGCGAGGTACTGCTGATCGGCATGAGGCAACCATTTTCTCACTTGAATCAAAATTGGTCCATTGCTCACATTGAAATTTATAGTCGCATTTTTGCCTGAAATTTTCCAGCTGTCAAAATTGTACACTCCGCTTTCCAGATTCAGTATAGTGCCTTCCAGCATATCAATGGATCGATAAGTGCCCGGTGCAAGGTCCAAGGAATTCCCTTTTTTCAATTGAATTTTCTCTTTGGAATTGTTGTCTGGCACTTCAAAAATCGGCTGGTCAAATGAAACTACACAGTCAGACTCTCTACTAATCGCACCCAATGGAAGAAGGGCCGACTTCTTTTGACTATCTACTTCTTTACCTAGTTGCATGTAATCAAAGACGACTCTTGACTCACCTCTTAAGATAAGCTCATTGGCCACATAGATATCGCCGACGATTGTTACAGGAACTCCACCCTGCATGGATACATTTTCAAAAATCATGTCACCAGCAGATCCGACTGAACCTTGTGACTCAGTGAAGTTTTTGCTGAAGTATACCTGCTCGAATCCATAAATACTGAAGTCACTCAATTCATCTATGACTTCCGCGCCCAAGTCTACGGTGTTAATAATGTCTGGGCCCGTTATCTCCTGCGTACATTGGTTGAAATTATTTTCTACAAAAGTTCCTATTGGACTTACCCCAGTCGCTTTTGCAAAGACATCATATTCCACAGTTTCAAAGCATCCGGATTCAGAAATAGATGCGATTTCAGGAGTAACGATAACCAATACTTCAATGGTGAATGAATCGCCTACTCCGATTTGATTTCCATTGGCTAATAAGTTTTTATCGATTTCCCCATCAAACTCAGAATTGACGATCAATCCATTACTGCTGATGCAATTGACGAAGAAATTCGATGCATCTTGAAAGCTTTCAGAAAGGTCAAAAGTGGACTGTACTTCGCTGAGCAGAACATCACCTTCGTTGCTTAGCGTTATTTCATAAACCACCTGTCTTTTACCACCGCCGATATTCAGGATATCCTTTGTGATTACATCTTTGACCTCAATTACTGGATTTTCGGGATCAAGTAAAAAGCCTGGAAGGTCAAGAATTTGTGTTCCTTGAAGGTTAAAGGTATGATCGATAATAGTATTGGTTCCAATTCTTTCTCTAGTAGTTTCTTCGTTAATCAGAGTAATATCTACTGCATTTCCGATTTTTAATTCCCCAAAGGTGATTTTAGTGCTTTCAAAAATTTCCTGCTTGGATAAGCTTTTGAAATCCCCATTAATAAAAGACTGTCCATTAATAGAGACTGGAGAACTTAATTCTTGAGGAAACTGGGCTTCTATATATTGTCCAGCGAATAGAGAAACGGTCGATCCAAAACCTGAATGGGAAAAACTTCCATCATTATTAAATACAGTATAATTCATTTCTCTCCCTAAACTGATGGTCAAATTTACTTTTGGATCATATTCGAAATCCATTTCTTGATCCATCGTAAGTGTAGGGGCGACATCACCAGCGTCTATACTTCCTAAATTATTGCCCAAGCTAAAGGAGGTTGTCAACCCCGCATAGTCTAGTAGGGAAACTAGATCATAATTCATTTGAGTCACAGAGTTTTTATTGCCCGAAACTTTCAGTTTTGTGCCTCCATTTAAGGAAAATGAATTTAATTCAGTACTTGCTGTATTTCTGAATGAAGCTTCAAATTCTGGAATAGTCGGACCATTGGGTGGTAGATCTGGAGGAGCAATGAGTACGGTATTTTGATTAGGAAAAGTTGCCAATGAATAACTGGTCCCTTGTTGTCGGTTGTAAGCATCCAGAGCACTTTGACCAAGATTAAATAGTGGGCTTAAGCCAGACCATCTGCATGCTAAAATATCAGCCTGAGTCGCATTTGGACCAAATGCTTTATCACAGATATTGATTAAAGCAGGGAGACTTGGTAAAGATTGGCTGAGTTTAAACTCCTTACTTTGATCAAAATATAATTTGTCCGAACAGATCTCTTCAGAGCAAATGCCGCTTAAACAAGGATAATAAATGGTAACTCCAAAACCGACCTCAGCATCTATTCCAATAGAAGCGCTTAAGCTCAGGTCATCAATCAAAGGTCCTATTTCCTGATTGATAAAAGGAGGACTTACCCGTAGTTTATTTCCATTTCCTGGGTCTTGTATCTGATAGGAAGTATTGATTCTAACTGTTTCTCCGCAAGCGAAGGTATTGGCTTCTGGATATTCAATAAAGACTTCCACAGGGTAGTCTAAGTTAATGTTAGATGAACCAACAGAATGCACTTGGTAATATCCGCCAGCGTCTACAGATGCATTGGCAGAGAATGTTGGCGAAATACTGGAGCAAAAGAAACCCGAACCTCCCAAGTCAGCAAGCTCCGTTAACCAACCTGGAATATTGATCCCGTTTTGTGCCAGGATATCTTTTGCTATAGATGCTCCTAAGCTTGATCCTGAATTATTAGAAAACTTGTGACTGAAATTTACACGAGTTCCACCTCCTACATTCGGATTAGGGTCTAGGCTTACATTATTAAACTCTTCCTGAAAGCGGAGATTTTGTTGCACCGAAGATGTGCTTCCTCTGGTTTGCCCAAAGGTAGTGAGGGGAAAGACTAGAAGGCAGATTAGCCCAATTAGCCCTGATAAGTAAAATTGTTTCATCTTATAAAATGATATTTGGTTAGTACTTGATTAAATGGTCAGGGCGATCATTTTTCAATAACTAATAATCCAAATACATTTTACTGCATATGAAATATGTATAAATATATATGAAAATTATTTACTGCCAAAGAAAATTCTGTTTTTAAAATTCTCTAAATATGACCCTTCCTTAAATAGTCGATTTTTGAAAGGAATTAGGGCTTTACCAAAAGAAAACCAATTCTCTTTTCTATTATAAGCATTGAATATGATTTACTTTGTAGAGGAATTTTCCACCAGCCTATTGACCTATGAGACAGTTGCTACTCCGCCCGGGAGCTGAGGAATTGAATTATGAAATCCGTGGAATCGTAAAGAAAGCACGGCAAATTGAATCCTTGGGATTTCCCATTACTTGGGAGAATATCGGTGATCCCATCCAAAAAAGTAATCAGGTACCTTCTTGGATGAAGGAAATCATTTCAGACTTACTCAAAGAAAATAAAACCTATGGATATGCTGATTCCAAAGGAATGCCTGAGACTAGAGCGTTTTTGGCAGACTTGACCAATCAGCAGGGAGGTGTTAAATTAAGTGCTGATGATATCCTCTTTTTCAATGGACTCGGAGATGCTATTGCCAAACTCTACCAGTTTTTGATCCCCACCGCGAGGATAATCGGCCCATCTCCGGCCTACTCAACTCATAGCTCAGCGGAGGCTGCCCATGCCAATACAGCTCCTATCACTTACAAACTGGACCCGGATAATCAATGGCTTCCGGATATGGATGATTTGTACATGAAGGTGAAGTACAATCCCTCCATTGTCGGAATTTTGATCATCAATCCGGACAATCCTACCGGTATGGTTTATCCCAAAGTGGTATTGGAAGGATTTGTGAAAATTGCTGAAGAGTTTAACCTCTTATTAATAGCTGATGAGATTTATCAAAACATCACCTACAATGGAGTTAGAGCAGTGGCTCTGGCAGAAGTAATCGGAGATAGGCCGGCCATTTCTTTGAAAGGCATATCCAAGGAGTTTCCATGGCCGGGAGCACGCTGTGGATGGATGGAGTTTTATAATCGGGAGGCCTCAAAGGAATTTTCCAAGCTTTGTCAAACCCTGGAAAATGCCAAGATGATTGAGGTATGTTCCACCATCCTACCCCAACTGGCAATTCCTAAGATTATGAGTCATCCTGAATACAAAGCGTACAGGGAGAAAGCCAATGAAGCTATTGGTAAAAGAAGTGATTGGATGGCAGAGATTCTTGGCGAAATACCTGGAATTAAATTCAACCCTACCCAAGGAGCATTTTACAATACAATCGTTTTCGAAGAGGGAGTTCTAAAATCTGATCAGTTTTTAGAAATTGAGGACGCTAGGGTGAAAACCTTGGTGGAAGCATGGGTTGCAGATGAGCAAATGCCACTGGATAAGCGCTTTGTTTACTACTTGCTTGGTTCCGAAAGAATCTGTGTGGTTCCTATTTCCTCTTTTTGTTCTGACCTCCGGGGCTTCCGCGTAACGCTATTGGAAGAAAAAGAAGAAACCTTTAGAGATACTTTTGAGAGATTGGGGAAAGCGATTCGGTGTTATTTAAAGTCAGAAAGCTGAAATAAGTCTGAAGTCTGAAATTAAAAAGCTGAAAAAAAATCCCAATTCTTTAGTGGTAAATCTGAAATCAAGTCCATTAAGAATTTCTTTTGGCATTGATCACCATGGATGTGAAAATGGCAGTGAGTTCATTTGACTCTTTGAGTAAAGGGAGAATCCTTTCTGAACCGAGTAGCTCGCTATCCATAATCAGTTCAAGCCAAAATACAGTTTCGTCTGCCTCTTCTTGAACTACGGATAGTTTCGAGATAAACTCAGCTCTGGACCTGCCTCTTTGTGAAGATCTATAGTTGGCACCCACTGAGGTTCCAGACTTAATCAACTGTCTTCCTAATTCAAAGCCTGCCGTATTTTTTGGTAACTCGGAAACAAGTTTGATTACTTCTAAGGCAAATTTTTTCGTTCTTTCTTTCAGATCTCTATCCATGATGTTTTTTTGAAAAAGTTTCAGCTTTCATACTTGATACTTCTGATTTTAATGATCTCTCACCTTCAATAGCCGATCCGGATTGATTTCTTCCTCCTCCACCTCTAAAGATGGCAAACTCTTCAGGTCTGGTTGCCCGGCATTGATCCAGGCGGAATACCAAAAATCAGCAATGGCTTTGATGCTTTTTTTCATCTGCCTTTGTACCATCCCGTTTAGTTTTTCAGCATAGGCTTCAGAAAATTCTTTGGAATAAACCCGTACGGTTAATTTATTCCGCTCCTCAAAACTGTACTTCCTATCCGAAGGGAACTCCCGGCTTAACTCTTTTTCAAAAAGTAAGACTGAATCAACCTGGCTGTGTGTTTGAGCTACTATTTCCCAGATAGCATGCTGCGGTTTAGCAATATAATCTGCCTTTCCTACCCAAAGGCTGTAATCAGTTGCCTGTAATTCAGGAATTCTACTTTCCCAAAAACCGTGAATGCCTTCCTGACCCGTTAATTGCCCATTGTAATTTTTTGTAGTGTGAAGCGGTACATGCAGATCTCCTATATAATGTCCCAGATCCGCAGAGATCCTGAGAATGGCGGAATGATTCCTTTCAGAAAACGCTTTAGTCAGATTTAAAAAAGTAAAATAGGCTGCCCAAGGTCCTATGCCATTGGCGCGTAAACTGTCTTCCCCAAATTTCTCCACCGCCTCATTCCAATAAATTGGCAAAATAAAAAGTGCAGAATCTCCGTAATGGTCCAAATCTATGTAATGCTTTTCTGCCTCACCCTTTACAGCGTACCTTCTGCGATCAGGATTGACTGCTTTCTCCGTGATGAACTGAATATGAGGCTTGTACAAAACCATCATTTCCGGTGGTAAAGAATATACCGCCATTCTGTTGATTAAGCTGTGCGCATAAAAGCCCCAGTAAAATGGGCTAATTATGAAAAATGTCCCATAAAAAATGGAAAGGATAAAAATCTTCATACATAAAATTAATCAGAATTTTCTAGGAGCAAAAGTTAAAAAATACAGTATATTTGCGCTTCAAAGCAGGTTTATTGTAGAATTTTCAATTCTGTAAAAACCCGGCTAGCAAAGGAATGTTTGAATTTCCTTTGGCAGAATTAATTATTTACAATAACTTTGCACTCCAATTCGGTATAGGGGAACGTAAAGAACTTTATTTAAATCAAGATATGGCAAATCACAAATCAGCTCTTAAGAGAATTCGTGCCAACGAAGCGAAGCGTTTGAGAAACAGATATCAGGCCAAGACCACCAGAACTTTCATCAAAAGACTGAAGGCTGCTACTGATAAAGTAGAAGCATTGGAGTTATACAAGAAAGTATCTTCCATGTTGGACAAATTGGCTAAGAAGAATGTGATTCACAAGAACAACGCGAACAACAAAAAATCAAGATTGGCTAAGTTCGTGAATGCTCTTGGTTAATACCTGATAAAAAATCTAAGAGAACCCTGCTAGTCAGGGTTTTTTTTATGCCTGAAAATAGATAGATTTAGTTTTCAAACTTTTTAATTGATCAGGCATGGAAAATTACTCCTCCCTCAAAATCTCTCAATTAGCGGAAGAAGACCGCCCTCGGGAAAAATTGTTGCTCAAGGGTAAATCGGCCTTAACTGATGCCGAACTCATCGCAATTCTGATTGGTTCAGGCACACCTTCTGTTAGTGCTGTTGATTTATCCAGACATATTTTGGCCTCGGTCAACCATGACTTGGCGTCATTGGCTAGGCTGAGTATTCAGGATCTAAAAAAATTCAAAGGTATTGGAGAGGCCAAAGCTATCAGTATAGTCAGTGCCATGGAGCTAGGCCGAAGAAGAAAAGAAAATGAGCCACAGCGGAAAGTTAAAATTGGCAGTTCCCGCGATATCTATGAGCTCATGAAGCCAGATTTACTGGATGAGCACGTAGAGCATTTTTATCTTGTCTTGCTTTCCCGCTCTAATCAGGTGATCAAAAAACACCTGATTTCTTCAGGTGGTACGGCGGGTACAGTCGTTGATGCAAAAATCATTTTTAAAATTGCATTGGAGCACCTGGCTCAATCTGTGATTTTGGTGCATAATCATCCCTCAGGAAGTCTTACGCCATCGGAGCAGGACAAAAGATTGACAGACCGATTAGTCCGGATCGGTCGGGATATGGACTTGCCTGTTTTGGACCATGTGATTTTTACCGATTCGGGATATTTTAGTTTTGCGGATGAAGGGATTCTTTAGGGTAAAGAATTAAGAGACGAGAGGCGAGAAGCGAGACCCTTCATTTTATATCCAAGTGGAGATCTTACAGAGATTTGGTCAAATCCTGAAAAGGTTTCAGGATAGATTGTAATTTTGAGCAACATTTGAAATGTACTGCTGTTGGTAAAAGGGAGTGCAGGAAAATCGAAATAGATCCATGAAGACAAATCATATACTTCTCATCTTAATATCCTTAGTAGTAATTGCTGCGGTAGCCTATATGCTAACCAGTGCAGAAAGTCCGGAAGCCTATCGGGAAAAAATTGAAGCGGAAAGAGAACGTCAGTACAAGTTTATCCGGTTTAATGTGGAATCCCCTTTGACAGAAGAGCAGAAGCGTGATTTTAAGGAGTTGAATTTTTATCCGATTGACCCTGCTTATAAGGTCAAAGCAAGACTAATTCCTGTGGAAAACAGAAAAGTAAGAGAGGTTCCGATGACAGATGGTTCGGTGGAGCGTTATATAGAACATTCCTATGCAGAATTTGAGTTGGGAGGAAAAACCAATCGGCTTTTACTTCTGCAGTCCGTCAGTGAATCTGATATGCGTAATTTCTTCCTAGCTTTTGCAGACGAAACTAGTGGAAGAGAAACCTACGGTGGAGGGCGCTATATCAATGCCCGTCAAGATGGGAAAAACTCCATTACCATTGATTTCAACCTAGCTTATAATCCTTATTGTGCATATAATCCGGATTATGCCTGCCCTTTGCCTCCCAAGGAAAATATTTTGAATATTTCCATCCAGGCAGGCGAGAAAAATTACAAAGAATAGGCTGTTAGGCTACTTCAAATCTCTTAAATTTGTGTTCATTTAAAATAAATGGGGTCTTTGAACCCCTTTTGTTTATCTGGTAAATTTGGTTTTACCGAAGCCCATAAATCCATGAGAATTTCAATCAATCGATTAAAAAAATACATTGCTTTAACCCAATCACCGGAGGAAATTGCAGCACTTTTGACCCAGTCCGGATTGGAAGTAGAAGGGGTCGAAGAGTTTGTATCCATCCCTGGTGGCCTTGAAGGGATCGTAATAGGGGAGGTACTGACTTGTATCAAGCATCCGGATGCCGATAAACTGAGTTTGACCACAGTGGATATCGGAGCGGACGAACCCTCCCAAATTGTATGTGGAGCTCCCAATGTGGAAGCTGGACAGAAAGTATTGGTTGCCACTGTAGGCGCCACACTTTACCCAACTGAAGGTGATGCATTCACCATCAAAAAGGCCAAAATCAGAGGTCAAGCTTCAGAAGGAATGATTTGCGCTGAGGATGAATTGGGGATAGGAACCAGCCATGCAGGGATTATGGTCTTAGATACGGACTTGCCTAATGGCACACCTGCATCTCAAATCATCCCTGTCACCCATGACCATATTCTTGAAATAGGGCTTACGCCCAATAGAGCCGATGCGGCCTCTCACCTGGGAGTTGCTAGAGATCTGAAAGCACTTTTGGGCAAAGAATTATGCATTGACTCCAGCCCTGAAGTCAAAAAGGAGGCTGAAGGACCAAAAATTTCTGTCAACGTAGAAAATTCAACAGATTGTCCGCGCTATGCCGGTGTTACCATCACAGATTTGAAAGTAGGACCTTCTCCTCAATGGCTACAGGATTTCTTGCGTTCTTTGGATTTGGAACCTATTAATAATGTGGTCGATATCACGAATTACATCCTTCATGATTTGGGACAGCCCCTTCATGCCTTTGATGCAGCTCAGATTTCTGATGGGAAAGTGATTGTCAAAAAGCTTCCTAAGGATAGCAAATTTGTGACTTTGGATGAAAAAGAGCGTAAACTTTCCGGAGAGGAATTGATGATTTGTGATTCAAAAGGAGGGATGTGTATTGCTGGAATATTTGGAGGAATTGGTTCAGGCGTAACAGAAAATACGACTTCTATTTTCTTGGAATCCGCTTATTTTTCACCGGATGTGATCCGAAAGGGAGCTCAATATCATGGCTTAAAAACGGATGCTTCTTTCCGCTTTGAAAGAGGAACTGATCCCAATATGCCGGTTTATGCATTGAAGCAGGCGGTAAAATTATTGCAGGAAGTCGCAGGGGGAAAAGTGGCTTCTGACATCGTTGATATCTATCCACAGCCAGTCGCAGATTTTGAAATAGAAGTGGAGTATGGTCATATCAATCGTCTGATTGGTAAAAAAATAGCCCCATCTGAAGTGAAATCTATTTTGGAGTCTTTGGATATCCAAGTACAAAATGAGACTGAGCAGGGATTCAAGGCCATTGTAAAACCTTATCGGGTGGATGTTACCCGTGAGGCAGATATCATTGAGGAGATTTTGCGAATTTATGGTTTCCAACAAGTAGCCCTTTCAGAAAATTTACGAACAGATTATTTGGCCGAGCATCCTGCGAAGGACCTAAATAAGCTGCAATATCGATTATCAGAAATTCTTTCGGGTCAAGGATATTTTGAGATTATTACCAATAGTTTGACCAAGCCTTCCTATGCCGAGAAGTCTGGATTTTTGGATGCTTCTCAAAATGTAGAAATCTACAATAAGCTGAGTGAAGACTTAGGGGTAATGCGTCAAACGCTACTTTTCAGCGGTTTGGAAGTATTGGCCCATAACATCAATCGACGTCAGACAGATGTCAAGGTATTTGAATTTGGCACAGTGTATCAAAAAGGTGAATCAGGCTATGAGGAAGGAAAGAGACTGGCCATTTTCCATACAGGAAACCGATCTGCTGAAAGTTGGCTGGAAGAGGCTAAGCCATTTGGTTTCGCAGATGTTTACAGCACCGTTGAGCGAATTTTGGAGAAACTAGGAATCCAGATCGGAGATGTTTCCATGATCGAGTCTCAGCCCTTCACCTATGGGCTTCGCCTGATGTTAGGTCAAAAGGAATTGGGGATAATCGGATTGGTAGATGATAAGATGCTCAAATTAGCCGAGGTAAGACAGGAGGTTTGGTTTGCCGAGTTGAATTGGGATTTGATCTGCAAGAAGGCGAGTGGTCTGAAGCGATATCAGGAGATCTCCAAATTCCCAGAAGTGAGGAGAGATTTATCTTTGGTAATCGACAAAACGGTGAATTACGATCAGGTAAAATCTGTAGCTTTAAAGGCGGGAGGAAAATTATTGCAGCGAATTGGCGTTTTTGATGTATATCAGGGTGATAAGATTGAGTCCGGTAAAAAGGCTTATGCATTGAGTTTTTACCTACAGGATCAGGAAAATACACTAACGGATAAGGTTATTGATAAAACAATGAGTAAATTGATTCAAGCCTTTCAAAATGAGGTTGGAGCTGTAATACGAAGCTGACAAAATGATTCACGAGGAACTGCAAAAACTGGAAAAACTTGCCCATCAAGCGGGGCAGCGATTGCAACTGCTTTCGGAAGAAAATGCACAGTTGAAACAAAAATTAGCCGAAGTCTCCGCTACTTTAGAAGAAAAAGAGCAGGAAATCGATCATTTTAAAAATAAAATTAAAATTAGTAACATTGTGGACAACCGACCGGTGAATCCTGAGGATTCGGCCGAAATGAGTGACTTAATCAATAATTATATACAAGAGATCGATCAATTGATCACCTACTTATCCGAGTGATATGGAGACACTTGCCATACGTATTAAAATCGGGGATAGAGAATATCCCATGAGAGTGAAGGTAGAGGATGAAGCAAAAATCCGACATGCCGGCAAGTTGATTAATGAAAAATTGAGAAAATATAAAGCAGAATTTGGTTTGGATGATAATCAGGACCTCTTGGCCATGGTGGCCTTTGACTGTATGGTGGAATCTTTAGAAACCAACGAGGTCAATGCAGAGGATAGCGAACATATCCGTAGCAGTATAGCAAACATCAATTCCCTGCTTTCTAAAGTTTTATAATTGTTGAATTCCCACTGATTTTCCGAGTTTTTTAGGATTACCCGCAGGTACAATTTATATATCCAAAATACCTATGGGAGAAGTTTTATATATCATCCTGGCCGGCCTGGTAGGTCTGGGTGCAGGAGCCGCGCTAGCGGGAGTATTTATTAAAAATAAACACAAACAATTAGAGGAGGAGACCAAAGACAAAGTCAAATCCATGTTGCGCGAAGCAGAGATTTCTGCAGAATCTCTGAAAAAAGATAAGATGCTTGAAGCCAAAGAGCATTATCTCAAATTGAAGTCTGAGTTTGATGAGGAGATGTCCAATAAAAAGAGCATCATCATCACCAATGAAAACAAGGTTAAGCAAAGAGAACAGCATTTGGCTAAGGAATTGGAGCAATTGAAGCGAAAAGAAGCGGAATTGGACTCCAAAAAGGAAAACCTCAGCGCACAGCTTCATGCAGTGCAGGTGAAAAAGGAAGAACTTGACAAAATTACTAATCAGCGAATTGCTGACTTGGAGAAGATTGCAGGTTTGACCAGAGAAGAAGCTAGGGAGCAATTGGTGAAAATGCTCACAGAAGAAGCTCAAACCAAAGCTTCCTCTCAAATCAAAGATATTTTGGATGAGGCCAAATTATCTGCAACTAAGCAGGCTAAGAAAATTGTATTGGATACTATTCAGCGTACTGCTACAGAGCATGCAGTAGAAAACTGCGTATCTGTATTCAATATCGAAAGCGATGATATCAAAGGTAAAATCATCGGTAGAGAAGGGCGAAATATCCGAGCTTTAGAATCTGCCACAGGTGTTGAAATAGTAGTAGACGATACTCCAGAGGCCATCATTATTTCCGGATTTGACCCGGTTAGGAGAGAGATAGCTAGACTTTCTTTACACAGATTGGTACAGGATGGACGTATTCATCCAGCCCGAATCGAAGAAGTAGTGGCCAAAACCGAGAAAAACATCGATGAGGAAATTGTCGAGATCGGGGAAAGAACCTGTATAGATTTGGGAATTCACGGCTTGCATCCAGAATTGATTAAGATGGTGGGAAGGATGAGATTCCGTTCTTCTTATGGTCAGAATTTGTTGCAGCACTCCAGAGAAGTGGCCAACTTATCTGCAATTATGGCTGCTGAGTTAGGGTTGAATGCCAAACTTGCCAAGAGAGCTGGTTTGCTCCATGATATTGGAAAAGTGTGGCCGGAAGAGCAGGAGTTACCTCATGCTATTCTGGGAATGGAATTGGCCAAGCGCTATAAAGAGCATCCTGAAGTATGCAATGCAATCGGAGCTCACCACGATGAAATTGAAATGACTTCAATGATTTCGCCTATCATACAGGCTTGCGATGCGATCTCAGGATCCAGACCAGGAGCAAGAAGAGAAATCATGGATAGTTACATCAAGAGACTGAAGGAATTAGAAGAATTAGCTTTAAGTTTCAATGGTGTAAATAAATGCTTTGCTATGCAGGCAGGTAGGGAGCTTCGGGTTTTGGTCGATGCAGACAATGTAGATGATCAAACAGCAGGTCAGCTATCTTTCGATATTTCTCAGAAAATAGAGAAAGAGATGCAGTATCCTGGGCAAATTAAGATTACTGTGATCAGGGAAATGAGAGCAGTGAATTACGCTAGATAATACAATCTATTTAATGGCAACCGGGAAACTGGTTGCCTTTTTTTATCATGTTAGGTCCACGCTTTTTTATTTTTATTTCGGAAGTTCTGAGGCAGGTTTGGATCCTTGCTTTTCATTATCGTCTGAGCCAAGAGGATAAGGAAACCCTAGAAAAATATTTTCCCTACTATTCCAATTTAAAACCGGCTCATCAAAAAGAGTTTAGGCATAAATTACAACTGATTTTAACCCAGAAAAGATTTTTCGCAAGAGGAGGCTTGGATAGAGTGAGCGCTGAGATGAAAGTTCTTATCGGAGCCACTATTGTGCAAGTGACTTTTGGCTACCGAAATGTGTGGCTTAAGCATTTCAATAAGATTCTGATTTATCCCAATACCTATTTTTCCAATATTTCAAAAACTTATCACAGAGGTGAGGTCAATCCCAGACATGGGATCATAGTTCTCTCCTGGGAATGTTTTGTTAGAGGGCTTGCATTGGACCATGATGGAGTGAATCTGGGAATCCATGAAATCGCTCATGCTTTGAAACTTGAAAATCAAATCCAATACAATGGGGAGAGTAATTTTTTTAATCCCAAACTTTGGCAGAAATACTCGGAGCTGGCAGCTCAGGAAAAAGAATTATTGAAACAAGGTGAGGATGATTTTTTTAGAGAAAGGGGAGCAGTTGATCTCCTTGAATTTTTTGCAGTTGCCTTGGAAAATTTCTTTGAAAGGCCTGACGAATTTAAGTCCAGAAAGCTTGAATTGTATCAGGTTTTGGTGATGTTACTGCAGCAAGATCCTCTAACCCTCAGAGCAGTTTAACTCTAATTCTAGCTTCTTAAGGGCTTGAAATAGGGATTCCTTCAAACTAGGAAGCATAGACAAATCCTGTCCCCACAGATTTTGGTTTTGTAGGATTTCCTGAACCGATTCTAATCTATTTTCCAAATTCCAAGACCTTAAGAAGAACTCCAGAATTTCCGGATTATCCTTAAGAGGAAGGGCTTTTCCCTGATTGTTCCCTTTGTAAAAAAGGATTAATGCCGCAAAGGCAAAAAGCAGATGCTCGGGCCACTTTTGAAATTTTTTATGGTATCCTAAAATACTGGGTAGGACCCTGACACGAAATTTTGAAATGCTGTTTAATGCAATGCTTTCGAGCTGATGTTCTAAAAATGGATTTTCAAATCGCTCTAAAATAGCCTTAGCATAAATTTTTAACTCAGATTCTTCCAAGTCCATGCTAGGGATAATTTCCTGAAAAATCAGTTCCCTAATCCACTGACCTATTCTCTCATCGTTTATTGATTCTCTGACGGTTCTACAGCCCGATAAATAAGCAAAAGGAACTATAGCGGTATGAGCTCCATTGAGTATTCTGACTTTTCTTAATCGATAAGGGGAGATGTCTTTGACGAATTTCACATTCAAACCAGCCTTCTCCCAGCCGAGTTGATTTTTTAATTTTTCTGCTTCCTCTATGGCTAGAAAATAATAGGGCTCTGCCTGTACGAGCAACTTATCCTCAAACCCAATTTCCTGCTGAATCTCAATAGCTTTATTCATAGGATATCCAGGTACTATTCTATCCACCAAAGTATTACAGAAAATACAATAGGAGTCCAGCCATTGGATAAAAGCGTCCGACAATCCCCACAGCTCAGCGTACTTGAGTACGCAGTACTTTAATAAATCCCCATTGTTTTCTAATAATTCTAGGGGAATTATACCGAGAGGCTTGTGCGGTCTTTCATATTCTTGGAATCTTCTATATAGTAAGGCTGTGAGTTTGCCCGGAAATGTTTTTGGAAGGGATGTAAAATCAGAATCATTGGGATCAAACTCGATTCCTGCTTCTGTGGTGTTTGAAAAAATAAATTCTAAATCTGGATTTTCAGCTAGCTGCAAAAAGGCATCATAAGAATCAAAAATGGAAGAGTAGTTTTTGACACAGGAAATGAGGCTGTATTGTTGTATTTTTTTCTGCTCATAAATCCCCATTTCTGCAACATGAAATAAGCAGTTCTGCTCTAGCATTCTTTGGTCAACCGCAGAGGAATGGATTTGAACAGTATGAATACCGCCCTTAAAATATCCCTGATCTATAGTTTTTTGAACCATCCAATCCAGAAAACCCCGGATGAAATTTCCATTTCCAAATTGGAGAATTTTAATAGGGAATGATTGAGTTGTTATTAGGCTTCGATTAAGTGGCTTCATGACTCCATACTAGGTCTAAAAGAGATTAAAGGGAAACCCCTCTTTTCCAAGGAATGAAATCATCCTGCTCCAGCAACATGGCTTTAGTATCCGTAATTCCACTAGCCACCTCAATTACTTTCTCTAAAATTTCTTCCCCCATTTCTTGTATGCTTTTTTCTCCGGAAATAATAAAGCCAGTATTGATATCAATAATGTCAGGCATTCGCTTGGCGAGCTGATGATTGCTGGAAATTTTCAGCACAGGACAAATTGGATTCCCAGTGGGCGTTCCCAGTCCGGTAGTAAATAGAATTACATTGCTTCCTGCTCCTGCCAATGCTGTGGTAGATTCTACATCATTCCCCGGAGTACATAGCAAATTAAGTCCGGGTGTACTCGCATATTCCCCATAATCCAAGACATCTGTAACAGGGGAGCTTCCACCTTTTTTAGCAGCTCCGGCAGATTTGATTGCATCCGTAATCAATCCGTCCTTGATATTTCCCGGAGAAGGATTCATATCAAATCCAGAGCCTACAGCCTCGGCTCTTGAAGCATAGGATTTCATCAGATGGGAAAATTTCTCCGCATTCTTTTCGCTGCTGCATCGATTAATCAATTCCTGCTCTACACCGCAGAGTTCCGGAAATTCGGCTAGCATGGTTTTTCCTCCCAGTGCGACCAACAGGTCTGAAGCATAGCCCACTGCAGGATTGGCTGAAATACCGGAGAAGCCATCTGAACCCCCACACTCTAAGCCCATAGTGAGCTTGCTCAAAGGAGCAGGCTTTCTTTGAGCTTGGTTGGCTTTGACCAATGCTTTGAAAGTTTCCTTGATAGCTTCTGTCAAAAGCTCTTGTTCTGTGCCAGATTTTTGTTGCTCGAAGACCAAAACCGTCTTATCAAAAGATGGGTTTATGGCAGCTAGTTTTTGATGAAGTATATCCACCTGGGCGTTTTGGCAACCCAAACTCAATACCGTAGCACCTGACACATTGGGATTATTAATATATCCAGCCAACAATGCACAGAGGGATTCAGAATCCTGACGGGTTCCCCCGCATCCACCCTGATGAGTCAAAAATTTAATTCCATCTATGTTTTCAAACAGTTTGGGAGCCAGTTTTTCAGAAACTGACCCAGCTTGTAATCTATCCAATTCCTCTAGATTCCCTTTTTTGAAAGAATCAGCCATCGCCCTAACCAATTGCTTGTAAGGATTACTTTTGGCAAAACCCAATTCTTCAGCAAAGGCTTCTCGGATGGTTTCTACATTTCTGTTTTCACAAAACACCAGAGGGATAACCAGCCAATAATTTCTAGTCCCAACCTGACCGTCTGAACGTTGATAGCCCATGAACTGCCTCTTTTCAAATCGACTGACATCGGGTTTTTCCCATTGATATGCTGAAGGGTTGATTTCAAAATCTGCAGCTTGATGTTTGATGTTTTCGGTGCTCAAAAGACCCCCCGCCGGAATAGTCTGTGTAGCTTTTCCAACCAATAGTCCATACATGATTACTTCCTGATTTATTTCTAAAGGCTGAATTGCCAATTTATGTTTGGCTGGAATATCCTCTTTGACAGTTAATTCAAAATCACCCATAAAAACAGATTCACCTGCTGAAAGATTTTGCAAGGCTACTAAAACATTATCATTGGGATGGATTTGAAGGGTTTTTGGATTCATGTAGGCCTAATTCTTTTGATAGAAAACCTAATTTAAGCAATGTCAGGTTAGGAGTTTTGGATTTTACCAAAATCGATTCCGTAATTCTTTGAGTATTTGACCTTGGAAAAACTTATACTTGTTAGATAAGAAGCTGATGCTATGCTATACCCAAAAAAACCGAGCTACTTTTTCTTACTTATTTGTTTCTGTCTTTTTACTCTTTCCTGCCAAGGGCCCCAGAGTAAAAAAATAATTAAGATGGGACATGCTTTGGTGCCATCCCATCCTGTGCATGAAGCGATGCTTTTTTTAGCCCAGAGACTGGAGGAAAAATCAAATGGCCAAATTATCGTCAAGGTATACCCTAATCAGCAATTGGGTACCGAGCGGGAATTGGTTGAGCTTTTGCAAATTGGAAGTCTTGGGATGACCAAGGTTTCTTCAGCTGCTTTAGAAGGATTTGCTCCTACCATGAAAGTTTTGGGGATGCCTTACCTTTTTAGAGATGATGAGCATTTGAATAAAGTATTGAAAGGAGAAATCGGGAAGCAATTACTGCAAGACCCGGAAGAGTTTTGGCTTCGGGGACTTTGCTATTATGATGCAGGGAAAAGAAGTTTTTATACCAAAGAAAAGCCAGTAGAAAGTCCTGAAGACCTGAGTGGACTGAAGGTTCGAGTAATGGAAAGCGCAGTTGCTTCCAATATGGTAAAAAGTATGGGAGGCTCACCAACTCCTGTAGCTTATGGAGAATTATACACGGCTTTGCAGCAGGGAATCGTGGATGGGGCTGAAAATAATCCACCTAGTTTGTACACTTCCAAGCATTACGAGGTCTGTAAGTACTACAGCATAGATGAGCATACTGCCTTGCCAGATGTAGTCATTGTCAGTACCAAGGTTTGGAATAGTTTGAGTGAGCAAGAGCAGCAATGGCTTCAAGAAGCTGCGGATGAGTCTGCAGAACTCCAATATAAAATATGGGCAGAAGCCACCGAGGAGTCTTTGAATGAATTGAAAAAAGCAGGAGTTCAGATTTCCTATCCGGATAAAGGGCCCTTTAGGGAGGCTGTTTCCTCTATGTACGAAGATTTGAAAGTTCAGTCTCCGGAGATTTACCAGTTGGTTCAGGCAATTCGAGCAATTCAATAAACCCAAAATTGATGTTCATAACTTCTGTAAAAAATAATGTAGACCGATTTGTAGCCATTATCTTGGTTATTCTGATGGCCTTGATGGTTATTAATGTGTCATGGCAGGTAGCATCTCGCTATATTTTTCAAAATCCAAGTGCCTTTACGGATGAACTTGCCAGATATATGTTGATTTGGGTGGGGATGCTTGGGGCGGCGTATGTGGCTGGAAAAGATGAGCATTTAGCGATTGATTTGATTCAGGCAAAACTGAGTTTTAAGAATCAACTTATAGTAAAAATAATCATCCATGTATGCGTCATGATTTTTGCAATAGTAGCAATGGTGATCGGAGGGACCAATTTGGTTTACATTACCTTTATTTTGGATCAGACTTCTGCAGCCTTAGAAATACCCTTGGCCTACGTTTACATCATTATTCCAATTAGCGGTCTTTTGGTAATTTTTTATCAAGCGGAAAGCATCATGAATTTGTCATCAAATCTTAAAACTTCCTAATATGGAAACTTTAAGCATTTTAGTATTGGTGATTTCTTTTCTGGTCTTTTTAGGTTTAGGTGTACCTGTTGCTTGGAGCTTGGGATTATCCAGTTTGCTGACTTTGATGGTGACCGTGGCAACGGTTCCTGCCTGGACTACCATTGCCCAGAGGATGGGTACTGGATTAGATAGTTTTTCCCTTTTAGCTATTCCCTTTTTCATTTTGGCGGGGGAATTAATGAATCGAGGAGGTATTGCCAATCGACTGATTGAGTTTGCCAAAGCACTGACTGGGCGACTACCGGGAGGATTACTTCATGTGAATGTCATAGCAGCTATGCTGATGGGCGCAATCGCGGGTTCAGCAGTGGCGGCAGCATCTTCTATGGGTGGAATTTTAGGAAAAAGAATGGAAAAGGAGGGGTATCCTAAAGAGCTTGGGGCAGCTGTAAACATTACCTCCTCCACAACAGGCTTGATTATACCTCCATCCAATGTTTTGATTGTTTATTCTTTGGCTTCAGGAGGAGTGTCTGTGGCTGCGCTTTTTGTGGCCGGATACTTACCAGGTTTATTGGTCGGACTTTTATTGATGATCACCGCAGCCGTTATGGTGAAAATCAAAAAGTTACCCTCAGGTGAACGGTCCAGTATTGGGTTAGTATTGAAGACATTCTGGAGAGCTATTCCAAGTCTATTCTTATTAATTGTAGTAATAGGCGGAATCATAGCCGGAGTATTTACTGCCACCGAAGCATCTGCCATTGCAGTTTTATACGCTCTGGGACTTTCCTTGATATACAGGGAGTTGAAGGTAAATGAGTTGCCTTCTGTTTTGCTAAAGTCAGCCGAAACTACTGCCGTTGTTATGCTGTTGATCGCAACTTCTATGGCCATGTCTTGGGTAATGTCTGCGGAAGAAATCCCTCAAAGTATCTCGAATTCGCTCCTTTCTTTAAGCGATAATATCTTCGTGATTTTGATTATGATTAATCTGATCTTACTGTTTGTGGGTGTTTTTATGGACATGACTCCGGCTGTATTGATCTTTACTCCGATATTCTTGCCGGTTGTCACTGCATTGGGAGTAGATCCTGTTCATTTTGGGATTATGATGGTTTTGAATCTTTGCATAGGATTATGCACTCCTCCCGTAGGTTCCATATTATTCATAGGAGTAGGGGTTGCCCAAACGAGCATACAAAAAGTGCTAAAGCCCTTACTGCCTTTCTTTTTTGCAATGATTTTGGCCTTGATTCTGATTATGCTGTTTCCTGAGATTTCCTTGTGGTTACCAAGATTTTTCGGAGTATAAACAAATTATTTTTCGAGTTGCTTCTTAATAAATGCCACAGATTGGGGGATTTGTTCTACTGATCTGCTGCTTTCATCTTCAATGACCAAATACTTTGTGCCTTGCTTTTTGGCTTCTTTGATGATGCCTGAAATGTCAATATCTCCAGTGCCTAAAACTACATTGGTTTCCACATCTCCATGTCCGTCCATAGATCCCGGTGTGCCTATTTTTCTATCTTTCAAGTGGAGCATAGGGAATTTCCCTTTATATTTTTTCATGATTTTCAGCGGATCTCCACCACCCATTTTTACCCAAAAGACATCCATGTTAAAAGCGAAATTTTCGGCATTTTTCCACATATAATCCATGACCACTCCATTCCCAGCTTTGGCGAATTCATAGCCATGTGGATGGTATAAAAAAGTAAGTCCATGCTCTTTGAGCTCAGCTCCTACCTGATTAAATAAAGCCGTAGCCAGTTTGATTTCATCCAAAGAAATAGGACCTTCTTCATGAGGAATCCAGTAGCAGGTGACATATTTAGCCCCATAAAGTTTGGCTTGTGCAATGATGGGATTTAGATCTCTAGCCAGCTGATTGAAATCAGCTCCAACTCCCACTATTTCCAGCTCATTTTCTTCTAAAAGTTTCAAGTATTCAAATTCTGACATCTCATGCCTACCCAAGCCCTCCAAAGCTGAGATTCCCCAATCAGCCACCATTTGATGGTATTTTTCAGGGTCTTGTGGAATTTGATTTCTGAGGGAATAGAGTTGTAATGCGATTTCCTGTGCGTTCATTTGAAATGAAAAAAAAGCGAGAATAAAACTTAAAATGAGCCTTTTCATGGTTTGATAATGTTTGGGATATCTAAATTTATTTAATTTTTCGGCGCCAAACTATTGAAAATCTGATTCTCTGAATCTTGATTTTTCATCTTCCCTGCATTTTCCTAACTTGAAGTAAATCAGCACCTATGAATTCCAGAAGAAGATTTATCCAAAATTCCTCCCTGATCACTTTAGCTATGAGCCTTAAACCTGACTTTTCTTTATTTGCAGCACAAGATCAAATTTTAGGTCATGGAGATTTCACCTACAAAGTAGATATGAAATGGGGTAATTTAGACCCCACTAAAGTTCCCGTGGTTAACTGTCATGAAATGGTCATGGATAGAAAAGGCAGGATGATTCTATTGACTGATGAGCCCAAAAATAATGTGATCATTTATGATCAAACTGGAAAACTGCTGGATACTTGGACTTTGGGTCTGAATGCAGCCCATGGATTGACTTTGGTAGATGAGGGGGATGCCGAATATTTATGGATAGTTGATAATGGAGGCAGAGTTGTCAAAACTACTCTGAGTGGTGTGGTGGTTTCAGAAATCCCTATGCCCGCTAAAGAGGGTATTTATGATGAAAAAATGCGGTGGACTCCAACTGAGACTGCGGTCGCTCCCAATGGAGATTTATACATTGCTGATGGCTATGGTTCCCAATATTTTTTACAATATGATAAGTCAGGAAATTTCATTCGAAAATTTGGAGGAGATGGACACAGTGACGCTCAGTTTAAAACTGCTCATGGGATAGCGGTAGATCAGCGTGGAGGCAAGGAACCTTCTCTGATTTGTACCTCAAGAGGACATAATTCCTTTAAGAAATTCACGATGGACGGGGAGTATTTGGAAACCATCTTTTTACCAGGTGCTTTTGTATGCCGCCCTGTAATTCATGGTGAAAATCTGTATGCAGGTGTCTGTTGGTCGAGACTTAAATATTTAGAGCAAATGGACAATTCAGGGTTTGTGACTATTCTGGATAAGGAAAACCAAGTTGTTTCTAATCCTGGAGGAACAGCTCCCGAATACCGGGACGGCAAGCTTCAGTTGATGGTTCAATCAGATCCAGTATTTAAGCATTGTCACGATGTCTGTATTGACCAGGATGAAAATATCTATGTATGTCAATGGAATGCAGGAAAGACCTATCCCATTAAGCTTACTAGAGTATAAAAAGCCAATTATCAATTTATATATATAAAACCCTAAAGCTATGAAATCTGTCACTGTAGGATGGTTTGAGATTCCAGTAAAAGATATGGATCGCGCCATTAAATTTTATGAGTCCGTATTTGATTGCAAGCTAAACAAGCAAGTCATGGGCGATTTTCAAATGGCCTGGTTTCCTTGGGACGAAACGGGAAAAGGAGCAGGAGGAAGCTTAGTATATCATGAGCAATTTTATGAAACAAGTGGACATGCAGGGGCTTTGATCTATTTTTCTTCAGCGGATTGCCAAGTTGAACTGGGTAAAGTAGAGGCTGCAGGAGGGAAAGTACAAATCGATAAACGAATGATTTCGGAGGACGTGGGCTATATGGGAGTGTTTTTAGATACAGAAGGAAATAGGGTGGCGATTCACTCTAGAGCTTAATTCGCTTCCATCTCTTTATTATCAATATTTAGTATTTTAAATACAGGTTATTGTACGGTATTGTGAATTGTTTTTTTATTTTTAGTTTTATTTGCTTTTTTAATGCTGTCGACGAGATTTTGATATGAGTGTGTTAGAGTACCTGGATAAATCTGGAAATCTAGAAGAACTCCAAAATAAAATAGCTTTAGTTTTTGCTGCTTTTGCCGGCACACTAATGATTTTTTTGGGCATTTCTGATTATTTTATTGGACTGAGTGCCTTTATAATTGGTCTCAAATTAACCTTAGCGATCCCCTTCTTTATTGGCTATTGGTATATGAAGAAGTTTGGGAAGTACCAGCTAGTCCTAAACATGATGATTGGGGCAGGAGTAATGGTGATCATATTCAATTATTTTGAAAATGACGGATTCGACGGCCCTACGCTTTATACCTTTTTTATTTTTATTGTTGCCATAGCAATATTGATAAAAGGGGCTTGGAAGGCAATTTGGTTATTTTTAGTCACACTTACATTTAGTATGTTGTTTTATTTGGAGGTTTATGGATACTATTCTGTTCCTCGGATATATACAAGTTTGGAAAACCGATTTTGGGATCATTGGATCACTTTAATTTGGTGTGGGCTATTCGTATATGCTGGTGTAATGGTATTTATCAAGAATTATCAGAGACAGAATTTTTTCTTAAATCAACTGAGGAAAGAGAATGAAGTAAATCTTGAAAAGCTGTCGGATGTCAACCAGAAAAAAAATCAATTGATCGCTCTTTTGTCTCATGATTTGAAAAATCCTATTGCAACCTTGAGTTCGACAATGGAAATGGTTGATCGGGGAGAGTTTGATGATGACGATATGAAGCAAATATTTTCAGAGCTAAAAAATCAAAGCTTTCATCTCAACAAGGTTCTAAACAATACCTTATCATGGGTTATGACTGAATTAGATGATCGTACTTTTGAACTTAAAAAAGTGGATCCCAAGGATTTGATGGAAGAAATCAGAGATACAATGGTGGTTCAAGCTCAAAGAAAGAATCAGCGTATTTCTCTTAAGATAGATGGCGAAACTGAGGAAATTGATTTAGAAGAAAATGAGATTAAAATCATTCTAAAAAATCTTTTAGATAATGCTCTGAAATTTTCCCAATCAGATTCTACCATAGAACTTTCCTTGAAAGTGGCTCCAAACATGTTAAGATGGGAAGTTCAAAATGAAGGCCCAGTCATTCCGGAAAACTTACGGGATGAACTTTTTGAATTCAAGGTAAAAACCTCGTATGGAACCAATCGCGAAAAAGGAACTGGTTTAGGTCTTCCATTATGTAAAAAAATTGCCGATAAGCTGGAAATGAAGTTGGGTTTTGAAGCGGACGGATCTTCTAGAAATATCTTTTTTCTAGAAAGGAATTTGGTCTAAACTAACACAACCCTCAGACTTTTCGCACCGTGAGCTCCTATTACGAGTGATTGTTCTATATCCGCTGTTTTCGAAGGTCCTGCTATAAATAAACCAAAGCTGTAGCTTTGACTTGAGGTTTTAATGTAGGCCTGATGCATGGTAGGTACAATTTCATTTTTGGGAAGCACTATTACCAAATGCTCTGTAATAAATGGAATGGCTCGAAATGGAACTTGTTCATTGGTGATCCAGATTGCGCCATTTTCCCCTACGCCAAATTGACCATCGATTATTGCAACTTGAAGTTGGTCTAGTTCGTGAGCATCATCAATCCTAGCATAAGTAGTATTTAGGTTAATGAGTTGAGAGAAATTTAGGATTTTCTGAAAACCGGATTCAGAAATCCACGACATAAGTTTTTCCTGAGAAATAACCTCCCCTTTATTTGCCTCAATTGATGCTTTAAATTCCTCTTCAGTGTTTATGGGATTTTTAAATTCAGGAATTGTGGGAAGTTCGGTTTGGTCCAGCCTGAGTTGCTGAATTTTTTCGAGAATTTCTTGTCTACTGCTCATTATTCCTGTGATTTAAATACCAATTTCTGAAAGACTCCTGAGGAGTTTCTGGTAGCTTTCTTCCTTTTCCCCAAACGTTCCAAGGATTGTATATTAATGAGTCGGGCAAATTTTTAATGAGTTTACGCATCAGGATTCCCGAGATCCTGTAGGCTAGCGGGCTTTTAAAAATCCCACTGGCTAATTTCATGCTTAAGATTTCTGCATGATTTGGATTGGCTTTGGTGATTTCTTGCCTCCATTCATAGAGTTGTTCGTGGATATTGATTTTAACTGGGCAAACATCCGTACAACTGCCACAAAGAGTGGATGCAAAAGGAAGGGAGCTGTATTTTTTCAAATCCAATCCTGGAGATAGGATGGAACCTATTGGACCTGGAACAGTACTTTGATAGCTAAAACCCCCGCTTCTTCTGTAAATTGGGCAGGTGTTCATACAAGCACCGCAACGAATGCATTTGAGGGAGTTTCTGAATTTCTCTCTCCCTAATTGTTCTGTTCTGCCATTGTCCACCAAGATTAAATGAATTTGCTTCCCCTTTTCTGGACCTCTAAAGTGAGAAGTATAATTTGTGATAGCTTGTCCTGTGGCAGAACGAGCCAGTAACCTCAAAAAAACTCCCAAATCATTTCTCCTGGGAATTAATTTTTCAATACCCATGCAGGCAATGTGAACGTCTGCCAAATGGACGCCCATATCTGCATTTCCTTCGTTGGTGCAGACGACAAATTCACCTGTTTCTGCTATCCCAAAATTGACTCCGGTGATAGCAACTTTGGCCTTTAGAAATTTCTCTCTTAAATGAGTTCTTGCTGCTTGGGTTAAATAATAAGGATCTTCGTTTCCCTTTTCAGTTTGGAGTTTTTGGTGGAAGAGTTCGGAAATATCTCTTTTCTTTAAATGGATGGCCGGCAATACAATATGACTGGGTGGCTGATGGAGAAACTGCACAATCCTTTCCCCTAGATCGGTGTCAATTACCTCAATCCCATTTTTCTCCAGAAATGGGTTGAGATGGCATTCCTCAGTGAGAATAGATTTGCTCTTTACCACTTGAGCGCAAGACTGCTTTTTTAAAATATCTAAGACGATTTGATTATGCTCTTGGGCATCTTTTGCCCAATGAACTTGAATTCCATTTTTCGTGGCATTGGCTTCAAATTCCAGAAGAAGTTGGTCTAAATTTGAAAGCACATGTTCTTTGATAGAAGATGCCAGTGTTCTGAGATTTTCCCATTCCGGGACTTTTTGACTGGCTAGATCTCTTTTTTCTCGAATCATCCAGAGAGTTTCATCATGCCATTTGGCATGTTCCGTGTTTCTGAGGAAATCGGTTGATGCTTTTGAATGGCTCATGAGATGATTTGATTGATGATTTCAGCTAAATGCATAATAGGAAGGGTGCTTTGTTTTTTATCAGCCAACCCTTTTAAATGCATCAAGCAGGACATGTCTGTTGCTGTTAGAATTTCAGTGCCTGCTTCATGATGGTCTGCCAAGCGATCTTTTCCCATGGAAAGGGAAATTGCTTCTTCTTTTACAGAAAAGGTTCCGCCAAAGCCACAGCATTCATCACTTCTTTGAAGTTGGGACCACTCCAGCCCTTCCACTTTTTCAAAGAGGCTTTTCACTTTATCGAAGGGTGCTGTATTGACCTCACTGGATTTCGAGAGCCTCAAACCTCTTAAAGCATGACAGGATGCATGGTAGCCAATTTTGTGTCTGAAAGTACCTTGGAGCTCTACTTTAAGGATATCATGAAGAAACTCTGTCAGCTCAAAAATTTTTGAATTGAGTGAAGGTTGAAGTTCTGGGGCATTCAATATTTTGGAGTATCTCTCCTTGATATGGTGAACACAGCTTCCGGTGGGAGCAACTATATAATCAAACTTAAGAAATGAGTTAAGAAATTGCTGACAAGATTCTTTGGTTTCTCTTTCATAGCCCGAATTCGCTAATGGCTGTCCACAACAAGTTTGATCTAAAGGGTAGGAAACTTTACAGTTTAGCTTTTCTAATATTTCCAGCGTTGCTTTTCCTACCTGAGGATAAAATTGGTCAACATAGCAAGGAATAAAAAGTCCTACATTTGGTTGAGATTGCTCCATAATGAAAGTTAAACTTCCCAATTTAAAATCGCTAATAAGAGATGATTTTGTTCTATTGTCGGTCCAAATTGACTGTGAGTTGCGCGGTTTTTTTAAGCGAAGTAGGATAGAAATTATTTTGGTTTCAAACAGTTTTCCTGATGAGTAGAATAAGATTTTGTGTTAGAGATCCCTGAATAGGATAAAATTCCTGAAGATGTGTATAAGTGTCAATTTTATGTTGATAAACCGCTAATTCCCCTTAATAAATATGGGGATAAATTGTGGGAAAATAATCGAATGAAAAGTAGGAATTCCCCTGATTTTCAGCCAATTTTATTAAACCAAGTAAGAGATAAATAATCGGGGATACGACCCCGGATTCTAGTTTGAAATTTTGAGATCGGGCGCGAAGGGGCAATCACCAACGGGTGAAAGTCTGAGACGGAAAAACCGCAGAAGTGCCAAAAACGATATGTTGAAGTCTACGAAGTCTCTGAACTTTAAGACTAACCATTGCATGAAGGATCGAACGCGCAAGTGATCGGTTGAAAGAGGCAACTCCAGAAATGTAAACTTGGTGAATCAGCAAGCTGAGTTCTTCGGAATAAAGCAGTCGTGCACAAAGGAATAATTGCTTAAATGCAGTTGTTTGCAACGGAAAACCGCAGAAGTGCAAAAACAGATCGGCCCAGGATGAAGAGCCTCAATAGTTCTTCGAAGCTTTTGGCATGAATGGTATTTCCTTCACGGGAGATTCTGAGACAGGTTACTGCAGAAGTGCATTACAGAAGTATTCAAATGGGACAAATCTTTTCGAAGATGATTCAATCTTAGAATTTTGAACCGGGCAACTGGTGATAGTTAGTAACTGTAGCTTGGCATAGTTCAGGGATTACGATTTCTGAGTTATGAAACGGGAGGTAATTGAAAAATTGCTTCCCGTTTTTGTTTTTAAGCCTCTTGAGAGTCCTATTTATTTGCATCCATTTTTTCAAAAATTCTATTAACATGCATGAAGGGAGCATTGAGTTTCCATTAATGCAAGCTTTTGGCTTAGGTCTTCCGTTCCATTTATCAAATGAAATTTGGCTTGCCGATCGAGGAGAGATAATCTTCTTTCTTTTTATTTTATTTAAAGCAATTTCCTACCTTTTGTATGCTATTGTCTGGTAGATTTCAGTACTAATTGGTTTTTTCAACCAAATATTATCCAACCCAATTAACATGTCAAACCTAAACCTAAAAGCCAAGCAACAAAACTCCTATGATGCAATCGTAATCGGTTCTGGAGCAAGTGGAGGATGGGCTGCCAAAGAACTCTGTGAGAAAGGACTCAAAACCCTAGTACTAGAGCGTGGAAGAATGGTTCGCCATATAGAAGATTATCCAACAGCCTCCAAGGCTCCTTGGGAATTTGAGTTTAGAGGAACTGTTCCCATAGAAAAAAGATCTGGAGTAGGTGCCGCCCGATGGGGAAGGGAAGAGACCATGCATTGGGCTTTGGCTGAGGATGAACAGCCGTATATAGAGGAGAAGCCCTTTCGTTGGTTTAGAGGATATCATGTAGGTGGGAAGTCTCTGCTTTGGGCAAGAGGAACTCAGAGATGGTCCGATTATGATTTGGAAGGGCCGGGTAGAGATGGTTATGCAGTGGATTGGCCTATTAGATATCAAGATTTAGAGCCATGGTATAGCTATGTAGAAAAGTTTGTTGGTTTTGCAGGTAGCCGTGACGGCTTGCCGGAATTGCCAGATCAAATTGTACAGCCCGGGTTTGAATTGAGTTGCATAGAGAAATATTATGCTGAGCAATTAAAAAGCATGTATGGCAATAGACATCTAATCCAGGGTAGATGTGCGCATTTGACCGACCCTCAAGAAATCCATAAACAACAAGGAAGAAATAAGTGCCAGCATCAAAATATGTGTAATCGAGGCTGTGTTTATGGAGGATATTTTTCCGCAAATGCATCCACCTTACCTTGGGCTGAAAAAACAGGAAACCTGACCGTTCGCCCGGATGCAGTGGTAGAATCAATTCTTTACGATGAGGAGAAAGGCAGAGCTATCGGTGTAAGGATAATTGATAGAAACACGAAGGAGGCTATGGAATTTTATTCCAAGATAGTTTTTGTCAATGCTTCCACAATTAATTCCAATGCCATTCTCTTGAATTCCAAATCCAGCCGCTTCCCGAATGGATTAGGGAATGATAATGGGTTGATGGGTAAATTTATGGCCTGTCATAATTATAGAGGGAAGGGTTTTGCAACTTTTGAAGGCTTTCAAGATAAAGCTACAGAAGGTAGACATCCTGGACACGCTTATGTTCCCCGGTTTAGAAATGTCTTCAAACAGGATACTGACTTTTTAAGAGGCTATGCTATCGGAATGGCTGGTGGCAGAGGTATGACTTCCGATACAGATGTGATCGGGCATCAGTTACGGGATAATCTCTTGAACCAAGAACATGGACCTTGGACCATGTCAGCTTGGATGCAAGGGGAAATGGTTCCTGTTGAAAGCAATCATATGCGCTTAAGCGATACTGAAACCGATAAGTATGGAACTCCTAAAATTGTCATGTCTGTAGAGTGGACCGAAAATGATGATAAAATGACAAAGGATTTCTTAGAACAGCAAACAGAGATGTTTGAGCGTATGGGCTTTACCAATATTGCCGTTTCTGACTCCCAAGCACCTCCAGGATCAGATATCCACGAAATGGGAGGAGTTAGAATGGGGAAAGATCCTAAGACCTCCTTACTGAACAAACATAATCAGTTGCATGCCTGCCCAAATGTCTTTGTTACAGATGGTGCCTGCATGACCAGCACCAGTACTCAGAATCCTACATTAATGTTTATGACTTTAACTGCCAGAGCCGCTAACCATGCTGTGGATGAGTTGAAAAAAATGAATTTGTAATCTGTAGAAAATTCAAATCTTGAATTGAGCATAGAATCATTTCACGATTGAGTATTGGCTGTGAAAGTCTCAAAATAACCCAAAATCTCAACCTAAGTCCTATGAAAAATATTATAAGCTTGTTGTTCCTTGCTATGGCTTGGAATTTAATTCCTACGAAGGTATCTGCTCAAAAGAAAGGTGATCCCATGTTTCAAGTTCCCTTGGGTATAGCTTCTTATACATTTCGGAACCAATGGAAAAACGGTGTGCCAGAGACTTTGGATATCATTCAGAGTATTGGTTTCAAAGAATATGAAGGCGGAGCTCCTCAAGGAGTCGATCCTGCAGATTTCAAGAAAATGTTGGCCGATAGAGGAATTAGTATTCCTTCTACCGGAACTGGCTTTGAAGCTTTGGAGTCAGATCCTCAAGCTGTCGCGGACAAGGCAAAGGAGCTGGGAGCTAAGTATGTGATGTGTGCATGGATTCCCCATAAAAGAGGAGCTTTTTCCAAAGAAGATGCTGATAGAGCTATCAAAGCTTTTAACGAGGGAGGAAAAGTGCTTAAAGAGAATGGGATCACATTTAAATATCATGTACATGGTTATGAATTTCAGCCTTATGGAAAAGGAACTCTTTTCGATTATTTGGTTGAAAATACTAATCCAGCATATGTCTCTCTTCAAATGGATGTGATGTGGACGCATTTTGGTGGAGGAGATCCTGTTGCTCTTTTGAAAAAATACGGAGACCGATGGGTCTCTTTGCACTTAAAAGACTTTCGAAAAGGAGCTCCGAAAGATATGACTGGATTAACTGGTCATGAAAATGATGTCCCTTTAGGTAACGGTGAGTTGGATATACCCGGTATTCTAAGAGAATCCAATAAGATTGGGATCAAGCACATGTTCATTGAGGACGAGAGCGAAAAAGAACTCCAAAACCTGCCAAAAAGTATTCAGTATTTGAGAGAACTCAGGTATTGATTTGGTGCAGAGGGCAGGTGGAACTAGATTGGCCCACCTGCGTATCCCCTGACTTTGAGTGTAATTAACCGAATTAAGCAATTAAAGCTTTGTTCGTTTTTACGCCACTCAAACCAAAAGGTTAGGGATTTAATATGAATTGATTTTATAAGTATGATAAATGGAAAAACGGTATTTTGATTGTGTGGATGGTAAAGGATCTTGGGCTTTTGTCTTCCTTATTTTTTTGATTTCATGCACTAAACCCGAGGAAAAGCCACTCAATATTATTTTAATCCATGTAGATGATTTAGGCTGGGCAGATATTCAGCCATTTGGTTCTGACTTTTATGAAACACCCAATTTAAATCGACTTGCTCAAGAGGGGACTCTATTTACCAATTCCTATGCAGCAGCTGCGATTTGTTCACCTACCAGAGCAGCACTTTTGACAGGAAAATATCCAGCAAGATTAGGGATTACAGATTGGATTCGTGCAAAATTCCAAGGCTATTCTACATCCGGTGAACTTGGAGAATATGAAGAATTTGAGGGAAGGCCTTTGAAAACTCCCAAGATTCAAGGATATCTTCCCTTGGAGGAGGAGACCATAGCTGAACGGATTAAAAAACTAGGATATCAAACATTACACTTAGGAAAGTGGCATTTAGGTGAGGAAGGCTTTCATCCCGAGAATCAAGGATTTGATGTGAATATAGGTGGTAATGATTTAGGGCAGCCACCGAGTTATTTTGATCCGTATCAAGCTGCTCAGCCCAGGGAGTATTATGAAATGAAAAATCTACCTCCTCGAAAAAAAGGGGAATTTTTAACGGATCGGGAAAGCGATGAATTGATCCATTTTATCGAAAATAAGGAGAAACCTTTCTTTGTGCATTGGGCTCCATATGCGGTTCATACCCCAATCATGGGCCCGCCCGATTTGGTGTCTAAGTATGAAGAAAAAGAAAAGGGGGTTCAAAGGAACCCAGAGTACGCAGCCTTGGTCGAAAATCTGGATTTCAATATCGGGAAGTTGATGGAGTACTTAAACGAGAAAGGACTGAGAGAAAATACGCTTTTGATTTTTACCTCTGACAATGGAGGTTTGATAGGAAATCCAGATAAGCCAGTTACCGTAAATCTGGGTCTTAGGTCTCAAAAAGGCTTTCCTTACGAAGGAGGAATACGAGTTCCGACCATAGTCAGTCTTCCGGGAATTATCCCTCAGGGAAAGGAAATTGAAGCCCCGATCATTACTATGGACTGGATTCCGACAATTTTGGAATTTGTCGGTCTTAAATCATCTGATTCAGAATTGGAGGGAAAAAGCTTAAAAGGGCTTCTTACAGGGAAAGCGGAACTGGCAGAAAGGGATTTATTTTGGCATTTTCCTCATTATCGGGAGACTATAGTCATTCCTTATTCCATAATTCGCTCCGGAGATTGGAAATTGATCCATTATTATGAGCCCGGCATGGATGAGTTATATAATTTGGCTAATGATCGAGAGGAAAAAAATAATCTTTTCAATGAAGAGCCTGCAATAGCAAATGAACTTCAGGCAAAGCTTGATCAATGGTTAATTGATACAGATGCAAGAATGCCTATTCGGAAAGTGGATGAGCCATAGGAGCTTTAATTCAACGATTAAGTATGGGTAAAAGGGGATTAGAAATTGTTCCCTTTTATTTTTTTATGGTGAATGTAAAGGTCGATCCTTTACCTATTTCGGAAGAAACCTTGACTTCACCTCCCAGATATTCCACGGCTTTCTTGACAATAGCCAATCCTATTCCGGTTCCTTCAAATTTATCCTTGGTATGCAGTCTTTCAAAAATGATGAATATCTTTTCAAAATATTCAGGCGAAATTCCAATGCCATTATCTGAAACTGAAAACTGCCAATGGTTTTTTAATTCCTTACAATCAATGTGAATCGCGGGAGTTCTTTCAGGATGAGCATATTTGATTGAATTTGAAATCAAGTTCATGAAAATCTGAAAGAGCGGAGTTTTAAAAGTATGAATAGAAGGAAGTTGGCTGTGAGTGATTTTCACAGATTTTTCTTGAATATTTTTCTTGAGATATAGCTGTATTTCCTTCAGAAGCTTATCCACCGATAGGTTAACTTTTGATTCATCAGGGCTGCCAACACGAGAGTGCTCTAGCAAATCAAGGATAATTCTCTGCATTTGCTTTGCCCCTTCAGTAGCGAAAGAGATATACCTTAAGGCCTTTTCGTCTAATTTATCACCATATCTTTTTTCCAATAATCCCATAAAGCTAGAGATCATTCTCAGGGGTTCTTGCAAATCATGAGATGCAATAAAGGCAAAACGCTGAAGCTCCTGATTGGAGAACGCTAATTCCCGGATATGAAGCTCCAGTTTTTCATTCAAACTTTTGAGGGATCGCTCGTATTCCTTTTGATGGGAAATGTCTTGAATAGAACCCACTATTCTGGTTATATAGCCTTGTTTATTTCTTAAGAAAATCGCCTTGCTGACTACATAGGTGTAAATATTATTTTTCTTTTTAAACCTGAATTCATCCAGCCAATTGGTTTTGGTAGGGTCAGGAGTCAAGTAATCTTGGATTTTTTTATTAACTCTTTCTTGATCATCAGGATGAATGAGTTGGATGAATTTATTGAGGGACATTTCAGAGGGCTCATATCCAAACAGCTTAAAAAAGCCATCACCACAATGAAGACTTTCCTCTCTGAAATCATAGTCCCAGATAGCTTCGTTCGTGGCTTTCGTTACCAACTCGTATCGTTCTATATTTTCTTCAATTAGCCTCTTAGACTCTATCAATTCTCTGATATCTTGTCCTATCCCCAGAATGCATGGCTTTCCCTGATATTGGATTATAGAGGCAGAAAAATGAACTGGGATCTTTTGGCCATCCTTGGCTTGAATCTCCATCAGAACTTCATTTCTGTTGTCATCAGCCACCTTTTTTATTTCATCTAAAATCCGCTTTTGATCTTCTTTTTTAAAAAAATCATCTGGCTTCATTTCTCTTATTTCCTGTTCTGAATATCCGGAGATTGATTCGATATTATGATTCCATAAAATCATTTTCCCTTTTAAGTCAAACAGAAAAAATATTCCGGGTAATTTGTGTAGGAAAGATTGGTTGAGGGCTATTTCCTCCTGTAATGCCTTGGTAATATTTTTCTCACGGGTGATATCAACCATCATACCCTGAAGTTTTACAGCTTTTCCATTTTCGGAAATCACCTTCACTCTATCATTCAACCAAATTAATTCGCCATCTTTTTTAATGAATCTGTAGTCGAATGCATGGTCTTTCAACCTCTGAGTTTCCAAGTGACATAGGTTTATAGCACTGTCCCTGTCTTCAAGAAAAATGTGATTTTGCCAGAATTTGGGATCAGCTAGCCAATCCTCTTGAGTAAATCCTGTAATTTTTTCAACTTGTGGACTTACGAATAAAAATTCAAATGTTTGTGCATCTGCCTCCCAAAAAATCCCATCCAAATTCTCATATAAAGACTGATTAGTTTCAACTACTGTCTCCAATTCTTTCTTGGTAGACAAAATTTCGGTTATATCCCTAAAAGCACCTGAAAGGATTGTTTCGCCTGTCGTATTATTTTTTAGCCATTTTGCTTTGGAAATCACCCAAATATGAGTACCATCTTTCTTAATAAGCCTTTTTTTAATATTGTAATCCTTGGAGCTGTTGAGCACCTCACTCATATGATCAATTGCCCTTTTTCTATCTTCTGGGTGAATTACGGAAAGGCCTTTCTCAAAAGTCACCTCAAATTCATCGGGTTGGTAACCAAGCATTTTAAATACACCCTGAGACCAATACAATTTGTTTTGTTGGATATGCAATTCCCAGGTGCCAGATTGGGTCAATTCTTCCAATAATCTTTTTTGGAATCCTAGATCTTGATTATCCTCGATAAATGAATTAGCCATAGGTTTAAGAATAAAGCAAAAAACACTCTTTCAGACTGCTATTTAAAAGCTAGGGTTGGATTAAAGTATGCCTTCCTCTGCGATAGGAAATGACACAAACCCTAACTCTTAATCAATCAATATATTATCCTCTTTTATCAATGTAAGAAATTTAGAAATTTTTCTAAACTTGATACAATTGAATCTGAAGAAAATGTCAAAAGAAAAGATGAATCTGTAATAAATAATCAATGCTATTCTCCTTAAAATACAGTTAGTCCCCTAAAATAGCAAATTCTTTAGGTTATTATTAACTGATTGAGGTGGAGCAGAGGCAATCAAAAAGTGTTAGCAAACTAACTTAAATCCATATCCCCTGATATTCAAAATTTGAATTTCTGGATCATCCTGTAATTTTTTTCGGAGCTTGGTGATAAATACGTCCATGCTGCGGGCATTAAAAAAATCGTCTGAACCCCAAATCTGATTCAGAATCAGTGTTCTGTCGGTAATGTCATTGGCATTTTCCAACAGCATTTGCAAAAGTTGACTTTCTCTTGCCGTTAATGGGCATTCTGAATCCTTAATTCGGAGAATCTGCTTGGTTGGGTGAAATTCATATTGACCAATCGGTAGCCAATCATTCTGATTTTGTCGGGTTCGCAGTCTGTCAAGATGAGCCTTGATACGAACGATTAATTCCTCCATGCTAAAGGGTTTGCGTACATAGTCATTGGCTCCTAAGCCAAAGCCTTTGACCACATCTTCTGTCTGACTTTTAGAGGTCAAAAAAATAATCGGGGTATAGGGATCAATTTTTCGGATTTCTTCCGCTAAAGAAAACCCATCCTTTTTAGGCATCATCACATCTAATATCAAAATATCCGGTTTTGAGGATTGATAACTTTCCCAAGCCTTTTGTCCATCCTCGCAGAGTCTCACCTTGAAGTCACGACTCTCCAGGCTTTCCTGTATAATCATGCCTAAAGCCAGCTCATCTTCTGCTAATAGTACTTGGATTTTACTCATGGCCAATAGGTAATAAATGTGGTGGAATTTTTTCCCGTTAATAGTTCTATTTTTCCTTCATGCTTCTCCAGGATCTTCCGAACATAATATAGTCCTATCCCAAAACCTTTCACATCATGAACATCTCCTTTAGGTATCCTGTAAAATTGTTCAAAAATCCGGTTTTTTTGGTCTGCTGCGATATTTCCTCCATTGTCGTGAATTCGAATCTTATGCATACCATTTTGATCAATGCCTAATAGAATCTCATTCCCTCCATATTTAACAGCGTTATCCAAAAGGTTGGAGATCACATTTTCAAAGTGAAAAGCATCTGCCCAAATAGGTTTAAGTTGTGCGGGCAAAATCAAGTCAATTTTCTTTTCAGGAGCTATTGTCTGAAATTTTTGGATCAATTGCCTCAATAAAGGCTCAGGGTCGATTGCCTCTTTTTTTACAATCAACTGATCAGTATCTAAGGTGGCTGTTTCTAATAATTTTTCGACCATCTGATTGAGCTTGCGCATTTGCGACTTGGATATTCCCAAATAGCGCTTGTTCTTTTCAGGGTCATTGGCTGGGTTAAACTGTTCAATCCCTTCAATGGCAGAAAGGGTAGTGGCAATAGGGGTTTTGAATTCGTGAGTGATATTACTAATCAGATCTTGCTTGATTTCTGCTATTTCTTTCTGGTTTTTGATGGTTTGGTATAGATAATAAAAGGCAAAGCCAATGATTCCCAGAAAGAGTAAGGAAGTCAAAACTTCGAACATTCCCCTTTTTAGAATAGTCAATGCTGTATTTTCAAAGTACATCTCCAAACTTTGTCCCGGAGGAAGGAATGTGGATCTTGAAACCGTCTTGAAAGGCATGGTCGGAGTGTTAGAGACAAGCAGGCTGTCTTCTTTTTCATTTCCAGTCAAATGAATTAATCGATAATTGATATCAATACCTTTTCTGTCCAACTCTTCAAATAAATAGGCATTGATTTTTTCAAAATCTAAGCTATCTCTAGTAATGGAAATGATGATTTTACTAGTCAGAAATTCGAGGCGGTTGATACTGTCTGCATTACTTTTTCCCATGAAAATCCTGAGCTCGTTCTTTTTATCCATACCCATACTTCGACCAGAGTCTAGTAAAACAATATTATTCAAGCTGTCTTTTTGGTCGGAAGACTTCCATAGGAATGAGTCCAATCCTCCTTTCTCAACATTCTCTAGAGCCTGAAAAAGTTCTTTACTCTGGCCGACTCGGTCTAAAAAGCTCCCCAAAGTGTCCAGTTTCTTGATTCTCAAATGTTGTATCTGTTGCTTGACGTTTCCAGAATCTGTAATGCTTTGATTCTCAGATCTCATATCTGTTAAGGTAACGACATCTGTTTTCGCCAATTCGGCATAGTAGTTCTCCACAGCATTGTCCAAACTTTGCTGGATTTCAGACACTAGCTGCTCTTGAATCAGCAGAAACTGGTTGTAGTTTCTCCAAACCTGAATGCCAATGCTGACCAGTAAGGTGAAGACTATTAAAAACCCTATGCGCTTGAATTGTAACTTTTTCATCTGAAAGGAATTTGTTGTTCAAATGCCAGATGGAATCTCGCATTTTGAATACCAATCCATTGTGGAAATTTAGTTTTACTTGATTTCACAGTGCTAAAATAGAAGCATTATTAAAGTTAAAAAATGACTGTTAACACTCGTTAACAGTGCTTAACTCAATGTTTTTGAGAGTATTTCTTGATTTGTGAACAAAACAAAAAGAACTATGAAAACCAAATCATTACTTCTCACGGCATTCTTTTCTTTCTTTTTACTGGGAAACTTAGCACTGGCCCAAGGCCTAACAGGAAGGGCTTTTTACAAATCCAGTTCCCAGATAAAATTATCTATGGATTCCACTAAAATGAACCCTGAGCAAATAGCAGAAATCCAAGCTCAATTGAAGAAACAAATGGAAAGAGACTATGTATTGTCTTTCACTCCAACCGAATCAAACTGGAAGCAAGTAGAAAGTTTGGGAGGCGGACCAGCTACTGCGTCTTCCGGCGGAATGCAAATTATGATTAATACCGGAAGTCAGGATCGTGTACTTTATAAAAACTTGGCAGAGCAAACTTACATTCAAGAACAGGAAATGATGGGGAAAGATTTATTGATCAAAGATAATCTTGAACCAGTAGAATGGGAGTTGACTGGAGAATCAAAAAAAATAGGGAATTACCAAGCTCAAAAAGCTATTTACGCTCGAATCATTGACTCACAGAGATTTTCTACTGGAATGACTGAAATGGAATCTGTGAAAGACACGATTCAGGTAGTTGCTTGGTTTACTCCGGAAATCCCCGTTCCACATGGTCCTGAAAATTATTTTGGTCTGCCTGGACTTATTTTGGAATTACAGAGTGAGGGGAGAACGCTTATTTGTGAAAAAATTGAATTGAATCCCTCCAAAGAACCAGTAGAAATTCAGATCCCCAAAAGAGGAAAAGAAGTCAATAGGGAAGAGTTTAGAGCTATGCAAGAGGAAAGTATGAAGCAAATGATGAATCGATATCAGGGTAAACCCGGAGATGGTAATCGGTTTACGATACGGATTGGGAATTGATTTGAGAAGCAAGATTCTAGATGCGAGACACTAGATAGAGGCTAGAAATAAGATGTGACGCTTTAGAGTATCTTCTAACTAAACTCATCCAGCTTTCTGATTTTATACATCATACTTAACCAAAATGCTTTTTTCTAAAAAATTACTCCTTTTTGCCTTTTTCATTGGATTGGCCCTCTCAGCTTATGGTCAAAGCAAACCCCTTATTGGGCAAGTACTGGACTCGCTGAATCGACCCATACCTTATGCGAATGTAGTGGCTATTAATCAGAGCACTCAAAAAATCGGCGGCTTTGGAATTACCAATGCTGAGGGAAGGTTCAAAATTACGCTTGCCGAAGGTCCCAGCTATCTCTTGAGAGTCTCTTTTGTAGGTTACGTTCAATTTGAATCAACTATCAGTGAATGGGATTCGGAAAAACCACTCAATGTGACACTTCAGCAGGCTGATACAGAGTTGGGTTTAGTGGAGGTGGTGTCTGAGCTTCCGGTGACCATGAAGGGAGATACCTTGACCTATAAAACAGATGCTTTCACCACAGGTGCAGAACGAAAGTTAGAGCATGTATTGGAAAAACTTCCGGGTTTTCAAGTGGATGAAAACGGGGAGGTAAAGGTGCAAGGCAAAAAGGTAGACAAGGTCTTGGTGGATGGAAAGACTTTTTTTGATGGTGACACCAAATTGGCTACTAAGAATTTACCAGCCAATGCAGTCGATCGAGTTCAGGTGCTGAAAAATTTCAATGAAGTATCACCTATCAGAGGCTTGGATACCAATGAAACTTTGGCTTTGAATATTCAATTGAAAGAGGGAAAGAAAAACCTTGTTTTCGGAGACTTGACCGGAGGAGCAGGACCGGAGGAAAGATATCTAGGACATGTAAATGCTTTTTATTACGCTCCGAAATTAAATGTGAATTTGATAGGAGGAAGTAATAATGTAGGGGAACAGACTTTCACCTTGCAGGATTATTTCAGGTTTAGTGGGGGACTTTCTGGTTTGAGTTCCAGATCTGGTTCAAGAGTTCAGCTAAATTCAGAAGATTTGGGGATTCCGATAGCAAATAGAACCAATGCTTTTGACTTGCAAAGTACGCTAGGGGCTTTGAATCTAAACTACTCCCCAAGCAAAAAATGGAGGCATTCGGGGTTTTTGATAGCATCGACTTCAGCCAATCAGCTGGGAAGCAATTCACTGAGAACCTACCTAAATTCAGGCGAGGATACCCAAGAGCAATTGAACTCTGAAAGCTTTGTTGAAAACAAATCCGGATTGGCGAAGTATGCATTGACCTACACTCCGAAAGAGGAAACTTATCTGAAGTACAGTTTATTCGGAAAACTCTCTGAAATCAGCAATGCAAATGACTTGAATTCAAATTTTGGAGACATCAATCAAAGAATTGACTCGCGTAATACCCGAACACCCTATGCTTTGCAGCAAAAGTTAGAGTGGTATCATGCTCCTAGTGAACGTCATGTGTTTTCAACTGAACTCAATTGGGAAAGTAAGTTTTCGGATCCAATTTTTTATTTGAACACCAATCTCAAACCTCTGCAGGGCTTATATCCAATTGCAGATGCAGAAACTTACAGGTTGCTTCAGTCTCAGGAAATCACCACAAATACTTTGGAGGCTGCTTTCAATTACTATTATATCCTGAACCCAACCAATCATTTGAACTGGACTTTAGGCTATCAGAATTTCTCTCAAAATCTGATTGGCCAATTGGAGCAGGTTGGCTCCAAGGAGACTTTTTCTGATTTTGAAAATGAAAATGAGTTTGGACTTCAGGACCGGTATGTAGGGATGACTTGGAAAACTAAATGGAATAAATGGGTCATAAGTCCAACGCTTAATCTACACCAGTATGCTTGGAGAGACTTGCAGTTAGATAATGAACAAAATTTCAATAAGCTATTACTGCTTCCTTCAATGTATGCCAAATGGAATATTCGTTCCAATAAATCCCTAACCTACAGATATCTGACTGAGGCGAATTTTATGGATATCCAGAAATTAGCTAGAGGCTTTGTGCTTCAGGATTATAATGCACTTTTTCAGGGAAACCGAATTTTGGAAAATGGCCTATTTACAACTCATAATCTTAATTATTCCCATTATGATTTTTTCAGTGGGCTGAGTGTTTTCGGCAACCTGAATTATATCCGGAAAAGGGATGATATCATCACCAATACCGACTTTGCAGGAATTAATAGATTACTGAGTTTAGTCAATGCGACTCCTGTCAATGAAAGTTTGAATGGAGATATCAGGGTCGACAAATCTTTGAACAAACTCAAATTTGAGGTAGGTGGAAAATGGAATTCTTTCAGCACGAATTTATTGTTGAATGATTCTCCTGTCAGGAACCAGCAGTTTTCTCAGACTTATGATACGCGATTGACCAGTACTTTTTTCAAGGTTTTGGAGGTTGATTTGGCTTATTCTTTTACCTCTAATGTTTACAATTCCGGACCAATAGAGAACACATTTATCACCCATAGTCCTAAAGTGGAAATAGACCTTGATATTTATAAGGGCTTGAAATTGAATGCGGATTATACTTATAACACGTATTTGAACAAGGTCTCACAAACTCAGAGCGATTTTGATTTTCTCAATGCTTTTCTAAGTTATCAGGGTCCTAAAAGTCCTTGGGAATTGAAGCTCTCAGTTTGGAATATTTTGGACACCAGATCAATTAGAAGAGATAGCTTTTCAGAAAATCTGATCAGTACCTTTTCCTATCTGGTTCAACCTAGGTATGCGCTTATTACTGTGAAATTTGACATATAACAGTTATTGCCCAATAGAAGCTAATCCGGCTGCTGCGATGATGCCATCTTGAGCAGAGGTGACTCCTGATATTCCTATGGCGCCTATGCAAAAGCCATCTTTAAAAATTGGTAATCCTCCTTCAACGCCCACTGCATTGGGCAAGGTAGCTATTCTGCTTCCGCCCTCTGCCTTCATCAAGTCTTCAAAAACCTTGGTTGGGCGCTTGAAATACACGGCGCTTTTGGCTTTTGCCTGAGCGACTTCAATACTTCCAATCTGGACACCGTCCATACGCCTCAGGGAAATCAAGTTGCCTCCATCATCTAATATGACTATCACTACATTCCAGCCTTCAGATTGGGCTTTTGCCTGGGCAGCTTCTGTGATTTTCAATGCATCTTCCAAGTTAAGGAAGGGTTTGGTCTGATTTTGTGAAAATGAAAGAATGGGAAGTAATAAGGCGAAAGTAAAGAGTAAGTTTTTCATGATACAGGGATTATTGTTTGCATCAATTTAATCAAAAAATTGGCAGGGATTCTAATGGCTCTAGAAGCGCATGTTGATTCAGGTTCAACGAAAAAAGGCCCGAGAAAACTCAGGCCTTAACTTTATTTCAATTGTGGTAATCAGATACTAGCTACTAGTTTTACTTTTAGGTTGACATCGTCATAAATCAACTTATCAGCCAGGTTTTCAAAGTAATTTCCTGATCTGAATTTGATATCAAATTTTGTTCTGTCAAAAGTGATATCACCTTCAGCCGTTAGTTTATTTCCTGAGGTTGACACTTTAGCTGGGAAACTAATGGGTTGTGAGATCCCCTTGATGGTCAAATTTCCGGAAATCACGTAATCTTTTCCATTACTACTTTTTGCATCAGTGATTTTAAAAGAGGCAGTATTGAACTTCTCCACTGAGAAAAAATCATCTGATTTCAGGTGATTGGTCAGATTGCCTTTGGATTTTGGATCGGTAAGGTCTTCAACAGTTAAGTTGACCATATCCATTTCAAAGGATCCTCCTGTGATTTTCCCGTTGGAATAGTCTAAGGTTGCATCCGCTATCGGAACATAGCCCCAATGTTCTCCGGTAACCTTGGCGGCTTTCCACATGACAGAACTCTCAGATTTGTTGACAGTGGCAGGGGCAGTATTTTTTTCTGTTGGGAAAAATACTGCTAAGCTTAAAATGATGGCAATGATACTTTTCATGAATTGTGGTTTTTAGGATTTGATTCTTGTTAGACTCTTTTTTCTCTTGTTGGTTTAATGAATTCAGAACTTTGTCTGATTTTTTATTTTTTTGGACTTGCAGCCTTATTTGATGAACTGGATTTCATTAATTCCCATCAAAATTTCTTCTCCTTTCACCTCAGGGTTTTTGAAGACGAAATAAAGCTTTTGCTTACCTGACGTTGGCTTAATGCTCACTTGAGCCCGATTTGCATTTTCCCTTCTCCAAACGATAGGATCAACTCCTTCTGGTGGACGGAATCCCATTTCTTTGACTCCAACTTTATTGGAAGTACCAAGAAGTTCACCGTTTGCTGAGCCGAGTCGAACCTCTACTACACCACCAGCGGCTCCGTTTCTTGTACTCACACTGACATGGAGATCGATTTGGGTTATGCCTGTGAGGTCAATATTATCTAAGGCAAAAGAAGAATTGTCTCCAGCCATCAAGAAGCTTACTCTTGGCGTAGTCAATAGCTGAACACCCTTTCTTTCTATCGATAATTGAGGATCAAGGTAAGGGTTTCGCAAAGCTATATAGTCTACAGAAGACAAAGGAGGTGCTTTGGAAGAACCTTTATCTGTATAGGCTGCTCTGAGTAAGAATCCTCCTTGTCCATTATCGCCCTCAGGGATCAAGGGTTGTACTTTTCCGTTCAAAGGAAGGGAAGCCACCGTAGCTTGCGCATCATCCATGCTTAGGATGAAATCCACCATTCTCTTAGCATCTGCCTCGCTCAATTGTGGGTGTGCACTCATGGCATGTTCTCCCCATACTCCAGCTCCACCATTGATAATTTTACCTACCAAGTAATTTGTGTTTTCAGGAGAATTAGGATACTTGGCAGCCACTGCTTCATAGCTAGGACCTATGGATGTCTCCTTGTATTGATGACAGGATTTACAATCGCTTCCTTCAATAAGGTTTTTCCCAATAGTCAATGAAGCCAGTGTTTCAGCACCACTTTGTTTAGAAGCTATTTCAATAGGATCAAAGCCTTCTGGTACATAATCAAAAGTAATGGCCACTTCGGCTGCTTTAATTTCTCCTGATTGAGTACCTCCATCTTCCAAGTCTTTTACACTTACCTGGTAGTCTAATTCTTTTTCTCCAAACCAGAAGGATTGATTGATGCCATTCATAGAAATTTTCACTTCCGGAATATCATTTCCTGCTACAACCTCCAGTTTTTGACTGTTTTGGGCTCCTTTAGTGTCTGTTACCACTAATTCAATTTCATAAACTCCAGCTTGATCGAAAGTAAATGAAGGGTTAGGTCTGTTAAAACTTTCCAGGACTTTGCCCTCAGAACTGATAGTCCATTGGAAAGCAAGTTTATTTAAGTCGTAATCATCATAGTCATTGGTTCCTTCAGAACTGAAATTAACAGTCAAAGGAACTGCGCCAGCGAGACGGTCTGCAGAAGCAGTTACGTTTGGTTTTCTATTCCCGGCATTGTATTCAATTTTGATGAGACGGGAATTCGCATTTCCTCTAAACCAAGCACTGCCATATTCCAAAACGTATAAAGCACCGTCCGGACCAAAATCCATGTCGATTGCAGAGCTGAAATTTTCATTCGGTAAAAAGCGCTCCATGCTTTGGTAATCGCCATTTTCATCCATGGTCACAGCCATGATCCAGCCTCTCATAAAGTCGACGATTAACCACTTTCCTTCATAATAGGCAGGGAATACAAATGGAGCATTACTTGCAAAATCAGCCTTTCTAAATACTGGGCCACCTGTGGCAGATCTTCCTGAGCTCCCCAGCATTGGGAATTCTTCAGAAACTCCATATGGGTAGTAAATCATGGCAGGAATTACAGGAGTAGGCAATTCTCTCAATCCAGTATTATTTACTGATTCATTGACAGGTTTATTCACGTCATAGGGAGCACCATAAGTACCGGCTTCATGATCGTGGCGGTTGTAGGGGAAGTTATTTCCAATAAAATAGGGCCAACCAAAAAATCCAGGACCTTTGGCCTGATTGAACTCATCATATCCCTTGGGTCCCCAAATGGAGTCCACTGATGCATCCGGGCCGACTTCACCCCAATAGAGGTATCCTGTTTTACTATCCAAAGTAGGTCTCCATGGGTTTCTGTGTCCCATGGTATAGATTTCAGGTCTGGTTTTTTCTGTTCCCGGAGGAAATAAGTTTCCTTCTGGAATAGTGTAGCTTCCATCGTCTTCAGGATGAATTCTCAAAATCTTTCCTCTCAGATCATTTGTGTTTCCAGGTGCGCGCTGATCATCGGAGCTCTCCATTCCTGGGCGTTCATCCAAATTGGAAGATCCTTCTCTTGGGTTGACTGTATTATTTCCCACGGTAAGGAAAAGATTTCCTTCAGCATCAAAAACCATCCCTCCACCTGTATGACAGCATTCTTCTCTTTGAGTTGGGACTTCGAGAACAATCTTTTTACTGGATTCTACCAGCTCATTGCCTTTAAGCTCCCATCTTGCCAAGACGTGTTTGGGTTCATCTGGATCTGCATAGTACATGTAAATCCAATTGTTTTGAGCATAGTCAGGATGTGCGATTACGCCCATGAGTCCTTCTTCAGCTTCCCGTACACGTCCTTCTTTGTTGGTGTACTTTGTATTTACCGGTATAGTCGCTACCAGAGTTACTTCCTTGGTGTTCTCATCAAAAATTTTGACACCTCCTTTTCTTTCTACAAAAAGGACTCGATTACCGGGTAGGAATGTAATTTCCATAGGCTCGTCCATTCCTTCTGTCAAAACAACCTTGGTAAAACGATTGTCATCCGGCTTGATGCTGGGATCCTCTTTGGGTCCACAGGAGAAAATTAGTGAAATCAATAAGAGTGATAAACTCAGGTTTTTGATGTGATTGAAACTCATAAGGTTTTGAATTCAGGTTAAGAGTTAATAGGCAATTTAAGCGTAATTATCTCTATTATCTCATTTTGAAAAAATAGAAATTGTTCATTCGGTAGATTACTGTGATAAGAATCAGTATTTTGAAATATTTATTGGAAGTTAGTGATGCTTTCCAAATTTTAATTTGAAAGATTCATAGAGAATTATGTGGGTAGCTTTTCAAATTGAATTAGATTTTTCAGTTTTAGGCAAAATTGATATACCATGAAAAAAATACTATTTCTCCTTTTTCTTTGCCCACTAATTCTAAAAGCTCAGAATCATTCTGAAAACATTCAAAAAATCTTCAACTATGAATTGACTGAAGGACATACGTATGAAAATTTAAGGTACCTCTGTAAAGAAATAGGAAATAGAATTTCAGGTTCACCTCAAGCTGCTGCAGCCGTAGAGTATACCAAGCAATTGATGGAGTCATATGGGTTCGATACAGTTTACTTGCAGCCCGTGATGGTTCCACATTGGGTGAGGGGTGGAAAAGAGCAAGCGAAAGTTTTAAATTCCTCCAAATTAGGGGCTGTAGATTTGAATGTGTTGGCTTTGGGAAATAGTAGAGGAACTGGACCCAATGGTCTGGTAGGGGAAGTAGTGGAGGTTTACGGCATAGAAGGGCTTCGAAAATTGGAAGATCAGGTAAAAGGGAAAATTGTGTTTTTTAATCAGCCCATGGATCCCACATTAATCAATACTTTTCAGGCTTATGGTGGAGCAAATGGACAAAGAGGCTCCGGTGCAGCTGAGGCGGCAAAATTTGGAGCTATAGCAGTTTTGGTGAGATCTTTGACCAATCGAGTGGATGATTTTCCACACACTGGAAACCAGCGATATAATCCAGATTATCCGGAAATCCCAGCTCTGGCTATTAGTACTAAAGACGCTGAGTTATTGAGTAGTTTACTGAAGGGCCAGAAAGATTTGAAAGTCTACCTTCAGAATAATTCAATGATGAAAGAAGAAGTTCTTTCCTACAATGTCATTGGGGAAATCAAGGGTTCTGAAAAGCCTGAAGAAATCATTGCTGTGGGAGGCCATTTGGATTCTTGGGATGTGGGAGAAGGAGCACATGATGATGGTGCTGGATGCATGCAAGCCATAGAAGTTTTGAGGATTTATAAAGAAATGGGATGGAAGCCAAAGAGGACTCTCAGGGCTGTGATGTGGATGAATGAGGAAAACGGTTTGAGAGGTGGTCAGGAGTACGCTAAAGTAGCCAAAGCCAAAGCTGAAAAGCATATAGCAGCCATTGAATCTGATGCGGGAGGGTTTATTCCTTTAGGTTTCTCATCCACCGGAACAGAGGCTCAGCGATCCAAGTTGGCTTCATGGAGAGACTTATTTACTCCTTACAATATCTGGAAGTTTGATGTGCCAGGTGGAGGAGCGGATATAGGTCCTTTGAGAGATCAAGGACCTATTTTAATCGGTCTGCATCCTGATTCTCAGAGATATTTCAATTACCATCATACTGCCGCTGATGTATTTGAGGTAGTGGATCAGCGGGAATTGGAGCTTGGTGCTGCCGCAATGACAGCTTTAGTTTATTTAATAGAGCAGGAAGGGATGTAATGTCTTCTTTTTAGAATTCAAGAGTGATCAATCATCAAATTGATCACTCTTTTTTTGGTCCGAAAACCTGTTTTGAATGAGCAGCACTTTCAACAGATTTTTTCATAAAAGGAATACTCACGAATTCATCTTTTGCCCAAATGGAAAATAAGTTTTTATAAAATGGGCTTTCAGGATCTCCAGACTGTCCTGGGGTATTAATTCCTAGGGTTCTTTCCCAGTTTTCAGTATCTACCAAAATTCTGAATGATGCTCCTGAAGTATTGTTATCTCCATAGGCATTGGCACCGGGCGTATAGCTGTAGCCTCCACGGGGAAGAGGGCCGGCATTTAATTTGGATTGCCATTCCTGATTCACCACTCTTCCTAATGGATGATGAATCAGGGCGTGCTTGTAATCCTTTTGACCGTATTGCCAGCTTGCAGGATTGTCTCCAAGTTTTTCCTCCAATGCATTGATCGCTTCCTCGAATGAGTCGTTTAGCCACTGATCCCTCTGGGATTTGGCTTGAGTAGAAAATAGTATTTCAGGGTTCTCAACCCATTGAATTACGCGAGTCATTGGAATACTACCTATTAAGTCACGAACTTCATCCGGGGCAGCGAGCTCCAATGCCTTTTTCCTCAAGATTCTTTCCCACATCACATAAATCCCAGCCTCTATTGATTCTGGATCTAAAACAAAGTCCCAGCTAAGCAATCCTTTGCGCAAGGAATCGACTTTTTCATTTTCAAAATAAAGATCTGTTAGATAAGGAAGCAATTGTCTGGCAGGAAGTGAGAGATAGTCATTTTGCAAGGCTCCCATTTCTACCAAAGTGAATTTTTTGTCTTGAGACAAAACTTCCTTGATTCTTTCTCCTCTAAAATTGTCCGCCCACTCATAGCCCAAAGCTTCTGGAAAGGAATAATTTTCAGGGGCAACATTCTGGTTTGCTGTTGCGATGAAACCTGACTCTGGATTATAGGCATGAGGACGGTCAGCAATAGGTAAATAGCCATCCCATTCATATCTGCCATCTCCCATCGTAGCCACTAAACCGGAAAATCCTCTACGGACAGGTGCTATTCCTGTAGCTTGCCAACCTATATTTCCATCCTTATCGGCCCAAACCATATTCTCTGCCGGAATATTATTGTAAGTACAAGCATCTCTAAACTCATCCCAATTTTGAGATTGATCCATTTTTAGACTTGCTAAATAGGGAGCCGAACCGGGTTCCAACCACGCGCATTGAACTGCAACTGCTTTATTCAAATCCTCATCGATAAAAGTGACCGGGCCATGAATCGTGTAATTATGGATAACTAGTTGAGGAGATTGACCTTTCACCAAAATCGTGTCCTGAATTTGATTCATGGTCAACCATTCTCCCTTAAATCTATACTGAAGCGGATTTTCAGGGTTGATATCATATACCCGGAGATCTTCATTGTCTGTGGAAAAAATTGTCAAACCCCAAGCCCCATGTTCATTATGGCCTATCGAAACCCCGGGAATCACAGGTTCACCACCACCTACTACATTCCATCCAGGAGCGCTCAGGTGAACCCAGTATCTCAATGATGGGGCTGCTTGCAAACGGTGAGGATCATTTGCCATATAGGGAAGGCCACTTGCTGTTTTTTTACCACTTAAAACCCAATTATTGGAGCCTTGAGCAAAGGCATCTGCTTCCAAGGTGGTTTTGAGTTCCTTCTGAAGAGCAGCTAAAGCCTCTTTTACTTCCTTTTGCTCTCCTCGATATTCGGGAGAAATATCCTCTGGCAGAAATTCCACACGGGTTCTGAATGCCTCATAAGGAACAAGAATATCCTTAAACAATAATTCTTGGGGTATTCCGGGGTCAATTTCCAGATTAGGTTCATTGGGATGGAAGTAATAGAGTTTCTTTGCTTCATCTGAACCAATCAGACTAACCACCCGACTGATATTGAGCTCATCACTGACATTTTCCAATAATCCCTGATGTCTGGAAATCACAACTTCCCAAGTCCAAGGCTGGGGTTGAATTCCCAGCATTTGAAATTCTATTGGTAGAAGTTCAGGATTGGAGTTGGCTTCATCAATATAAGCGTTGATTCCTGCGACGAAGGCATCGACAATCTCCACTCCGCGGGGATGGTAATGCCGGAGTTCTGTTTCTTTATCTCCTCTGAATTTAAAAAGGCGAACTCCTCTATCGCGCTCCAACTCTCTTTCTCCCAAAATTTCAGCAAGAGTACCTGTGGCCTGCCTTCTCCATATTTCAAATTGAAATAATCGGTCTTTGGCCGCTAAATAGCCTTGCATGAAGAATAGATCTGCTTCATTTTGAGCAAAGATGTGATTGATCCCATTTTTATCCCGGATGACCTCAACCTTGTCCTGAAGCTGAGTGAGGGAAACGTTCTCCTCGGAACTACAGGAGAAAATAAAAATTACGAGTGTAAATAGAGATAGTGCTTTCATGAAATATGGGGCTTTCTGTAATTTTTCAATTTCTAGGCAGATAGGCAATACCATTGACATAAAAAATAAAACCCCGACCAGAAGGTCGGGGTCCCAATTCAAACCAATTACTAAAAAATAATCCTGATGTAATCTGAAGCCTGTTTAGCCGACTTCGATCGCTTTTTTGGGTTTATTTTCAACTGATTTTACTTTGGGTAGGACTATTTTCAAAATCCCCTTTTCGTACTTGGCATCGATTTGTTCATCTTTTACATTTTCCGGAAGGGCAAAGGCCCTATGGATGCTGGAGTAGGAGAATTCTCTCTTACGATAGTTCTCTTTTTCTTCCTCCATTTTCATCTCTTTTTCGGCTGATATGTTAAGAATTCCCTCTTCGACTTCGATTTTGAAGTCCTTTTTATCAAATCCAGGTGCTGACAACTCTAGCTTAAATTCCTTTTCACTTTCGATGACGTTAGCAGATGGAACCTCCACAGATTTATCTGTAAACCAAAACTTATTGTTCATATGGAAGGGGTCTTCAGCCCCGAAGAAGTCTTGAACCATTTTTGGCCAAAAACCTCTGTCTTTAGTTAGTGCGCCCATGGTTTCTGTTGTTTACTGGTGGATCATTTATTTAACACTTAAATCTCCAATAATTTCTTCAAAACACTCATGACGAATGTCAGCGAACAAACTGATAAATATCAATGATTAGGAAGGTTATTGGAGACCAAAACCCTTATTCAAATAGGAAAGAACCACGTTCCCCAACTTTTTCCCGGAACCCACATAAGTATAGGCTTCTGGAAGTTGTTCGAGACTGACTACACGATCAATCAAAGGCTTGAATTTGCCTTCAAGTAAAAGCTCTTCAATTTGAATTAAGCTTTTATTCACGTTGAGAGGGATGGGGAATTTGACTTTTTTCCTAGAAAAAAATGAGGTTGACAAAGATAAAAATGGGTTCTCCCAATTGTGTCCCAATTCAGAAGAAAGGTAAGTGCCGTTTTTTTTAAGTAAGGGCTTACAAATTTTAAAACGGCTTTTTCCTACGGCATCGAGTACGGCATCGAATTGTTGCTTGATTCCTGTAAAGTCATCTATTAGTCCATCAATCACTTGATCGGCTCCTAATTGAGCCACTTTTTCTACATTTCCTAGGCTTACTGCAGTTACATGGATATTTCGGGACTTTAAAATTTGAATGGTAGCTGATCCTATTGCACCGGTCCCACCAATTACCAAAACCTGATCACCTTCTTTCAAATTGATTTTATTGAGAAAGTTATAAGCATAGTGCACACCTTCAATAGAGGCACCTGCTTGAATTGGATCTATATTTTTGGATACTTTTCGTAGGTTTTCGAAGGAAGAAGTACAAAAGTATTCTCCATGACTTCCACATCCATTGTCTATAAAACCCCAAACTCTATCTCCAACAGCGTATTCTTTTACTTCGGATCCTATTTGAGTGATTTCACCCACAAAGTCAGTCCCCGGGGTGGCTCCCTTGGGTTTAGGATAGCCGACAAAAAGCCTCATGATCCAGGGCCAACCCGTTAAAACCGCCATATCTGTTCGGTTTACTGTACAAGTCATCACCTTTACTTGGATTTCCTTTGGTTGAGGTTCGGGTTCGGGGAGTTCTGCGATTTTCAACTCGGAAGGCGAACAGTATTCATATCTGACAGCTGCTTTCATTAGTTTAATGGAATCCTGGTAAAAATTACTTCTTGACCGTTTAGTTTGGTGATGGTGACTTGGTCAAAATTGAGCCCATAATACCATCTGATGAACTGACAATTATCTTCAAAATCCAAGGACGAAATTCCATTGACCAATGCTACCTCTTCCCCGATTTCTACCAAGGCATCTTCTGGACTAAGCCCAATAGACTTTCCGGAAATAAGAAACTTTCCTTTTTCAAAACTGAAACTAAGATGATTAGGGTCTCGAAATGAAGGAGTTTCATTTTTTAATTTTAGGTAATAAGTAGATTCGGAATTGTTGATGACAGTTTGGGAAGTTAATGTCGAGAAAAATGAAACACCTATTTTTTCTGTAGTTGGATATTCAAAATTGAGGGGAATTTGGGTATACACATGATTACCTATCTTTAAGCTATCTATGATTATGGTAAATGCAGGTGCAATTTGTTGGCTGATCGCACCAATACTCATGCTGATACTAGGATTGTCTTTAGCTTCGATGTTCTTTTGTTTCAAAAAGTCCTGAACAATACTTTTTTTGTTGTCAAGATCCACAGTGCCTGCGAAACCAAAGTCAACGAGGATGTTTTGATATTCAAGACTATCAAAACTGAAATCAAGGTAGGGCCTGTTATTCCTGTAAATTACATCAAAGCTTTGCCAGCTCTCATCCACCGGAAAGGGCAACTTGGATGCATAAATCATCTTGTTTTCGAAATCTATTTGCCAGTTTAATTGTCTAATCAAATTCGAACCCAAAAGGTAGAAGTCATGGCAAACTAGATAAGGCATATCAACTAAAAGGCTACTCACATTTCGAATTTCAACAGGGCCCAGTTCTACTATTTCAGTGATGGCCGTTCTAACCTTTTTTTTGTTTTTATTTGCATCCTGCATTGTGAGTTTTTTTCCTTTTTTGGAAATAGCTCCCTTCTCCTGAATGTTACTTCCGGCTAGACCCTGTGCAGCTCCAGTGTCAAATGCGAAATTTACCTCTCTGCCATTCATTTTCCCTTTAAATACCAATAGTCGCGCATCCATGTGAAAGGGTGCTGAAAAAATGCTGTCATTGAAGGAATTCGCAAGAGATATCTCATAAAAGGGGAAAAAAAAGAGAGCCAAAAAAACGGTACTTCTTCTTTTCATGCTTTTCTAGATATGTTGATCAATCAAGATTCCATTTCCATCCGGATCAAAAAACAAAATACTTCCTGGTCCTTCGCCATTTGGGTCAGCCTCTTGTGCTAAGGTGATTCCTTGGGATTTTAGCTCAGATTGAATTTTTCGAACATCATCATATCCAGGGACAAGTTTTGCATCCTGGTCCCAACCTGGGTTGAAAGTGAGGATATTTTTCTCAAACATTTCATGAAAAAGCCCAATTAGCGTTTGTTCATTTTTCATGATGAGATAGTTCATTTCCTCTGATCCCCCGAAAACTGAAAAACCGAGTTTTTCATAAAAGGCTTTAGAGGCTTGAAGATCTTTGACTGAAAGACTGATAGAAAAAGCTCCGAGTTTCATAGGATTGGTATTTTGAATTGGATGAATTTGTAAAAGACTAGCTATAATATAGTTTGTTTTAAGTTAAAAATCAGGATAAAATTTCATGAATTCATCTTCACTTAATTTTAATGGAATAGAATACTGGATTTTCAAAACTTAATTCTATTGAGTTGTTTTCATTAGTTATAATTGTCAGGATTATTTAGTTTTGTAGCATTATTCCAATTTTATTTTAACATTGTCATGATCAGAAAATTATATTTTTTGAGTTTGTTGTCTCTTCTTTTGTTGTCTTGCGTCCCTGACGAAACTCCCTCCATTATTTTAGAAGATTTCTCGGTATCTATAGCTCCCGGTGCTCTTCAGCCCAACATGAAGCCTTATGCTTTGATCAATTCAACCGACGGAGAGGTAGTTGATTTCAAAAGTTTTGAAAGTAATTCCAAATTGACTTTCTCTCTTGACAATAGCCAACGATATCATGTTACTTTATTTAAAATTATTGATTTCAATGGTTTTGAAATCATCAATAGTGAAACGTACACTGATGTAAAGCCTGATAATGATTTGATATTTGGTTTAAAGCCTAAGGCAATCATTGGACCTGATTATAGCTCCCAGGTGTTGGTGAAAGTTAATTTTCCTGAAGCTGGAGGTTGGGCAAATATTAGCCATAGCTCTGGTTGGACTTCCTCAATTTTCAATACGCTTATTAATAACTCAGATAATTTTTTGGAGATAAAAGTTCCAAAATTCAATTCTGAGCAAAACTATTTGATAATTGCTGAAAATGCTTTGGGAGTTAGAAAGCAAATGATGCTCGATCTTCGAAATGCCAGTTCCAGTTTAGAGGTAAATTTCTCTGATTTGAATGAGATTGAGGAGATTTCATACCTCGCATCGACTGAATTAAATAGTGATGATGAAATTAAAGGATTCACTGTTCATCAGGCTATTCCTTACGAAAATCAAATCTACAGAAAGGGTTTTTTGTATTCTGCGGCCAATGCAAACCCAATGAATCAATTACAGGAAATGAACTTGTATTTTCCATCAAGTGAAGAACTGTACCAAGTCCATCTTGTCACACGAAGTAAAATCAATCCATCTATCCTTAAATATTTTTCTGGGCAGCTAAAGGCTGGTGATCGCATACCCCTTCCCATTGAAAATCAAATTGAGGTAACCAATCATTCTATTGGAGATTTTAGTTTTGTCAAAGGGTCTAAGGTTACTGATTGGGTTATAAAGTATAATATTCCCGTACATTCAAATACTCCTCCTTATCAGTCCTCAAAGGCTTTTATATATGGTGAGTCATCAGGTTTTAAACTGAAATACCCTCAAGAGTTACTTGATAAATATTCGTTTTTAGACCAGCTTTTTACCTGGAAACCAGAAAGCCTAGAAGTTTTTGAAAGAGGATATTCTTACGGTCAACTAATACAAAATAGGTTAGTGAGTATACCTGAATTAAAGCAAGAGAAGACAAGTTCTATGTTGAAAGTATTTTGATTTATTTAAAATAAACAGTCTTTCCTGTTTCAGCGCTTTCTTTTGCGGCTTGCAAAATATCCATGACGATCATGTTATTCTCCAAAGAGTACAGATCAAAAGGAGGGAGTTGAATTTCATCCCTGATTACCGCTTTCAATAATAAAAATGGATCTGGGTAGGGAGCTGGTAACTCCTGTAGCTGAAATGTGCGTTCATCAAATCCATCATAGCCTTCTGCCAGTCTGATTCGAAGTTGATGTCGATTATCTGCGAAAATAGCCCCAGTTTCCCCGTAAATTTCCATGTCTTTTCTTCCTATTGGCCAATTCCAAGAAGCTTGAATGATCACTTGAGCTGTTGGATAATTTACGATGATTGTGGCATCATCCTCCACTTTGGGGTTATTTTCAGGTTGCAGTTGCTGAGTGATTGCCGTAACTGAAATGGGTCTTTCCCCATTCATTAACCAAGTCATTAAATTGGCACCATAACACCCAAAATCCATCAAGGCACCTCCACCATTTAATTTTGGATCTGTTAGCCATTCCAGAAACTCCGGCCCAACGCCAATTTTTTTCGGGCCTCGATGGCCATCTCTGACAATTACCTTTTTGACATCGCCTATTTCACCCGACTCTAATAGTCTTTTAGCTTCATGATTGCTGGGATACCAACTCGTTTCATAATTGGTCAATATATGAATGCCATATTGATTAGCCAGTTCCTTCATTTCCAAAGCATGCTCTTTACTGACAGCTAGAGGCTTTTCAACCATCACATGAATTCCTTTCGGTGCAGCCGCATTTACAATGGCTAAATGGGAAAAAGTGTCCCCAAAAGCAGCCACTGCTTCAGGTTGGCTTTTTTCCAGCATTTCATTCAAATCATCATATACCAAACTCATCGAGAAGCCATATTGCTTGGAGTACTTCTCCGCCAATTCCCTGTTTGACTCGCTTATCCCAACTATTTCATAGTCCCCTCGATTCATAGAGGAAAGTACCCAACCCACATGCCCGTGGTTGAGTCCTGCAACTGACAGCCGGAGTTTTTGTGCCTGACAAAAAATACCTGTTGATAAAAAGAATAACGAAAGGATGAGTGTTCTCATGTCTGGCTGAAGTTTTATGCTTTGGTATTTTCGCTGAATTTTCTCCAATCTCCAAAAATTTCATTTTTTCAATTTGAAAGTGAGAGTCTTTTTTTCAAGATGAAATGAAGAAGCCCATTTAAATGTAAAGCCCATTTTTTTCAACTGATTTTTTAAAATTAAATCTAAATCAGGCTTAGTTCATTCCGACTTTTATCTTTAGTTTTGAAAAAATATTTTCAAATAATTTCAAATGAAAAAAGTATTCTTAATTCTTCTATCTACACTTTTCCTTATTTCCTGCCAAGAGAATGAAAATCCAGCAAATTCAGGTGATCCAACTCTCATTGAATTAAAAGTTTTTGATCAATATATCAATGAGAACCGAGAAGTATGGGCAATTCTTCAAAGTAAGGAAGGTGAAATTTTGGACATCAGAAAACTTGAAAATGGGAAGCTCGAAAAATTCGAAAATTTAACTGACAGAAACTACCATTTGACTTATATCTTAAGAGAATCTTCTCCTTTTATGAGTCAGGTTAATACAACTGCCTTTACCTATTTGTCAGTAAGTACCGGAAAAACATATACGATTGGATTGCCATTAGGAACATTTTCAGGGCCTGACGAGCCTTTCAATGGTTTTCATAGAATTACGCTCAATTTTCCTAATGTTCCAAAAGGCGGTTTTGCCAGTTCGAAAAATGGTAGAATCCCTCTTTCCACGAATATCAATGGTAATCAGCTTGATATTGCTATGCTTTTTCGTGGTGAAAATGAAAGAATTTTTGTGTCAGGTGTTGGGCAGGAAGGTCAAGCACGATATGATTTTATATCGAATGTAAGTAAGGATGGTCAGAAGCAGGTGGATTTTTCCTCTATGAAAAATTTTGATAAAACTATAACTGTTCCAAAGCCATCCGGATTTTTCAGCTATGCAATTACTGCTATGGAGGAAAATCAAAACAGATATGTCAATGGGTATCTAATTGGAACTTCCTCTTATGGATTTAACAGTAATTCATCAAATTTAGCCTTGGGGTATTTAAATGAGTTTAAAGTTTACACGACACTTTTCACGGCTAATGATAATTCCAGGAGTATTTCTTTCTTTAAAGTAGGTTCTATCCCTTCAAAAATCAATTTGCCATTTGGAAAGGATATTTCGGTTTCCAAAAATGGCGTCAATGATTTTAGGTTTACTAGTCCTACGGGCACCGATTATTCGATCATAACTTTTAGAAAATCGAATGATCCCAACTTTCCTAATGAAGTGCTAAGTTGGTTTGTGTTTGGGAATCAAGAAGAATTTACCTTAAGAGTATCCGAAGAATTGAAGACCCAGTATCCAGTAATGAGCGATTTGAATCTATTGAAGCTTGAAAGTATTCTTTCAGTGGAATCAACGTATTCTTACAATGATTATGTTCGAAATCAACTAATTGAAGTTCCAAAGTTGTTGCAATTCGAAACAACTCAAGTTTTAAAATTCTTTAATTAAAGTTATTGATTGATTGGGCTTGGTTTATCAAAAGTATAGATCACGGAGTCTATCTGAAGTTCAAGCCAAGTCCAATCCTTTTCCTTTAATCTCCAAGTTGCTTTCATATTGCTGGGAATTCTGATTTCTTGAAACTCCCTGTATTTTTCTACTTCCAAAATCCAAGGGAATCTTTGGGAATCAGGCTCATTTTTGAAATATCGATCTGCCTCGAAGCGGATAAAATCCCCTTTTTGATCAAAGTGAAAAATTCCTGAGCCACTTGTTCCAGCTATAGTTAATGTAGCCTGAGCTGTACTTTCGTCCAAGACCTTCCATTCTACTGAAGGATGCCTCGCTAAACTCGGGATCCATACCATCTCGCCTAAATAGCGCTGCAAACTTCCTTCATCAATCTTGGGGCCCTTCGCATTGACAATTGGAAGTATTCTATTCAGTTTGATCAGCATTTCTCCTTGGCCATTTTTAAATTTATCCCTTCCGGAAATGAATAAACCTGGAAATAACTTCATGGATACCTCCCAGTGAAAAGAAGGCGGTTCAATGCTACTGGATTGTGAGGCATTGGCTTCCCTCCAGTTTTCCTGATCGGGATCCATTTTCATCTTGGCGGTCTGGTTGATCCTTGCCTGAGTGATTATCTGATTTTCTTTCAGTCCTGTGGTTTTTAGCCATTTTTGAACTGCCGGGGGTAATTCCTCCAGGGGTCTTTGGCTGGGGATATTGATTTCTTCATTTAGGGTATTTACTTCTTTTTCCATCATACTTCTCCAGTTATTATCAGCTAAAGATTGAATGGCGAAAAGTAGTAGGATCAAATTAGGAAGACTTCCGAATTTGGCATCTTTCCAGAAAATGAAGATGAGAACTTGAGAAAGAATTACGGCGGCTATTCCTACATGTCCGGCCCAAGGCTTTGAGGAAAAGAAGGCGGAGGCAAATAATAAAAAGAGGAAAAAGGAGAGCAGCCACAGAAGTCCGATTGGTTGGGAAATGGGTTTGGTCAATTGAGAAATTTCGGCAAGCTTGAATGCTTTGAAGAATCCCAAGAGATGAATTATTCCATGTATCAATGCCAGTATAAAAACTCCTATTTTCATGGCTCAAAAATTTATTTCAGCTTTCTAGCATGAAATTCGATATTTCGGCGAAAGATTGCAAGATGACTTTTTTCATGTTTTATCTCCTGAAAATCATCAGGTTGGATCATTAAATCTTCGTAAATTTCATTGGATAAAACTCAAATCAAATGAAGAAGAAGCTAATAAATACCCTCATTGTACTTGGATTGATTTTAATCCTTAGTTCTTGTGCCGAATCACTGCCTTTGGATGATTGCCTAGATTCTGAAAACTATGGCTTTTTCGGAGGTTTATGGCATGGAATCATAGCACCCATCAGTTTTGTTCTCAGTATATTTTTTGATGATATAGCCATGTATGCAGTCAATAATTCAGGCGGTTGGTATGATCTAGGTTTTGTTTTAGGAGCTGGAATTCTCTTTGGTGGGGGAGGAAAGGCAAGCAGTAAATAAACAGTCTAGAGAATCCAGGAAACAAATTCCCTATATTGGTTATCACCTTTCATTTTTGGAAGGGATATAAGCTTGAAACACCAATAAATTATAACCCATGAGATATAAATTTCTATTCTTGATTACAGGCATAGCATTAGCCGTTTCCTGTAACTCCCCTCAAAAGGATTATCAGTTTACTACATCTGATATCGAGTCTCATATCGATACACTTTCTTCTGACTACTTTTTGGGTCGTATGCCTTTCACAGAAGGAGAGGAAAAGACCGTGGCTTACTTGGTCAACGAATTTCAGAAAATAGGTTTGGAGCCTGGAAATGGAGATTCCTACATTCAAGAAGTACCCATGGTATCTATTTTGACCCAGCCATCAGAAACCATGGAAATACAATCTGCCAATGAAAAAATTTCCTTAAATGGCTTGCAGGACTATGTTTTTTGGACTCAAAGGACAGACTCAGCGGTCAGTTTTCAGGATGCAGAAATGGTTTTCGCAGGGTTTGGGATAGTAGCTCCTGAATACGGTTGGGATGATTATAAAAATATTGATGTGAAAGATAAGATCGTTGTCGTGTTGGTCAATGATCCAGGTTTCGGAACAGAAGATGCATCTTTTTTCAAAGGGAATACCATGACTTATTATGGAAGGTGGACTTATAAATATGAAGAAGCCATCCGTCAGGGAGCTTTGGGATGTTTGATTGTTCATAATACTATCCCAGCCGGTTATGGGTTCAATGTGATTCAAAACTCCTGGAATTCATCCAAGCTTTATTTGGATGATCGAGGAAAGGAAGGTTATAAGTTGGCCTTTGAAGGTTGGGTTACTTTGCCTACCGCCAACAGGCTTTTTGAAATGGCAGGTTTGAACGAAAGAGAATTGCTGGCAAAAGCAAGAAAACCGGACTTTCAGGCAATTCCATTAAATCTCAAGGCAAGTTCTTCTATGAAGGTGGTGGCAACCTACAATACTTCCCAGAACGTGGTCGCTAAATTGACCGGTGAACAAAATCCGGATGAATACATTGTTTATACTGCCCATTGGGATCACTTGGGAGTGGGCAAACCTGATGCAAGCGGAGACAGTATTTATAATGGGGCTTTGGACAATGCATCTGGTACGGCAGCACTTTTAGCCTTGGCAAAAGCATTCAAAGAATCCAAGACTCCTAATCGATCGGTGATTTTCTTGGCGGTAACCGCAGAGGAGCAGGGACTTTGGGGTTCTGCTTATTATGCTCAAAATCCGATTTATCCTCTGGAAAAAACTGTGGCCAATATCAATATGGATGGAATTAATCCCTATGGCAAAATGAAAGATGTTTCAGTAATAGGAGTTGGGCAGTCTGAAATGGAGGAATTATTAGATGTGGAATTAGAAAAATTAGGACGTTATTCTGCTCCGGAACCTAATCCGGTTGCAGGTTATTATTTCCGCTCAGATCATTTCAATTTTGCCAAAGTTGGAGTTCCTGCTTTGTATTTTCATACTGGAATCGACCATGTAGAAAAAGGGAAAGAGTATGGAAAAGTGCTTCAGGATCAATATACGGCTGAATATTATCACAAGCCTTCAGATGAATATGATTCTAGCCGCTGGAATTTGGATGGTGCCGTTGACGATGTACAACTTCTATACAACATCGGACAAAATCTGGCTAATTCTAATCAATGGCCATCTTGGAAACCCGGATCCGAGTTTAAGTCTATTAGGGAAGGATATATGAAGAAGTAAAAAAAACATAAAAACCCCAAGCAAATTGTTTGGGGTTACTTTTATGACTTTGCCAATAAAAGCTGAAACTCCAAGGAGCTGCAAGGTTGAAACTCGTCCTCGGCAAGATCTTCGAAAATTTCCTCGTCGAATTCCATTTCCGTCTTTTCTACTTTTCCATCAGGATGTAGAATCAACTCTGTTCCGGTAAAATCGGAGGGATTTACCATCACCAAAACTTGATAATCGTCAAAAATCCTCTTGAAATATTGTGAGATTGCCTTTGCCATTTTTTTCTTGCAAAGAAAGTTAATGCATCCTAACTCTGGTAGTAGTACTATTAATTATTATTTCAGCAGGTGGACTCTGTGTTTCTTTAATTCGTGAAAAAAGGAAATGCGCCTGTGTTAAAAAGTCACTTTCCTGATATGTCATTGATTGGCTTACAGCATGATTTTCCACGACAAATAAAGGACCATATGGGCCTATAATCTCATAGCCATTTGGATTGCGAATTTTTTTGATTTTTACCTCTCTTCCATCCGAAAATTCAAATCTTGCATTTCCAAAAAAATAGCTACCTCTGCCCCTCGCTATTTCTTTCCCAGTTTCTTGGTCAACAATTCTCGCGAAAGGTAATACAGGTCTGTTTTTATGGAAAAAAAGTCGATAGGTTTTATCTCCATTTTCTAATTCTGCAAAACGAAAACCCGGATCTATTTTCATTTTAACTTCATTTTCACCCTCATAATCTACTTCCAGCAAGGGAACTTTCCATTTGGAATCAGTTTGAGAAAAAGCCTGGGAAGTGAAAAGAAACACAAAAATCAAAGCGCTAAATATAATTCTCATAAGGGTAAGGGGTTGATTATCTGTAAGTACGGAATGCGATTTTTAAAGTTTAGTATGAAATTCCAATAAGGACTTGTCTGGCAATGGAGATGGATTGGATTATTTTTTCTGAAAAAAATCAATCAAGACTTTTTCTTTTGAGATCCATCCCTAAATTTGCCGAACGATATGAATACAATAGCAAACAAATACTGGTGGTGGCATTTTGAATCTTTCCCGGGGAAAGCTCAGAAAGCCCTTGCCTAAAATTGGATGCAAGAAGATATAATTGGCTTACTGGATTTCCCGGTAAGCCTTTTTTTATGCCAAAAAATAACCACGAATGAACCACGTAAAATTTCCGATTTTAACTACTTACCGCAAAAGACTGGCGGATACCATCACCCCGGTAAGTATTTATTTACAAATCAGGGACAGATTTGCCAATCCGATTTTATTGGAAAGCTCTGATTATCATGGGCAGGAAAACAGCTATTCCTATATCTGTTTTAACCCATTGGCCACTTTTTCATTCAATGCCGGAAAAGTACAGGAAAAGCTGCCCAATGGAGATGAAAATCATTATGAAGTAAGCTCCAAAAAGCCCCTGATGGATAGTCTTAGGGCATTTGGAAATAGATTCGATCCTACTCCCGACAAATTTAAATTCAGTACCAACGGACTTTTTGGATATATACAATATGATACCGTGGGCTGGTTTGAAGATATCAAACTCGAAAAGACCCAGGAGTCAGAAACTCCGATGATGCACTATGCCATGTATCAAAACATTATCGTAGTGGACCATTATAAAAATGAACTGCACTTATTTGAGCATAGAGTTCCGGGGGCCGAAAATCCAGAATATTTAGAGGAAATCGAGCAGCTACTGAACAATAAGAATATTCCTGCCTACACCTTCAAAAAAATAGGTGAAGAAGTATCAAACTATACGGATGAGGAATTTTTGAAAGTTTTGAATCAGGGAAGAGAGCATTGCTTCCGTGGGGATGTGTTTCAGATTGTTCTATCAAGAAGGTTTACTACTGAATTTAAAGGAGATGAATTTAATGTGTACCGTGCACTCCGTTCCGTTAATCCTTCGCCTTATCTTTTCTATTTTGATTATGGTTCCTTCAAGGTTTTTGGTAGTTCTCCAGAGGCACAGATCGTCGTCAAAAATAAGAAAGCAACCATTTTTCCTATCGCGGGAACTTTCAGAAGAACAGGGAATGACCAGGAAGATGCTGCTTTGGCAAGGAAACTTTATGACGATCCAAAAGAGAATTCCGAACATGTCATGTTGGTGGATTTGGCCAGAAATGATCTTTCCAGATCTTCAGATGTGGTCAATGTTGATGTTTTCAAAGAGATTCAATATTACTCTCATGTGATTCACTTGGTTTCTAAGGTTACTGGAGAGTTACCAGATGGAGCTAATCCTCTTCAGTTAGTTGCAGATACTTTTCCTGCAGGAACCTTAAGCGGAGCACCTAAGTATAGAGCGATGCAATTGATAGATCAGCTTGAGAATGTCAGCCGTCAGTTTTACGGTGGAGCCATCGGTTACCTAGGATTCAATGGAGACTTCAATCATGCGATATTGATCCGCTCCTTTGTTTCAGAAAACAATCAATTGAGATTTCAGGCAGGTGCAGGAGTAGTAGCCAAGTCTTCCATCCCATCAGAATTGCAGGAAGTGGCGAATAAGCTGGAGGCACTGAGAGTAGCACTTAGAGCAGCAGAACAGATATGAAAATCCTGGTACTCGATAATTATGATTCCTTTACCTATAACCTGGTTTATCTGGTCAGAAAGCTGGGTTATGGAACACAGATGGATATCTTCAGAAATGATAAAATCAGTCTGGATGAGGTGGATCAATATGATAAAATTTTGCTCTCGCCGGGTCCGGGTGTTCCATCTGAAGCTGGAATTATGCCGGAGCTTTTGAAAAAATATGCTTCCAGTAAGTCTATTTTGGGTGTATGTCTGGGACATCAGGCGATAGGTGAGGCCTTTGGAGGCAGTCTGATTAATTTGTCTGAGGTGCTCCATGGAGTTTCTTCTCAGGTAAAAACTCAGGAGGACTTGCTTTTCGAAGGAATCTCCGATACTTTTAGTATTGGTAGATATCATTCCTGGGTAATAGATGAATCCACCCTATCTCAAGACCTGGAGGTTATTGCCCGTACACCTGATCAACAGATCATGGCCGTGCGACACAAACAGTTTGCCGTTCGTGGAGTTCAGTTTCATCCTGAAAGCATTCTGACTGAACATGGCACTCAAATTATTAAAAACTGGCTGGAATCTTGATAATCAAGGTTTTGATCCCCAAATAATATTGCTATGAAATGCCCATTAGAATAGCTCCTCACGCAAGGGAATGATTATTCAGGGCATTCCATCTGACCATAAAAAATTAAATTATAAACAGATGAAAGAGATACTCAATCTCCTTATTGAACATAAAACATTAACTCAGGCTCAGGCCAGGGAGGTTTTGAAAAATCTGGCTTCAGGTGCTTACAATTCCTCTCAGGTAGCCTCTTTCATGACCGTGTATTTGATGCGCTCCATTACTGTGGAGGAGTTGAAAGGCTTTAGGGAAGCCATGCTCGAGCTTTGTATTCCGGTTGAAATCTCTGAATACGACGCCATGGACCTCTGCGGCACAGGTGGGGATGGGAAGGACACATTTAATATTTCCACCTTGTCCTCATTTATAGTTGCCGGAGCAGGTCAAAATGTCGCCAAGCATGGAAATACAGGTGTTTCTTCCATCTGTGGTTCCTCTAACTTACTTGCTTATTTCGGATACGATTTTACCAATGATATCAGCGAAATTAGAAGATCTCTGGATGAAGCAGGAATTTGCTTTTTGCATGCCCCGCTTTTTCACCCTGCCATGAAAAATGTTGCCCCGATCAGAAAGGAATTGGGTGTCAAAACTTTCTTCAATATGCTGGGACCTATGGTTAATCCTGGTTTTCCCAAAAAGCAATTGGTCGGAGTTTTTAGCCTTGAACTGGCTAGATTGTATGCATACCTTTATCAGGAAAGCGAGGCCAAATTTTCCATCTTACATGCCTTGGATGGGTATGATGAGATCTCTTTGACTGGGGATTTCAAAATGATATCCAATTCGGGAGAAAAACTCTTCAAGCCAGAGCAAATAGGTTTATCCAGATTGAAGGCTGAGTCTATCAAAGGTGGAGAGACGGTAGAAGAATCCGCTAAAATCTTTGAAAATATCCTAAAGGGTAAAGGAACCAAAGCCCAGAATGAAGTGGTTATTGCCAATTCGGCTGCGGCTTTAGTAACCGCTGATTCTAATCTATCCTTCCCAGAAGCCATTGAACAGGCAGAGCAGGTCTTGCTAAGTGGGAAAGCCTTGGAAGTTTTCAAAAGTCTGGTCAATCCTAAGACCTCAATTTCATTCGCTTAATAATTGAATATGAATATTTTAGAAAAAATAATCGCAGATAAATATAAAGAAGTAGCCGAGCGAAAAAGCTTGGTTCCTGTCAAGCTTCTGGAAAAAAGTGCCTTTTTCGATGGCAAAGTAGTTTCCATGAAAAAGTATATAATCCATCCGGAAAAATCTGGGATAATATCAGAGTTTAAGAGAAAATCGCCATCCAAAGGAATGATCAACGGAGCTGCTTCTGTGGAAACCGTCAGTATAGGTTACATGCAGGCGGGAGCTTCCGCTTTGTCAATTTTGACAGACAAGGATTATTTCGGAGGCAGCAATGAGGATTTGAAAATTGCAAGGAAGTTCAATTTCTGCCCTATCCTGAGAAAGGATTTCGTGGTAGACGAATATCAGATCATTGAAGCAAAATCCATCGGAGCTGATTGCATCTTATTGATTGCGGCTGCTTTAGAACCTGAGAAATTAAAGTCCCTGGCCTACTTTGCTAAGAGCTTAGGCTTGGAAGTACTGCTAGAAGTACATGATGGAGAGGAGTTGGCTCAAAGTATCAATGATGGGGTGGATTTGATTGGGGTGAATAATAGAAACCTAAAGACCTTTGAAGTCAGTATTGATACCTCACTCGAGTTGGTTGATCAGATTCCTTCTTCATTTATTAAGATTTCAGAAAGCGGAATTTCGGATCCTAATACCTTGATAAAATTGAAGAAAGCAGGTTTTGATGGATTTTTGATTGGAGAAAATTTCATGAAATCCAGCAGACCGGAGCAGGCCGCATATAATTTCATCAAAGATTACCAGAAATTGGCTTCAGCCACAGAATTTCAGAAAGCTTAATGGAGATCAAGGTTTGTGGGATGCGGGAAAGTGGAAACATCCGGGACTTGATAGCAGAAGTCAAACCGGATTGGATAGGATTGATATTCTATCCCAAATCACCCAGGTATGTAGAGGATAGTCTTGCACCTCAAATCTCTGAAATGAATGTTCCAAAAGTAGGAGTTTTTGTGAATGAAAGCATCCCGGAAATTTTGGAGAAAATAGTGAAATTTGACTTGGCTGCCATCCAACTTCATGGGTCGGAATCGCCCGAATTTGTGGAAGAAGTCAACTCTAAGACTGGTGTTGAGATTTGGAAAGTGGTTTCGGTTGGAGAGGAGCTGGATTGGGAAGATTTAAAACCTTACGCCCCTCTAGTGGACAAGTTTCTATTTGATACAGCTACCAAAGCACATGGGGGTTCAGGGAGGAAATTTGATTGGAAGTATTTGGAAACTTATCCCTTCAACAAAAGCTTCTTACTGAGTGGAGGAATTGATCAAGACAGTGCTAAGGAGATCTGGGATTTGGCAGAAAAAGTTCCGCAATTAAAAGGTGTGGACCTCAATTCCAAATTCGAAATTAGTCCTGCCTTGAAGGATATAGAAAAACTGAAAGAATTTAAACAAAATCTGCTTTCTGGAAGGAGAGCATAACCTAGAGAAGATATGATCAGAGTGGACGAAAAGGGCTTTTATGGCAAGTTTGGAGGAGCATATATTCCTGAAATGTTGCATCCCAACATCGAAGAACTTCGCGATAATTATGAGGCAATTGTAGCTTCAGAGGATTTTCAAAAGGAGTTTCAGATGCTGTTAAAGGATTTTGTAGGACGTCCTACCCCTTTATACTTTGCTTCTCGTCTTTCTGTGAAATACGGGGCAAAAATTTACCTTAAAAGAGAAGACTTGTGCCATACAGGGGCTCATAAGGTCAACAACACCATAGGTCAGATTATTCTGGCCAAAAAGCTGGGCAAGAAAAGGATAATTGCCGAAACGGGTGCAGGGCAGCATGGAGTGGCAACTGCTACTGTTTGTGCTTTGATGGGAATGGATTGTACCGTCTACATGGGTGAACTGGATATCCAAAGACAGCGCCCGAATGTGGAGCGCATGAAAATCTTGGGAGCTAAGGTGGTTCCGGCTACTTCAGGTTCTAAGACATTGAAGGATGCCACCAATGAAGCTATGAGACAGTGGATTAATAATCCAGTAGACACTCATTACATCATAGGCTCTGTTGTAGGGCCGCATCCTTATCCGGAAATGGTTGCGCGTTTTCAGTCCGTGATTTCTGAAGAAATCAAGTGGCAATTGAAAGAAAAAGAAGGAAAAGAAAATCCTGATGCAGTTATAGCTTGTGTTGGAGGTGGATCCAATGCTGCAGGTTCTTTTTATCACTACTACAATACTCCTGAGGTCCGCCTGATTGCAGCTGAAGCCGCTGGATTGGGTGTGAGTTCCGGTAAATCTGCCGCCACCACAGCCTTAGGTACTCCGGGGATTTTACATGGATCCAAAACTTTATTGATGCAGACGGAGGATGGGCAGGTAGTAGAGCCACATAGTATTTCTGCTGGCTTGGATTATCCGGGAATAGGTCCCGTTCACGCTCATTTATTTGATATCGGACGAGGAGAATTTGTGGCTGTGGAAGATGAGGATGCCATGAAAGCAGGGATAGAGCTAAGCCGATTAGAGGGAATTATTCCTGCCATCGAAACAGCCCATGCACTTCATGCTCTGAATATGATAGAGTTCCGCAAGGATGATGTCATTGTGATCAATCTTTCTGGTAGAGGCGACAAAGATCTGGATACTTATATCAAGTGGGGGAATTATTGATTTACGAGGATAAGAAATCCTCAAGCCTCATTTTAAAGGCATTGGATTTTTCCAAAATACCAATAAAAAGATAAGCGCTGTAAATCGTAACTCTCAAATCATCCTTTTCAAAAGATTCAATTTAAAATAGCACTTCAGCTAATGAACCGAATACACAGTTTATTCAAAAACAAACAGGAGCGGGTACTCTCCATTTATTTTACAGCCGGATTTCCCAATCTGGAAGATACTTTGCCCATCATGGAAGCGATACAGGAAGGTGGTGCAGATATTATTGAAATCGGTGTTCCTTACTCTGACCCAATCGCGGATGGCCCTACCATCCAGGATAGCAATCAAATTGCCTTGGAAAACGGGATGAGTTTGAAAAAGCTTTTTCAGCAATTGGAAGGCTTCCGTTCTAAAATTGAATTGCCTGTGGTATTGATGGGATATCTTAACCCGATCATTCAGTATGGTATGGAGGCATTTTGCAAAAAGTGCCAGGAAGTGGGGATCGATGGTTTGATTCTTCCCGATCTGCCCATGCAGCAATATTTGGATGAATTCAAATCTGTATTTGAGCAATATGGATTGGTGAATACCTTTTTGATTTCTCCCCAAACATCTGAAAAGCGAATCCTTGAAATCGATCAGAATACGGATGGTTTTATCTATATGGTTTCATCTCATTCGATTACAGGAGCAAAGAGTGGGATCAGTGAGGAGCAAATTTCTTACTTCAAACGTGTTCAGGAGATGGGACTTAAAAATCCTCGTCTGATTGGTTTTGGTATTTCAGATGCAGAAACCTTCTCCACCGCATCAAAGTACAGTCACGGAGCAATCATCGGTTCTGCTTTTATCAAAACTGTCAAAGACTCAAAAAATTTGAATCAAGATATCCAAGCTTACCTTCAATCTGTTCTGAATTGAAAAATTACCTAATTCTACAATCACCTTTCAATTAAACATGATAGCTCCGAAGTCTCGTAAATCGAACTTCGTAAATCAAAAATAGATATGATTATTCAATTACAACCCGATATTTCATCCAAGCAAAAAGAGACTTTAATAGAAAAAGTCAATGGAATCGGATATAAGACCACAGAAGTAAAAACACAATTGGGAGATTACCTGATTGGAATTGGTAAAAATGAATTTGATATCCGCAAAATCGGCCAGCTCGATGGCATCAAGGATATCCATATTGTATCCGATGAATATAAACTGGTCTCCAAAAAGTGGAAAGCTAAGCCAACATCAGTGGATTTGGGAGATGGAGTGTTTATTAAGGATGGGGAAATGGCGATCATTACAGGACCTTGTTCCATAGAGTCAGAAGAGCAAATTCGAAAGGTAGTTGCTCATTGTGTAGAGAACGGTATTCGAATGATGCGTGGAGGTGTCTTCAAACCAAGAACTTCTCCTTATGCATTCAGAGGGATGGGGATTGATGGATTGAAGTTATGGCATGATATCGCTTCCGAGGCTGGAATCAAGATAGTGACCGAGGTCATGCAGACTTCTCAAATCGAGGAGATGTATCCATACGTGGATATTTATCAAGTGGGTGCCCGAAACTCTCAGAACTTCAATTTGCTCGATGAGTTGGGGAAAGTAGATAAAGCTGTGATGATCAAGCGGGGAATTTCAGGAACCATTGAAGAGCTTTTACAATCTGCAGAGTATGTGTTTTCCGGAGGAAATGAAAAATTGATTCTCTGTGAAAGAGGCATAAGAACTTATGAAAAGGCATCCAGAAATACCTTGGATTTGAACGCAATTCCGATCTTGAAAGCCAAGTCCCATCTGCCTGTGATTGTAGACCCTTCTCATGGAATTGGTATTCGTTCCTATGTGCCGCAAATGGCCTTGGCAGGAGTAATGTCTGGAGCGGATGGAATTATTTATGAGTCTCACGAAATCCCAGAAAAAGCTTATTCAGATGGTCAGCAGACCCTGGACTTTGCCCAAAGTGCAAGATTAGTAAATTGGATTAGGGAAAGTTTCGCCATGCGGAAAACATTTGACCTCTTGTAAAATAATTTGCTTGTAATCTATCAAAGTGTGTAAATTAGTGGCATAATTTAAAATCGTGAATCCAACACCAAGAACCTACGTACATCATTCTCATTATCCTCTCCAATGAAGGAATAGGAATGTTATGGTTTTTTGGTAACATATAAATAGGCCTATTCCAATTCTGGGGTAGGCTTTTTTGTTTAAAAGCTTCTTTTGGCAATGCTGCTTTTCCGAAAAAAGCATGAAGTATGATTAGTTAAGAATCCTGCTTCTAGAGAATCAGGATAGCAGATTACTAAGTATCAGGATAACTAAAGTAAAAAGGCTGGGAAAACTTAAAAACAAGGAATAGAGTTAGAAAATATATAAACCCGAATATAAAATGACTGATAAACCAAAAGACTGGGTATTTAGCGACCCGAGATTACAGGATCTCAAACAGGATTATGAGGCATACACCGAGGAAGACTTTAAAGTCTGGAAAATCTTATACGAGAGACAGATGCCCAATCTGCCTAAAGCAGCATCACAGGCTTACTTGGAAGGGGTGAAAACTGTGAATTTCACAGCAGATAAGATCGCGAATTTTGAAGAGCTGAATCAAATTTTGAGAGATACCACCGGCTGGGCAGTACAGGTAGTTCCCGGATTGATTGACGATGATTTATTCTTTGGCTTGTTGAATAACAGGAGATTTCCTTCTTCCACTTGGCTGCGAAAAATGGAGCAACTGGATTATCTGGAAGAGCCGGATATGTTCCATGATGCCTTCGCGCATATGCCTATGTTGACGAATCAGCATTATGTGGATTTCTTGGAAAAACTATCAGGAATCGCATTGAAGCATATAGATGATCCTTGGGCTATTCAGTTATTGAGTAGGATTTATTGGTTTACCATTGAGTTTGGCTTGATCCGGGAAAATGGAGAGCTTCGGATTTATGGCGCTGGGATATTGAGCTCTAAAGGAGAGACGAAGTTTTCCTTATCCAATGAACCAGCTCATTACCCATATGATGTCAAGCGAATTATGAATCAAGAATACTGGAAGGACAAATTCCAAGATAAATATTTTGTCATCGAAAGCTTTGAACAGCTCTACAATTCCATTCCTGAGATTGAATCGGTTTTGGAGGAGATGCTGACTAAAGAAGCGAGAAGCGAGAAATGAGAAGCGAGAAGCTAGAGATGAGAGGCTAGAAACGAGAAAAAGAAACTTTGTCTGGTAGCCGATCTGATTACAGAAATAAAATACTTGGCTTTAAATAAAACAGAAATCAAAATGTTGGAAGATTAGAGATTGATGGATTACTTCTGTCTTCCGTCTCCGGTCTTCCTTCTTACTTATGAAAATAGCCGTAATCAAATACAACTCCGGCAATGTGCAGTCGGTCTTGTATGCATTGGAGCGATTGGGAGCAAATGCCGAGCTCACAGACGATCCTGAGAAAATCTTAAAGGCTGATAAAGTCATATTTCCGGGGCAGGGTGAGGCCAGTACAGCGATGACTTATCTCAAGGCCAGAAAGCTGGATCAACTAATTCGGGAAATCAAGCAACCATTTTTGGGTGTTTGTTTGGGTTTACAGTTGCTTTGTGAGCATTCTGAGGAAAACAATACCGATTGCTTGGGTATTTTTCCGGTGAAGGTCAAACGCTTTATCCCAGAAAACTCACAGGAATTCAAGGTGCCGCATGTGGGTTGGAATGAGTTGGAAAATTTGGCTGATAATCCTTTGCTGAAAAATTTACCAGATACCCAGTTTTTGTACTACGTGCACAGCTTTTATGCAGAATTGAGTGAGGCGACGATTGCTACGACTCATTATATCCATGATTTTACGGCGATTCTCCATCGGGATAATTATTGGGCCATTCAAGCCCACCCTGAGAAAAGCAGTACCGTTGGGGAGAAGCTACTTTCCAACTTCTTAAGCATTTAACAAGGCTTCGACTCCGCTCAGCCTGACAAGGATTTCGGTCAGGTCGAGCGGAGTCGAGACCTTCATAATTATATCTCAAACCATTAAACAAAGGTGTCTAGATTCTCGAATCTAGGCTCTTGTATCTCAATTATGTTCATCATCCCCGCAATAGACCTTATAGGTGGCAAGTGCGTTCGCCTCAGTCAGGGCGATTATAGCAGCAAAAAAGAATACCACGATGACCCTGTTGAAATGGCCAAGCGTTTCGAAGATGCAGGCATCCAAAGACTTCACTTAGTAGATCTGGATGGAGCGAAAGCCAAGCGCATTGTCAATGATCAGGTGTTGTTGGATATCACCCAAAAAACCAGTCTCAAAGTGGATTTTGGCGGTGGTGTTCAAAGTGAGGAGGAAATAGAAAAAGCCTTTTATCTGGGCGCTTCTCAAGTAACTGGAGGTTCGGTAGCTGTGAAGAAGCCTGAGATGTTTAAATCCTGGCTTATCACTTATGGGCCCGAAAAACTCATTTTAGGAGCAGATGCAAAGGACCGAAAAATCGCCATTCACGGTTGGGAAGAGACGACTGAGCAGGATTTGATTCCTTTCATTCAATCTTATTTTCAATTAGGGGTTCGCTATGTGATCTGTACTGACGTAGCAAAAGATGGCTTGCTACAAGGCCCTTCTACGGATTTGTATAGAGAGATTTTGGAAGAAATGCCAGACTTGAAACTGATAGCCAGTGGAGGAGTTTCATCGGTCAAGGATTTGGAAGAGTTGGAAAAAATCGGAGCCTATGGGGCAATTGTGGGAAAAGCCTATTATGAGGGGAAGGTGAGTTTGGAGGAAATGGCAGCCTTTTAATGTATGATTTACGATATCAGATTTACGACTTCAATTGGACTTTAATCCTTTAATAAGTAATCTCAACCTTGAGTTTCTAGGTTTGAGGTTCCTTAAAATCCCGTAAATCGTCTTTCGTAAATCGTAAATAAAAATAATATCGACCACCGAACTTCGAATGAAGAATAATGAAGTTTTGAATCAAATAAAATGTTAACAAAGAGAATTATCCCCTGCCTAGATATCAAAGATGGCCGCACGGTCAAAGGAGTGAATTTTGTCCAATTGAGAGATGCAGGGGATCCGGTGGAGTTGGCGAAAGTCTATTCTGAGGAGGGAGCGGATGAACTGGTGTTTTTGGATATTACAGCTACGGTTGATAAGCGAAAGACTTTGGCTGAGTTGGTGACCAAAGTTGCCATGGCGATCAATATTCCCTTTACAGTTGGCGGAGGGATTTCTACAGTGGAAGATGTGAAAGTCTTGCTGAATGCAGGTGCCGATAAGATTTCCATCAATTCTGCTGCGGTCAACAATCCCAAGGTAATTGATGAAATGGCACGAGAATTCGGCTCACAATGCATTGTGGTGGCAATCGATACCCGTGATGTAGATGGAACGGATTATGTTCACACGCATGGAGGAAGAAAGCCAACCCTTTTGCAAACTCAAAAATGGGCAAAGGAAGTAGCTGATCGGGGAGCGGGTGAAATTTTGCTTACTTCCATGGATCATGACGGAACCAAGGCAGGTTTTGCGAATGAGATTACGGCTGAGATTTCATCTGCACTTTCTATTCCTGTGATTGCATCCGGAGGTGCGGGCACCATGCCGCATTTCAAAGATGTGTTTACCTTTGGAAAAGCAGATGCAGCTTTGGCAGCCAGTATTTTCCACTTTAAGGAAATACCGGTACCAAGCTTGAAGGAATATTTGATTGGGGAGGGAATTTCAATTAGAAAATAAGATAAGCTTCGCTAGATAATTTCAAAGATATGCTTCGCAAGATATATGCAATTTAACCCTTGATCATTGGTTAAATATCTTATCCGCAATAGCGGATTTATCTTCCAGTATCTGCGCAGCTATCTTTTAAAAATCTGGATTTTTAAGAAAAATCAGAATTTTCAAAATATAGTATAGTTATAACCAAAATCCTCGAGGTTTTGAAAACCTCAAAGGTTCAAGAATATGAAAATAGATTTCAATAAAATGAACGGCCTAGTACCAGCCATAGTCCAAGATGTTATTTCCGGTAAAGTCTTGATGCAGGGCTTTATGAATGAGGAAGCGCTGGCAAAAACGCAGGAGTCGGGAAAGGTGACTTTTTTCAGCCGTAGTAAAAATAGATTGTGGACGAAAGGTGAGACTTCAGGAAATTTTATGGAGTTGGTTTCGATGGCTGTCGACTGTGATGGAGACGCAATTTTGGTTAAAGCCAATCCTCAGGGCCCTGTTTGTCATACTGGTTCGGATACCTGTTGGAATGAGGTAAATTCTTCCAAAACCGGTTTTATCGATCAATTAAGGGCCATTATCAAGGATCGAAAAAATAATCCTTCTGATCAATCCTACACGGCTTCTCTTTTTGCCAAAGGTATCAATAAAGTGGCCCAAAAAGTAGGGGAGGAAGCGGTGGAAATCGTGATTGAAGCCAAGGATGACAACAAAGAGCTATTTCTAGGGGAAGCAGCGGATTTGCTATTTCACTATCTCGTTCTTTTGGAGGCCAAAGGCTATGAATTGGATGAAGTGATGAAGGTGTTGATAGAGCGGCACAAAAAGTAAGGAAACTTACTGGGTAGATTTATTCGTTAAAATAATCTAAGTCAGTATATTAGGATATGAATTCTTTCAAAAGGATAACGATAGATCCCGAAATTTGTCATGGAAAGCCTACGATTCGTGGAATGCGTTGGCCAGTAGAGGTCTTGCTGGATTTGCTGGCTTCTGGGATGTCTATTGAAGAAATATTAGAAGATCACCCAGAATTAGAGAGAGAAGATATTTTAGAAGCTTTAAAATTTGCAAGAGCTTCTTTATCAGGGGTAGAAGAGCTTTAAGATGAGATTTTTATGTGATGTTCACATACCATTCAAGTTAGTTCATTTTTTTAAAAAACATGGTTTTGATGCCGTTCATGTGAACGATATTCTAAATGGATATTACTCCAAAGATTCTGAAATTTCTGAATACTGTGATCAATATGGATATATTTTAGTTTCTAAAGATTCAGATTTTAGGCATAGCTATTTTCTCAATTTTAATACAAAGAAACTTCTTTGGATTAAATTAGGTAATATTTCTAATGATCAATTGATACAGGTAGTTGAAAACCTATTTGAAGTTCTTGGCCAACTTGATAAAAGAGATAGTTTTTTGGTGGAATTAAAAGGAAAATCGAACTATTTAATCTATTAGGTTATTTCCTCACCTGTCCATTTCCTCTGACGATCCACTTGTAACTTGTCAATTCTTTAAGGGCCATAGGGCCCCGTGCATGTAGTTTTTGGGTGGAAATTCCGATCTCCGCACCGAGTCCAAACTGCGCCCCATCTGTAAAAGCTGTGGAGGCATTGGCATAGACAGCTGCGGCATCCACTTCCAATAAAAACCGTTCGATGTGTTCCTGATTTTCAGATATAAGCGCTTCTGAATGTTTGGAAGAATAGATCTGGATATGTTGTAAAGCCTGCTCCAGATCATTGACGGTCATTATGGCTAGCTGTAAACTCAAAAATTCTGTTCCAAAATGTTCCGGCTCGGCTAGGTGAATCAAATTAGATTGGTTCAGCGCATGAAAAGCCTGCTCATCTGCAAAGATTTTCACCTCACTTTCCAATAAAGGCTGAATCAAGTCATTCAGATTATTCAGGTGACTTTGATGAATAATCAAACAATCCAAGGAATTGCAAACGCTGGGTCTTCGGGTTTTGGCATTGTGGATGATCGCTTTGGCCTTCTCTAAATCAGCTGATTCATCCACGTAGGTATGAACGATTCCGGCACCTGTTTCAATTACCGGAACTTTGGCATGCTCTCGCACAAAATTGATTAGACCCTGAGAACCTCTCGGAATCAAAACATCCACATAGCCAACAGCTTCCAGAAGTGCCTTGGTCGCTTGCCGATCAGCTGGTAAGAGTTGAAATGCCTGAGTTGAAATCTCATGCTTTTCCAAAACCTCATGAATCAGAGAAACAATGGCTCGATTGGAGAAATCAGCATCCGAACCTCCTTTGAGCACCAGTCCATTCCCGGATTTTAGGGCAATGGAAAATACATCAAAAGTTACATTGGGCCGGGCTTCATAGATAATTCCAACTACTCCCAGAGGCACACTGACTTTCTCGAGGTAAAGTCCATTTGGAAGCATTTTTTCCTCCAATTTGAGATGGAGAGGAGTAGGTAACTGGCTGACTTGAAGAATTTCAGAGGCGATGCTTTCTATCCGGGATTGATTGAGCAGCAAACGGTCGTACATCGGATTTTGAGGATCCATGCGTTCCAAATCCCTCTGATTTTCAGCCAAAATAAAATCAGTTTTCCTGATAGCCAATGCCGCTAAATCCTTCAAAATTGACTGGATTTTTTCATCAGAAAGCCTGATCAATCCTAAAGAGGCGTTTTTGACAGATTCAAAAATATTGGAGTACTCAGTCATGATCGAATAAATAGAGGTAATTATAATGAATCAGCGCTTTGTGGTTTTTTTGGCCAAGCTTTTCAATAGCCGATTTGGATGAATATTCTGCTCTTCCTAAGCCTACTTTATCCCCCTTTTCATCCCGAATCAGCAAGATATCACCTTTGGAAAACTCACCTTCTAACTTGGTGATTCCAATTGGCAAAAGGCTTCGTATGACATCGGAAGTCAAAGAAGCTTTGGCACCGGAATTAATGAAGACTTCCCCTTTGTAATAATGCGCGCCATGGGCCAGCCATTTCTTGGGGGCTTGTTTTTTCTTTTTGGGTTCAAACCAAGTACATCGTAATTTTTTATCCGCAAAAGCCTGCAACACTCCATTTTTCTTCCCGTTGGCAATGATGACCTGAATGCCCAAATCTGCTGATTTTTTTGCCATGGCATATTTGGTTAGCATACCACCCCGACCAAAGGAAGATTTGGTAGCGGAGATATAGCTAGAAACTTCCGGCGTATCAGAAGCTATTTTTTCGATCAGCTCTGAGTCGGGTTCAGCGGGATTTCCGGTAAAGATCCCATCCACATTAGTCAGCAGCATAAGGGTATCCGCATTGATCATCGCTGCGGTCAGACTGGCTAACTCATCATTGTCGGTGAACATTAATTCCGTAATTGTCACGGTATCATTCTCGTTGATTACCGGAAGGATTCCCTGCTGCAACAAAGCTTCGATGCAGTTTTTCATATTGAGAAAATGCTTTCGGTCTCGAAAATCCTCCTTGGTGACCAAAATCTGAGCGATTTGAATTCCTTTCTTTTCGAAATAGCCTTGATATTGATGTATGAGCCGGATTTGTCCGGTAGCTGCCCAGATCTGTTTTTTGAAAACAGGATTGAGCTTTTCCGGTATGGCCACAGCTTGTCTTCCAAATGCCACTGCTCCCGAACTTACCAACACTACTTTTTTACCTTGCTCGATCAGGAAACTAATCTGAGAGACTAAATGCTTCATCCGCTCCAAATCAGGCATGCCATCGGACTGGGTAAGTACGTTGGAACCTATTTTGATGATGATTACCTTGGATTCGAGCATATTTTAGAGAATATGCATGAAATTAAGTGTTTTGTTGCAGAAACGCTAAGGCAAGAGCTGTCTGTTTGAAAAATGAAAAATTAGGCTTTGTAAAAAATCTGTTTGTTTAAGGATGAGGAGACTATAAAAAAGCCATGCTCATGGTTCCTACCAGCATCAATATTTTTGCCCAGGTGCTGAGTTGGGTGAAGTGGTCTTTGCGGTCCGCGAGGTAAATTTTTCTCATAAACCATACAAAGGCAATCCCTAGACCTCCAAAGTAATAGAATAACTCAGGCTTATTAATTTCAAAAGTGATAATCAGAATGGCTGAGACAAAACAAAGAGCAACAATGAAAATCACTTGCTTGGTCTTTCGGAATCCAATGACAATGGGAAGCGTACGACAACCATGTTTTCTATCTCCATTTCTATCTTCAATGTCTTTGAGGATTTCCCGAATGAGGTTTAAGAAGAAGGCAAAAATGGCGTAAGTCAGTACCAATAGTTCGTTTTTCTGGTAATAAAAGGCAACCAGATAAACTGAAAGTCCTGTCAGAAAAGCAACCGTTAAATTTCCAATAAAGGGTTCTCTTTTGAGTCTGTTGCTGTATAGCCATAATAAAAAGGCTGCCACAAAATTAACAATGGCAATTCTGGGAGCCACTAGGACGCCCAATCCTATTCCTGTGAAATTGAAAATGGTATGGAGAAAAATCACCACTCTTCGCTTGATTCCCTTGCCGACGATTACTTCATTCGGTCGGTTGACATAATCGATTTTTACATCGTAATAGTCATTGATCATATAGCCGGCAGCCGTAATCAACAGTGTTGCCAAAATCAATAAATACAGCCGATAATCCTGAAGAACAGACAAACCTTGGGGAGTTCTTTCTATCAGGAAGTATGCTGCCATCAACTGGGCAAAAGCTACCATGAGCAGATTAATAGGTCTGCTGATCCGGAAGAGTCCCCGGATAGATATCGTTCTGTCTGTCATGGTTGAATTCATTCCCCCAAAAATACAGGAAAAGGAATCTAAACAGCGATTTGTGGCTGTAACAAATCAAGAAAATCGATTCCGTAAATTTTCAATGAAGGTTTTTCTTTATTCGTTAACTTAAAGAGTCAATTTTTAAACCCATAAGCCATGTCTCATTCATCCAATCAATCCAGAAGAGATTTCATTGCCATGTCCGGAAGCTTCCTGGCCGGTAGTTTTTTTATTCATCCTGTTGCCCAAGCTTTAGACTTAGTTGGGCCAAAGGATGGTAAAATGAAACTTGCTCTAGTTGGCACTGGAATCAGGGGCACGACCATGTTTGGCAGGGATGTGCTAAGATCTTATGGGGAATTGGTTGAATTTGTTGGGCTCAGCGATATCAATCCAGGAAGATTGGCTTATGCAAAGAAGTTTATTGGAGCTAACTGCCCTGTATTCACAGATTTTGACCAGATGCTGAAAGAAGCCAAGCCTGATGTCTTGATCGTCACTACCATGGACAGTACACATCATGAGTTTATTATCAAAGGGCTGAATGCTGGTATTCATGTGATTTCGGAAAAGCCGATGACCACGGATGAATTTAAATGTCAGGATATTCTAGACGCAGAGAGAAAATCCGGGAAAAAACTCATTGTAACTTTCAATTACCGCTATTCTCCTCATCGCCAAAAACTCTATGAGCTATTACGGGCAGGTGAAATCGGAGAACTGACCTCGGTAGATTTTCACTGGTATCTGGATGTGTACCATGGTGCTGATTACTTTAGAAGATGGCATAGAAGAAAGGAGTTTGGAGGAACTTTGCTTGTGCATAAGTCCACGCACCATTTCGACCTATTAAACTGGTGGATTAATTCGGATCCAGAGGAGGTTTTTGCTTATGGTTCATTGGAGTTTTATGGAAAAAAAGGACCTTTCCGTCATACTACCTGCCGGGGATGTCCTCATTCCGATCAATGTGATTTTTATTGGGATATCACCAAAAATGAACATCTGGTGAATCTCTATCCAGAGAATGAGCAGTATGACGGGTATCACCGGGATGGCTGTGTTTTTCGGGAGGATGTAGATATCTATGATAAGATGGCTGTTCAGGTCAAGTACAAAAATCAGGTTCAGGTCAGTTATTCCCTGACCACTTATTCACCCTATGAAGGTTACCGAATTGCCTTCAATGGCACGAAGGGACGTTTGGAAGCTTGGATCAAGGAGCGACAGCCATGGGAGGAGGCCGATGCAGATGAAATTCATCTGACCAAGAATTTTGGAGAGCGGCAAATCATTACTATTCCGCATGGAGGTGGAGGACATGGTGGGGGGGATACCCGATTGAAGGATAAACTCTTCAAGGATCCAGCCATGGCTGATCCTTGGAGACAATCAGCCGGAAGTAGAGATGGTGCGATGTCCATCTTGGTAGGAATAGCTGCCAGAAACAGTATCGAGAGCGGAAAGCCAGTCAAAATAGCAGACCTGACGGATATAGAATTAAAGGAAAGTGGGAGAGGGGTTTAATGTAAAACTCTTCATAAGCCTGACTTGACACTTCTATTAGGTAGTAAAAATGCTAAACAAAGAAATTCGCCTTGATTAATGGTTTGCTCAAAAAGACCCGGAAACTTCAGAATAACTTATTCTGCCAATTACAAACTTGGCAGGATACTGTCTTCTGATATTAGTCTTTTATCCTCCAGGGTGGGTTTAGTCGGTTTTTTCCGGCACAAAATAAAACCAGTTGATTTCCATCTAGATCTTTTAATCTCGCTTCCCTCCATAACCACATCTGGTCGGATGGATCTTGTTCGAATTCAATTCCTTTACTTTTTATTTTTTCAACATGTTCATCAAGATTTTCACATTCAAAGTAAACATGGATTCCGTCTCCCATTCGTAATTTGTCTGTAAGATGAATTGAAAAAGTAGAGTTACCATTCGGACATTTAAATCGCGCATAATGTGGTAGCGATTTTACAATTAATTTCAGTCCTAGTTTTTCGTAAAAAGGGATTGCTTTTGTTAAATCTAATGAAGGAACTGTGATTTGGTTTAGATTCATATTGTCTCAGTCGGTTTACTTTTCGCAAACGTAGGTAGAGACGCTGTGGCGATGTTTAGGCGCCATTGTTGTTCTCCACGGTGTCGGCGGTAGTTTCTATTTCTTAATTCTAAATTTGTCAACTACTCTCTTTATAAATTTTGAAATTATATTAAGATCATTCTTAATGGAATTTTTTTCAAACTGACTAATTGAAGACTTAATGAATTTTATATCATTTTTTATAAAATCTTTTTCCAATTGACTAACCTTGCTTTTTAATTCAAGAATTAGATTAGATAACTGAATATTTATTTTTTCCGATTCTGGCTGATTGTTCCAAACTCCTTTTAAATCTTGCCAAACTTCATTTTGTTCTTTACTCCACATATTATTATAATTTATTGGTTAGACAATTCAACAATACTTTTTTTATTCTTTTCATTTTTACGGCTATATGATTCTCCGTTAAGCCAGTAATAACAGCAATATCTTTATATGGTAATTCTTCTAAATAAAGAATAATGATGGCCCTACTCTTTTCCTCTAATGAAGATATGCAGGAAGTAAGAGCGTTAAACTTTTCTTGCTGATTTTTATCCTGATTAACATCCACAGGAATAAATTCAATTGATTCTAATCGAACTAATTTGATATTTTCATTTACTGATTTCCGTTTTGAACGAAGACAGACATTTAGTGTTATTTTATAAATCCAGGTGTTGATGCTTGATTTTTCTTTAAAAGTTGAGAACGATTTCCATATTTCGAAAACAACATCTTGAAAAAGGTCTTGTGGTTCTAACGGATGTACCGAATATATTTTACAAATTCGGTAAATTTTATCTTTATTGATCTCGAGTATTTGTTCAAATGTGTAAGTGGATTGGTTTTGCATCTAATTTATTTTAAACTCTCTATTCATATTAGTTACAAGAGTTCTTAAAATATGACAGAAAATCTGATTTAATTTCGAGATTTCTAATTACTGCCAATATTTGTTTTTACGCATATTTCAACCGGCAATGGTGTCGATATTCGTTATGTTGGCAATTTTCCTCGCTTTGGTTCACGCAAATTAAGAATTCCGGAAGCTCCATCTATTGAAATCGGTACGATTTTCTTTGAAGTAACCAAAGTATGGCTGAAACCTCTGGATTATTCAAAATGCTGTTAACTAGAGAGTTTCGGATTGATAAAAATCGAGTTTTTAAAATCTGCCGAAATTCACTTGGCGAGCTTGAGGATGCGGGATGCTCCCTGTAGTACCAGCGCAAATACTATACTTCCGATGATCAGATCTGGCAGCTTGGAGTTAAACCAATAAACTAATAATCCTGCCAGGATTACCCCGGAATTGATGATAACATCATTCGACGTGAATATCATACTTGCCTGCATATGAGCTTCTTTACTTTTAGATTTTTGAAGTAGATACAGGCAGGTAATATTGGCAGCTAATGCCAAAATGGAAACGATTATCATGGTTTTGAAATTGGGCATTTGCTCAACCCCAATAAAGCGACGGACTACTTCCACGAAACCGATAAGTGCCAAAGACATTTGAAAGTAGCCAGCGATTTGGGCTACTTTTTTCTTTTTCGCCAAGCTTCCACCGATTGCCAATAAACTCAATCCATAGACAAATGCATCAGCCAACATATCCAGACTATCAGCAACCAAACCCATAGATTTGGAAATAAGACCAGTGCCCATCTCGATTAAAAAGAAGGAGAAATTGATACCTAAGACGGTCCAGAGTAACCTTTTTTGTTGATTGTTTTGGGAAGAAAAAGAAGCATCACTCTGCTCGGTTCGGATTTTTTCAGCACCCAGCTTCAGTTCTTGTAGGGCTTTTTCAATTTGCTCCAAATTCCCACTATGGAATACATGCAAATTCCTTTTTGGTATATCGAATTCAAGATGCTCAATGGATCGAACAGTCTGAAGCTTCATCTGAATAAGGCTTTCTTCAGAAGGGCAGTCCATCTGTGGTATTTTAAAAGTTGTTTTTTGCATGGCTTACATATCTTCAGAGTTAGAAAATACTATCTGTTTTTGATCTTAGATTGATTGAAAAAAGGGATTGAAAAAGAAAAAATCCTATTCATTTTACAATCCTACAGTAGGTTAAAATTTTAAAATAAATACTCTTTTCATGCAGCATTCAAAAATATTCCGGTAGCCAAATCGAAAGCTACCGGATTAGTATTAATTAAAGCTAAAAGATAACTTGAATTAGTATTTCAAAACTTCGTCTTTATCCCATATTCCCCAGAAAGCTCCTACATCTCCCTCTGAGCCTACTTTCCAAGATTCATCAAATGAAGAGAAGTAGAATAATTCAATATTCTCTTCTTTTGACCATTGCTGGGCATTGATGAAATATTTGATAGCATTTTCGGTCGATGGAACAGCCCCTCTCAGGTTGGTGCCTTGATCTGGCCATCCAGTCTCTGTAATAATCACCCGCTTTCCTTTGCCTGCATTCTTTGCTATGCGATACATTTCTTTCATATAAAGCAAGGAATGCTCCAAGGGACATCCTTCCCAAAATGGATAGCAATTCGCCAAAATGAGATCACAGGCTTCGGATACCTCCGGATGATCTTCGAATTCATAATAGGCATCCACATATCCGACTGGTACTTTTTTCTGGATTTTACTTTTGACCTCTTGAATATGGCCCAGTAACTCATCCACCGTCAAATCTCCTCGGTATAATACCTCATTGCCCACAGCCGCAATATCCACCAAACCTTCATTCACCAACTCAATCAAATTGGCAACCTCTTTGGCATTGGTCTCAGGATTATCGCCCAGCCAGGCTCCAACCATCGTTTTGATCCCCATCTCCCGGGCTACTTTTGGGATGAGCTCATTTCCTTCGGTGGTGGAGAAAGATCTGATCCATTTGGTATGAGGCTTCAGGACCTCCAGTCTTTTTCTGATTTGCTCTTCTGTAAGTTGATCTCCAGGTTTTTGACCTTCCACATAGGGACTAGCACAAAATCCATGAACTCCATCTTTCAGTTGATTTCTTAAGGTTTGCTTGAGTTCTTCTAAAGATTTGTCAGATAAATCAGAGGAGGCGAGGGAAAGAAATTTTTCTTGTCTAAATGATGGCATGGAAAGGCTAAATTAATTGTTCGATAATTTGAATCAGTTTAAGAGGTTTTTGTTTGGGCGGAGCCAATAATAATGGTTTGAATGGCAGCCGGACTGATAGAAAAAGCGGATTTGTAGTCAGCTATTTCCAGATTGATGGAAATCTTAAATTGGTTTTGGTTTAATACAACTAAGACCAGAGAACCATCCTCGTTTTTCGCAGCAGTTGCTTGAACTTTATCTTCTGAAACATTCACCTCAATGATTTTGGAACCTGGTCGGATAAATTTACTAAAGTGGGCCAAAATATAATAAAGCGGGGTGTAGTATACCTCATCATTCGATGGATCTACGATTACCGGAGCAACACACCAGTTTTCAAACCAGTTGGGACCGCCTCTTCGATCAAGCACCATATTCCAGTCTATCCATCCATCTACCCAATTATTAAAGCAGCCTATGATGTCGACGGCATACCGATACACAGGCACATATTGGGGGTGCAGGTATTTCTGATTTTCCGGAGCCCAAAGCCAACCCCAGTCTTTTGCTTCCTTGCTCCAATACCAGTCATCATCCTGCCATCTTGGAACTTCAGCATCGATACAGGCTTCAGTTTGAATAAGGAATTTTTCAGGAGCCTTGTGATGGGTATATTGTAAGGCCTCCGGAAAGACCTCATAGGTACTTTCGTACCAATGAACCGCCGTGCCAGAGAAGTACTTGGAAGACTCGGCATTAGCAAACATGACATCTACCCATTCCTTCAGTCCTTCCCGGTTTTGGTCATAACCTAGAATTTTCACCTCTTTCCAACCCTTATTTTCCAGCTTTGGGCCAAGGTGAAAACGAACAAAATCAGTCATTTCTTCAGGGCTAAAATGCATGCTTTCCCAATTATTCCCATTGCCATGAGGCTCATTTTCCACGGTTAGTCCCCAAATAGCTATTCCCTCATCCTGGTAAGCTTGGAGATATTTTTCAAAAAAATCTGCCCAGACCGGATAGTACTCCGGAAGTAGTTTTCCTCCTACCCAACTCTGATTATCCTTCATCCAAGGAGGTGCAGTCCAGGGAGTAGCGATGATTTTGAAACCTTGCTTGGAATAAGTTTTTGCCTCTTGTATCATAGGAATCAAGGCTTTCCTATCTCTTTCAATGGAAAAATTCTGGAGACTTACATCCCCGGCATTGGAATCGTAGGAGTAATGGCTTAGTGAAAAGTCACAGGAATTAATATGTGTTCGAGTCAAGGAGTAGCGAGAGCCCTCCTCGCTGAAATATGCCTTGAGAATCTCACGTCTTTTTCCTTCGCTCATCAGAGTAAGAAGATGAGCGGAAGCTTCAGTGAAGGAACCTCCAATTCCTGTGATAGTCTGAAATTTTTTCTCCGGATTGAGTGTGATCTGAATCGTGATCTCTGCCTCCTCAAACTGGTCAACTTTCTCCAGCTTTCTGCCTTGAGCGGAAGTTTCAAATACCTGAATTGATCTATTTTGTAGCATTGAGTATTTCAAATTGAGAATCAGAAGAGACTTGGGTTATAAGTGCTCGTTTGGGGGAGGGATCATGGCAGCTCTGAGAGCCAATTCAATATTCCCTTTTTTGGTCTGTTTGAGTGGTTTCCCATCACGGGTTAAACCTTCGAAAACTCCTGCTTCAAACTGTTCCCAAAGCGCAGCTTTGACTTTACCGTCCACGGTAATCAAACCAAAATGATTTTCTGAGCCCTGTGCATTTCCTGAGTCTTTCCAGGGTTCATCAAAAGCTTCAAAATAGAAACAGGAAATTCCTTGGCTATTTGTCCAGTTTCTCATTTCCTGGTAGTATAGCATTTCCTTGTACTCATCGCAGGCTCTGGATCCTTCCAGACCATAAAATCCATCCGAACTGCTGGCCCAACCGGTTTCTCCTATATGTACGGGTTTTCCAGGGGCAATTTTTTCCACATAAGCCTTCACTTGCTGATATTGTCCTATAGCAAAGTCTCGGGCTCTTTGCATGGCTTTTTCTAGCTTTTCTTTTTTAGAAAGCTTTTTCTCCGAGGGACTGACTCCCCAAAATATCGGATGATAGTGGGTATTGTGCATGGGGTAAGTGTGCATGGAAATAAAATCCACTTCCCGAATCAACTGATTGAGCGAGGGGGTATGGTAAAGGGGATCTCCACCACCCCAAGATGAAAAATCATCCGAAGAGGTGATCCAAAGTTCCGATGGGATTTGCTGCTTTTTCTTCAGGTTTTGTAGGTGCTTGACCCATTTCAAGATTACCTCTGGCTGTACATAATAAGATTCGGCCCATTTGACCATGGCTTCATTTCCTACAGCTATGATTTTGACGATTTCAGGATATTGATTTGCCAGCTCAACGCTTTTTGCAATTTCGACCTGATTTCGTTCGCTTTCCTGAAAATGATCAGGTTGCTTATCTGTCCAGGCATTTTTGCAATCGATCCATGCTCCCAGCATGACATACATTTCAAAGCCTTGTTTCTCCTGATTCAGCTCAGAAATGGCTTTGAGCACATTTGAAGCATGAGGTAAGTGTACATTGTAAGTTCTCAGAAGGCGTATGCCCATAGCATGAAGAATGAGTAAATCTTCTTTCAGCTGAGTTACGGTAGGCTGAATACTTCTGGAGTTCTTTCTATATCCTCCATAGGATATTGCGAGGTAATCCGGGTTTCCTAGTATATCTTTTGCAGTCATTCAATGACAGTGATTATGTTTTTGAATAGTGGAAAAAGCAAATAAAATAAATCTGAGAAGTTTATATGCGATATCTGGAAAAATCTAATGTGCGAGAATAATGAATTGATTGGGGAAAGTATGCATCTCATTTGAATAGAGATAGAAAGCAAACACTGTTTATTTTAGCTTACAACTGATTTCAGAATGCATATAATGCCTGAGATTTACCGGTTGATCAGTACAAATTGCCAAGAAACCCCATATTTATCCTCGCACCAACCGAATTTTTCCCCAAAACCGTAATCCCCATCTCCGGCATAATTGTCAAGGGGAACCATCACTTGACCTCCCTCGCTAGATAGTTTCTCGAATAAGATTTCAATTTGATCTTCCGATTCGGAAGAAATAAATAAGGATACTCCTGGAGTAAATGACCAATTGTGTTTGTAATTACTTTCGGAGACTTGGTATTCCGTGCCGTTTAAAGTGAAAACTCCAAACTTGATCAAGTCTGGTGTTCCGCCAGGCTCACCTTCTGCATAATTTACGATCCTTTTTACTTCCGAATTCGGAAAAATAGAGGTGTAGAAATTGATTGCTTCTGTGGCCTTACCGCAGTTATCTCCAACGAATGTGAGAAAAGTGCTGATTTTCATGGGTGACAAGGGTTTAATTAATTTCAGGCTAAAGTCTCAATCAAAGTTGATAAATCCCAAGATTCAGGACAAAGCCAATCTAATCTTCAAATGTTTATTGGATTTGAGTTTTTATAGGCAAACTCTGAGGTTTTGAAAGGTGCCTCGAGTCTTTTAAAATTCTATTAGCCGGATCAGAATAAATCTTAATTACTCACTCATTTCAAACTTTTCACGACTAACTTCCGATCTATCTTTTTTCACCAAATTCAAATTGTCTGTTGTCGCACTGAAATAAACTGTTTCTGACCAATTCCAACTTTCTTCTTCCCTCAAGTTAACTCCACTTGCTTTAAAATAAACTGAAATAGAGTTTCCCTTCGTGGCAATGACAATTTCATCGAATGTGTTTTGAACTGTCGCTGTGTTTGGAATTGTTGGGCAAGCCTCTAGTTTAGATAAAACTTGTTCATCAGTAGCAAACCATTTCCTTAAAAATCCGAGGTGATTCTCCGAGCATTGATAACCAAGCCCGAGGGCTGAAATTATTTTACAGTCCAAATTGCTTCTGTCTTCATTTGCCTTCCCATCCCACCGGCACTCATTCCCTATAAAGGTAGCAACATATCCAAGTGCTGCTTTTTCCTGAGGGGTAATGGATTTAATATACTCTTCATTCAAAAAAATAGTGCTGGATGTCTGATTTTGTATAGAATCATACTTCAGATCTCTCCAAAGAAAATTTACTGTAGTATCGGTTAAATTCACCTCGTTCAGTTCAATTTCCTGTCTTTTTGCTTCACCTGTTCCTTGGTCAATTTTGGGAGTCATTTTTCCGCAAAAAATCAAAAAAATCAAAGCATATATTATGAGTATTTGTTTCATTTGTTTTAAACCTATTAATTACTGACTGTCAGCTGTTAGCTGAATCAGGAATTGAATTATCTATAAAGAATCAGACATTTTCAGCTATTTCAATTTACGGAATTTAGCGGTTGAATGATTGGACTTAGTCAGAAGGATTTGGAGTGCTCAAGGTCAATTCAGGCATGTGATAGTACAGGAAACATCCAGTGTTTATTTATGAAAAAGTCATGTGTATCCTTCAGCATGAAAAGGGTGTCCGAACCCTTTATTAAGTGTTTATCAAAACCTATTTCGTCCAAAGGTGTAAATCCCAAGACCACTTGAGCAATGCTTTCATCAACCATGGTCTGAATTACGTCATGGATATTCAGTGGTTTTGTTGAGAATATCTCATCCAGATATAAAGTATCACCCACATACTCTGCGATTGTAATTGCGTTGTGTTCCTCTATATAATAAACACTATTTTTCTTGAATGAATTACAGTAAAACATGATCAAGGATGGGTTGTTTCGCATAGAAATCCTTGAAGTAGGAATGGACTCCTTCATCCTTTTTATTAGAAAGGCCTGTTCTTTAGTTTCTTCCATATTCAGTTTTCTGAAGGATTTAATAGAGCTTCGAGTATTGATTTTTTTCGTATACTGATATTCCTCCATTCTCCTGAAATTAAATTTTGGATAGAAATCGAGCACTGTATCATTTGCAAAGAGGTAGATAAAATCGGCTTGGTCTTTCCATTCGTTCATTACTTGTTCCATAAGGAACCTGTTAAGCCCTTTATGACGGAATCTTTTGTCAGTCATCACAGTCCCAATCTGAATGCCTACCTTCCGTTCATTGTCGATATCAAATTCGATTTTGTTTATAGAAACATTCGAGATGACCTGATTGTGATGCAAAAGCGAATATGGGATGTAATAATCCCCCCATAATCCCTCTTGGTACCAGTCTTCTAAGCTGAATCCAAAAATGGACTCTGTTAATTGATTGAAACTTTTCCTGAGGTTTTTGTCGTGTTTAAAATCTTTGGCAAAGCCATATCGAATGTCAGATAGTTCTACGAATTCCATTACTTTACTTTTAGCTTATTTTTTCTTCAAGCTTTCTAAGGTTGATGAATAATCCGTCCATTTCTGGATTTAAAGTGATTGCAGGTTCATTTTCCTCAGTTGAAAATAGCAATTTTCAATAGCTTGGTGAGTATCTGTTGAATTTAGCTCACTGTCCAATATAAAATTTTTTGGATATCCGCTTTCTTACCAGTATTGACAAAAATACGGCTTAATGTCTGCTAAAAGGATCAGAATCCGGAAGCTTCGCCTGCCTGCCGTGGCTGGGTCTTCGGTCATCGGTCTTCCAACCAGTCAAGCAAAGAAAATAAGGCAACTGGCATGATTGCGGATAATCAGATAAGATTTTAATTCCCATAAATCTGACAACCGACATTCAGACCAAATAGGAAAAACTTAGTAGTATCTCGTTGGATTCCGTTTTTAGTTGTGTTGCTGAATTTGGCTAGTTGATTAATGCCATTACCGCTCGAATACCCTATCAAACCACTGGTGCTTATATTCCTTTTTAATAGCGTATTTTGTTTATACGTTTGGACTATTCCAAGAACATACTCTCACCCAAAGTTTGTATGCCTTTCACATCCTTTTACTAGTTTGATTGCATAAAAAAGGATGAAAAATATCCGATTGAAGAAAAGGATATTATCAACTCCTTCGGGAAAAAAGATTACTCCTTTTCAAGCATCATTAGTAAAACAGGGAGCGATGATGATTGGAATTAATTTATGACCGAAACCACACGGTCAACATGAACTAAACCAGATTAAATGAACAAAGTACTACTGTTATTGGCCCTGAGCTTCTTCTCTTTGACTACGGCTTCAATTAGTCAAACGCTCGTTGATAATAATAAAATCCCCAATAGACTTAGAGTATTTATCGATGGCTGTGAACGCTGGGATGGTGGTTGTGATATGGATTTTATCAGAACGGAAATCACAGCAGTTGACTTTTATAGGGATAATCAAACCGCTGATGTCTTTCTCCTGATTAACAATAACAGATCCGGAGGCGGTGGAAGGCAATATCAACTTTTGTTTATAGGCCAACAAAACATCCATGCGGGAAGAAGAGATACCCTCTATGTCAATACCAAACAGACGGATACAGACTTTGAAGTAAGGGAAAAACTCACCCGCTTTATCAAATTAGGTTTAGCTCCTTATGTTGCGAAAACTAAAGCTGGAGAAGGGATTGAAATCAATATGAAGACTGACCCTGCTAATTTTTCAGAAGAAGAGGAGGAAACTGTAGATCCTTGGAATTATTGGGTTTTTAATGTGGGTAGTAATGCAAATATTGAACTGGAAGAGTTGAGCAGGCAAATCAACATTGGTGGAGATGTCAATATTAATCGAATAACAGATAAATGGAAAATTTCCCTATCCGGGCGTATAGATGAAAGGCTGAGAAGAACGATTCAAAAAGTACCTAGAGTTGATGCCAATGGCAATCCGGTTCTCGATGAAAGTGGTAACCAGATTATCGATCAAGTTCAGAATAATTTTGATGTATCAGAATTTGGCTTTAGCCATCAGCTTGTGAAAGCTATTTCACCTCAATGGTCCTATGGATATGATATAGCGGGTCGTCAGAACACCCGCTTCAATTATCAGTTCCAGACCAGCTTTAGACCAGCCGTGGAGTATAATTTTTTCCCGGAAGCAGTACAGAATTCCAGATTTCTAAGAGTGAACTATGGGGTCGAAGTCAGGAGAAATAGCTATGTCGAAGAAACGATTTCCGGTGTTCTTGAGGAAACCAGGGTTCTCCATAGCTTGAGAGCCAGTCTAGGTCTCAATCAGCGTTGGGGTAACCTGGAAATAGGATATCGACTGAGAAATTATCTAGATGATTTCAGCTCTTGGTCCACAGGTATGAATATCAGCGCAGAAGTCCGTGTTACTGGTAATTTTTCTTTCTTTATGAGGGTAGAAGGCAACTATGTGAAGGACCAGATATATCTGGCTTCGGGAGATTTTACCGAGCAGGATATATTGAGTGGGAGGGTAACCCTGCCTTCAGCATACACCGTGGATTCCAGATTTGGCTTTAATTACCGCTTTGGTTCCAATCTCAATAACTTCGTAAATCGAAGATTCTTTGGTAGAGCCAATTTCGTTGGGAATGATTGATGAATCAATCTGGGGGTATGCTCCGTGGTTTTTACGACTACGTCTTTCAATTGGTAACGGTTCGGGTATGAAACGGAAGGCATTTCGAAGGGAGAAACTTCCAGTTAAATAAAAAGTAAGATACTAGGCAAAGGGCTTGAAATTACTGCCATATCGCCTATTCTTATATATACATTGTTAGCGGTTCGGGTTTCTTCTTAGTACTAATTTAGATTGATTTCAAGAGAATCAGATACTTTTCAGCTCGAGACTCAGCAATAAAATCAAATGTTAAAAGAACAAGTCCCATTAGCATTAGTCCGATAGCTATTCCTTTAATCAACTCGTTGTTCCAAAATACTATTGCCAAGATTAAGCCAATGAGTCCAATAGCTATCTCAACTTTCATTAGATTACTAAAGGTTTTAATAACCTGTTCAACTCTTGGAATCTCTTCACTTTGAATCATCCCAGGAGACTCATTATAAAATGTGGTGACTTTGTTATTATGATTTGATACTCCAAAGAGAACTCCAAGACAGACAACAAGCAATAAAGTAGCAAGAGGGATTACAGCATAGGCTATACCTTTAAGAAAGACCTTTTGCTGAAATAGAAAAAAGATTGAACACGCAATTAATAGAATTGAGGCAATAGCACCAATCGTGCATTGAACTCTTTCACCATTAAAGTAAGCTATGATACTATCCATTTGATTTATTAATAGCGATGATAAGGAGGATGCCAAAAAAGTAGTGTGAAACAATCGCGGCAATTACTGTTGTTTCAGCCAATGAGTTATTGAAAATGCCTTCATCTTTCATTACTAACCACATAACCCAATCCATAGTAGCACTCGCCATTTGATAAAACGCAAGTCCTTTTGCAACGCCCAAATGAGGCTTTTTTCTGAAAATCCAAGCAATATAACCCATTGTTCCAAGAGACAATCCGATTAATTTGGCAATCCAATGCCCATCTGGTGATAAGTTCCAGCCTGTTGCCAATGGAATTAATGAAGGTGGTAGCATTGCTGCTGCGAAATAGAAAAACTCTAATATGGCAACCGCTGTAAATAGAAATTTTAAGTCTGTTAATCTGTTCATCCGATTTTTTTTTGGTAAATTTTAAATATATGTCTTAGGTTTGAAACCTACAAGCATAGAGTATAGTCTATGCTTTGAGTTTTTTTCAACAAAAAATCAGACAATGTTAATAAGTGAATTATCGAAACGAACAGGTGTATCAGTTCATACGCTACGGTATTATGAAAATTATGGACTGTTTAAAGGTGAAAATAATAAAACAGTTAAGACTAATAATTACAAACAATATGATGAAAGTCTGATTGAAAAGATTCAATTAATTAAGGAGGCTAAAGAAATTGGCTTCACTTTGTCGGAAATAAAGGATTTATTAGAAGACTGGTTTAACCATCAATTATCCGAAGAGAAAAAGATTCAAGCTTTGGAAGCTAAAATCATAGAAATTGACTCTAAAATCACACAATTCAAGCGGGTTAAGAAAATGCTTATTGAAGGCATTCAAGATGTTAAGGAGGGCAAATGTTGATTGATTTTACCTGACCGCTAACGGTTAGTATATGAAAAGTAGGCGATTCGAAGTGCGAAACGTTCATTTAAGACCCAACTTTGATTCGAGCCAAAATCTTTTTGTTTGTAAATATTCTGCCTATTTTTTATATTCCTTGTTAGCGGTTCGTTTTTTAATTTTTTCGTATTTCTCTACTATTTCAACAATTAAGTTTCTGCTTTCTCTGTATTCTCCCCAAATAGACAAACACCAATTTCGTATCATTTTATCTCTTTCAAAACCTGATTTAACTGTCAATACATCAGACACATTTATTTCTCCTCGGTTTTTTGGGAAGTCTATTTTTGGCCATTTTATTTTATTTTTTGACATTAATATATGAAATCCTTGTACTTCTCTTCCTGTATATCCCTTTTCCAAATACAAGTAGAGTCCTACGAGCGAGAATATCGTTCTTATTTCCTTAGTTGTTTCATCGGCTATTTGTGCTCCATACGCATCTACAATATGTTGATGTATGAATGAGGGATCCTTATGAGACAAGGTATAAAATGATAACTCGTTAAAATCTTCTTCTTTATTGAAATCCATTTAGTAAGTGATTTTAAATGACCGCTAACGTTTAGGCTATAAACTGTGGTTGTTTTAAAAACTCTTCATTATTCGCCTAACGTAAAGATAATGAATATAAAAGTATCCTTCACCTCAAAACCGACCATAGATTATAGCCTCGTGTTGTGGGGTTTATATTCATTTTAAAATAAGAGTATCTGTTATATGTCGGCCTGGATAAGAAAAGTAGTATATCCCTGGATCAAGTCCTGCCATATCATTTAAATCCGTAGATTTATATAGGAGGTGTTTATAGTTGTTAATTTCTTTTAGTTTATTGTTATTAAGCTTATATAATTTTTCTTTATATGTTTTTATTAAACTAGAATCCAAATTAACTTCAATATTTCCAATAGCAATTAATTTTCCGTCTTCATATTTAAGATCATATCTCTCAGTATTAGAAACATATCCCGGATCAATATAGAGATGAGAACCATTTTGGCTGTCATCTTTTTTTACTATCCAGAAATCCCCAAAAGGCCTAAGTCCAAACTGCTCATAGAATACTAATGTACTATCATTGATTACTTTAAGTTCCGTAAATCCATTACCTATATCACTCGATGGTTCTAAAATAAAGATTTCGTTATATTTTTTCATTAAATAGTAGCTAGAACCTTCCCAAGCATAAGCATCACTATAATGATAGAATTCAAATTTTTCATTTCTTATTAAGGTATCTATAAAGTCACCCTCTTCTGCATTAAATCTTGCGAAATAATTTGGATCAACTTTTTCAAAGTGTGGAGATTCATTTCGGGTGCACCCTAAAAGTACCAGTAAAATGAATATTAGTCGCTTCATGTTATTTCTTTTATACCCCACAACGCTTGTGTATGCGCAGTTTAAATTTACCTTAAAATATTAATCAAATTTAAATTGTGCATACACTTTGTTGTGGGCTGTTTTGCTTAGTCCGCTAATTCTTCATAGGTCAATTTCCGACTTGGAGTGTCGTAGGAAACCTTGTAGGTCGTCCGATCTTTGTCGCACATGTAATAGAACCCATTGTTCCCAGTTGACCAGTTACAATCCTTGTCCGCGGTACGGCTTAGAGTCCTAAGTTTGTCAGTCAAGCGTTGATTGGAGGTCAATGAGAGCTCGACTTCGTAAATGATAGCAAAGTCCTGGCCCATGTCTTGGTATTCGTCCTTCAAAACTTTCTTGTTAGACGGAAGCGCAAAACCAATGTTAGTCTCAAACCTTTTCTCGCTTGAGATTCTCGTGTCACATGAAGCACAAAGTATTGTCAAGATTAAAGTTGTCAGTCTCATATGTTAAATCTGTCCAGCAAAATTGCCCACAACATTTGTATTGACGAATATTTCCTACGGCAATGGCGTCTATATCCGTCATGTGGATGACTCCCCTCGCTTCGGCTCACCTAAATTAAGAATTTCGGATATCCCGTCAAGAGGACTGACTACATTTTTATTAGAAACAGCCAAAATATGACTATATATTTCTGTAGTCTTGGAACTGCTATGCCCCAGCAGCACTTGAATCATCCGTAGATTAGTACCCTGCTGTAATAAATGGGTGGCGAAACTGTGCCTAAGGGTGTGCACCGTTGCCCAAGGATTTATCCCACTTTTTTCTACAGATTTCCTAAATACATTTTGGATGCTTTTTGTAGAATACTGTCCGCCATCCTGTCCTTCAAATAGCCAGTATGAGGGTCTATATGCCTTAAAATATCTTCTCAATTCGCCAAGAAGGATAGGAGAAAGATTTTTTTTATTGATATCCGCTTTATTATTTGTATCAACAAAAATACGGCTTATAGTCTGCTAAAAGGATCAGAATCAGGAAGCTTCGGTCCTCTGTCTTCGGTCTTCCAGCTCTAAAATCAAAAGTAATTTGCAAGTTGGTTTAATAAGAAATAATCGACCTTGATCTATTCCATCCCCTTTACCGAGTGCTGCCTTTCCCGATTAACTCTTAGCTCCAAGACATCCGGCCGGGAATAATGACCCGTCGGATCAAAGTTTTGTCTTTCTTCAAAAATCCGATTCAAGTCCAAACTTGCATATAACAGTCCCTCATAATCCGCTCTGGGTTCTAGAATCCATTTTCCATCCGGTCCTGCAATGCAGCTACCTCCATTTGCCAAGACCTCTGGACAATTTTTAAGAATTTCCTCCAAATGGGGACTGTCTGCGGGGAAATCAGATTTGCGCATCAAACTGGAAACGGATATCACAAAAGATCGCCCCTCCTGAGCTATCATCCTTGTGATTAGCTCGGTATTTCTGACTGCGCCCGGCCAAACTGCGATATGCAGATTTTCACCCAATCCGTACAAGGCTGTTCTCGCTAAAGGCATCCAATTTTCCCAACAATTGAGTCCGCCTACTGTAAAACCTTTCAGTGAATGCACCTGAAGTCCGTTTCCATCACCTGGTGCCCAAGCCAGTCGCTCATCGTAGGTGGGTTGAAGTTTTCGATGGACAGATTGGATCTGTCCATGTGCATCAATAAAAACCAAAGAACAATACAAACTATGCCCACCTCTATCCTGTGGTCTTTCAATGATTCCCAAATAGACAGCGAGTTGAAGCTGCTTCGCCAATGCCTGAATCTCCTGTAAGTCCCCACTTTCTATTTGAACTGCATGTCTGGCATAATGGGCGAAGATCTCTTTTTGCATGCGATCATCCCAAGCGGAAGCATGGGTGATGGAAAGCCACCAGGGATATCCGGGAACCAAACCTTCTCCGAAGACTATTAATTCGCTTCCTTCACGAGCGGCTTCATGCATGCAGGATTTGACCAGCTCCAGTGTTTGTGACTTGTTGAGCCAAATCGGAGCAATTTGGGCTAGAGCGACTTGAAGGTGATTAGCTGACATATGGAGTAAATTATTGTGCTTTGGTTGTAAAGACGTAGGAATAATTGGATGAACGGAAAGTGAATTTTCAAGTAGACTTGCTAATTTAAAACATGCTAGCAACCTATTCTCAAAAATTTATACTTCCAACCTATTTGGTAATTCTGATCCTGCTCAATTTCTCCTGTCAGCAGCCTAAGCGTGAAAGTTTAAAGGATGAATTTTCCTCAGATTTTAGAATTGGTGTAGCCGTCAATGGCAGACAGGTCACAGATGAGGAAGATGGAGCAGATTCCTTATTGCATTTGCATTTCAATTCTCTTACGCCTGAGAATGGCCTTAAGTGGAGTAGAGTGCATCCCGAAGAGGATAGGTACTCCTTTGAGTTTGGGGATGCTTTTGTGACTAAAGGAAAGGAGCTGGATGCTTTTTTGGTTGGGCATACACTGGTCTGGCATCAGCAGATTCCTGATTGGGTATTTCAGGATCAGGAAGGGCAATTGATAGACGCAGAATTACTTCAAAAGCGGCTGGAGAATCATATAGAAACCGTAGTGGGAAGATACAAAGGGGATATCCATGCATGGGATGTGGTGAATGAAGCTTTTGAGGATGATGGAACTTGGAGGAAAACCTCCTGGTATCTATTGATGGGGGAGGACTATATCGCTCAGGCTTTCCGAAAGGCAAATCAGGTAGACCCCAATGCAGAACTTTATTACAATGATTACAATGTCTGGAAACCGGAAAAGCGCAAAGCCATATTAGAAATGGCTCAAGCTCTTCGAAAACAGGGAGTGCGAATTGATGGAATAGGGATGCAGGGACATTATCGATTGGACTTTCCAAGCTTGGACATGATAGAGCAGGCAATTCTGGATATTCATGAGGCTGGTTTTGATGTGATGGTAACAGAACTGGATGTGGATATCCTTCCAAGACCTAGTGATTTTGACGGAGCTGATCTGGAGATTTCATTTGCTGAATCCGAGCGCTGGAATCCATTTAAAGATTGGATTACCCACGAGAAAGAAGCAGAGTTGGTCAGGCGCTACCAATCTCTTTTCCAGCTCTTTCGAAAGCATTCAGATAAAATCAGTCGCGTCACTTTTTGGGGATTGCACGATGGCAGCAGCTGGCTGAATAATTGGCCGGTAAGAGGGAGAACCAATTTCCCTTTGCTTTTTGATAGAAATAAGAGGCTTAAGCCAGGCTTTCTAGAGGCCATAAAATCAGAATAAAAAAAGCGATTCCTATCAGAAACCGCCCTTTTTCACTTACTAAACCAACTTTATCTCTTAAGAATTCACAATTTCAGGTTCAACGTCCACCAGTGCTACTGCACCGTGGATGGCTGTTTCGTCCAATTCGGACAATAAGATTTTAAGATGTTCCAAAACGGTAGGATATCCAAAGCTCTCCAAGGAGCGGTACAGGGATTTTTGAAATAAAGGAAAAGTCTTCCGAATGGATCCTCCTAACACAATAGCTTCCGGAGCCAAAGCGTACAGTATGTGCTTGATCAACTCTCCCAAATGATGCCCAAATTCCTCAAAAGCCTGAATAGCTTCAGGGTCTCCTGCCATGGCTTTTTTGGCCATAGCTTTGGGCTTGGTCTGATAATAATTATGGAAGAATTTGCCACTGCAATAGTGTTCGAAATTATGATCTAAATAAGGAGCGCTGCACCATTCACCGGCAGCTGAATTCACCCCAGAATACAAATGCCCATTGATTACAATTCCTCCTCCTACGCCCGTTCCCAAAGTGATTCCTACCAGGTTTTTATATTTCTTCCCTACGCCAAACTTATGGACGCCCAAAGCAAAACAGTTTGCGTCATTATTGATGAATATGGGCTTGCCAATTCGTTCTGTGAGAAATTTACCGAGCTCCACATGCTGAAAAGCCGGGATATTTGCCAATCCCAGCACAATGCCTTTTTCTACATCCACTAAGCCTGGAATTCCTATGCCTATCCCCTCCAAATCATGATGCAAATAGGATTCTATAAAAATGGCTATGGTTTCAAGGATGAATTCCTGACTTTCCTTGGCCGGTGTGGGAATGGTACGGATATCTTCCAAATGCCCGTTAATCAGCACCCCGCCTTTGATGGTGGTGCCTCCAATATCCAATCCCAATATGGCCTTTTGCATTCCTTGAGTTAAAATAGTGACTAAATAGGTTAATAGGTTGACAGCAAATTGTCTTGCTTGATTTACTCGGGTGCGAAGAAATGCTTTTTACAGCATTCCTTCAATAGATTTTTCTAGTTCTCTCGCAGTAGCCAGGAATTCTTCTACGTTCATGTCTCTGAAGAAAATCAGACCATGACTGGCTCGAACTTTCGCTCGCTCGTGCAGGTAGAAGTAATTTTTTCCCAACAGTAGCTGAATGTCATTCAATTGTCCAACCCAGGTACGCTTGGCTACTGTGCTGAATTTTCCATTATGGGAATAGCTAGGGAAAGAAGCATTTACCTGTGAAAGATAGCAATTGGTGAAGGAGTCCTCCATCACGGACATATCTCCCAAAGAAACCGGAACGATGACATTGGCTTCGTGGGGTTCAAACTTAAACCACACATTCCTGTAGCCTATGATTCTCAAATCGCTGAGGTCTTTTTCCTCACCCCATTTTTTGACTGCCGCCGCCGTAGCCTGCAATACTTTGTAGTGGGTGTCTGGACCTGAGCCTTCTGGATCTAGCGTTAAACTAATCTTCGTAGGGTTAACTTTTCGGAATAATTCCACGATCGGTTCTACGTCGCGCGTTTTATCAGGCTGTTCGGTGAAAATATCTCCTGTATAAAAGCCCAGTCTGAGGTGATGAACGTTCTTAACCTGTACACCAAAGTGAGCCCAAACCAATTCTTCTTCAAATTCCCGAATCATGCCTTTCAGCTTTTGGATTTTGGATGGATTTTTTTCTCCATCATAACTCTTTCTCAAAATACTGATGACATCATTGATAGTTTCCCGGAGCTGAGTCTTGTTTTTTACTTCGTAAATGATCACCAAAGCTCTAACAACACGGTGACAAAGTCCTCTTTTCCTAGCCTCAGCATTTTCGGAAGCTACATTTGTCAGGAAGTGGTAAACATCTTTGTCTGTTTTCAAACTATATCCCACCTCGAAAAAGTCTTCATAATTCACCATTTGGATTTTGTTGTCATCCAATAGTTTTTTGGTGTGTTGAAGTGTATCAATGACAAATGTGTTGGTCACAGCTGTGAAGCCCGAAGTCAGCACAGAGAAATGAGCTTCATTGCTGGGTTCATGCAATTGATTGGTAATGTGAGGAAGAATACCCAGTGAAATATCATCATGGTGTGGTCCTGTATGTAGCAGTCTTTGGTCTTTTTCCTGCTCCAAACCTTTTGCCAGCTTATCCTCTATACTTTTCATTACCAGGCTGACTGTTTCCTCAGAAAGATCAGGGATCAATTTGCAGTATTTATCCGCTTTCAGATCACTCAATTTTAGCCTGTGTCCATATTTATTCAGCTTTTTGCAAAGCTCAATCACTGCTCTTTCTGTTTTTTCAAAAGTCCATTCTCCCTTTTGATAATAGCTGTCAAGAGAGTCTGTTAATTTGACTGCCGCTCCTTTGGTCAGGTAAAAACGGCCATTTTTCAACTTTTGAAGGACAGTAGCAGGGAATACGTTATTCATCGGGGTTTCTAGAGAGTCCCGTACTATTCCTGCTTTAGCTTCTCCTGCTGCGATAATTATCGCCACCGCTTCTGGATTGTAGACGATAGTATCCAAGCCGATAGTGATCACCAATCTGTTGGCGGATACTTCAATGCCACCCAAGTCTCCGGCTGCTACAGCTTGCGTTTCAAAATTGGTCTCAGTCAATCGGGTAACTGAGTAAATATGAGAACCTCGGGTGTTGAAAGCGATGTGTCCATCCGGTCCGATTCCGCCAAGGAAAAACCCGATTCCTCCTAAGTCTCTGATCCTTTGCTCATATTGTCCGCACCATTGGTCGATTTTGTAGATGGATTCCTGCTGAATTTTTTCAAGTTCGTTTTGAGGATCTCGAAATCTCAGGCTCAAGTCTACTTTCAGGTCAGGGAATACTTCTTTATAGCTCAGACCATTGGCTAAAGGGATTTCATCTGAGTTGATGAGAATGGCTTTTTCCTTAGAAAGGCCAAATCCCTGAATGTAAAACTTATTTACATAGTCGTAGAAGGAATTGTGCTGGGAAGATGAGATAGGGTAAAATTCATCTATCTGTACAAAAGTCAAGTCCTTTAAGACAGGCTTTTTGGTTGCTCCCAAGCCATACTTTTCCCGAATGTCTTTGCCTTTTTTGCTGTCCCAGTTTTCTAATAAATACTGAGTCCATTTGATAAAAAATTCGGGCGTCTTTCCAGTAGGTAAGCTGATGACTCCCTGTGGGTTGGCTGCCGCCCATTCCAAAAACCGGCAGGCGGTAAGCAAACCTAATTTGGGGAAATTGTCAACCGTCAAGTAGGGAATCAGCGTGGAAATTTTTTCAACTCCTGATTCCTGCAAGAAGCTTTTCTCTACTTCGGATAGTGGGTACTTACTGAGCATGCTGGTTAGACAGTTAAGGGTTTATAAGATTTATTATCGGTTTTTACTTCTTCTATTCCAAATAAATTAAAATAAGCAATCGGTTGTATTCCAAAAAATAATTGGAAAATCAATTAAAAGTAAAATTTACTATTGTTTACCTTTTGCAGAGCTTTAAATTATTTGTCTGAACAAATTTAAAAAACTTTCACTAATAAAAAACAACTTTAATAAAAAATTTATAAAAGTATCGGAAGGAGCTGAAATTTATAGACTTCGGGTAAATGAAAACTTGATTCTGGCTTGGAAATCCTTGATAACTTTAAATATCTCTATGAGAGTAACTGATTGAACCTTAGTTAAAGAGTCAAGGGTCAGAAAGTTCTTTGGTTTTTCCTTTTTCTCAAGAATCAAACCTGCCTGATTTTCCAAGCGGAGAGACATTAGGTAATTAAAAGCATGGATTAATTCCTGAGTTTCAGGCATGGTGAATACTCCTTTTTGCCTTAGCAAGTCTATCCTTCTAACTGTATTGGTTTCATGGATTTTATGTTTGAGTGCAAAAACCCTCGCCAAATCCACAATGGGACGCATAGTTTGTTTTAGGTTCAGTTGTTTTTCACCGTCTATTTTTTCGGTTTTTATATTTCTAAAGAAAGTAAGTGGCGGTTCGTACTGAAGTGCATTGTAGCCCAAATTGATAAAAAAACGCTCGGGAGCCTTTTCTAGCAGCTCTCCCATATAGTCCTTCAATTCCACTAATAAACTTTCCTCTCCAAAAATGGCTCTGCAATCAAAAAAGGTTGAATAGTTCATGGCTGTTTCCTGAGAGGCGTCAGAGATCCAACTCTCATAATTTCTTTTCCAATGAGAAAGGGAATGAGTCCACTTGGGGTTCATGGCCATAAGTTCACCATCACAAAAGGCGATACCAATCTGATCTAAAGCTGTTGAAACCCGGGTGGCAAAATCCAAGAAATAGGCCCGAACCGCTTCTCGTTGTTCATTCGCTTTATCCTCATAGATAATGGCATTATCCTGATCCGTTTTCAGAGTCAACTCACCTCTTCCTTCACTTCCCAGTACGAAAAAGACAAATTTGGCAGGAGGGCTTCCAATTTCTTTGATGACCCGCTCGATGACTCGTTGCGTAATAGTGTCTGCGACAGTGGTGATGATTTGATTGACTATTCCTGCTTTCATCCCTCTTGAGAGCAGGAGATGAATAATTTCTGGCATACGCTGCCATTTATCCTTCAGTTCAGTGATCTGTCTGGCTTCTTTTACAGATTGAATAAACATAAAGGGCCCCTGGCTTTGCTCGGTAAGAATTTTGGTTCTGCTAATCCAGCCTATGTATTGCTCATTTTCCTTGACCAACAAATAGCGGGATTTGGTACGGAACATTAATAAAAGCGCCTCGACGAGAGTGGCTTCAGGATGGATGGAAACCATGGTATGTTCCATGATTTCACTGATGGGTGTGTCGAAAGCCAAGCCTTTTGCCAAAGCCTGATCCCTGAGGGTAATGTCGGTGACATAGCCTTGAATCTGCTGAGGCGATTCCCCTACAAATAGGCAGGATACCTGCTCTTTTGCCATTTGGGCAGCACTGTCCTGAATAGATGTGGAGGCTTTGGCCATGCGTAAGTGACGGAAATGTAGGTCACTGACATGTTTGGCGTAAAATTGATCCGAAATAAAAGTTGTCCCGCTTTTCATCTTCCCCAAATTAGCTAATCTTTAGGACTGAAGAATAAAAAATCACAAAGCTTATATGTTAATCATTGTCACCGGTGTGTCAGGTACCGGTAAAACAACCTTAGGTTCTGCACTTGCTGCCCATTTGAGTTTACCATTTTATGATGCGGATGATTTTCATCCAGCTGAAAATATTGCAAAAATGAGTCAGGGCATTCCTCTCAATGACAATGATAGAAAGCCTTGGTTGGAAGCCTTGGCTAGCAAACTTACGGAGTCCAAGGCCGGTGGTGGTTGCGTTTTGGCTTGTTCTGCCTTGAAAGAAAGCTATCGGAAAATTTTGGGAGTGGATTCCTCTGTGAAGTGGATTCATCTGAAAGGAGATAGGGATTTGATCTGGGCTAGAATGCTGGCGAGGAAAAACCATTACATGAAGGCGGAAATGCTGGATTCTCAGTTTGCCACTTGGGAAGAGCCAGCCTATGGATTAAAACTGTCCATTGATCAAACTCCCAAAGAGTTGTTGCAGGAAGCTTTGAGTTATTTGGACAAATAACCTTTTACAGGATCGGATTGCATTCCACTTTATAAAACACGAAATTCAAGATAACCTAATGTCCATGGCTATGAATTCAATAAAAGTATCGCTGCTGATTTCCTTTTGTTTATTGTCCTTTTTTGCCTTTTCCCAGAAAGCTTTGGTGACTAATGTGCACATCGTAAGTATGGATGGGAAAGAGGTATTGAAAAATCAGGCAGTATACATTGTAGATGGAAAAATAGACCAGATTATTCCTCTCACTGCACAAACTCCCAGGATGTATAGCGAAAATCTGATAGACGGACAGGGCGCTTATATTTTTCCGGGATTGGCAGAGTTCCATGCCCATCTTCCTGTTGAAAATGACGGAAATACTCAGCTTCAGGAGGAGTCTATGTGGCTTTACCTTGCCAATGGGGTATTGAGAATTCGCAGCATGCTTGGTCATCCTTCCCATATTGATTTGAGAGCAAGAGTAAATTCCGGAGAAACGCCCGGGCCTAGAGTGTATATTTCAGGACCTTCCTTCAATGGCAATTCTGTAACTAGTCCTCAGCAGGCCGCAAAGATGGTGAGGGAGCAAAAAGAAGCCGGTTATGATCACTTAAAAATTCACCCCGGAGTGGAGCTGGATGAGATGTGGGAAATTTCAAAAACAGCCAAAGAATTAGGAATTCCTTTTGGAGGACACGTTCCTCTCGCTGTGGGGATAAAAAATGCTTTGGGAAGCGGCTTTAAATCCATAGAGCATATGGATGGCTACATGGAAGGCCTTCTGCCAGATAATCTGGAAATTGATCCTGCCACCTCCGGGCCTTTCAATCTAAAGTTAGTTGGAGAAGTGCAGATGGAGAAATTGCCAAACTTGATTCAGATGGCTTTGGATCAGGGAACCTATATAGCACCTACTTTAACTCTTTTTGATCGATATTTTGGCTATATCCCGGCTGATGAATTCCGTCAGGCGCCTGAAATGAAATATTTGCCTGGCTTTCTGATACAGCAGTGGGTTAATGCCAAAAAACAAATGGAAAGAGCGGGGATGTTAGATAAAGAGTTTGTAGCTCCTTACCTCGAGTTTAGGAGAAAATTATTTATGGAATTACATCAGTCAGGAGTGCCAATGATTATGGCCTCGGATTCTCCACAAGTATTTAATGTTCCGGGCTTTTCCATTCATCATGAAATAAGACTGATGTCAGAGGCGGGAATGTCCAACTATGAGATTTTAAAATCTGGCTCGGTTGAACCCGCAAAATACATGGGAGAAGAAAATGACTGGGGTATGATCAAAAAGGGAATGGCTGCTGATTTTGTGATGGTTCAAAACAACCCTTTGGAAGACCTAAACACCATGCAAAAACCTCTGGGAGTAATGATCCGAGGGCAATGGATCAGTGGAGAAAAGCTACAGGCAGAATTGGATAGAATAGAGAAGAATCATGAAAGGAAGCCTTAGGAAGGTGAGAAGTGAGAAATCTGAAGTCTGAAAAAGTAGGGAGTAGGCAGATTGAGTAAGTTTGAAAGATAAAGTGAGAAGTCTGAAAAAGTAGGCAGTAGGCAGTGACAGTAGGCAGTGACAGTAGGCAGATTGAGTAAGTCTGAAATATAAAGTGAGAAGTCTGAAAAAGTAGGCAGTGGGCAGTAGGCCGTAGGCAGCGCTAAAACGAGGTTAAGCAGGGAGCGCAACTCCTATGAAAATGACTTTCATTAAGAGGCTTTTCTGGAGTAAGGCTTTTTCCAAAGTGGCTGAAAGAGGTCTTACCTTAAATTAACAATAATTCAAAAACCTATATTTACCACCCAGACAATATGAAAAAATCCATCTTCTATTTCTCTCTATTTTTCGGATGGGTATTCGCATCTTGCGATTCTCAACCCCAAAAAGAAACAATCACCCAAGAACTTGAATTGATGATCAAAGCTGAAAAAGTAGCCGAATGGCAAGGAAAAGATGTGTTTCGATACACCTTAGATAATGGAACCATGAGTGTAGAGCTCTCCAACTTTGGAGGATTGATTTCAAAAATATTCGTTCCTGATCAAGAGGGCAACCTCGAAAATATCGCATTGACTTTTGACTCAATTCCTGAGTTCCTTACTAAGCCTAATCCCTTCTTTGGTGCCACAGCCGGGAGAGTAGCGAACAGAATCGCGAAAGGAAAATTCACTCTCAACGGGCAAACTTATACCTTGGCAACCAATAATGGAGAAAACCATCTGCATGGTGGTGTAGAAGGATTTAACAAAAAAGTATGGGATGCTGAGCCTTATACCAATGATTCGATTTTGGGAGTTAAAATGACTTATATAAGTCCTGATGGAGAAGAAGGATATCCAGGAACTTTAACTTCCACCCAATGGATTGAACTGACACCTGATAATACGATCCGTATCCGTTTTGAGGCTTCTACTGAACAGCCAACCATTGTTAATTTGACCAATCATACCTACTTCAATCTTTCTGGAATTAAAGGCGATGTGTTGGATCATGAGTTTCAGTTTTGGGCGGATTATTACACTCCTGTGGATGAAGGGTTGATTCCTACAGGTGAAATCAAAGATGTGTCAGGTACGCCCTTTGATTTTCGGGAACCCAAAAAACTTGGTGATCAGATCGCTGCCATTGGAGGGGGCTTTGATCACAATATGATTTTGAAACAAGAGCCATCAGATGAAATGGAGCATTTTGTCCGCGTCAAGCATCCTGCAAGTGGGCGCGTGATGGATATGTATTCTGACAATATGGGAGTGCAGTTTTATACTGGGAATTTCATTGAAAATTTTGCTGGCGCTGATGGAAAAACCTACCAAAAGCACTGGGGATTTTGCCTAGAATCTCAAAACTGGCCTGATGCGATCAATCATGAAAATTTCCCCAGCCCTATTCTAAATCCGGGAGAAAAATATGAGCATAGAATTGAGTATAGGTTTTCGGTAAATCAATAAAGTTCTGCTAATATCGATTTCTTGAGGGTTCTATTTCATTCTAATAAATACTCAGTTTAGGTCTCTCTATCAAAATGGAAGAAACAAATTTGTTGATGGTTTTGGAGGAGCCTCCTATATAATTGTAGACGCCTACGGCCCGAGGTGTTATAACTGTATTGGGATCATATAATTTGGCTTTGATGGTACCTAAGGCTAGAATAGCGTTTTGGATAGTGGTAGGATTAATTTCACTAGGCATGGGTATAATTGATGAAATATTATCCCCGCTGATTCCTAAAGTCTGTACAGTTAAAGTTCCAGCGATATTGTTGGAAGATGCATTGGCTCCAATCGAAAACAAGTTTCCCAAATCTACCCCAGTCTTATTAACCATAATATTGGCAGTTAGCCTCAATCCAACCCCTACATAAACAGGAACTACTGCATCTCCATCGTCGGTGGATCGGATGATGGGATCATAAGAGTTTTCTATTTCACTTTTTTCATATCTCGGAAGTACCTTGAACTCACCCTTTTCTTCATTTATAAATTCCACCCGGAAGAAGTCAGTGCTGTATTTGATATAATCTAAAATGACTACATAATTATGGTTGGCGACTCCCACTGAAGTGGAGCCAAACTTTAATGCTCCATCTGAGGTCACTTCCGCTATTGCAAGGCGGATGGTCTCATCAGGCATAGAACCTAAAAGTACTCCATTGTCGATTTCACGTTCTTTGAGGTTTTCAGTCCAAACTGGCAAGGGATCTATAGGATGATATCCGTAAGAGCTAGCGTTTGAAGTATCCCCTAAAGTCTTTGGAATTTTTACAGAATTGCAACTTGAAAAAACAATAGCAGCAATAAAAAAGGATAGATGAATTTTCATATTGAAGAGATTTAACCTTCAAAATATTTATAAAAAATACAATATCCTAGTGGAAAAATTCAAGATAAAGAAAGTCGGACTACAGAATTTTATATGGTATTGAAAAATGTAATAATAACTTCATTCATCAAGTACAACTCTCCCTTCTTTTTCTACCTTCATTCTTCCCCATTTTGCAATAGATTCTACAACAGGAAGTAAAGTGAGTCCGTGTTCCGTTAGTTCATACTCTACCCTTGGAGGGATCTCAGGAAAAACTTTTCTAGAAACAATCCCGTCCTCTTCCAATGACTTTAACTGAACCGATAACATTTTATCAGTGATATCAGGAATTAAAGCCTTCAACTCTCCAAATCTTTTCTTTCCATTTGCCCCTATTTAGTGCAATGTCAGGTGCAGCGCACAATGAAAATCCTAATTATCTAGTCTGAGTTACAATTATCACAAGTACCGTGCATTTTATTTCTTCTATTATTCCAAACAGTTGCAATCAGTACACCCATCATGCCGAGATATATAAAGTAGATCCAATAGTCAGTGCTATTTAGGTGATATCCATAAAAAATTAATAAAGCACTAGGAATAGCTATTATCAGTGGATACCAACAGCCATGTTTTTGCATAGACAGGTAAAGTCCCCATAAAGTTACCAAGACCATAGCCTGAAAAACCCAAAAGGTAAACCCACCAAAAAGTTCAAAACTCCCCAAACCAAATGCAGTAGCTGCAAATGCGAAAAGGGGAAAACAGCAAGGTGAAAGTATTGCTGTTAGGAAAAGCCCAAAAGTTCCAAATTTATCTAAGTTAAGGAGGACTCTCAAGGTCTAATTATTTTGTTTAAATAATATCAAATTTACTTTTGTGCAAACTAATTATCATGAAATGAATTTTTAGAAAGTGTATTATTTTTATTTTAAGCAGTTTGTGAAAAGGTACTAATAAAATCATTAGAGTTGAAACTTGATTACTCTTTGGTCATATTCAGTTTAGATAGAATAGGATAATTTTTCTTCCTTCCGAATAAGCCATAGAGGTTTGTAATCTCGCTAAGATTTTATTCAAGCCACGTGCTTTCCAAGAGAATCAAAATAATTTGAGAGTTTTTACCACCTCCTGCACCTCCTCAAATCCCTGATAAGCACAAATCACTGTTTCAAAATCCTCCAGATCTCCGAGATGCTTTAGCGCCAATGGATTTCCAAAATGAACCAAAATACAAGGTTTGCTTTTTGCCAATGCCTTGATTTCCCCTAATACAGACTGATCCATTCCAAACTGATTCAAGGGCTTGTGGCTTGGAACAAAAACAGATAGAATTACCTTTTCTGCTTTATCAGCTGTTTCAAAATCCAGATTTAAATTCTGAGAAAAGTGACTTGCTGTCTGAGTAAAAAATTCTTTATATCCCAACTTTCCGGCTTTTGCTAAAGCTTGGATTTCAGAAGGATTAAGCTCTCCCCAAATAACCGACACATAGTTTTTCGCCAGATCTTTTTGAAACCTGGAATGCTGGTCCCAATCGAAAGCTGGAACTTCAATAGGCTTATTGTCCAACACACCAAAGCGCTTTTTCAAGTCCATTATTTTTTGGAAAACCAGATCCGCTTCTTCATCAGAGGTCTTCTGAGTGATTTTTTCGATGCCTTCGCTTACATGATCCGAAAAGCAAAGGATATCATTTCCCGCTTGGAAAGCCTGCCATTCCAATTCCCCCGGCTCAGGGAATAGATTTGCCACCGCTTTCATATTCAAAGCATCTGAAATGACTAATCCCTGAAAGCCCATTTCTCCTTTCAGCAAGTCGGTAATCAATTCGCGACTAATGCTGGCTGGAATGTCTTTCCCTCCAGTCAAAGCCGGAACTGCCAAATGCCCGACCATAATCATTTCTACTCCTCGGTCAATTCCATGTTGAAAGGGTAAAAGTTCTTCGGCTTCGAGCTCTTCCTTGCTTTTATGCAAGATCGGCAAGCCCAAATGGGAATCCACTGCGGTATCTCCATGTCCTGGAAAATGCTTCAAACAGGCTCCAATCCCCGCTTTTTTCATTCCTGAATAAGCTGCAAAGGAAAGTTTGGCAACTTTCTCAGCATCATCTCCAAAAGAGCGATAGCCGATCACTGGGTTATTCGGGTTGGTATTCACATCGGCGCAAGGAGCCAAATTGAGATGAATTCCGGATCGCTTCATGTCCATTCCCATGCGATAGCCTACTTCTTCCACCCATTGTTCAGCATCCTTTTTCAAAGCTCCCAAGGTAATTGCAAACGGATATTGAGGTGTCTTTTCTATCCGCATCGCCAAACCATATTCTCCATCAATACTGATCAATAGCGGGATTTTGGAAAGTTTTTGGTAGCGGTTGATAAGGGTGATTAATTTTTCAAAAGTACCCGAAACGTCCAAGGTTTCTGCTCTTTTCTCAAAATTGGCTGCAGCGGAATGTCTACTGTGGAAAAAAGTCAGCCCACCAATTTCCTGCTCCTGAATCAATTTTTCTATAGCCTGATAATTCTCCTCCGAATCATGGATAAAAGCTGCAGGAGAGAAGCATTGGGCGATTTTTTGATTTTTGTTCATCTACTAATTGAAATATTTCAAAATTGTAAGTACTTGTCCGCCAGAGCGTATTGGAAAATTGGGTTTAGTGTCAGACCGAGCGGAGTCGAGGTCTCGTTTGTGAATTTTGTAAAGGTCTAGAGCTAAAGTGGTAAGAGTACTTTTCTATTTTAATCCCTTGGTAAATCGTACTTTGAAAGGCTTCGACTCCGCTCAGCCTGACAACGACTCTGCTCAGCCTGACAAAGACTCCGCTTAGCCTGACAGGTTTTCGTCTTTTCCGTCGAAGTTTCAGCTTTCTAACTTTAGCTTTCTAGCTTCTTCCCAAACTCCTTAGGATACTTCGCCACATAGGCCATTACAAAACTTGGAATTGTAGCCAAAACTACCCAAACGAAGAAGCCGGGATAGCCCAGCCATTCTTGCATATATCCTGAAAGCATCCCAGGAAACATCATTCCCATGGCCATAAAGCCTGTAGCTAGGGCATAATGGGCAGTTTTGAAAAGACCTTCAGCTAAATATATTAGAAAGACCATGTAAGCGGCAAACCCAAAACCATAACCTAACTGCTCAATGATGACTACTACGGCTGGAAACAGAAAGCTGTCAGGTTGCTGCCAGGACAGGAGTACATATCCCAAATTCGGCGCGTTGATCGCAAAAGCCATTGGTATCATCCACTTGCCTAAACCATCTCTGGAAATAACAATTCCTCCGATGATTCCCCCTGCCAAAAGGGAAATCACTCCCAATGTACCATACAAATAACCAACATCCGTGACGCTTAATCCCAATCCTCCTGCGGTCCTTTCGTCCAAGAAGAAGGGGGAAGCCATCTTTACTAATTGGGACTCTCCCAATCGATACAAAAGCACGAAAGCGAGAGAGATTCCGATATTTTTCTTGGTAAAAAAGGTCCCAAATACCTTTCCGAAACTCGGTTGGTCTTCTCTTTTAATCCGAACTTCCTGCACATTGGGTGTCGCGAAAAAGTTGATCAGCGTCAAAGTCAACATCAAACCAGCTACAATAATCATGGTCCATGACCAGGCTTTGGATGGATCACCCAAGCTTTCTTCCAAATTACCTGCAATAATGACAATCAAACCCTGTCCGGTGATCATCCCAACACGATAAAATGTACTTCTCAATCCCACAAAGAAACTTTGCTGATCAGGTTTCAAGGCGATCAAATACATGCCGTCTGAAGCTATATCATTCGTGGCTGAAGCAAAAGCTCCCATCCAGAAAAAGGCTAAGGTTATCGTGAAGAACTGATTGAGTCCGGTCGTCAATCCGACTCCCAAAAAGACCAAAGCCAGCACCAATTGCATGCTGAGAAACCATTTTTTCTTATTTCCCACCAATTCCAAAACCGGGCTCCAAATTGGTTTGATCACCCAAGGAAGGTAGAGAAAGGAGGTATAAAGCCCAATATCCGCATTGGAGATCCCCAAGCTTTTATACATCACCACAGAAACAGTAATAATAATGACGTAAGGGATCGATTCAGTTAGGTAAAGGGATGGTACCCACAGCCATGGGTAATTGGGTTTGGTTTGACTCATGATTTTCTTAATAATCGTTCATAAACACTGACATCAGAGCCTTCAATTACCTTGGCATTTACTGCTTTCTCATAAAATTCCGCAGGCCCCACTCCTCCAATAATGGCATAAGCATAGCCCATTTCCCGAAGGGATTCGAGCGCTTTGATCAATAATACTTTACCAATTCCTTTTCCTCGCTCAGATTCCAAAGTACCCGTTGGTCCGAAAAAATTTCTTGCTGTACTCTCGTAGCAAGCAAATCCCAAGAGTTGATTTCCCCGCTGAGCAATCCAACAGGAGACCGGCTGTCTGCTAAAGGCTACCTCAACTTCCGATTTCCAATAAGCTCCGAATTCTTGCATTACCCATTCGCTTACAAGATGCTTTTCAGGAGCAATTGCCCTTCTGAAAGTGATTTTCTCCTTGAATTCCAAGTTTTTCTGAAGCTCCAGAATATCGGGTAAGCCAATTAACCTGACAATCATGTCTTTCATGGGCGTGATAATTTGGGTGTTTGAAATACTTGGGTTTGTACTATTCTTCCATAATGATCAATCCATCGAATCGCCAAATACTCAGTATTTAAGCTGGCCACTTCCAAGAACCGTGCTCTAGAGCCACCCACCCATGCTGTATGAATCACTGCATCATGTAGGCTAGCCAAATCATTTCCTCCCTGAACCATGGCATATCGGATGGCAGGATCTAGTGGCTTCTCCAAGCTGATTTGAGTTTTATTCAGGTTTGATTTAACGTCTAAAACAACCGGAATTTCTATAATCGCTTTTTGCTTAGGTTCGAAGGATGGTGGGAGTGTAGGTTGATCATAGACCTCATTCTTCAACATTTTGGCGATGTCTTGATTCTTCTGATAAATGGATTTTGCAGAGAAAAAGGCGCTTCCATGTACCTGAGGTAAGGTTCTGGCATAATTCACTTGTGTATTGATCTCAGCTGGATTTTTCCAGGCCTCATCTGAATCTTCGCGGATTTTATAAGGTCCATGTCCTATGTAAATTGGAATGCCAAAACTATTATTGGACCACCAGTCTGCTAAGGTTCGATGGGAAGCCAATCGATGATTCATGCTCCAATAAAGTTGTGGAATCAAGTAGTCAATCCACTTATTTTTCATCCAAAGCAGTACATCTGCAAAGAGATCGTCATAGTTCGTTTGGCCTGCTTGAGTAGGTGAGCCCTTTGGGTCCTTACTTTGATTTCTCCATACTCCAAAAGGAGAAATACCGAATTGAACCCAAGGCTTACTGCTTTTGATGGTTTGGTTGAGGGCAAAGATCAGTTCATTGACATTCTGTCTTCTCCAATCATCCCGAGATTGACCTGATTTTTTGTATTTATCATAGGAGGCTTTGTCTGGAAACTCCAACTTCCCTTCTCTGTAGGGGTAGAAATAGTCATCAAAATGAATGGCGTCGATATCGTAATTATCCACGACCTCTTTGATGATTTTAAGCAAATGCTCTTTCACTTCTGGAAGTCCTGGATCATAGTACCACTTGGTACCGTATTTCAGCATCCAGTTCCTATGTTGATTGAAGTCATGTTCCGGGCTGAGTTCCTCAGTCTTCAGATCCATGGTCGCTCGGTATGGATTCAACCAAGCGTGAAATTCCAGCCCTCTATCATGAGCTTCTTTGATCATCCATGTCAAAGGGTTTTCACTGGTTGCAGGAGCCTTGCCTTGCTTACCAGTCAGGTATTTTGACCAAGGTGCATAGTTGCTTGGATAAAAAGAGTCTCCTGCAGTCCTTATCTGAACGATTACCGCATTGAAGTTCAGATCTTTATAATAGTCCAGAAGGCCAATAAAATCCCGCTTTTGTTTCTCCCAGGAATCAGTGGAAGAAATGGGCCAGTCAATATTTGCGACAGTGGCAATCCAAACACCCCGAAACTCCCTGGGCATTTCTGGTAAACGATAGTTCAAAGGTTGTAGGGTTACAGGAACTTTAGGGAGCTCTTTTACTGGCAAAATTTCCTTGGGAGACTCAGATTTGGCGATTCCAACTCCCGTAGTTCCTTTTTCAGGACTGCTAACTTTTTTCTGGGTTTTACAGGCAGAAAGGCAAATCAGCAAAAAACAAATAAAAAACAGGGATGAAGAGGTGCTTCTTAGCATAGAGTTAATTGGTAGTAGGGATGGGTTTGAGGTTTAGATCACTAAGGTTTTTTCGAAGTTTTTTCATAAAACTATCACCTGGGTCTGTTTTGACAGTTCTGTAGTCTGGGTCTGCTTCTTTCCATAATTCTGTTTCCTGAAAAAGTTGATATTCATGGTGCCCAATCACATAATCAATAGGGTATTTTTTTTCCAAATACCGAATCAAATCTTCATTCGCTTTTAATTGAGCTTTGGTAAGAGGTGCTTCAGGCCCTCCTACATTTTCAATGCCTATGGCACAATAATTAAGCCCGATGGTATGCCTAGCAAAGGTGGTGTCAGGAAGAAGTCGAAAAATGGTGCCATCCCTATCAATCAAAAACTGGCTACTGACATTGAGATTACTGGCACTCGTCAAATCTTCTCTACCTCCCAAAGTCGGTGAATCAAAAACGTCAAAAGTGACCTCTATATTATCAATTGCCGTCCAGTGAACAACCACTATTTGAGGACTGATAGTAGCTTGTTCTTTATCCAGGCCATGTCTTTCACTTAAGTATTGAAGTGAGAGTTGCTCTCTTGTTTCATTCCAGGTGATTGGCTTTTCTATTATTCTAAAAGTAGCCTGAGGGCTGCAAGCTGAAAAAAGCAAAGCAATGAAAGAAAGACAAATTGTGTTGAAGCTGTATTTTTTCAAGTTCAGGTTCATAGCAGGCTGGGGTCTTTTCAACAGCTAAACTACCTAGAATATTGCAGGTTTGGGAATGATTAGGCGCAATTTTTTGCAAGCACTAGCGAGCACCTTTATACTTTTGCAAGTTTTTGCTGTTTTTAGTAGCTTACGTTTTTATCACCGATTCCATGCTAAAAGAAGAAAGACAAAAGTATATCCTAGACCAGGTTCATTTACATCATAGAGTTTTGCTGACAGACCTTTCTGATTCGCTTAATGTGTCAATTGATACGGTTAGACGAGATGTAAAAGAGCTGGCAAAAGAAAAGAAACTTAAAAAAGTCCATGGAGGAGCGACTTCTTTTGGTTTTATGAACTTCAGTAAGGATGATGGTAATATTTACCTTCTTTCCAAAAAAATCCGGATTGCTGAAAAAACAGTTTCCCTGCTCTCCGAAGGTCAGGTAATTCTGATGAGTGGAGGGACGACCAATATGGAAGTTGCCAAAATGATTCCCAGGAGATTGCCCCTCACTGTATTTACCCCTAGCCTACATGTGGCTATGCAGTTGTTGGAATTACCAGAAGTTGAGGTGATTTTTCTGGGAGGGAAGCTGTTGCATGAGGCTAAATTCGCTGTGGGAGGAACTGTAGTAAACTCACTAAATCAGCTGAAAGTAGATCTTTGTATTTTGGGAACAGGCTATCTGGATGCAGAGCATGGGCTGACAGAGTTTGACTGGGAGGTGATTCAAGTGAAACAGGCCATGATCCGTGCTGCCAAGAAGACAATCATACTTTCTGTCTCCGATAAATTGCACACTGTGCAAAAATACAAAACCTGTGATCTGACAGCTGTTCACACCTTAGTCACGGAACTTCATCCCACCGACCCGGTTTTGGATGCATTCAGAAATTATGATTTGAAGCTGGTTTAAGGGTTTTGTCTTTTTCCGGGATTGTAAATCTCCCGAGCATTTTTCAAGACTTCTTCCTTGTCTAGTGTCATAGGCTTTAATTCCCTTCCTAAAAATCGCTCCATTTGATCTGCATAGTGCGGACTTTCAGGACGATTACTGGCGCCAAATACATTGATGGTTTCTATTTTTGGTAAGCCTTCTCCAAACTTGACCATCATAATATAGGATTCTCCCTGTACACCTTTCCGCATTCCATTTTCCCAGTTCTGAGATCGCATGGCGGCAATTACATCATCCAGACCCCAAAGAGGAAGCACTTTATCTCCTCTTACTAGCTTTTGATATTCGCCCAAACCGACCAATTCTTTTCCAAAATGCTCCTTGAAATGCGCTTTGGCAGCCCGAATACCTTCTGCTGCTTCTTCTTTTGTAAGCGTAGTTTCAAAAGGCCTTTTCATTTTGTCAAATTTATCCCACCAGTAATAATATACAAAAGCAAAAAGTGCAGCTCCCTCACTTTTCACTCCGGCAGATTTATCCCAGTTTTTTAGCACTTGTATTTGAGGAGCAATGTCAGAAAACTCAGCGCTATCCAATGAAAACATAGCCTGCATATTAGTTCTAAATGCAAGTTGACTAGGTAGTTTTTGATCGAATTTTATTTGTTCAAATTGTTCCCAAGAGATTTTTCCTGAATCCGGCATGATTTCCCTAAATCTCAATGAGCGGTTATTATCTCTTTTGGAAAAATTCATCTCAGAGGGAAAATCATTTTGGTTTAGGTTATCCGAAAAAGAAGACGCCTTGAAAGGAGAATGATTCGTATTATAGAGGTATCCTGATTTGGGATTTACTTGCTGGGGTAAGTCCTTAAAGTCGTGGTATGCGGTCCAGAGAGTTTCTCTTGTATTACCAGGTACAGTTCCGGTATAATCATACCCAGGCTTTCTAATAGGCAACAGTCCATTACTGACATAAAAAATGGTATCAAACTTATCCGCATAGACTGTATTGAAGCTGGTTAAATCCATTCTTTCCATAGCGGATTTCCATTCTGTAAAGTTTTTAGCTTTATTCATTCTCCACCATTGCTCCGGTGCGCCGATTCTATCTAAGGCGCCCAATCGAATGGAAAAAGCTCCTTGATCAGTGACTAAGGTTGGGCCATATATACTTTTCCAGATGGTTTTAGGGACAGGAATCGTGAGCCAATCCCATAATTTTACTTTAAGCCAAATGGTCTTTTCCTCCAATGTCAGCCATTCTCCATCGACATAATATTGATTAGGGTTGTCGGGATTGCTTTGCAATTGGTACAAGTCCAGAAGATCCGGAAAGTTGACAGTATGCGCCCATCCCAAATTCTCATTGACTCCATGGAAAATCATAGCTCCCCCTGGAAATAAACCTCCCAGCATGTTCCAGCCTTCCTCAGAATGCAAATGTGCCTCATACCAAGCGACTGGTCCTTCTAGCGGTTGATGTGAGTTGATAGCCAAAAAGCTTTCTCCTGATTCCGTTCTATCGGAATGAATCGCAATTGCATTCGAACCTTTGGGATTTGGATCAGAAGGAAGTACCGTCACCTCACCGCTAAATATAGCTTGAACAGCTCTGTCAGCCCCCGACATTTGGGCCAATGACAAAATATATGCTGAAGCGATATCTTCTGTGCTCACCGGAAAGGCACGACTATAAAGCATTTCTTTAGGATGCTGCAATGCATAATCGTTGATGCCGGCTGCATAGCCTTCCAAGACTTTTTTAAACTCGGCTGAAAAGGAACTTTCGTATTTCTCTTTAGCTATTTTTTGGGTTTCTAAAAGCTGAACAAAAAAATCTACAGCTGCCCCTTCTTCTCCATAAACTCTTCCTACCAAGGCTTTGCCTGCAAGCATGGTTTTTTGAATTGTTTCAAAATCATCTTCCGCATGAGCCCAGGCCAAGCCATAAGCAACATCTGCATCGGTTTTTCCAAAAATATGGGGAACTCCAAAATCGTCTCTCGCTATTTGAATCTGTGAACTGTCCCAGCCGGACTCTTGGTGAACCGAGTTGCATGAACTCAGAAATACTATAAAAAGTAAAAAACTGCCAAATGAATGATCAATGCGCATAGAGAAGATTTTAATCGGGAAATTAGAAGGTTAAGGTCAGTTGTACAAGCTTGTTCGTAAAACAAAAAAAGCTAACCTCTCGGTTAGCTATAGGGTGAAAAAGTAACTTATTTATTTAAACTGATAGTCTACGCCGTAAACCTGGGTAAGTAGAGTAGGAGGTGCATCGAGTGCCACAGCAGATTTGGGAGGGGTAGGACTTACCGGCGAATTGGCTGCCAGATAATTTTTCATCGCCTGATGCAAAGTATAGGCAGTGTTTTCTGTTTCCATGACACCTTTGAATCGGCAAAGCATATCATCAGGGTCTCCATCTCTTTCACAGGCACAAATGCTATACACTCTATCAGGATCAATTGGTTTTCCATGAATCAATGCCTTCTGAACCCGCTGACCTTCCTCTCCAAAAGCCAAAAATTCGATTTCCATTCCTCTGAATTTGATGACCCATCCTCCAAATCGTTTGGATGCGTCTTTTGCAAACACATTATTCAACTCCTTTTCCAACCATTCCTGAATTTGTTGTCCAGTTACTTTACCGGTACGAATCATGGAATCCACGGGCAGCATATCGAAAATGTATCCGTTTGTGATGGGGATATTTCCAGTTTGGTCGGGAGTCGTGTTGGGAGGGCAAAACCTGAAACCATTTGAAAGGACAATATCTACCTCTGGAACCTGCCAGCTCACGGCATCCAAAATCATAGTATCTATTGGGTTTTCTATGACAAAGTATCGGTATAGCGGAAGAGTACTATATCCGGCAATTTCAAAAATATCCTCCTGAAAAGGTCCCTCATTATTCTTGATGAGTTGGGATATTTTTGGGTCGGCTTTATTTGCTGTTGCGGAAACCTCCAGCAATTCATAGTGATCAGACACCACCTTTCCATCTTGAATTTTTAATTCCAGCTTGCCCACAAATGAACCGAAAGCGCCGGGCTCTACCACTTTGGCATATTTTGATTGAATAGGTTTTCTTACTCTTTCATGGGTATCCCCACCTAGTATATAATCTACACCCTCACAAGCCGGAATATTAGCTAAGTGAATTTGTTGTGAAAGACCTAAATGGGCAATGATTGCAACAAAAGCACATTTCTCCTGATTCCGGAGCACATCCACATAGTGGGCAAGATTTTCTTCGGGCTTGGTGTAAATAATCCCTTTGCTGTAATTTGGGGATTGTCGAATAGGAACCAAATGATCCGTGTACCCCAAGAAACCTATTTTGACACCATTTACTGTCCAGATATGGTAAGGAGGAAAGATCAGCTCGCCTTTTGTTCCTTCACCCAAGTCATGATACATATTGGCGCAGATTTTTGGGGCATGAAGCGAACCCAATAAGTGCTGCATGGCTTTTTTGTAATAAATCACCTCCCAATTTCCAGGAAGGTATAGGTCATAACCCATTTCGTTGAGGAGCGGGACCATCGCTTCACCCGTTGTTCTTACAGATAGCTCGGAGCCTTGAAACATATCTCCCGTATCGATGACAAAGCTGTGTTCAGCTTTTGCTTTCTCCTTTTCCAGAAATGTTTTGAGATGGGCATATCCTCCCGTTTTTCTATAGATAGCCTGATCATTTTCCCAGAATAACTCATCATGTGGATGGATTTGGCAATGCACATCTGTAGTTTGAAAAATACTGAGGGTGAAGGATTTTTTGTCTTTTTCTTTAGCTTCGGCTTCAGCAGGAAGACTGCCAAGACTAAGAAGGCCTGTTCCCGTACCGATTGCTCCCAGTTGGGAAAGGAATTTTCTTCTACTTGCTTTCATGGTTAATTCTGGGTTAATGGTATAGAAAATCTCTGAATAAGAGATTTTTGGAAAGGGTCAGTCTTCCCATTTAGATTCCAAAATACATCGAAAAAGTCTTTGGGTTTTGTGATTAGGGTCACATTGCAAAAGAAAACCCTGAATTTCTTCAGGGCTTGAGCTTAGTTGGCGGAGGCTGTAAAGCGAATTACCTGATTCCGTTTGGGTTCGAGTGTTTTCAGATAAGCATAAATCGCTTTCAGGTCTTGTTCTGTCATTCCGGCATACATAGTCCAAGGCATAATGGTGTTAAATTCTCCCTGGGGAACTTGAGGAATCACATAAGCTGAATCAGTGTATTGTTTAAATCTTTGAACAAATGTTGCTTCATCCCAATTTCCGATCCCTGTTTCAGGGTCAGGAGTAATATTGGATGAGGTTACCTTAGACCCATCAGGAAAAGGAAAATCTCTACCTCCTTCAAAGGCCACTTCTTGAATAATCATCCCTTGAGGGTCTGCTTGAGTATGGCATTCTATACAGCCTGAAGCATTTACAAGGTATTTTCCATAAGCCACCTGATCAGCCGGGTTTGGTTTTTTCATTGGCTCGGGATCCTTTGGTAAGGTGTTGAGAATTAGACTTACTGGAAAATCTGCTTTGGAATCAGGAACATTACTTTCTACACTTGGTAAGGAACGTATATAGGCAATGATGTCATAAATATCTTCAGGATCCATTTTTCCATAATACTTATATGGCATGAGTGGGAACATAGCTCTCCCATCATTGGTCACTCCGGTAGTTATGAGTCGATAAAGTTCTCCGTCTGAATAGTCTGAAATTCCAAATGGAGTGATGTTTTTAGCGTAAAATACACCTGGGAAACCCATCCCGTGATCAAATCTATCTCCTCCTTTGCCAAGCGTTCCTGGGGCAGGAGGACCCGAAAACAATGAGAAATCCCGTTGAGAGTGGCAGTCCATACAGACGGCTACATGATTTGCGAGATAAGCTCCTCTTTCGATTCGGTCAGCGGTGTACTCAATTTTCAAATCTTCTGCAGGAGATACCTTGGGAAAAACAATGTTGAGGTAGGCGAAAACACAAAGAAGAAGTAAAACAATTGCCCCTAACATCCAGCCTAGGACTTTAAATAATTTATTCATAGTGCGTAAAGGTTTGGTTATCAGAAAAGTACAAATAATAAAAATTAGATGGAAATTTTCGGGTACAAAATCAATATTTATGTAAATGAATAACTAGAGGTATAATTGAATAGAATTTTTCAAAGAATTGATCAAGCTGCTTAAATGCAGATTCTATTTTTTCCTGTAAAAATCTTTGCCTGAGCTGTATTTCAGCCGTATTTTCGACTAACCTTACCAATTAATCAAAACTAAATTTATGATATCTAAAAGAAAGACATACATTCTATTGTTTGCCTTGCTCTGGGCTAATTTCACCATGGCACAGGAAAAAACAATTTTGAATAGCCTGGATCAAAAGGCTGAATTTTATGGTACGATTTCCAAGCAAATTTGGTCCAATCCTGAATTGGGATATTTGGAAACTGAGAGCTCTGAGCTTTTGCAAAAGACTTTAAAAGATGCTGGATTTAGTGTTAAAACCGGTGTGGCTGACATTCCCACTGCATTTGTGGCGGAATTTGGCTCAGGAGCTCCAGTGGTAGGGATTATGGCTGAGTTTGATGCTTTGCCTGGAGTCTCCCAAAAGGCAGTTCCTTTTAGAGAACCTGTTGTGGAAGGCGGAGCCGGTCATGCCTGTGGCCACCATCTTTTTGGCACTGCCTCAGTTGCTGCCGGAATTGCCGTAAAAGATTGGATGCAACAGAATAAAATCACTGGAACCATTCGTGTATATGGAACGCCGGCTGAAGAAGGCGGCGGAGGAAAAGTGTACATGGCAAGAGCAGGGCTAATGGAGGATGTAGACGCGATGTTGCACTGGCATCCGGGTTCCAAAAATGATGCTTCTGCCAGTTCATCTTTGGCCAATATTTCTACCAAATTTAGATTCTACGGTGAAGCTTCCCACGCTGCTGCAGCTCCTGATAGAGGAAAATCTGCCTTAGACGGAGTGGAAGCGATGAATTTTATGGTTAATCTTTTGCGCGAACATGTACCTCAAGAAACAAGGATGCACTATGTAATCACCCGTGGAGGTGAAGCTCCAAATGTGGTTCCAGCCTTTGCAGAATCTTATCATTATGTGAGACACCCGGATGCAAGAGTGGTTAAGGAGATTTTTGCCAAAATGGTAGCAGCTGCTGAGGGTGCTGCGCAAGGCACACAGACTAAAATGGAGTATGAGGTGATCAATGGAGTTTACAATCTTCTCCCTAATGAGACCTTGTCCAGAATTATGCATAAAAACCTTCAAATGGTAGGTGGTTTGAAGTACAGCCCGGAAGAGACAAAATTTGCTCAGGACATTATTAAGACCTTTCCTTCTGGAGTAAACACTTCTCCAGAGGATGCCCAAAAAATTGCTCCATTTGAGGTAAATGAGAAAGGTTCTGGAGGTTCTACTGATGTAGGAGATGTGAGTTGGTTGGTACCTACGGCCGGATTGAATGTTGCTACTTGGGTGCCGGGTACATCTGCCCATACTTGGCAGGCTGTAGCTGCCGGTGGAACAAGCATTGGTCAAAAAGGTATGATGATCGCCGCAAAGACCTTGGCTTTAACAGCTTCAGATATATTCAAAAATCCAAAAGTAACTGCAGAAGCACAGGCTGAGCTGAAAAGAAGACAAGGAGAAGGGTTTAAATACGATGCCTTGGTTGGAGATAGAACAGCTCCGTTGGATTACAGAAAATAAAAAATCAGATAATAATCAACTCCGGCCCAAGGTCGGAGTTTTTTCTTGCCATTGGTGGAATTATCAAGCCTCATTTTTGAATGGATTTGTAAAAAACCTAACTTGAAAATCTATCCTTAATGCTATGAACAGAAGAAAATCTCTAAAAATCCTGGGGGCCTCAGGACTTGGAATCGCAGGATTGGCAATTGCTGATTGGAAATGGGAGTTGGTAGACCAATTAACCCATAAAGGATTCTTTACCTGGAAAGAGGAAAAATTGATTTCAGCCATAGCAGATACCATTATTCCGGAAGGACTTCCAGCTAAAACCCCTTCTCCTGAAGCAAAGCCCATCGGTGCTTTGAGCACAGGTACGGATAAATTCTTACTTCGTCTATTTGAATATTGCTATGAAGAAGACACCCATCAGCTCTTGAGAAATCAGCTAGAGGCTTTGGATAAAACCAACTTTCTGAAAAAGGAGCAGGCAGAACGGGAGGAGATTTTGATGGCCATGGCTAATTCTGAAATTGAACAGGAGAAAGAGTTTTTTAACCTCATGAAATCCCAGACTATTTATGGATTTACCACGGTTAAAGAAGTAATGGTGGATTATAGAGGCTATAAAGTCGCGGCAGGAGGATTTTCTGGTTGTGTGGACGTAGCCTAGTTTATCTTGTCCAATTTCTATGAATATCACGAAAATATTTTACGCGACTTGGGCAGTATTATTTGCTCTTTTTGCTTATTGGCAATTCAATGACCCTGATCCCGAAGTCTGGGTAAGCACTTATGTTGTAGCTATAATCTTTTGCTTGTTGGGTTTTCGGGGTATTTTTCCAAAAATCCCCTTGGCTGTGCTAGTGGTTGTCTGCTTGGTAGGAGCCGTATATTTTTGGCCAGAGTCGGTGAGTGATTGGATTGTTCAGGAACTAGAGCAAAAGAATCTCAGCATGAAAACTCCCCAAATGGAGGAAGCCAGAGAAACTTTTGGTTTGATGATTATCGCCTTGGTGATGCTTCCCGGTTTGATCAAAGCCTGGAAGAAATAGATTTATAGGTTTTTTACCTCAGCGATCAATTTCTCGAGAGAATCTTTTGCATCTCCGAATAGCATCCTGTTTTTCGAATGGAAAAACAGTTCGTTTTCGATGCCTGCATAGCCCTTGCCCATTGACCTTTTTAATACTATCACATTTTTGGCATTCCAAACCTTGATAATTGGCATTCCGAAAATAGGGCTATTCGGATCATTTTCTGCAGCTGGATTGACAACATCATTTGCGCCAATGACCAAAACCACATCGACACTATTCATAGATTCATTGGCATCTTCCATTTCCAAAAGTTTTGGATAGGGAACATCCGCTTCTGCCAACAATACATTCATATGTCCAGGCATTCTTCCTGCTACAGGGTGAATCGCATAAGTCAGTTCTACTCCCTTTTCTTCCAGAATTTTCTCCAGATTATGAACAGTGTGCTGAGCTTGTGCCACAGCCAAACCGTACCCGGGTACCACGCTTACTTTATTGGCATAAGCAAGCAAAATTGCGGCATCAGTGACAGATATTTCTTTGACAGTTTCCTGACTTCCCTCTTTTCCGGAAGTGCTGTTACTACCACCTCCAAAAGATCCGATTATGACGTTGGTCAAGGATCGATTCATAGCGGTACACATGAGTACAGTTAGGATAGTTCCAGCCGAACCTACCAAAATCCCTCCTGTCAGCATGGCTTGATTCCCATACAAAAAGCCTCCAAATGCAGCGGCCATTCCAGTGAAGCTGTTTAGCAAGGAAATGACTACCGGCATATCAGCACCTCCAATTGGCATCACAAAAAGAACTCCATAAAGCAGAGACGCAAACAACAAGGCATAGATGAAACTCATTTCTGAGCATCCTACTACAACCATCCATGTAGCTAATCCAAATAGTAAAATCAACAGGGCAATATTGATGAATTGGCCTGCAGGAAGCGCTTTATCTCCGATTTTTCCTTCTAATTTCCCATAAGCTACGATAGAGCCAGAGAAGGACACCGAACCAATAATCAAGCCCAAGAGAATTACCAAAAGCATCCCTGATTCTGTTTCCTGGCCATGTCGTAAATGATCGAATTCAACAAGAGAAATGACTGCAGCACAGGCTCCTCCCATACCATTGAAAAAAGAAACCATCTGGGGCATGGCAGTCATTTTTACTTTGAGCGCCATGCGGGTGCCAATGACAGTCCCTATGATCAGTCCAGCCAGGATAAGGGTGTAGTTGAGCCATTTATCGGCAGTAAGTTCTTCTTTGAAAAGTATGGTTGCTATTATTGCCAAACCCATTCCATAACCGGCAATTAAATTCCCTTTTCTTGCCTTGTCCGGGCTGGAGAGCATTTTCAAGCCTAAAATAAACGTAATAGAAGCGCCAATATAGCAAAGCTCCAAAATGCTGAGTCCTAGTAAATCTGTCATCATATTACTTGGATTTTTTCTTAAACATTTCGAGCATTCTGTTGGTGACCACAAATCCACCCACCACATTCAGCGTACCTAGAATAACTGCTAAAAAGCCCAGAATTAATGCATAGTAGTTGCGGGGATCTGCTTGGAGCATGATGATAATAGAGCCGATGATTACGACCCCATGAATCGCATTGGCGCCAGACATCAAGGGAGTATGAAGAACCGCGGGAACATTCGATATTACTTCAATTCCCAGAAATACCGAGACGATGATCAGGAATATGAATTCCCTGTTTTCATAAAAAAGGCTTAATAATTCTTCCATAGTCTAGACTGGATTGCTGGGGAAAAGGATTGATTTTACGCGTTCGCTTTGGATACTTCCTTGGTGAGTGACACAGGTGTTGAAAACAATATCATCATCCCAATTCAGGTTTAAAGCGCCAAACTCTCCGATTATCAGTTTGAGGAAATTGACCATATTTTTTCCATACATTTTACTGGCATCCAAAGGCATGGTGCTTGGTAAATTGGAGTTTCCAATGATACTGACTCCATTGGAATTGATGGTTTGATTGTCTTGGGTAAGCTCGCAGTTTCCTCCAGAGGATGAAGCTAAGTCTATGATGACCGATCCAGGAACCATTTCGGCAACAGTTTCTTTGGTGATCAATAGCGGGGCTTTTCTTCCGGGTATCTGGGCAGTACAAATGATGATATTCGATTTCTTAGCATGCTCCTGAATCAATGCCTGCTGCTTGGCTTTGTATTCTTCACTTTGTTCTACCGCATATCCTCCCGCCGTGGCTTCATCTTTGGCGCCTTCCACTTTAATGAATTTGGCTCCCAAACTCTTCACTTCCTCTTCAGCAGCTGCACGCACGTCGAAAGCTTCCACAACGGCACCCAAGCGTCTTGCAGTGGCAATGGCTTGCAGTCCTGCCACCCCGGCACCTAAGACCAAAACTTTGGAAGGGATGATGCTTCCAGCAGCGGTCATAAACATAGGGAAGAAACGTGGAGAATGAGATGCAGCCATCAAAACAGCCTTGTATCCAGCCACTGTCGCCATGGAAGAAAGAATATCCATCGCCTGTGCCCGGGTAGTTCTAGGAACATTGTCCATGGAGAAACTCGTGATGCCCAATTTTAAAAATCTTTCCACCAAAACTTTATTTGAAAGAGGCTGAAATACACAAACAAGGACTTGTTCAGCTTTCAGAGTTTCTAATTCTGTAGAAGTAGGTGGATTGATTCCCAGGATCAAATCGGCTTTTAGTACTTCTTCTCTTTGGGAGATTTTTGCACCTGATTTTTCAAAATCAGTGTCAGAAACGAAAGCATGGTTTCCAGCTTGGCTTTCCACCCACACATTTACTTCTAAGGAAATAAGGCTTTTTACACTTTCAGGTAATAAGGCAACCCGATGTTCTCCCTCGGGTTCTTTTAAAAGGCCAATGGTCATGGACGGTGATTTGATGCTAACTCCTTCAATTTAAGGGTTTATTAGGTAAATGAAAATCCTTTGAAAATTAAAGTGCATAAAGAATTAAAAATTACTTGTTATAGTCCCTTCTCAGATCGGTTACAAAAAAATATTGAAGGAATTTATAAAAGTTGATTTGGTTTTAAGGTTTTCAAATCAGAATCAAAATGTCGATTTGAAGCCTTTAAGGATAGGTTTAATTGATTTAATTAATGAGTATGAATAATGCGATATTGTGAGATTCATGCAATTTGTTTAAGTCTTTCACCAATTTGTATACTTTTTTGGGTTTTGCTTGTTAGACCTTTGTACTCTATCAAAATCGAAAAATCATGACTTCAATAGATTTATCCAAACCAGTTTTAGTTACAGGAGCAACGGGTTTTGTTGCCGGGTGGATTGTTAAAAAGCTTCTTGAAAAAGGAATGACCGTCCATGCGGCTGTAAGGGATCCTGAAAACGCCAAAAAAACCAATCATTTGAGGGATTTGGCAAAGGATACACCAGGGAAAATCCTGTTTTTTAAATCTGATTTATTGGATGAAGGAAGCTATGAAGAAGCCATGAAGGATTGCGAATTGGTTTTCCATACCGCTTCTCCATTTACCTCCAATTATAAAGACCCTCAAAAAGACTTGATCGATCCGGCCGTAAATGGGACAAGAAATGTATTGGAGCAAGCCAATCGAACAGCCTCGGTAAAAAGAGTGGTAGTGACCAGCAGTTGCGCAGCTATTTATACCGATGCCAGCGAAGTGGCTCATAAACCGAAAGGGATGTTGACCGAGGAAATATGGAATACAACTGCCTCTTTGGATTATCAACCTTATTCCTATTCCAAGACTTTGGCAGAAAAAGAGGCATGGAAAATTTCTAAATCACAGTCTCAATGGGATTTGGTGGTGGTGAATCCATGTTTGGTACTAGGACCGGCAGTAAATCCGGAAACAGCGACTTCAGAGAGTTATACCATCTTAAAACAGTTGGGTGACGGCACTATGAAAATGGGGGTTCCAAATTTAGGTTTGGGGATCGTAGATGTTCGGGACTTGGCAGAAGCACATTTGAATGCAGGTTTGCTTCCTGAGGCAAATGGCCGAAATATTATTTCTGCACACAATACCAATATGCTGGAAGCCGCAAAAATTCTACACAAGCATTTTGGGGATAAATATCCAGTTCCAAAAAAAGCGCTACCCAAATGGTTATTGATGCTGGTCGGACCTTTTGTCAATAAAATGATTACCAGAGATTTTGTAAAAAAGAACGTAAACGTAGCCTGGAAAGCAGATAATTCTAAAAGTATCCGAGAACTTCAAGTGAGCTATAGATCGCTGGAGGAAACAATGGTAGATTCATTTCAGGTGATGATTGATCATAATTTGGTAAAAGGGTGAAAGAGGTTTTTATCATAGATTCCATATCAAAGGCTCATCAGGTTCTTGGCTTACCCAAACCGCTTCATCCCTTGGTTTCTGTGGTTAGGCAAAAAGATATTCAGCTAGACCAGATTCAAGAAGGAATGAAAATCAGGATAGATTTATTCCAAATCTGGCAAAAGGAAGGAATGGATTGCGAAATGGGATATGGAAGAAGTTCTTATGACTTCAGGGAAGGCACTTTAGCTTTCATCAAAGCTGGCCAAGTACTCACTGCTGGAAATAAGGAGATGAACCCAAGCTCCGAAGGTTGGCTGCTCTTATTTCATCCAGACTTGATAAGAAAAAGTGATTTGGGGGAAAATATCCATACATACGGTTTTTTCGATTACGAGACGAATGAAGCTCTGCATGTGTCAGATGGGGAGAAAAAGTCATTGTCAGAGTTAATCGAAAAAATTGAACTTGAATTAAAGCAACCTATCGATAGGCACAGTCAAAATTTGATTCTGACGAATATTGAATTGCTATTGGGGTATTGTCTGCGATATTATGACAGGCAATTTTACTCTCGAACCAACCTCAATCAGGATTTGGTTAGTCGATTTGAAAAAATCCTTCGGGAATACTTTGATTCAGAAATGCCCGGAGAGAAGGGGCTTCCTACGGTCAAATACTTAGGTGAAAAAATGAATATGTCATCCAGGTATTTGAGTGATTTGTTAAGAAAAGAAAGTGGAAGAAATGCACAGGAATATATTCATCATATTCTAATTGAAAGGGCGAAGAATTCACTTTTGGGAACCAAAGAAGCGGTATCTCAGATTGCCTATCAATTGGGATTTGAGTATCCTCAGCATTTTACCAAACTTTTTAAGAGTAAGACAGGAATGTCGCCTCTGGAATTTAGAAACTTGAATTAAGCCATGCCTTTTCGTCAATTTGGAGGAAGAGTGACAGATTCACTCAAAGATAGATATCAGCAATCACCTAACTGGAGCGATGGTAAATTTCAGAATTTACAGGATACCAGTATGAGTATTAGCCTGAAAGACTTTCCTAAAATCCTGTACCAGCAATTAAGTGGTCGTTCTGATAGAACTCCTAATAAGCCTCTGCCTATCAGAAGTTTTGATCATCAGAAACTAATGGATAGCTCTGAGAAAATGAAGTATGCCTGGTATGGTCATTCTGCAATATTCATGAAGCTTAATGGATTGAATATTTTGATCGATCCTATGCTTGGGCCAGATGCATCTCCCATCGGACCAATTACTACCCAACGATTTTCGAAAGATAGCCTGGATCTGATCGATGATTTTCCTGAGATTGATCTCTTGTTGATGACTCATGATCATTATGATCACTTGGATTTTGAAAGTATTAAGAAGCTTAAAAATAAAACCAAGCGATATTTTGTGGCTTTGGGGTTGAAAAGGCATCTGGTCAGTTGGGGAGTTGATTCAGCCTTGATCACCGAGTTTGATTGGTGGGAGGAGCAGGAGCTGGGAGGTGTGAAAGTTACTTTTACCCCAACACGACACTTTTCAGGCCGGGGACTCACGGACAGAGCAAAGTGTCTTTGGGGAGGATGGGCTTTTCAGACTGCAGCAGAATCCATCTGGTTTAGTGGAGATGGAGGCTATGGTCAGCACTTTCAGAAAATCGGAGAGCATTTTGGTGGTTTTGACTTCGCATTTATGGAATGTGGTCAATACAACGAGCATTGGAGACAAATTCACTTATTTCCGGATGAATCAGTTTTTGCTGCCCAGGATGCTTTTGCAAAAAAGATTATGCCTGTGCACTGGGCGGGATTTACTTTAGCTCCTCATCATTGGAAAGAGCCAGTGGAAATTTTCACTGCAACTGCAAAAAGCCGGCAAATGGATTTTGTGATCCCTCAAATAGGAGAGTTGAGAAGCGTGGAGGAAACTCACTGGGAAGAGTGGTGGAGGGAATATTGAAAAATTTCAAAGAATTTTTCCTGAGATAAGCACTGAAAAGGTAAATTGGAAAAAAAGTCTGATTATCCGCAATCATTCCAGTTGCCTTATTTTCCTTGCTTGACAGGCTGGAAGACTGATGACCGAAGACGGAAGCTTCCGTGACCTTGCCTGATTTTGGTTGTCACAATTCTGTCTTGTGGATTGTTAATTTGTTTACATTTTGAGGTACTCTTTTTCTTGGTTGTTCAGGATTTCTGGGCTTCAATTTCAAGGTATATGCTATTGAAGGTTGAGTTTGCAACATTGATTTATATTGGAGGGGAGAAAGTCCATTGAGTACTTTCTTTCTTCTTTTCTTGTTGTGGTCAGCGACTGCTTTTTTCTGACATTTTCTCAATTCTTCAAGTTTCTTTGGCTTCCAGTAATTCAAGTATCCACTATTTATCAGATCGTTTGTTTTCTCTGCATAGGGGTTCTCGTAAGAATACATGCACATACTTTGAAGAATTCCGTGTCGATTACACAACTTCTTGTATACCTCGCTCTCATACTGCTTGCCTCCATCGCTATGATGAATCATCCCTTTGAGTTTTACTCCATTGCCCACGGCTCTGCTGATTGCTTTTCGCATCACTGCTCTATAATT
>NZ_FOVW01000022.1 GCF_900115305.1 Algoriphagus ornithinivorans | reverse complement strand
GTCACCTTAAACGTGTAGCTGATCGTCTCGCCTACCTGCGCCTGACCGTCTTCGTTCTCATCCACGAACACTCCGTCTTTCTCCAGACTCATCGATGGACTTTGAGTGAAACAAGCCTCTATTTCGTCATTGGTAGAAAGAATTACTTCATATTCACCAGAACCATTTTGATCTGGATTTTCATTTCCACTGTATTCTCTTACTTCAGCAGTTGCTGTATTGATGAAACACTTATCATCAATCATGTCTTGAGTAATCGTTACTGAAACGTCAAACACCTCTTCTCCATTTGGAGCTAGTTCAGGGATTATTGCGTTGAATCCAGCTTTCAAATCCTCGACATAAATATCGTACAGAGTTACATTTCCTGTATTGACAACTTTAATCTGATAGTCAAGGAAACCTCCTTCTGCATCATCATTGGATAGAAGAGTTTTCTCAATTGAGATATCTGGTCTCTGTAATGCATTTACAGTTTCAGAATCCGACACAGAATATTCCTCATTATTATAAGAATATGATGCTATAGCTATGTTATCTATTTTCCCGAAATCTACATCAGACTGTTTTACCAAATAGTTTGTATTTATAATCTCAGAAGAGTTTGGTGCTAAACTATTTATGACAATATCCAAATTAGTCAATGGGTCTACCAAAGAGATATTTGTCAGAGTAACATTTCCTGAATTAGTAACTACAATCTTGTAATTAATTTCTTGACCTTCCGCATCATATGTTGAAACATCTGCTTCTTTAGAAATCAATAATTCATTTTTCTGATCATAAGTGATTGTAACTAATGCCTCATTTGAAACATTCCCCTGTCCATCATTTACTGTATATCTAATAGGAGTTGGATTAAATGAATATCCAACTTCTGGCGTAAACGTAATCGCTCCCGTCGTTAGATTCACCGTCCACTCGCCTTCACCCGGAACTACCAGTGCATCACCAGGATTCAGTGTACCCACTATCTGAACTGTTGTCGGATCAACATTATCTCCAAGATTATCATTAGATAATACATCTAGAATGACAGATGTTTCTGGCAAATTGCCCGTGCTGCTGTCATTGCTCGCAACCGGTACGTAATCGATCGTGATCGTCGCCTCGTTCGAGGTCAGACCCGTCGCATCA
>NZ_FOVW01000023.1 GCF_900115305.1 Algoriphagus ornithinivorans | reverse complement strand
GTCACAACCAACGTGTAGGTTACCGTTTCACCCAGATCCCTGATCTCAGACTTGTCGCTGCTCTTCACAATCGATATTCCTGGTGCAGGAGTAATCGGGGTAGTCACCGAATCATTGTCTGTAGGGTCGTCATCACCAGCATTTGGACTTTCACCGGTTACGCTAGCCTCATTGGTTACCTCACCGGCATCCACATCTTCCTGGGTAACAGGATAAGTGGTTTCCACAGTTTTGGTTTCTCCCGGCTTCAGTGTACCGATGTTCACCACCAAACCTGTTTTGGTATCCACTACCGTCACATTGGTCAGAGTCACATTACCGGTGTTGGTCACTGTAATCGTGTAAGGAATCTCCTGACCTGCTTCAGTAATCACTGCATCATTATCAGTGATCTCAATCTGGATATCCGGATTCTGGTCTGCAGGAATTATTAATGTCGCATCATCTGATACTTCTTCTTCTCCCGCATTTCCTGTTACAGAAGCAATGTTCTCAAGCTCACCGCTATCTATATCTTCCTGAGTAACTGTGTATTGGGTTTCAATTATTACCACACCACCTACTTCAATCGACGGGATGACTTGATTTAACCCTGTCAAAGGATCAAGAACATTCACATCCGTTAAAGTAATAGTGCTGAGATTTCTAATAGTAAGGGTATAAGTAACTACCTGACCCGCTACAGTAACTGAATCAACATCAGCTGTTTTTTCGATAGAAATCAAGCAAGTATTAAGCGTAAGGGTTACAGCTGTTCTCTCAATACTTTCGCAACCTGTAGTATTATTTATGGATGCCGCATAATATGTAACAGTTCCTACCTCGCTAAGCGTAGGTTCTACAACTTGTCCTCCTTCAGGAGAATTATACCAGATAATAGAGAAGCCTTGCGGAACAGAAGCTGATGCGGTTAAGGTCTGACCTTCTTGTATAAAGCAGGTTTCTTGATTACCTCCAGATACCGGAGCAGCAGGGGCTGCATTGATCGTCAAGGTTACTGGAGTTCTTGTCAAACTCTCACAACCTGTCTCATC
>NZ_FOVW01000019.1 GCF_900115305.1 Algoriphagus ornithinivorans | reverse complement strand
GAGCGGATGCCGAACCTGATGCTGTACATCGAGGGTCATACCGACCAGCGGGGCAGCGATGCCTACAACGAGAAGCTGTCGGCACGCAGATCAAAAGCGGTGATGGACTACCTCATCAAGCGCGGAGTAACCGGAGACCGGATGGAACACCAGTGGTTTGGGGAGACGCGTCCGGTACATGACTGCAGCCAGGTGAGCTGTACTTCGGCGATGCACCAGCTGAACCGAAGGACAGAGCTGAGAGTAGGCAAGTCGGCGTTTACCTACACAGGTAGACAGAAGAAAGTAAACACGATGTGATACAGGATAAGTTTATAGAGTATTAGTCAAAAAAAAAGAGGATCCAGTTTGGATCCTTTTTTTTTGTTGCCTTTAATATTTTTCTGGATTCAATCCATAATTCCCATTCATTCCGTATATGCTGAAAATATTTAAAAAGTATTTCATAATAAAAAAAATGCATTTTATATAAAAAAAGATTTGCAAACACTTGGAAATGAAAAACATAAAAGTGTATTTTTATGGCAATTATCTGGTTATAAGAATAAGTGGGTTCATTTCACTCCCTCCTTTTGCCTGCTTAATTAGATTAAAAATATTCTAAGTCTCTCATAGCAAGGGGATAAGAACTAAAGAAAAAACCTATAGAACACGTTTACGAACTCGAAATTTTAAATAAAAATATATGGATCAGTCATCTACTACTCATCCGAATGGCAGTCGAGATAGGAAAATTGATTTTTTTAAGAAAATGAGAAATATCAATAAGAACCTTTTTTTTCTTATTGGTTTTATTTTTTCCGCTTACAATTTCTCTTTTGGGCAGACTCCTATAGTTATTCCCTTGAATTCTCCAAATGGGGGATTTCATATAGATGGGGATTTGAGAGCAAATACGCCTACTCCCGGTGCAGGTGACTGGATCCCTGGAGCTACAGGAGGATTGAACAATGGGGGATCAGCGTTTACATCTTTAGGTGTTCCGGTTAATGGAGTTACATCATTTAGGTTTATTGATCCATACAAAGGAGGACCTGGCGTGGACCTTGGTTTTAATGGGGGAAATAAAGGAAATGGAAACCCTAATTCATGGGGATGGAGGGCTGCTGATGTTACACCAGCACCAAATGATTTTAACAATGTTTTTTATCATTTGGGCAACTCAACTACTCCTGGCTTTGAGGGCGATTGGATTATACTTTCAGCAGATAGAGATAAAACTAATGGGACAAGTTATTTAGATTTCGAATTTTTACAAGGAAATGTTGAAAGAACTGGTTCTGGTACCTCCGGTGGATTTACTTCTGATGGCCCCAATGGGGGAAGGACAATAGGTGATTTATTAATTTCAGTAGAATATGCTTCAGGAGGATCAAACCCAAAAATTTATGCATTTAGATGGAAAGCTGTTGGTACAGGTTTCGATTATGTATTGGAAGGTGAGATTACCTCCCCAACTTTTGGTTTAGGAGTTGCATATGGTGCAGTTAATACTACAACTCTTACAGACATTCAGTATTTACCATTTGGAAATAGTTTTTACGAACCAAGACAATGGGTTGAGGCCGCAATTAACGTTACAAAACTTTTTAGAGCCTTTAGTGGAGACCCTTGTGCTGGGATTGCCGTAAAAACAATTTTTATAAAGTCAAAAGCTTCAGATGCTGTTACTGCTGATATTAAAGATTTTATTGACCCAATTCCTGTAAGTTTAGCATTTGGAACTGCAGAAATTTCCTATTCTCCTGATGCATTATGTGAATCTACTTCTTCTGTATTACCATCAATTTCTGGCACAGAAGGTGGAACCTTTTCTGCAACACCTGCTGGATTAAATATTAATACGAGTACTGGTTTAATAACTTATGCAGGTTCTACACCTGGAACTTACACAGTTTCCTATTCATTTAATTCTGCTCCTAGTGGAGCGACTTTTTCCTGTCCTAAGACGGTTCAGACAACTGTAAGAATAAATCCAAGGACTTTAGTTACTAATCAGCCACAAGGCGCATCTTATTGCCTTAATGCTAGCCCTCAACCATTGACAGTAACAGGAACAGGTGCTGGGACGATTTCATACGAGTGGTTTAGAACGACTACTGCTACAAATTCAGGAGGTACCCCAGTGGGATCTTCACAAACTTTTACTCCTCCCACTAATGCTGCAGGAACATATTACTATTACGCATTAGTTAAGAGCTCTACTTGTGGAAATGTTGCGTCTAATTCGGTAACAGTTCAGGTGAATCCTTTAACTGAAATTTCTAATCAGCCGACTGGTGCTACTTATTGCCAAAATGCAACGGCAACACCACTGACTGTTATCGGAACTGGGACTGGAACGATTACCTATGAGTGGTGGCAGACGACTTCTGCGGTAAATATAGGCGGGACTAGAGTTGCCACAACCCAGAATTATACTCCTCCAACAAATACTGAGGGGACTTTCTATTACTACGCAAAAGTGATTAGCTCAAGCTGTAATACAGTTGCTTCTAATCCGGTGACAGTTCAGGTAAATGCGTTACCTGCGGCTCCAACTTCGGGAGGGAATATCAGTCAGTGTATTAATTCACCAGCTCAAACTTTAACAGCAACAGCTTCAGTTCCTACAGGAATTGAAATTCGATGGTTTAGTGCACCTACTGGAGGTAATTTAGTTGCTAATCCTACCTTGAATACATTAGGAACTGTGACCTACTACGCTGAAGCAAGAAATACGATTACAGGTTGTATTAGTCCTACAAGAACTCCTGTTACTTTAACCCTTTTAAATTGTGCTCTTACAATTGATAAAGTTGGAACTTTTGTTGATCAAAATAACAATGGTCGAGCAGACGTAGGAGAGAAGATTAATTATTCTTTTTTGGTAACTAATACTGGAAATTCTGCTTTGACGAATGTTACTGTAACTGATCCAAAAGTTACTGTAACTGGCGGTCCGATCAGCTTGGCAGTTGGGGCCAATAGTGGGAATACATTTACAGGATCTTATACGATCACCCAAAATGATATTAATACAGGCAAAGTGGATAACACGGCTGAAGCAAAAGGATTTTTTGGCACTCAATTTAGAACTGCGACAGATAGTGAGACGACGAATCTTCCTCAGCGCCCGGCTTTGACGATTGTCAAGACAGGTACGTTCAACGATGCCAACAACAACAGCAGAGCGGATGTGGG
>NZ_FOVW01000009.1 GCF_900115305.1 Algoriphagus ornithinivorans | reverse complement strand
CTAGCTAATCAGACGCATGCCCATCTCTTACCGATAAATCTTTAACTATCTCATGATGCCAATCAATAGTGCCATGGGGTATTAATCCGAATTTCTCCGGGCTATCCCCCTGTAAAAGGTAGGTTGCATACGTGTTACGCACCCGTGCGCCACTCTCAACATCCCGAAAGATGTCTACCGTTCGACTTGCATGTATTAGGCCTGCCGCTAGCGTTCATCCTGAGCCAGGATCAAACTCTCCATTGTAAATTATCTAACTATACACAACTGATATATAAAGCATATATACCAGCCTCCCTGTCTTTCTTTCTCAGGTTATTATTTTTTCGCCTTACATCACTTCAAAGAACTTGCGTCACCGCATTCGGCAACACTGTCAGAAAAACCGCCTCACAGCCTCGTTTTCCCCGTTTTTTTATTTTTGTTTTTCCCGTTCCTTCCGAACAGGAGTGCAAAGGTAGTAGAAGTTTTTCCGTTTGCAAAAAGAATCTGAAAAAAATGTTTTTTCTTTTTCTTCCCGCTTTCCCAGATCCAAACACCCCTCAGTGTCTGGCAACTTCCTTTCACTCCGCCTTTCAATTTTCCCCGCGCCGTTTGCGTCGATTGGGAGTGCAAATATCGGGGGATTATTTCAGGATACAATAGATTCTATAGAAAAACTGCTAGATCAGATCTAATCTCTTGATTCTGAATCAGAAAAATTTTCAAAATTTTTTGAATTGAAAAGTCAATTTCCACGAAGAATTAAATGATTAAAAAGATAATTGTATTAATTATCAGTATAATATTCTGAATCTCAGCTAAAAAGGCTTAAAACCTGAAACTTGGCAGGGCCGGATAGCTATTTTTCCTCCTTTTATTAGAAGTGAATACATATCTAAATGAAAGTTCATGAGCTCCCCCAGAAACAGATTGTCCTAGTTTTGAAACTGAAAAGTCAAAAGAGTAACCCAACTCAATCCCTGAATCCAAGGATATCCCTACCAAGGCAATTAAAGACTCACTATTTGGCAACTGGTACTTAGTTGGAAGACCTCGGTACCACAAACCAAGGATTAATGGCTCAAAGAAAAATTCAGCACCAATATCCAGTTGATTATACAATCCCTGCTGTCTATAATTAAAAGCAATGGCCATAGATCGTTCCTGATCATAATTATTCAGATACTCATTGATATAGCCAGGAGCCAATTCAAACCTATATCCTCCATGAACCCCAAACCTCATAGGTAAAGTGTTTTCACTTTCTGAAAGAAAACTAATCGAGGGTTCCAATAAATGAAAGGCTGAACCTCCCATCCAAAACTTTTTCCCATAAAATAAAAAGCCAGTATGGGCATCAAATGAACGAAGCTTGCTTTCCCCCTCAAATCCATCTCCCGGCTGTCCAATAATCACTCCTCTGTTGATATCGAGCTGCGTACCTAAAATGACTCTATCAAAATATACATCTCTTCCAGTGAAACTACCTTGAAAGCCAATCTGAAAGAGTGTACTCTCTGATAATTTCAAGCGGTAACTATAAAGCAAACCCACTTCATACCATTGACTTTGAGTAAAGGACTCTTTTGCCCCTGTAATAATAACACCTACCCCACTATTCAAATTTTCAAAGTAATGATCTCCATAGGCTGTAGATGCTAAAAAACTCTGATCTAATGCTGGCCATTGATTTCTAAAATTAAAACCTACTCTACTTTCGTCAGTACTGCCGGCAAAAGCTGGATTTAAATAAAACGGGTTGGCATAAAATTGCGAATATTGAACATCTTGCCCTTTTGAGAAGAAACAAACAAGAAAAAACAAAACCGCGAAAATCGAAAATTTACTCATCTGATCAGCTTAAATTTTCCACTCTCTTTTACTTGCTCTCCTTCTGTAGAAAAACCATTGAATCGATAGATATATGTACCGGCATCCACTAATTTCCCCTCGATGGTTCCATCCCATCCTGCACCATTCAATTCATTGCTCTGGAAAATCAAATCCCCCCACAAATTAAAAATCAAAAGTTCTGCACTGACCAGCCCCTTGTATTTGGGAGTGTAAGTTTTATTTTCCTCTAAACCCGGAGTGAATCCGGTCGGAAACATCACCCGGTAACTTTTGGTAATAGAAATAACCTTAGTCAAGCTTTTTTGACAGCCAAACCTATCAGTCAAGGTTAAAGTAACCTCAAACTCACCTTTCTTTCCGAAAACATGCACAGGGTCTCTATTTTGAGAGGTTTCCCCATCGCCGAAATCCCAAGACCAGCGGATAGTTCTTGTATCTGACATATCTGTGAACTGGATAGGATCATCAGGAAAAATACCACCTTCTGCATCCCCCCGAATATCTGTACCCTGAACAACAAAGTCGTAACCAATTAATAGTTCTTCCTCCTGAATGAATACCTCCACTTGATTGGAACCAGAATAACAATCAAATTCTTTAGGCTTCACAAAGACTTCGTAAGTGCCACTTTGATTTAAAGTTAAAATCTCTTCGTTTTCCAATTCCAAACCATTCCCTGTCAATAAATAATCAAATGACTCTGGATCATATGAGGATAAACCTTCAAAAATATTTACTGGCTCACCGGGCACACATCCCACAACCAATTCATCAAAAATTAATTCCGGATACTCTGGGTATACCACCTCAATCGGATCCGATTTAGCCGGACAATTATTTCTATTGTAAGCCCAAACCTCTACCATGCCCTCTTCACTTATAATGAGCTGGTCAGAGGTTTCATTTACTATCAATTCCCCATCTAGGTACCATTCGTACCTAGTATAATCTTCATTCCCACTCGCTACAAAAGTCAATGATTCTCCAGGGCAGCTATTGATACTTCCTTCCACAACTTCTTTACCGATGACCTCCAAACTTACTGGCTCTGGAGACTCTTGTATCCTTAAGGTAATTTTATTCCCTTCAGAAGCTTTTCCATAATTATCCCCAATAGTATAAAAAACGGTCACCTCTTGACCGGCAAAGCCTTCATTTGGGAAAAATGTGTAGGCTCCTTTTTCTCCTGCTTCCAGAATTCCTTCCGGCAGAACCAAATATCTGTTTTGTTCCAAACATCTTGCCTGAGTACAGATATCGTCTGCCTGTGCCTGAATTTCCTCCCTTGTCCTGTAAAATTGCAAACAGCGAATCTCTGAGTCAGCATTAGGTAAAACCACATCCTGATCCAAAATAAAAAACTGATTTTCCTGTCCCTCACAAGTAGCAACATCTTCGAAATCTATTCCGATGGGATTTTCCAAAGCATCGTCATTAGACACTTCAACTTGAAGATTTCTGATTTCATGAAAATTGGTAAAGCCTCCGGTAGAAGCTGCAAATCCGATTTTAAGATTTTTCGGTGCAGGAAAATCATAAGGCCTATCAAATATGGTCACCATTCTCGGTTGATTGGGCTGAGTAGTAACCATCATTCTCAAGGTGAGAAAAAAACCTACTCCATTAGGATTGGGTTCTAATTCTAAAAACACCTTTCTATAGCCAGGCTGATTAGGATCTGTCACTCTAGTAGTCCCTGAACCACCAGAGCTAATTGGGAATTGTGCTCCTGGATTGAGTCCATCGTTATTATTCCCTGTTGTATTGGTTTTTCTTCCTACTATAAACTGATAACCCTGAAATCCATTTCCTGGTCCCCTTACTACAATAGCATCTGGCACTCTTTCTTCAGGCTGAATATTAGAAAACCTGCCAATCCTTCCCTCTCCACTGTTGCCGAAATTCCCAAACTCATCAAAGCCAATTCCTATGTAGGCATTACTCAATCCAGACTCATTATTTCTAGGAGCATAACCTAAAGAGCCTCCAAATCCGCCTGGTGAAAAATTCTGTGTATCTCCATCAAATAAAAAAATGGTCAAACCATCAGCCAGAAACTGGCCTGTTCCTCCATAACTAAAGTACTCAAATTCTGCCTTAATCCCGTAAATGGATGGAAATGGTACATCAATGTAAACATAACCTACCTGATCATTCAAATTACTCGTTAGTCGCAGGACCCCGCCTGTCAAAGAAGCATTTCCCCCAAATATGGTCTTAGATTGAGTGCCTGGCGTTTGAAAACTTTCACAATACGGAAATCCTGTCTGAGCTTTAACTCCTACCAAGAAATTCAAAAAGATTAACAGACCGATTGCAAAAAATTTAAAATTCATTCTCCCACACATTTTGCTAAAAATACGAAATGATCTCAGCACAAAAAGAAAAAAGCCTCGAATGGTTAAAATCCGAGGCTAAAATTTTTATCTCATAATGGTTTGGACTCTATCCGGCCCCACCGAAACCAATTTGATTGGGACATGGAGCTCTTTTTCAAGATAAGATACATAGTCTTTCAATTCTTGAGGGAAATCTTCATAAGACCTTACGTCTTCCAAAGAGCAATTCCAGCCTTTCATGGTCTTATAAACTGGCTTAACTTCAGTATCGGTGATTTCAAAGCTCAAACGATCGATCTTTTCTCCGTTTGGAAGTTCATACTGGGTACAAACTTTGATCTCTTCGAAAATATTCAATACGTCTGCTTTCATCATAAACAATTGGGTAACTCCATTGATCATGATACTATATCTCAAAGCCGGTAAATCCAACCAACCACATCTTCTCGGACGCCCGGTCGTACTTCCAAATTCATTACCTTCTTTTCTCATGTCCTCCCCAGTCTGATCAAACAACTCAGTTGGGAATGGTCCACTCCCTACACGGGTGCAATAAGCTTTGAAAATTCCAAACACATCTCCAATTTTGGATGGAGCAACTCCCAAACCTGTACACGCTCCTGCGGTCATGGTACTAGAGCTAGTCACAAATGGATAAGAGCCAAAGTCTACATCCAGTAATGAACCTTGAGCACCCTCGGCTAAGATTCTTTTATTGGCTGATAAAGCTTCATTGACCACGTACTCACTATCGATTAGATTGAGTGTCTTGAAAAATTCAACCGCGTCAAAGAATTGCTTTTCCATTTCAGCCAATTGATCCAAAGGAAAGTCATAAAAAGACAAAGTGGTCTTATGCTTTTCTAAAAGCGTATTATATTTCTCCTTGAACTCAGGGCTTAGAATATCTCCTACCCGAAGAGCAGTTCTACCAATTTTATCTTGGTAAGTTGGACCAATTCCTTTGAGTGTAGATCCAATTTTCTTATCTCCTTTGGATTGCTCGTAAGCAGCATCCAATAATTTATGGGTTGGAACGATGATGGTGGCTTTCTTTGAAATCACCAAGTTTTTCATGTAATCGATGGAAAACTTACCCAATCCATCTATCTCTTTTTTCAAAACTACCGGATCCAGCACCACACCATTTCCAATTATGTTAAGAATCTGAGATCTAAAAATTCCTGAAGGAATTTGGTGTAAAACATGCTTGATGCCATCAAACTCCAATGTATGTCCTGCATTGGGGCCTCCCTGAAAGCGGGCTACGATTTCATATTCAGGAGCTAAAACATCTACAATTTTTCCTTTTCCTTCATCTCCCCACTGGAGACCCAGAAGTACATCCATCTTCATTTGATGTGCGGTCTAAACGGTTAATCAAAGTCTTTTTGAAGGGCGAAATTTGCGATTCGAGTAAAGAAAACCAAGTGAATTAGGATAAATAATTACCTGAACCAAAAAGAAAAAGTCAACCCGCCCGTGAACAGGTTGACTTTATATCGCATTCAATTTCTATTAATTTTTCTTTTGAAACTCCTCTACGGAATCAAAAACAGTGAATATGTTATTCAATTTGGTAATGATCAGCAACTTTTTAACATGATCTGAAGGGGAGGTTAGATAAACTTCTCCTCCCACATTTCGCATTTTGGTCAACATGGTAATAAGAAGGCCAATCCCCGAGGAACTGATATATCTCACTTCGCTCAGATCAATAACAAAATTTTTCGTACCCTCTTCAATCGCATCGGAAACCACTTCCACTAGCTTAGGCCCAACTTCATCCCCAATCAAATCCCCTTGGATGTATAAATAATGCGCTTTTTCGTCCTGAGTGCTTCTATAGGTTAATTTCATTTTTTAATTAGTGGGTCTATTTTCACATTTTTCCTTGGTACAGTTCCCATACAAAATCAGAGAGTGATGCATTACTTTGAAATCCAAAATCTCCCCTACGGTATTTTGAATATTTTGAATACGGGGATCACAAAATTCCATTACCTGATTACAGTCCACACAGATCAAATGGTCGTGTTGCTTGTACCCATAGGATTTTTCAAACTGTGCAAGATTCTTTCCGAATTGATGTTTGGTCACTAGGTCACATTCCACCAAAAGATCCAGGGTATTATAAACAGTAGCTCGGCTGACGCGGTAATTCTTATTTTTCATACTGATGTAAAGAGACTCCACATCAAAATGCCCGCTTCGGCTATAAATTTCTTCTAAAATCGCATATCGCTCAGGAGTCTTCCTGAGCTTTTGATTTTCGAGATAGGCTGTAAATATTTTCTTTACTTCTTCGAAATGAGTTGTATTCAAAGACATTGGCTTCTTTTTTTCCAAATATAACTTTTGATAGGGAGAAAAGATTCATTTGTTCAATCAAAGCGTGAAACCTTGATGATTCCCTCTACCTGACTCAAATTTTTCATCAATTTATCCAAATGCTCTGTGCTGTGGACATAGAGCTTGATTGTTCCTTCGAAAATCCCGGCATCTGAATCCACTGTAATTGACCGCATATTTACTTTTAATTCATTGGATATCACCTTAGTAACATCATTGATCAAGCCAACACGGTCTGTGCCGACAATGTGTAAACCTGCTAAAAACGCAATTTCCTTTTGACTGGTCCAACGGGCTTTGATCACTCGATTTCCATGATTGGAAAGGAGTTCCAAGGCATTGGGGCAGGAAGTTCTATGGATTTTAATTCCTTCATTGACAGTCACAAATCCAAAAACATCATCGCCTGGGATAGGATTACAACATTTAGCAAGGATATAATCCACTACATCCATATCCTCCCCGATCAGCAACTGATCGTGATCAGGTCCTTTCAAGCTTTTGATTTCTTTGGTGAAAGTACTTTCATCTTTCACCTTTTCCTGAATCGCCTTATGCTTCAGTTTTTGGTTTTCTTTGAAATCTTTGAAAGACTTGATGGTGGTAGGGTCAATTATTCCTTTCCCAACTCTATAATAAAATTCATTCGCTGTTTTCAATTCAAAAAAGGCCCGTAACTTTTCTACAGTCTCTGAATTGAAATCCATCTTCATCTGCTTAAGCTTTCTTTGAATGATCTCTTTTCCATCCAAAATGGCAGATTTCTTCTCCTCTCTCAGCGCATCTTTGATTTTGGCCTTAGCGCGAGAGGTCATTACGTTATTCAACCAATCTTCTGTCGGCTTTTGCTTATTAGAGGTGAGAATTTCTACTTGATCTCCATTTTTTAGCTTGTGATTGATCGGCACCAACTTCTGATTCACTTTGGCACCAATACATCTGGCTCCTACTTCAGTGTGGATTTCAAAAGCAAAGTCCAAAGCTGTTGAACCGAAAGGCAACACTTTCAAGTCTCCCTTAGGAGTAAAGACGAAAACCTCCTCATGAAATAAATTTCCGCGGAAATCATCCATGAATTCAATAGCGTTTCCATCATTGGATTCGAGCATGCTCCTAACCTGGGTGATCCAATCATCCAATCCGGAACTTCCCTTACCGCTACTGTCTTTCTCCTTGTATTTCCAGTGTGCAGCATATCCTCTTTCAGCAATTTCATCCATTCTGGAAGTCCTAATCTGTACTTCCACCCACTGCCCTGTATTACTCATTACAGTAGTGTGAAGGGACTCGTAGCCATTGGATCTAGGAGTACTGATCCAATCTCGAAGTCGATCAGGGTTAGGCCTGTAAAAATCAGTAACAATGGAATATACCTGCCAGCAATCAGCCTTTTCACTTTCCAATTCACTATCCAAAATGATACGCACCGCAAACAAGTCATAAACCTCTTCAAAAGGTATCCCCTGCTTTTTCATCTTATTATAGATAGAAAAAACAGATTTGGGTCTGCCCTTAATGCTGAATGAGAAGCCTTGGCGATTCAACTCTTCCTCGATTGGCTGAATGAAAGACCTGATGAACCTATTTCTGTAGGACTTTGACTCATTGATCTTATTCACAATGTCCTTATAGGTCTCTGTATCGGTATATTTCAGATAAAGGTCCTCTAATTCAGACTTAATCGCATAAAGTCCCAATCGGTGTGCAAGTGGGGCGTACAGATACATTGTTTCTGAAGCGATTTTCAATTGCTTATGCCTAGGCATGCTAGCCAAGGTCCGCATATTGTTCAGACGATCTGCAATTTTGATCAAAATCACTCGCACATCATCTGAAAGGGTCAGGAGCATTTTCCTGAAATTCTCAGCTTGCTGAGAGCTTCCATATTCAAATACTCCAGAGATTTTAGTCAAGCCATCTATGATGGTCATGACTTTATGTCCAAACTCCCGGTCTATATCTTCTAACTCCCAATCAGTATCTTCTACCACATCATGCAATAAGGCAGATACAATTGAAGTGGTGCCCAATCCGATTTCTTCCACACAGATCAATGCTACTTCTAATGGATGATAGATATAGGGTTCCCCCGACTTCCTCCTCATATCCTTATGAGCCTCCAGGGATACATTGAAAGCTCTTTTAATGAGCTTTGCATCCCCTTCCTTCAGGATGGGTTTGGCTTGACGAAGAATTCTTCTATATCGCTTTAAAATTTCTTTTCTCTCTTCTTCGAGATCTACTTGAATCATACTGAGGGAATTTACTACAAAAATGGAAGCTGTCTCTTAATTTTTGGAAATGATTTTAGATTTTTTTTTGGGTGAGCATTTGCAAATTATCTTTTAGTACCTACATTTGCATCCACAATTGAAAACGGGATGTAATATCCGGATTTGAATTGGTTCAACTGCGGATGTGGCGAAATTGGTAGACGCACTAGACTTAGGATCTAGCGCCGCGAGGCATGGGGGTTCGAGTCCCTCCATCCGCACACATACCGAACCCTCAATCACTCGACTGTTTCAACAAACAGGAAAGAGATTGGGGGTTTTTAGTTAATCTTCATCATAAACATACAAGCGCTTTGGAAATCACATTAGACAAGCACTCAGCAAATCAAGCTTCTATTAAAATTAAGCTAACAGAAGCAGATTATCAACCGAAGGTAGATGCCAAATTGAAAGATTATGCTAGAAAAGCTAATATTCGTGGCTTCAGACCTGGGAAAGCTCCAATTTCCATGGTTAAAAACATGTATGGAACTTCCGTTTTGGTGGAAGAAATCAATGGGATTTTGGGTGACTCCTTGAATAAGTATCTGAAAGAACAAACTTTCAGAGTTTTGGGTGATCCACTTCCAGTAGAAAACGTTGAGGAGAAAATTGACTGGAAAAACCAGAAAGATTTTGACTTTGAATACAAAATCGGTTTTATCGAGAATTTTGAATTGCCGCTTGATAAGAAAATCAAAGCTACCAAATACGCAATCAAGGTAGATGACAAATTGGTTAATGAAACCATAGAGAACCTAAAATCTCAGTATGGAAACAGCACCAATCCAGAAACTTCTGAAGAGGGTGACAATGTATATGGAGACTTGAAAGCTGCTGAAGGAGATTTCACAAAAACTCTTTCTTTGCCACTTTCTAAGTTGAGTAAAAAATTAGCTAAAAAATTCATCGGTCTTGGTAAAGATGCAGTAGTTGAGTTTGACGCTAAAGACGTGAAAAAAGGTGAGTGGGATGAGGCTTTTGACTTTTCTGAAGATGAAATGCAATTTGCCAATGGAGCTTTTACATTCACTATAAAAAATATCAACAGAACTGAAGAGGCGAAAATGGATCAGGAGTTTTTTGATAAAATCTTCGGCCCAGACCAAGTTAAGTCGGAAGAAGAATTCGTGGCTAAAGTAAAAGACACTCTTCAGTCTAATTACGATAAAGAATCCAAAGTTTTCACCGAGGAAGAATTAAAGAAAGTGTTGGTAGAAAAGGCAAGCCTTGATTTGCCGGAAGACTTCTTGAAAGAGTGGTTGCTTAAAGCAAACGAAGGGAAAGTCACTCAGGAAGACGTTGATAAAGAATTCCCAATCTATGCAAGACAATTGATTTGGTCTTTGGTTTCCAATGAGTTGGCTAGAGCTAATGAAATTAAGGCGGAGCACGAAGATGTTATTGCTAAAACCAAAGAGATGATCAGGGAGCAATTCGCAGCGAGTGGTCTTGGATCTCAAATGGAAGACAGCATGGATATGTTTGTAGACAACTATCTGAAAGGAGAGGAAGGTCAAAACTATATGAACATGCTGACCTCAGTGCAGAATGACAAAGTCTTGTCATTTGTACAGGAAAAAATAGACATGAAAGAAAAGGAAATAAGCATTGATCAATTCAAGGAACTTTTAGAAAAGTAAAATGCTTTTAGCTCTATAAAAAAGTCCTTATTTAAGGGCTTTTTTTATTTTTGTTTACCACAACATACATAGATATGATCAATAAAGAAGAATTCAGAAAGTATGCGATTCACAATCAAGGTGTAAGCGGCACCGCATTTGACCAGTATACACAACACATCGAGAATATGACTCGCTCTGTGATCGAAGAGAGACCTCAAAACTTCAGAGAAATTGACGTCTTTTCAAGATTGATTATGGACAGAATCATTTTCTTGGGAACAGGAGTAGATGATCACATTGCCAATATTATTGTTGCGCAGTTGCTGTTTTTGGAATCAGTGGATTCCAAAAAAGATGTACTCCTTTACATCAATAGCCCAGGAGGCTCAGTTACAGCAGGATTAGGCATTTACGACACGATGCAGTACATTGGTCCAGATGTAGCTACTATCTGTACCGGAATCGCAGCTTCCATGGGTGCAGTTTTGCTGGCCGGTGGTGCGAAGGATAAAAGATCTGCACTAAAGCATTCCCGAGTGATGATTCACCAGCCTTCTGGAGGAATGCAGGGACAGTCTAAAGACATGGAAATATCTCTTAAATTAATTCTTTCCATGAGACAGGAGCTGTACCAAATTCTGGCAAATCATACAGGAAAAACCTACGAAGAAATTGAAAGAGATTCAGATCGTGACTATTGGTTGAAAGCTCCTGAAGCTAAAGCCTACGGTTTGATCGATGAAGTACTTGTAAAAAAATAATTAAATGGCTCAGGTAACCTGCTCCTTTTGCGGTAGAAACAAAAAAGATGTAGACTTGATGGTATCGGGTATTTCTGCCCATATCTGTAATTTCTGCATCGAGCAAGCACATATGATTCTTGGTGAGGAAGAAAAAACCAAGAAAAGTTCTGCTTCCAAACCAAAGTTTAATCTTAAAAAGCCGAAGGAGCTTACCTCCTATCTGGATCAATACGTAATTGGTCAAGAGGATGCTAAAAAAGTTTTAACTGTAGCTGTTTACAATCACTATAAACGCCTTCAGCAAAAAGTAGAAAAGGATGATATCAAGATTGAAAAATCCAATATCATCATGGTTGGAGATACAGGAACAGGAAAAACCTATCTGGCTAAAACCCTAGCTCGAATTCTAGAGGTACCTTTTTGTATTGCTGATGCTACTGTATTGACTGAAGCTGGATATGTAGGTGAGGATGTAGAAAGCATCCTGACTCGACTGCTCCAAGCAGCAGATTATAATGTGGAAGCTGCAGAAAGAGGAATTGTCTACATCGATGAGATTGATAAAATCGCCAGAAAATCAGACAATCCATCTATTACTAGAGATGTCAGTGGAGAGGGAGTGCAGCAGGCAATGCTCAAGCTTTTGGAAGGTACGGTGGTCAATGTACCACCTCAAGGGGGAAGAAAGCATCCAGATCAAAAAATGATCGCCGTGAATACAGAGAACATTCTCTTCATTTGCGGTGGTGCGTTTGATGGAATTGCCAGACATATTGCCAAGCGTCTCAACACTCAGCCATTGGGCTTTAGCAAGGCTTCCGAAGTATCCTTGGCGGACAGAGAAAATCTTTTGCAATATGTGACGGCACAAGACCTCAAAGCCTTTGGCTTAATCCCAGAATTGATAGGAAGACTTCCTGTACTAACCCATTTAGATCCACTTCACAAAGAAGCTCTGAAGAGAATCCTTACAGAACCAAAAAATGCATTGGTGAAACAATATCACAAGCTTTTGGAAATGGAAGGGGTAAATCTAGTATTTGAAGAAAGTGGTCTTGACTTTATTGTAGACAAAGCTGTGGAGTATAATCTAGGTGCAAGAGGACTTCGTTCTATTTGTGAAGCAATCATCACCGATGCTATGTATGAACTTCCTTCTAATGAAGACATCAAAGAATTGGTCATTGATGAAGAATATGCCAAATCTCAATTTGACAAATCAAAGTTCAAGAGACTTCAAGTTGCATAAGCATTTTGTAAATTAAAAAAGCTCGCTGTAATTATCCAGCGAGCTTTTTTTGTGATTAGGTTTCTTTATTCCTATTCGAGTTCAACCTCAAAGTAGTATTCAGTACCGTCATTAAACATACCGAGGACAACAATTTCCTCTCCTGATAATTTGGAGAGTGTAGAAATAATAGACTCGGCATCGGTTACTTTATATCGGCCATTTTCGGCAATAATTGATGTTACGATAAATCCAGGTCTTGCCCCTGCGCTTCTCCATTTAGGAGCCCCCACAGTATTAATCAAAGCTCCACCGGATATTCCTAATCTTTCCTTTTGTTCAGTGGAAAGGTTTTCAAAGATCAAGCCTTCAAACTCATAAGTTTTAGGAATTACCTTTTTGACAATATTTGTATCTCCTTCGAAGTTTTTCAAAGTCGCATTGGTCTTAAAAGTCTTGCCATCGCGGATATATTCCACCTCCACTTTGTCTCCTGGACGCTTTCTAGCAACCATTTCCTGAAGCATAGCCACATTTGTCACCGATCTTCCATCAATTGAAATGATGATATCTCCAGCCTTCAAACCGGCCTCTTTTCCTCCACTACCCTCATTCACACCACCAATATATACTCCTTGCTCTACAGGGAATTTTATATTCAATCGGTCGGATAATTCAGGGCTAACATCTTGAATACTAACTCCTAAAAGACCTCTTTGAACTGTCCCGTATCGCATCAAGTCATCCATAACCTTTTTCACCAAAGAACTTGGAACGGCAAATGAATACCCTGCAAAAGTTCCTGTATTGGATGCAATGGCAGTATTAATACCAATTAGCTCTCCTGCTAAATTTACCAAAGCCCCTCCTGAGTTCCCTGGATTAACTACGGCATCTGTCTGGATAAAGGATTCAATCTGCAGGTTGTTTTCCACATCTCTCAAGATGCCAATATTTCTAGCTTTGGCGGAAATAATTCCCGCTGTGACTGTAGAGTTCAAGTCAAAAGGATTCCCTACCGCAAGTACCCATTCTCCGATTTTGGTTTGATCAGAATCTCCAAACTTCACAAAGGGAAGTCCCTTAGCCTCAATTTTCAATAGGGCCAAATCCGTAGTGGGATCTGTACCAATCACTTTGGCTACATAACGCTTATTATTTTCCAAAGAAATATCAATTTGACTCGCTCCATCGACCACATGGTTGTTAGTGACAATGTATCCGTCTTCAGAAATAATCACTCCAGAGCCTGAGCTCACTGGAGCTTGCATTCCGGGGCCACCCTGTCTACCCCTTGGAGGAATGCCAAAGAATTCTTGAATTGGATCTCTTTGGGACCTTGTACCTCCGTAAGAAATTGTACTTTTTACGTGGACCACAGCCGGGGTCACAATTCCAGCTGATGCCACAAAATTGATCCCATCGGGAATGGTGAAATTTTCACCGTTTAATAAATTAACAAAACTGGTCTGCTGCTTTTCATCAAAGCTTGTAGCTTCTTGAGGTTGAATCAAAAAACTCACCCCAGCCAATGCTACAATACCCCCGATCAAAGAGGCCAAAAGCATCCCAAGAAAGAATTGTTTTTTGCTCATAGTTTATCGTGTTATATCTGTTACAAATTTATAAAGATGAAAGGCTCAATAATAAAGCCTTTTGATGTGGCTAAAACCTCAAATTAACAAGAATTAACCGCATTTCACATCCTTTTAAATAAACTCAAAAATAAAGAGCGGGGTTTTCCCGCTCTTCAAATTATTTGACTTCTATGACAGACTTCAAATTCTTTTTTTCTGTTTTTGGAATTGAAATCTTTAAGACTCCATCCACATATGTTGCTTCGATTTTTTCGCTTAATACATTTTCAGGCAAATAAAAGGATCTGCTAAATGATCCAAAATGAGTCTCAATGCTATGATAATTTTTCCCTTCTTTTTTCTCCTCAATTTTTCGCTCTCCTGAAATAGTCAATCTTCCTTCGGTAAGATCGATATTGAAATCAGATTTTTTCATTCCAGGCACAGCGACTTCAATTTCAAAGCTTTTATCATCTTCTGAAATATCCACAGCGGGATTAAACTGCTTATTCATTGGGATAAAATTATCATTGAAGAACCTGTCTAACATGCTACTGAATGTGGTTGGAAATTCAGTACTGGTCGGATTATATTTTGTAAGTTTCATGATGTTGTTGGTTTAAGTTGTTTTCACCCACTAATAAGAAAAACTTGTACCACTTGATTTTTTCTGCCTCTTTGACAGATTTTTCCCATATTAAAGCAAACTTTCCAGACGTATTGACATGGTAAAGAGCATGTTAGCAGAATAATAATGGCTTTACGAAATAGATAAAACAAAAAAGCCTCCGAAAAACGGAGGCTCCTTTACATCATTATTCAAAAACGCATTTATGCTTTTTTGACGTTGATGGCGTTTGGTCCTTTTTTGCCATCCTTGACGTCGTATGTAACTTTGTCATTTTGGGCAACTTTGTCCACCAATCCGGTTGCGTGTACGAAGACATCGCTTTGGGACTCATCATCCACGATAAATCCGAACCCCTTGGCTTCATTGTAAAATTTTACTGTTCCGGTAAACATAATAAATTGTTATAAATTGTAATTGAAAGTGCTTTAAAAGTAAATATTCGTCTAAAAAAAACAAAATAATCGTTTTTTATTTTAAGCATATGAAAAAAATTGTTTTGATCCGACATGCCAAATCTTCTTGGGATAATCCTTGGTTAAACGATCATGATAGACCCTTGGCGGAAAGAGGAATTAAAGCTGCTCCTATCATGGGAAAGAGGCTCTTAAAGAAAGGGATTAAACCAGATCTAATCCTAAGCTCCTCCGCTGAAAGGGCGGTGGCTACTGCAAAACTGATTGTGGAAGCAATGGAAGCCTCCCCAGAAATCATTGAAATAGAGCCCAACCTATATCATGCTTCTCCTTCCGTCATGATGAAATATATTCACATGCAAAAGGATTCAAAAGAAACCATTTTCTTGGTAGGTCATAACCCCGGGTTGAATGACCTTATAGATTATTTGGGAGAATATATAGATAATCTTCCTACAGCCGGGGTTTTCTGTTTTAACTTATTGGTAGATTCTTGGGCCGAAATGCAAGCAAAAACAGTAAAAAAAGATTTCTGGGACTACCCAAAAAACAAGAAAAGATCCTAATTCCTTTTTTATCTCAAATTTCAGAAGTTTCTCACATCTTGAATAACATCCTCAAATTTAGATGGATTGCTAATAAGAAAATCAATTTTTGCTGCTACTTCTTCAGGAGAGCTTAAATCTCCATTTTCTTTAAATCCTTTGAATTTTTCTATATCCGGAAAATCAGATTCATTAGAATTTCTAATCTCTGCCTGCATCTCAGTATCTACAATTCCAGGAGCTAAACTGTAGAAGTGGAATTTATCGGATTTGTTCTCTTTGGCTGCGACCATCGTAAACATAGCCAAAGCAGCTTTGGTACTGCAATACCCTCCCCAACCTGAGACTGCTCTTTTAGCTGCTCCTGAACTGATATTGATTACTTGTTTTCTAGCCTCATTGAATTTGTAAGTCTTGATAAAGGAATTGGTCAAGAACATGGGGGCTAAAAGGTTCAAATTCACTTGCGTGCGTAATTCTGCAGGATGCAAACTACCTATAGGCTTGACTTCGCCTATCCAGCCAGCATTATTGATCAGAATAAACTCTTCGTAGTTATCAATGGGAAAGACAGAGTCTAACTCTTTCTGCAAAACTTCCAACTCGGAAAGATCCAAAGAAATTTGGGTTAGATTGGAGGCCTCGATTTCAAGTTTTGTCCTCGAAATTGCCAAAACATCAAATCCCTCCTTATTCAGAAAATGATCTAGTATAGCTCTGCCTAGGCCTTTACTATGGCCTGTTAAAATTAGTAGTGATTTACTCATTGGGTGAACAAGTGATTCACTTTTACCTAACAAGGATCATCCCAATTTTTAAAATGATTTAAACAAAAATATGTAATCAATTAAATATCAATAACTTATAATCTTAAAATATTTTGAAAACTTACCTTAAATCAAAAAAAAGAAGGGTTTTGAATAAAAACCCTTCTACAATTAACGGTAAGAAACCTATATCACAGAATATATTGTGAGAGATCTCGGTTTTTCACCAAAGTATTTAATCTCTCCTGTACCATTTCCTTGGTAACCATAATTTTTGAGTTAGCTTCTATGGTATCCGGAACCTCAAACAAGAAGTCATTCAGTAAATGGGACATGACAGTGTGAAGTCTTCTTGCCCCAATATTTTCCACTTCTTGATTGATCAAAAATGCCAATCGTGCTATTTCTTCAATGGCTTCATCGTTGAATTCAAGGAAAACCTGCTCTGCCTCAAATAATGCCTGATATTGTTTGGTCAAAGCATTTTTGGGTTCACGCAGAATTCTGGAAAAGTCTTCTTGGGTTAGGCTGTTCAATTCCACTCTAATCGGGAATCTACCTTGAAGTTCAGGAATCAAATCTGAAGGTTTACTCACGTGGAACGCTCCAGCTGCAATGAATAGAATATGGTCTGTATTGATTACTCCATATTTTGTGTTTACCGAACTTCCCTCTACAATTGGCAATAAGTCTCTTTGAACACCTTCTCTACTTACATCTGGCCCACCACCATTCTTGCTTGATTTGGAAGCAATTTTATCGATCTCATCAATGAAAATAATTCCGTTGTTTTCAGCCAATTTGATAGCTTCCTCCTTTACCTCATCGAAATCAATCAATTTGGAAACTTCCTCTTCCAATAAAACCTTTCTAGCTTCTGCTATGCTAAGCTTTCGCTTTTTGGTCTTTTTAGGCATCATGTTAGAAATCATGTCCTGAAGACCCGCCATACTGGCATCATCCATCATTCCGTTTCCAATCATTCCTACTCCTACCGGGGAAGATGCTTTCACATTAATTTCTATTTTTCTATCGTCTAGATCTCCGTTTCTGAGTTTTTCACGGAATCTTTCTCTAGTTCTTTCATTGAGCTCTCCATCAGAACCTGGTTCTTCCTGATCATTGATGACAGGAGCAGTTCTAAAACCTGCACCTTTAACGGGTGGAATCAGGATATCCAAAATGATTTCTTCCACTGATTCGGAAGCCTTAGCCTTTACTGCCTCATTCTTTACTTCTCTTACCAAATGAACGGCCTGCTCCACCAGATCTCTAACCATGCTTTCTACATCACGACCGACATACCCCACTTCGGTAAACTTGGAAGCTTCCACTTTAGTAAAAGGAGCTTGAGCAACTTTTGCCAATCTTCTGGCAATTTCTGTCTTACCTACACCAGTAGAACCTATCATCAAAATATTGTTTGGAACAATATCTTTTTGAATGTCAGACTTTACCATCATTCTTCGAATTCTATTTCGAAGCGCAATGGCTACATTTCGTTTTGCATCCTTTTGTCCTATAATATATTTATCTAACTCAGCGACGATTTGTCTCGGAGTTAAAGAAAGAATTTGATCCATCTTGTGATTTTTTAAATTTTAAACTTGATCAGTTTTCTTTAGAAAACTAAAAAGGGGAGTTTTTTCTCCCCGCTTAATTATTCAGCAGCTTTAGCATCAGACTGAAAGGAAAACCTTAAGGGCTTATCCACTTTAGACTTTAGCAAAGCAATGTCCAATACCTCACTTACTATATCAACGAAGTGAAAATCTATTCCTTTGATATACTGCTCGTCGATTTCCTCGATATCTCGCTTGTTCTTTTTGCAAAGAATAATCTCTTTAATCCCAGCTCTTTTAGCTGCTAAGATTTTCTCTTTGATCCCTCCAACTGGCATTACTTTTCCAATCAAACTGATTTCACCTGTCATGGCTACTTTCGCCTTCACTTTTCTTTGGGTATAAACAGAGGCCATTGCAGTCAACATGGTGATACCTGCAGATGGTCCATCTTTTGGAACGGCTCCCGCTGGTACGTGTATGTGCAAATCATATTGATCAAATACTCTGTGATCAATCTCCAAATGCTCTGCCTGAGATTTCAAATAAGATAAAGCAGTCATAGCAGATTCCTTCATCACATCTCCCAACTGGCCAGATAAGGTTAATTTCCCTTTTCCTCTACTCAAGCTGGATTCAATGAAGAGAATTTCACCACCTACACTGGTCCAAGCCAAACCAGTCACTACACCTGCCACGGAATTATCTTGATAAGTTTCCTTATCAAACATCTCAGAACCTAAAATTTTACGAACGGCCTCGGCATTGATTTTAGGTTCGTACTCCTCTTCCATCGCAATGGACTTGGCAATATTTCTAACAACCTTACCTATGGCTCTTTCCAGATTACGAACCCCTGATTCCCGGGTATAATCCTCGATAATCTTCACCAAAGCACTTTTGTCAAAACGAATTTGATTGGCTTTAAGTCCATGCTCTTTTCTTTGCTTTGGAACCAAGTGTCTTTTGGCTATTTCTACTTTCTCTTCCTGAGTATATCCAGTTACTTCAATGATTTCCATTCTATCTCTCAATGCAGGCTGAATGGTGTCCAATGAGTTGGCAGTGGCGATAAACAGAACCTTGCTCAAGTCATATTCCACTTCCAAATAATTGTCAAGGAAGGCGAAGTTTTGCTCAGGGTCCAATACCTCCAAGAAAGCTGAACTTGGATCTCCTCTAAAGTCAGATGAAAGCTTGTCAATCTCATCCAAAACGAAAACAGGGTTGGAAATTTTCACCTTCTTCATGTTTTGGATAATCTTACCTGGCATTGCGCCTACATAAGTCTTTCTGTGGCCTCGGATCTCAGCCTCATCATGCAAACCACCCAATGACATCCGGATATACTTTCTTCCCAAGGCTGCGGCAATGGATTTTCCCAAAGAGGTTTTCCCTACCCCAGGAGGTCCGTAAAGACATAGGATGGGGCCTTTGAGATCATTTTTTAACTTTAAAACAGCCAAGTATTCGATAATTCTTTCCTTGACTTTCTCAAGACCAAAGTGATCCGCATCCAAAATTTCTTTGGCATGCTTCAAATCAAAATTATCCTGAGTAAACTCATTCCATGGCAATTCCACCATGGTTTCTGCATAGTTGAGTGCAATTGGGTATTCTGCAGCAGAAGGATTAATTCTTAGAATCTTATCCAGTTCTTTTTCAAAATGCTTAGCAACTTCCGCAGGCCAGTTTTTCTTGGATCCTCTAGCTCGCAAATCTTCTACCTCTTTCTCAGGACCTTCTTCTCCCAGTTCAGTTTGGAGCACTTTCATTTGCTGACGCAAAAAATAGTCTCTTTGCTGCTGGTCGATATCAGTATGTACCTTCTTTTGGATTTCTGATTTCAGTTCCAACATTTGGATATCCTTCATCATGAATTCCAAAAGCAAAGTAGCTCTTTCTACCCCATCATTGATCTCCAATAATCGCTGCTTGGATTCGACTGGAGCATTGATATTGGACGAAAGGAAATGAGTAAGAAATGGAGTATTGTCAATATTATCCAAAGCTACTTGAGCCTCTCTCGGGATTTCTGGATTCAGATGAAGAATTCTGGTAGCTGCGTCTTTCAGGGACTCTTCCAGAGCTTGAATTTTCTTGGAGCTTTTTGGGAAGTTTTCATCAAGGAAATCCACTTTAGCGATAAAGTAAGGATCATCAGTAACCTGCTCTCTGATTTTAAATCGCTTTTTACCTTGAATTATAATCGTGGTATTTCCATCAGGAAGGACAATCATCTTGATGATTTTGGCCAATGTCCCTACTTGGTAAATATCCTCCCAAGCTGGATCATCATTATTAGGATTGATCTGAGCACAGACCCCAATCATCTTATCACCCTTTTGGGCTTTTTTTACCAGTTTGATGGATCGCTGTCTTCCAACAGTAATTGGAATGACCACGCCAGGAAAAAGTACCGTATTTCTAACAGATAAAATTGGAATTTCTTCCTTTAATATTTCTTTTCCATTTTGATCATCTTCTTCATCGGTGATTAATTGGATCAGATCTCCCTCTCCTGCATATTCACCTACCATAAGATTATCAAATAAGGAATTTTCGAATTGACTCATATAGACATTTTGACAGTTAAACTGTCGTTTTTTGACTTGGTTTAAGTTAGACCTCCAATGTACGAAGGTACTCGCTTAAAGTTCAATGCCTGTGCCAAAGAATGAAGGGGTCAGATTGTCAGTGCTTAGTTTATAAACTCAACATCATTCCTATATAAGAACGGTCAGTCCCCTTCGCCTGTGAAAAATAATTTATCCGCTCTCAGAAACAAAGACTGACCTAACAGCCCTTGAATGTATTTTTCTTTTTTTTCAACCAAATCAGTCATGTTAAATTCGACCAATCGATTATTTTGTGCAAAATAAAGTCTTTCACCGATTACTACTACCTTGCTGTCTGTAGGTAGGGTATTGAAACTTTTCGAGAGAGTGGGTTCTAAATTGTCGCTCCATCTAATGAGCCTAAATAGGTAATTGATTTTAAAATAATACTTCCAAAGGAGCGAAGTTCATTCTGATACCTAAAAAAAGACGAGGACCTGATAGGTACCAACCCAGTCTTCGATTATTAGCGCAAAGGTTCAGAATCCAGAATCTCCCGTATTCCCACTTTTCCTGTTACAGAATTCTTCGGATGCATGCTCTAAGCAAATTCGAAGCGCCTATTAAGCTTAGCAAAGAAGATAGCACTATTTCCATGATTGAGGATAATCTTGTTATTACTTATTCAAATAGGCTGGATCAAATTCATACAAGTAAAAATCAACTCCTAGAAATGCCTTTTCATCCAGATTAAAGGAGGAAGATGAATTAAGCCGGTTTCCAGTATTAACCTGAAAATAATCCACCTCTCCTGATCTTAAATCCAATCTATCAATTCCTCCTTCATCAATGAAATAAGAAAAATCACCTATTTGAACTGGCTGATGAATAAAAGCCCCACTTCTTAATCCAATATTCTCCCTCACAATTTCCCATTCTTGCGTGACAAAATTTTTCTTACCCAACGTAATTATTCCTCTTTGAACATCAGGAAGAAGACTGTAAAGCTGATTTTTGTGATTGAAATACCTAACAATTGAATTCAAACCCCAGCTTGAATCGGATAGTCTCGTCCATGAACTCGAGCTTAGATCTAAGACCCAATTTTCTTGGGTAGTCCTTTGGCCACTCCCTTCAAATCGAACCCCTCTTTCAAAAAATAACTTATTATCAACCTTGTATACTACATTAAATCCTAAAAGACCTTCTGGAAGCTCTGAAAGTTGCTCTAGTTGTTTCGTTTTTGGATCAAACAAATAAATCTCTTTTCTTATTGTAAGCGGGGAGAAGGCGCCTCCACCGATTAAAATTTTATCGTCAATTTTTTCAAAGAAATAATTTTCAGGAAATGGGACATCTCCAACCTTTTTAGATGCAAAAGGATACTCGAAGCCTAACTCATACAATCCTGTATTATTGATATAATATCCCATATCACTAATTACTATCCCCTTTTGGGAAAAATTTGAGATTTCCTTAGGACCTTTTCTCAATGGAATTAGGGGATCAGTAATTTCGACAGAAACCGGATTGGAATACAGGTCAAAATTTTTAATTTTTAAATTTAATTTCCTGTTGGGAATTAAACTTATTCCATACTGGACTTGGTTAGGACTTGCTCCTATCAAGTCGCCAAATTTTTCGCCGTATTGATCGATCAAATTATTGAAGTTTACAACGGATGGGATGAAGTTTCTTCCATTTAGAACCAGCCTCGAAGATTTTGAAAGTCGAACTGAAGTATTGTCTATCTCTGGAGCCTTTAATGTATATAGCTTACCTAGCTCATACGATAACCCTCTGGCTTTCATTGAAATTACCGGACTCTTAGTTGAATTTGCCGGAGGATTGGAAACATTGAATGCCTGAAAGGTCAACTTTTCCGAGTCAATTGAGATAATATCTCTTGGAACCCCATCGACTGTTAATTCTATTGGAGCAAACAAAAGATTTTGTCCTTCTATTTGAAAAGTATCAGTAAAGGTAAGTGACTTTAATTCAGCTTGATCAAATGAGGGTTCAACAAATCGAGAATTATATACCCCAAAAAATTCTTTTCCTGCAATTCTAACTTTCATCGCAGTTGGAACATTTTGCCCTTCTATCCTGAGATGAAAATCCTCCGGGATAATTATTTCAAAATTTTCGGAGTCAATCAGTTCTACATCCATCTTTATTCCGTTAATTTCTGCGGAATAATTTGACTTGATAGAGCTAAATTTTTCTCCCTTTATTCTTACTCTTTCCTCTACTCCTTTGAATAACAAGGGCCACTCCACGGATTCTACTAAAAAACCCTCTGAGCCTTGACTTTGAAATGAAACTTCTTTAGAATACAGAGTAGCATTTTCAGTTTTTAGATAGGCCGCTACGAAATAAGTGCGACCTTTTTCCAAACTACTGTTTGCCTCAAGCTCAAAATAACGTTCTGGGGTACCTGTTCCCCTTACAAAATCGGCATTGTGAAGTTTAGGATCTCCTAAAGGAGAGAAAACGAAACCATATTCAATGATTGGCTCCGAGCCAAACTCATAAATAGTTGCACCAAATTGTACCCCTGAGGCGGATACCTCCTGTATAAGTGCTATACCAAATTGGGGATTAATACGAGGAGAAAGACTCTCATTTTCACATGAAAAGACAATAAAAGCAATGAGGAGGAGGGGAAAATGAATAATTCTCATAATCAAAACTGGATTCCAAAGTGTAAACTCGTATCAAGCCTGTGGTAAGTACTTTCAAATTGGTTTAAGGTAGAAGAGTAATAGTTAGGCAGATATCTTAATTGGAGCTCAGAAAGGATCCATAATTTTTGACTTACTTTCCTTTTAAATCCAATTTGGGTGAGAGAAAAAACACTGTTTTCTTGCACATTCAGAAAGCTTTTTTCAACTAATGAAAGATAATCCTGGTTAGTCCAATCAACTTCTATTATCCCAAAATCGCTGGTCAATTTAGAAAAAGCAAAACCGATACCCATACCCATGTAAACTTGCTGATTGGGCCTTTTCAACACCTCATAATTGAAACTTAAGGGTATTGATAATGTCTGAAGTTGAAACTTCTCTTGCCCTTTAAAAAATCCTATTGGATGATCCAAGTCCGACCTTAATTCTTGTGTGGACCTTTCTGCTTGAAATGAAATCTGGAAGTTGAATCTTGGAAGACTCCTAAACTCCTCTAACAATAAGCTATAGCTAGCTTGGTAACCACTCAAAAACTGAAGCCTATCTTTTCTTCCTTCCTCTTTTTGAATTGACCTTAGTCCTGACCTATTTACTCCAAATTTTACTTGGGACGCTAATTTAAAAGCCGGGATTTTTGCTATGTGGGTGATGTATTCTGAGTTCTCACATTTATGGAATTTTTCCAGTAAAATGACTAAATCGTTTTCTGTAAGCTTTGTTTTCTGTAAAATAGGAGATACTTGACCAAAACACTTCCCAGCCATCAGGGTAGAGAATAAATATAAGTAAGGCACATATTTGCTTGGATTTTTAATGGAAATATCCTTAGTCTCATCATAAACTGATCTTAACTCGTAAATTTCTAATCCATTAAAAACATAGTATTTATCTCCGAAAGAATATAGACTCATTAATTGACCTGAAAATAGCCTTTGTAAAAATTGCCTTTTAGAAGATCCTGGGATTAGTACACTTTCAAAAACTCTTCCATTTGAAAGTTGAAATCCTTTTATCTGATTGGCATCAAAGCTAGATCTCAAACCCTCAGCATTTTCAAATACAATCTCTTCATATTTATTGGAGTCAAAGTTTCTAATAATTTTTCCCTCTTTCTTCACCAGGTTATTGAGTATGATGAATTCTTGGTTTTTTTCTTGATTAGAATTGAAAGATTTCAGATCCTCATATGTAATTGACTGACCCAGTGCTGAAAAATGAATCAACCCTAGTAAATAGGCTGGGATTACAAGCCTTAGGTAAATTTGAAAACGCATATAAACTGATGACTCATAAATTGTTTAAGAAAGTCCTAATTTCCCTGGGTAAAAAAACCTGAATCGAAAATCTTTTAAAATCAAAAACTTAAAATATCTGCGACTTTGGAAATCTCTACTGAGCCTCTAAAAATTTTTACTAGTGAACTCTATCAAAATTAAACTAAAGGCTTTATTTCCGAAGTTTAATTGATTCAAAAGAAAATTCAAAACTTAGGTAAAAAATTCAATTAAAATCTTAATCCTACCTTGCCTGAAAAACCTCTCATTGAATATTTTCTAACGTCTGAAGCTTCGAAGTCCAAGGTGCCTATCTTTGGAAGAGACTCATAATGAAGTTCAAAAAAAGACCATTTTTGGTTGATTTGTTTAGAAAACCCCAGTTTCACTATTCCTCCAAATCGAATGGGATCTAAGACGAGTAAGACAGGATCTCTGGGCCTCGTGATAACCCTGTATGGCTCCCAATCTTGCATAAATTCATATTCTGAAGCTTCTGAAATCATTTCTTTCTTTAGGAAATTCATACTTAGTCCAAGTCCAAAATACAAGTCCTGTTTCGGTCTTTGAATCAGTCGGTAGGTTAAATATCCCGGAATTTGAATATTTCTGATTCTAAACTCTTCTTCATAACGCTCCCTTTGCCCTCCTGGGTTTAACTCCGGAGCGTGAATCCAACTATCCCTTACTGAAAAAAATCCTACACCCACTTCAGCTCGCATTCTAGGAGAAAGCTTATTGAAATCCATGGTTAAAAGCACTTCTGGCCTAAAAGCAAATCTTTGATCGCCAGTTCCATTTGAAATCATATTATCCGAAAAGCTGCTGACTCCAAAAGCTACGGAAACCCCGAAATCTACATACTTCTCTTTTTCCCCGATTATTTCGTAATTCTTACCGCTGCAATGATGATAGGAGACCAACAATTTTTCAAGAGAAGGATAAGAAAGAGAGGTACTATTTATTTTATCAATAAAATCAGGTGTACATCCCCTAAGAGCAACATGCAAGACTCCTAAATAGGATTTTCTTTTTTCTCTTCTTGATTGTTCCATTCTCGCCAGTCTGTTATCCTCCCTGAGCAAAACTGCCTCCTCATCAAACATTAAATAATAATTTGATTCATAATAACCTAAAGAAACAGCTCCTTCTATCAGAACCTGAAAAAATTGTTTGGCACCTGAATTTCGCTCTTTCAGGGAGCTGTATTTTTTTCCATTTTCAAATTCAAACCCATCAATTTCAGTTGGGGAAAAAGAAACAATCCCTTCCGGAGTAATTACTTTTAGAACTTTATAGGCACTTGCCAGTCCCTGGGGAGCTAAGGAATAATTTTGATTAGCACCGTTTACAAATACTTTTACTTGGGAATTTTGACCGTTCGATTGTTGTAGACTCAAAAAAAAGCCAAGAACAATTAGTAGATATTTTACCATGAATTAAAAATTTGTATAAACTAATAACTTTAAAAATTCATTTCAAAAAGATTAAGTTCAAAAAGATTTAAAGAGCTGATTATCAGATAGTATTTTTAAAAAAAGCTCCCTGTAAGGTAGAAATCAACATCCTATCACTATCCTGCCAAAAAAATTGAAGTACCTCTTTAACCTCAACAAAAAAAGGCTGGTAAAAACCCAGCCTCTTTAGAATCAGAAAATAAACTCTTCTTAAATGAAGAACTTCAATATATCATTCCCTATGGCAAATACCATCAGCGCTAGCAGAATTACCATTCCTACCTTCTGTGCATTTTCCAAAAACTTATCGGATGGAGCTCTACCGGAAACCATTTCGTAAAGTAAGAACATTACATGGCCACCATCCAAAGCAGGAATAGGCAGAAGGTTCATAAATGCCAAGATCATGGATATCAAACCCGTAATACTCCAGAATTTAGTCCAGTCCCATTTATCTCCATAAATTTTAGCCATTCCGATCGGACCACTGACATTCTTTGCAGAAACCTCACCGGTAAACATTTTACCAAGTGCTCGGGCATTCAAGATTACTACTCCAAATGCTCTTTCTGTTCCTTTTGCTAATGATTCTCCAAAGCCAAACTTTCTGCTTACAGGCTCTAGCAATGGATTGACTGCAATGCCAATTCGCGCATCGTCCGATACAGCTATTGCCATGGTATCTGTAGCTGACTCAGATTGAACTACAAATTGAGCAGTATCATTTTTCAGATTTTGCAAGGCAAGCTGCATTTCGTCGAAATACTGAATTGACTCACCATTTACAGCAAGAATTTTATCTCCTTCTTTCAAGCCCGCAGCTTCAGCTCCACTTCCAGGCTCGATCATCCCAACTTCAAATGGAAACCTTACTGAAATGAACTTGCTAAATGCATCTTCATTATTGAAAGTATTTATAAAACCCTTAGGAATATCAACCCGGACCTGTTCGCCATTTCGCTCAACAGTGTAAAAACCGTTTTCGCTCAATAGAACATTTCCACTGCTTAAATCATTGATGCTTTGATAAGGTTGCCCATTCACATCCAGAATTTTATCTCCTGTTTGCAAACCAATTGCCTCTGCATATTCATAAGCTACGATTCCATTTTCAACAACTTGATCTCTGGAAAAATAGGTTTCCCCATTATTATAAACCAGGAAAACAAAAATGACTATACCTGTGATCACATTGACGATAATCCCGCCCAACATCACAATCAGTCTTTGCCAAGCCGGCTTTGCTCTAAATTCCCAAGGTTGTGGCTCTGAGGAAAGTTGGGCAGTATCCATGGATTCATCCACCATTCCGGATATTTTCACAAAACCACCCAAAGGAATTGCTCCTATTGAATATTCAGTTTCACCCCATTGGAATCCTGCAATTTTCGGAGGAAACCCAATAGAAAATTTTTCTACTCTCATGCCAAACATTTTGGCAGTCAATAAGTGACCCAATTCGTGTAAGCCTACCAAGATTGACAATCCCAGCAGCAATTGGCCCACCATAATCAATGTATCCATTATACTTTACGCTTAATTAATGTTTCTGTAATTTCTCTTGCCTGCTGATCCGTATCCACATAATCTTCCAGGCTCGGGTGAGATATGAAATGAGCTTTTTCCAAAGTTTCTGCTATCAAGTCCGACATCTCCAAGAATCCTACTTCATCCTGAAGAAATGCTGCCACAGCAATTTCATTTGCCGCGTTGAGAATACATGGAGCATTTCCTCCCTTAGCTAAAGCATCAAAAGCCAACTGTAAGTTCCTGAAGGTCTTTAAATCAGGTTGCTCGAAAGTCAAATTAGGATACTTTAGGAAGTCAAATCTTTCAAAATCACTTTTCAATCTGTGAGGATAGCTCAAAGCAAACTGAATGGGAATACGCATATCAGGCAAACCAAGTTGTGCCTTGATAGATCCGTCTTCAAATTGAATCAAAGAATGAACAATGCTTTGAGGATGGACAACCACCTCAATTTGCTCGGTCTGAATCCCAAAAAGCCATTTTGCCTCGATCACCTCCAAGCCCTTATTCATCAAAGAAGCTGAATCAATGGTGATTTTCGCTCCCATGTCCCAATTTGGATGCTTCAAAGCCTGAGCCTTCGTGACAGTTTCTAAAAAAGCCCTGTCTTTGCCTCTGAAAGGACCTCCTGAAGCTGTAAGAATGATTTTTTCTATAGGATTATGAAATTCCCCTACCAAACATTGGAAAATCGCCGAATGCTCTGAATCTACAGGATATATATTGACCCCATTTTCTTTGGCTAGTTGGGTGATAATTTCTCCCGCCACCACCAAAGTTTCCTTATTGGCTAAAGCTATTTGCTTTCCAGCCTTAATGGCATTAACAGTAGGGATTAGCCCGGAATAACCTACCAAAGCGGTAAGCACCACATCAATGGTCTCCATTTCCACGACTTGGGCAATGGCTTTCTGGCCGGCAAAAACTTTAATATCATGAGGAAGAAGTGCTTCCTTCACTTTCTGATAATTCAACTCATTGCCGATTACCACAGCATTAGGCATAAACTCCAATGCTTGGGTAATCAATAAATCACAATTATTCTGGGCAGTTAGAACCTCGACGACAAAGTCCTCGGGATGCTGACGAATCACCTCCAGGGTTTGTGTACCAATACTGCCGGTGCTACCCAGGATGGCTACGCGCTTCGCTTCTTTCATTCAGTTTTACTTTTGAGGAAAACAACCTTCTAAATTTGGGAAGGTTTAATCCATAGGCTGACAAAATTACAAGATGCCTAGACTTTTCCTTGTACAAATCGTCAGTTTTTAATCAATGGAAAAATTTTTGAGGGATTTCCATCTTAAAAGATGTGAATATTCTTACCCTAAATGGAAAAAGGACGTCAAATTGTTAAAAGAAAAGGCATGGAAAATATTCTCAAAACTACCGGGATTTCCTTTCTGGCAGGTCTGGCAGGAGCTGCTTTCTGGACTTCTCTGGAAATATCAGAACCAAGCAGGGATGATTTTGACCAAAAAGAGCCACTGACAGAACAAACACAATTTACTTCTCGAAACAATACTCAAGCTGTCCAAAGCTACCAGACTAATCCTCCGGTTTCTTTTGTAACAGCATCTGAAAACAGTACTGAGTCAGTAGTATTCATCAAGAATTTTTCAGGAAGTGACCCAAGGAGATATAGCATGTTTGATTATTTCTTCGGCACTGGTCCTACCCAACAGGTAAGTACTGGCTCCGGAGTGATAATTTCCCAAGACGGATACATTGTTACCAATAACCACGTAATTGATCGGGCAGAGACCATTGAGGTGGTTCATAAGAAGAGAACTTATCAAGCTAGACTGGTAGGAACAGATAAAAATACCGATATCGCTGTTCTGAAAATAGAGGGAGAAAATCTTCCCGCTATCAAAAGAGGATCGTCCCGAAACCTCAAAATTGGAGAATGGGTAATTGCTGTTGGGAACCCTTTTAACCTTACCTCCACGGTCACGGCAGGAATCGTTTCAGCCAAGGAAAGGCAGATCAATATCCTTGGTGGAGATTTTCCATTGGAAAGTTTTATTCAAACAGATGCACCAATTAACCCAGGAAACTCAGGAGGAGCACTTGTCAATGTGGAAGGAGAGCTAGTAGGCATCAATACTGCCATTCTTTCCCGCACTGGTTCTTATACCGGATATGGCTTCGCTGTTCCGGTGGATATTGCCATGAAAGTTGCCAATGACCTGATCCAATATGGAGAAGTACAAAAAGCAATTCCGGGAATTGACGCGGTAGAGATTACGCCAGAACTCGCTGAGGAAATGAAAATCAAATCACTGGACGGGGTGATTGTGACTCATGTAGTGAAGCAGGGTGCAGCAGACCAAGCGGGACTTCTGAGAAATGATGTGATTACTCAGTTAGGCAATCAGCCTATCACCGGAATGGGAAGCTTTGAAGAAGCACTTTCCTATTATTATCCAGGGGATAAACTGGCGGTTACCTTCATAAGGAATGGCGAAGTAAAGACAGGTACTCTAACACTTCAAAATCTGGAAGGAGGCACTGGAGTTCTCAAAAGAGAATTTTACAGCTCAAAGCTTTTAGGAGCTAGACTTGAGGCTGTAAATACAATTGAAAAAGACAGGCTGGGAATTCAGTTTGGAATCAAAATATCAGCCTTATCCAGAGGGTATTTAAGAGATTTGGGACTGAGAGATGGGTTTGTGATTACTCAAATCAATAGAGAACCTGCCAAGGACCCAAAAGCGGTAGGAAAATATCTTGAAGAGTATAGCGGAAGATTACTAATCGAGGGTGTTGCGCCTAATGGACAACCCTTCATGCAGAGTTACACAGTTAGATAATTTCAATTCAGGAGGGAAATACCCTCCTGAATTTTTTCTGCCTTTTCAGATTAAATTTTTATCTTGAAGAAAGCTTAAGACTTATGAAATCTCTCCCTCAATCCTGCGAAGATTGCTTCAAAGAATATCAAGCAGCCTTAGAAGATTTGAATAATTTTGCCCACAGGGCTGATTTTGCCAAACTCACAGACTCTCAGTCCAGAGAATTGATCATGAGTTTTGAGGTAACTCATGAATTGGCTTTGAAGGTGATTCAGAAATATTTTGAGAAGCAGGGAAAAGGACCTTTTTCAGGTTCAAGAGATGCTACTATTGAAGCATTTCATGCAGATTTGATTGATGATGGAAAAGTTTGGCTGGACATGGTCATAGACCGAATTCAATACAATCCAGTTTATCCAATAGACACTCAAGGTAAATTCTTGGAGAACATTCAGAAAAGGTATATTCCAGCTTTAGGGAAATTTGAGGAAACTATCGATAAGATTCTAAACTAAACCTTAGTAAGAGCGCATTTTGAATTTTTTCTTGAGCTCATTGACAGCATTTCTAAAAGTACTGTCCGTTTCAATCATATCATTTACTGTCTGAACAGCATGAATAACTGTAGAGTGGTCCCTACCTCCAAAATGATAGCCTATGGACTTTAAAGAATGGTTGGTAAACTCCTTTGAAAAATACATCGCAACCTGTCTCGCTACAACAATTTCTTTTTTCCTGGTTTTGGCCTTTAAGTCATCTTGATTGATGCTGTAATACTCAGAGACAGTTTTTTGAATAAAATCTATCCCAACTTCAGTTTCTATATCCTTGATGATATTTTTCATCACGGTTTTAGCCAACTGAAGATTGATTTCTACTCTATTCAAAGAAGCATGTGCAATTAGTGAAATTAGAATTCCTTCCAGCTCTCTAACATTGGTATCTACCGTATAAGCCAGATATTCCACTACATCATCCGGGATGAAAATTCCCTCTGACTGCATTTTTCTTCTGATAATCGCAACTCTCGTTTCGAAATCAGGCATCTGCAGATCTGCAGTTAAGCCCCACTTAAATCTCGAAAGCAATCGCTCTTCCAGTCCCTTCAAATCTCTTGGAGGACAATCGGAAGTCATGATAATTTGCTTCTTACTTTGATGCAGGTGATTAAAAATGTGGAAGAACATTTCCTGCGTTCTATCCTTTCCAGCCAAAAACTGAATATCATCAATGATCAGCACATCTACCTGCATGTAGAAGTTGGTGAAGCTTTTCACATTCCCGTCTTTGATGGAATCCATGAATTGATTCACGAATTTCTCGGAGGAAACATAAAGGACAAACTTATCCTCAGGACCGTTTTTTATTTCGTTCCCAATAGCTTGTACTAAGTGCGTTTTACCCAATCCAACTCCTCCATATACCATGAGCGGATTGAAAGAGGTGATCCCCGGTTTTGTCGCTACTGCAAATCCTGCAGATCTAGCCAATCTATTACAATCGCCTTCTATATAAGTATTGAAGGTGTAATTTGGATTCAGGTTGCTTTGAGTCAAAGCTTCGGCACCCAAAGATTGCATCTCGAAAGGCGTCACTTTTTGCTCCGTGGCAGAGTTAGCTTGATTACCCTGTTTTTTATTCCCGTGATTTCCTTGAGGATATGAAACTACATAGGGCTGATTGGAAGAATTTCCACGATCAACTACTACCGCATATTCCAATCTACCTCCCTGACCTAAGACGGTTTTGATAGCAAGCTTTAATTCTTGAATGTAATTATCTTCCAACCATTCGTAAAAGAATTGACTGGGGACCTGAATGGTCAGACTCGTCCCTTCTAGTTTAACCGGATTGATCGGTTTAAACCAAGTTGAAAAGCTCTGCTCATTCACGTGTTGTTCTATGACACGTAAACATTCATTCCAAACTGCGCTAGCTTCTGAACTCATTTGAGAAGGTTTCTAAAAAACAATGACCCGGACGGATTCGTACAAGGGTGTCAAATTTGTACAAAAATCATTTAAATAAAAAATCCATTTTAGGTTGAAAAAGTTAAATTTTAGGCATAGTAAAGTTATTTCGAATATTTTTTGACTTCACCTAAAATTATCTAATTGAACTTTTACTAGTGAAAAAGCCAATGACTTGCTTCTAAAAGCCATATTTACTCAAAAGTTTCTCTGATATTCAACAACTTATATTTAGATAGTCAATCTATTTTATGGTTTTAGGGTTTACCCTCACATTTAATTATTTTTGGAGACCAAGATGAAGGCAAAGGCCTTTCTCATTACAATACAAAACCCAAATATGATACGCCCTGATTTTTATCCATTTCCAGTCAAAAGTAAAAATGATTGGCTAGAACAAATCCATCAGGATCTAAAAGGAAAAGATTTTGAAAAAACCCTGGTAAAAAAGGTTTGGGGAGAAATCTCCCAGCAACCTATTTATCATTCCGAGGATTTGGATTCTAATCCTCAACCGATGACTTTCCACCCTCCGTCTCAGATCCCCGGATTAAGTCCGAGGCTGTGGTTTAATGCCGTTTCCATTTATCCTTCAGATTCCAGCATTGCCAATAAAGAAATATTAGAAGTACTTCAGAATGGAGCCGATGCCTTAATTATCCATGCATCAGGAAATGAGGACTGGGAGAAAATATTAAAGGATATTCTGCTTCCATATATCAGCCTTTATATTCTTCCTGAAAAAAATCCGCGAGAGGTAAGGAAGACCTTTTTTGAATACATTTCAACTATAGAGCTTGCAGCAACCGAGCTCCAGGGAGGTTTTTTGAACTCTCCATTTGATGAAGTATTTGGATCAAAAATTAGGTTATCAGAGTCAGTAAAGTATTTCGATTCTGAGTTTAACAATTGGAAAAGCTACCCTAACTTTTCTCCACTAGTTCTGAATTTTGCCAGATATAGAAATAGCGGTGGAACAGGAATTCAGGAACTAAGCTATGGTTTTGGCGAATTGATTGAATTCATGAGCTCTATTTCAGATGAGAAAAGTACTCTTCAAGATGTCTTTTCAAGAATTGGAATTCACTCCACAGTAGCCGGAGACCATTTTCCTGAAATCGCCAAATTGAAAGCCTTAAGAAAGATTTGGGCGATGATTGGGGCGAAATTTGAGATCGAGTCAAACCCATCGAATCTTCAGCTTTTAGTATCCACTTCCACTTGGAGTAAATCCCTGATTGATAAAAATACCAACCTAATCAGAGACAGCTATGAAGCAATTTCAGGGATATTGGGCGGCTGCAATTGTATTTGGGTCAGACCCATCCAAGGAAGAGATGCAAGTAACTTGGAAAAAAGGGTTGCTAGAAACATCTCTTCGATTTTGAAAGAGGAAAGTTATTTAGATAAAGTAATGGACCCATCAGCTGGTTCTTACTACTTGGAAAAACTTCAGAAGCAAATTGAAGATGCTGTTCAAAACAGGATAGCTGAAATAGAAAATGAAGGCGGTTGGGAGAAAGCTTTTCAAGAAAGACAGATCCACCAACAAATTCGAGCTCAGCGACTGAAAACTCAGGAAGCTGTTAGCAATTCAGAGATTTCTAAAATCGGAGCCAATAAATTCAAAGCTCAGGGAAAACTCATCGATAATCTTCCTGCAAAGGATTTTTCAGAAGAGGAAAGTGAATTAATTGAAACAAGAGCAACTGCTTTATTAGAAACCCAAAATCACTCATGAGACCAGATTTTAACTCTTGGAAAAATCCATCTATAGGTAATGACACCTCTCTTGAGAGTTTATGGGATTCTCCTGAACAAATTCAGGTACCACCTACATTCGATCCGGCTACTCTTAAATTGGCTCATGTGGACTTTGTAGCTGGAATCCCGCCTTATCTCAGGGGACCTTACAGTACAATGTATGTGATGCGTCCTTGGACTATTAGACAATATGCCGGATTCTCAACAGCAGAAGAATCCAATGCTTTTTATAGAAGAAATTTAGCGGCTGGGCAAAAAGGACTGTCGGTGGCCTTTGATTTGGCTACTCATAGAGGTTATGATTCTGACCACTCCAGAGTAGTTGGAGACGTTGGAAAAGCTGGAGTTGCCATTGACTCTGTCGAGGATATGAAAATCCTATTTGATCAAATCCCATTGGATCAAATGTCAGTTTCCATGACAATGAATGGTGCTGTGGTTCCTATCATGGCATTTTACATTGTCGCCGCTGAAGAACAAGGCGTCTCTCCTGAAAAATTAAGCGGAACCATTCAAAATGATATTTTGAAAGAGTTCATGGTGAGAAACACCTATATCTACCCTCCCCAGCCTAGCATGAAAATCATCGCGGATATTTTTGAGTTTACCTCTCAAAAAATGCCTCGATTCAACTCCATTTCAATCTCAGGTTATCACATGCAGGAGGCTGGCGCAACTGCCGATTTGGAACTGGCCTACACTTTGGCAGATGGACTGGAATACCTGCGAACCGGAGTAAAGGCAGGTTTGGACATTGACGATTTCGCACCAAGGCTTTCATTTTTCTGGGCAATCGGAATGAATTATTTCATGGAAATCGCCAAAATGAGAGCAGGCAGGTTACTCTGGGCTAAAATTGTCCAGCAGTTTAATCCCAAAAATGAAAAATCATTAGCTCTTAGAACACACTGTCAAACATCCGGATGGTCCTTGACAGAGCAAGATCCTTTCAATAATGTAACAAGAACAGCAGTGGAAGCCTTGGGTGCAGCTATGGGGCATACTCAATCTTTACACACCAACTCGCTGGATGAAGCCATTGCCTTACCCACTGATTTCTCAGCAAGAATTGCCAGAAACACTCAGTTGGTTTTGCAGGAAGAAACAGGAATCACAGATGTGGTTGACCCTTGGGGTGGCTCCTATTATGTAGAATATCTGACTGATCAACTGGTGGAAAGAGCCTGGACGCTGATCGAAGAGGTAGAAGGCTTAGGTGGTATGGCAAAAGCTATAGAAGCAGGGTTACCAAAACTTAGAATAGAAGAAGCTGCCGCAAAAAAACAAGCGAGAATAGATAGTGGAAAAGACATCATTGTTGGAGTAAATAGATATCAGGTTGATGAAAAATCTGAGATTGAGCTATTGGAAGTAGACAATCAATCTGTAAGAGAATCTCAAATTCAACGAATCAATCAGATTAAGTCCAAACGAAACGAATCTGAAGTCGAAAGTGCATTAGAGGCTATCACGGAAGCTGCGCAAAGTGGAAACGGAAATCTCTTGGCACTAGCAGTGGATGCAGCGAGAAAAAGAGCGACTTTAGGGGAAATTTCCATGGCTATGGAGAAAATATTCGGAAGGCATCAGGCCCAAACCAAATCTATCACCGGTGTTTATGCAGCAGAAGTGAAAAATCAGGAATCGTTTAAAAAAGCAATTGCCCTTTCTGATCAGTTCGCCGAACTGGAAGGAAGGCGACCAAGAATCATGGTAGCCAAAATGGGGCAGGATGGACATGATAGAGGTGCGAAAGTCATCGCAACAGGCTTCGCCGATTTGGGGTTTGACGTCGACATAGGACCATTATTTCAAACACCAGAGGAAGTTGCGGAACAAGCCATAGAAAATGATGTGCATATTGTAGGTGCTTCTTCTCTGGCCGCAGGACATAAGACTCTGATTCCCCAATTGATAGAGGCATTGAAAAAACTTGGCAGACCGGATATTATGGTGGTAGCCGGAGGGGTAATTCCTGCCAAAGATTATCAATTTCTTTTTGACAAGGGGGTTTCGGCAGTTTTTGGCCCGGGAACAGTGCTTTCTGAAGCTGCGACAAAAATTCTCGAAAAACTTCTGGAAGAATAATAAGCAGCCCTCCTCGGAGGGCTGTTGTTTTTTAGAGTATCTACTAGTATTCAGCTAAACAATAGCTATTTTTAAGTATGCGGGATTTCGTATTAGTTTTTGATCAAAATCTTCCTGAGGAAGATCAAAATTCCTTTTTTGAGAAATTGGAAGTTCAACCTCAATCCAATCTTCCATTTGATCAATTTAATCTTCAAGACTATTCTTCAAAGGATAACATTTTGTTTTGGGTCAGTGATGAGCAAAGCAAAAAGATTATTGAAGAGGCAAACGAAAATAGTCCATCCATTGCTTTTCTCCCCCACCCTGAACTCATCCTAATCGCCAAAACTTTGGGAGTAGCATCTTCCAAAGAAAAAGCATTTAATCACTTTCTTGAGGCAGAGGAAGTAGAGGTATTTGATTTACTTGAAATCAATGGGGAGTTGTGTATGAATTCCCTGGTCATCGGAGAATCCCTTAGCATCTTGTATGATTCTTTTGAAAATAACTTTTTTCAAAACCTAAAAGAACGATTTCGAAGGTTTCTAAAACTTTTCAGAAGAGTAAAATTGAAAAGTTATAAAATCACCTACGGAAAAGAAGAAGAAAAAACCATTGAGATTGCTGCCATGGGCATCTTGGCAGTTTCGCATTGTGAGAGCAACCTGATTTTCAAACGAGTCATCAAAGATTCAGGATTGAATGAAGGCTTGATGCATGTAATTATTTTGGCCCCCAAAAGCCTTTTTTCAATCATTCGTTTTGGTCTTCAAAACCTCTTTTTCCCAATTAAAGGAAGTGCAATCCCAGACTTTTTGAGCTATATATCCACTGAGAAGATGACTATAGAAAGTGAGGAGGAATTTACTTTCGCTTCGGATGGTCAAGAGAATAAATCCGGAAAACTGGAATTGGGAATTTCCGAAAATAAAGCAAGAATATTCTCGGATTTCGATTCCACTAAAGAAAAGGAGGATAAGAAGAAAGAGCTCAATGTCTCTTCTTTACCAATGGGAAAATTGAGGATGGAGCTCACCAAAGGATACCTTCCTTGGGTGAGGCACGCAACTTCTGAAGAGTTCAAGGAGCTATTCACTTTATTAAAACAAAATTCTCAAACCTCCTCCACTTATCTGGTTCTCATGGCCTTGTCCACCATGATCGCAACTTTTGGACTTTTCGGAAATTCAGGTCCGGTGGTAATCGGAGCTATGATCTTGGCACCCTTGATGGGACCCATTATTTCCTTGGCTATGGGCGCTTTGAGACAAGATGAAATTCTCATCAAAAATAGCCTGATCACCATATTTTGGGGAGTGGTTTTGGGGATCATTTTTGCTGTATTTATCACTTGGCTTACTCCGCTCAAAACCATGAATTCTGAGATATTAGCCCGAATTAGGCCTAATTTATTGGACTTGGGGATTGCTGTGGCTTCAGGGATAGCAGGAGCATATGCTCACTCCAAAGAAGAAATAGCCAAAACATTGGCAGGAGTTGCAATTTCCGTTGCATTAGTTCCACCTTTAGCCGTGGCTGGAATAGGATTGGGATGGGGAAACTGGAATGTGTTCTGGGGAGCATCCCTGTTACTCGGAACGAACTTAGCCGGGATAGTAATGGCTGCAGCATTGACATTTATGCTTCTTGGATTTAGTCCATTCCGCCTAGCTAAGAAAGGAATTTTGATCAGTGTGGGGATTTTAATTTTGGTGACGGCACCATTAGTCTTGAGCTTTAGAGAAATGGTTCGGGAAAATCAACTGATTCAACAATTGAGTGGAAAAGAAATACCTCATGGTTTATTAAGAGATGTAAAGGTAATAGGCCTTAGCCCTTTACGCCTTTCTGTGACTATTCTATCTGACCATGAATTGAACAATCAGGATTTTAAAGAGATCAAAGAAGAAATAGAGGAAAAAATCCAACAGCCTATCCAATTGGAATTAACTCTGGGGGTTAAGCTTTTTGATTAGTTCTGGTAAATCAAAATAGGTTTTCCATTTTCACAACGTACTCCCTTTGGTTCAGCTACATACATGCAATCCGAAAAACGATTATTCCTTTTGTTGTCTTCAGCCTGCAATTGATTGTATTGTTTGACCTTCTTTAAAAAATCATCCACGTTGATTTTCTTGGAATAAGCAATATATTCCCATGGCCCACCGCAGGGTTTACTCCCTAAGGCAACATACCCCCAGTCATTTGAATTGTTGCAGGTTTCGGATTCTGCCATCTGCTTGATTTCAGCATAAAGCAATTCCAATTCCTCCAGCGTATAAACTCTGTTTTCAGATTCAAAAAGCTGGCAAGAGGATAAAATTAAAACCGATAGAATGACGATATACCTTTTCATAAATAGTGCTTAAAAACTAACTTCAATACGAAGTATCTGAAAAAAGTGATACATCAAATCTCGAAAAATTTTTGAAAGAAAATTTCAGATCAATCCCTTGGGTCCATATTTCTAATAGCTGAAATCAACCATTTCCCCTTCTTCTTCACCAATATAAAGCTGCTCCATAGCTTCCTTTGAGTTCCGTCCGCTTGATCTATTAGATACCTCGCGTCTACCATAGCCACCTCATTGGACAAAAACTTAATCTTTTCAACTTTCAAAACTCTAGATCCAGGGTTATTCACCGAACTTTTTACCATCCCTGAAATTGCTTCAGCTGCCCCATTGCGCCATTCACCACTGGACACCAATTGATCAATATCTTCTGTGAAAATGGATTTTAATAAAACCGAATCCCCAGTTTCTCTTGCCTTTTTATAATCATTGATGACTTGATTGATTGCGACAGAATTTATTTTTTGTTCGTCTGTGATTTGAGAAAAGCCTACTACAGGGATTAAAAGGAAGAATAATAAAAGAAATCTCATGATACTTAGGTTTAATCTTTAGTCAATATCCGAAAAAATTAATAAAAAAAACCACTCATTTCTGAGTGGTTTCGAATAGTTGAGTATAAATATACTAGACGACGTCTTCTCCTCTGAGCTTAATTACGGCTCCTTCCAAAACGTCAGAAATTCTTATTTGACAAGCAAGCCTGGAAGTTGGAAAATATTCAGGCAGGTTTTCCAACTGGTCAAGTTCTGCATCAGTTGCATCCCCCAAGCCATCTTTTCCTTCCAAAATTTCAACATGACAAGTAGCACAAAGAGCCATCCCTCCACAGGTTGCCAATACAGGATAATCAGATGCTTTTAGAATTTCCATCAGGCTGAAACCCATGTCATCTGGAGCTTCGACAGGCTGACGATTACCGTCGTTATCTTCTACAATGAAATTTACCATGGCGCAAAAATAGCATTAAAATGAGTTTACACCATTGACCGTAGTGTATTTAAAGCTCAATTTTTGATCAGGATAAACATATTTGAAGGCAGAATGCATCATAATAGCAGCCTCGTGGAATCCGCAAAGGATCAATTTCAATTTACCTGGATAGGTATTGATATCTCCAATGGCATATATTCTTTCCACACCGGTAGAATAATCTCTTGTATCTACCTCGATCGCATTCTTATCAATTGATAATCCCCAATCTGCGATTGGACCCAATTTCGGACTTAATCCAAAAAGAGGGATAAGATAATCTGTGTCGATTTTGATTTCAGCTTTGGATTTATCCTCCAAAGTCACTGAGTTCAACTTTCCGTTTCCACCAACTTCTTTCAAATTAGCCGAAAGGATCAAATCAATTTTACCCTGATTGGCTAGGTCGAATACTTTCGCAGCAGAATCAGGCGCACCTCTGAATGTCTCATTTCTGTGCACCAAAGTTACTTTTTGCGCAACATTGGAAAGGAAAATAGTCCAGTCCAAAGCAGAGTCGCCTCCACCAGCAAGCACTACTTTCTTATCACGGAAGGTTTCTGGATTTTTCACCATATAAGTGATTCCCTTTCCCTCAAATGCATCCAAATTCTCCAAAACAGGCTTTCTTGGTTCGAAGCATCCCAAACCGCCGGCAATCACGATCACTTTTGCGTGAATATGAGTTTTATCGCTGGTAGTCACCACAAAGCTTCCGTCTTCCTGCTTATCCAAGTGGTCCACTCTTTCTCCCAAAGTGAAAGTTGGAGAGAATGGCTTGATCTGTTCCATCAGGTTATCCACTAGCTCCTGAGCTTTAACTTCAGGATATCCCGGGATATCATAGATAGGTTTCTGAGGATAAATTTCGGATAACTGACCACCTACTTGTGGTAGGGCGTCAATCAAATGACATCGCATTTTGAGCAATCCTGCCTCAAATACTGCGAATAAACCGACCGGTCCAGCTCCTATGATGCAAATATCAGTATGAATCATCTTGTATAAACTTTATGGGAAAACCCCTTTAAATTCAAATTGTTCGTATAAATACTATTAGTACACTAATTATTATTCTTCCATCACCTGACCATCCAAATTCTGATAGATTGTATTCAGAATTCTCTTAAACTCGTCAAAATCATTCTCGTTTAGATTTTCCCAAGCCTTTTCTCTAATCTCCAGAATTTTTGGTCTCAGCGAAGTCACTTTAGCCACCCCAGAATCCGTCAGATGAAGCTGAAAACTCCGTCTGTCCTGAGGATGGGGGATTCGCTCAACATAGCCTTTCTTGCAAAGTAAATCGATAATTCGCGTCAAAGTAGGATGATCTTTGAACACCAAATTCGCAAGCTCAGTCTGACTAAGTAAGCCATGCTCCGATAAATTTTTCAAAACTAACCATTGATCGACAGTCACATCAAAATCTCCCTGCTTAAACTGCTGCTGAGCGTACTGCTTGACCTTTCGTGCTGTACGGTCAAGTAGGAAGGAATATTTTGCGAATTGCTCTTGTGTCATACAAATAATTAGTGTGACAAATATATAAAAAAAGTGATTCAGAAATACAATTCTCTACTTTTTCTATAGGGATAATAACTTACTTAATACCAACCCTTAAACTATCTATAAATGATTCCAAAGAATCAAATTCCTTTTCCATGAAAAAAATTGAGAAAGGATTATTCTGGACTCTTACCTGTCCGTCCAATTCATAGATTCCCGCCTTTTTCAAGGCCTTTTGTAACCAAAAAATCAATTCCTGAGATCCTTCAACATTAAAAGTCGCAGGCTGGCTTTTAATCTCAACCCTTCCTCTTTGGGTATTGAACTCGAATTTTTCCTGAGGAAATAATTGATTGATTTTACCTGAAATCACCAAGTCTTCAGGGAGTCCTTTAACCAGATCCTCTCCGCAGTTCATCAACCAAATCTGATCAGAACTCTCTAAAGCAATATCCAAATCATGCGTAATTACCAAGACGCTCTTTCCCTTTTGAAGCGATATCTCACGGAGCAATTGCATAATCTCGTAGCGATTTACTAAATCTAAATGCGCTGTGGGTTCGTCCAAAACCATGATCGGTGCATCCTGAGCTAGGGCTCTAGCTATAAAAGCCTTTTGGCGTTGCCCATCAGACAGATCGGAAAGCCTCTCATGTTGGATGTATGCTATTTTTGTATCCTCAATCGCCTTGTACACTGCCTTTTTATCCAAATCTGATAAATATCCAGACCATTTCAGATAAGGAGTTCTGCCCAAGCTGACTAGTTGAGTAACGGTCATATTCCCCGGAATAAAAGGCTCTGTCAGCACAACTGCTAGATTCTTTGCAAGTTCTTTCTGTGTGAAGTGATTAATCGATTTGCCTTGAACAGTCAATGATCCTTCCCAAACGGGAAGTCTTCCCATAATCGCTTTGATCAAGGTTGACTTACCCACCCCATTAGGGCCCAATAAACAGGTGAGTTGTCCGGAAAAAAGCTTGAAGTTTATTCCTTGCAACACTTCTTTACGGGATTTACCGGTTTGGTAACCCAAAGACAAATTAGCACCAACAATTACTTCTCTTCTCATATCAGAACTCTTTGCTGAAGTTTTTTCGAAGAACCAAGCCTATCACTAAAGGAGCCCCAATCAAGGAAGTTACAGCATTGATTGGCAAGCTTTGAGCAGAACCTGGAAGCTGCCCTACTGCATCGCAGAGCAACAATAAAATAGCCCCACAAATACCTGATGCCGGGAATAATATCCTGTGATCGGAAGTTTTCCAAACTATCCTGGCCAAATGCGGCACCGCAATCCCGACAAAGGCAATAGGACCGCAAAAAGCCGTAATTGCCCCAGCGAGTAATCCCGTACTGCCAATCATCAACCAACGCAATCTATTTGGATTAACTCCCATACTTTCTGCATAAGATTCTCCCAAAAGAGATGCATTGAAAGATCGGATAGAAAATATCACCGGAATCAAACCCAGAAACACCACAAACGATAATAGACCAACCTGATTCCAACCTAAACCACCTAAGCTACCTAAAGACCAGATGGTATAAAGTTTCAATGCCTCGGCTCCGGAAAAAAACGCCAAAACAGAGATGATAGCAGAAACCGCAGCTCCAAACATGATCCCAACAATCAATAAAGTCATGCTATCCTTGACTCTCCAAGCTACTAAACTTACTAATGCTAAAATCAACCCAGCTCCCAATGTCCCAGCAAAAGCAGTGGCCCAAGGACTGATGGCAGTGGAAGCAAAACCAAAAATTGATCCTGCCAAAATCAAAATGGCAACCCCAAAACCTGCCCCGGAACTTATTCCCAACACATAAGGACCTGCTAATGGATTCCTAAAAAATGTTTGCATTTGAAGCCCGGAAATACTGAGTCCAATGCCAGCTAAAACAGCAACAATCGCCTTCGGAAAGCGATAATTCAAAATAATTTGTTCAAAAGATGCCCTCTCCCACTTGTTAAAAAAAAGACCGTCCAATAATTCTCCAGTTGAAATAGTAACAGATCCCAAACTAATATTCAGAAAAAGGCTCAGTACTAAGACAACTACTGCTACGATCAAAAGAAAACTGTTTCGGCTACTTCTCATCCAATCGGGTATAGAAATAAAGTTCGTAATCTGGAAGCAATTCCGGATGAAGGATTTTGATAATATCCTTCAAAACCCAATCTGGCCGCATATAGCCTAATTCAAAGTATTCTAATCCTCCTTTAGGACCCTTTTTAGCCGTATAGGTAAAGACATTCCCTTTCTGAAATGCAGCAAAAGACCGATATCGGGGCTCATTACTACCCATTTCTTCCAAGTTAGAAAAATCAGCCGAACCTATCCAGAAATCAGAATTCAAGGCTTGATCCAATACAAATTCATAATTCAATTGCAAACTCCCAGTGCCGCTTTTATCACCAAATATATACTCTCCTCCTGCATTTTGAAGAATTTTGGCTCCCCAACTATCCGCCCCGGGAGCATACCAAATATCTTGATACAACACTCCGGAAAGCACAGTTGGCTTGGTAGTTTCTATTTCTTTCACCAATTCCAGAGCCTCTAGATAATCCTTCTCAATAGCCTCAAATACTTCCAAAGATTTGTGATAATCACCCAGTAATACTCCTGTAAATTTGATCCATTCAGCCCTTCCCAAGGGATGCTGCTCTACATACTCCCCATTAATCGGAGTAGAGATTCCTGCATTTTTTAGCAGTTGTAAACTTTTCAAATCCTCCCCCAAAGTGGATATCATCACCCAATCCGGGTTTAAATCCAAAATCAACTCAATATTGGCGGAAGGAGCTGAACCCAAATCTTGTACTTCCCCTTGCTCAATTCTTTCCCATACTTTGGGGGATGAAATCAAATCCAGATTAGGGAAGGCTCTGAGTTTGGAGGTTTGCCCCAAAAGATCCAAATGAGGAATCTGGGTTGTCGATGTCAAGACAATATGTTGGATGGGTAATTGGATAATACCATCAAATTCGCCTTCTGGTTGAGTTTGATTTTCTTCAAGTACTAAGTAGGTAAAACTCTCCTCTGCACCGGTCCATGGTTGAGTCACTGTAAGAACCCAAAAGCCATCCCCTTTTTCAATTTCAAAACCTTGTGCATACGAGAGGCTAATTTTTTCAGTTAAAAAAACCTGATCATCCTGCTTTTTTTGACAGGATAGAACACTGACAATCAATAGAATAAAAATTTTACAGAAAAGAATTCGCTTCACCTGAATCTGATTTTTGAAAGTTCAAAGTAAGGATAAGATCAGTCGCTTTACAAAAAATGTTTTCAAACTGCTTTTTTCAGATTCGAAATGATTCTATGTTTGCATCGGAAACAGGTTCCCGATCTAAAACTTAGATCAGGGATTAATAGGGAATTCGGTGAAATACCGAAGCTGTCCCCGCAACTGTAAGTCTGCGCTTTTCTGATTTACTCAGAAATTTGAAAAGCTTTCGCTAAGCAAAGCCATTGAACCATATTTTTTGGTTTGAGAAGGCCAGTGAAAGTCAGACAAGCCAGGAGACCTGCCTGATTCTATTGATTCTGTGCTTTCGGAGGAAAAGCGAAGAAGACATGCAATTACTGGGTTTGGTATACCCTCTTATTTCATTTCTTCCCATTTCTCTTCAAGCCCGGATCGAATTCAACCTTTGATTCGATTAGGCATGATTTTATTAGTGTGGGCATTCACATTTTTTGGATCTGATATCCAAAAAATCGATACAGTTGGGCTTCAAGAAATTGAAGTGATATCCCCTGCCTATGAGCGATTTGGGCAGGGTCAGAAATCAATTAAGTGGAGCCAAAAAGACTTAGAAGCTTACCAAAGCAGGAGCTTGGCTGATCTCCTCGCTGACCAAAGTCCGGTTTTTATCCGCTCTTATGGGCCTGGAATGTTGGCTTCCCCATCCTTTAGAGGGAGTTCGGCTGGACATACCGCAGTTTTTTGGAACGGAATCCCCCTCAATAGTCCTTCTCTCGGACAAAGTGATTTTTCATTGTTACCCGTATTTGCCATTGATCAGGCAAGCTTACAATTTGGTTCATCCGGTGCTCTTCTGGGAAATGAAGCAATCGGCGGCAGTGTAAACCTGAAGTCCCAAGCTGGATTTCAAGAAAAGTCTAGCCTCTTACTTTCTCAGGAATTTTCAAGTTTCGGAAATTATCAAACCAATATCAAAGGGGGCATTTCAGGCAAAAAATTAGCCCTACAAAGTAAAATCTATCATCAGTTTGCAGCCAATAAATACCCATTCCGAAATCTAGCCCTGCCCGGTACTCCAATACAAGAGCAGGATCATGCCCAAGTGATTCAAAAGGGGATTGTAACAGATCTGAATTGGAGAATCTCCGACAATAAATCACTGAAAACCTCCATTTGGCTTCATCAAGCTGAAAGGGAAATCCAGCCTCCCATGGGATCTTCTACTCAGGACTTTCAAGAGGACCAAGCTTTGAGATGGTCCATGAATTATGAGATTTTCAAGAAAAAAAGCACTCTCGCATTTCAATCTGGATTAGTTCGGGAGGAACTCATTTTTAACGGGATTGAGAACAATACATCCCAATTCATCCTGGGAGGAGCCTGGGATTACTTCCCCACTGAGCAACTTTCTTTTCACTCAGGAGCAAGAATCACATTAGTAAAGGGAGATCTCAGTACTTATGCTGCCATAGATGAGCGATTAGAGATATTCCAATCAGCAAAATATAGCCCTACAAACAGACTGAGTTTATCCTTGAATCTACGTCAGTTGGGATATGGAGACCAGCTAGTTCCGCTTATTCCGGGGGCTGGTTTGGATTGGACTTTTTTAGAACATAAAAATCAAAGTCTTGAGTTAAAAATCTCAGCAGGAAGAGGCTTCAAAGTTCCCACATTAAACGACAGATTTTGGTCACCTGGAGGCAACCCGGAATTATTGCCGGAAAACAGCTGGAATGTCGAATCAGGTCTTCATTGGAAAAAGAATTCATTTTCTCAAAGTTTGACTTTCTACAGCATGAATGTAGATAATTGGATTATTTGGTTGCCTCAAGGTTCCTTTTGGTCACCGCAAAATATCAGAAAAGTGAGATCTGATGGAGTAGAATATCAGGGTTCATTGAAGTTCAAAACTGGAGCAGTCGATTGGTTTTCGCAATGGCAATATAGTTTGAACCGGGCAGTCTCCTTGGTCGGGATATCTCAAAATGATCCTTCATTGGGGAAGCAACTCCCTTACACCCCAAGACATCAAGCCGGACTATCATTACAGGCTCAAGTTCAAAAATTCTCCATTCAGGCTCAAACAAATTACACAGAAGAGCGAAAAATCACAGCTGACAATCCTAGAACGCTTTCCCCATTCTTCCTAGCAGATCTGGGAATATCCTATACCGGTTTTAGTATTTCTAAAATTCAAATTCCTCTACAAGTCAGAATCCAAAATTTATTAAACACACAATACCAGGTTATCTATTTGAGACCCATGCCTGGAAGATCTATCAATTTTAATATATCCTTTCAACTATGAAAACTAAACTACTGCAATTAGGACATGTATTTGTCAGTCTACTCATCCTTTTTTCCTGTATAGGAAATGATCCTGAAAGACCTCTTGGGGAATATGACAGAGGAATCTTGATTATGAATGAAGGTTCTTTTGGAAGCAACGATGGAGAAGTTTACCACCTAAATCCAAGCACCAATGAATTGAAGCCTGATATTTTCGAAGCAGCCAATGGACGACCATTTGCTGGATTATTAGAAGATATGGTTAATGAAGATGATAAGATGTATCTGGTTGCCAACACCGGCAAGGTGGAAATAGTCAACCCCGGAGACTTCAAAAGTTTGGGAGCAGTGACATCAGATTTGGATCAACCTAGGTCCTTGACTGTCAATTCTGGCAAACTCTTTATCTCTGATTATGGACCTTATGATGCTAATTTCAATACTCCCAGCTCATACATCGCCGTAGTTAGAAATACTTTAGGCGGAACTGTTTCCAAAAAGATCGCCGTTTCAAGGAAACCTGAAGATTTGATTTCCTTCGGGAAATTCATTTTAGTTGCGGGTTCTGAAGAAGGAAAAGTAGAGGTGATTGATGCTGAAAAAGAGGAATTGGTTAAAAGCATTGAAGTAGAAGGAAACCCATCACAGTTTTTTGAAATTGATGGCAAGATTTATCTGTTTTCATCCAAAGCAGATGAGGTAGTTATCTATACTTTCCATTTGGATAACTTTACTCTAGCTACCAGTAATTGGTATCCAATTGCAAATGCTACCGGAAAAATCGCTCTGAGCAATTCTAATACCTTATATATATTGACCAGTTCGGGATGGCCAAACTACGAGGACGGAATTGGGGTTTTGCCTCTTTTTGGAACAAGCCTACAGCCAAAATGGTATGAAGGTTCAGGCTTCTATGGAATTGGAATTGATTCCTCAAAAGAGGAGATTTATGTGGCAAATGCTAATGGTTTTCAAGGAAATGGCACTATAACTGTGCTTGATAAATCAGGAAACACTGTCAGAACTTTTGACGTAGGAAGAGGCCCTTCTGGCTTTATGATGAAATAAATGATTTGGCCCCGAAAAAATTCGGGGCTTTATTTTTTCAAAAAATGAGAGGTTAATTCTCTAGCAAGATTCATTGGGTTTAGGTCACCTTCCAAAACCTGTTTTTTTCCTTCGTTCAATTTTTTCTGAATAGCAGGATGCATGTAAAATGCTCGGCCCAGCAATGCCTGAATACTATCATCCAGCCATTTGAGTCTTTGCTCGGCCCGATTTTTCTCCCAAAATCCATTACCCAACATTTTACTCTGAAAATCTTCAATCATTTGCCAACATTCTGGCAAACCCATACCAGAAATAGAGGAACCTATCAGAACCTTAGGAGACCAATTATTCTCTCCCAATGGAAATAAGTGTAAAGCGTTTTGATAGGTAGCTTTAGCCTTTTTCGCAGGTTGCAGGTTATCTCCGTCTGCTTTATTGATTAGCATCCCATCAGCCATTTCCATGATCCCTTTTTTAATCCCTTGGAGCTCATCTCCTGCTCCTGAAAGCATCAAAAGGAGAAAAAAATCAACCATGCCTTTCACGGCAATTTCTGATTGCCCCACTCCGACAGTTTCGACCAAAATCACATCAAAGCCTGCCGCTTCACAAATCAGCATGGCTTCACGGGTTTTGGAACTTACCCCGCCTAAAGTACTCCCTGATGGACTAGGCCTGATGAAAGCTCTTTTATCTGAAGCTAGTTTTTCCATCCTGGTTTTATCTCCAAGAATGCTTCCTTTGGTTTTTTGGCTACTCGGATCCACGGCAAGTACTGCTACCTTTTTTCCTTTATCAACGAGCATTTTTCCAAATGACTCAATGAACGTGCTCTTCCCTACACCCGGGACACCTGTAATCCCCACCCGAATAGAATTACCAGCGTAGGGTAATAGCTCTTGAACCAAATCTCCTGCAAGTTTGGAATCAGTTTCCAAATTGCTTTCCACGAGAGTGATTGCTTGGGAGAGAACTACTCTATCACCAGCTAAAACACCTTTTTTAAACTCAGTTAAGGACTTTCTTTTTCTCATTGTGAAAAACCTTCTTGGAATTTACTTTGGCCCATGGGACTTTTTTCAAACCTTGCTAAAACCAAAGGTTCTAAACTTGCTTGAAAATAGGGATACTTAGGAGTAAGATCAATTTTTGAGGGAGCTTCCGGGGAGAAAAAGTAAACCAGTGTTTTTCCATATTTGGTATGTGGCTGCATTTCGGCGAACTCTCTCATCCAGTTGCCTTCCTCGTTTAAAACTTTTATCGCGTAAATTCTCAGCACCGGGCCAGTATTATTTTCATTTCTATAAAAGCCAAGTTCTTCGAATTTCCCCTCAAATCGATCCAATCCGGGCTGAGTGAAGCTTTCTTTTAAAATATATACTACCAAAGCCAAAACAGACAGACTTAACAAAAGGTATAGAATTCGAGTACTTTTCAAAAACTTTAGGGGTTAAAAGGATTAGGCCTTAATTTAGCCGAAAATTCTGACAATGGGTTTCGAATATATCAAAGCACTTCACATCATTTTTGTAGTCACCTGGTTTGCAGGACTTTTCTATATCGTGCGTCTTTTTATCTACCAGACAGAAGCCATGGATCGCCCTGAAGCAGAACGGGAAATCTTAAAACCTCAATTGGACTTAATGGCTTCCAGGTTGTGGTACATTATCACTTGGCCTTCTGCCATTTTAACCCTGATTTTTGGTACTTGGGTTTTAACTTACAGAATGGGGTACCTTGAACTTGGATTCATGCATGCCAAATTGGGTTTTGTGGTTTTGCTCTACACTTATCATTTGGGGTGCCATAAACTTTTCAAAGAAATTCAAGCAGGACGAACCCGATGGAGCTCTACTCAGTTAAGACTTTGGAATGAAGCCTCTACCCTGTTGCTTTTTGCAATAGTTTTCCTGATAGTATTAAAAAATACCCTCAGTATGGTTTGGGGAATTGCAGGCCTAATAGGTCTTGGGATTCTGCTCATGTTGGGAATCAGGCTTTATAAAAAATATAGATCAAAATCTTAATCACCCATGAAGATTAAAGGAATTGGAATACTGGCTTTAGTTAGCGTTTGGATATTTTGGCAGTGTAAACCTGCCAGTGAAGAAAGTTCACAAGAAGTATTACCGAAATTGGGAAATTGGCATGTCGATGATGCTGGAGATACTGTTTACCATCAAATTGCTGAATTTGCTTTTATCAATCAAGAAGGGGATACAATTTCCAATCAAGATGTCAAAGGCAAGGTCTATGTAGCTGATTTTTTCTTCACTAGCTGCCCTACTATATGCCCTATCATGAAAAAAGAAATGCTCCGAGTTCACGAGGCATTTGGAGACAATCCTAATTTTAAGATATTGAGTCACTCTATTGATCCTACTTATGATACTCAGGAGGTTCTGAAAGATTATGCGGAAAAACTAGGGATTGAGAATGCGAAAACCTGGAATTTCCTAACGGGAGAACCTCAAAAAATCTATGAAATCGGCCAGACAAGTTATCTGACAACTGCAATGGAAGATCAGAATGAACCGGGAGGTTTTCTACATAGTGGGGCTTTTGTTTTGGTTGATCAGGAAGGCCACATCAGAGGCGTCTATGACGGTACCAAATCGGACCAGGTGGATAACCTGATCAAGGATATTCCAAAATTGCTGGGGTCATGAAAAGAGTTCTATTAGGTATTCTTTTTTTAGCCACTTTTGCCTGCTCTCCCAAATCATCCGATAAGGATAATACACTGGCTCAAATTTCTAATCCAGATGTGATGAAATATGCCGTAAATGGAAAAGCACTTTATGAAAATTACTGTGCAAATTGTCATCAGAAGGATGGTAAGGGGCTGGGGAAACTTATTCCTCCTTTGAATGAATCAGATTACTTCAAAGAAAGTATTCATAGAAGTGTCTGGATAATGAAAAATGGTCAAAAGGGGGAAATCATTGTCAATGGAGAAGCTTATAACCAAGCCATGCCTGCTAATCCCCAGCTCACAGCTTTAGAGATCTCCCAAATCAGTACTTATTTATACAATATCTGGGGAAATGAGGAAGGAGTAATCAGCTCAAAAGATGTGGAAAAATTTCTTTCTGAAAAGCCTGAAAACCTTTAGTCTTTAAGTGTTTTATCCGCTTTGTTCAGAGCAGTGGTAATTTTCTCATTCACCACTTTCACTTTTTCCATCTGTTCTTCCAAATAAACTTTCACCTCTTCTGGGTTTCGTTCACCATTCTCATTATCATATTGCCTCATCCAAACAAACATGGCTTCATAGGCTTGCTCAAGGTCATAAGCCAAGGCTTTTAATTCCTGAATTTTAAGAGAATCCGAGGAATTTTCAGCCTCTAATTCGGAAGCCTCGCTGATAGCCCGCTTTTCGAGGGACTTCAGTTTACCCATCATTGGCATTACTTCATCGTGAACGGCAATCACTTTAGCTCTCATTTCTGAGTTTTCCTCCTCTAAGCTTGAACCACAGGAGACAAAAAAGATAACAATAATCAAAAAAGGAATAAATCTGTTCATGGAGTTGATTAAAATTTAAGTAAAGTTACTATTTTTTCTTTTTATAATCTTATTCAAATGAAATTATCAAACAGCAAAAATATTAAAATAGGTTGCTTAATTTTAGAGCTTAATGAAAAATTATGAAACCATTTTGCTTCGCTGACGGAAAAATCATAGATACTCAAACTGCAAGTATCCATCCAATGGACTTGGGCTTAATCAGGGGATATGGAATTTTTGATTTCTTCAGAACAGTCAATCATCAAGGTCTGTTTTTGGAGGATTACTTGGATAGGTTTACTGCTTCAGCAGAAAAGACCTTTCTTCCTTTAGATTATTCAAGAGAAGAACTTCGCCAAATCATCGGGCAATTAATCGAAAAGAATGATTTGGAGCAAGGCGGGTTGAGAATGGTTTTGAGCGGTGGAGTTTCGGACAACCACTTTTCTCCCGCTGATGGTAAACTATTCATTTTTGCAGAGTCCTTAATTTTCCCATCTGAAGAGAAATATGAAAAGGGAGTTAAGCTTTTGACCTTAGAATATGTCCGTCCAATAGCTGACATCAAAACCACCAACTATGCACTTGCAGTATGGCATTCGGCTCAGTGGAAGAAGCAAGGTGCCGAGGATGTATTATATCATATGAACGGGTTTATCAGTGAAAGCTCCAGAAGCAACTTCTTTATTGTGAAGGATGGTGAGCTAATCACTCCAAGTGAGCATATTCTTCTTGGAATTACCCGAAAAAATTTAATTAAAATAGCAGGTCAGGTCACCATTCGACCTATCAGTCTGCAGGAAGTATGGGAAGCAGATGAGGCCTTTATCTGTAGTACCACCAAAGTTCTATTACCGGTAACACAAATTGATGATAGAACCATAGGGAATGGTAAACCCGGACCGATTTCCGTTAATTTGCTGGAAAAATTTAAAGAATTGGAAAAGGAGCTCTGCTATTAATACAAAAGCCCTGAAATTTTCAGGGCTCCTTTTTTTCTAATCTACCAAGGTAGCATCCTTCAAAATATACATCAACTTTTCAGGGTCCTTGGAATTGAGAGTCAACTTCCCTCTTACCTTCACTCTTTTTGAGGTGTATTTGATAGGTGTTTTCAGCATTACTTCCATGACCGTTTCCGGTCCACCAGAACCACAAAAAAAGCATTCTGCAAGTGGTAAACTGGACAAAATAATATGCTCTGGCTTGAACATTCCCTCGAAAGGAATAATGTAACCATCCGCCTCCACTACTTTTCCTTCCAGCTGCTTCACTTTATCAGAGAATACCGGAACGTAAAGCTCCCCAAAGTTGTCTTCACTGATTTTATAGGTAACTTCCGAAAGGCTCTTCCATACATTTGGGCTTTGCGCGTAAGTGAAAGCTGCGAAACCTAAAGAAAGCAATCCTGTCAATAGGGTGGTTTTGAAATATTTCATGGGTTTAATTAATTCTGCTGCTAGTTATGACTTTGTCAATTGTTTTGCAATACTTGTTTGATAAGCTGACCACGCAGGAATAAGAGAGGCCAGAATACCTACCCCTAACGCATAAACAAGTATCCAAAGTTCTCCTTTTAAGAAAATCCAGGCATCTAGCGAGGCAGCAACTCCCTGTTCATTCTGTGAAATAATTACGGCTAAAAAACTATGGCCTAAAAGAATCCCAACTAAAGCTCCAATACTGGTAAGCATGATTCCTTCCAAGAAAATCAAAAATACCAATTGCCCTCTGGAGGCTCCGATTGCTCTAAGTATGGCCAAGTCGTATTTTCTTTCTTTCAAGGAATTATAAAGCGCTATGAAAATTCCTAAGCCCGAAATACCAATTAAGACAAAAGCCAAGCCTTGAAGTAAACTTACACCTATACCCAGCAATTCAAATAACCTAGCCATTTCAAAAGTAGGAGAAGCGGCTTGCATAGAAGTGCCTGAATTGATCATTCTAGGCAATTGAACAGCTGCCATTGGGCTTCTGTATTGAATCAAGAGAGAAGTAACCTCCTTTGCTTCATCTCCTTCAGGAAAGCCGGTTTTAGAAACTTCCTGATGAAGCTGGGCATGATCCTTTTCATCTTCTGACTCAGACTCTTCTTCATGGGTATACCAGACCGTTTCAATGGAGGTCAAAACCAATCTATCGATGACATTTCCACTGGGAGCAAGAATCCCTGTAACTTGATAGTCGTGCTCATGATCATGACTACCAACGCTGATCCCATGGCTGCTCTCAAATGTATCCCCAACTTTGAGACCCTCCCTTAAAGCAACAGTAGCACCTACTACCACCTCATACGGCTGTTCCCAAACTTTTCCTTGATCAAATTGAGCTTCAAACAGGCCGAGATAATCATGATTGGTCCCTACTATTCGATAGCCTTTATAATTGTCTCCAAGGGCAAGGGGGATGATATTTTTAATCAAGCGACTTCTTGATAGCTTTTTAGCTTCTTCCAAAGGAATATTCCCTGTTGGAAAATCTATATGATAAACCCCAGATAAAATGAGCTGAAGTGGACTGCCTTTAGCACCGACCACTAGGTCTATGCCCTCTGCATCCTTGGTCATTTTATTTTCAAACTGGTCCTGAACGAGCAGTAAAACAGTAATAATTGCAAGGCCCAATGCCAATAAAATCACATTCAATCCAGTGGAAGGAGGCCTGAATGTCAAATACTTCCAACTTAATCGAAATAAATTCATGCGCCTTTGACTTCAATAAATTGAGGAATATGATCTTTAACCCGTTGATCGTGAGTCACTATAATTAAAGCTGCTCCTATTTTTTTTGCTTGAGTTTGCAAAAGGTTCAAAACTTTAAAAGTGTTCTCATCATCCAAGCTTGAGGTAGGTTCATCTGCCAAAATCAACTTGGGAGAATTCACCAATGCTCTTGCAATGGAAACTCTTTGTGCTTCTCCCTCGCTCAGGTTTTGAACTCTAGACTTGGATTTTTCTCCAATGCCCAACTCATCCAATAAGCGATTGATTTCCTGCCCCTTTTTCTTGGAAAAATAATGAGCCATTTGAAGGTTTTCCTCCACTGTCAAGGGAGCTAACAAGTGAGGTTTTTGAAATACAATACCGATATTTTTACCTCTAAAAAGATCTAGATTTGAGCCTTCTAGTGAGCTCAGAGCCACGCCATCAATGCTTACACTTCCGCTGTGAGGCTTTAGCAAACCACCCAAAATATTTAGTAAAGTTGTTTTTCCACTTCCTGATTTACCAAGAACCAGGAGAGCTTCATTTGCTTTTAAATGAATGTCAGGAAAAGAAAGAGGAGCTTGGCCCGGATGGGAATATTGAATGTTTTCGGTTGAAATCAACATCTTACTTTACAGGGATTTTCACTTCAAAGGTAGTTCCTTTATTCACCTCGCTAGAAAAATCTATTTCTCCACCCATGACTTCTATACATTTTTTGACAATAGAAAGACCCAAACCTGAGCCCTCCACTATGCCCACGTTCTTTGCTCGGAAAAAACGATCAAACAGCTGGCTTTGTTCTGATTTGGGAATTCCAATTCCATTATCTACCACCGTCCCGTGAAGATGCCCATCTCTATAGTCCAGCTTAAATAGAACTTCGCTTCCATCTTTGGAGTATTTGACAGCATTGGAAAGTAAATTCTCGAAGGTTTGGTATAGAATTTCACTATCCGAAACAATGGTTTTAGGCAGGTCACCCAATTCTGTTTTGATGGTCACATCATTCTCAATACCGGCTTTAACCGTATCCAGCAACTCCTTGACAAAAGCTCCCAGAAACATCTTTTTAGGCTTGAACTCCATTTTGTTCGCATCAGCCTTTCCAAAGAATAGCACACTGGTGAGCAGATTGTTCAAGGCACGAACGGAATTTTCAATTTTCATCGCATGCTTGGCGATTTTTTGCTTGAACGGATGATCTTTTTCAGCATACATCTGTAGCAGCTGAGCAGAGCTCAAAATAGAAGTCAGTGGAGTTTTAAACCCATGAGATACGTTTAAGACAATCCTGGATTTCAATTCATTGATTTCTCTTTCTTTTTCAAGGGCTTTAGTCAACTCTTTATTTGCTTCATAAAGCTCAGCCGTCCGCATCCTTACTTTCTCCTCGAGCTCATTATTCAGCTTTTGTAATTCTTTTTCCTTGCGATCTTTAAAGATTGCCAATTCAATTACCATGTTAAGTTCACGGATATTGAAAGGCTTGATCACATAAGCACTTGGATTCGTACCGACAACTTTATTGAGAGTTTCAGCATCTGAACTGGCGCTGAGGTATACGACCGGTATATCAAATTTTTCATTGATAATCTCTGTGGTAGTGATTCCATCGAGTTCACCTGCAAGATTGATGTCCATCATCACAATATCTGCATGACTTTCATCGAGCAGGTCCAAAGCTTTTTCACCTGTATCTGCTATACCAATAATTTCGTGATTATTTTTCTCCAAAGCCCTTTGCAACAAAAGAGCTGAGACTGAGTCATCTTCAACGATGAGAATTTTAAGGCTAAACATTTAAACTTTGGATCCCGGTTAAGATTAGATTAGGAAAAATACAAAAATTATGATTCTGACAATGGAATTTCAACTATTACTCTCGTCCCTTTATTTTTAGCGCTCTCTAAGTGAATACTTCCTTTCAATAATTCCAAAAGATTTTTGGTAATGGTCATGCCCAAACCTGTTCCCTCAAACTTTCTCTGATTTCCACTACTCTCCTGTTCAAAAGGATCAAAAACCTTTTGTAGGAAATCTTCCTCCATACCAACTCCATTATCCAAGATCTCAATTTTCAGATGATCACCAACATGATCTACAGTCATTTTTACCACACCTGATTCGGTGTATTTCATAGCATTTCCGATCAGGTTATTGATGATCATTTCCAGAAAACGTTTATCCGAGCTTCCTTCTATTCTATCTTTTAGAAATTCAAGTTCTAATTGAAGTCCTTTTCGTTCCGCATGAGAAAAATAGGGTTTCATGATCGCAGATATAAAAGCTTTAACGTCAAAGAAAGAATATGATACCTGCATTTTATTTGCCTCTATCTTCGCCATATCCAAAATCGAGGAAATAGTAGTGAGCAACCTTTCCCCGCTCTGAAGAATCAAATCCAACTCCGAAAGTAATTTAGGGTCTTTGGAGTATTGCATCATGATATGCTCTGTACCTCCCAAAATCACATTTAGTGGGGTTCTGATTTCATGACTCACATTGGACAATAAACTCGTTTTAAATCTATTGGCTTCTTCCGCTTTTTCTTTTGCCTCGGTCAGCTTTTTTTCAATCTGTCTTTCGATTGTCACATCTCTGAAGACCGTCAAAATCAATCGCCCATCCTGAATCTCAGAATTGATTACTTTGGTATAGACCTCCATTTCCAGACTTTGATTACTCCACTTCACCTCCTGCAAGAAGGTCAAACCAATTGTATCCAATTGATCCAATGTTTTATAGAAAGATTTAAAAAACTTGGTGTCTTGAATAATTTCTTGAAGATTTTCTCCCTCTAAATTTTCAGGAGCTTTTTTAACTAAAAATGCGAAGGAAGGATTTGCAGCAACTATTTTTTTCCCATCTATACTCAACAACAAGGCATCTTTGGAGCTATCCCATACATTCTTGAATTGCTCTTCTGCATGCACTTTTTCTTTATCTTTTTTAGACAATACGCTCTCCAAAACCCCCAATTTTCTCAATTGGTCGAAAAATGAATTGATAAAAAACCCTACCCCCACCAGAAACAGAGCAAGCATTATCAAAAACCAGGCTCTCAGATAAAAGGGCCTTAAAACCGTGAAAACTGGTGTAGTGATAGCATCGGAGAAATTGGTCCCTTCATAGGAAGCCTTAATTTCAACCTGATATTCCCCCGCAGGAAGATTGGGCAAGAATATTCTGGAAGATTTAGGATTTTTAAGGATCTCCCAATTTTCATTCAGGCCAATTACTCTATAGTGAACCCATAATTCATCTTCCTCATTGAATCCAATAGCTGAATAATTAATTTCAAGGGTATTTTTCTCATACGGCACCTTTAACTCAGCACCTTCTTCAATCTGATTTCCACCCAAGAAAATGGAATTCAAATGTAATTTGGGTTCCCCCTGTGCAAAAAACTGCTCATCAGGCTTAAAAATGGAAAATCCGTCTAAAGTTCCAATTAGAATCAAACCTCGGTTCCCTTCTATCAACGCCCCTCGGTTGGTCTCATTATCAGCCAATCCATTTTGACTGTTCAAATGCTTGATTTGCAATTGATCTATTTTAAAAATTCCATCATCGGTTCCTAGCCAGATCACTCCTTTTGAGTCTTTCAGAATTGAAAAAACCGCTCGGTTAACAGTGTTGCCATTCACTTCAAAAGGAAGGATTGTATCATTTTTTATGATTTTCAGACCAGTCTCTGTGCCCAACAAAATCCCATTTTCTGTTTCCAGATAATCATATCCCTCGGCAATTAAAAGTCCATTTTCCTGTATGATTCTTCTCTCATTCACGAGCCTGCTTGCTCTGATTATTATTTTTCTTCCGTCTGATAGTTTTCCAGCTTTTCGAAGGTGGTAGAAGCCATTCATGATTTCTTCCAGCTGTGACTTCAGAGAATTTGAATACAAATTCTGAAAATTACCTTTCGTGGAAGCTAAATACACAGACTTTGGAGTGGTGATCATCAAGGAATCACCAAATGCATATATCGAAGAAACTCCCTCTTTTTCGGGATGCGGAAAAATCTGTACGTTTCCCGTCTTCACATTATATTTTCCTACTCCCCGAATATTGGCCGAAAACCAAATTGTATTCTCATCTTGAATAGAAAAATTCACGATTCTACTATTAGGAATCACTCCGGAATTGGAGTCCACATAGATATTTTGGATACCACTTCTTGAAACTTTTTGAATCCCGTTATTAAATCCAATCAGATAAGAATCCTCTCCGGGAATATTAGAAATGGCAGTTACTTCATCACTCAACAAGCCTGAAACCTGCGCATTGTAAGTCTGGAAGGCTAAACTATTGAGATTAACTAAGCCTCTACTCGTTACAATCCACAAAACTCCTTCTCTGTCAATCAAAAAATCATGGATATAAAATACTCTGAAAAGGGGCTCTATGTTAATATCCAAGAATCGCTGGGTACCATAGCTTAGTTTTCTCAGATTTGAATTAAAGAAATAGAAAACGCTCCCTTTGGAAAACTGTAAATCGAAATAATCCCTAAGGAATGTAAAATCTTTTTTAAGGTTAGAATCAATGATTTCAGAAGCATTAAGTTCCGAGTCTCCTTTTGCCAAATAATTACTTCCTAAAAAATAAAATTCTTCTGTTTCAGGAGACTTCTTGACCATCACAGGCGGTGAGGGTAAGATGGAGTTTTCCCAGTTGTATTCATCAAATTTACCATTGACAAATCTTAGGGTGGAGTTTGAAAGAAAAAATATCGGATAGTCTCTACTGCCTCCCAAGTGACCCAATTTTCCCCAGTCTTTGTTTTTCTTATAGAAAACATGAGCTTGTTCTCCTTCCCTCCAAAATATTAACTCATAATTGGTGTCCAGCACATACTCCTTTTCCTTGCCCTTCCCTCTAGTGCTGAAGAAAATATAAAAAACATCATTGTCTCTCAGCTTTTCAGGGAAACTGACTTCTTCCCAACTTCCATAGCCCCCTTTCAAAAATTTACCATAGCCTCGGTCATTGTATAACCAAATCATTCCATCCTCATCTTTATGGATATTGATTTGATAATCAAAAAGTGATTTTAAGCTATCAGGTAGTTCATAGGTTTGAAAGCCATCTGAGAAAAATATACCTCTTGTAGTGGAAAACCATATCCTGCCCAAAGTATCCTGCTCAGCCTGCAAAACCGTTTGTACAGGCAGCTGAACCCCTTTAGGATTAGAATTGAATTTAAATGTTTGTGCCTGGGTGGCTACAGTGATCACTGTAAAGGTGATTAAGAGCAGAAACCTCAGGGTGTTAAGTTTCATAAAGGCTAAATTAGAAAAAGATGCCGTATGTCAAATAAAGTGGATATTGTTGATATATTCTTTTGTCAGCGGTCGGTTTCTCTTATTTTTGTGCCAAACTTTAAAAATCGACGCATGAGTGTACTAGTCAATAAAAATTCCAAGGTAATCGTACAAGGATTCACCGGATCTGAGGGCTCTTTTCACGCACAGCAAATGATCGAGTATGGCACCAATGTAGTTGGTGGCGTAACTCCAGGAAAAGGAGGCTCAACTCATTTGGAAAAGCCAGTGTTTAATTCTGTAGAAGAAGCTGTTCAGAAGACTGGTGCAGATACCTCTATCATTTTTGTTCCACCTGCTTTCGCAGCTGATGCAATTATGGAAGCAGCTGATGCAGGAATCAAAGTAATCATCGCTATCACGGAAGGCATTCCTGTAGCTGATATGATGAAGGCCAAGCCTTATATCAAAGAAAGAGGGGCTATCTTGATCGGACCAAACTGTCCAGGAGTCATCACTCCAGGAGAAGCAAAAGTAGGTATCATGCCTGGCTTCGTGTTCAAGCAAGGTAGAATTGGTATCGTATCTAAATCTGGAACCTTGACCTACGAAGCAGCTGATCAGGTTGCCAAAGCAGGTTTGGGTGTGTCTACTGCTATCGGTATTGGCGGTGACCCAATTATCGGAACCTCTACCAAGCAGGCTGTTCAAATGCTCATGGAAGATCCTGAGACCGATGCTATCGTGATGATTGGAGAAATCGGAGGAAACTACGAAGCAGAAGCTGCGAAGTGGATCAGAGAAACTGGAAACAAAAAACCTGTTGTAGGTTTCATCGCTGGACAGACAGCGCCTCCGGGAAGAAGAATGGGACACGCAGGTGCCATCATTGGAGGAGCAGATGATACAGCTGTAGCCAAAATGAGAATCATGAGAGAAAACGGAATTCACGTAGCAGAATCTCCAGCCGAAATTGGTGCTGTTATGGCCAAAGTTTTGGGCGTGAACGCTTAATAAATTGTTACTATCGGGTGACCGATAAACCATAAATTGAAACCGCTTCGATTGAGCTCGAGGCGGTTTTTTTCTTTATGATAAGGTTTTTGACCTTAGATTAAGATAAACCAATTTAATACTCAATTAAAAATCGCCTTGATAATTGGCCTGATTTGCAATGTTGAATCAAATCTTACTACTTAAAAACATAATTTAACAAGTGATTCAAATGCGAAAAACAAGAATAATAACACTATTTACTTTGTGCTATTTCGCTACCTCCGTTTTTTAAAAAAAACTCCAACCTTAAAAGGAATATTCTATCCTAAAAGTTACTTGCCTTGGTCTTAAAACTCTTGATTCCTCTATAAATATGAAAGAAGAATTAGAAACAGAAGTCAATCGATTTTGGCCCAGAAGGTTTGCACCGATCACACTAAACTCTATTTTTTTTTCGGGCACCTTATAGTTGTATGCAAAATCCAAAAAACTGACTGAGGTATTTGAAGAACCAGAAATTGAGTTTATAGCCAAGGCCTCAAAAGTTAATTTTAGATTTTGATTATCATCAGGAAAAACAAAAATAGAAATTGACGGAGAGGACAAGAACAATGAATTATCAAAAGATTCTTCGGCAATAGATCGGATCGAGGAATAATCATATTTTAGTTCAAAATTCACTTTCCCTACTTTTCTATAAACTGCTTTTAAAAATCCATTCCATCTATAATAGTTTAAAAATTGAAAGGATTCATTAATTGCAAACTCTCTAAAAATCCAATTATAACTAGAGCCGATTGCCATGGTAGTTCTTACAGTGGGGAAATATTTACTGCCATCCCCATTCCAAGAAAATGATTTCTCAATATTATCTCTAGCAATAGCACGTAATCTAACTAAGCCACTATCCTCTACCTCACTTTTCATTAGGGTGTTTCGGCTGTTTAACCCTAATGAAATGGAAGAATTAAGAAATAAAGAATAAAGTGGATCCTTGAAGTTTTGGCTGAATGATAGCTTATTGGATTTTATTAGAGGTACAGGAGCGTCTTTAACTTGTACTGTTTGATAATTCACGAAAATTTGACCTGGATAAAGGTCATATAAACTACCTATTGAAACCTTTCTCGAAATGAAATTTCTAAAACTCAATGAAGGGTTAAAATCAAAATTTAAAAATGCCTCAGGTTCAATAATTACTTGATTAACCTCATCAAGCACTTTATTTTCAAAAACATCTCGCAATTTATAATGTATGTATTTCACAGGAATAATGACTTTAGCCTTGATACTTTCAGTATTTTTCTCAAACGAGACAGAAGTCAATCCTGCAACTTCTTGCAAAGTCAAATTATTTTGAAAAGAAAACCCAAGTAATTCGTCTCCTAAAAAGGAGGCAGATTCTAAACTCGAATTCCTGGCCTTAATACCTACAGCACTAGAAGAACTGAGATTTAAAAACCTTAACCCTTTTAGGGTCAGGCTATTGTTAAAGTCATACAGCAAATATCTAACTTTTTGAAAACTCATACCGCTTTGCATGCTGCTATCCTGCAATATTCCTAAAAAAGGAGGGCTGGTCAATAACTCTGGCGATTGAACCATAAAGAAAGAGGTTGAGTTTATGTCAACAATACCTGATTTTATGTCAATTAACTTTTTGAAAATATTAGAGATTAAAAAATCAGGACTTTTTATTCTTTGATCTAAACTTTGGCTTTGAAAAACCAAGTCACTGATAGATTTTGTGTTGAAGATCCCTATACCAAACTGATTTGAAAAAAAATCCACACTAGAATTTTTTATCATATTTACATTAAGGTTGAAATGGTCTCTCTTTTCCTTAAAAAAACCAGATTCTAAAAAATCTAATCTTCCAGATTCTAAAAAGTAGGATTTACGAACCTGATAAGAGTTATTGAAATCCTCACTGGAAAAATCCAGGGCTGTTTTAATATGAAAATTATCCGATCTTTTCTTGATGGTATTCACTGAGGCTAACGTACTTTTATTAAAAATAAACCTATCACCTGAACCTGAGTCTCTTCTAATACCTGAAGGCCTGAACCACTGATTTTGCAAATTTTCTTTTGATTGAAAAGAATCAGATCCCAGATTTTCTATTTCATCTGATAAAAGTCTGCCTGCATTATTAAATCCTAAACTAACAATTGATTGAAAGTCATTGCTAAAAATCATAGGTGCTACTTTAGCATCCCAAATCCCCGGAAATCCACCCTCAGCATATCCTCTTCCTAGAATCACATTTTTTCGTTTTAACCTGATATTTATGGAGGATTTAGATGAAAACTCCCTTTCTTCGAGCATTTTGATAGGCTGATGGTTTTCTAAAACCTCCACGGATTTTACAGCATCCACTGGCATATTTTGAGTAGCTAGATTATACCTTCCCTCCAGTAAATCCAGTCCTTCGATATAAAATTTTTGAATTGCCTCTCCCTTGTAGTTGATAGTTCCATTGCTGTTAATTTCGATACCAGGTAATCGCTGAAGTACATCAATTAGTGTTTTATCGCTTTGACTTTTAAAAGATTCAATATCATAGGAAAGTGTATCCTTTTTTTGGGAAATCGGACTCTTAATTCCTTCTAGTATAAACTCTTCTATCTCAAGCTCACTCTCTTTTACATCAAGCCGTAAAACCTGAGTTTCATTTGAAATCTTAAGTTCAATATTTTCTATTGTTAAGGATTTGGCAACAAGCCAAATGCTATCCAAGGAAGAATCAATGGTTAAAGAAAAACTACCATCTTCCTGACTTACTGCAAAAGCTAAAATTCCTGAATCTTTTTTTGATTGAAGGAGAATATTGACACCTTTTAAAAGTTGAGGTTTGGTGGGGTTTTGAATTTTGCCAGAAACAAAAGTTTGACCATGGCCTTCAAAGCTTGCTAAATAGAAGAAAAAAAAACAATAAATGACTAATCTCACAGACATCAATCAATCACTCTTTCAAGACGGTTATTGAAGGACTTAAGTTTTCTTTGTACCTCAGCTGCATCACTTGGAGAAACTCTACTTGCATCAAGTTCGCTCATTTGGCTGAATGGATTTTCCCTGTACTCATCTTCCAACTTAAAGTATTGGGCTCTTCCTATCTTTTTGGCATTTTTTGGATATAAGGTTTCAAATTCAATGGTCCTTTTTTCAATGCCTACCAATTTAAAGATGTATTCACAATCTGAATCATATAACTCCAAAATCAAACCAGGCAATCCCCCAAAAATATAAGGCCCATCATTAAATGGGATTTCCGGTGTAAACCAAGCGAAAAACTTCCTACCAGAGTAATCCAGAAGTGCAAGGTTGCAGGTATAACCAAAAATATCCTTGGTATCCTCTTTTATTACCCAATTTAAGTTGGCAATTGACTCTGAAAAATAATAATCAGTCTTGAACAGCTTCCTGTATTGGAGAATTTTCTGGTCATTACTAGATTTTAAAATTTTATATGTGTTTTTCGCCGTTGGAAACTGACCCATTTGTTGTAACATCTGGTTGATATCTACACTTCCGGCTTGTTTACCGAGTTTATCAATTTGCGAAGCTATATTTAAATAACTGTGATAAACTGAATCTCTTAAATATCCATTATAACTTTGAAACAAGCTTTTATTAGAGTTAACCCATAAGACCATCAGTTCTTTTTCTTTCTGAGTTAAGTCAGACTTGTCTCTCGCGTATTCCATTTCATATAAAAAAGCAAAATTCATCTTTTGCCCAACAGCTTGAGTTTGGAGAAAAAGTGAAATAGACAAAATAAGCCATGAATGAACAATAGACTGTTTAAATGCTTTTATCATTTTCTTAAAATTAAATTTATCAAATAGTTTGACCGGAGAGAATATTCTCCCCGGTCATTCCTCTTTTTAAGGATTCCCACAATAAAAGTTCTCCCAATGGGCAGCATCTTGTACTCTTTCTCTTTCAGAAAAACCACAAGCCACTGCATTCCGTCCGCAAGTTGTTCTGAATTCAGTACAACTAAACTCAGGGTAAGAATCTCCTGGCACAGATTCCTGTGCGATTACTTGAAATATTGATATAAAAAATATCAATAATCTATAAATAATAGTTTTTTTCATAAAAATAAATTTTAAATGTTATTTGATTAATACTTACTGGAAAAATAGTTAAAACTAAAAAAAAAAATAAGTGTCAGATATTTTTTTGAAATTTCTAAAATATTTTTCGTTCAAAGACAACCCAATCAAAGTTATACTAACCTCCAAAATTCTCTCATCTAATTCCTTACCTTTGCCGCTTCAATTTCTTGCCTTATGATTTCAGTAGACAATGTGACCGTTCTGCATGGCGGCACGGCGCTTTTCAGTAATATCTCCTTTGCCATCAATGAGAATGATAAAATTGCCTTGATGGGAAAAAACGGAGCAGGTAAATCCACTTTGCTCAAAATTATAGCTGGTCAAAGCAAACCTACTTCAGGTGCTGTATCAGCCCCAAAAGGGTATGTGGTCGCTTATCTACCCCAACACCTTTTAACGAGCGATGACTGTTCTGTCATGGATGAAACTGCCAAGGCTTTTGCTAGCTACTTGGACATGAAGGCTGAAATCGAAAGAATCAACGAGGAGCTGACTGTAAGAACAGACTACGAATCCGAAGAATATTATAAGCTGATTGAGCAGGTTTCTGAATTAAGCGAAAAATTCTACGCAATCGAAGAAGTCAATTATGAAGCAGAAGTAGAGAAGGTCCTTTTAGGCCTAGGATTCGAACGGGATGATTTGCAAAGATCCACTTCTGAATTCTCGGGTGGATGGAGAATGCGAATCGAACTGGCGAAAATCCTTTTACAGAAACCGGACCTTATTCTATTGGATGAGCCCACCAACCACCTGGATATCGAATCCATTCAATGGCTAGAGGAATTTTTGATTTCTAAGGCCAAGGCTGTGGTGGTGATCTCCCACGATAGAGCTTTTGTAGATAATATTACGACCAGAACCATTGAGGTGACCATGGGTCGTATTTATGACTACAAGGCCAAATATTCTCACTACCTAGAATTGAGAAAAGAGCGTAGAGAGCAGCAGCAAAAACATTACGAAGAGCAGCAGAAATTTATCGCAGAAACTACCCAGTTCATCGAACGTTTCAAAGGCACTTATTCCAAGACCCTGCAAGTTCAATCCCGTGTGAAAATGCTGGAAAAACTGGAACTCGTGGAAGTGGATGAAGTAGACACTTCTGCTTTAAAGCTTCGCTTTCCTCCTTCTCCAAGATCTGGAAAATATCCAGTCATTGTGGATGAAATGAGCAAATCATATGGCGATCATGTGGTTTTCAAGGATGCTTCCATGACCATTGAACAAGGACAGAAAGTAGCTTTTGTTGGAAAGAACGGAGAAGGTAAATCAACCATGATCAAAGCCATTATGGGAGAAATTGACTTTGAAGGAAAATGCGAACTGGGACACAATGCCCTGATTGGATACTTTGCACAAAATCAGGCATCCCTTTTGGATGAAGGTCTAACCATCTTCGAAACAATCGACCAGATTGCAGTAGGTGAAATCCGAACCAAGATCAAGGACTTATTAGGCGCTTTCATGTTCAAAGGAGATGATATCAACAAAAAGGTAAAAGTCCTTTCTGGTGGGGAAAAGACCCGATTGGCCATGATCAAACTATTATTGGAACCGGTCAACCTATTGATTCTCGATGAACCAACCAATCACTTGGATATGAAAACCAAAGACATCATCAAGGATGCATTGAAAGCATTTGACGGTACATTGGTGGTGGTTTCACACGACCGTGATTTCTTGGATGGCTTGGTAACCAAAGTATTTGAATTTGGAAATAAAAGAGTGAAAGAACACTTTGAGGATATCAATGGATTCTTGAGAAATAAAAAAATGGAAAATCTCAGAGAGGTAGAAAGATAAAAAAATCCCGAGTTTCAGCTCGGGATTTTCTTTTCTATTTCATTGGAGAAAAAGGCAAGGTTTTTAAAAAAACCGCATCCACTCTTTCCACTATTTTGCCATTCTTTTCTGAGGCTTCTTTTGCCTTAATCCATGCCGGATCTTTTGCAAAATCAGCAAAGGATTTTTCATAAGTCGCCTGATTTGAGTGTCCCAAGAGATAGACCAGTTTAGGCTGATTGCCTCCCTTCTCAACTGTCAAGAAATACGGATAATTTTTTAAACCTTGCTTTTCAAATAAAGCTTGGGTGTGATTTCTAAATCTGGACTGGATATCGCTGATCTTTCCATCAAAACAATGATAAATTCTCAGCTGAAATATCCCACTTGGAGCAGGCAAAGGACCTTCATTCAGACCCGGCGCAAGTACCATAAAAGTTTCCTGAATGTCTTTTACCAAAATCCCGTCTTTGATTGATTCCTGATAGGCTGCCTGCCATTCCTCATCAGCGGAAAATTTTTGCCATAATAAATCTCTGGATTTTGCATCCGGATAGCCTATGATGTAGTAAAGCTTATTTTCACTTTCGTCCACCGGAAGAAAGTAGGCTATATTTTCCATCCCTAAGCGCTCAAAAATCTTCATGGTATGATTTTGAAAACGCTTAATTAAATCGGGCATTTTCCCTTCATGAGCTGTATAAACACGCAATTCAAAATAATTAGACTTGATATTTTGCAATTGCTGACCGAAAACCTGAACTGAAAGAAATGCAAGCAGGATAACTGTAAATAGTTTTTTCATGAAATTGAATAGGTTATTGAGGGTTGATTGAGTCTAAAATACCTCAAAAAAAGAAGAATTCCCGCCATCGGCAATAAAAAAGCCTGATTCAAAACTGAAATCAGGCTTCAAAGGAAATTATATATGCATTTACATCAATCTCTTGATCGTCCATACAATGATGGCAAATAAGAAGATGATGATGGAAATCTTGTTAATTCCATGCATCATTCTCAGATTGAAATTTGATTTTTGATTAGGATCTGGTTTTTGAAAAACCCGGATAAAGTAATTCCCCACCTCACCCAACTTAAAGAACTCTTTTACTTTATTTTTTTCAGACATAGTCTTGTGATTTTTACTGTTAACACGCTGATGGGAAGATAAGTTTACCCAAATGCCAGTATCTTTATTTGCTTTTCTAACAGGAAATCAGATGGTTTCAGGCTCAATCCATTGCCCGTCTTCACGAATGATTTCTATAAGTTCATCCACAGCTTTTTCTGATGGAACAGATCGCTTGACCACTTCTTTTCCTTTATACAAAGTAATCTTCCCTTTTCCTGAACCTACATACCCATAATCTGCATCAGCCATTTCTCCAGGACCATTTACGATACAGCCCATGATTCCGATTTTAACACCTTTGAGATGATCTGTTCGCTTCCGAATCATAGCCGTCGTTTCCTGAAGATCAAATAGCGTTCGACCGCAGGAAGGACAAGAAATATATTCAGTCTTAGACATTCGGGTTCTGGCAGCTTGTAAGACTCCAAAAGAAACTGAATTATGTAGCTTAATTTGCTCCAGCATTTCATGTCTCTCATGAGCTGCTTCCTTTTCCAAGGAAATCATAATCCCATCTCCCAATCCATCTACCAACAAACCTCCTACATCAGTGGCGGCGTAAAGCATGGTTTTATCAGCTGACTGATCTGGGTAGCTAACCTTTACTACCACAGGAATAGTACAATTTACTTTCAAAAGTTTTACAAAAGCCGCTCTCAATGCCGGCATGGCATGAGTGTTATTGGTCTTTAAAATAACCACCCAATTGGTTTGGTTTTGTAAAAATGGAATAGCTTCCTCCACCTCTGTATCCAGCAATTCGAGAAAATTCAATGCTTCATGAAAAACACTGGCACTCTGAACATTCCCCCAAGTAAATAGCGGAAACTTATTTTTCTGATCAGGAGCTTCATCCCAAACTTCGAAGTTTTGGATTTCCTTCATTCCATTAGGAAGCATAAAAGGAATGGAATTGGAACCGGAATAGACGAAGTCACATCCCTGATCATTCATTTTCCACTTATCTAATTCAGGCAGATAAAAGTGACCAACTGCCTTCATTTCCTTTTCAGTAATCTTTTCTATTCTTGAAATATCTGTGATTACTCTCGGCACATTATGATCTCCAAAGTTGTAAACCTCCGCGCTACTTCTTTTGGTATACTCGAATGGATTGATTGGATAATCTTGAATCACATCTATCTCCTGATGTCTGGATCTATTGGTATAACGATCTACCAAAGCTTTGGCTACCGGAGCTTCAAATTCCGGATCTTCTGTCAATGAAACCCGTACTGTGTCACCTAACCCGTCTTCAAGCAAGGCTCCAATTCCAACAGCTGACTTGATTCTTCCATCTTCGGCTTCTCCAGCTTCAGTTACTCCTAGGTGTAAGGGATAAGGCTTAAATCCACCTTCTTCCAACTTTTGAACCAAAAGACGATATGCCTGCACCATCACCTGCGTATTGGATGATTTCATGGATATGACGATATCATGATAATTTTCATCCTCACAGATTCTTAAAAATTCCAAGGCTGATTCTACCATGCCTAAGGGAGTATCTCCATATCTGCTCATGATCCGGTCAGAGAGAGATCCATGATTGGTTCCAATTCTCATAGCAGTTCCATGTTCTTTGCAGATTTTCACCAAAGGCAAAAAGCGTTCACGGATTCTATCTAGCTCTTCCTGGTAACTTTCGTCAGTATATTCTATGACCTCAAACTTTTTCTTATCGGCATAATTGCCCGGATTGATCCGTACTTTTTCGACGATTTTTGCTGCTATTTCGGCTGCGTTTGGAGTAAAATGAATATCAGCTACCAAGGGTGTCTGATAACCTCTCTTTCTGAGTTCATTTTTTATCTTTCGAAGATTTTCAGCCTCTTTGATGCTGGGAGCCGTGATTCTGATCAGTTGGCATCCTGACTCAATCATACGTATGCATTGCTCAACAGACCCTTGAGTATCCATGGTATCTACCGTGGTCATGGACTGTACCACTATTGGGTTGTCCCCACCTATGTATACATCCCCAACTTTGACAGGAATGGTTTTTCTACGTGAATAGGAAGTAAGACTATTACAGTACAATAAATCGCTAGACTTAATTAATGGCTCCATATGATTAAATATCACCTAATTGTGGGCGAATCACTATTTCTTCAACAACAGATTGTGGGGAAAGGTTGTAAGCAGCCCATACAGACTCCGCTACATCCTCAGGCTTCATAAATCTTTCAATAGGTAAATCAACCCCTTCCCAGCTTGCCGTGTAAGTGGCACCAGGCAAAATGGAAGTTACTTTAATCTGATGGGGTTTCATTTCTTCTCTAAGGCATTTCGTCATTCCCAGCATGGCCCATTTGGAAATCGCGTAACTACCTCCATTAGGATAGGCGGTGGTCCCTGCGATTGAACCAATACTGAAAATATGACCTGATTTTCTTTGGATCATATCTTCAATAAAAATTCTGGTCAAATAATAAGCCGAAAAAAGATTGGTATGCATCATCAATTCAAAATTCCCTTCCGGCTCATCGTGAATGGCTCCCGGTAAAAATAAGCCTGTATTATTTACCAAAACGTCTGGCTGAAATTCGGCTTGGACTTTGGAAGCAAAAGCCTTCACTTGATCTTTTTGAGAAAGATCAGCCACTTCTGCTATGACCTTTATCTTAGGGAATTTAGACTCTAACTCCTCTTTTAATCTACGTAAATCTTCCTGATTTCGGGAACATGTGGCGATGTCAAAGCCCTCTTTCGCAAAGCGATGAATGATGGCTTTCCCAATTCCTTTTGTTCCTCCTGTTACCAATATGCTTTTGGGCATTTTTGTTAGTGTTTTAATAGTTAGTATGACAACTATCTAGAGCCAGCAAAGTTACATTTTTTTATCAAAACAGTGCCGTCACTTGCACTCTTCCCACATGAACAATGCGATCCAAGCCTTGGGAATTTCTTCCTTCATATACCATGTTTAGCTGTAAACCTTCTCCAATCTTCTGGAGCCAATTCATGTTCCAGATAATATTGGTTCCAGGAGTCAAAGCCTGCAACATCTCATACCCCACTGGAGAATTGACCACTCCATTATAATCTATCTGGGTCAACTTCAAATTGAAATTCAAGGTGGTCTTGATGGCTCTTGCAAATCGCACATCCAATCCTACCTGATGGTTCTGGGCTTTTTCTTCAAATTCAATATTCGCCTCATTGACCTTATCTGTAAATACATAAGAACCCGTCATTCTCAATTTGACACTGGGCTGCCAAACAAACTCGGGGCCAAGGGATCGCTGCTGGATCTGATAATTTCTATTGGATAAAAAGTCTGAGCTGGAAACTCTTTGACCTGTGGAGCCTAGGATTCGAAGAGTAGTTCTGTTTGTAAAATTATATCGGGTATTCAACTTCCAGTCTTTTTGAATCAAATCTTCAAAGCCTCCCGAGAGTAACTGCTTCAGCTGTGAATCAAACAAGGATAGGTCAAATCCATAAAGTGCAGATGCCCGGTTAAAAAACAAGGATGTTCGAATCACTTGCCTTAATGAAAGAATATCCTCGCGTTGTACTCCTCCGATAAATGGATTGACCCGAACCAAAAAATCCTCTGAAGTCACCTTCTTTTCAATACTTAAGCTACTGGTATTTGAAAAGCGCTGGAGGAAGGATTTAATTCCTCCAGCCTCTTTCCACTCATCCGGAAATTTTGCCTGAACTCTATAATTTAAAAGAGAAGTGTAAGCTTGGATATAGGTATCAGTAGGTACAAAAATTTTAATATACTGTTTCTCCTCTGGATTGATTGCTATGTAAAATTCATTCAACTGCTGAATCCCATCTCCATTATCGTCCCTCCAAGTATGGGTTCCATCTCCATTCGGGGCAGGAATAAAAACAAATTCTCTCTGCAATTCCCGGCCGTTACCGATAGCATAACTCAATTCATTTCTGATGAGATTTTTCCCAAGAGAACCTATATAATCCAGTTTGCCCATGACTGTCAGTTCTCTCGGCAAGGCTCTTTGCAAATATGCTAATTCCCTATAGGTAAAGGTACTTGTCAAGCTGTGCTGATTCCATTGTTTCTGAAAAGTGAAATTAGAAGTAAATGCTTTGGTATCATTCTCCAATACTCCTGAAAAAGGAGCTTTATCTTCTCTCCAAGCGGCATCCAATCGAAACTTTACTCCGAGCGTATCATTGTTTTGAAGGAAAATCAAATGCTCTTTGAAATTCATGGCTGTGCTAATAACAGAATCTGTTTCGCTGACCTTAAGGACATTTTGATCCAAAGAAAACTGGTAGCCAGGCATAAAAATTTTGGATTGGTAAGAGATATTTCCGAGATATCTAATCCATTCAGATTTCGTGGTATACTTTTCACTTTGAAGGCTGAAAAATTCATTTCTGATCTTGATCCTCTCTCCTACTTGGAAATCCCAATTGGCAGTGTGTTGGGTTCCGTTCAATACATTCTGTCGATTTCTAAGGTATACCAGGTAGTTAAATCTATTGGAATCATCCTTTGTAGCAGAAATCCCGACTTGAATAAATCTTTCAGCCGCAGCGCTCTTAAGCTCTTCCTGAGTAATTCCCCAGTCCCGGTCAAACTCTATGTAACGAAAGCGATCTATAAAATTGAAATTGCTGGAATTGTATTCAAATTCAGTCTTCCCGCTCAACTCATATCCCGGTAAGAGTTTGCTTTGTCGTTTGGAAGATTCTAAGCCAAGTTTCCAGGCTATTCCCTGATTATCCTCATTATCAATAGTTGAAAAAAGATTTTTATCTCTGCTGGACAGGGCAAATTCAGTATAGACTTTTTCATGTTCAGTAATTTTGATTCTGGTACCCGCAGTCAACATGCTTCTTTTATCAGGTGCCGGCAACTGACTGACGATGGAATAATTTCCCTGTGGCTGACCATTGAGCCTCGGCACATATTCGAAAACCGTTCCGTTAGATAGCTGATTGGTCCTGATATAATCCCCATTTCCAAAGCCAACTTGTGAAAAAGAAAGATCGAAAAAAGCCTTTTCAGGATCCTTCGAAAACCTGTAATATACAATGGGGTTTCCCTGTCCATCTTCTTCCACTATTTTTTCATATAAAATCCGATTGGGATCAAAAGCCACAGAATCTATCCTCGGTATTCTGGCATTTTCAACCTGATCACCTACACTTGCCAGAAGTGCTAATTCCTCTTGAGAGAAATCAGTGAATAAGGGACGGTTTCTATTATCCTTCTCCTGATAATAGTTCATATAAAAATCTACTGTTCCGTTGGTTTGTAAATGGTTAGCGCCAACTATGGAACGGGAATAATTTCTCTCTGCAAATTCAAAGTCTACACGAACTCTGGAATATTGAGTAATGAGAACTTTTGGAGTAAAAGTGATTTCAGCCTGATTATAATCAATCACATAATCGGCATTAAAGCCTCTTTGGAGCAATTTTCCATCTAAAAACACCCGCTCTGAATTAGCCATGATTATAACAAAGCGCTCATTATTAGGTCCATTTAACCGGTATGGACCTAATACTCCTTCTAATATTGGGACTTGTATAGAAGCGAACTTTCCTTTAGCAATTGAAGCAAATCCCTGGGTACTTGCCTCCCAATTTCCCTTCATCTTATATTGAGTGGTCAGCTGAAGACCTTGAACGTTTTTGTAATAACGAAGAAATTCAGACTGCCTCTGCTGCAAAACCACATCTCCGGCAGCCAAACGAAAATCATTATTATACAGCTCAATCAACACATTATCAAAATCCTGAATTTGCTGCGTATTCCCTTCAGGTTGAAATGGAACATTTTGATCTGTAATACTGGCTCTTATATTCAAGTTTTCAGCAATTTCTCCCTCCAGTTGAAGGTTTAGCGCAGAATTCACAAAAACATTCTGCGTATTCCCTATAGAAACACCCCGAGTCAAACTACCCGACTTATACAAATTTGTACTGGGAAAGAGCTCTTCTCTGATGTCCAAAACCTCATTTTGGATCACCCTATTGTCCCTAAATCTGGCCGTAGAATCATAATTTTGGAGAAGGGTTCTTCTGGCAATGGGTTTGTCAAAGCGAACAGAAAATGTGCGATAACACAGTGTTAGGGAATCAGTAGCTGGAATTACGTCTTCCTTTATACTAATAAAATTTTTGCTGAAATCGAATACGAAAGGATAGATATCGCCTTTTTCATCTTTTAAAACTATGGTTTCTTCAATTCCTGAAAGAGAATCCAACTCCATCCCTTTTTGAAGTTGAGCTACAGGAACCTGCCTACAGATTTGCTGGGCTTTGGAATAAAAATTCCCCAGCAGAAAAAATAGAAGTATAAGCAAGCAACTACGCATCAGAAAACCAGACCCTTTTACTCACAAGGTACTAAAAGCCAACTTATGTGGCTATAGGAAAAGTTAGGTAAAATGTAGTTCCTTTTCCGAAATCAGTTTCAAACCATATTTTTCCTCCGGCTGTTTCCACTCCAGATTTCGCTATGGCAAGCCCCAATCCTGAACCGGTGGATTTGGTACTGAAATTTGGGATAAAGATCTTGTCTCTAAGTTCCTCTGGTATACCTTTTCCATTATCAGAAATCTCCAGAAATACCGCCTGCTCTGTCATCCAAAGCCATACTTTAATCTGTGGAGTTTTTCCCTCTTCCACAGCCTGAACTCCATTGATAATTAAATTAGAAACCACCCTACCAAATAATTTTTCGTCCCCCATTATCGGGATAGTGTCCGTGTAAGAGTCATCCTGGAAAATCAAGTCAACTTTTTCATCATTCTTAAAAAGATCCAAAACTCTTGTTACCACCGCTTTAAAGTTCATGAGCTCATTTTTTGGCAATGGCATCTTGGCAAAGGTGCTGAATGATGAAGCTATTCCACTTAAGGCATCAACTTGATGAATGAGGGTTTCCAGAGACTTTCGGAGTTTTTGCAAATCATCCAATCTTCCAGCCTCCTCCAATCTCAGCAAATGCTGCAAAGTCAGCTTCATAGGAGTTAAGGGGTTCTTGATTTCATGCGCAACTTGCTTGGCCATTTCCCTCCAGGCAGACTCTTTCTCTGTAGATGCCAACACCTTTTTACTGGCTTCCAGCTTGAAAAGCATGTTGTTATATTCATTGACCAAAAGACCGATTTCATCCTTTGCATCCCAATGCATAGGTTCGTTATTCTCCAAGTTGGTGGTTTTCAACTTTTGGGTCAGAAGTCTAAAAGGGAAGGTCAAGTTTTTGGAAACGAAGAAGGAAACAACCAAAAAGACAATGAAAATAATCACAAACGTGTTGAAAATATTACTCAACACATCTGCAATCAGGGTGTTCAGTTCCGCCTCAGACTCAAAAAACGGAACTCCCAATATCGCGGAAATCCCTTGTCCAGTGGCAGTAGGAATAGCCAAATAAACAGACTTGTATCTAAGCTTTCCAATCTGTTCTTCAGCCAAAAACTGAAGTTGATTTTTTTCAATGATTTCGGAAATAGCTTCCGGATTAATCTTCGGGGCCAGCAATTTTTTATCAAAAATATTAGGTCGATTGGTGGACTCCAGCTTGCCTTCTGAATTGTACAAATGAATGTCAGCGGCAATAGTATTCGCCAAGGTGACAACCTCCTCATTCAGCAAATCCTGATTTACCTGACTAAGTGAACGATCCCCAAGAAAACTGGAAAGATTCCCACGAATCAAAGCAGCCTTCTGTATATACTGCCTATCCAAGTCCTCCCTGTAACTATTCGCCAAAAGCCCTATTGTGATGATGGAAATGATGATAATTGGAAAAAAGAAGGCAAAGTTGAGGTAAAGCTGAAGCTTGGTAGAATAATTAAACTCAAAATTCTTTCTTCCCTTAATCAGTACATTGGTCAAAATGGTGAAAAAAGTCAAAAAGATGAATACAACGAAATAGAGAGATATATTCCCGAAGAAGTAGGAAAAAGGCCTGTTTTCCGAGGATATCACAATTACTTCTTCCCCATTTGACACCGCGAAATGATGGTAGCCATTGGCATGAATACCCGAACCCATCAGTTTGGACTCATCCAGTCTTGCCAGCAAATCCGAATTGGAATAGTTAAAAGAACCGGCATTTCGGATGATCTCTCCCTCTCTGAAAATAGCATAATCAAATCTGACTGGATCTAATTTTTCACTGTATTTTTTATCTAGAAGTAATTTAGGATATACAGAGCCAGGCTGAACTCTTAGTTGCCTCAATTCCAGAAATAAGGTCCCGAGTAAATTTTCATCGCGCTGAATTGGAATGAAGGCAATAAATTGATTCCCCATATTTCCCTCCGAGCCTCTGATAAAGTAGAGTCCTTTGAGACTGGTTACATAGTCTGATTTGACATATTGATCTCTTAGCCTATTGAGTGATCTATTATCTGGCGAATTGATTAAGTCTTGTCCATTGGGAGAAAACAGTCTGACACGGACATCAAACTGATCAAAGTAATTATCCAAATAGATACGCCTGATTTTAGTCTCGATGGGATCTTTGGATAATAAAGGGTCTGCCAGTCTATTTTGAATGAATAAGTCGGATTGAATGCGGCTGAAAATTTCTCCCAAGAAAAATTCAGTCATCACATCGCTTTCTATGAGGTTTTGATTGGCAAAGCGAACTTTGGATTGGATCAATTGCTCTCTTTCTGTTTGAAAAGTACTGATACCCGCAATCCCGGCAGTGATCAAACAGCCAAAGAAAAAAGTCAAAAAGGTATTAAGTCCCAGTCTGAAAATATTTCTGAAAAGCTCAAATTTGATAACCAAAAAGAGGAAGATCAGGTGTATAAACCAGGCCACTCCCAACCAAGTAGACAAGAATAAAGCTAATAATCCTATGGGAAGTCCTGCAACTAATAGGTATTTGAAATAAATTTTCTTGGGTGCATTGAGCTCCAACAACAAACTTCCCAGAGAAAGACAGAATAGCACATAGATAGCCGACCAGAGAAAAACAATCAAAAAGCTCAGTCCCTCAAAAATCCCAAACGTAGGGATGGCCTCAATATCCAATGGCCATTGAGAATTTAGAATTAGATCTCTTGGTAATTCCCAAACCAGATAAAAACCTAAGGCTGAAATCAGGAAAACTATCCCAAAGAATATTCTCAGTTCTTGTTTCGTTTGAAGTATGGTAATCTTCTCATGGGTACGAGGAGATACCAGCTGATATAAAATCATGCCCGATACAGCCACTCCAAAAACCGTATTGATTAATAAATCTCCTAAACTGGGGTTTAACCAGGACGCGGCATAATAACTTGGGTCAAAAAGGGCAATATTGAAATACTCTCCGGGAAATCCCAGAATTAGCATAACCAGTCGAAATGCCAAAACTACCAGAATCCCATATCCTACTCCTTGCCATCTTCTTCCTTTCCTCCATTTTTTCAATACAAAATCTGAACTGAGCAGAAAATAAAGCAAGAAAATAGAAGTGAAAAAGATAAAGACAGCGGGGTTTGAAATCCGTCCTGCCGATTGATAGCCGATCTGAAAATCAATCCCGAAAATCGGGACACCCGCTAGATTACTGACTTGATGATTTGCTTCCTCTCCTATTGGTTTTAGGATAAATTTATCATTCCCAAAAAGCCTGGAATTTGCTCCGGTTACTAAATAGTCATTTTCAATAGATCCCGGCCAGACCAGACGAAACGCATGAACCACCAAATAAGACTTACCATTTCGACTGATCTTTCTGTTTTTAAGTAAAAACTTTCCATAAGGATCTTCCAGTAGCTGATACTCTTTGTTTTCATCTACCTGATCAAAGTTTAAGGTAAAGGTGAAATCCGACCAGAATAATAGCTGCTTTTCAGGATTGAGAATAAAAAATGGATGATTATTTGCCGAAGAACTGATCCGGTCAAAAGTAATTTCCTCGTCAGGTCTGATAACCATTAAGATTTGGACAAAATCCTCATCAAACTCCCTGTCAATTTGTTGAATTTCTTCTTCCAGCACAGTAATGAAGCTTTCTTCATCACTTTTTTGAAAGAAAAAGAAATTCAGGATTAAAACAGCAAGGAGAGAAAAACTGCTGATCAAGATAATCAGCCTGCGAACGTTTGAGCTCATTTGGTCTAAAAATAAAAAAAGCAAAGTCCTTGATCAAACTTTGCTTCTTTAAATGCTTATCTAAGTGCGAGTTTTGACTTTCTTTTTTTGGCGGCTCTATACCAAAGAATACCTATTACGGTAGCAATGAGATAGGGCATGACAAAAAGATATAAAATCCCGGTATTCAAACCAGAACCAATACTCGTATCACCATTACTTACGTTATTCTCTACAGAGGCTCTACACATAGCGCATTGCGCAAAAGAATTGACTTGCACTAGTAAGAATGCCAATACTGTAAATAATAAAGTTTTCAACTTCTTCATCTTAACTCCTTTCAATTTTCAATAGTATCAGTGAATATAATAAGGGCTTATCATCAAATAGACGATTACACCTGTCACTGAAACGTACAACCAAATCGGATAGGCAAATTTAACCACTTTTCTGTGCTTTTCCCTTTGGTTGGTATATCCATAGTAATAAGCGAAAAGAATAGGAAAAAGTGCCACTGCAGCCAGAATAATATGGGTTATCAGTAAGAAATAATAGACAGGTCTAACCCATCCTTCCCCTCCAAAAGAGGTGCTTTCGGCAGCTCCGTGATATATCACGTAAGAAACCAGGAAAATTGCTCCTAATCCAAATGCTACGCTCATGGTCGCTCCATGGTAGGAATACATTTTCTTCTTGACAAATATAAGCCCTAAAATCAAGGCCAAACTTGCAGCGGAATTCATTACTGCATTCAAATGAGGTAGAAAATAAACCCATTCTGCGCCAATATTTACCTTACTAGGCATAAATAGCAAAACAGCTACGGCTACGGGGATCAGAACGGAAATAACAATGATCCAATTTTTGACTTTTGCTTCATTTTGAAGCAGGGAATTACTTGTTGCCATGCAATAAGACTTTGGTTTCTAACATTAACAAATCTACGTCCTCTCTGTTCGTGCCACTATAATATCCTCTGATTCTTCCCAGCTCATCAACGAGTACAAATTTATCACTATGCACGAAATCATCCGGAACACCCATGCCGTCTAGAGCTGGTAAAATAAAACCACATCTTGCAAGCTGATAGGTCTCATCCACCGGACCAGAGAGAAATTGCCATTTATCGGAAGTAGCGTTGTGCTTTTGAGCATATTCTTGTAGGATTTCGGGAGTATCATACTCAGGGTCAATACTAATTGACATGATCTGAACTCGAGGTTCTTCCCGAAACATATCATTGACACGTTCCATTTCCTTAGACATCACTGGGCAAATACTTGGGCAAGAAGTAAAGAAAAAATCAACAATAGTGATTTTCCCTTCCATGTCTTTCCTTCCTACATTATCCCCATCCTGATTTACAAAAGTAAATTCAGGAATATAGTGCTGAGTGCTATCCTCAAAGGTGCATTCTCGGAAGGGATTCTCTACCCCATTTTGGTAAAAGATTGGCAAATCATACTCGTTGTTTCCAAATCCTCTCAAAAACATGATGATCAGCACGGGTATCAATAAGATACATACCAATACCAAGCCTTGTAATATTCTTAATCCTCTCATGATATGCTTTTAACAAAAAAGTAGGTTGAAGTGTCACACCCCAACCTACTTTTTTTAATTATTTTAAAAGAATTCTACCAACGCATCATAAAGATGTCTGATCCTTCTTTTGCCAAGGCAATTAATAACCAAACTAGGAAGATCAAAGGCACAATGATAGAGTAAAACAAAGGCTTCACTTCGTCACCCAAGTGCATAAATTCCATCATGATATACTTGGCTTTCCAGATTGTCAGGATGATGAATAAAGCATAAAGCAAAATTCCTCTATCCATAGTAAATGCCATGATAAACTCAGCAACTGTTATCGCTAAAAGTATACCTGCAGTTTTCCAGATCTTTTTTATTTTCTCGTCATTTCTTGGGGTTACTTCCAAGGTTGACTTGTTATCCTGAATTTCCATATTACAAGAATTTTAAATGCTTAGATTAGATAGAACAAGGTAAACACGAAGACCCATACCAAGTCTACAAAGTGCCAGTAAAGTCCAATTTTTTCAACCATTTCATAATGGCCTCTTCTATCATACACTCCCACTGCAGCCTGATAAAAGCAAAGGAAAAGAAGTACAACACCAATAGTTACGTGAAAACCATGGAAACCGGTTATGAAGAAAAACAATTGAGCGAAAGAGGCTGGTCCATATTCATTCACCACCAAGTTTGCCCCAAAGACAGTTTCTGTAACTTGTCTATTTAAAGAGTTGACATAAGTAAGGACAGTTCCTCCATCTGTACCATGGATAAAGTGATTCCACTCCCATGCCTGACATGCAAGGAAAGTAATACCACCCAACATAGTCCAAAGCATCCATTTTACTACATCATTTCTATCATTTCTGTGTCCTGCTTCTACAGCCAATACCATGGTAACTGAGCTGGAAATCAAAATGAAAGTCATGATACCTACGAAAACCAATGGAGCATGAATTCCATGTAGAAATGGAACAGCTTCGAATACCAATTCAGGAACTGGCCAGTATTCGTTAGATCCTACAAAGGTGTCAGCAGGACCTGTATAAGCTGGATAACTTACACGGATTGCTAAGTAGCTGATCAAAAAAGCAGCAAAGGTAAAGATGTCGGAGAGCAAGAAAAACCACATCATCAGTTTTCCATAGCTGGCTTTAAGAGGTTCGTTTCCACCTCCCCAAACGCCTCTTTTAGAGCTTACTCCAATTGCAGTAGAATGCGCAGACATAATTAATTTATTTGTACCAGGTTAATTTTAATGATTCAATAGCAAAAACATAAAGAGATAAATCCACAAACCTCCGAGGAAATGCCAATAGGTAGTGGCCATCTCCATAGTATTCATTGATTGTGAATGAACTTTATATCTAAAGGTCGAAATTAATACAATAATCAGAAATATCACACCGCTAATAAGGTGTAAGGCGTGTAATCCGGTAAATACATATAGAAAGGAGCCTGCAGGATTACCTACAAAAAACACTTCTCTATCTACCAGAGCAACCCAGCTATACCATTGACCTACCAAAAAGGCTAGCCCTAGGACAACTGCACCCACCATACCTATTCGAAGCTGAGAAATATTATCTTTCTTGGCTGAGATATAAGCAAAATGAAGGAAAACTGAGCTTAATACTACAATTCCAGAAGTAACCCAAAATATATTAGGCAATTCATAATCCAGCCAATTTCCTTCTGCTTGACGTACGATGTAGGCACTGGTCAAAGCAGCAAAAATCATCACCACAGTAACCATAAACAGCCACAATGCAAACTTCTTTGGATGCATTGAGATTGGCTGTTCAACCATATCTACATATTTCAATTCTTTTTCCATCATTAAGGTAGTTTATCCAATAGATACGCAATCTGAACAATTGGCAAATAAAGGAATGACCCAAACATGATCTTCAAAGCAGACTTTCTAGAACAGTCCCTCATTAATGAAAAGGTCTGAGCTAAGAACAATACGCCACAGATAGTTGCCACAATCCCGGAATTCAAACCAGTCAAACCAAAATAGCTTGGCAATAAACCGAGAGGAAGCAAAAACAAGGTGTATATCATGATTTGAATAGCTGTATTCAAATCCTGTCCTCCACCGCTTGGCAACAACTTAAAGCCTGCTTTCTTATAATCTTCATCACTTACCCAAGCAATTGCCCAAAAATGAGGGAACTGCCAGATAAATTGAATACCGAAAATAATTAGCGCTTCATAAGTAATTTGTCCTGTAGCTGCAGTCCATCCTAATAAAGGGGGCATGGCTCCAGGAATAGCTCCTACGAATACTGCGATAGGACCAACTTTTTTCAAAGGAGTATAAGCAAATACATAAAGCACCATGCTTAATATTCCTAACCAAGTGGTCAATGGATTAGTGAAAATCCAAAGCAAAGAAACACCTATTATTGCCACCATTGTGGTGAACCAATAGGCTTCTTTAAGAGAAATAATCTGTAAGGGTAAAGGTCGGTTTTGGGTTCGCTTCATCAACTTATCCAAATCCCGCTCCATGATTTCGTTAGCAGCGCCTGAGGCACCTGAAATCAGGAATCCACCTAAAGCTAATCCCAAAAAGCCAGACCAGCCAAAGCTTGCTCCTCTATCGCCTAGGATATAACCAAAGACTGCAGAGAAAGTCACCAAAGCTGACAATCTGAATTTCAGTAGATCAGAGTAGGCTTTCAGACGTCCAACTAGGACATCCATTATCGAATGGTCAGTTACACCAACTGTCCTCATTTTCAATTTGTATTTAACTTAAGCTGAACATGGTCTCTCAACTGCAAAATCAGAATAAACTGAACTCCTACAATCAGAGATCCAAGTAATAAGTGTATAGGCTGAAGAAAGGCGGGAATACCGAAATATGCCATACCAATCCCGGAAGCAATTTCAAGTAAAATCAATAGGATAAGCACCTGAGACCATAAGTTTACCTGGGACTTTCTAAGGGTGTATTTAAACGCCCAAAAGAAATAAAGCAAATGCACTCCCAATAGTACAAGCGAGAAAGATCTGTGAATCAGGAACTCTATTCCTGACCTTTCAATCCATTCCTCTCTTAACATATTTCCCAGACTAGCGGCAACCTGATCAATTTGTTCTCGCACCTGAGTTCCCAAAATAACTTGAGCAAACATCAGGATAATTCCAAGGATCAAAATCCATCTGAGTTTAGATGGAACTTGAAACAAATCGGCTTTTGTCCTAATCAAATCAACTGCTCTATGATTGATGTACAGAAGTAAACCAACCAACAGCAAAGCCAAGATCATATGAAAGGTTATCATCCAAATCAGCAAATTGGTAGAGACAACCAACGAACCTATCCATCCCTGAAATAAAACAAGTATCAAGGATGCAATAGAGAGTATCGGAATCCACTTATCTACCGACCACAATTTGAAGGATTTCCAAACTGTGAAAATGATTAAGAAACCAATCAATACTCCAATCAGACGATTGATGTATTCAATCCAAGTTTTAGTAGCATTGAACTCCTCTTCTACTAAAATGGATTTATCATTGGCCACTTGATAAGCTGCTTTTTCAAAGCCTAATTTTTCAAGGGTTGCTACAAACCGTTCGTTTTTAGCTAATCTTTTTTCAAGATAAATCTCTTGATAATTTTTTGGGAGCTGATCTACCGAAGTTGGTGGTATCACGCTCCCAAAACATTTCGGCCAATCAGGACAACCCATTCCGGAACCTGTGCTCCGAACTATGCCCCCGACCAATATCAGGAAATAAACAGCTATCACCGTAATTAAACTAGTTCGGCGAAAGCTGTTAATTTTATTTTTAGTGTTTAGATTCATTGGCAACCAAGACCTCAGATTCCTCTTTCATAATTTCCATTTCAAGCTTCACTTGCTCTTGCTCGTGAGGCAGGTTGGACTCAGGAGTCGCGGAAAGAGGTACAGTCTGAGGGATGAAATCCTCAGGTGCTCCTGGCTTAGAATAATCATAAGGCCATCTGTACACCGTAGGAATTTCTCCTGGCCAGTTTCCGTGACCTGGATTAATTGGAGTGGTCCACTCAAGTGTATTAGATCTCCATGGGTTAAGCGTAGCTTTTCTACCTCTGTACATGCTGTAGAAGAAGTTAAAGAGGAAGATAAACTGGGCTGAGAAGGTAATAATAGCTGCTACAGATACAAACATGTTCAAATCAGTATACATGTTAGTAAACTCAAAGTTAGTCCAGCTGTAGTATCTTCTTGGGAATCCAGCAATACCGATGTAGTGCATTGGGAAGAATACCATGTAAACACCCACAAATGTTAACCAGAAATGGATATAACCCAATCTTGCATCCATCATTCTTCCAAACATCTTAGGGAACCAGTGGTAAACACCCGCTAGCAATCCAAAGAAGGAGGCAGATCCCATTACCAAGTGGAAGTGAGCAACTACGAAATATGTATCATGCAATTGAATGTCAATAGCGGAGTTTCCTAAGAAAATACCAGTCAAACCACCGGAAATGAAGAAGGAAACCAAACCAATTGAGAACAACATAGCTGGAGTAAAGATCAAATTACCTCTCCATAATGTTGTCAAGTAGTTAAATACTTTTACCGCAGAAGGAACTGCAATAATCAAAGTCAAGAACATAAAGATCGAACCCAAGAATGGATTCATACCTGATACGAACATGTGGTGAGCCCAAACTATAAATGATAGAATGGTAATCCCCAACATGGATATAATCATTGCCTTGTAACCGAAGATTGGCTTTCTGGAGTTAGTTGCTATAACTTCAGAAGTAATACCCAATGCAGGTAGCAATACGATATATACCTCAGGGTGACCTAAGAACCAGAACAAGTGCTGATACAATACTGGGCTACCACCTGTGTTTGGTAGCGCTTCACCACCGATATAAATGTCAGATAAGTAAAAGGATGTTCCAAAGCTTCTATCAAACACTAGCAATAGAGCCGCTGCAAATAATACAGGGAAAGATAGTAATCCAATAACTGCTGTTAGGAAGAAAGCCCAAATAGTCAAAGGAAGCCTTGAGAAAGACATACCTTTTGTTCTAAGGTTAATTACAGTTGTAATATAGTTGATACCTCCTAGTAGAGACGAAGCAATAAAGAATGTCATTGCAATCAACCATAGAGTCATACCCAATCCAGAACCAGGAATCGCCTGCTCTAATGCTGATAGAGGAGGGTATACTACCCAACCACCACCTGCCGGACCGGTTTTAATGAATAGGGAGATAAACATGATAACACTGGACATGAAGAAGAACCAGTAAGAAAGCATGTTCATAAACCCTGAAGCCATATCTCTAGCTCCAATTTGAAGAGGAATCAGGAAATTGGAGAATGTACCGCTCAAACCTGCAGTCAATACAAAGAATACCATGATGGTACCATGCATTGTCACTAAAGCAAGGTAGAAGGTAGGATCCAAAGCACCCGATTCATCAATCCATCCACCCAATAGAGGGCGAAGGAACTCTAAATTCATTTCAGGAAATCCTAATTGCAATCTGAATAGGATGGAAAGAAATCCACCAATAATTGCCCAGAAAATACCTGTTACCAAGAATTGCTTACCGATCATTTTATGATCAGTAGAGAAAATGTATTTGGTTACAAAATTATCATGATGCTCGTGATCGTGATGATCATGGGCCGTGTCATGAGTTGCAACTGACGCTGTAGCCATAGTTTATAATTTTGTGTTTTTGTTCGCTTATTGAATTTCTGCCAGTTCTTTCACATCAGACTCTAATCCTTTTGCTAAAGCAGGATTATTTTGAATGAAAGATTTCTGTTCCGATAACCACTTCTGGTAGGCCGCTGGCTCTACCACCTCTATCACTTTTCTCATCCCATTGTGACCTCGACCGCAGATTTCAGTACAAGCGATCTCATAGTTAAACTCAGGATTACCTAATTCCTCCCTCATTTCAGCAGTTGTTTTGGTTGGCACAAACCAAAATCTGGTTGGCATACCCGGCACTGCATCCATTTTCAATCTCATATGAGGAGCGAAAACTGAGTGAAGCACATCTCTTGCTCTGATTTTGAACAATACTGGCTCTCCCTTCGGAATTACTACTACCGGAGAAGGAAAATCATCGATTGAATTTTTATCAGAGAAATCAACACCATGAGAGTTTTGAGCACTAGTTAATCTGTAATCATAATCTCCCAAAACATTATCCTTTCCAGCATACCTTACATCCCAAGCAAACTGATAACCCATGATTTCAATTACATGAGCTTTTTCAGGCGCAGGAGCAGTGATATCAGACCAAGCCATCCATCCAGAAATAACCAAACCAGCCAAAACTACCCCCGGAACAACAGTCCAAATGATTTCAAGCTTGTTGTTGTCAGGATAGAACGTAGCTTTTCTGCTCTCCTTATACTGATACTTGTAAGGGAAGATAAACAGAAGAACGTGCGTAATCAGAAAAACGACTCCGGTTACCGCCATGGTAATCCAGAATAATTGATCTGTAATCACACCGTGCTCAGAAGCAACTGGAAGCTGATAATTATCAAATTCTTTGATAGAATACCAGAACATCAAAATTCCTGTACCAAGCAGAAACAATACGAATAAGATCGCATTGACTTTATTACTGCCTGTCGCAATTTTTTTGTCTGATCCTTTTACTACTGAAACCAAGGTTTGGATTCTATATACCATCCAGATGATGGATAGTAGCAAAAGAACCCCAACTGCAATAAGAAATCCGTACATATTTAAATCTTTTCGGCTTTAATTAAATGTGATGATGATAGCTCTCCTCAAGCATTGGGTGATTTTTAGGAAGAAGATTTCCTTTGGCCAAGCCTCCTAACACAACCAACGCCACCGCTGAACCATATACGAGAAGCATTCCTACTTCCATGAAACCAATTCCTCCATTATGACCTAGCGTACCCGGCTGAACCATCAGGAAGAAATCTACCCAATGACCAACCAATAATAGCGTACAAACTAACTTAAGGAAGACTCCATGACGTTTTGCATCTCTTGTCATTAAAACTAAGAATGGAAGGACAAAGTTCATCCCGATGTTTACGAAAATGAACGGTCCATACACGTCACTTGACAGTCTCTCAACAAAGTAAACTGTTTCTTCAGGTATGTTGGCATAATAGATCAAAAGGAACTGCGAAAACCACAAATAAGTCCAGAAAATGGAGAAGCCAAAAACAAACTTTCCAAGATCATGGATATGGTTTTCATTGACCATTTCCAGATATCCTTTTCCTTTCAAGAAAATAGTCAAAAGTGTGATTGCAGAAAGTCCTGCAACAAACCAGGATGCAAACACATACCAGCCGAAAAGAGTAGAGAACCAGTGAGTGTCAATTGACATTACCCAGTCCCATGCGGAAACAGAAGAAGAAACCGCAAAGAAAACCAAGAAATAAGCAGACCAGCTTCTCATTTTAAACCAATGAGAATCTCCGCCTAATTGATCTTCCGCTGCAGCTATTTTCTTAAACTTGTTGAAGAAGAAAACCCAGAATCCGAAGAAGATAACCATTCTAGCAATGTAGAAAATTGGGAAAGTTCCTTTTTCCATTGGCCAGAAAAAGAATGCACCTTTTCCATCGATAATTGAATCATATTCCGGAGAATTAGGATCGAACAACTCTGCATGCCACCAATGGAACAAATTATGTCCCATTAGGAAAAAACTAGCGATCATAATCAATGCAGCATATGGCAACCAGTTACCAAAAGATAACATTACCCTAGTGATAGGAGCTGACCAACCTGCTTGAGCTGCATATTGAATAGCAAAGAAGAAAACACCAACGATGGCAATACCTGTGAAATACACATTATTGATCCAAACGTTTGCGAACAACCTTTCATACCAGTGAAATGCATGGCCTGTTGCCTCTGCTCCTTCTTCAGCATGACCACCACCGGCCATTGCCATCACAATACCAATTACAAGTAAAGCAGCACCAATTCCCAAAATAGTCAACAAAGACTTTTTGATGCCCGCGTTGAAATCAAATTTTTGATCCAAATTATAGTTCTGTACGTCGTGAGCCATGATTACTGCTTCTGAATTACTTGTTTAACATAGTGAACGATCTTCCATCGGTTTTCAGTAGTAATCTGAGAACCATGGGCTCCCATTCTACCTTTACCTTTGGTAATTACGTGGAAAATATGGCCTTCTGGAAGATCGATGTAAGCTCCACCTTTTAGGTTAGCCACACCACCGATAATCTCACCAACTTTTCCGTCACCTTCTCCACCTTTACCATGGCAGGAAGAACAATATTGCTGAAATAGAACTTCTCCCTCTTTCAAAATTGGATCAGAAAGCTCAATTGGATTTTCAATCAAAGCTGCTTCTTCCAATTCAAACTGCTTCAGTCTATGAGGCAGAAATCCATTCTTATTTCTTGGAACAGTACCTTCTACTGGCTCTCTCATATTCATATTATGAGGATTGTAGACGTTACTGTTGAAGAACTCACCCTTTTCATCTTCACGGGTAGATAACCATTTACCCTGCTCTTCATCAGTAATCTGAGTAAGAGGCTCATATGCTACAGAGTGATACATTTGAGGGGCATATTCCAATCCCTGATTGTCTCCTCCAGCTCTACAGCCAAAGAAAGCGAGGGCAGATACTCCCAAAATACTTAGTGTTTTAGCAATCTTCATATTTCCAGAATTACTATTCAAAACTTTTATTATTTACCTCTGTAGCACCTGAGGACTTAAGGATTTCCTTAATTTTCTCCACTTCCATGCTACTGTTATTAGCGATGTCGATAGCCATCACATGCTTGTCATCAGTGATTCTGACATCGAAAATTCTAGGCTGAGCCCAAGGCTTCAAATTTGAGCTCACCATAAATACTCCAACCATTCCAAAAGCAGCAAGTAATACTGTCATTTCGAAGGAAACAGGTATAAAATCAGGGAAAGCTGCAAAGTCTTTACCACCAATAATCATAGGCCAATCAAACTTCATCATGTAAAACTGCATGGTCAAAGCCAAGCTAGTTCCCAACATTCCAAATAGGAATGCTGCTATAGGTAGTCTGCTTCTTTTGTAGCCTAATACATGCTCTAATCCGTGAACAGGATAAGGAGAGTAAACTTCATGGATTTTTACTCCAGTGGATCTTACTTCTTTAACCGCATGGAGAAGGACATCTTCGTCCTCGTACACTCCAAGAATAAAATGTGTATCTCTTTCCATGATTATTTAGCAGCTTTTTCAGATGATGATTTCAATACTGACTTTACCTCAGCCATGTTGATTACCGGGAAAAACTTCGCAAATAGGAAGAACAGGGTAAAGAACAATCCGAAGGTGAACAAATATACTCCCACATCAGCCCAGGTTGGATAGAACATAGCCCAAGAGGATGGAAGATAATCCCTGTGTAGGGAAGTAACGATAATTACAAATCGCTCAAACCACATTCCGATGTTTACTACCAAAGAAAGAAGGAAGGTAGCGACAATGGAAGTTCTGATTTTCTTGAACCAGAAAAGTTGAGGAGAAATCACGTTACAAGTCATCATAGACCAGTAAGCCCACCAGTAAGGTCCGGTAGCTCTGTTGATAAATGCATATTGCTCAGCCTCAACTCCAGAATACCAAGCGATAAAGAATTCTGTGATATAAGCGATACCCACGATGGAACCTGTAATGATGATTACAATATTCATCAATTCAATGTGACCCATGGTGATATAATCTTCCAATTTGAAAACCTTTCTGGTAATAATCATCAAGGTCAATACCATCGCGAAACCGGAGAAAATCGCACCGGCAACGAAGTATGGAGGGAAGATGGTAGTATGCCATCCAGGAATAACTGAAGTAGCAAAGTCAAAGGATACGATAGTGTGTACAGAAAGTACCAAAGGAGTAGCCAAACCTGCCAAAATCAAGGATACAGATTCGTATCTCATCCAAGTTTTTGCAGCACCATCCCAACCAAATGAAAGCGCACCATAAATTGTTTTTCTCAATCCAGTAGCTCTGTCACGGATCGTTGCGAAATCAGGAATCAAGCCAATGTACCAGAATACTAATGATACAGAGAAATAAGTCGAAATCGCAAACACGTCCCAAAGCAATGGGGAGTTGAAGTTTACCCAAAGTGAACCAAAGGTATTTGGCAATGGAAGGGCCCAATAAGCACCTAACCAAGGTCTACCCATGTGAATCACCGGGAACATCGCAGCACAGATAACCGCGAAAATTGTCATCGCTTCAGCAGCTCTGTTAATGGATGTTCTCCACTTCTGTCTGAAAAGTAACAATACGGCTGAAATCAAAGTACCGGCGTGACCGATACCAACCCACCACACGAAATTGGTGATATCCCAAGCCCAACCGATGGTTTTGTTCAAACCCCACATTCCAATTCCCTCCCAGAGGGTGGCAATGAGGGCAATTGATCCTAAAGCCAACACGCCTGCAGCTGTAAGGAAGGCCAAGAACCAAGCTAAAGATGGTTTGCCCTCCACCTGACGTGACACATCATGTGTAACATCATGGTAGGTTTTGCCTCCGGTAACTAACGGCTGACGTACGGATGAAGTAACCTGCATAGTTTATAAAATTATGATTACGCTTCGTTTTTCTCTTTATTTCTGATTTTGGTGAAGTACCAAACGTTTGGACTTACGTTGATCTCCTCCAATACGTGATAAGCTCTTTCTTCATTCACTTCCTTCAATGCTGAAGTAGTGTTTTCTTCGATTTTCAAGAGCTTAGAAACTCGGCTGTTTGGATCATTCATATCACCAAATACCAAAGCATCAGTAGGACAAGCTGTAGCACAAGCTACATTGATTTCTCCATCCTGAATTTTACGCTTCTCACGCTTAGCTGCCAATTTACCAGCTTGGATACGCTGCACACACATGGAGCATTTTTCCATTACACCACGTACACGAACAGTCACGTCCGGATTCAACACCATCTTACCCAAATCATCGTTTTGAGCAACATTAACTCCAGCGAAGTCTTTGTTATCATGATATTTAAACCAGTTGAATCGACGTACTTTATAAGGACAGTTGTTAGCACAATATCTTGTACCGATACATCTGTTATAAGTCATTTGATTCAATCCTTCAGAGGAGTGAGTGGTCGCAGCTACCGGGCATACAGTCTCACAAGGAGCGTTGTTACACTGCTGACACATCATAGGCTGGAAGGTTACCTCAGGGTTTTCTGAAGCTTTCTCCATTCCATCCAAATCATCAGCCGGAGCATCTGAAGAATAATAGCGGTCAATTCTGATCCAAGCCATTTCTCTTCTGTTCAACACTTCTTGCTTTCCTACAACTGCCACGTTGTTTTCAACCTGACAAGCTACAGAACATGCAGAACATCCTATACAGGAGTTCATGTCAATAGCAAGACCCCAGTGATGCTGGCTATATTTATGACCACTCCAAAGAGAGATCTTAGATGGTTTTACAAATTCACCATCCTTATAAATTTCAGGCTCATATCTTCCTGCTTTAGGATTTTCCTTGTACTCCCCTAAAGTAGCTTCCTGGATCACGTTTTCACGTCCCATGAAAGTCTGGTGTGTCTGAGTTCTCGCGATCTTATAAGAATCACCAGTTACAGCCACTTCTACACCTGAAGTAATATCGAAATTCACAAAGCCTGCAGAAGCATCCAATAGTTCGTAAGCATTCACACCTACTCCATTGGCAACTCTACCTGCTTTTGTTCTACCATATCCTAAAGCCAATCCGAAGGTACCTTCAGCTTGACCTGGTTGGATCAAGATTGGAAGAATAAGTGATTTACCATTGACTGTGATAGAAGCTTTCTTAGTGTTTTCTTCCACCATGGTCACTCCGTTTTCGGATGCCCATTTCTGAGAAACAGTCAAATAGTTATCCCAAGTAGCTTTTGTGATTGGATCTGGAGTTTCCTGCAACCAAGGGTTGTTAGCGAAAGTACCATTACCAATAGCAACTTTAGAATAAACCACCAATTCAGCACCTGCGTTATCTGCGTTGTAAGCTTTGGCTACAGCGGCAGCTGCACTTGCAACATCTCCAACAGGAGCTAAAGCAGTACCAGCCTTTTCTACAGCATATACTCCATTGAAAAGTGCTCTATCCCAGAATTCCTGGAAAGAACCTGCATTTTCAGCAGTGGCATACATTTCTGTCTGCCAGTTTTGCTGCAAGAAATCGTAATAATTGGTTGTAGAACCAGCCCAAGTCAAGAAAGAATCCTGAGCCTGACGAGTGTCAAACAAAGGAGAAATTGTAGGCTGAGAAAGTGAGAAATGACCCAACTTAGGTTGGAAGTCATTCCAAGACTCCAAATAATGATGATCAGGAGCAATATACTGTACCAAGGAAGCTGTTTCATCCATAGTGCCGTTGGTCGCCAAGCTAACTCTTGCTTTAGCAATACCTTCAGCGATTTCAGTACCTCTTGCATGATCGTAAACCGGGTTACAGTTGTAGAAAATAACTCCACCAACCTGTCCAGCTTTCAATTCATTTACAAATTGGTTCATTCTAGCATCGTCTCCCTTTCTGAAATAAACAGGCGAAGAGAAATCTACTGTTGAACCATTATTTCCAAGCAATTCGTTGATTGCGTTGATTACTATTTGAACATTTGGATCATTAGATCCAGAAACTACTAAAGAAGCACCCCTACTAGCCCAAAGATCATTAGCTGCTTTGTCGAGGTGAGCAACTTCCACTGCAGGAGCAGAGACAGGAGCTACACCTGCTTTCTTTGCAATGGCATTATATAATGCCAAAACAGCCAAACCACTTTGAGAAGCTTTGATCGGAGTTCTGTAATCCGCATTCGCACCAGTTAGAGTCAAATTAGACTCAAATTGATAATGACGGGACATTTCCGGCTTCTCTTTGCTGATTTTTCTTGTTTTACCATATTGTCCAGCAAATTCGATTGGGGAAATCCATGTACCTAGGAAGTCAGCTCCGAAGGAAACGATGGTTTTAGCCTTATCAAAAGAATAAGATGGAAGCACTGCAGCACCGTAGAAGGTTTCAGCAGCTTTAGTAATACCATAATTGGAAAGTGGATCATACATGATCACTTCAGCTCCTCCGAATGCATCAGCAAATTGCTGCATCGCTTTCATAGTAGAAGGAGAAAGAATGGTATTGGAAACAATTTTTACCGAACCTGCACTTGCTAGTTTGCTTTTTACTTCAGCATCAAGCGCAGCCCAGTCGGTTTTTTGACCGTTGGCATAAGGTCCTGCCAATCGCTCTTTATCATAAAGAGAAAGTACAGAAGCTTCAACAATGGCATTTACCTTACCTTTATTAATAGGAGAAAGCTCGTTTCCATCAATTTTGATAGGACGACCTTCTCTTGTTTTTACTACTACAGAAGCATAATCACCTCCGGAAGCAAAAGTAGATGCGTAATAATTTGGAATGGAAGGGTTAACGTCAACCGGCTTATTCACATAAGGAATAGCTTTTCGAACAGGAGCTTCACAGGCAGCCAAAGAAGCTGCGGCCAAGCTGAATCCCATCAATTTTAGAAAATCCCTTCTGGAAGCACTGCCATCCTCGCCCAATGCGGAAGGAAGCTCGGGAAATTCCCGGTCGGCATGCTTTACAAACTCTGGATCGTTGTTGAGCTGCTCAAGCCCTTTCCAGTATGTTTTTTTAGTTTCCTTCATTTTATGATCTAGGAATGAATTTGCGAAATGAATGAATTAATAGTGGCACTTAGCACATTCTAAACCTCCGATGTCTTTCACTTTCAAAGCATCTTTGGAATCAGAGTGCAACTGAACCAATTTGTCATAGTACTCATTGCCTGCAGAAGCAATCTCAGTTTGTCTGTGGCAGTCAATACACCATCCCATGGTAAGAGAAGAGTGCTGATAAACCACTTCCATTTCTTCGATTGGACCGTGACAAGTCTGGCATTCAATACCTCCTACCTTCACGTGCTGTGAGTGGTTGAAGTAAGCCAAATCAGGCAAGTTGTGTACACGAACCCATTCAATTGGTTTATTATTATCTACCGCATCGTAGATTTTTTGAATTTCTGGAGAGATTCCCTCTTTGCCTTGCACGTTCTGCACATGGGTGTGGCAGTTCATACAAATGTTTGGAGAAGGAATATTAGCAGATTTACCAATCTCTACCCCAGTATGGCAATACTGACAAGCAATCTCTAATTGTCCTGCATGTAGCGCGTGAGAGTAGGCAATTGGCTGGGTAGGAGCATATCCTTGCTGCACACCCACAGAATAAAGTCCATCGATTGCGGTTTTAGCTACCAAAGCAACCACCAAAGCAGTTACAATGATGATAAAGCCATCACTCTTTAATACTTTACCGAAATTGAATTTTTGAGAAACGAATTCTTTGTCATCCTCATCTAAGTCCTGCTTATCAATGTATTTGGTCAAAACAGAGATGATCAACCCTAATACAATCAGGATCAAAAGAAGAACAATGACCAATACCACTACAATAATGGTCAAATACTCGCTTGGTACTCCTCCACCTGCAGCTACTTCACCATCAGCACCAACTGCGCCTGCAGCTGCCTGAGCGGCTGGATCGACCTTATCGCCATATTCTATATATGACAACAAATTGTCAAGGTCACCATCTGATAAGAATTCATGAGCTGGCATGTTGGTGTTGTTGTACTCAGCGTACAAAGCCACCGCATATTCATCTCCTGAAGCAATTACAGCCTGAGAATTTTTGATGAATCGTTTTGCCCAGTCGATGGATCTTCTTTCGGTGATTCCTCTAAGAGCCGGACCAATTGCTTTTTGATCAAGCTTGTGACACGTTTTACAGTTCGCATTAAAGAGAGATTTCCCAGCAGCAACGGCTTCATCACTATCTGACACTGCCGGATCAGCAGCAAATGCCTGCGTTCCGATCAGTAAGAAAAACAGCACTGCCAGCGTGTGGAAATTCAGTCGAACCCCTACTAACGAGCGTTTGGATAACATATTATAGCTAATTAAATAGTTTAATCGGTTTTCAATAACCCCTGCAAAGGTAGTATCCGGGCGTTATTTTTCAAACAAGAGTTGATGGACAGCAAAAAATCATCAATCAATCCTAAATATTATATAATAATCTGATTTTCAATTATTTAAAAGATTAAACTATGACTGGAAATTATTTAGAATCTTTATAAATAAATACCTTAAATATCAATTTTAGAGGAGTTCAAAAAACCAAGAAAAACCGTAAATATTTTAATCCTAATAAGAATTGAATTTTTTGAAGAACCTGCTCATTTTCCAAAAAATTATAGAACTGCTTTTGCACTAGAATCATTAATTCCTACATTTGCATTCCGATTTCAAATGGTCGCGTGGCCGAGTGGCTAGGCAGAGGTCTGCAAAACCTTGTACAGCGGTTCGAATCCGCTCGCGACCTCACTCAAGCACCTTCATAGCGAAGGTGCTTTTTTTATTTTTCAAAGCACTGATTTTCAGCTCTAAATCTACTGACTGATTCTATCGCAAATTAAAAGTAAGAATAATAGAGACTTGTGCATTCCAAAAATATACGATCTCGAGAAGACAGATATTAGAGGAAGTTTGCCGATTTGAATCTAAAAAAAGAAAGCAAGTTTACCTGGAGTAGAACTGCTTATTATCTGGCTATTGAGGATTCACTCCTTTGATTTCAGCGCCTATTTCAACAGGTAAATCACGAATTTTTCAAAAAAAAAAACGCCGACTTTGCAGCCGGCGTTTTATGTTTTATAAGAGGTCAAGAATTACTTCTTGCCACCTTCCATTTTCTCTTTCAATTCTGCCAAAGCATCCAAATCACCTAGAGTAGATTTTTCAGCTGGAGTCTTGTCTGCAGCATCTTCTTTCTTCTTAGAAGAAGCAGCTTTCTTAGCTGGCTTAGCTTCTTCACGGAACATTGCTGTATGAGACATGACAATACGCTTGTCATCCTTAGAGAATTCAGTCACTTTGAAGTCCAAAGACTCACCAACCTCAACTTGAGATCCGTCTTCTTTCTCCAAGTTTTTAGAAGTAGCAAAGCCTTCCAAACCGTAAGGAAGCTCTAGCACAGCACCTTTGTCGTTTTTAGAAACAACAGTACACTTATGCACAGATCCTACAGGGAATACAGTTTCGAAAGTATCCCATGGGTTCTCTTCCAACTGCTTGTGACCTAGCGCCAATCTTCTGTTTTCTACGTCCAATTCCAATACAGCTACATCTAGCTCATCTCCTACTTTTACGAATTCAGATGGATGCTTGATTTTCTTAGTCCAAGAAAGGTCAGATACGTGAACCAAACCGTCGATTCCTTCTTCCATTTCCAAGAATAGACCGAAGTTAGTCAAGTTACGAACCACACCTTTGTGCTTAGTACCTACTGCATACTTGGTAGACATATCTTCCTTAGTCCAAGGATCTTCAGTCAATTGCTTAATGCCTAGGGACATTTTTCTTTCGTCCTTGTCCAAAGTCAATACAACTGCTTCGATTTCGTCTCCAACTTTCACGAAATCAGCAGGGTTTCTCAAGTGCTGAGACCAGCTCATTTCAGATACGTGAATCAAACCTTCAACTCCTGGAGCCAATTCCAAGAATGCACCGTAGTCAGCTACGTTTACAATCTTACCTTGTACTTTGGAACCAACTTCCAAGTTGCCTGCCAAAGAATCCCATGGATGAGAAGTCAACTGCTTCATACCCAAAGAAATTCTCTTCTTGTCATCATCAAAGTCAAGCACAACGATTTGTACTTTCTGATCCAACTGCAATACTTCTTCCGGATGGTTGATACGTCCCCAAGAAATATCTGTAATGTGAAGTAAACCATCTACACCACCCAAGTCGATGAATACACCGAAGTTGGTCATGTTCTTGATCACACCTTCCAATACCTGACCTTTTTCCAGGTTGTTGAGGATTTCTGCTTTTTGCTTCTCGAGATCTTTCTCGATCAAGACTTTGTGAGAAACGACTACGTTATCGTTAGCGTGGTTGATTTTCACCACTTTCACTTCCATTTTCTTACCTACATAGATATCGAAATCTCTGATAGGCTTCACATCGATCTGAGAACCTGGCAAGAAGGCTTCTACACCGTAGATATCTACGATCAAACCACCTTTGGTTCTTCTCTTCACAAGACCTTCGATTACGCTATCATTTTCAAATGCGCTCTCGATATCCTGCCAAGCACGAACGATTTTTGCTTTTTTACGGGAAAGGATCAACTGACCCAAAGCATTCTCCTGCTCTTCGATGAATACTTCTACTTCGTCACCAGGCTTGATGGACTCCAAGTCACGGAATTCGTTCAATGGAACCAAACCATCGGATTTGAAACCAATGTTGATGATCACGTCCTTGTCGTTCACACCTACTACGGTTCCTTTGATCACTTCTTTCTCAGTGATCTCGTTCAATGTACCTTCGTACATCGCAGCCATTTCCTCACGTTGTGCTTTGGAATAGCCTTCTCCGAATCCTTTGGTTTCGAAGTTTTCCCAGTTAAAATCTTGTTTAGACATAATAAATAATGACCCTAAAAATGCCGACAGTTACCGGGCCGATTAACTGCGGTTTTTGGTTATGAATCAGCGATTTAGCACTTGCCAAACCACCCCGTCCACCCGAACGGACTGCAAAGGTACTGATTTTCTGTAATTTCAAGAAAAGGGAGTCAAAAAATCACTTGAATTGTGTCGCATCTGCTCAAAAAATCTTTGAATTGGATTTTTTTCACAAAATTGGATCAAGAAAAAAGCCCTGAAACGCTTCAGGGCCTGTGCAAGCAAAGAGTTAAAGGATTATTTTCGAACCCAAATTTAAGGATAATTTCTGATGATCAAGTTCTTTCAGACAATTTATACCATTTACGCCGCAATCCTATTTGCTGGGCTCATGCTGATTTTGGGTTTATTCATAGTGATCCCAGTTATGATTTCAGACAAAGGGGATAGAATTTCTTTCTTTTTTATTCGAAGCTGGGCCGGAATCTGGTCCTTTCTTTCAGGGATCAGCTATCAGGTAGAAGGTTTAGAGCATATTGACCGCAGGCAACCCTATATTTTCATTTTTAATCACCGCTCATTCATAGATGCTCCGGTCATTCCTATGGCAATCCCCCAAACTTTGAAAGCATTAGGAAAAAAAGAACTTTCCAAAATCCCAATTTTCGGCTGGATAGTAGGGAAGTTTGCGATTTGGGTAGATAGAACCTCCACCGAGTCTAGAAGAAAAAGCGTCAAAAAACTGGTAGATCTTTTATCCAAAGGGAAATCTGTAGTCGTAGCTCCTGAAGGCACCAGAAATGATACCGACCAAACTTTACTGCCTTTTCAAAAAGGGGCATTTCGGCTTTCTATTGAAACTGGTATTCCGATTCTTCCCATGGCTGTAATAGGTGCAGATGAGATCATGAAAAGAGGCTCACTGCTTTTGAAGCCAGGGAAAGTCCGGATCTATTTTTCTGAAGCCATATCCCCTCCCCAGCCTTCTGAAACTGCCATTCTGGAATTAAGTCAAAAATGTAGAAATAGATTAGAGGCTATGATTCTGACTAATGAGTGATGGTTGGATCTGCATCATCCTCCACTAATAAATCCCCTGTCAACTCCTCAAATGCGGCATAAATAGCCATGTAAGAAAAAGGGCCTGATACCAAAAAGCCTACTCCCAAGCATAAGATCCCCACCATATTGATCAAAACAATCAGGATTAAAAAAGCGAAAAATCGCCACCAAATTTTAGTGATCAATTTCCTGCTTAACTCCATAGAGGTCCAAAACTCAGTTCCCGCAAACAAAACAAATGGCATCGCAAAGGTATATGCAACCCCCAAATAAATACCGGGAATGATAAGCGCTATAACTCCCAAGACTGTGATAATCCCAGTGATAATATTGACTCCTACCACAGGCAGCCAAAATTTAAATCCATCAAAGCAGTCTTTGAATTCTACCTGTTCTCCCCTGCTGATCTTATTCGCCAACAGATAAAACCCAGCGGTCAAAGGTGGGCCTATCAATAAGCTAATAATGGTTGAGAAATCCTCCAGATAAAACGCAGGACCAACGGAAACTACCATGATCAATAAAAAATACATGATCAAAATCAAAGGTTGGGCTTTAAATAGCTCCCAACCTCTTTTTAATGCTTGATCAATATCAAAATGTACTGGCGAATTGAGCAGACGCTCTGCTTTTCTTGGATCAATCAATGTAAACTTAATTAGTAAACGCTTCTAAAATATCGTGTTTGGTAATGATGTGAATTTGATCATTTCCATCTCTTACCAACACTGCCTTTTCTTTTTCAATCATGGAAGATAACACGTCCAGTGTACTATCTCCAGCCACAAAAGTCATAGAAGACTCCATAACATCTTCCACTTTTCCATCTTTCAAGGATGGATTATCAATTATTTTGGAAAGCAACTTGGTATCTGTCAAACTCCCTACTACTTCCTCTCCATCCAAAACAGGGATTTGAGATACACTTGTTTTATTCATCATCCCGATTGCTTCTTTAATAGAATCTGATTTTTTGACAGATACCAAAGAATAGCTAGCCGGTCTTTTGGAAATAATATCTCTGGCCGTGGAGTAAGTTTTGTCTTCCAAGAAACCGTGATTTCTCATCCAATCATCATTATAGACTTTGCCTAAATAGCGGGTTCCATGATCCGGTAGAATAATCACCATTTGATCTCCTTCTTTCAGGTTTTCCTTAGCCCATTCCAAAGCTCCATGAACCGCAGATCCACAAGACCATCCGACAAAAAGTCCTTCTTCTCTGGCCAATCTTCTGGTCATGACCGCTGCATCTTTATCAGTTACTTTGACAAAGTGATCAATCATATCGAAGTTGACATTCTTTGGCAAAATATCCTCTCCAATTCCCTCAGTCAAATAAGGATATACTTCCTTCTCATCAAAAACGCCTGTTTCCTTATATTTTTTGAATACAGAACCATAAGTATCAATCCCCACGGTAACAATATTAGAATTCTGCTCTTTCAAATATTTAGCTGTACCACACATAGAACCTCCGGTACCAACCCCAGCCGCATAATGCGTGATTTTTCCGTCTGTATCATTCCAAATCTCAGGACCGGTGGTCTCGTAGTGAGCAGCGGTATTGGATAAGTTATCGTATTGGTTTGGATAAAAAGAGTTGGGAATATCCGCATTCAGCTTCCTCGCTACTGAATAATAAGAGCGTGGGTCCTCTGGAGAAACATTGGTAGGGCATACGATTACCTCAGCCCCTACAGCCTTAAGAATATCGATTTTTTCTTTGGACTGCTTATCAGCCATGGTAAAAATACACTTATAACCTTTCGCAACAGCAGCCAAGGCCAAGCCCATTCCTGTATTTCCGGAAGTTCCTTCTATGATTGTACCTCCCGGCTTTAAAATTCCAGCTTTTTCGGCATCCTCCACCATTTTGATTGCCATTCTATCTTTCATGGAGTTGCCCGGGTTGAAATATTCAACCTTCACCAGCACTTCACCTTTGATATCTTTGGCAAGTTTGTTTAATCGGATCATCGGGGTATTACCGATGGTTTCAATGATGGAATTGTAAATCATAGTTCAGTTACATTTGGAGCTACAAAATTAAGGGAATTTTCTTCCCTCTCACGAATCAAACAATCAAAAACCAAATAAAATTCGGTGAGAGTTTCGTTAATTCTCCTAAATCTCTTTGAGCTCCAATCTACTGATCACATCCAATAAAACATGGACTAAAACCCCTGCGATGAATGTTTGCCCTATTGTAAATGCAAAAAGCATCCAGACAAATTGCCGGGTCCAAACGAAAATCAAAACAGAGACAACCAAACTCGGTATAATTCCAAAAAGAAAAATCCCCCCAATCATCAATGGTTTAATGAGCTTTTGATCCCAGCCTTCTTCAAATGCTACTTTGGGAATCATATTGATCGTCAAACCGACTATGTATACCAAAAATACGCATAGGGGATAAAACAAAATCAATTTCCAGTCCAAGCCAGCTATCAAAACAGAAGGAATAATCAATACCCAGGAGATCAAGCCCAATTGTACCAAGTCCAATTTTATGACATTCCAGAGTTTGGAGGACCAGGAAGCCGGAATTAAAAAGAAATAAGGTTTCTTCAGATCACCAACAGAGCCTCTTCCTATTCCAGCAAAAAAATTGATCCCGACTAACATCAACAAATAGCCATTCAATACTTTATGAGAAAACCAATCAAAGTTGGAAAGGATGGCAAAAGCAATCCCAAGGGCAGCTAAAATCACAGACCATAATCCAAACAATGGGTGAAAATCCTGTCTGCTTGCATGGACATAATTTCTCCAGTAAAGTGCTTTGGCCCCTACCCCAAAATCAGGAAGCGCCAACTTCTTTTTAGTATTCAGGCTCATAGATGACTCTGGAGTCTCTTTTTTCCCTCTTACCTTTTCTACCTGTTCTTCATTGGATTTGGTAGCCTCCAATACATCCTCATAATAATATCCCGCAGTATCCAACACTAAGCGTAAGATGACATAGTAGGCTAATAGATATAAGCCAAAAAAAGCTAGAGCAGTAATCAAGTTTTGATTAAAAATATAGCTCATCATCGCTCTGGACCAACCTACTATAGGAAATAAATCAAACCAAGGGGAGGCAATCCATGCAAACATGCCCTGCCAGAATTTTTCAGCCATTAATCCTGGAATCAGGATAGCCAACCCTAATAAGACTGCCAAAATGATAACTCCTGTTTGGATATATTGCATCACACCATATTTGGTATGAAGCGTATAGACCAAAAAGCGGATCGGCGAGGTTAAAAAGAAAAAGAGGGCAAAACCAAGCACTAAGAAGGCAATATTAATAAAGGAAAACTCAATCTTGTCTGCAAATTGACTAGCCCCATAAATGATAAAAATGATACTACCTCCCAAAGAAGGTATGATAGACCTTCCCATGTAGTAAATCAGGATATTTTCAGGTTTTACTGGTGCAGTAAACAATAAATTGACATCTGCCATTTTGAAAAAACTAACATTCTTTTTGGTAGCTCTGAATAGCTGGAATATCAGAAATGCCAATGCTAAAAGAGTAATTCCACCTATTACATTCTGAAGTCCAAAGTCAACTTGAGGCAAACCGTCGACATCAAGATTCTCAATTCCTGTTTGTCCTTCCTCGGCACCTCTTCTGACTCTCATCGTGTAAATGAAGAAAAAATAGGCAACCATCCCTCCGTAGGGGAGCAATCGCAATGGATTCTTTAGAATCAGCCAGATATTATTCTTCAGGATTAAAAGGTCCTTTCTCAGGAGCAATTTGATCTCATTCATCTTTTGTCAATTCTAAAAATATATCCTCCAAACTTCCCTGCTCATCCTGAATGAATTGTTGCTTCAAATTGCTCAAAGTGTCATTGCCGATGATATCTCCATTCTTCAAAATCATGATTCTATCAGCAATCGTCTCCACAGAATCGATCAAATGGGTACTGACTAATATTGTTTTCCCAGCCTCTTTGAGCTCTTTAAATATTTTTTTGGTGTTTTTTATTGCTTTCGGATCTAAACCAATCATGGGTTCGTCGAAAAACAGCAACTGTGGATCCGGTAAAAGGGCGCAGCATATGGATATCTTTTGGCGCATTCCTTTGGACAAATCCCTTCCCAGCTTATCGGCCTTATCGGTCAAGTCATAGATTTCCATCAACTCTTCTCCCCTGCTTTTCCAATCCTTGATCCCGTAAGCCTGAGCAATAAACTGCAAATGTTCTCGCACAGTCAATAAATCATACACATAGGGGGTTTCGGGAATGTAGCTAAAAAACCTCTTAGCCTCTACAGAAAGATGATCATGTCCTCCAATGATAATTTCCCCGGAAGTCTTTCTCAATAAGCCCACTATACATTTCATGGTTGTACTTTTCCCTGCTCCATTAGGCCCTAAAAGACCAACCACTTCACCACCTTCCAAATGAAAAGAAATATCATTCACTGCGTTTTGTTTCCCGTAACGCTTGATTAAATTCGATACCGTTAGCATAAAAATGATTTTAGCTCCTAAACTACATGCAATACTTTGAAGTTTAGAATATTTGGAACCTTTTTTGATTCCAATAGCTCAACTCAAAATTAACCTACAAGAATTCATGAAATCGAGCACCACGTAATCGACACAAACTGGGATGCCCAGAGGTTTCGGAGAAAATGTGCGACCTGCCTGCCGCAGGCAGGGATTTCATCTGAACTCTAAAAAACAAATTATAAACGGATGAAAAAGCTTTTAATAGTACTAGCAATTCTTTTCAGTGCTCAGGCCTCTTTTGGTCAGCAAGCTGGGAAATTCAGAATGGGATTAGACTTGGGGCCCGCAATCCCTGATGGAGGAGGCTTAGGTTTTTTGGTCAACTTAGAACCAAAAATCAATATTGCTAACAATATGAATGTGGGCCTTAGATTCGGTGTGGCTGCTCTAGCCAAAGAGGTTACCACCATTAATGATTTCGAAGAATACCAAGGAGAAGTTTCAGCTAACGCATCTATTTCAGGGACCTTTGATTATTATTTTAACAACGGCGGAAGCAACTTTGCCCCTTACATAGGAGTGGGGTATGGTTATTTCACACTAAGCGCCGTGGAGTTTGACTCAAGCTCACCTTCAGCCCCTGATTTTGATAATTTAGATGCAGATTTTAAATGGGCGCCGATTGTAAGAGCAGGTATAGAGCTCGGAAAATTCCGAATGGGAGCTGAATATAATTTCGTTCCTGTCAGCAATTTGCAAGATACCAGTGGAAATATAATAGGAGAAGCCTTGAATCAGTATTTTGGGTTTACATTAGGATTCTATGTAGGCGGAGGAAGGTGGAGAGGACTTTGAAAGGATGAAGTGAGAAGTTTGAAAGCTGAAAAGTTGGCAGTCTGCAGTAGGCTGTTGGCAGATTGCAGTGGCAAGTCTCTCGCAGCGGCGCAGCGGCGCAGAGAATAATGGGGATCAAAATTTCTCGCACCGACAAATTATAAGGTACTTGATCCATTCCATAGCTAACTTTTAGTTTAAGGTTAATGCCAATAAAATCCTTGCGGAATTCTTAGCGGTCTCTGCGGCTTTGCGGTGAATGAATTTAAAGTGGAGTGTTTAAAGTCTCTCGCAGAGGCGCAGCGGCGCAGAGAAAAATGGGGGTCAAAATTTCTAAAACCAAAATATCGGCTTATAATCTCCCGCAAAGCTTAGAAGAAGTGAAGAAGAATGGGAGCTGGTAGTTAAGTGTTATTAGTTTTTTATAAGCTCCTCGGTCCATTCCTAAAGCAACTTTTAGATAATGATTAATGCCAATAAAATCCTTGCGGAATTCTTAGCGGTCTCTGCGGCTTCGCGGTGAAGGAATTTAAAGTGGAGTGTTTAAAGTCTCTCACAGGCAGTTTGGAAAAAATAAAAGCTGAAATCAAAAAGTTTATCTCCGCAAGGAGAATCAAAAAAAAAAGCTGTTGTGAAATACGCAACAGCCGTTTTTTTGATTCAACCTTTTAACTCCTGGAGCCTGCCAACAAATACAGGACTGCCATTCGAACAGCAACTCCATTTTGAACCTGCTCTAGAATGATGGAATGCTCGGAATCCGCGACATCAGATGCTAATTCCACTCCTCTATTAATGGGACCTGGATGCATAATGACAATTTCTTTATCCAATTGCTCCAGCAGCTTCTTATTGATTCCATAGTACAATGAATATTCCCTCAAGCTTGGGAAATATTTGATCTGCTGCCTTTCCAATTGAATTCTTAGCACATTGGCCACATCGCACCATTGCAAAGCTTTTTTCACATCCAACTCCACCTTTACTCCTAAGCTTTCAATATGCTTTGGAAGCAAAGTAATAGGTCCACAAACCATCACCTCAGCACCAAGTTTTTTCAGACAGAAAATATTGGATAGCGCTACTCTTGAATGTAGGATATCTCCTATGATTGCAACTTTCTTCCCGGCCAAATCCCCAAGTTTCTCTTGGATAGAAAATGAATCCAATAGTGCCTGAGTTGGATGCTCATGGGTTCCATCCCCCGCATTGACAATATTGGCATTGACATTTCTGGATAAAAAATGTGGTGCACCGGGGCTGCTATGACGCATGACCACCATATCCACTTTCATGGACAGAATATTATTAACTGTATCAACTAATGACTCACCTTTTTTGACCGAACTATTACTGGAGGAGAAATTAATCACATCAGCAGAAAGTCTTTTTTCAGCTAATTCAAAGGAAAGCCGGGTTCGTGTAGAGTTTTCAAAAAAGACATTCGCTATGGTGATATCCCGCAGAGAAGGCACTTTTTTGATAGGCCTATTGATAACTTCTTTAAAATTTGCGGCAGTTTCAAGGATCAAATGAATATCCTCCGGGGTGAGATTTTTGATTCCTAAGAGGTGACGGGTGCTGAGTTGTGACATGCTTAGCTTTTTACTTTCTCTGTGATCCAAACTGCATTTTCTGCTTGTCCCTGATTAGCCCATTCTACAACTACGTATTGGCTATCCAGTGTATTGACCCTGATGCCATAATAATCTGGCATGATGGGATAGTCCCGGGTGAGTTTCCTATCTACCAAGACCATCAGTTCTACTTTCTGTGGCCTTCCAAAGGCGATCATAGCATCCATAGCTGCTCTCACAGAACGTCCTTTGTATAATACATCATCGACTAGGATGACTTTTTTACCCTCTACCAGGAAATTAATTTTTGTTTCGTTGGCTTTGAGGGGAAAATCTCTTCTTCGAAAATCGTCCCTGTGAAAAGTGGCGTCCAAATAGCCGAAAGGAACTTTCACTCCTGAGATCTCTTCCAAAATCGGAGCCAGGTGATCCATGAGGATACTTCCCCTGGGCTGCAATCCCAGCAGGACTGTATTTTCGAAATTATCATGATTTTCAATCAACTGATGGCAAAATCTGCGGAGAATAATCCCTATTTGCTGTTGATCTAAGACAAGACGTTTTTGCATGGGTGTGATTTGCGGGTAAATATAAAAAGAAAATCTACTCTTGCCCTTCTTCAGGCTGATACAAATCCCCAGCGACCATTACTTTGCTTAAAAAAAACACCTCTTTGCTAGCACCTGATCCATCTTCCTTCTGATATCGAATCCTCTGAGTACCAGTCAGCAAGTAAAATCTTCCAAACCAGTGAGAAATGCTTAAAGTCTCCATGTTATTTTCAGCGATCCGCTGGGTCTCGTCCATCAACTCTATTTCAACCTCCAGATTATCAAAAATTTTCTCCCCATTTTTGAAATAAGCCAAACGGATTTCATCATCCCGGACATAGGCATGGTAAAATTCATCCCCGACTACTGCTATGTCCCCAAATGCCATCCGGATTTCAGTATTCAGGTCATCAAAAGTGGCAGCATTATCCCAAATCACCCTTCCATCTTTGCCTAACTTAATGAAATGCGCCGAAATGTAACTGTACTCAGGTTGCAATTGATTGAACTGAGGAGACCCCAGCCTATTCATATAAATAGGGTCAAAAATATTCTGACCAAACCGATTAAAACGATCATATCTATACATTCCCATTGGGGAATAAGGAGTGCGGAAATTACCGCGGGAATTTATAATGTTATAGTGATCAAAATAAACATAATAGGCGTCTGGAGTCTCTATAGCCTGTCGGATAGAGTACACGTTACGAATGCTTGGAACTCTATTTTTCTCAATATTGCGCATCACTTCCCGATCTTTTCTAGCTTTAGACCTTTCATTCAGGTAATTGAAAAAATTAGGGAAATCTTCCAAGGTGTATAGCTTGGTTTCAAACTCCCCGAATTCATTAATATCCATCAAATACATCCCTTGGTAATAATCTCTTCTCTCCAATCCAAAGGATCCAATCATAGTCTGCTGATATCCTCGCATCGGTAAAAGCAAGGCTTCCATAATTTCCTGATCAGGGTCTCCAAATTGATTGACCTTGATATCCCGCAGAAGATTCCCTTCCAAATCATAGGTATTGATAATGATTTCCCTTTCTCTATATTGACCTTTTCGACTCAATACCACCTGAAATGATTCGATTTCAGGCATTTTTCGTATTTGCAGAATTTGGGTATCATTTCCATAAATACCCTGCAGCGTATGCACACTTTTGTCATCCAAGTCATATACCTGAACAGCAGGCCGGGTATCAGCAACTCCCATTACAATGACGCTGTTATTTTGAACCAAAAACTCAGCGAGTTCCATATCCAAAAGGTTGCTCAGCCCGTATTCAAAGCCCTTTCTAGTGGATAAATCTATTCTTAAAACGTAGCGTTCACCGGTGGTAGAATAACCTCTTTGAAATAAAACATGGAAAAAATCGCCTTCCAGATCAAACCCTACCATATCAAAACCATCCCTGACAGGCAATTCGATCAGCCCATCTGTATTCAATTCCGAATCGGAAATAAAATATTGAAAGGTCCTTCTGTTATTGAAAGCCTTTTTAGAAAGGGTCCTGAAAGAAATTAGTCCTTGATTTGTAGGAATGGTTTCAAAAAGAGGATCGAAAAAATCAGTCTCTACTTCAAATCTTGCCACATATTCCACTTGTGCAAAAGATTTAAAGCCTAAAAAAAGAATTAAACCAAATACGAAAAGCTGCTTCATTTTGACATTTTTAAAATCGTTTCAAACTCTTCCTTACTCATAGGCAAAACAGATAATCGGCTTTGTTTTAAAATGGGTAATTCTGAAAGCGAATCTTCTGATTTGATTTGGGAAAGAGTAACAGGCTTATTTAATTTTTGATGAGTCTTTAAGTTAACTGCCACCCAAGCCTCGTCTTTTGGGTCGGGAAATGCAGATACGGATACTTTAGCTATTCCTACGACTGCCTTCTCCTTTCCACTATGATAGAACATCACTGCATCTCCTACCTCCATTTCTTTAAGGTAATTTCTAGCCTGATAGTTTCTGACTCCATCCCAAACATCTTCCCCTTTTCCTTCAAAATCCTCCCAGGAATAGGAGTTTGGTTCGCTTTTCACCATCCAATAGTTCATGTTCTTTCCATTTATATTAGTAAATCTGATTATCCTCAATCACGCCCGTTATCCAATTTTTATTGTTTGACCGATTTGAAGACCGAAGACCGAAGACCGAAGCAAGCTTAAATTGAACTCTCACCTTGCATTCATACCAGCTAATTCCCCTTATTATGAAAAGCATGGTTGCATAATTGCCAATTTTCATAAGCCAGCTACTTATCTGTCCAAAAGCTTAAGTTACCTGATCAGGCTTTAATTTGAAACAATATTTCTGCACTTTTGTCTGATAAGTATAACGAAAAAGAAAAGATTTTGGACCATAAAACTATCCTGAAGAAAATTAAGCTCTGTATTCAATTAATGGAGCTACATGATGAAAATCCTTTCAAGATCAGAAGCTATCAATCTGCCCTGAATTCATTGGAAAGAGGGGATGCCGATATCATGGAAATTTCAGAAAGTGAGCTTTCGAAAATCCCTGGTGTGGGAAAAAGTATTTTGGAAGCCATTGTTTCTTTGAAGGAAACAGAAACTTTCAGTACTCTGGATGAACTGATAGAAAAAACTCCGGAAGGAATCTTGGAAGTTTTGCAAATCAAAGGTTTAGGTCCTAAGAAAGTTAAAACCCTATGGGAAGAATTAGGCATCACTTCCACCCATGAACTGATGGAGGCCTGCCAAAGTGGTAAAGTGGCTAAAATCAAAGGATTTGGAGAAAAAACTCAGGAAACCATTATCCAAAATCTAGAATTCAAGGCATCCAATGCTGGGAAATGGCTTTATGCTGATGTTGAAGAGAACATAGAATCCTTGACAAGCGAACTACAAAAAAGCCTGAATTCATCAGAAATTACTGTAGTTGGAGACTTTGCCCGAAAAATGGAAATCATTGCTTCAGCTGAATGGCTGATAGGCACCTCAGATATTTCTCAGGCAAAATCTCAATTTAAAGCAATCGAAGCATTTGAATTGGATAAAAGCCTTTCCAGCCCTTTTGTTTGGAGAGGAAAAGTTAAGGACTTGGACCTGAACTTTGGAATTCATTTTAGCGATCTGAATAATTACCCATCAAAAAAATATGCTCTCAGCGCCTCCGCTGAACATTTGAAAAGTTTGGTGGATGAGAAGGAAACTATTGCAGAAAAGCTGGCGAAAAATGGCTTCAAAAACGATGAAGAATTTTTCTCTCAAATAAATCTACAGTTTATCCCAGTCGAGATGAGAGAAGGCTATGATGAAGTGAGCTTGGCGAAAGAACAAAAAATTCCAACTCTTCTAGAGGAGAAAGATCTGAAAGGTATTCTTCATAATCACTCCACCTATAGTGACGGAAAGCATAGTCTCAAACAGATGGCCGAATACTGCAAAGAGTTGGGCTATGAATATTTGGGAATTTCTGATCATTCCAGAACAGCTTCCTATGCAGGTGGATTGGAAATAGAGAAAGTCCAAAAACAGCATGAGGAAATTGACCAACTCAACAAAGAATTGGCCCCTTTCAAGATCTTCAAAGGTATAGAGTCAGATATATTAGGAGATGGCAGCTTGGACTATCCTGAGGATGTGCTGAAAAGCTTTGACTTTATAGTTTCCTCGGTACACTCTATCCTGAATATGGATATCAAAAGAGCAACAAAACGATTACTGACTGCAATTGAAAATCCATATACCACCATCCTTGGGCATCCAACCGGAAGATTGCTCTTGAGAAGAGAAGGTTATCCTATTGATCATAAAACCATCATTGATGCCTGTGCAAAAAATAAGGTTGTCATAGAAATCAATGCCAACCCATGGAGATTGGATCTGGATTGGCGCTGGGTTCGCTATGCCATGGATCAGGGGGTAATGCTATCCATAAACCCGGATGCCCATGAAATGGAGGGCTACGCAGATATGAAATATGGAGTTTTGGTAGGAAGAAAAGGAGGATTGACCAAAGAGATGACACTGAATGCATTGAGTTTGAAAGAAATTCAAGAGTATTTTGACCATAAAAAGGGCTGAATTTTCACTCAAGCTAAATCTTAGGAAATGACCTATTCTTTTTCCACCATGAATCTCTAACTTCGCTTCCCTTAATTAGGTAATATGAAATGGACTGACCAGCCGGAAGGCGTACTTCTTCAACGATCATTTATTTTTGGAATAACAGGTATTGTATTGGGCACTCTATCCATTTTCAATACCAATTTTCAGTTTTTGGAAGCTCCTATGGGGCCTTTAAATGGAGTAGCTATTCTACTTCAAATGATCGGCTTGAGCTTGGCAGTCTTGGTTTTGAGGAAAAGAAAAGTTCTCAAAGAAAATCTAGAAAAAGCCAAAGTGATGACCATGATTTTGAGTGTAGCTTTGTTGTTTTTTATTTTATCTATCTGATAGTTTTTTCTGGAAAACAATTTTAAAATTACTGGCGTAGAAGTCCTTATCTAAATAAACCAGTAATGAAAAAAATATTGTTATCAGCCGCTTTAGTAGCGGCCTTCTGCTTGAACTTAAAAGCTCAAGAGGTCTCTAGCCAGGCATCATTTTCTGAGTTCAAAATTATAACTGTCGTGGAATCAATAGTTCCCATGGGTCTTGGGCGTTCCAGAATTATTGACAGTCAGACACAGGTAGATGCATCCCTGTTTACCACAGAAAGAACAGATGGCAAAACCAGTAAACAAAAAGAAATAGACCGGGCAGATATCAAAGTAAATGAGCTGGAGGAAACCAAATTATTAAACTTCTTCAGTGCTACCGGTATTAATTTTCAAAATATCGCTTCCAACGATGCGGTAATCGCTTCAAAAATCAACAGCATGCTTGCTCAGGGATGGAAACTCACTTATGTGACTTCAGGAGTGGAAAGCAATGCTGGAGCTGAGGATGGTCAAGGGATTTTTATTACCCGACTCTTCTTTTCCAGATAGCAAAAATAAACCCCGATCCTATTTAGAATCGGGGTTTCATTTATCCAGAGGATTTTTACTCCTCAGCTTTTTCTTTCTTTTTAACCGTGATAGTCAATTCAGAACCCTCACCGTCATAATCGGCGGTGATGATATCTCCTTCTGACAAATCACCTTTCAGGATTTCTTCAGCCACAGCATCTTCCAGATATTTCTGAATAGCTCTGTTTAATGGTCTTGCACCATATTGCTGATCATATCCTTTATCGGACAAGAATTCTTTGGCCTTCTCAGTCAATTCAATTTTGTATCCTAGATCAGTGATTCTGTGGAAGAGTTTGCCTAAAGAGATGTCGATAATTTTGAATATATGCTCTTTGTTCAAAGAGTTGAATACTACCACATCATCTAATCTATTCAGGAATTCTGGACTGAAGGCCTTTTTCAAAGCAGACTGAATGGTAGATTTCATAATCTCGTCCATGTTGTCTTGCTTCGCCTTGTTGGCAAAACCAATTCCGGCTCCAAAATCCTTCAGATCTCTGACACCAATATTGGATGTCATAATGATGATGGTATTTCTGAAGTCAACTCTTCTTCCTAATCCATCGGTCAGGATACCGTCATCCAATACTTGTAATAAGATATTGAATACATCTGGGTGAGCTTTTTCAATCTCATCCAAAAGGACTACTGAATAAGGCTTTCTTCTGACTTTCTCAGTCAATTGTCCACCTTCTTCATATCCAACGTATCCTGGAGGTGCCCCTACCAATCTGGATACGGAGAACTTCTCCATATACTCAGACATATCAATTCGAATTAATGAATCTTCTTTATCAAACAGGTAGGTTGCCAGCATCTTAGCCAACTCTGTTTTACCCACACCGGTTGGACCTAGGAAAATAAAGGACCCGATTGGCTTTTTAGGATCTTTCAGACCAACTCTAGTTCTCTGAATAGCTTTCGTAAGCTTCTTGATGGCTTCATCCTGCCCGATAACTTTTCCGGCAAGCTCGTCATTCATATTGAGCAATTTCGCTCCTTCATTCTGAGCAATTCGCTTTGCAGGAATTCCGGTCATCATGGCAATTACCTCAGCCACATTGTCCTCGTCTACAGTAAATCTTTTGGACTTACTTTCTTCTTCCCATCTTACTTTAGCGACTTCAAGTTGCTCAAGAAGTTTCTTCTCTTTATCTCTCAATTGAGCGGCTTCCTCATACTTCTGAGATTTCACCACTCTATTTTTCTCATTTTTGATATCTTCTACCTCAGCCTCGAGCTTTAGAATATCTTCCGGCACATGAATGTTGTTGATGTGCACTCTTGCTCCAGCTTCATCTAGAATATCAATCGCCTTATCAGGTAAGAATCTATCAGAGATGTACCGGTCAGATAATTTGACGCATGCCTCAATAGCCTCCTCTGTGTAGTTGACATTATGATGATCTTCATACTTGTCTTTGATATTATGAAGAATCTGCACAGTCTCTTCCGGTGAGGTAGCGTCTACCATGACCATCTGGAATCTTCTCGCCAAAGCACCATCTTTTTCGATGTATTGACGATATTCATCCAAAGTCGTAGCTCCTATACATTGAATTTCTCCTCTGGCTAATGCCGGCTTGAACATATTGGAAGCATCCAAAGAGCCTGATGCTCCTCCTGCCCCAACGATAGTATGAAGCTCATCGATAAACAAGATCACATTTGGAGACTTTTCAAGCTCGTTCATGACGGCTTTCATTCTCTCCTCAAACTGACCTCTATACTTCGTACCTGCCACTAAAGAGGCCAAATCCAAAGTCACGACCCGCTTGTTGAATAAGACACGAGATACTTTTTTCTGTACAATTCTCAAGGCAAGGCCCTCTGCGATGGCAGTTTTACCTACCCCTGGTTCACCTATAAGGATTGGGTTGTTTTTCTTTCTTCTGGAAAGAATTTGTGCAACACGCTCTATTTCTTTTTCCCGTCCTATAATTGGGTCTAGCTTATCATCTTCCGCCATTTTAGTCAAATCACGGCCAAAATTATCTAAAACTGGTGTACGGGATTTTTCCGCACCGGCTTTAGAAGAGCCTGATCCACCGCCTGGAGAACCGAACAATTTAGAACCATCATCATCTGAATCTTCTGCTTCAGCTTTTGATCTCGGACTCATTCCCGGATCAGACTGCATTTCCAGCATTTCTTTGACAGCTTCGTAATTGATGTCAAACTTGTTCAAAATCTGTGTGGCAATATTTTCTTCATCCCTCAAAATGGAAAGCAACAAATGCTCTGTACCAATTAATTGGCTCTTAAAGATTTTTGCTTCCAAATAAGTTATTTTCAATACCTTCTCTGACTGTCTGGTCAGAGGTATATTGGCCATGTTCTTCACATTGTGATTTGCTGTACCTTTGACGGCACGTTCGATCGCCGACCGAAGTTCGTCCAATGGTACGCCCAATTTTTTAAGAATGGAAACAGCTACACCTTCCCCCTCACGAATCATCCCTAACAAGAGGTGCTCCGTACCAATATAATCATGTCCCAGGCGAAGAGCTTCTTCGCGACTGAGAGAGATCACCTCTTTGACTCTGTTCGAAAATTTTGCTTCCATTTAATTCCTTTCTGATTGTTTAATAATCCTGTACGTATGTTACCGAATTTGTTTTAAAAACACAATCCTTTTGAGGATTGTTCATTGTTTTTTTGCAGACTTTAAGAGGAAATTTTTTGCTGTGGGTCCCTCGCAAAGGAGCAAATCCAGTACGGAGAGGTTAGGCTCAAAGTCTAAGCCAAAAAGTTGGGTGTAAGGCTCTGCCTGATAATAATTTCTGTTCGAAAAGTGCTCTGAGGGCTTTATTTGACCTCTTATGTCCCAAGCATCTGGCACTTCCTCAGCTTTTTCAAGCACCTGCACTTTGACAGATAGCTGCAAAAGTTTAAGACAGATTGTCAGGAATTTGTAATTTAAATCCCATAAAGAGGGGATTTCCTGCTCGTAAATACTTTCGATGTATGGAAAAAAAAATTCAAAAAAAGGTGCCTTGCCGTAGGCACTTTGGATTCCCCGAAGGTGAGCAGCCAGCCATTTTTGATTGTAATCAATCTGAATTTCTCCCAATGGAAGCCTAGGTCGTCTACCCACAATCGGGATAGAAAGTGTCTCTACTTTATTACTGAGAAGAATTTGAGTTCTGTTGAAGTATGATTTTCTCTGATAGGTATCAAAGGGAGAAATGTAAAGTGTCTCGCATTGTGAAATAGCTGAAAAAAACTCCAGATTGGGCAAATAAAAAAGGTCAGCAATAATTTGGCGCATGATTTTTTTAGGATGAGAAAGCGAAATTGAAGTCTTTTTCCGATTTAAAAAAAGGAAAGATTTCTAAAATAAGTCCTCAACATTTCCCAGACCTTCCCTGATTACTTCCACTTCATCTCCGGTACAGTTCAAAATAGTGGAAGCCACATTTTGTCCGTAGCCACCGTCAATAACCACATCTACCAAGTGCTGATATTTCTCGAAAATCAATTCAGGATCCGTGCTATATTCAACAACCTCATCTTCGTCGTGAATGGATGTAGTAAGAATAGGCTGCCCCAATTCCTGAACCAAGGTTCTGGGAATATTATGATTGGGAACACGAATACCCACCGTTTTTTTATTGGAATGCAGGATTTTCGGAACTGTTGAATTTGCCTCCAAGATAAAGGTGAAAGGACCCGGAAATGCCTTTTTCATCATTTTGAAAACCGGCTTGGTAATCACTCGAGTGTATTGAGCAATATCGCTCAAATCAGCGCAAATGAATGAGAAGTTATGCTTTTTCGGGTTGATCCCTTTGATCTTAGCAATGCGTTCAATTGCCCTTTGATTGGTAATATCACAGCCCATACCATAGACTGTATCCGTAGGGTAGATTACTACTCCTCCATCTCTTAGGATATCCACTATTTCCTTAACCTTTTTAGGTTCGGGATTCTCTTCGTACAGACGTATAAATTCAGCAGGCATACTTAAAATTAATAGTTCTTTTGAATGGATTCCCACTTTCTACTCAGTTCCTGCACAATGGGAATATCAGCTTGTGCCCAATTTACTTCAAAAAGTTCACTTAGTCCCAGCCAGCGGAATGCAGCATGCTCTGAAAGTATCAATTCGCCTGCTTTGTAAGAAGCCAAAAATGGGATCAATTGTATGGTTTTCCCCGGTTGGTAGGAATGCTCGGAGAAATCCCATCTATCCCATAAATCAATTTTTATGTTCAGTTCTTCTTTGATTTCTCTATGCAGGCAGTCCTCAGGACTTTCCCCTGATTCCACTTTTCCGCCAGGAAACTCCCAAAGTCCTGGTAGATTCATGGATTCAGATCGCTGTGTAGCCAACACCTTGCCTTCAAATAAAATTATTGCACAGGTAACGGGGATGATCATCAGGAGTTCTCTTTCCTATTCAGTTGATCAATAAAGTTATCACTAAACCCTACTTGAACAAATTCAATTTTCCCGTTTTCATCTATAATATAAAAGGTAGGATAACCGGAGACTTTATAGGATTTGCCCAATTCACTAGCTCCCACTAGGACAGGAAAAGGAATAGAATTAGATCGAAGGTATTTTTCCATCAGTTCTTTGCTATCAACCGGATTGATGTATAATGGAACCAAATTTGAGTCAAAGGCAAAGTCTTCGTCTTTGAATTTGTTGATTGCAATTTTACACCATCCGCAATTTATCATAGAGAAGTCCAATAGCACCCTTTTTCCTTCGAGCTCCGATAATCTGACAGGATTACCCTCCATATCAATCAATTCAAAATCAGGAGCCTTTTCCCCTACCTCCAAAGGCAGTTGAGGTTCAGATTCCTGCTCCGTCTTACTTACATAAGTGCTCGGAATTTCTAAGGTCAACTCTTCATTTCCTTCAGAAGATTTATAATCAGAAAAGTAAATCTCTATCAATTGATTCCTTTTCCCATGATGATACAAACGTCTGCTATACCATACTGGAATAGAATTAGAGGGATTGATAAAAAGGTGATTTTCAAGCAATACTTTTGTTTTATCAATCGTGGTATCCATTTCGATCTGTAAGTAATCAAAATAGATTTTATTGTCAACAATGGTATCTTTTACAAAGGACCAACCTTCTTTTTTCATCAAGCCTAATGGAGAAAAAGAAAGAAAGCTATTATTGTGTAGTGTATTGATAAAGTTGAGAGAATCTTGCTCAATGGAGGTAATTTTCACAGTTTTCTTTTCATGATCAATAGACTGCAGCACTCCTCCCAAATACGCGAAAGTATAATTATCTCTCTTTCCTATATAGGCATAGTCAAAATATTCATCCTTTATTTTTCTAGCCTCAAAACTTCTGAAAGTAGTATCAAATTCATGGAAATTGGGGTTTTCCCAAACCATTTTGGATTGAAAAGATAATCCTTGAGGATTGAAAATTTGAGTTTTTGATTCTTCCCAGATCTGATCGGGAGTTTTTGGAGTTTCGCAGGAAAAAACTGCAACCAAGGCAAACAAAAGGAAATACAAACGCTTAATCATGGTATAAAAAGATGTTTTAACAAGATAGTTAGGAATTTCAAATTCTATAAGCATTAACCATGTTTTGTTCGATAGAAAAAATAGACCCATTGAAAGTTTCTACTTAGCGTTTTAAAGCTATTTCCTATTTTTGCCCATATGATCGCCGACAAAAAGAAAAAATTACTGCTCATTCTGATCATCACTTTCTCCGTATTGGGAATTTCGATGACCTTCTATTTCTATCAGGTATTCTTCAGTCCCAATACTTTTTCAGAGCCTGATCAACCCATTGCTCTAAGAATCCCCAGCAATGCCAATTATAAGTATGTGGCTAATAAGCTCTATGATGATCAAATTATCAATGATGCGGTTAGCTTCGCATTTGTGGCCAAGGTTCTTGGCTATCAGGAACTAGTCAAGCCGGGACTCTACACGATCAAACCTAGAATGACGAATCTGGAATTGGTGAGACTGTTGAGGTCAGGAAGACAAACTCCGGTTCGAATTACTTTTAATAATGTGCGAACCAAAGAGGATTTGGCGGAAAAAATTTCCGACAATTTGGAATTGGAAGAAGAGCAGTTTCTAGCCTTACTCCAAGACTCTGTTTACATCAGAAAATTCGATTTTAACGAGGAAACAATCATGAGCATGTTTATCCCCAATACTTATGAAGTTTGGTGGAATACATCTCCGGAAGCCCTTTTCGATAGAATGTATAAGGAGTATAATGATTTCTGGACGGATGAAAGAAAAAAGAAAGCAGCAGAATTGGGTTTGAATCCGAAGGAAGTTTCAACCTTAGCAAGTATTGTTCAGGCAGAAAGTCAGAAAAAGGATGAAAGAGCAAAAATTGCCGGCGTTTATCTCAATCGCTTGAAGTTGAATATGCCTTTGCAGGCTGATCCAACGCTGGTTTTTGCCTTGGGAGACTTCTCTCTCAAGAGAATTCTCAATATCCACAAAGAAACTGAAAGCCCTTACAACACCTATAAATATGCAGGTCTTCCTCCTGGACCTATCAATCTTCCAGACATCAATTCTTTGGATGCTGTCCTGAATTATGAAGACCATGATTATTTATACTTCTGTGCGAAGGAGGATTTCTCAGGCTATCATGCTTTTGCAAAAACTTTATCAGAGCATAATGCGAATGCCAGACGATATCAGGCCGCATTGAATGCAGCAAAAATATTTTAAGATGTATCAAGCCGAAACACAAATCCGGGTAAGATATGCCGAAACAGATCAAATGAGCTATGTATACTATGGCAATTATGCCATGTACTTTGAGGTAGCACGAGTGGAAGCTATGAGAAGTGTGGGTTTCTCTTACAGACAAATGGAGGAAGAGGGAATTATGATGCCGGTTTTAGAAAGCCATTTTCGCTATCTAAAGCCGGGTAAATACGATGAGCTTTTGACCATCAAAACCCAGATCCCTCATCTCCCGGGAGTGAAAATAAGATTTGAGTATCAGGTTTTTAATGAGGCCGATGAGCTGATCACAGAGGGCTGGACTACCTTGGCTTTTTTAAAAAAAGTAAGTCATCAACCCACTAGACCTCCTCAAAATTTATTAGCTTTATTGAAACCCTATTTTTAGAATTCCTTATCTGTGGTTAAAAAAAGGATAAAAAAAGCACGTAAAAGATTCGATGATTGGCTGTTAAGCTTAAAAAATGTCCATCTAGGAGATCCGTATAAAAATGTCTACGACCTAGGAAATATTTTTATCCAGCAGCTTCAAAAAGATGATATCAATGAAAGAGCAGGTTCAATGGCTTTCAGCTTTACGATTGCTTTGTTCCCAACCATGCTTTTTTTATTAAATCTTGTTCCTTATTTGCAGGATTTTGTCCCCTATGTGACTACAGAAAATATATTACTTTTTGTGCAGGAGAGTTTACCCGGGGAAATATACAGTCAGTTGGAAACCACGATTATGGATATTGTATCCAAACCCCGACAAAGCTTATTATCTATCGGTTTCTTTTTCGCACTATTTGCCAGTACTCAGGGGGTGATGTCTATGATGATGTCTTTCAACTCTGTGTACCAAACCAAAGAGAGCAGAGGTTTTTTCAAAAGCCGGGTAATTGCCATCAGTATAGTGGTTGCTTTAGTCTTGGCGATTTTCGCCGCCAGCACAATTATGATTTTGGGCTCAATTGTTATCACAAGAATTGAGGAAATGCAGTTATTCAATTCTGACTTCTTGATTTTCTTATTCAATAGCTTAAAGTTTTTGGTTCTATTGGCTGTTTTTTACTTCACGACGGCCTTTGTATTCAGATATGCTCCAGCTATAAATGATAAGTGGCATTTCTTTTCAGTAGGCGCTAACATTGCAGGCCTCTTGATTACTTTAGCTTTTTATGGATTCACTTTTTACTTGAATAATTTTGCCAGCTACAACAAGCTTTATGGTTCTATCGGAACATTGATTGGTTTGATGCTGTGGCTATATATTACTTCTCTGATTATCCTCATTAGCTTCGAAATTAATGTGACGCTTGACTTGATAGAAGAAGACAAAAAGAGAATAGAAGATAAACTTCTTCGGGAAGCTGGACCGGAGAATATTGATTAGACTAATTAGAAGGGGTAATTGAGTAATTGATGAATAGCGTATTTGTTTAGATTTCCCTCCTTCAGAAAGCGGGCAATGTTCATCGTTAACACTGAACAAAAGGCATGGCATAAGGATTAAGGTCCTTCTACCCATCGTAAATCGTACTTCGAAAACCCCAATTCACCCAATCTACTTTTCCTCCAAGAGCTTGGAGCGTAGTTCCTAAATCATTTGACCTATTTCACCCAGAACCTGACGGAATAGCCCAAAGCGCTGGAAATCAAAGAAGATAACTTCGGGAATAGAAAATCAATAAACCCGATTATCATGAAAAAAATCTACCTGATTGGGTTGAGCCTTTTAATTCTTTGTTCCATAACATCAATACAAAGTAATGCTCAATCCTGTGGACAGACGTCCAAATATCTGGTTTGGACCGGCGAGGAAAACAATGATTTCTTCAACGAAGCAAACTGGAGGGAAGTAAATCAAAGACCCTCTGCACCAACTCCTCCCGGCCAGACAGAAGGAAAAGATTCCGGGAGTGCAAAGCCTTTTTGTTTACCTGGTGCCAATAAATCTCCTCATCAGATTTGTCAAGGAGAGCTGGATCTGAACAAGGATAAAAATCCAAAAGCAGGAACCTTGGAACCTGGAAAACCTATTGCTTATAATCTCCTGATTTCGGATGCAGCTCTTTTAATTCCTCAAAACATCAGCTTTGTCTGCAAAGAGATAGGGATTACACTTTTCAATTCCCAACTGGAAGTAAATGCTACCCTTGGAAAAAGCATTATCAGTTTGGACAAAGAATCAACCTTATTCATCAAAGAAGGAGGAAATGTGGGAACGCAAACCCTATTCAACTTCTTGGATTTGCAATCTTGGATAATTCTGGAAAACATAGAACCAAATAAGTTTTTGAGCGATATGACTTCTCAGATTTGGGTGAATCATGGCCCAGCTCATATGAATTCGAACTACCGCATCAATCAATTCTATCAGAAAGGCACCTTGATCAGGCCTTTTTCTGAAAGCTATCCTGCCCTGACCATTTATTCCGGATCCAATCAAACTGGAAACCATGCAGACATTTATGAGAAACAAATTTATTCAGGAGCAGGAATTCCAAATGGCATGAATGATCGGACTGCTTCATTTGTGTTAAAAAGAGGGTATATGGCCACTTTTTCGGTTGCAAATAATGGAACTAGTAAAAGTAAAGTTTATGTAGCCTCCACAGATGATCTAGTTATTGATGAACTGCCTGAAGCATTACAAAATAATGTCAGTTTCATTCGGGTGTTGCCTTGGAACTGGGTGGTAAAAAAAGGAACCGGTGGCTTTACACCGGAAGTTAATGCGGGCTGGTTTTACCAATGGAATAACACCAATACCAGCAAACCTAATTATGAATATGTACCAATGGCATGGGGAGCGGGGGCTACGAATCCTGCAGGACTACAGAGAGTGATCGAAAAAGATCAAGTCAACCATTTATTAGGATTCAATGAATCTGACAATTGCAATGATCAATCCGGTCAGTTTAACAATTTATGTAAGCCTGAAGTGGCAGTAGGGTACTACGAAAACCTTATGAAAACCGGAATGCGCTTGGGTACTCCGGCACCAAGGGAAAACGGACCTACTACTTGGCTATTGGAATTTGCAGAACTTGCAAAAGCCAGAGATGTACGCTTCGATTTTGTGGCCGTACACTGGTATGATTGGGGAAGTAATCCTGCCAATACTCCGAATGCTGATCCTCAGGCAATTTTTAATCGCTTTAAAAACTATCTCGAAAACGTCTATAGAATTTACGGACTTCCAATTTGGATCACCGAGTTTAATGCAAATCCCAACAGAACCAATTCCATACAAGCGGAATTTCTAAAATTGGCACTACCCTATCTGGAATCTTTGGATTACGTAGAACGATATGCCTATTTCGAGCCAATGGCCAGATATGCATCTAATCCAGTGGAGTCCGCTGATCTAACCGATGAAAATGGAAACCTGACTAATATTGGGGAGATCTATTTCTCACATCCTTCTACTCCTTCGATTCCTGAAGCAACTTGGGAATCCGATGGTAATCTTCAGGGATTGAATGAGCCTTTTACCCCAATTAATCCTGAGATCTTGAGTTTTGAAGCGGAATGCGCACTTTATTTAGGAAATAAATGGGAGGTAAAAGAGGATGTAAACGCTTCCAATGGCAAATTCATCCAAGGAAATAATTCCCTTGAAGGAGAATCTCCGCTTGCAAATCAATTCCATTATGAATTAGATTTAGAACAGGCCAAAACCTATAAAATCTGGATAAAAGCAGCCACCAATGGAGGAACTGGAATCGCAGTAAAAATCAATGATGGAGAATTCGAAACTATTGGAGGTTTGAATTCGAGTGAGTACTCTTGGATTCAATTACCTAGATTCTATTCCTTTAATACAGGAAAGCATAGAATCAGTTTCCAGTTTACTAATCAAGCATTAAAACTAGATCAGATAGCGCTTATCACCACTAGTGATGAGGTCGATTTAGAGCCCAACCCAGAAGAGTCTTGCCAAGTCGACCCGAATCCTTGGGGTTTGAAAAGCACGGATGTAATTTACTATTTAGAGGCTGAATCAGGAGTATTTGGAAACGCTTGGAATGTTGAAAACAATGCTGATGCTGTATCAGGAGAGTATTTGGAATCAAAAGCCACAAAGTCCTCTTTAACCTCTCCACCTGATACAAATGGTCAGGTAGTGTTCAATTTTGATGTAGAAGAACAGGATCATTATCGAATCTGGGCTAAGATTCAGTCTTTGAACACAGATGAAAATTCTATTTGGATCAAAGTCGATGATGACCGCTTCCGTAAATGGGATCATTTGGAAAATGATGCCTTTGAATGGTACTGGAAGCCTTTCCATTTTTCAGAAGGAGGAGAGGATAAAACACTTCCATTCTTCCTTACAGCGGGCACTCATTCAATTACAATAGCTTATTCTACTCAGAAATTTAAAATAGATCGACTGGCAATTGCTTCTGAAGGCAAAAACCCTTCTGAAGAAGATCCTGATGTTGTCCGTTCATTTGTTGTGATGGATTACGAAGCTGAGAATGCGGAGTTAGTGGGAAATGCCATTATAGTAAGTTGCGCTCAGTCCTCTAATGGTCAGCAAGTAAACTTCAGAGCAGGCTTTGATTCAGGAATCAAATTCAATCAAGTCATTGCTCCAGCAAATGGTGAATATGTTTTGACTGTTCACTACATGAGTGCAGTTGACAGAAGGTTCAGAATCTTCATCAATGGTGAAGTTCTGGGGTATAAGCAAGTTACTAGATCCGGAGAATGGTGTTTCAATAATGGAATCCCTAGTTCTTATGAGCTAAATGTAAACCTGAAAAAAGGAGTCAATACCGTAGAGATTTACAGAACTGAAACTGATGCTCCATTCATTGACAAAATCAGCTTTAAGCGAAAACCAATTTCCTTGGAAGCTGAAGAAGCTAGACTTGAAGGCTCTCCAGCAATTCCTACCTGTCCTACTGCCTCCAATGGGGCATTGGTAAACATGGGTTTCTCCTATAGTAGAGCAATAATATTTGAAAATATAGAAGTGGGAACTGCCGGAACTTACATTTTGGATCTGGACTACATCTCAGCAGTTAATCGATCTGCAAGGGTGATTATCAATGGAGAAACCAAATTTGTAAGCTTTGCGAGCTCTGGAGCCTGGTGTGGAGCTGGCGGAAGCCCTGCTACAAAATCTATAGAGATCGAATTGAAAGCAGGTTCTAACCAAATCGAATTACGACCACAAACCAATGATGCTCCACTATTCGACAAGATTACTATTTCTGAGAAACCTTCTGATGATGAAACAGAGGGTGCAAGAATGCTGAATTCAGAGCCTGAGTTGGATATACCTACAACGGGCCTACTTAACCCTTCAGATTTTAAAGTTTATCCAAATCCTGTAAAAAGCTTTGAGCCTGTTTCCATACAGCTGCCCAATCTTCAGGAAGAGGGTACGTTCAACTTGAGCATTTCCGACATGTACGGAAGGATTTGGGTTTCTGAAAATAGGATTGAAGCAAATGGTCAGGGGATTCAGTTGCAGGGAAATCTCAAACCAGGTCTATACCTGATTTCCATTCAATATGGGCATCAATTAATTCAACATAGATTACTAGTACAGTAGCGTTTATTTAGGGTTTTTATTAGAAAATGCGGATCAGGTTGGTCCGCATTTTTTTTTCAAATTTGGCTAAAGCCGGGAATAGCTATAATTGTAAAACTTTATCCACCAGCTGAAGCAGGTGGAAATTTTTTAGCATTGAACTGAATATAGCTTCATTAAAAATAGAAAAGCCACTCCAAACCCTTAAAAAAATTGAGATTAATACCAGCCGGGCTTTAGCCCAGATTATTCCAGTTTGGCTAAAGCCAAAAAGGGCTCAATTCACCAGTTTTCCTCCAGCTAAAGCAGGAGGAAATTTGAATTGAATTTAACGCTATAATCAGCATCTATAGCTGATGTAAATTCTAGGTTTCACTTGATCGAATTCACAGTCCTAAAAAAATAGGAACGGCGCTTTAGCCCGTTCCAAAAATTGAGATTAATACCGGCCGGGCATTAGCCCAATTTCTTCGAGTTTGGCTAAAGCCAATAAGGGCTTAATTCACCGGTTTTTCTTCTGCTTAAGGAGGAGAAAATTTGGGTGGCTTCGAAGCAAAAGCCAGCCACTGTAGCTGGTAGGAATTTTTTAGCACTGATTTGTATGTCAAATCCTTAAAAAATAGGAACGGCACTTAATGCTATTCAATCAATGAGTGTCAAGAACAGTTGAGCGTAAGCAAATAAAAAAGCCCGGTTCCCCAGGCTATTTATTGATTGGTGATCAATTACTTTAACTCTAATTGTTGGATTTGATTATTCGAACCCCTGATTTCCTCATACTTTCGAATCATTTCCTGCAGCTTTTCAGGATTGCTGGATGCCAAATTGTTTTGCTGTTCAAGATCCTCCTTGAGATTATACAATTGATAATCACTCGAGTTTCCCAATTCAATATTGACCTGATTTTGAACTGCCGGTCCTGGATATGGTGGTATCATAATCCAATCTCCTTGTCTTAAAGCTGTTTTGGTCGTAGCCTCCAATACAAAAGCATCTCTTTCTTTTTCGCTTTTCCCAAGGAATGTATCTAATAAATTCTGGCTATCCGGGGCGCTTTGCTCACTTCCAACCAAAGCGGAAAGTGATGCCAACAAATCAATCTGAGTAACCAGAGCATCAGAAACTCCCGGCTGGATTTTCCCTTTCCAATAAGTTACAAAAGGAACTCTTGTCCCAGCCTCGAATAAAGAATATTTCCCCCCTCTCAAAGGTCCTGCTGGAGTATGGTCGCCTAATTTCTCAACAGCGTCATCGTAATATCCATCGTTGAGTACAGGCCCATTATCACTCGTGAAAACAATTAAGGTGTTTTCCAAAATTCCAGCTTCCTCCAAAGTCTTGATGAATTCTCCAATCACCCAGTCCGCTTCCAGAATCACATCTCCTCTAGGCCCCATGCCTGATTTTCCTTCAAACCTGGGATGAGGGGTCCTTGGCACGTGTGGCTGCTGCAATCCATAATACAAGAAAAATGGACTGTCTGACTGAGCTTTTTCTAAAACATATTCTTGAGCCTTAGCCAAAAAATGATCAGCCATATCCACATCACTCCATTTGGCACTTGTACCACCTTTCATAAACCCAATTCTAGGCACTCCATTAACGATGCTGTTATTGTGACCATGATGCCATTTCATAGTCAAGAGTTCTGGATGGGAGATTGCAGTGGGTTCTCCTTCAAAGTTCTGATCATAATCGACCTGAATAGGATCATTAGGATCCAAATTAACCACTTGTCCATTTTCTATATAGACTGTGGGTACTCGATCTTGGGTAGCGGCCATGATGTGGGAAAAATCAAACCCCACCTCATTAGGACCCGGCTTAATTTGCTGATTCCAATCCACGTTTCCTCGACCTAGACCTAAATGCCATTTACCGATTACCGCTGTATGATATCCTTGATTTTGTAAAATTTTAGGCAGTGTCAATTGAGCCGTATCTATCAAAAGAGGAGCTGTTCCAGGAAGAATTTTCGCATCCTGATTTCTCCAAGGATAGGTACCTGTCAAAATCGCATATCGGCTTGGGGTACAAGTAGCAGAAGAGGCATATCCATTAGTAAATCTTACTCCCCCATTGGCTAATTTATCCATATTCGGGGTTTGAAGCTTCCCCGCTTTATAAGCACTTACATCTCCATATCCCAAATCATCCATGTAAATAAAGACGATGTTGGGTTTTTTAGATGGAGCTTCTTCATCCACCTCTTTATCTTGACATGCGAGGAAAAAAACCATTCCCAACAGGATTGCTATAAAGCTTTGAGACCTATTCTTCATAAAATTCATTTTGGGTATTCGATATAATTGAAGCTTAAATTCTTTTTAATCATTTTTCTTTTCAGCCATTTGAGGAAAAACCTGAATGGCGCCAATTCCAGGATTTTCCATTATCGGATTGCCTAATATGTCCTTACTCAATTGAAGCCCGTCAATCAATCCAAACTCATCTCCTGTAAGGAATGGCACTTTTACCCCACTCTGAACCACAGCAGCATTTTGAGGAATGTAGTCTTCTACATTTAATCCCCCCGGCACTCTAAATTGAGCATCTCCAACAATTCCATCTTCTGATTGAATCAGCGCATTTTCAGGCCAAAGACCATTTTTGACAAATAGATTATTCTTGAAAAAAACGTCTTCCAACTCCCTATTCGACTCATCATCAGGCTTGTATTGATCTCCCGCCACCAGCTCTGTCTTTCCAGGAATATGAAAAATATTATTGGCAATTAGCACCCCTTTGGAACGATTGTCAATCGCAATTTTTGCAACTATTTCCTCACTGACATAAATCGTATTATTATAAAAATAAGAATTAACTGGTCCCTTTCTCTCCTTATCACCTCCTTGATAGCCACTCAACCAGAATATTTTACCCTCTTGAAAAGCCCCATTTTGCCCTTTAACCCTATGGCCGTCATTTACAGAAATATTGTAGCGATAAGCACAATTGTAATTATTCCCCAAGATCTCAGCAAAACCTCCGGCATTGTAGGCTGAGAAGTTGTACTGCATCACAATGTTGTCACAGTTGAAATCAATGTGCGCACCAGCAGAATCTCCCGGGCCATTAGCGTACATAAATTTATTTTTCTCGATCAATACCATGGAGGAACTCCAAGTCCATAAACCGCTTCCTCTTCCCCATTTTCTCCCATCATCATTGCTCCCGGAATACATTACTTCATTATCTGCTACGTAAACAAATTTTACTCCGGACATCTGAATTCCAGGTCCACCCGTTTTATGTACTGTGTTCCCTTTTATCGTAATTCTGCGGATATTTTGATCAGTATTCCCCGTTAATTTGATACCAGTATGACTGAGGTCTGAGATATGAGAATTTAAAATCTCAATATCCTCTATCATCTCAGAATCTGATTGATTCATTACCCGAATTCCCCAACCATATTTTTGAGTTCCATTGGCTGACTTGACTTCTTCAGCACTTCTCTGAATACCTTTTTCTTCGAAAAAAACTCTGGAAATTATCAAGCTATCTAAAGTTACCCCTTTCACTCCTCTTTTTTGATTGGCAAGGATCAGTACTCCTACCCGCATTTGACCCTCGGGAGACATCTTTCCATAACCTTCAGCCGTTATTTCCAAATTCTGAACCCTGATAAAAGAGGAATTTTCTATTAATACACCGTTCAAATATCCCTTTGCATCAATCTTTGCTGGTTTGGAAGGAGAATTATTCTGTTCGCTATAACTACTAATCACCAAGGGCTCATTTTTTTCTCCCTTAAACCCTATGATTTCCAAGCTTCCGTTGAAAGTTTGTCCTTCGGCCAACAAAATCCTATCCCCGGCCTGAAGATTCAGAGATTTCACTCTATCAAGGCTTTGAAAGGCCTGATTCTTACTAAGCCCGGAATTAGCATCATTTCCCAATTTTGGATGGAAATAATAATCTGTTGCCAAAGCTGCATTCCCAGCAAAAAATAGGAACAAGAGGCCCAGAATGGACTTTATTCTATTTTGTAAATTCATTGTTAATAGTTTAAAAGTGTTCGTTTTCTTTAGTTTTCAATTTTCCTATTCGGTGTATATCTATCGGGATGCAAGCGGCTATACTCCTCATCTTCCAAAAGACCCAAGAAAATAGGATCCATCAATTGCTTTTTCCATGCTTCTAATTTTTCCGATAGCTTTTTAGCCAAAGCCTCTTGTATTGAAAATTGATTTTTGGATTCAGACAAATCTTTGGAAAGATCAAACAGGAAGTTTTGATTGGGCTGTATAATCATCTTAGAGTCACCGGAACGAATGGCAAAGCGATTGGCATTGTAGTTTCTCCAATACAGTTCCTCATGTGGATTCCCTTTCTTATTCCCCGTCAAATAAGGAATCAAGTCAACTCCATCTAGCTCATTTTTAGGCTTAACATTTGCTAAAGAAGCCGCCGTTGCGAAGATGTCCAATGAGATGATAGGCGAATCATATCTTTTACCTGAGGGAACCTGCCCTTTCCACTGCAAGGCAAAAGGAACCCTGATTCCACCTTCAAAGAAATCACCTTTAAAACCTCTAAGAGGCTTGTTATTTGATCCATTGTCTTTGGTAGGCCCGCCATTATCTGAAAGGAAAAATACCAGCGTGTTCTCTTCTATATTGAGAGTTTTTAGCAAATCCAATAAGGCACCTACTCCATCATCCACAGCACTAACCATGGCCGCATAGGTTCTCCTTTTTTCATCTTTTATTTCAGGAAACCTGCTTAAATACTTTTCAGTAGCTTGCATGGGCGCATGAGGCGCATTGTATGCTAAATACAAGAAGAAGGGTTGATCAGAATTATTATTGACAAAATTCAAAGCTTCTCTTGAAAGCGCATCTGTCAGGTATTCTTGCTCATTGACTCTTTCATCATTCTTTAAAAGCTTGGTTTTATATCCATCCCATTGATCTCTGGCTTCTGAGAGGTCATTGAGCACCCACTTTTCAGGAAAATATTGATGCCCTCCTGAAAGAAACCCGTAGAATTCATCGAATCCTCTTTTATTAGGAACTAAGCTTGGATGTGCTCCCAAATGCCATTTTCCAATAGCGCCAGTTCTATATCCTGCTTTTTTCAACAAATCCGCCATGGTTTCCTCCGACAATGGTAAGCCCATGGTGCTATCCTTGGGAGCCAAAAGAGGATTTCTGGCAAAGCCAAATCTATCTTGATACCTACCTGTGATTAAGCCTGCTCTGCTTGGACCACATACGGCGAATGATACATAACCAGAACTGAAAACCACGCCATTGCTGGCAATCCTATCAATTCCTGGTGTAGGTATATCCTCGCTACCATTAAATCCTACATCTGCATATCCTTGATCATCCGTCAAAATGACTATGATATTTGGTCTATCTTCAGGTGATCTACTCTGAGACCAGCAGATCAAAGAAAAGAGCATTAGGCTTACTAAGAGCTGTAATTTTTTCATGTATATGGATGAACAAGTAAACACCCCCACCCAGTATCGGGTGAGAGTGATTGACCAATCTATCTATGAATTGATTATTACTTTTTAATTCCAAACTGGATTTTGAACCAAATTTGGATTGGCATCTATCTCAGATTGCGGGATTGCAAAAACTTCAGAAAGTCTACCTCGGTACTGCGGGTTATATGGACCCACTGGATCAGCTTTGGCGCGAGCATAAGCCGCCTCCACTTCACCCAATCTCTTCACATCCATAAATCTTAATCCTTCAAATGCCAATTCTACTCTTCTTTCCAATCGGACCAAATTCAATAATTCAGATTGACTAAGACTAGTACCATTTACATCCGTTACGGTAGGCATTCCGGCACGGGTTCTGATTTGATCCAGTAGAGGATATACTTCACTCAACTGACCTGATTCTGCCAAAGCTTCGGCACGCATTAGGAGCACATCAGCGTAGCGAATTACATAAAAATCCTGACCTCCCGGACTAAATGGTGCAATGCCATCTGCAGATTGATCATCTCTTACATACTTTTTTAATCCAAACTTGGTGGCTGTATTCCCTCTAAAAGGTCTATCCAAGTATTTCACGAAAATATCCCCCTCAAAATAGATGGAAGCACCCAATCTAGGATCTCTATTTTCCTTACGTTTTTGAGGATTATAAAGAGGAGAAGATGAAATAGGTAAGCCATCTATGCACAAATAGGAATTAACCAAATTTGGCATGGGCTGCACATTTACCTTAGGAATACCCAGGAAGGTTGAGGAGAAAGTTTCCCCATTATTCGACTGATCCTGAATAAATCTCACTGAGAAGATAATTTCCTTTGACTGCTCGCCTGCCTCTGTAAACAATTGCTCATAGCTCGGATGCAATTGGTATCCCAAGGACATAATTTCAGAAGTTAGTCTGATTACCTCCCCATAATTTTGATTATACAATTCAAAACGGGCTAACAGAGAAAGTGCTGCACCTTTGGTAGCATAGCCGAACTGAGAGGGAGGATAGGACACAGGCAATGCATCAGCTGCTGCTCTTAATTCTGAAATAACAAATGCTCTCAGTTCTTCATAACTATTTTTAGGAACATATGCTTCTTCCAAGGTCTGAGTCGAAGTAATCAGTGGAGCATCTTCAAAATAAACAGCTAAGTTGAAATAGAACAGCGCTCGTAAAAATTTTGCCTGAGCTACCAATGCATCTCTTGAAGAAGCACTAATATTACTATCCGGAATTCGAGCAATGTTTTCAATAGCCACATTTGCTCTGGCTATACCTCTATAAAGAGAAGTCCAAAAGGAAAGAAAGAATCCATAAGCAGGATCAGCTCTACCTTCTACGAAATTTCCCGGCCCCTCAAACTTGTAATTATTGAATGTATTATCAGCGAAGCTGTCATGTTGTGGAATTCCTGCCACTCCATTTAAATTTCCACTATACATCACTCTATCTTGGAGGACTTCATACACTCCATTGATGCCTAGCAAGGCATCTTTTTCATTTTGCCAGAAATTACCTTCTGCCAACTGGGTCAAGGAACCTCTTTCGAGATAATCCTCAGAACAAGAGGCCAAGAAAAGGATACTGATTAGATATATGAGTTTTTTCATCTCGATTAAAATTTAAAGTTGACACCTGCGGAAACGACTTTGTAAAGCGGGGTGGTTTGATCTGTGTTACCACCTCTTTGTCTTTCCGGATCAAAGTTTTTGACTTTGGTGAAAGTCAACAAGTTCTGACCACTCACGAAGATTCTGGCTTTTTGTAAAAGCGCAATTTTCGAAAAATCAGCAGGTAAAGTATAACCCAATTCTATATTTCGAAGTCTCAAATAAGACATATCCTGCACGTAGAAAGAGGAAGTAACGGCATTATTCACCCCTCCTAATCTTGGAAGAGTTTCGGAAGGATTTTCAGGTGTCCATCTGTCTATCCAATAGGCTAATGCATTGTTTCTGTCTCCCTCCATTGGGGTTTGACCATTGCCGTCCAAATATCTATCGATTCTTCCTACTCCTTGAAATACTAAGTTCAGGTCAAAACCAGACATTTGAAATCCGGCATTGAAACCATAGATCCATTTCGGGAATGGATTTCCAATGATAGTTCTGTCAAATGCATTGACAACGCCATCTGGCTCTCCATCAGGTCCGGAAATATCAGCGTATTTCAAGTCCCCCGGTCTTGTCAGGTTACTGCCAAATTGCTGTGGTGCATTATCAACCTCCTCTTGTGTTTGGAAAACTCCAAGCACTTGATATCCAAAGTAAGAATTGAAAGGAGCTCCGATTCGAATAATCGTATTACCACTGATGGTTTCCTCTCCTCCAGGACCTAAATCAGTCACCTTATTATCTGCCATCTTCGTGACGTTGGCAGAGATATTCATTTTCAATTTCCCAATTGTCTCTCTATAATTTATTCCTAATTCAATTCCGCTGTTTTCCATGCCTGCTGCATTTTGAGCAGCCAAATTGGTTACTCCAATAGTATTTGGAATTGGAAAATTGGTATAGAGAATATCAGAGCTTATTCTTTTAAAATAATCTGCCGTCACATTCAATTTATTGGCAAAAAGAGCTGCATCCACACCTATATCAAATTGTTCGATGGTCTCCCAGGTAATAAATGGGTTGGCCAATGAAGTTAAAGCAACCGCTGGCACAATGCCATCTACACCCAAATGATAATCTAATCCAGTGTTGTAGGTTTGCTCATAGATGTAATTCCCAATCCGGTCATTACCACTAATTCCCCAGCTGGCTCTCAATTTCAAATCAGCCAAAACTTCAGATCCTGCCAAGAAACCTTCTCTTCCAATATTCCATCCTGCAGATACAGAAGGGAATGTTCCATATCTATTCGTTGGACCAAATTTGGAAGAACCATCTCTTCTCACATTAGCTTCAAAAAGATACTTTTCATTGTAATTGTAATTCACTCTTCCAAAAAATGACTGCCAAGCTTCTTCAGATGCTCCTCCACTTACTGAAGGGTTGATTACACCTCCACCATTGAATTCCTGAATTGCGTCAGATGGGAAGCCCTGTAGCGAACCGGAGAACCCATCCGCTTTATCATAGATCACAGAATGACCCAGCATAAAATCGAAATTATGGACTTCATTCAGACTGGTTGAATAGCGGAAAATATTCTCATTCAATAACCTGTAATTAAAATTCAGATTATTATTCAGATCGTTCAGATCATTTTGAAGTACTACTTCTCCTTCCCAATCTCTTAAAATATTGGTAGGGCGGAAATTCGAAATATTGGCAAAATTGATGATTGCACTACCACTGGTTTCAAAAGTTAGCTTTTTACTAATCTTTGCTTTTAAACCAATTCGCTCACTGATGTTGATATTATCATTACTAAAGTCCCCAAAGTTACCGGTTAACAAAACATTATTAATTGGGTAAGAAAAGTTTACATTTTGATATGCTCCATCAACTACACCCAGTTCTCCATTAGAATATCTTACCGGTACTGTTGGGGAAGATCGCTGAAACTGATTGATGATACCTGTTTCCCCAGTAATCGCACCTGCACCGCCACTTGGCCCTACAAATCTGGACCAATAAGCATTGGTTACATTGGTTAAGGTTAACCAGTCATTGGCATTTACAGAGAGGTTAATTCCCAGATTATATCTATCTGATTTAAACTTTCCTCTTACTACTGCTTCCTGGTTCAAATAGCCTAGAGAGACTCTGAATGAAGTTCTATCAGTTCCTCCTGTAAAAGAGAGGTAATGATTTTGAATTGGTGCATCCCGAAGAGCCACATCAGCCCAGTTGGTGTTAGCAAACTGATCAGGATTTGTTCCATTTCTGATAGCTTGAATATCAGCTTCAGAAAATCTCATCGGAGAGTTTTGACCATTCACATTTCGGTCTCTCTCATTTTTTAATAATGCATAGTTTACAGCATCCAAATATTCAGGAACAACTGTAACTTGCTGAACTCCAAAGTAATTATTGTAATCCACAGAGAATTTACCCTTGGATCCTTTTTTGGTGGTCACAACTAGTACTCCATTAGCTCCTCTTGCACCATAAATTGCGGAAGCGGAAGCATCCTTAAGCACTGAAATACTTTCAATATCAGATGGAGCTAGATTATTAAATTCCGCTAGTCCTTCGTATTGGATGTTGTCAATCACAACCAAAGGATTGGTTCCACCGAAAGTTCCAATCCCACGAATGATAATTGCAGATCCATCTGCACCAGGAAGTCCTGTGGACTGAGTTAACTGAACTCCTGCAAATTTACCGTACATCAACTGTGCAGAGTTGGTTACAGGCTGGTTCACTGCCTCATCAAACCTCACTGTTTCTACAGAGCCGGTTAAGTTGAGTTTTTTCTGTTCACCATAGCCAACAACAACCACTTCTTCCAAGAGGGATTCTGATTCAGCTAACGCTAAATTGATTACTGACTGGTTTCCAACTTGAATTTCTTGAGTATTGAATCCTATCAGACTAAAAACTAAAACTGATTCTGATGAAGGCACATTGATGGAAAACTTCCCATCCAAATCCGTGACAGTTCCCTGATTGGTTCCTTTAACTAAGACAACAACTCCTGGGATAGGAGAATTATCGGATACTGAGATTACTGTACCAGACACTGATTTGGCACTCTGTCTGGCTATCGTTGCTGAGAAGCTTATGAGAAAAAGCCCCAGCACCAGCAGGCAATTCCTTAAAATAAGCCCTATTCCAGATCTCTTATTCTTTGAGAGATCATCTGTAGAATTTCTATCCATGAAAGGAAAATTTTGGGTTATTACTAATTAAAACTTATCCAAATTTTGATTTTCATCTCCATATATAAGGGGTATGAATCATTCAAGTCAGTGGACAAATCATTCAATCATTAAAAAAAGCACCCTATTGGATGCTTTTGAAAGGGTTTTATTCGGCTTTTTGGAGAATGAGTGATTTGTAATCCGAAGGGAGACAACCAAACTGCTGCTGAAAGGATTTCTTGAAGTGTTTGTAATCATTAAAGCCAACTTCATAGGCAACCTGACTGAGTTTGTAGTCTGTTTGCAAAATCAATTGAGCCGCTTTTTTCAATTTGACAGAGCGAATGAATGCAGTAATAGATAGGCCTGTGAGGGATTTTATTTTTCTAAAGAGAGTAGACTGACTCATGCAGAGTTCATCTACCATGGTTTCAATTCCAAACTCCTCATTGAGTAAATTGGCATTAACCAAAGAAATGGCTTTTTCAATAAACTGCGCATCCAAATCATGCTCCACAACTTCTTTGGAATCCGGTTCAAAGCGAACTTTATTTAAAAAGTATTCCCGAAGTTTTTTCCTGTTTTCCAGAATATTCTTAACCCGAGTTTTGACTATACCGGGATTAAATGGCTTGGTAATGTAATCCTCTGCACCTGTCTGCAAGCCATCCATTTCGTAAGCAATGGATGTCCGGGCTGTCAATAGGATTACTGGAATATGGGAAATATTGATTTGATTTTTGATTTCATGACAGAGTTTGATCCCGTCCATTTTAGGCATCATCACATCTGAAATCACCAAGTCTGGCATTTCCTTCTGAATCATAGCCAAAGCCTGCTCCCCATCTTCAGCTTCCCAAATATGGTATTCCTCACTCAGAAGGGATCGCAGATAGACCCGAATATCTTCATTGTCATCAGCAATGAGAATACTGATTTCTTTCCCTTCCTGATCAATCTTGAGAACATCTTTATGCTCGAAGTCCAAGTCTAATACCTTCTCTGTAGCAATTTTAGAATCAGGAGCCTCTTCCTTAATTTCAGAAAGATCTACATTGAGTGGTAAGGAGAAGAAAATACAAGTTCCGACTCCTGGCTCAGAATCCAAGTCGATTTTTCCATGATGCAGATCCACAATATTTTTGGAAAATGCCAATCCAATCCCACTTCCGACCAGATTAGAGGTCTCTGCATTCTGAACTTGATAAAATCTATCAAATACCAGTTTAGACTCCTGATAACTCATGCCGATTCCATTATCTCTGACACTTACTTTGATTGAATCAGAATTTTTGGTCAACTCCAAACTAATCTCTCCACCATCTTTGGTGTACTTAAAGGCATTCGAAAGGAGGTTACAAAGGACAATTTCCATTTGAGATCTATCGAAATCCAAATTCAACTGATCCAAATCGCTTTCAAAATGGTAATTAATTTGCTTTTTGATGGCAAGGCTTTTAAAGCTGAGATACACCTCTTTTGCAAAATCTACAAAATCTGACCTGGTTGGATTCAATTTTAAAAGACCATGTTCGGATTTTCTAAAGTCCAGTAATTGATTGATCAAACCCAGCATTCGCTTTCCGTTTGACTCTACCAAGAGCAGTTTTTCTTTTACCGTTTCTTTCAATTCGAAATTGCTGAGAAGCTCTGTAATCGGACTCAGGATCAATGTTAAGGGGGTGCGGAATTCATGGGAAATATTGGTGAAAAAGGTAATCTTAGCTTCGCTTAATTCATGCTCCTTTTCTTTTTCAATTTGGATGATGCGAAGCTCAGCTTCCAATCTAGCCTGCCTTGCTGATACATAACGAATCAAAAACAATATTCCGACAGTAAGTAGAAAATACCCTAGAAATGCCCACCAAGTCAGCCAGGGAGGAGTGTCGATTTGAATGAATAAACTCCTTTCCGGACTCCAGTCCTGATTATTTCTACTGGCTCTGAGCAATAATTCATAATCACCCCATCTTAATCCGGTAAAACTGATTTGATTATTGGCTCCAAGATTCACCCATTCATCCTGAAGTCCTTTCAGTTTGTAGGAGTAAAAAATATTATCTGCTCCTAAATAGTCATTCACGGTAAACATCAGTGAAAGGTGATTTTGACTGTAATCCAATTCAATTGACTCCGTGTTTTCTATAGAGTTTTCCAAAATGATCTTCCCATCCACTTCATCACCCACATTCAAAGTTTTGTTGTTGACAATGAGCTTGGTTAACACTACTTCGGGAACCTCTATACTTTCAGATATTTTAGATGGGTCAAATGAAATCAAACCATTAGAGCCTCCGAAATACAAAAGCCCATTTGCATCTTGAAAAGAAGATCCGATGTGAAATGAATTAATCATCACCCCATCTTCTCTGTCATAGTTGATAAAGGATTTTTGAGCTGGATTATATTTCGTCAATGAAGTAGTGGTGGAAATCCAGAGATTTCCGGATCTATCTTCTTCCAAGGCACAGATAAAATCATTGGTAAGACCTGATTTCCTGTCAAATGAATGTACTAAATCCAGCAACTGACCTTCTTTCTTTAAAATGATCAGTCCTTTCGGTGTACCCAAATAAATTAGATTGTCTTGCAGGTATAAATCATTGATGATACTGGGTGAAAGGGAGGAGCTCAGCAATTTATCTTGCGGAAGGAAGTTCCCGCTTTTCTCATCATACTTATTGATCCCGGAATAAGTCCCTATCCAAATCTCCCCGTTTTTGGATTCTTTGATCTGGCTTATTCTATTGTTGGACAAAGGATGTTCAGCATTGGTTTCAGAAAAAACAATCCATTTTTCAGCATCCAGTTTTTTGGTTGAATGAATCATTTTCAATCCCAACTGCTGAGTACCCAACCACAGCCTATCTTTCGTATCAACAAGGATTGCGGTGATTTTTTGATTTTCGAAGTGCCTCTCAGGTTGCGCAAAATTTCTATTCCTGAAAATATATAGCCCCTGACCTGTTCCAACATATATATCATTTCCTTTTTCAAAGAAACAGTTGATTCGGCTGGGAAGGACTTGACTCAATCTTGAAAAGTTCGACTTCCCTTGATTGGAAAAGACACCTTCTGTCAAAGTCCCTTTATATAAAAAACCCTTACTGTCCTTATAAAATGCAGTGATATTATGGTCCGGGATATTCTCCAAAGCCACATTTCTTGAGATTTCGAATCCTTTATTCGGATACAAAATCAGGACTCCACCATGAGATGTACCCAACCAAGCTATCCCATTTTCATCTATATCAATACTTACGATGATGGAGTAATTAATATTATCAAAACCTGCACCCTGAGGATTTGTATTGATTTTTCTGAAATTCTTGGCATCCTGATCACTTATAAAAAGCCCGTCCCCCCAACTTCCTATCCATATTCTATTTTTTTGATCTATGGCCAAACTTTTAACATAAGTAGCTTGAATGGGCAGAAGCTCCTCGCTAAGACTTTGGAGTTCGTAATCAAAACTTGCCAAGAAAACATTTTTTCCTTTATTGCCCACCAGCCAAATCTTATTACGCTTGACGTCCTCAGTTAAATTGAAATAAATGTTTTTGGTTTGAAACCTGATTCTTCGACTTTCTGAAGGATCAAATTTGTTAAGTTCCTTTCCTGCTATAAACCAGATATTATCATATTTATCTCGGATAACATTGTAGATAGGCTGGTCGGTAGCAAAGTGCTGGATAAGTTTTTCATTTAAAGGGTCCAATACAAATAGGCCACTACTCCAGGTACCCGCCCAGATGTAGCCGTTCCCATCTTGCTGAATTGAGATCACCCGGAGTTTTTTAGTGGTCAGGGATGAAAAAACATGATTCATATTTCGAATCGTATTTTTCTTGGAATCCATTACAGAAAGGCCACCTTCTTTGGTGCCAATCCAAATTTTATTGGCCCCATCTTTAAAAAGTATTTCTATGTTTTCATTTTCCAGTCCGGGATATTCCTCTCCAGGTCTAAAATCAGTGAAGTTGTATCCGTCAAACTTGGAAATCCCTCCCTCGGTCGCGAAAAATTTCAAATTGTTTTCATCTGATACAACCTTGGTGACAAAGTTGCTCAGTAATCCCCTCCGGACATTCAACACATCAATCGAAAACTCCTCTTGGGAAGGCTCAATCTGCATTGCAAAAGTTTGATGCAGCATCATTGAAGCCACTAGTAACAGCAGTAGTGGTCTCATTTATTTTGGGTTTGTTAAAGCAATTTATTCTTTTTGATTTAAAATCCTTTGCTAATATCATTCTGATAAGCTTTAGGTTTTAATGAAAAGAATTAGCACAAATTAGCTTGATCTTTAAGGAAAGCTGGGGTGAAATTGAGCAAGCGGGGGTATAAATCGTTCAAATACTATCTAAATGTGGCGGGCGGTTTAGGCTTATTATTCAATCTTTTATAGTTTCATTATATACTCTAAAAACTATGTGCAAGAAATTATCCTTTTGGCTTTTTCTATTTCTAATTAATTTATTAGCATCTGCTCAATCTAAGAGACCCAATGTTATTTTTATTTTGGCAGATGACATGGGTTATGGAGACTTGGGAATCACAGGTCAGGAAAAATTCCAAACTCCCAATATTGACCAATTGGCAAAGGATGGAATCCTATTTACCCAACATTATGCTGGATCTACTGTCTGCGCTCCCAGTCGTTCAGCTTTTTTGACAGGACTACATACTGGTCATACTCCAATCCGTGGCAATAAAGAAATGCAGCCTGAAGGACAATATCCACTTCCGGATTCCTTGATGACCATTCCCAAACTTTTCAAACAAGCAGGTTATACCACGGCTGCATTCGGCAAATGGGGATTAGGCTTTCCTGAGAGCAGTGGCTCACCCGAAAACCAAGGGATCGATGAGTTTTTCGGATACAACTGTCAGCGATTGGCTCATCGCTATTATCCAGAATACTTGTGGAAAAACGGGGAGAAGCTATTTCTGGAAGGCAATGATTGGACGGAGAAAAACACCTATGCTCCAGATCTGATCCATCAAGAGGCATTGAATTTCATCAAGAAGCAAGATTCTGGTAAACCCTTCTTTTTATATATCCCTTTGATCATTCCTCATGCAGAACTGGCAGCTTCCTCTGATGCAAGAGTTGAAAAATACCATCAGAAATTTGGACCTGAAAAAGCCCATATAGCTGGTAAAGGAGGGGATTACGGCCCTGAAATGAATTTAGGTGGCTATCAGTCCAATCCATACCCCAGAGCAACATTTACCGCAATGATGGAGGAAATGGATTTGCAAATAGGAGAAATCGTACAGTTACTGAAAGAGCGTGGACTGGATGAAAATACGCTGATCATTTTCACAACAGACAACGGGCCTCATTTGGAAGGAGGGCATGATCCGGAATTTTTTAATAGCAATGGCCCATTCAGGGGATTCAAAAGAGACCTTAATGAAGGAGGAATTCGAGTTCCCTTAATTATGAGATGGCCTTCTGTGATTTCGGGAGGGAGAGTCAGTGAGCATGCTTCAGCATTTTGGGATTTTTTACCCACCTTTTCAGCAATGCTGGGAATTCAGTTGGATCAGGAAACAGATGGTGTGTCAATGTTCCCTACACTCATCAATCAGGGAAAACAGAATACACATGAGTATTTGTATTGGGAATTTATCGAACAGGGAGGCAAACAGGCGATTCGAAAAGGAAATTGGAAGGGAGTTAGAACAGGTCTGCAGAAAAATCCAGATGCAGCATTGGAGTTATATGATTTGGAAACTGACCCAGAGGAGAAATACAATCTGGCTGAAAAATATCCAGAAATTGTCAGAGAGTTGATGCAAGATTTGAGTCAGGCAAGAACAATCAATCCTGTCTTTCAACTTTTCCCAGGAGAAAAGTGATTTAATAAGTTGTATAAATTCTGTTCCATCAAGAGATTTTCCGATTTTTGGAATGCTTATCTTGCGGAAAATTTTAGAAGAATAGCTTATGATGTTTGATAGTCCCGACTATCCCTGTGCATTGGATGAACAACTTTTTAATACCTGGATGGAAAAAGGAAGGGAGAGTATGATTTCTTATTCTTACTTGCTGGTTTTTTGGGATGAAATGGATGAAAAATACCTTCCCATTTATGCAGAGAAAAGAGGCGAAATCAATAATTATGAGCGATATGGAGAATCTCCCGGCAGACAATTATTAGTTGCTGCCTATGACCTACATTCAGAGTCAAGGGTAGCTTGATTTTTTAAAGAAATACTTAATAAAAGAAATACGGTAGAAATAAAAGAAATACGCCTGCGGCGAAATAATTTAAAGATCCCTAAAAGATAATTTTTAAGATATGCCTTCGGCGAGATATTTTAGAGAAATATGGTGGAAATAATTGGAAAAAGGCCTGGGGGAAATAACCTCCCAATCTAAGCTCCAAAGGAGCGTAATTTATTAGCCCTGGGTGAAGCCCAGGGGTATTAATGCGAACCATAATCATCCCAGCGCTGGCCCAAGAATTCCATTGAAAAAAAAAATCACAGTGCCAGCAAGATTGGGAAGAAATTCAGTAGAAATAAAAGAAATACACCTGCGGCGAGATACGAGACAAATCCCCCTTTGGAAACGTAAATTCAATATAGGACGACTTCATTGATCAAAGGGGGTTAGGGGGATTTTTGGATGAAATACAATAGAAATAAAAGAAATACGCCTGCGGCGAAATATTCCCATCCTTCTTAAATATTTCATCGGATTGAAAATCCTATAATAGGGATTCGGGATTACAAATCCCGAATAGCTGATAGCTGGGAATTAAACAATATAATCACTTCACTTATAATTGAATACTTTTCAAGATTTTGGAAGCTGTTTGCCGGGTTAAGCCTGTCAAATCCGCAATATCCTGAATAGAAATCACTTGAATCGCTTTGACTTTTCTCCCCTGACCGATGACAATCTCTTGACTATAATATTTACAAATCCTATTGACTCTCTCCTCTGGGCTTAAACTTCTGATTGCAAATAATCTTTCCTCAGCGCGGCACCATCTTTTTACAACTTGTTTATTAAACCAATCGGAAACTTCGGGTTCGTGAACTATCAAATACTTGAAATAATCTGAATCAAATTTCCTCAGATAAACTGGCGTCAATACTTTGGCAAACTCTGAAAACTGTCCATCCAGATATCTCAAATTCCCAAAAAATTCTCCTTCTTTCAATACATCGTAACAAACCTCTCTTCCATCCTCCGAGTACCCTCCAATTTTCACCAAGCCACTTTTTATTTGGTAAATCGGTGTAATCTTTTCAGGAGGTCGATAGAGGCTTATGCCCTTTTCCACAAAAAGTTCTTCCATAAATCGGGCAGAAAAATCTGCGTCCTTTTCTGCCAAAAAATCAAATGGGCCAAAATCCTTTCCTTCCGCAATCATATGTTGAAGTTGGAGGAATTTTAGCCCATTTTCAATGCCTTCTAAAGAATATAATATTGGATTAACGTCAACTTCACATTGACAATGGAAGACGTAAATTTTGTGTTAAAAACAAGGAATCTTCTCTTCCCCTCACCTCCAAAGTGACATTCACTTCCTTTTCTTTCCAGTCCAGATTAATAATGCCAAAATTTAATTTTGCAATCATTTCTCCTACCCGGTAGCGATTGGGTTCTTCTCTATATTCTCTCCATGTATGGGTTAGCCCACTAGAGGTAACTTCATAAATAGGATGCTCAATCCCCTCCAATTCAATCTGTGAAATTTCAGCGATGTGGCGATCTCCACTTAATAAAATCGCTCCCTGAACCCGGTGTTTTTTTAGCATGTTCAGCAATCTTTCTCTTTCATATGGAAAATTAGCCCACTTTTCGAATTGGTGATCTCTTGGAAGCATTTGGATCCCCGAACCAATCAGGGTTACCTGAGCCTGATTTTCCTTAAGCTCATTTTCCAACCAAGCCCACTGCTCTTCTCCCAATACAGTGCCGGATTCATTTGGTAAATACACCCGGTCTTCCATTATTAGGCTGTCTCTAAAATAACGAGCATCCAGCAGGATTACCTTCACTTGCTTGCCTTTCGGCCCGTAAGTGAAGGAATTATAAGCACCCTCTCTATTCCAGGCCGGATTGCTTTTTGGTAAGTCCAAAAATTCAAACATCAAATCCCTGCTTTCCTTTTTATGGGGATATTCCGTTCCTGCATCATTTCTTCCAAAATCATGATCATCCCAAATTCCTATTATCGGACTTTGAGCTTTTAGCCTTTGGTAACCTGGATTGCTATTTTGAAGCTCATATTTTGCCTTCAATACCTGCATCGAATCTGTATCCCCATAAATATTATCTCCCAACCAAATAAACAAGTCAGGTTGATGAGAAATGATAGGATCCCAAAGGGGCTGATCTCTATCCTGTCTATTGCAAGAGCCAAATGCAATGGTAGTAAGGGGCTCTTCCTGAAATTCGGCAACGACATTTTCTTTTTTTGTCTCGCAAGCAAAAAGGAGAACTGGGAGCAAAATCGCTCCCGTGATTCTTAATTGTATTTTGTTCATCATCAAATTTTAAAATGAATATCTAAGTCCTACTTGTACCCTCCACGGAGTACCATTGATCGGTTGAGTTCCTACTCCACTTTCCACATTGTAAATGTAGTTTTGTGTAGCTTGATCAAAACCCTGTATTCTCAATAAATTTCTTGATCTACTAAGATTATTATCTACTCCCCATTCCCTATTAAGCATATTAGCAAAGTTGAAAATATCCGCCGAGAGCTCCAGTCTTTGCTGATTGATAATTTTAATTTGTTTTAATATCCTCAAATCCAAAGTTGCAGCGAAGGGGTTTTCCCCACCATTTCTTTCGGCAACTTTCCCAAAAGACTCTCTTAAATATTTTTTGGTAGATTCTGAGGTATTGGGATCTTCCAAGATTCCATTTATCCCTTGCCTGATATTTTCAGGAGTCGAAGGATCATTAGGGTCAAAAACATAGGCAAGTGCATTATTCAGTGGAAAATCACCCTGCAAACTCCCATTGGTTACCAGGAAACTATATCTAGTCCCTCCAATTCCAATCAAAGAAGCACCAAATACAAAGCCTTTCCAGGTTGGGGAAGCAGCATTGATCACAAGCTTATCTTTGAAGTGATAATCAGAATAGGCCCAATTCAAAGCCCTCGAATCATCTACTACAGGCAAGAAAGTGGAGGTATTTGCCACGCAACAATTGTAGGATGAATTATCTCTTGCTTGATTGAAAGTATAGCTAGCATTCAGGTAACCATCTTTCCCTATTCGTGTACCTAAATCAAGTACAAGGGCATATTGGTAAGCTAAGCCATCTGAATTAAGCTCCAATACCCGACCTAGGTTTTCACTTTTTCTGGAATTCAACCAATCAGTTTGACCCCGGTTAGTTATGGTATTCGCCGGTACAAAAACTCCCCTATTGGCTTCATAGGAAAGTCGGAAATAGGGCTCATCTACCAAATTTCTTTCTAAGTACACATAGTTATTGAAAGTTCTGGTATAAAGTAAATTTAAACCTACCCGTACCCTATCATTCAAATATTTATTGTAATTCAAGTTAGCCTTGAATGTACTAGGCACTTGAAAGTCAGAAGCAACAGCATTGATAGTGGAAATAGTCTGGGCTCCTTCTGGTACTCCCGGTACTGTTGAAGGATCATTTCTATAGCTATTGAAATCGGGAGTAGGAACCAAATCTCCTGTTACGTCTACAGCTGCTAGCATTACTCCTGAGTTTTGAATGTTGTTTACCTGCGCATAATAATGGGGTTGAGCAGAGAAAAGACCAGCTCCAAATTTCAGGATATCCTTATTTTTCCCGCCTACATTCCAAGTCATTTGCAACCTAGGTTGTATATTATTCCAATCTGCTGGTTTTACTGAGGAATCTATACCCAATTCATTTTCTAAAGTAGGATTATAAGCTGCTCCATTCATAAAGGCAGTCACGTCATAACGAATCCCAAAAACCGTTTGGACATTTTTAAAAGCTTCAAACTCCACCTGAGCAAATGCTGATAAATCCAATACTGTTTGCTTGACAATTGGCAAACCTTTAAGTGGTACTTCTCTCGCAAAACGACTTGGCTTCATATTTTCCAGGTCCTGTAGATTATCAAAGAAAAATCTCCCATTCTGCTCATTTGAAAGTAGGGTTTCCAGATAGGTAAACATGTTATCGGTTCCAAAAGTCAATTGGTATTTTCCTTTGGTCATGTAGGTAGTATTTACCAAGTGAAGCTGGTTTTCCAGGTTGGTTTCCGGGATGAATCGTTGCCCCCCAAATTGAAAGGTTCGGGTTTGAGTAGCATTAGGATTAGACTCTGTTGGGAATGGAGAGGTAATTCTTACAATACCTCTAGGAATATTACTTACAGGTAATTGAGCATTTGGGAAAAACGCTCTTTCTGCATGTTGATATTGGAGTTTTAATTCATTGGTTGTAGTTGGATTTACAACCGATCTTAAGGAGGCCAAAAATGAATTTTCCCTTGACTCAAAATCTCCATAAACCTCAGCTATATTGATATTTGAGTTGTCACTCACACTCAAAGGATTTTTCCAGTCTGTATAATTATTCCTAATGGTTAATTTATTTCTGTCATTGAGTTGCCAATCAACTCTTGCAAAAATGGTATTAGCTACTGTTTTTCTTCCAAACTCTCCTACCTGCTGTAAGTCTGAAACTCCATAAAGTCTTCTGACAATATCCAGTGCTTTCTGAAGTGTATCCCTGGTTACTCCCAGTCTTCTTTCATCATCTGCAGAATTAATGTCAGTAATGAATACAGGTTCTCCAGCATCTTGCCTATCAAAGGTCACGAAGAAATGAGCTTTGTTTTTGATAATGGGCCCTCCTAAACTAAACCCCCATTGCGAATTGTAGAAATCCTGTTCTCTATCATTCCCTCTGATATCAAATTGACTCGCCAAGCGGTCATTTCTATGGTAAAGAAATGCAGAACCTGAGAGCTCATTGGTACCTGCTTTCGTCACCGCATTCAGGGCACCACCAGCCTGCCTTCCCTGGGTAACATCGTAGCTATTAGTCACAACCTCAAATTCGCGGATTGCCTCTATCGAAACGGTATAGGGGCCTCTCCCTATTTCCCCATTGGTTAATTGATTTCTGGCATTTACTCCGTCCACAGTGATATTGGTTCCTGTGGATCTTTGACCTGCCAAATTATTATTTCCACCACCTTGAAGGGGAGATAAAGCAGTCAGGTTTGTGAAGTTTCTTCCCTCAGTTGGAAGGTTTTTGATCTGAGTTGAATTGATGGAGGTAATTCCTCCCAGTTTTTCAATCTCATTATCCAGATTATTACCGGAAACTATCACTTCTGAAAGCTCCGTGGACCCCATATCAAGTTTAAAATCCAAATTGATTCTATCGCCTTGATTTAGTTCATATCCTGTTCTGGATTTAGTATTGTATCCAATGAAGCTTACGGTCACTGTGTATGGTTTGCCCAATGGTAGTTGCTGAAAATTAAATGCTCCCGACTCTGTAGTAATGGAATAAGCCTTGAAACCCGTTGATTGATTTTCAACCTGCACCGTAGCACCAATTAAAGGTAGCCCCTGATCGTCCTTGACGACACCTGTGATAGACGCGTTGGTGGCCTGAGCCCACACTTGCCAAGTAAAAGCAAGGAGAAAAAAGGTGGATAAAAGTCCTTTTATCCAATTCTTGCTGGTAAAATTTTGAATCATCATTCTGATAGTTTTGTGAATTGATTTCCAAAACTAGATCAGAGTTGTCCCTTGAAATTGTTAAAAATTAACATAGGGAATAAGCTTAACTAACTGATAATAAGAAAGGAAAAAATTAAAATTGACTTAACAAAATGGATATAGGAAGGTAATAAAATGATAATGGTTGAAGATAAATACAGAGGGAATATCTTCTAGAGAAATACAGTAGAAATAAATAAAAATATGCCTGCGGCGAAATATTTGAAAGATACCTTAAAGATAATTTTTAAGATATGCCTGCGGCGAGATATTTTAGAGAAATATGGTAGAAATAAATTGAAATACGCCTGCGGCGAAATAACCTCCCAATCTAAGCTCCAAAGGAGCGTAATTTATTAGCCCTGGGTGAAGCCCAGGGGTATTAATGCGAACCATAATCATCCTAGCGCTGGCCCAAGGATTCCATTGGAAAAAAAAATCACCGTGCCAGCAAGATTGGGAAGAAATTCAGTAGAAATAAAAGAAATACACCTGCGGCGAGATACGAGACTAATCCCCCTTTGGAAACGTAAATTCAGTATAGGACGACTTCGTTGAATAAAGGGGGTATGGGGGATTTTGGACGAAATACAATTGAAATAAAGAAATACGCCTTCGGCGAAATATTCTCAAGCATGAGGTTGTCGGAAAGATATTTTTATGATATAATTAAGATATGCCTTCGGCGAGATATTTAAGAGAAATACAGTAGAAATAAAAGAAATACGCCTGCGGCGAGATATTCCCAAACCTGAGGTTGTCGGAAAGATATTTTTTAAGATATAATCAAGATAGGCCTGCGGCGAGATATTTTAGAGAAATATGGTAGAAATAAATTGAAATACGCCTGCGGCGAAATATTCCCAAACCTGAGGTTGTCGGAAAGATATTTTTTAAGATATGCCTTCGGCAACAAATTTATCCCGTAGGGATTTCAGCTCGGTAGCAAAATAGAGCACAAAACCATCTCCATGCCGTAAGTATGGCACTATAGAGAAACACAGTTGAAATAAAAGAAATACGCCTGCGGCGAAATATTTGAAAGAAACCAAAAAGATAATATTTAAGATATAATTAAGATAAGCCTTCGGTGAGATATATTAGAGAAATATGGTAGAAATAAATTGAAATACGCCTGCGGCGAAATAACCTCCCAATCTAAGCTCCAAAGGAGCGACAATATATTAGCCCCGCCTGTGTCGGACAGGCCCGAGTGCAACTCGGGGTAAAAATAAAACGCAACCACCCCAGCGCTGGCGCAGGAATTCCATTGGAAAAAAAATCACCGTGCCAGCAAGATTGGGATGAAATACAATAGAAATAAAAGAAATAAGCCTTCAGCGAAATAATTAAAAGATACCTAAAAGATATTTTTTAAGACATGCCTTCGGCTAGATATTTATCCCGTAGGGATTTCAGCTCGGTAGCAAAATTGAGCACTACCCTATCTCCATGCCGTAGGTATGGCACTCTAGAGAAACACAGTTGAAATAAAGAAATACACCTGCGGCGAAATATCCCCATCCTACTTAAAAATTTTTTTTCGGATTGAAAATCCTGCTATAGGGATTCGGGATTGCAAATCCCGAATAGCGAAAACCCTTTGAGGGTAGCACCGCATACCGTTCTTCCCACTCTTCTACCATTTGGGAAATTACAGACAACAAAATCATTTCTACGGGGTTAAAAAATATGTACAAATGAATTTCATTTATATCAAACCCATAAAACATTTTTAAAATGACTGAACAAAGCAAATGCCCCTTTTCTGGAGGCAGAAATCAAATCAAAAGCGATAGAATAGGCGGTGGAATCGGCACCAAGCCTATGAATGCTGACTGGTGGCCAAAGCGCCTTCCGGTTGAGTTGCTTCACAGCCCATCATCCAAAGCAAATCCTTATGGTCCTGACTTTGACTATCCATCGGAGTTCGCTTCTCTGGATTTGGCTGCTGTCAAAAAAGATATCACAGAAATGCTGACCACTTCCCATGATTTTTGGCCAGCTGATTATGGCAACTACGGTCCCCAGATGGTTCGTATGGCTTGGCACGCTGCCGGAACTTACAGAGTTGCAGATGGTCGAGGAGGTTCTGGCGAAGGCTTGATCCGTTTTGCTCCTCTCAATTCTTGGGAAGACAATGGAAACATCGATAAGTCTATCCGACTTTTAGAACCCATCAAACAGAAATACGGCAGAAAATTATCTTGGGCGGATTTAATCATTCTAACGGGTAACTGCGCTTTGGAGCAAATGGGATTCAAAACCTTCGGATTCGGAGGAGGAAGACTGGACTCTTGGGAAGGTGATGATAGCACATACTGGGGTCCGGAAACAGAAATGGCCACCCAAGACAAGCGCTGGACAGGAAAGCCAGGTACTGAAGATTATGATTTGGAAAATCCATTAGGAGCATCCAGACAATCCCTAATCTATGTGCATCCAGAAGGACCTTTTGGAAATATGGATCCTATTTCAGCAGCACAGGAGATTCGAATTACTTTCTCCAGAATGGCGATGAATGATGAGGAAACAGTTGCCTTGATCGCAGGGGGACATGCCTTCGGAAAAAGCCATGGCGCTTCTCCAAAATCCCATTTGGGACCTGAACCTAATGCTGCCGAATTAGAGCATCAGGGTTTGGGCTGGATCAACAGCAATGGAACAGGAAATGCTCAGTATACCACCACCAACGGAATTGAAGGAGCTTGGACCTCCAACCCTACCCGATGGGATAATGAATATTTAGAAAACCTATTCAAATATGAGTGGGAACAAACTGTCAGCCCTGCAGGTGGAAAGGCCTGGAAACCAAAAGGTGGAGCTGCTGCAGATGCTGTTCCTGATGCACATTTGGATGGAGTACGTCATCCATTGATGATGATGACCACGGATATTGCTTTGATCACTGATCCGGAATACCGAAAAATATGTGAGCGATTTGTAGAAGATTCCACTTTGCTGGATGATGCTTTTGCCCGTGCTTGGTACAAGTTAACTCACAGAGATATGGGTCCAAAAAATCGCTTGATCGGACCAGAGGTTCCAAAAGAGGAATTGATTTGGCAAGACCCTGTTCCAGCATTGGATCATGAAGTAGTAAATGAGCAGGATATCGTTCAACTGAAAAAGGACATTTTGGCCTCAGGTCAATCCATTTCCGCTTTGGTAAGTGCTGCTTGGGCTTCTGCTTCTACTTTCAGAAAAACTGATTTCAGAGGAGGTGCCAATGGAGCAAGAGTGCGTTTAGAGCCTATGAAAAATTGGGAAGTAAACAATCCTAAGCAATTGGCTTCAGTTTTAGAAACTTTGGGAAAAATTCAATCTGACTTTAATGGAAAGCAATCCGGAAATAAAAAGATTTCCATGGCCGACCTAATAGTATTGGCAGGTTGTGCAGCGGTAGAGAAAGCTGCCCATGATGCTGGAGTGAAGGTATCTGTTCCTTTTGTGCCAGGCAGAATGGATGCCAGTGCAGAGCAAACAGACGTTGATAATATCGCAGTATTGGAGCCAATGCTAGACGGATTCCGCAACTACAGAAAAGGTAAGTATTCTGTAGAAACAGAGCGTATGTTGATTGACAGAGCTCAATTATTGGATTTAACTGCTCCTGAGATGACAGCCTTGGTTGGAGGGTTGAGAGTATTAGGTGCCAATTACGATGGCTCCAAGCATGGAGTATTTACCGATAAGGTTGGAGTATTGAGCAATGATTTCTTCACCAACCTATTAGCGATAGACACCAAATGGACTCCGGCAGATGATGCGAAGGAAACCTTTGAAGGAAAGGACAAGGCGAGTGGCAAGACCAAGTGGACTGCAACCCGTGCTGATTTGGTATTTGGTTCCAATCCACAGTTGCGAACTCTATCTCTCGCCTACGCAGCATCTGACGGTCATGAATTATTTGTAAAGCAATTTGTAGATGCTTGGCATAAAGTCATGATGCTGGATAGATTCGAGTTGCAGCATGAACTGTACAAAAACTAATCGGGAGATAGGAGGCAGAAATCACTTCAAATTGTGATTTTTGAGCTTCCATATCTTTGAAAATTAAATCTTAATCTAAAGCAATCCTCCATTTTGGGGGATTGTTTTTTTATCAAAAAAAGTATAAAATTTACATTTATCTAAAAGATAGTTCATCAAAATCTTAAATTATAAAACCCGCAAAAAAGGAAGGTCATTGTTCACTTTATCTTGCTAGGATTAAGGAAGTTATTTCTCGAGATTTTGACACTTTTGATTAATATCATTTTTAAGTCTCAATTCGAAATCAACTCTGCCCAGTTTGGCCACATTGAATTATGTTGAAAACAAAATAATCGTAATTGATTTTGAAATTCTCCACCAAAAAAGTGGATAGGAAAATTTAAATCTAAATGCTCTACTTTTCAGTTGTTTCTCAATAATATGGATGCTTATCTTAAAAGAAATCCAAACGTATACTGATTTTATCAATTAGATTCATTGATTTTTAGTAATAATTCATCAACCATTTTCTCTTGATATCTATTAAACTTGGGGCGATTGTTCCAGAGATCAAACACATATTGTCTAAATTCTCCTCTAGGTTTCTTTTTTATACTTCCAACAGAAAAAAGTCTCTGCTCAACTTCATCACCATTTTGAGCACCTATTATAGGAGCTAGATAATCAATTATCGAACAGAATAATTCATAGTTCTTACCAGTATTGAATTTTGTTGGCCCCTGAGAGGTATGTCTGATAATATTTTTACCTGTTAATAGAAGAATAGGCTTTGTAGTCCATTGGTCCATGATGTACATATTCGGCTCAGGTGAAAAAAAATACAATAGTTTAGTGAAATAAGCTGGACCTAAACCAGGAACTTCATTTTTTCCTGAAAAAAGATTGTAAGCTTCAAAACGAGAAGATCTCCCCTTTCTAAGATTATATAACTTGTCTTTAATTATTTCTTTATTATTCCATGCACGATTTACCACACTTTTTCCACCTGGCCCTTTTCCTTGTCCTCCCCAAGCCATAGCATGTAAATAGCCAATTAATGGGTCTGTATTTATATCTAAACAAATTTTTCTGACGGATTCCCTATCGAGTATATTGTCTGACAAACTGAATTCATGTTTTAACCCCATTTCCATAGACCATGATGACGGGGCTTCTCCTATAACTCCCTGAGGCTTAAAATTTATTTCCTTTAATTTCCTTAAAATTGACTCTTCAAATAATGACATCTCGAATATTTTTTTCTATAAAAACTAAATCAATCTTTAGAGGATTCCAAATTTCTTTTAGCAGGAACTTTTTTATTAAGGACTTTTTTAAGTGTTTTCAATCAGATAAATATAAGATGCAAAATATTGTTAGAACACTATTCATTTGATCACTTTAAACTCACATAGATTTGCACATTTTCTTCTTTACATTTTAATCCTGCATTTGAGAAAGGTCCATGAGTAAAACCATTAAAAAATCTTATATGAAAAGCCTCTATTCCTTAGCGGAAGGTTATATAGATGTGACTTTGTTCTTTTCACAACTTAAGTACAATTCCTGAAGGCATTCTTAAACGGTTTAACAACTCAATAGTTTCTAATCAAAAAAGATAATCCTCAGCCTCATTTTCCCAATCAATCTGGTCAACAACACTTTGAATCATTAGTTGAATAGACTTTCCCTCCATTGACTTTTCAAACCGATGGATTATCAATTCTGAGCCATCAGAAAGGGGATCTTTAGCGGTTGCGAAAGAGGAAATCCAAGCAAAATATGAAAATAAGGGTAATATTTCTTTCAAGTCTTCCTCTCGGGGAACAGTTGAATATATTTTCCTCTTTCCCCACACCTTAAATTCTCGAATCTCATCAATAATAATTTGATTGGTCTCTTTCCCTGGAGTTCCTTCCAACAATCCGGCATAAGTAAAGCTTAGATGAAAACTTTCAAGATTCGCATACTTCCCGTTATTTAGTTTGACTTTGATAGGATGAGGATCAAAAGGTTCAGGAAATGACAAAGATTCAAAATTCATGATTTTTCAATTTCATTAAAACTACAAAATTAATTTTGATAATTTCAAATTCTGTCAGCCTCCAAAACATCAAAATTTCTTGAAAAATAAACCCGAAAAAATTTTGAGCTACTCATAGCAATTAGCAAAATGATTCTGCTTTTTTTAAACAAACTGAATCAAATCCACAGGCTATGAGAAAAAATGACAATTTTCGGAAAATTGAGAAACTTACTGAGGTTCGATATGAATTGTTAAAACTGTTCCCCTGGACAGGAAGCCTTTCTTTCGAAATCACTCAAAGACTTCAAGCTTGGTTCTGCTCTCCGGAAAATCAGAAAAGGCCAGTGATCATTAACCTTTGGGGACCAAGCGGGGTGGGTAAAACTTCTTTCATCAAAGAATTAGTCCGAGAGATTAATTTAAGTAACCTGTTAGTTGAATGTAGTGCCAGAAAAAGTGGTAGCATCACCGACTTCTTGTCTAAACTCAAGACCCTTTCCACTATCAATGATCAGGTCAATGGCATTTTTATCATCGATGACATTCAATACTTATTTCAAGAGAAGCCAATTCAGGTATTTGAAATCCCTTCCAGCAATAGTCCTATTTGGCAACTTTTGAGTGAAGGGAAAATGGAGATGGATCCCTTGGAATATGAATTGCATCGGGTCAAAGAGGTTTATATGGATTTTATAAATTGGTTTAATGATGGCATTAAAATCGAAAAAGGTCTGGTATCTACTGAATGTATCGACTTCTATGAAGAACGAGATATTCCTCTTAACATGAATACTGGTGCCATCAAACGATCTGATTTAATTAACACCCAACCTCCTCAATTCATTTTCTCCAAAAGAGAAGCGAAGATTTTATACGAATCCAAGTTGCATGATTTTACTACCTATACTGATTTTATATCTCATATACGAACCATGGATGAGGGACAAATCAAGCTATTTTTAGATGAAATGCTGAGAAGATCTATTTCTCCAGTGCATGTGGATTTCTCTCAGTCTGTATTTTTTGTGATCGGAACTTTAGATGAAGCCTATTCCAAATCCCACGAATCCTTAGGGCTTTCTCCAGAACAGTTTTTCCAAGAGGCCATGCAGGTAGACAGTAGGAAAATTAAAAAATTGCTCCTGCCCCACCTCAGCCTCAATCAGCTTTCTCATCTTGGCGCTCATCATTTAATATTCCCCTGCTTAAGTGCAGACGCCTACTTTCAATTTATTAAGAACCATTTACATCTTACCTCTCAAAAATTTAAAGAGGAAACAGGGATACTTTTGACCTTTGAAGAAAATATTCAGGAAAAAATATTTAACGATGGAGTTATTCCAGCTTTGGGCCTTAGACCATTAATCCATACAATGGATCACTTGATTGGAGACTTCTTGCCGTCACTTCATATGGCTGCAGGTATGCATCATTCAATAGAACAGATTACCGTTCGAAGAAAAGAGAATGGTTACGAGTGTTTCATGGAAAAGCCCAATAGAAACCCCTTCAAATTCTTCTTTCCTTTACCTTCTTCCAAGTGATAAACCATTATCAAAAATATCCAAGTGACTTACAAAACTCTGCCCATTCAAAAAAACTCTGTTCTACTTGACCTCATAAATCACCAGTGTACAATCCATAGATGATTTGTATCCTGAATAAGATACCGGGAAGGATCTTTTGAATTCCGGTTTGAGTCCAAACGGATTTTGAACCTCTAAAATTCTTGGATCGACTTTACCTAGAAAGGAATCTACCAAAGCAACGAAAAAACGATGATAGGTGATATTTTCATCGTTTTTTAATCTTTGGAGCTTTTGGATATCACCTAAATAACTACTCCACTTATCTGCTACTTTAAATTCAAACACCACATATTCTGATTTTGGATTTAATTCAAAAGCTAAATCACTGGGCCCTCCATTTCCAAAGTTTCTTTCTCTAAGCCAATTAATTTTTTCATCACCAAAAAGAGCTTTTCTATTTCGAAATAATGCTTTACCGATTTCAAATACAATGTGCAATTCCGGGGCGAAAAACACCCCGGATTTATTTAAGTCGTATAATTCATTTTCAATATCCTGAACGACCTCAAAGATCCTCTCATAAAGCTCCTCCCTATTTATAACCAATTCTTCTTTGCCCATACCTATTTCAATTTAATTAGCTGATAAGTCCAAATTGGGCTTTATCTTTTCATAAGTACTTCTATTTTCTTCCACCTTCCTCAAAAGAGATTCTCTGTATCCAATCCTTTCTTTAGATATAGCATTGTTAATTTCCTCTGTTCCATATTGCTGAACCAATTTTTTCACCTCCTCAGGAGTCAAAGAAGGCTTATCACAAAGTATTGCAGCCATTTCCATCAAAAGGCGCTTTTCTCTTTGAAGGATTATAACAGTTTGCTGTTGAGCATTTTTCAAAAATTCTTTTACACGGTCTTCTATAGCTTCTATAGAATGAATACCATGACAAAAATCCTCTTTTGAAATTGCAAACAGGATTAATTCACTACCAAATCCATATCTTTTAATACAAATCATAGCAAGTTCCGTAGCACTTTCTATATCATGGGAAGATCCATCTGTTACTTTGTCTATACCAAATACAAGGCGCTCCGCTTCAAAACCACCGAAAAGCACTGCCATCCTATTTTTTAACATTTCAGGGCTTAAAACATACTCAGAATCAAAATTCAGTAAGCCCTCTACTCCTGATTCAGAACTGACTGAAAGTAATTGATTTGGGATTTTCCCCGTCAAATCCATCAGAACAATAGCATGCCCAGATTCATGCACAGCAGTAATTGCTTGCTGGTCGTCGTTTTTTGAGGATTTTAGAGGAATAGTCTTCTCCGTAGCAGTATATTCTTTCTCCTCTACTTTTTCATCATTTTCATAAAAGCTTGCTACCAATTTCGAATTGAAATAATCAACCCCAATCCTATTGATTGACTTCCCGCAATTTTTTGCATCAAAAAACAAACTGGACATCTTGTCTTCAACAGCATAGCGAATAGTAGATTTAAGTGGCCGAACACCTTGAGTTGGAACTACTCCTTCATCAAACAACCATTGATTTACTGATTCAGCAAATTCAACCTGAATCCCTACTTTGTCTAATATCCAACACTTTATTTTACGCAGCTCTTCAGCTATGATCTTTTTATAAGCATTCGAATCCAAAGAAGGATAAATAATATGATTATTGCCAAGCCTTGCTATCTGCTCAGATCTAAACCTATAGGATAAAGCCCTTTTAATATCAGAAAGATTAATCTTTTTTGATCTCTGATAGAAAAGGTCCGGAGAAAGGTCTGAGGACTGACTTTTAGCATCCAAAAATGCCTCATCTAAGTTGCCCACCACAAATATCAAAGCATTACTCAAATCAATGACAGGAATTCCAAATATGTCTTCAAGCCCAGTATTTTGAAATAGTTCAACCTGGCCACTGTCTAAAATCTGCCATACCGTTCTACTTTCAGGCATTGACAGTTCTTGCCCCTCGTCTCCAAGACTTTTCATCATCTGAAATTCATCAAAAAGGAGAATTGATGGTTTCATATTTCCTTTTCCGGTTTCCATCAAATTGGACAAAATAATTTTCAATGAGCCTATCCCTTTTGGTCCCAATTCACCACAATCAAATGAATAAAATCTTTCCTCTAAGCCTAATAATTCAGGCAAACTTTTAATCAAATCAGATTTCCCAACGCCTGTCATTCCCCATAGATTGATAATTACAGGCCTTACCTGAAAATCAGGAAAAAAATACCAAGACTTTAATCCATCTATTACTTGGTCTATCATCAGATCTATTCCAAAAAATCTGGTTTTCAGCTCAGCTCTTGCACTTTCAAGTCTTTCATGTTTAGCGAGTAAGATGTCATTTTGCATAGGTGGTTCCATTTAATTGAACCTCAAAATAAAGTGACTTAGCGCCAAATCTTGTCGTTAGAAAAATTTTTGATATTTTGTTTTACTTTTTTTGGCAAGTATATAATGATATGAAACAACATGAGGTAACAGAGAGGCTTTCAACCATCATTGAACTTTCAAATTTAGGTCCCTTTTATTGGGAGAAAGCTCAAGAAAAAATGTTTCAACTGTTTGAAAGGAAAGATATTCAGGGCTCTTATTCAAAGAGAACTTTTCAGAGAGATTTGAAAATTATCAGAGATACCTATGGTATAGATATTCGATGTAACAAAAGGACTGATCTCTATGAAAAAAATATAGAAGAGTCTTCGTCCATCAAAAAGAATATGCTTGGCATTTTTAACATGGTCAATGCCTTTCAATTTTCAAGTGAACTTGAGGGAATTGTCTTTTTTGATGATAGAAAAGCTGAAGGAACCGAGCATCTGTCCAAACTGGTAAAAGCAATTAAGGGCAACTCCATCATCAGATTTAAACATCACAAAGGATGGAAAAAAACAGATCAATTTCGGGAAGTAAAGCCTTTGGCTTTGAAGGAAATCAAATACTCTTGGTACCTCATAGGGCTCAACGAAAAAGATGAACTTCGAAATTTTGGATTAGATAGGATCTTCGAACTGGAATTTGCAGGAAGGAAATTTACAAGACCTGATGATTTGAATCTGAAAAGTTATTATGATAACGTCTTTGGTATCCTGAACGATAAAAATTTACCTGTTGAAACTATACACCTGTCCTTTACCATTGAACAGGGCAACTATATCAAGTCGATGCCAATTCACCCAAGTCAGGAAATAATTGAAGAAGATGAAGAGAACCTACTCATAGGCCTAAAGCTTAAAATCAATCATGAGTTAATCTCAGAGATTTTGTCTTATGGGAACCAGGTAAAAGTGATCAAGCCTGAATCTCTTAAAAAAAGAATAGTTGAAATTTCAAATAATATAGTAAAAACCAATAAATTAAATCCTTTAAAAACTTGAAAAACATGAGTTACGAAGAAATCAAATCACGATTAAAGGAGGAGTTAATCAATAACAATTTAACCTCACTTACTCTAAAGACATTGGGAGGAAAAAGTGAAGTATCATTTTCAATTTCAGAGAATGGAGAAAATATTGAGATTACCACCACATCAGGAAAGAGTAGTTATCCCATAAATGAGAATATATTCAACGCCGTTCGAGAAAGATATGATTTCCTTCCTACAACTGAGAAATTCATATCTGGACAATACAACACTGAAAAATGGCCAGATACACCCAATCACATACTTGCTCCCTACATTCCTGTCTTAATCAGACATTATCAAGTTTAACGCATGCCCTTTAGTTAGTTTGGGAACTCTAAGAGTTCCCAAACAGCTACAGCAACATTAGGGTTGTTAGTCTTTTGAATATGACTAAAAATAAACCCTAATTTTTCCTTGTGCTCTTCCATGGTATTGACATAACCCCATGCAGCACTTTTCCCTTTCTTTCCGATTTTTTCCAAAATCACCCTATCTACCGGACAAATGGGTGGCGTATCAATCATTCCCATACACCACAAGTGTTTCAGAAAAACTGACAAGCTTTTTTGTGCATGAGAAATCCTAAAGCCAGGATTATAGCCATATTTAGGATGTACATCATTTCTGAAATACTCAGAAAAATTTCTATTCATATAATCTCTCAACTCCAATACCTGTGCATGAAAGGTTTCAATATCGGCACCATTTTGATATTCCTTCGAAAGCTCTACCAGCTTCTCTATCCAAGCCTTTCTTACAGCTTTTCTTTCAGTCATAGAGACAGAAGGTGCATAAAGAGAGTTATGCTGAACAGAGGCATTCAATGCTCTTGAAAGCGCTCTTTCAACAGACTTTTCATTATTGTACTTTTTTACAAACTCAACTTTCGCTATTTCAATTTGATTTTTCATGAATGTTAAATTTATTTTTGAAATGAATATTTTCTTTTAAAGAACCTGTAGCATTTTTACAGCCCACTTATCAGCTACTTGATATGCCTCTTCAATATTGCGAGCATTCATATATTGCTTCACCTTGCTTATAGAAAGTGACATTTGAATGAACATATCAGTATGCTCCAAAACAGCTTCATTCGCCTGGGAAACAGCATAATCACCTTCTGTTTCCCATGGCCTGATACTGACAAACTTTAATCTCTCCGGTTCATTTAGTGTCCGGAAGAAATTTCCTATGGCTCGATAAATTCCTGTACCACTTCCATGACCCAAAGCTGCAAAGCAGATGATATCACCCCTCAATGTTTTCAATACTTCTTTTAAAATTTCAGGCATTTTTCTCCTCGCTATTAAGGATGAGAAATGCTTATATTCTTTGAAATAGATAAACTCCGTATTTTGAGGATAAATCCCTTCAAATAAATCATTGACTACAATACAGGAATCAAATGATAATTCATTCCTGTAACTTGAAAGAAAGGCATCTGCATATCTTCCACAAACGATCAAATGTCTCTCCCTTTTTTCCACTTTGTCATTGAATTCTGAGACAAAAATATGGGGCTTGGCGTCAAAACTTGTCGTTGAAAAAAATATTGCAATTTAGATTTATTTTAAAATTCAAAAAGAATGATGATGATGCTTTTACTTCTGTCTTAGAAACCCTAAAGTCAAACAGCTCCAGATAAAAATCTTAAAATCAAGCGGAGATTCCAGAGAAAGCAGACCACTATAAATGAAAAAAGCTAGACTTTCGTCTGGCTTTTTGAATGCAGAGGAGGAGGGATTGCTCATACCCGCATGGCATGCCGCACTTCCCCTCGCGAATCTCCTTTCAGTCGATTTCAAACCCAAGGGTTCTCATCCCTCCACACCATTTTCCGATTATGAAGAAACAAAAAAACCAGTCCATTTTCTTGAACTGGTTTTCTTTTGCAGAGGAGGAGGGATTCGAACCCCCGGTACCTCGCGGTACAACGGTTTTCAAGACCGCCGCAATCGACCACTCTGCCACTCCTCTATATTCCCCACAATTCTTATTGTTTGGGATTGCAAAAGTAAGATGAAACTCAACTTTTGCAAAGCCCAAACATAGTTTTTATTCTAAACGACTGATTTTTAAGACATATATTTTTTTTCTGATTATCCGCAATCATGCCAGTTGCCTTATTTTCCTTGCTTGGCTGGTTGGAAGACCGATGACCGAAGACCGAAGCTTCCGGATTCTGATCCTTTTAGCAGACAATAAGCCGTGTTTTTGTCAATACTGGTAAGAAAACGGGTATCCATATTTTTTATTCCAAATAACCAAACTTCCCAGCCTCAAAATCTCGGAAAGCCTGCATCAATTCCGACCTTGTATTCATCACAAAAGGGCCATGGGCAGCAATAGGCTCTGCCAAGGGTTTCCCACTCAATAGCAAAACCAATGAGTCTTCAATTGCCTGTACCTCAATTACACCTTCCTCATTTTTCATCAGGGCTAATTGATTTTGTTCCAACACCTCTTGACCATTTAACTTGACTTTCCCCTCCAACACCAAAAAGGAAGTATTGAAGTTTTCCGGTAACCCTAACTCTAATTTCCCCTCGGATTTCATCCTAATATTATACAGATAAATCGGAGAGAAAGTATGAGCAACTCCTCGCTCTTCCTCAAACTTTCCGGCAATGACCTCCACTTCTACCCTACCTTCATCCTTGCTTACTTTTGGGATGCTATCATTCTTGATTGCCTGATATCCCGGATTGGTCATTTTATGTTCTGAGGGTAGGTTTACCCACAATTGAACCATCTGAAACAGACCTCCTTTTTTACTGAATTCTTCTTCGTGGTATTCTTTATGCAACACACCACTCCCCGCAGTCATCCATTGCACATCTCCTTCACCGATTATTCCACCACCCCCACTGCTATCATGATGCGCTATTCTTCCTTTATAAGCAATCGTCACCGTCTCAAAACCCCTATGAGGATGTACTCCCACACCTTTCGGACGGACTGAAGGAGCAAAATGATGAGGAGAGTTATAATCCAGCATGATAAATGGATCCATTCTCTGCATACTCAAACCCTCTTGACTGGGGATGAAATTATGAACCCTAAATCCATCTCCTACAAAATGGGGAGTAGTGGGCTGGGTAATTAATTCTACAGATCTGGTTTTCATGGTATTCCTTTCTTTTTTATACAAAAATAGCCCAGGCAAGCAATCCGGAAATTGATCTAAAATAAGTAATTACCTAAGTTATTCGTGGCTCACTTCTCTTCGAATTCTGCTCAATGTCTCCGGAGTCATTCCTAAATAAGAAGCGATCATACTTTGCGGAACTCTTCCATACAAGTCCGGATATTGCTTCACAAACTGTAGATATTTATCTCTGGAGTTTAGGCTTAACAGATGTTTGATCCGATTTTGAAGATGACGAATATGATTGTGTAGCATCTTGGTATTCAAATCGAAAAAATCCGTGTTTTTCATAGATAGCTCCTGAATAAATTTTTCATCCAAAAAATATACTTTGCTACTCTCTACTGCCTGTATATAAAATTCGGATGGCTCCTGAAAATAGGTACTAGCCCTATCAGCTAAAATCCAGTTTTCTGATGCAAAAAGCACAATGCTTTCCTTTCCCTCTTCGCTCAGAACAAATTGCCTCAATACGCCCTTTTTTACAAAAAAGGCATGTGTACAATGCTCACCTGCTTTGAGAAGAAACTCATTCTTAGGGATAACTTTTGAATTACAATTGGAAAATATTTCTTCCAAAAAATTCTGACTTTGAGTTATTTTCTGAATTTCAAAAAGTGATTTGTTCATGACGCACTTAGGCTGGAAAACTGAAAGTATAAAATCTAAGAGAGAAAAAGCCCAATTCGGCTATAAATCTGGCTTTTTTACTCATTTAAAATGGAAAGGTCAATAAGGAATGCTGGCTTACGGTATTGAAATCCCTCCAAACCCTATTCAGTTCGGAATCACTTTTTGCAGCTTCCAAGCCTGCCAAGGGATAAATACTTGCATTACAGGTTCTAGCAACTTGAACCAATGCTCTACTCATTTTGGAAACCTCTTGTAAAGTATTGTCCTTGATTGCTCCATTTCTTTCCAATTCAGACCAGGATTTCTCCACTGCCCCATAAAGAGCAACCTTTACCTTTCCTAATTGGACAGCCGTATCCTCAAAAAGCTGATTGGCATAAGCCAACTGGTTTTCTGAAAAATGCTTCTTCTCAATTCTTTTCCAAAAGGACTCCCTGATCAACTCTTGTAAATGCAGGCTGATCCCTAAAATGTTGACAGCCAGAGTCGCTTCGGCCAACTGAAGAAATGGATATTGAAAAATGGGATCAGGTAAGCTCGCTGATTCAGGCAAAATTTGAAACTCCCTTTGAAATGGGACATCTATATTTTCACAATTGAAAGCATAACTTCCGGTAGCAATCATTCCCATATAATGCCAAGAGTCCAAAATTCTAACTTCCTCTTTCTTCAAAATAAAAGCATAGATCAATGGCTCTCCGTTTGAGTTCATTACCTGCTCTCCATTGTCCCATATTTCACAATTGGCAGTCAAGTGAGAAGCATGCAAAGCTCCTGATGCATAAGTCCAATGACCGGAAACGCGGTATCCTTTTTCGGTTTTAACCGCTCTCCCGCCTACATGTCCACTTCCTGCGAAACATAATTGTGTGTTTGGAAAAGTTTCTTCAATCAGTTTTTGATCTAAAAAGCCTACAAACCAAAGTGCGCCAGCACATAAGGTTACTGTCCAACCCAAGCTCCCGTCCAGTTTTGCCAATTTCTCCTCCACCATCAGTCCTTGGGAAAGGGTCAAACCCAAACCGCCAAGTCTTTTGGGCACGAATAATTGGAACAATTTTTCTCTTTCAATTTCAGCTATCCACTCGGGCAGCAATCTTCCCAGTTTTTCAGCTTGGGCAGCCGATGTGCTATCAAAAAGTTTAGAGTTCATTGGAATCTTTTCGAGTTATCTGTCAAAGGTATTAGTTATTGGGGGAATGGAAAATTGAGTGACTGGGGAATTGAGTAACTGAGTAATTGATTAAAACCTGTTATTGTTCAGAGTTCATTGTTCACCGTTCGAACCCGCACGATGTGCATTGGATAAAAACAGAGTTTTCTTTGGATTTCTTAAATCCAATAAAAATCCCCCTCTACTTTCCAGATGGTTGAATATTCAAGCCAAAAGTAAGCAAAGGGGGATTGAGCTATGATTTACCGAAACTCTATTAGAATCCTTGTCCAACTGCCATAGCTGTTGGATTGAAATTCAAGTCTGACACTTTTGTGGCTGCTCCGGTCATCAAGTTAATTCTGTAAACGGCAGATGCGTTTCCAACTCTTAATACGGCATAGGCCAAATTACTTGTTCCTCCGATATCAAAGCCATTATCCGCATCAAAATCAACTCCCAAAGGCCCAACATCCACCAAAACCCCATCATTTGGAGGGCTTTGCTTTAGTAATCTATTGGATTGACTATCAATGACAAATAGTTCTGTTGAAGTGGTACCAGCAAAAGTATTGGTATAGGCAGCACCGGTCACAAATGGAGAGCCAGGATTCAATGACCCATCTACTGCTACTACTGTACCTAAACTTGGATGTAGTCTCAAATTTTGACCTGTCTCTGTTACCAATCTGATTCTATCTACAGTTGGATTGAAATCAAATCCCACGAAATTCCCAGCAACTGCAGGGCTTAGAGCTTGTCCGATTGGGCTTAAAGCCGCATTCGAAGGGTTTACCGAGTAAAGTCTACTTCTATTTGAAATAGCTAATAACTGCCCATTGATTGGTCTATAATCCAATCCTACTATAGTTTCACCCATGGCCAAACCAGTAAATGGAGCCATAGTCTGGTTGCTAGGGTTTAATGGATTGAATCTGTAGAAAGTTGCACCTACTGCTGCGTATGCTATAGGATCTGTTTTGAATGAAATGCTGATTACTGGATCGGTAAATACCCCAACCCAATTGGCTCTTCCTGAAGATAAATCAATGGTGTATAGTCTGCTTTGGTTTAAATATCTTGTAACTGCAAGCGCCAAAGAATTGTCAGGTAAAATATCCATATCACCCTCTCCCTCGAAATCCACCTGTAGGTTTCCAACCTCGACCAGGCCGCCATCATTCGGTGGAACTTGCTGATAAAGTTTATCCTGCTCGAAATCTATATCATATAAAATAGTAGAAGATGCTCCAGAAAAGCTATTGGTATAGGCTACCGCCCCAATTCTTGGCCTGAAACCTCCATTGATATTTCCGTCTGTAGCCACTACTGTTCCTAGTTCTGGATGTAGTCTCAGGTTTTGACCAGATTCTGTAACCAATCTGATACGGTCAACTGTCGGATTGAAATCCAATGAGGGATTTGCACCTTGAAAAGCTGGACTAAAAGAAGCTTGTCCTAAAGCAGTTGCAACTCCGCTGTTTTCATTGATATGGTACAATCTGCTGGCAGAACTCAAACCGTATAATTGTCCGGTAGCTGGTCTGTAATCTATGGAAACAATCTGCTCTCCAGAACCCAGATTACTCAAGTTCAGTGTTTTCGCAGCATTGGACAGATTTCCTCCTTCAAAGTAAAGAATCCTTCCATCGGAAGTCAGTGCTGTGAAGTTTACTTCCGGTGTAGCATCAGCTGCTTCAAATCTAGGAACCATGGGATCTTCTTCGCATCCTGTAAATATGGCTAGAGCAGAAAAAATTCCAGGAAGCATCGCTCGTTTTAAGAAATTATTCATATGAGTAGTTGTTGTTAAATAATTCGGATATACGAAGAGATTTTTTTCTATGGATTGACTATCGAAGAAAATATTGTAGAATTTTTAGGTGAATTGAGTAACTGCGGAAATGAGTAATTGTGTATTTGATTAATTGAAAAAATTGAATGTTCATGGATTGCCATTCAATACTGCCTAAAAATTTTAGAAGCTTATTGAGTAATTGTGGAATCGGGTAATTGAGTAAAAAATCAAGAACTGTTCACCGTTCAAATCCTTCAAAAGGTGTAATGAGGATAAAATCTTCTCTTCCGCTCGTAATTATCTTATCAACTCGGCTCTAGCATCTCGTCTCTCGCTTCTCGCTTCATGACCTTGCCTGATTTTGGTTGTCACAATTCTGTCTTGTGGATTGTTAATTTATTTACATTTTGAGGTACTCTTTTTCTTGGTTGTTCAGGATTTCTGGGCTTCAATTTCAAGGTATATGCTATTGAAGGTTGAGTTTGCAACATTGATTTATATTGGAGGGGAGAAAGTCCATTGAGTACTTTCTTTCTTCTTTTCTTGTTGTGGTCAGCGACTGCTTTTTTCTGACATTTTCTCAATTCTTCAAGTTTCTTTGGCTTCCAGTAATTCAAGTATCCACTATTTATCAGATCGTTTGTTTTCTCTGCATAGGGGTTCTCGTAAGAATACATGCACATACTTTGAAGAATTCCGTGTCGATTACACAACTTCTTGTATACCTCGCTCTCATACTGCTTGCCTCCATCGCTATGATGAATCATCCCTTTGAGTTTTACTCCATTGCCCACGGCTCTGCTGATTGCTTTTCGCATCACTGCTCTATAATT
>NZ_FOVW01000005.1 GCF_900115305.1 Algoriphagus ornithinivorans | reverse complement strand
CAGACTTGGAGTCTGGGTTGTACCCTCTCCGTCTGCGCTGGTGTACCAGATTACGCTGAATCCTTCTCCTACCGTTGCGGTCGCTGTTAGGCTCGTGAATGGCTCAGTCTCGCAGATCTCCTGATCTCCTCCGGATACCGGAGCAGCAGGGGCTGCATTGATCGTCAAGGTCACCGGAGTTCTTGTCAAACTCTCACAACCTGTCTCATCGTTGATTGCTGCTGCATAGTAAGTAACTGTTCCTACTTCAGTCAGGCTTGGAGTCTGGGTTGTACCCTCTCCGTCTGCGCTGGTGTACCAGATTACGCTGAATCCTTCTCCTACCGTTGCGGTCGCTGTTAAGTTCGTGAATGGCTCAGTCTCGCAGATCTCCTGATCATCTGCTTCCGGAGCTGATGGCGCTGGGTTAACAATAACATTAATTTGCGCTTTAGAGCTCTCACATTCCCCTTCTTTTAACTGAGATATAAAAAATGTTGATTGGCCAGCGATATCTCCGTCTATAGTAGGAGCTGATTGAAGTAAATTTTGATTTTCGTCGTACCAAAGGATTTCATATCCTTCTGCCGGAGTGACGGAAAGAAGCTGATCTCCAGATCCTTCACAAAATTCAAAGTTTGCAGGACTCGGTGCAGGTGACTCTGATGGTTTAATTATTTGTATTTGCTCTATAACAGAACATCCTCGCTCATCAGTTACTGTTACGTTATATACACCTTCAGAAAGGCCCGTTTGATCTTCATCCGAGGCAACTAGTCCACTTCCATCTTGCGTAGTCCATGCATAAGTATATTGACCCAAACCTCCTTGAACTGTGATATCAATCGAACCTGTAGAGTTTGGAGAACAATCATCGTCTACTTTAGTGTATGATAATTGAAGATTAGGATAAATAGATACGGTTTTGATAATTGTTTTTGGAGGTAAAAGACCACTTGTCACTGTTAATGTAACATCATATTCCCCAGCTGATCCAAAATCAAAATTTGGATTTTGGAGATCACTAGATCCTAAACCATCAAAATCCCAACTCCAATCATAATTTCCAACTTCACCACCAGTGGTCTCATCAGTAAACTGAACAGAAAAATCATCACAATTAGTTAAAAAATCAAAATTTGCAACCAAAGGAGTACGAACTAACAATCCTTCACCTGACCAGTAACATTGAGAGTTCCCAAGGTTAGCAGGACATAAGCCATTACCTGCATTTCCTGTCCTCCAAGTCATATAAATATTTTTTAGTTCAATCTCTTGACCGGCTTCTAGTGTGAAAGGTGCTAACTGATAATATTCAATTCCATCATTTGGGACATTTTCTCCAGAAAAAAGACAATCAAATCGAGTAGAACCTTCTTTTATTCCATCAATAAAAATTTCATACTGAATGTAGAGATTGTAGGCGTTACTAGAACTACCACCGAACCGTGCAAAAATAAAACCTTCAATAACGTCCCCCGGTTCAAAATCCGCATTTGGATCTATTACTTTTCCATCAGAATCTCTAAACTCTAAATCTGTAATTGTCACATTATTTTGAGGACAACCTGGAGGGTTATTCGGGTTGATTATCAAAGGAGGAGTTCCACTAAATTGTGCTACACTTAACGAAGTGAAATTGAAAAAAGCCAAAAACACCAAAAAAATCCTGAAGTAAATTGAATATACTCTGAACCAATGATTTATCTGACTTAAAAATCTACAATATTTTATCAAATGGCTTAATCGGTTAATGGATAAAGTGTCCATATTTTTTGTAGTTAAAATTTCGAGTTCGTAAACGTTGCTCTATACTGTACCTTTTGTGGTCACAACCTCAGTTCAAATTCCTTTTCCTGAAGTCCAAAATCATTTCTCTTTTTTCAATAAACCTTTGTTTACTGAACCTAAATTCTATTAGACTATAAAATTTATGTCGTAAAAATACACTTTTTTGTTTTTCATCACCAAACAATTGGTGATTTATTTTTTGATAAAAAGCAGTTTTTTAGATGTGAAATGAAAAAATATTGCATTAAAACGCATTTTTGTTTAAGGATTTTTGTATTTACTTAAACAAAATGGGAAAAGTTGACAAAAATCATAAAAACTTGATCAGCAGGTTTTTGAAATATTAGCCCGAATGAATTTTACTATATTCCCTCTATGGAAGATCAAAACATTCAAACCCCTCCTTCAGAAATTGCTTCTGTTTTTGAGAGCCAACAGAAAACTTCAATCGCATGGAGAACCTCTACATTGGAGGAAAGAAAGGATCGGTTAAAAGTAATAAGGACTTGGATACAAGCTCATCATTCCCAAATACATGAGGCTCTTAGGAAGGACTTTCGAAAACCTAAAACTGAAACTGACTTAAGTGAAGTTTTTCCTGTCACTTCTGAAATTAACCATGCCCTAAAAAACCTCAAATCCTGGATGAAGTCTAGATCCCAGAGCACTCCTCTTCCCATGCTCGGAACAAAAGCTTACATCCAGCCAGAACCCAAAGGAACAGCTCTCATCATCGCCCCTTGGAATTACCCTTTTAATCTGGCTATTGGCCCCTTGGTTTCTGCAATCGCTGCAGGATGTACAGCAATCATCAAACCTTCTGAAATGACGCCCGCGACTTCCGCTCTCATTGAAGAAATGATTTCAGAAATATTTCCCAAAGATCAGGTTGCTGTATTTCAAGGTGATGCAGAAGTTTCCAAAGAATTACTAGCACTCCCTTTTGATCATATTTTCTTCACCGGAAGTCCTCAAGTAGGAAAGATCGTGATGGAAAATGCTGCTAAAAACCTCAGTTCTGTCACTCTGGAATTAGGCGGGAAATCACCGGCGATTGTTACTGAATCAGCTGATATCCAAGACGCAGCCAAAAAGCTCATCTGGGGAAAACTGGTCAACTGTGGACAGACCTGTGTGGCTCCAGATTATATTCTCGTTCATGAAAGCCAAAAAGATCTCCTATTGAGTGAACTAAAAATTGGAATTCAGGAAATGTATGATCCTAAATATGAAGGGATTGAAAAATCTCCGGATTTAGCTCGTATCGTGAATGACAGACATTTTCAGAGACTGGATGACTACCTGAATGATGCTGAAGAAAAGGGGGCAGTTATTGAATTTGGAGGTAAAAGAAATCAGCATCACCGCTATCTGGAACCCACCCTGATTACGGGAATTTCTGACTCTATGAAAATCGCTGAGGAGGAAATATTTGGACCCATTTTACCCATCATCACCTATTCTGAACTTCAAAAGGCCATCAATTATATCAATGCCAAACCTAAAGCCTTGGCCTTGTATGTATTTTCTCAGGAAAAAGCTGAACAGGAATTGATCCTTCACCAAACCAGCTCTGGCAATGCTGTGATTAATGACTGTGTTTTACATTTCCTCCATAATGAACTCCCCTTTGGAGGAGTGAACAACAGTGGTATTGGAAAAGCCCATGGATATCATGGATTTTTGGCATTTAGTAATGAAAAGGGAATTTTGAAGCAACGTGTTGGACTTAATAACGTTACTCTTCTCAGACCTCCCTACGGACTAAAAACAAAACAGTTGATTAACTCCTTAATAAAATGGTTCTAAAAGATGCTGGCTAAACTCCCCTTCAAAAAAGCAGAGTTATTTTTTTTCTTGGCTTTTAGCTTCCTAATTTTCTCTTGCAATCCAGAAGAAAACCTGGACCCAAACGCACCTTTACCTGCATTGGAGCTTTCCAATGTCTCTTATGGGTCCGATATGCGGCAGACTATGGATGTTTTTCTTCCAAGAGGAAGGAGTATGGAAAACACCCCACTCCTTATATATATTCACGGAGGAGCTTGGATTGATGGGAGCAAAGATGAGTTTGCTCAGGTTAAACCATTATTGGATCAAGCATTTCCAGAATATGCGTATGTAGCAATCAATTATAGACTTTTTGATTTTTTGAGTAGGCAAAATCCATTTCCAACTCAGGAAAATGACGTCAAGAGCGCAATAGAATACATTATTTCACAACAAGACGAATGGAATGTAGGAAACCAAATTGTGATAGCCGGAGCAAGTGCGGGAGGACATTTAGCCCTTTTGCATGGCTATAAGAATCCTGAGATAGGGAATATTCAAGCGGTAATTGCTTTCTTTCCCCCGACTGATTTAGCTGAACTATTTAATTTCAACTCTTTGACTGCATTGGGACTTACAGAAATTCTTCAAGGGACACCAGAAAACAAACCCCAAGCATACTTGGAATCCAGTCCGAGTAATTTTATAAACAGCAATTCTGTGCCTACCATATTTTTCCATGGAACAGCAGACACAGTTGTCCCCATTTCACAGAGTGATCTTTTAAAAAATAAACTCCAAGAAAACTCAGTGCCTCATGAATTCAGGAGAATTGATGGTCAAGGGCATGGTTTTACTCCTTCCACCAATGTGGAGTTGATAAAGGCTGCCTCAGCTTTTATACGTGCCAACTAATAAAAAAACCCCGCCGAAGCGGGGTTACCAGTATCAGACTTTTTGAAGTCCCGTAGATTTAGCTTTCAACTTGATAGCTTGTACTACTTTTTCCGAAGGATTGATTTGGAGTAAATCCAATTGCTCTATCGCGCTCAGCAATTCCATGTAATCTTGCATCAGGTTTTCATCTTTGTGCAAGGCCTGCATTAAGAGCTCTTGTTCTACCTCCGGCATTTCCTGATAGATATATCTAATCAGGTCATTTGGGGTAAATGGTTTTATCATAGGCAAAATTTAATTGTTTCATTTTCTTCCTCAGATGGATCAACGCATATCGCATTCTCCCCAGAGCAGTATTGATACTTACTCCTGTCTGATCTGCAATTTCCTGAAAACTCATGTCCATATAATGTCTCATGATTAAGACTTCTTTTTGAGCTTCAGGCAACTCCTCTATTAAACGCTTTACTAGATCGATTTCTTCTTCTCTTACCTGTTTTTCTTCTGCATTTCCATCAGAAAATTTCAGAGAATTGAAAATATTCGAACCATCCTCCATCATAATGGTAGGATAGCGACGGGATTTCCTAAAGTGATCAATCGCCAGGTTATGAGCAATTCTCATAATCCAGGGTTGAAATTTACCCTCCTCATTGTACTTATCTGAGTTGAGAGTTTTTACCACTTTCACAAAAACATCCTGGAGGATGTCCTCAGCCAAATCCTGGTCTTTGACGATCAGAAATATGGTGGTGTAAACTTTAGACTTATACCGATCTACTAAATGATCAAAAGCAGCTTCACTGCCATTTCTATACTGAGCTATCAACTCGCTGTCCTTAGGACCTATTCGCTTACTCATTTGATTTAGTTTATGAAGAACGTAAAAGTCTAAGCCATAGTATTTTTTTAGAGTGGAAGATTTTAAAACAATTTTAAAAGTATGCTTTTGATACGTTGGATGCAAAGAAAAAATGGAGCAATTCCAGAAATTTCTTACTTGCCAAAGTATATTTTGCAGAACTCAAATTCTCTTACAATTCATTTTAAAATATTAAGAGAGCACTTGCTTAAAACTCAATCTTAATGCCAAGAATTGTTAAAAAAATAATTTGAGGCCTTTTGTTTTCCCACGCCTAAAACCAGACTTTCCCTGCTTTTGCTTACCTTCGTTTATCAAGTAAATTAATTAGTAAAAATGGAATTAAGCGGAAAAGTAATTCAAAAACTACCTGAGGTAAGTGGAAATTCAAAAAGCGGAAATGCTTGGAGAAAGCAGGAATTTATTATTGAAACTCCAGGTCAATATCCTAAAAAAGTATGTGTTGCCATTTGGGGAGATAAGATCGATCAATTCGGAATGGAAGTGGGTGAAAATGTCACAATGAGTGTGGACGTAGAAAGCCGTGAATATAACAATCGTTGGTATACAGAAGTCAAAGCATATAGAGTTGATAAAAACAGTGGTAATGGATCCGCTCCTTCTTCCAATGCTCCTGAAGTAGATACCTTTTACTCGGATAGCGAAGAGGATAAATTACCTTTCTAAAAACTAGCCAATAAAATTTTTTAAGCATGTGGGACGACTTTGATGATGAACCTGACTTCGAGGAAGATGGGGAATTTGATTACCGCAAGGAACAGGAGAGAATTTTCAAGCATCCTTTGATGAAGAAATCGAAGGAAATCATCGGCTTGACCAGAGCCTTGGTAGGAAGCTTGGATGAAGCAAGAAGAGAATTATATGGCAATATCATGATGGAAGACGCAGCCATCATGAGTGCCAAGTTCAGTGCTGCTGAAAATATCCCTGATTACATCACCAAAATGGAAAACGCGGTTCTCATGAAACTCCATGCCAAAAGTCTCAATTCCATGACCTATCAACTGGCTTTGGAAGAAACACATGCTGAAGAACATCTGGAATTATTAAGAGTGGCAATCGAAGACTTTAGAAAGCTTTTTCTTTCTTGGATTACAACTTTTGATTCTGACAAAAAATCTGATGACGGGTGGGGAATGTTTATGGATTAAGCTGCCCTGAGGCGAACTTAAAGCCTAGATAGGCCCCTCCTGCCATCATCACAATGGCAATAAAAATCAACAATAAGAGCACATTCAAGGGGATTTCCCAGGGGACATCCCCAATTTTGAATTTGATGACTCTTTTCCATTTAGAACTCATAATCAGAGCTTAGCTGTCTTTAAGCATTCCTTTCCAGCCTAAGGACTCAAGGTCTTTGGCAGTTTTTTCAACCTTAACCTTCAAAGAGTTTTTAAACTCATCTAAATTCTTTCCAATCTTAGGCTCATAGGCCCCAATCATAGATGCTGCTAAGATTCCAGCGTTTTTCGCACCATTCAAAGCAACTGTAGCTACTGGAATTCCGCCTGGCATTTGAAGAATTGAAAGCACGCTGTCCCAACCGTCAATGGAATTGGAACTCTTAACAGGAACTCCGATAACAGGCAAACTAGTCATGGAAGCAACCATCCCGGGTAAATGTGCAGCACCACCGGCACCTGCAATAATTACCTTTAAACCTCGATCTCTGGCTGACCTTGCATAATCAACCATGCGATCTGGCGTTCTGTGGGCAGAAACTATAGTCACTTCAAAACTTACCCCCAACTCTTCCAAAATAGCGGCTGCTTCTGCCATGATCGGAAGATCAGACTGACTTCCCATTATTATTCCTACCTGTGGATTCATGCTTATGCTTTTATTTTAATCAAATCTTTAATTCGCTGTGCTCTTACTTTTAACTGCTCTATATCCTCGTCCAATAGAGTTACATGCCCCATCTTTCTAAATGGTTTGGTCAGCTTTTTACCATACAGATGGATGTAAACTCCTTTCTCAGATAAGGCATCTTCTTGACCTTCCACAATTGCCTCGCCTGTAAATCCGTCTTCTCCCAGTAAATTAATCATGGCAGCAGGACATCTTAATTCTGGATTTCCCAAAGGCCAATTCATCACAGAACGTAAATGCTGCTCGAATTGGGAAGTAAAATTGGCTTCTATAGTATGGTGTCCGCTATTATGTGGTCTGGGTGCAATTTCATTGACTAAGACTTCCCCGGACTTTGTTACAAACATTTCCACTGCCAAAATACCTACCATATCCAGCTTGAGAATGACTTTTTTAGCAATTTCTTGGGCTTTCTTTTCCACAGAATCTGCTATCTCAGCTGGCGCAAAAAGAAATTCTACCAAATTGGCTGTAGGGTGGAAAGCGCATTCGACCGCTGGGTAGGCAATCAAGTCTCCCTTTTTATTTCTAGCAACAGTCACCGCAATCTCTTTGTCAAAATCAATGAGCTTTTCCAAAAGGCCCGGTGCATCAAAAGCTTGATCCAAATCAGATTCACTCCTTAATATCTGAACCCCTCTTCCATCATAGCCTTCTTTTCCCAGTTTATTAACAGCTGGTAAAAAGCCTTTATTTTTTACAACTTCAGCTTTGTTTTCTGTCAAGATAAACTCAGCTGTAGGAATTCCATTTTTTTGATAGAACTGCTTTTGCTCTCTTTTATCCTGAATCAGTTTCAAAATATGAGGCTGTGGAAAAACCTGCTTTCCTTCGGATTCCAATTTGGCTAATGCGTCCGCATTAACACTTTCAATTTCCACTGTAATCACATCACAGTCTTGCCCAAAGGCATAAACCGTATCAAAATCTTTGAGTGATCCACAGGTGAATTTTTGAGCCAAGTCCTTGCAGGGAGCTTGGGGATCTGGGTCCAAAATATGAATATCCTGATTGTAATTGATGGCTGACTGAATGAGCATGCGTCCCAGCTGCCCTCCACCCAACACACCGAGAATGGATGATTTTTCGCTTTTCATTAGGCCAAAAATAAAACAATCTGAAGGATTATCCTTCAGATTGTTGATATCGCTGATTTTTACCGGTTCTTATCTGCCCCGAATCAATCTTAAAATGATTGATACCAGTGCCAATACCAGCAAAATATGGATCAATCCTCCTACACTATACACGAAAAAACCCAAGATCCAACCAATAACTAAGATAACCGCCACTAAGTACAAAAGTGAATTCATAGTAGTAAAATTTAAGTGAAACAAAGATTATTCAAGATACAAAATCAAAAAATATGGTCCTCACCTTTTATGGAACTTTATGCCCATCAGCTCCATCAGTTTATGAGCATTAAAGCTAGGGCATGGTCCTTTTTTCAACTTGTAATCAAAGTCAATACTCCGGTCATGTATTTCTGAATGAAAGCTATAGTTTTTCACATAGGGAATCTGAGCTTCCAATGAGGCCAATTCTATATCATGGGTACTAATGATGCCCAAAGCCTTACTATCTTTTAATTGCCGAATCAAAGCCTCACTTCCAGCTATTCTATCCTCGGTATTGGTGCCTTTCAGAATTTCATCCAAAAGAAAGAAAACAGGAACTCCAGATTCAATCAAATCAATTAGGGTTTTTATCCGATTAAGCTCTGCATAGAAGGAACTCACGCTTTCACCCAAACTATCGGTATTTCTCATACTGGTATAAAGCTGAAATTGGCCCAATTCCATCTTTTCCGCAAAAGGTCTCAATCCAATGTTTACCAACACAATATTCACTCCCAAAGTCCGCATGAAAGTTGTCTTCCCTGACATATTAGACCCTGTCAAAAGGCTGAGCTTTTGCTTTTCCGAAATCGAAAAATCATTAGCCACGGCTTTCCCCTTAGGCAAAAGCGGGTGATATAGAGCTGTCGTTTCCAATTCCAATCCATTTTTTATGGAAACTTCTCCATCAGCTTCCAATTCAGACCGGAATGCTGCCAAAGAAATCCAAACCTCCCATTTGGACAAAATATGAGGATAATTGCTGACTAATTTTCCAAACCGAGCTTTCCATTTGACCATCTTGTAATAGAGCAAAAGGTCAGTCCAAAAGAATAAATTGATTGGGATATATAAGATATTGATCCTGTTTTGAACCCAAAGTCCCAGGCTATCCAGCTCTTTGAGAACTTCGGATGCTCTATGATTTTTCTCTTGAAAAACTTCCAAATCTCTTAGCAGGGCCGATGATTCAAATCGCTGATTCTCCAAAAGAACTAACCAGTTTTTGAAGGTCTTTAAAGTTGACTGAGAAGGGATTTTTTCTGCTGCCAGTTGCAAGGGTTTAAAAACAAATCCCAATAAAGCCATCCCAATCAGTACCCAAACTCCCAAAAAAGCTGAAGGAACTAGGTTGATGTAGACCAATACCCCTAAAGTGATCCCTCCTAAAAGGCCCAAACATCCTACAAAAAATGACCATGGAACTCTTTTATCCTCGGATTTTAACCAATCCTCCCATTGATGATGCTTGACATCTGAATTGAAAAAGGCCTTCCCAACTGCTTCAAAGGCTTTCAGAAAATCAGGAGATTCTGCTAACTCATCTATAGCTTTCCGGTTTTGTTCAGATTCCTCAATGGCAATTGGTGATTTCAATAAATTCGCAAGCTGATTTTTTGCCTCATGGCTCACAGTATGGTTGAGCAGCTGAAAAACTGAATGGCTTCCAAAAAGATCCAAATCATTGCAGAAAGGGTGTTTTTTATCCAAATACTCTATACCTGGGTCTAAACTTTCCAATTTTCTTTCCTGCCTCAAATTCTCATTTTGATTGATCTGATCCAAAGCCTTGTATACGGCTTCTTGGTCTTTCCAAAAATTATAGGACTTGATCAGATGAATAAACAGGATAATAAAACCAAACCATACCAATCCCCAAATCAAGGATTCTGCTATCATCAAAACAAAAAAGCCTATTAATCCCAGGAATGTCAGCAGCCTCAAAAAAGACAGAGAGGCAGTTTTTTTCCTGAGTTTGGAAATTTTATCCTCTAAGTCAGCGTTTTTAAAATCAAAATACTTCATCCCCAAATATAGGTCATTGACTGATCACTGTCAGAAAGAAACCTGTTGACTTTGACAGAGCCAATACTTGTCCTAACTTTAAACACGCTATGAAAAGCAAGAAAAAAAAGAATCCAAATGAGGAATCAGAGGAGTTTGATATGGGTTCACTCGCCAATCAAGGAATTTTTCCGGAAGATGTATCTTTCACCAAAAATATTGGATGCGCAAGTAATTCCTCCAAAGGTGCTAACAAATCAAAGCCTAAGTAATTTTTAACCATTAATTAAAATCCATGAAAAAACTATTCAATATAGCTCTGGTAGGGCTTTTATTCCTAGGCTTGCAGAGTTGCTCAGACTCCAGCTCTGTGTTTCCTGAGCCAGATTTATCTGCAGTTAATGATGAAATCGCTGTCAATAGAGTTTATGAAGACATGGACAACTACACCTTGACGGTCTTGGAATCCAGTGGTCTTGGAGCTAGAATTATGGCTAGCCAAAATGAATCAATCTGCGCTGGTGTAGATATCAATGTCAATAGAGATACTAAAAAGATTATTGTTGATTTTGGTCAGGGATGCACCAGTTCTTCGGGCATCACCAGAAAAGGAAAGGTAATCCTGGATTACACAGGTAATTTTCTCTTTCCTGGAGCCTCTGTCACTACTACTTTCGATGGCTATGAAGTGGAAGGATTGAAAATAGAGGGAAGGCGAAAAATCACCAACACAGGCATAGATCTAATTAATAGCAAAGTGAATTTGACTGTAGAGGTCAACAATGGAAAAGTCACCTGGCCGGATAATACTTTTGTAAGCTTTAATTCAGAACAAGTAAGGTCGGTCAGTCTGGGAAGTCAGGGATATCAGATTGAAATTACAGGAACTGCCAATGGTAAGGGAAGAGCCGGAGCCAATTTTAATTCTTCTACTATCTCCCCTCTTACAGTTACTCAAGACTGCGTGGATTCAGGAGTGTTAATCCCTAGTAGCGGAGTATTGGGCTTTGTATCGGGAGGGGCTGAGGTTAGAATTGACTATGGAACAGGGGCCTGCGACAAAACAGTCATACTCACTTATCCGGGTGGTTCTAAAGAAATTACATTTGATTAAACTTCAAAGAATCAATTCAAACGGCTATCTTTCTCAGGTAGCCGTTTTTTATTGCCATGGAAAAAAAACTAATCAACGGTCATCTGCATATTTCCTACAGAAGACCCAAGTACTCTGATCAAGAGAGCCAGACTGCTGCAAAAAACTACTTTGAATTTATGAATCAAAGGAGGACTGTACGGGAGTTTGACTCTAGAAATATCCCCTTGGACGTGATGGAAAATATCATCCGCACAGCAGGAACAGCACCATCGGGAGCTCATAAACAGCCCTGGACATTTTGCTTGATTTCTGATCCGGAAATGAAAAAGCAAATCAGAATTGCGGCAGAGGAAGAGGAAAAAATAAGCTATACAAGCAGAATGCCTGAGTCCTGGAAAGACGACCTCGCTCCATTGGGTACGGACTGGGAAAAGCCCTTTTTAGAAATTGCTCCCTATTTGATAGTTGTTTTCAAACAGTCTTATGGAATGCAGGATGGAGAAAAGGTTCAGCATTATTATGTAAATGAATCCGTAGGTATAGCCTGTGGTTTTTTGATTGCCGCCATTCATCAAGCAGGGCTTGTGACAGTTACTCATACCCCCAGCCCTATGAATTTCCTTTCAGATATCCTCCAAAGGCCCAAACATGAAAAGCCATTTCTCCTTTTGCCAGTTGGCTATCCAGCAAAGGAAACCTATGTGCCAGACATTGAAAGAAAGCAATTAGAAGAAATTTTGATCAGATATTAAACCTGAATATTGTTTTTGCATCTAATGCATGTAACAAACATTAACCATAAAGCGATGAAATACAGGCAAACAAAACATCTACTGGCTTTCTTAATGGCATTTTTATTTTTAGTAGGATGCCAAGAAAATGAAGATTCTGTACTTGTTCAAGAACAAGACAGTGTAGAAGCATCACAGGAGACAGAGTTCACTAACTCCTTGGAGGATATTGATGAGGTGGTCCTAACAGGCTTTCAAAGAAATGATTTTGGGGATAGAAACATGGTTGCTTTAGAAGAAGACCTATGTGACCGGGCTATAATCACTTGGTTGCCAGGAGAAAAAACCATGATCATTGACTTTGGTGAAGGATGCAGCAGCCCAAGGGGTGTCATTCGAAAAGGTAAAATCATTGTAAAATATACTGGGAGATATTGGGCACCTGGAACCGTTATCACCACAACTTTCGATAATTACTATGTGAATGAAAGGAAAATTGAAGGAATTAGAGTTGTAAAAAACCTTGGTTTCGACGAAAGCTCCAAGAGCTTTACCTTTAACATGGTTGTAGAAGCAGGTAAAATGATTTGGCCTGATGGAAGCTTTAGAACTTTTGCATCCAGACACCAGAAGAAAGTCTTTTTACCAAGTGCATCCTCAGATGGATTGAGATGGGAACTTACTGGTACCACCATAGGTAAAAACCGAGAGGGAAAAGAGTTCAAATCAGAAATTCTCCAGCCTTTGATCTTTTTTCAAAGATGCGTGGCCAGTGGCATCAGAATCCCTAGCAGTGGCATCCTGGCAAGAAAACTTGAAGGTAAAGCATTGCTTACTATCAATTTTGGAGACGGAACATGTGATAGGGAAATCACCTTATCTAGAGGTGACCGAAGTAAAACCATCACTCTTCCTAGAGATTAAAATTTAGGCAATAAAAAAGGCGATCATTTGATCGCCTTTTTTGTTTAACTGATTTCTGCTTTGTGTACCACTCGCTGAGGGAACGGAATTTCAATGTCATTTTTCTCAAACGCATCATTGATAGCTTCCATACCATCCCAATATAATGGCCAAACGTCCGAAGTCTTAGCCCAAACTCGAACTGATAGATCAAGAGAGCTATCTCCGAAATTAGTCAGATAAACTACTGGAGCAGGATCTTTCAATGCTCGCTCGTCCTTATCAAATACATCAAGGATTATTTGTCTCGCTTTTTTGATATCAGTTCCATAGGCTACTCCGACTGTTAAATCGGCCCTTCTATTCTCCTGAGTATTCATGTTGACAATATCGTTGTTAGCCAGACTACCATTTGGAATAATAATCTCCTTGTTGTCAAAAGTCGTCATGTGAGTATAAAGAATATCAATTTTTCTCACCACACCTGTATGACCCTGAGCAACTATCACATCACTCACTTTAAAAGGCTTGAATAGTAAAATCAAAACTCCTCCTGCAAAATTGGATAAGGAACCTTGCAGTGCCAGACCAATCGCCAAACCTGCTGCACCCAAAATTGCTACAAAGGAGGCAAACTCAACTCCAATCGTGGTGGCAACCCCGATAAATAGGGTCACATTTAAAATTACTTTGACAACTCCTACTAAAAAGTTATTCAACGAGGGGTTGTCATCCCTCTTTTCTAGGACTCTTTTAAAACCCTTTACAAGCTTGTTGACTATGAAGCGACCTACGACATAAAAAATGATCGCATAAATTATTTTGGGAACAATGGTATAGGCTAGTTCTATGCCCTGTTCGGTAATTTTTGATAAGGTTTCTGGTGTAATTTCCATTGAAAATGATTTAGTTTAAATTAAACAAATGAAATCAGGATTTGCCATCGGAAGGCCCAGTACCACTTTATTTTCCAGGATTTGAATCCTGACGCTTTCAAAATATTCTCCCAATCCTCTCTCGAAAAACTCCTCAGCACAGAAAGCGGCGCATCGTTTTGAACCATTTCAGATCTGCTGAAAATCCGGGTCAACCACTTGATACTATAATACGCAAGTGGATGGCGATGCAGATCGTTAATGATAATTCCCACCTTGGCTTTCTTTCTAAAAGCAGAAAGTAAATCAACCAATTCTTGGGAAGTAAAATGATGTGTAAAGAGCGTACAGGTAATGATATCTACCCGATGATTTGAAAAAGCCGGGTCAAAAACATTCTGAATTGTCCAGTCAATCTCCGGCTTATCTGCTAACCTAACCCTCGCGAGGTCTATAATGTTCCGATTTGCGTCAATTCCGGTAAATTTCAGCTTAAAATCATGGGAAATTGCCCAATCATCCATGACTCGGATCATATCTCCACCTCCACAGCCTATATCTGCCACTGAAAAAGTTTTATCAGTTGAATTTCCAATCAGCTTTCGAAGTCCATTGGTAGTCACATAATTACCTCCCAAAAGCTTGTTGATAGTTTTGAGCTCCTTTAGAGTTTGTTCCAGTTCTTCCCCAGAGCATTCCAAATCGTCCATCAACTCTTTGTCTTCGCAGCGTTGTGAAAATCGGCTCATGCTTTTTCCAGTAAAAGAGTTTCCAAAGTCAAGCCGGGGCCAAAACCCATTGAGAGAATATCTCCTTCAATCTCCACATCCTTCATCATTCTCGACAATACAAATAAAATTGTCGCGGAAGACATATTGCCAAATTGCTTCAATACTTCCATGGCGTGAAAATTCACTTCTTTTCCCAATCCGAATGCTTCCTGAACTTTTGCCAAAATCTGCATTCCTCCCGGATGAATTGCAAAATTTTTGATCTTGGACAGGTTAAACTTGTCCTCAAACATTGCTTTGAGTTGCTGGATACCCCCGTCCAAAAGGCTTGGAATATATTTGGTCAACTTCATTTCAAAACCAAAATCACCTATTCCCCAAGCCATATCCTGCTCGCCTTCTCTCAGCACTCTACTTAGGTAGGATTTGATCGCCAAACCTGAGGGACTGGACGAAACCAATGCCGCTGCCGCCCCATCTCCAAAAAGAGAATTGGCCAAAATATTATCTTCTAAATAGTCCTTTTGGAAATGAAGGGTGCACAACTCAACCGTAACTACCAGTACCTTGGCCTGAGAATCCGAGCGGATAATTTTATCGGCTAACTTCAATCCTGTAAAGGCAGCATAACAACCCATGAAGTGAACACAATAACGTTCCACAGTATCTTCCAAGCCCAACCTTTTCATTAATTCCAATTCCACTCCCGGCGCAACCATTCCCGTACAGGAAACCAGAATCAAGTGCGTGATTTGATCTTTGGAAATATGGGACCCAGAGATACAGTTCAGAACAGCTTCCTCGCAAAGTCTAGGTGCCTCTTGAGTAAAAACACCCATTCTTGATTTGGTGCTGGGAAAGGGCTCCAGGTTTTTGCTTTTAGGAAAGAATTCAAAGTCTTCATGGTTAGCTTTTTCAAAATCAGTCAAAACGCTAAACCGGGTATTGATTCCTGATTTTCTGTATAAAAATGAAAGCTTCCGCCCTTCTCTCTCATCTAATCCGTGAGCAATTTTCATAAATCCGGCAATATCTTCTTGAAGAATGGGATTACCAGGATTTGCCAATCCTATACTGTTAATAAAAGTGCTCATAAGATCAAGTTAACTGAATATTTCTAAATTAGATGATTACCAAGTAAACCACACACTATTCTAAAGGTTATTTAGCCTAAGTTTACGATATGATCACTCGTTCCAGTTTAAAGCACCTCAGGATTCCATTTTCTTTATTCCTGCTTCCAGTCTACTTTTTTGCCTTGGCACTGACTCCAAATCTAAATGGAGAGCGAATGCTGTGGGTTTTTTTATCCTTGCATTTATTTCTTTACCCATCCAGCAATGGCTATAACAGCTACTTTGACAAGGATGAGGAAAGCATAGGAGGAATTAAAAATCCTCCCAAAGTAACCCCGGATCTTTATTGGTTATCCCTTGCTTTTTTTGCTATAGCTTTGATTTTGGCTTTCAAAATCAGCTTCGCCTTCAGCAGCATGCTTTTGGTCTACGGATTAGTCAGTATGGCTTATAGCCACCCATCCATACGCCTTAAAAAATATCCTTGGCTGAGCTGGTTGATAGCCGGGCTTTTCCAGGGTTACTTCACTTTTGCAATGGCTTATGCAGGCTTGAGTGATTTTGGTTGGAATATTTTTCTAAAACCTCATGTACTTATTCCAGGGATGTTAACTTCCTTGATGCTTTGGGGTAACTATCCTTTGACACAGGTTTACCAGCATAGAGAAGATGCCAGAAGAGGAGATATGACTTTGAGTAGATATTTGGGGATCAAAGGAACATTTGGATTTTCAGCGCTGATTTTCGCTCTTACAGGAGCTGGATTCATTTGGTTCTTTCTGGATAGAAATCAGGAGTACTTCTTTTGGGTGTATTTGGGAGCCATGGCCCCTATCATTCTTTACTTTCTGCTTTGGTTTAATTTCGTCAGAATCAATCCTGAAAAGTACGCAAACTACTCTTGGACCATGGGGATGAACAGTATTTCAGCTTTGATTCTGAATGCCTTCTTCTTTTATTATTTTCTAGAAAACACTCAAATTTTGCAGGTTTTGGCCTATTAGATAGGTGTACCATGAGTGTTTTTCATGATCACTTTACCGATGGCAGGAAAATCTGACAATAAAAATCTGGCAAAAGAGGAAGCTGATTCCGAACCAAATAAACGTTGGACTACCCTTCCAACTCTCAGCCTTCGGCTAAAATTCATATTCCAATTTCTTTGGTAATTTTTCTCTACCTCCTCTCTGGAATCAAATCTATGAATGGCCTCTGCTGCCAGTTTTCCAGAATGAATCGCCATTGCCATTCCATTTCCACAAAGAGGAGTAATCAAACCCGCTGCATCACCCGCCATCAGCACATGATTTTCTACCGGTCTTTTAAATTCAAAATTGATCTCATTGATCACCTCTGGCTTTTCGAACAAAAAATCACTTGAATTGAAAATTTCTTTCAATCTAGGATTCTTAAACAAAGTTTGAGCCTCCATCTCCGGAATAGAACCATATTTTCTCAGCTCATCGCGGGATCCTAAATAACATAGATTAAATTTTTCTTCCTCGATGGCATTTAGCCCACAATAGCCTGCTTTGAAATTATGAAGAGCAACGGTTTCTTTGGAAGCGTCAGTTCGGATATGGTATTTGACCCCAATGTAGGGACTACGTTTTTCAATAAAAGGCCGATTCAGGACTTTATCGAGTTTAGATCTTTTCCCATGGGCAGCTATGACGAATTCAGCTTCATAAGTACCTTGATCCTGAGTAATTACTTCGAATACACCAGAGTTAAAATTGATATTTTCGACTGGCTTATTTTGTAATAATTCCACGCCCAGTAGTATTGCCTGATTGGCTAAAAAATCATCTAATAAAAACCTACTGATTCCAAAGCCACCCAGATCCAAATCCATAGAAACAGTATTCCCCTTTGTATCTGAAAATTCAAATTTGGAAATGGATGGGAAATGTGCTGTCTCAGGGAATAGATTTTCCCTTTTTAAAAAATCTAAAACCTCATTGGACACATATTCCCCACAAACCCTGTGAAAAGGATATTGCTTTTTTTCAAACAGTTGGACCAAGTGTCCATTTTTGGCCAATTGACAGGCAGCTATCAAACCAGCCAGCCCTCCACCTACTACGATTACCCTTTTCTTAATCAACAATGTTCTGCCTTTAACTCTATGAATAAACCGTCCATCAAAAATTAAGTTTCAGAGTTTACACTTAGCTCTTTTTGAAGGTTATTTAAATCGAAAATAAAACTAATACTTATGAAAAACACGCTACCCAAATTTCTGAGGAGATTTACATTGCTGATTGGGTTGCTTGGTGTCATGTTCTATTCTGAGGATGCTTTTGCTCAGAGAAAGAAAAAGAAAGATTCCAAAAACACCCCAGCAGCCACTACTCCACCAGCTAGACCCCAAAATGGTGGAAATAACAAGGGCCCAAAACCCTACAAGGATGTCATCACTAAAGATGCAAAATCCAAAACCGGTTTATTCAAAGTTCATGAAATAGACGATAAATATTTCTATGAAATTCCTGATTCCTTGTTTGGCAGAGATATGTTGATGGTGACCACCATTGCAAAAACTGCAGACGGAATCGGATATGGAGGAGAAAGAACCAACACCTTGATGCTTCGATGGGAGAAGGAGAAGGATGCAGTCCTTTTGAAAGTAGTTTCAGTGGATAATTATGCCGCCGATTCTTTACCTATCGCAAAGGCTGTTCAAAACTCCAACTTGGAGCCAATACTTCAAAGATTTGACGTTAAATCCAAGGCCACAGACTCAACGGGAACTGTAATTGAAGCCACTGATTTATTTGCAAAAGATGTGCAGGCTCTAGGTCTTCAGAGAAATAGAAGAACACAGTACAGAGTGCAGCGATTGGATGGAGATCGATCTTACATCGTTCATATCAATACCTACCCTATCAATATTGAAGCCCGTTATGTTTTGACCTATGCGGCTGCTGAGCCACCATCAAACAGCTCAACAGGATTGATCACTTTGGAAATGAATTCCTCTATGGTTTTACTTCCAAAGGAGCCAATGATGCAACGTCTTGCTGACCAGAGAGTGGGTTGGTTCGGTAGATCCTATGTGGATTATGGTGCAGATGCACAAAAAGCCGAATCACGTAGATTCCTGGATCGTTGGAGACTGGAAGTGAAAGAGGAAGACATGGAGAAATTTAAGCGTGGAGAATTGGTAGAGCCTAAAAAGCCTATCGTTTATTATATCGATCCTGCTACTCCTACCAAATGGGTTCCTTATCTAAAGCAAGGTGTGGAAGATTGGCAAAAAGCTTTTGAAGCGGCAGGTTTCAAAAATGCTATTATTGCGAAAGAAGCTCCTTCTCCAGAAGAAGATCCTACCTGGAGCCCGGAAGATGCTCGTTACTCCGTTATCCGCTACTTTGCATCTGACATTCAAAATGCCTACGGACCTCACGTATCTGACCCTAGATCCGGAGAAATCATCGAATCAGATATCGGCTGGTATCATAACGTGATGAACCTATTGAGAAACTGGTACTTCATCCAAACAGCTGCTATCAACCCAGAAGCTAGAAGTGTGAAGTTCAAGGATGAAGTAATGGGAAGGTTGATCCGATTTGTATCAGCGCACGAAGTAGGTCATACCCTTGGTTTGCCACACAACTTCGCTTCTTCTAATGCATACCCTGTTGAAAAACTACGTGATCCAAAGTTCACGGCAGAAATGGGAACAGCTCCATCTATTATGGACTATGCGAGATTCAACTATATCGCTCAGCCTGAAGACGAGGGTGTAAGTTTAATGCCAGATGTAGGGCCTTATGATAAATATGCTATCGCTTGGGGCTACAGACCTATTCCGGATGCAAAAACTCCTGAGGAGGAGTTGCCTACTCTGGATCAGTGGATCTTGGCGAAAAAAGGTGACCCTGTATACAGATATGGACGTCAAGGAAATTCTTATGATCCAACGACACAAAGTGAAGACTTGGGAGATAATTCCATGAAAGCTTCTGAGTATGGAATTAAGAACCTAAAGAGAATCATGCCTAATCTAATGGAATGGACCGCTGAAGAGGACAAGCCTTACAAAAACTTCTCAGATTTAGAAGAAATGTATGGACAGGTCTTAGGTCAGTTCAATAGATACATGGGACATGTTAGAACCCATGTGGGAGGTGTAATGGAAGTTTACAAAGCGACCGGTCAAGGTGAGCCTGTATACACACACAACCCTAAAAACCTTCAAAAATCAGCTGTAGCTTTCTTGAATGAGCATCTATTCAAAACTCCATCTTGGATGATGGAAGAAGAAATTATTGCGAGAACAGGCGACTTTGGAGCTTTGGAAAGAATCAGAGGGTTACAAGTAGGTACTCTAAACGGAATTCTGGAGTGGGGCCGATTGGGAAGAGTTATCGAAAACGAAGCTCTCAACGGAAACGATGCCTATAAAATCACAGAATTATTCGATGATTTGAGAAAAGGTATTTGGACTGAACTTCCGGCAGGAAGAAGCATAGACGTACACAGAAGAGCACTACAAAGAGCCCATATCGAGAGATTGGAGCTATTGTTGACAGGAGAAGAGCCAAATGTGCCGGCAGCATTCAGAAGATTTGTAGGACCTCAAATCAACGCTTCTCAGTCTGATATCAGACCGATGGCTAGAGGAGAACTGAAAACCCTTCAAAGACAAATCAGATCTGCTATTCCGCGAACTTCTGACACCATGTCTAAGTTACACTTGGAGGATTTGGCAGAAAGAATCGATCAAATTCTGGATCCAAAATAATTGGATTCCAGATATATCAAGAAAGGCGTCCAATTCTGGGCGCCTTTTTTTGTAAAAGTTCAAATTCCTTAATTTGCAGAATAATTGAACGCATGTTGACACCGCTTTCCATATTAAAAAGACATAAGCTACGCATCACTGACTGCCGCTTGGATATTATTCAGGAGTTTTTGGATAGACAGGTAGCCTTGGCGCATAGTGACCTGGAAAACAAACTGGAGAATCAATTTGACCGGGTAACTATTTACAGAAGCCTCAACACTTTTTTGGAAAAGGATATTATTCATAAAGTCTTGGATGATAGCGGAGCCACTAAATATGCATTATGCTCTCATGAAGATGAGCATGAGCACGATCATGAGCATGTTCATTTCAAATGCGAAATCTGTGGGGAAACAACCTGCTTGGACAGCATCAGTTTGCCTGACATCAAACTTCCAAAAGGCTTTAAGAAAAAAGAAATGAGCTTATTGGTGCAGGGGGTTTGTGAAAAATGCCATTAAACATCTACTGGTTCAGGAGACTTTTTCGGGCTTTTTGGGCTAGTCGGCCAGATGACACCGGGAGGCAAATCAATTTTAGGTGGGCTTTGATTTTCAATCCCACCATCTCCATCATCACCATTACTTTTTCCCTTTTTTAGAGAATTTTTAGTCATTGTGGCTACAAAGTAAATCACAATCACATAGGCAAAACCCGCTAAGAAAAGGTTGATAACCAAACTGCTCATAGAGAAAAATTTTACTTAAGATAAATCAATACACTTTTTAAATCAATGACTTAGGCGAATTGTTTCTTAATTTCTAAAGTATCTATCATTTTATTCGGCTTGTTTTATCCCTAGGATACTTGGATATTTGCGGTCTGAAAATCGAAAAGTGATGATTGTTAAAACTAAAAAATACCAATTACCAACCGGAACATATATTAAGATGGGCCTTACCAGTGTTTTGAAAGAGCAGTGGTGGGTGATTCTGATAGCCTTGGCCATTTGTTGCGGATATTTCTGGATTGCATCTATCTGGTGGATCATAGGAGCCTTGATAGCTTATGGTTTATATGTGCTGTTTTGGGCGATTCAGTTTACTGGAGTAACTCAAATGGAGCAAAACAAAGTGATCTTCGAAAAGATGGCTTATGAAATTGATTCCAGACAAATTCTGATGAAGATCAATGCCCGTCAGGGAATGCCTGTACAATGGAATATGATCAAAAGAGCTGAGATGGGAAAGGACGCGTTTATACTTTACATGTCTAAAGCGCAGTTTATTCACCTTCCATATAAAATTTTCAATTCGGAGAATGAGAAAAAATTCATGGAGACTATTCTGAAAAGAAAAGAACTGATAAAATAAATCTGATTATCCGCAATCATGCCAGTTGCCTTATTTTTCTTGCTTGACAGGCAGGAAGACCGATGACCGAAGACGGAAGCTTCCGGATTCTGATCCTTTAAGCAGACAATAAGCCATATTTTTGCAAATACTGTTAAGAAAGCGGATATCCATAAAATAAAAAATTGATTCTCTTCAATTTCACAAGTTGCCATACTTCTCTGGCTTGACTGATTGGAAGATCGAAGAGCAAAGCTTACAAATTTAGATCTTATCCCCCAAGCTAATGGTAATCTGAACATACCAGCTGGCTTAAAAAAGGATCTTTAAAAATAAAAAATGCCTGTCTTTCGACAGGCATTCGTTTTTCTTCGACTTTAGATCTTACATCGGAGGCAAGATCACTTTATCAATTACGTGCACTACACCATTATCTGCTTCGATATCAGCAGCAGTTACAGTTGCATCATTGATCATAGCTTTTCCGTCTTTCAAAGTTACAGTCACAGCACTACCTTGCACCGTAGTAGCCTTCTGACCATTTTTCAAGTCTGTAGACATTATTTTACCTGGTACGACATGGTAGGTCAATACTGCTACCAGTTTGTCTTTGTTTTCAGGCTTCAATAAATTCTCTACCGTACCTGCTGGCAAAGCAGCAAAAGCATCGTTGGTTGGTGCGAATACAGTAAAAGGTCCGTCACCTTTCAATACATCTACTAGGTCACCCGCTTTCACAGCTGCTACAAGCGTAGAAAGAAAATCTGTACTTACCGCCAAGTCAACAATATCTGCTTCTACTTCGTGCACATTTTGGGTTCTAGGAGCAAAAGCTGAGGCAACAAAAAACATGGCCAGAATTAAAATACTTCCAATTTTTTTCATGATAGTTAAGAGTTTTGGTTTAGGAATAGAAAACCTCCACGCTAAAGGATTGTTTGTGAGGACTTTGTTAAGAAATTTTAAATGGACTTTAGGTGATTAGGACGGTAACAAAGTCCAATGAGTGGTAAAAATTTAGTCCAAAATCAAAAAAGTAAAACCTGAAGAAATTTGCATCTTTGACTATGCTGATCAAAATAATTGCAATAGGAAAGACAGATCATCCTGCTATTCAGGAATTAACAGAACTCTATTCCCAGCGAATAGGACATTATCTCAGGTTTGAATGGGAGATAATTCCTGATCTTAAAAACACTAAGTCTCTGTCCCAATCTGCCCAAAAAGAAAAAGAGGGAGAGTTAATTCTAAAGAAAATCAATTCATCCGATGAGTTAATATTATTGGATGAAAATGGAAAAAGCTTTGATTCCGTTGGATTTTCAGACTTTTTGCAGAAAAAAATGAATGCTGGAATCAAGCAGTTATTCTTCGTAATCGGGGGTCCCTATGGCTTCTCGGATGCGGTATATCAAAGGGCCAATGGAAAAGTATCTCTTTCCAAAATGACCTTTTCCCATCAGATGATTAGGCCATTTATTGCGGAGCAAATTTATCGAGCCATGACCATTTTAAGAGGAGAACCCTATCACCATCAATGATTTATCTAAAAAAAAGTATGTTAAGTTTTTCCAAATATTTTTTCCAATGTTACCAAATTGTTAACTTTATGATATATTTGGTAACATTGACATTACAAAATGAAGATCAAATCATTCCTAACCAGTCTCTTTTTCTTGCTGAGCATGCTTGCTGCATGGTCCCAGGAGAGCTCTGTGTTACCGAATGACCTTCCTTTTGAAACTGACATAGAAAAATCCCTTTGGGAAAAAAGTCTAAGCGAATCAGATTATTTGGCACTTTTTAGAGCGGTACATGCCGAAAATGAAATGCAAGCTCAAAAATGGGAAGAGCACATTTCAACATTAGACAAGAAATTTGAGAAAAAGGGAAAGAGCCTTAAGTTCGTCCGTACCCTATTTGAAAAGAGTCATCAAAATTTATTCAAAACCTACGAGCAGCACGCTACTTTCAATCAAATGCTATCCGAAGGCAAGTTCGACTGCGTGAGTGGTACTGCGACACTTGGAATGATTTTGAATAAATATGGATTTGACTTCGAAATCGTAGAGACCGATTATCATGTATTTTTAATTGTCAATGTAGACCAAAAGCCTATAATTTTGGAAAGCACTTTGAGAATTGGTGGGATGATTACCAATTCAGGAGAGGTAAAGAATTATTTAAAAGCCTATGCTCCGGAAGAGGCATCCAGCTATTTGGATTTGAGACAAAGAATCGGTAGTCCCAATCAACCTGAAAGTGAAAAAACCATTTTTAGAAAAATCAACTTGACCCAATTGGCTGGATTGCAATATTACAATGATGCTATTTTGCATTTCAACGAGCAATCCTACCGAGTAGCGGCAGTACAGTTAGAGAAGGCTTATAAACTTTACGAGTCCGAAAGGATTGAAGGATTGAAAGACCTTGCCATTGATCAGGCCTACAAAAACTTGGGTATAGATCTAAGAAAATAAAAAAATGGTCTCTTTCCCCCGAAAAGAGACCTCGCTGACTTTTGCCGATCACCCCGATTCTTTCCAGTCCTTTAAAAAAATCACATCAAGAATACCAAAATAAATAAGAGTAAAGCTATTCTTGCTATCCAAACTTTGACTGTATCCATTTCGATTGTGGGTTATAAAATCAAATTTATAGAGCAAACTAAATCTATACAATACGACAAATGCCCTATCTTGAGACAGGGCATTTATCATTTAATCATGATGATGGCCTCCTGGGCCATGAACATGACCATGTTCTATTTCTTCTTTTTCAGCCTCACGAATTGCTACTATCTTTCCCTCAAAGTATAAATCATAACCAGCCAGAGGTGGATTAAAATCCATATGAACTCCTCTGTAGTCGACCTTGATGATTTCTCCCCGCATTTGATTTCCCTTATCATCTTGCATGGGAATTACTCTTCCGACTTTGAGAATATCCTTATTCTTTTTCCCGTCCTCTTTGAAATTTGCCTTAGGTATAATGACTTTTTTATTTTCATCATAGTCTCCATAGCCATTTTCAAAGTCAATGAAAACTGAGAAGGTATCCCCAGCTTTTTTCCCTGCCAACACTTCCTCCAATTTTGGAAGTACATTTTGATGTCCAAACAAAAACGGAAATGCTTGAGCTTCTCCTACCTCTTCAAATAACTCCTGACCGGACTCTCCGTCGTCTACCTTTAAGGTGTAAGCGATCGAAACCACTTTATCTTTTTCAGCTATCATTATAAATTTGATTATTTGAATAAATAAGCAACACCCAAATGTGCCACGGAATTCTTTCTGTCAAAACCAGGGACAAAATATTGATCCGGCTGGTTTTCGAGGAACCATTTGTAATTGAGGGTATTGACATATTGAAATTTGCCACTGACCAGAATATTTCCAAATCTCCAGTCTGCCACTAAGGAAGGCACTAAATCCACATATTTATTTCTAAAATCCTTAGAAGCTTCATATCTGTAATAGTAGAAATCATTATTGTAGACAATTCGCTCCATCTGAAATCCGATTCGGTTCATTTGATCCACCCATGCGAATTCCACAAAAATCTGATTACTTCCTGGACCATTTCCGACTCCTAAAACCTGCCCCTGATGAGTATATCCATGTCGCACGTGATCATGGATGTACCAGGTACGAAGTTGTCTGATTTCTTCCCGAATAGTCTGACCGGTTTGAGTCATTTCAGAACTAATCTGGAAATACCTTCCTTGCTTTTTCAAAGGCATCAAGTGGGAAAACCCAAAGGTAAATGCCCTGCCTTTTTCTGGAGTGATCATAAAATCTCCTGTTCTGAAGCTATTTCCACGAGTCCCATATTCACCATAAAATTCAAAATGGCCTTCGGCACTCAACCATCTGAAAAATCCTGAGCTGAATTGTTGCCGCTTGTCGCGAATAGGATCTTCGACATTTTCAGGGCCCTTTCTACCATTGAAAACAGGCAAGCCATCTGCAAAGCTTGTCATATCTTCTCTGTACATATGGTTCACAGAGCCATATCCTAAGAATAAACCAGGAATCCATTTAGGCTGATAAGTCAAAACTAAGCCTCCCAAGTAGCGGTCTCCATTTTCTCTTTTTGGAATGAGAACTGGATTTTGCTGGATAGAATAATCAGGATGAGGAGGTGCAAAATCCGTAGATTTCAAAAACCCGGAAATCAGTTGTCCTTCAAAAGAACCGATTTTGGATTGAACAGGCTTTCTGGTATTAAGAGTAAAATGGAGAAAACCCGGAGCATTATTTCCTAAAAGAAGGGAGTTTCTTCGACCCGGACCCCACCATAAATTTTCAGTAGAAACCCCAATCGAATATTCTTTATAATTATACCTCAAGCTAGACTGCCCCAAAAAGAATTTATTGTAAGAACCAGTCCCAAATCGCTCAGGCATTTCTATCCTATTCATGTATTCATAATAAAATAGGATGGTGGCCTGATGCTCGATCGGGAAACCTATGTAATCTTTGTTTTGCGCGAGCAAAAGCTCGGGTTGAAGCTGCAGTGAAAGTCCCCCATATTCTAAATAGGTCCCTATACTGAGTAAGTGCTGTAAACCTCTATTGGGTATAAAAGCTCCATCATTGGTTCCAAATGCATAAGTAGAGTTATACTGCATTCGATAAGAAGCAGGAAGCAATAGAAACTTACCTTTTTCTTCCGGGCCAAATCTTCTATGCGTTCGACTTTGGTCATAATCCACTACCGAACTATCCAAATCAAATCCATCCTTAACTCCAAAAGCTTCGGTAGGATATAATGGACGAATCATCCAACTGGAAGATGAATCAACTTTTCCCAAGAGTTGAGCTCTTCTCAAATACTCATCTAATAAGGGAGTACCAATTGGGATGGTTTGCGAAAAAGCTGGATAAAAGCTAATCGCAAAAAAAACCAAAATCAATGACTGTTTGAATGTGTTTTTGTACCCCATATTAATTAACAATCAATGCTTCAACGGTAATTTTTGCCAAGGACCAAGACTCATCACACTTAGGGTCCGGACTATTATCTTGGCGTAATTCAGAATTCCAAAAAATCTTCACATCTGAACTTTGATGTCTAATGATTTTGGAAACAGTATATCTACTGGTGTAATTAGGGAATGCACCAAATATGCATAACCCAGGCATATTGGTTCGAGTACTACCAGATTTGGGGACATTCTGCCGAAAATATGAATTCGGAAATGACTGGTAAAGGCAGTAAGTCGATTCACAGGGGGAGTTGGAAAAGGTTGTTCTGAATATTTCTTCATCGTCAATTCCAAAAAACCAATAATCCGGCCCCGACAGTCCATCATCAGCATTTCCATCCCAACTGTCATGAATTAGGATTTCTGTGGTGATTTTCAACATATTGTGTGAGGGAAGATTCTCCAATTTTACTGAGACTTCCTCATTGTGGTAATGACCCGCTATCGTATCATTTTGGAAAATAAACAGCCTTCCATTTTCAAAACCTTTTAAATCCAGAGTGGAAAAATCATTATCATAAACGACTACCGATGATTCCAAGGTATCTGTGCAGGCGCTTATGGCAAAAGTTAGTATTAAAAAAGAAAGCAATTTTCTACCCCGCTTCCAGGTCCAAATATTCATAAGTCCGAATCTGATAAAATTCTAGCTACAAAGAAACAAAAAAGCAGCCAATTAGAAGACTGGAAAAGTACCTAAATATCATAGAACTGAGTGATGATTTCTTATTTTTGCCCCAAACCAAAGTTATATTATGCCAACTTTTACTATTGTCGCTGGTGCACGGCCTAATTTCATGAAAATTGCTCCCATTATTCATGCTATTCAAAAACAGCAAAAGAATGGGAAAAACCTAAAATTTCGATTGGTTCACACAGGTCAGCACTATGATAAAAAAATGTCAGGGGACTTTTTTGAGCAATTAAACATTCCAGAGCCCAATGCAAATCTGGGAGGCGGAGGCGGAACTCAGGCAGAGCAAACAGCCTCTATCATGGTGGCTTTTGAAAAAGAATTGATGGAAAACCCCACTGATTTGGTAATTGTCGTGGGAGATGTCACCAGCACCTTGGCCTGCTCTATCGCAGCTAAAAAACTTTGTATTGATGTAGCTCATGTGGAGGGCGGAATTCGCTCAGGCGATTTAAGTATGCCCGAGGAAATCAATAGAATGGTCACAGATTCTATCACTGACCACTTTTTTACCACCTCAGAAATAGCTAATGAGAATCTTAGAAAAAGTGGTTTCCCCGAAAGTAAAATTCACTTTGTGGGAAATACCATGATAGATACGCTAATAGCCCAGATGCCAAGATTCCAAAAGCCCGAAGGAGCTATATTTGATGGGCTGGAAAAGGAAAAATACTTCGTAATGACCATGCATAGACCTGCCAATGTGGATCAGGAGCAAAAGCTTAAGGCCATGATCGATGCTATTTTGGAAGGAACTCAAGGCTTGCCAATCATATTCCCTGTTCACCCAAGAACAGCCAAAAACCTTCAAGCAATAGGCATTGACGCACCTAATCTTCACATGTGTGAGCCTTTGGGTTATTTGGAATTTAATTATTTGGTAAAAAATGCAAAAGGTGTCATTACCGATTCCGGAGGCATTACAGAAGAGGCTTCTGTTATGAATGTGCCTTGCGTTACTTTAAGAGATAATACTGAAAGAGCAGAAACTATTCATTTGGGCACCAACGAATTGGTGGGTACAGATCCTGCCAAACTTCGACCATATCTGGAAAAAATCATGAATGGGGACTGGAAGCAATATCAGGGAATTCCGATGTGGGATGGAAAAACAGCGGATAGAATTGTCTCAATTTTGATGGAAACCTATCAATAAATGAATACTCAGGAAAGAGTAGGATTCTTAGTGAAAAGTCTTCAGATGCAAGCGCACCCTGAAGGTGGTTTTTATAAGGAAATATATAGATCTACTGAATCCATTGAGACTGATAAAGGGAAAAGGAATTTAAGCACGTCCATATATTTCTTACTGACTTCAGAAAACATCTCCCGATTCCATAGAATTCAAAGTGATGAACTGTGGTTTTGGCATGAGGGGAGCCCACTTTCTGTTCATACACTTTCGGAAGAAGGGCATCAATTAATGGCTTTAGGTCCAGTAGGCGAAGGAAAATGCCAGCCTCAGAGACTGGTTCAGGCAAAAACAATCTTTGGAAGCAGTGTTGATTCGCCGGATTCTTATGCGCTGGTATCCTGCGTAGTATCACCGGGTTTTGATTTTGAAGACTTTGAGCTGTTTTCCACAGAAAGCCTTTTGGCACTTTATCCGGAAGAAAAGGATATAATTCATCGATTAACTTAATTTCATCACAAAAAAAATAAAGGCTTCCAAATCTCTTTGGAAGCCTTTTTCATTGTGGTAATTAATCCTTAGAAAGAAAATGCTACTTTAAAGTTCATTCTCAAGCCTGGTGCAAGGCTAGTAAAGATCTGATCTTGCGCTGCGAAAGATCTAAACACCATTTCTCTTTTATCATTTAGGATATTCTGAACTCCAAATCCTACCTGGATTCTCTCATCAGCTCCAAATGACTTATTGATATTCAAGTTTAAGCTATGGAAAGGTACTGTGTAAGTGTCTGTTCTGTTTCCAAAACCTACATAGTTCAAAGTAGAACCTTGCACGTTGTAGAATACACCAGCTTCCCAACCTTTGTTATAATCTTGGAATGCTAAACCTGTATTGATAATGTAAGGAGCTTGTCCTGCCATATCTCTGGTATCTTCCACTACTTCTCCTTCTCTTGCAGTCAATGATCTGGATCTGAATTCAGATTCAGACATTTTAATTTGAGATTCGGTTACAGTTACGTTTGTATTCCAATTAAATTTCTCCAAAGCAGGAGAGATAAATGCCAAAGACTTTCTGAATTCGAATTCCAAACCTGCTACTGTACCGTTTCCTACGTTTCTTGGTTGGAAAGTACCTGGGTCAGCAAGGAACTGCACCATTTCGATAGGTCTGTCAAAGGTTTTGTAGAATGCACTTACAGAGAACATTTGACCTCTTTCCTGGAATGCTTCCCATCTAATATCAAAGTTGTTGATTCTTGTAGAAACTAAGTTTCCATCCCAAAGCACCTCTGTGCCACCATTCGTAGTCTCAGGGTACAAACCACCGATGAAAGTTCTACCGGTAATTGGATCTAAAATCTCGGCGTAAGACAATTCTTTGAAAGAAGGTCTTGCGATAGTTCTAGAAGCAGAAAGTCTTAAATTCTGATTGTCTTTCAAGTTGTAGATCAAGTTCACTGTTGGGAAGAAATCAATATCATCCAACATAGTCACCAAATCAAAGTTGATTGTACCAGTTTGGTTGGTACCAGTGTAGTACTGGTTGTACTTCTCTACTCTCAAACCTACAATAGCTTTCAATTTATCAGCTGGTTTCGCTTCAACGGATGCATAACCAGCTACATTGGTAGCGATAGACTGATATTCGTTTGGATTGATAGGAATAAAGTCAGCATTGTATCTTACTCCATTTCTATAAGAAGCAGAGAATAGGTTCTCTTCAGATAAGATCTCATTTGGATCACCTGTGAAGCTTGCGTCTCCAGTAGCAAATTGGAAGCTTTGGATGTTGAAGTCACGGTATTTGAATACATAGTTAGATCCAAATTTCACTTTTGACTCTCTTTGGAATAAAGAAAGAGATTTAGCTACATCGACTTTACCAACTACACTGTATTCTTCCAAATTTCTCCAGATTCTTGCAGGTAAACCTACTTCAGTAGAAATAGTATTGGTAGGAACTCTGAATCTTGTAAATCTGATATCTGGATCCTCAATAGTAGATCTTGTAGGAGCCAATTTCCAGTTTACTTCCCAATCTCTAGCGTTGAAGAAGTGTGTACCTCCCAATAAAACACTGGTAAGTCCTCTTTGGCTATACTCCAAGTTATATTGCTTCGCTTCAAAGTTTGCTCCAAGGTTAGTATTGACGAAATCAAATTCACCAGCTTTGGATTCACCATTTTGAAGGTGCATGATATTCAATTTATACTTAGAATTATCCGTTTTCAAAGCGATACCAGCAAGTCCTCCCAATAGAACGTTGTTTACACCATAGTCACCTTTTTGTCTTTCCAAGGCCTCTAATTCAGTATCAGAAGAAAGTCTTGGCTTTCCATAAAGATTAAATTCCGCATCCTGATAAAACTCAGTTTCATTCTTGTAAGTCAATGCGAAGTTATAACCCCAAGTCGCTTTTGTTCTAGCAATTTGATTTCCAAGGGAGAAGCTTACTCCCATGTCCATCAAGCTATTGGTTCTATATCCGCCTAAGGTTTTGTTGAAGCTTCCCAAAATCTCCTGGTACTCCATTCCTCTTGGACCGTTAGGATTTCCTACTGCCTGACCATATTGAGGAATATTTGTTCTTCCACCTGTAGGAATTGCTCTTGTTCCGTCATCGAATCCCAACCAGTCTGTCTGACCACCGTCATACTTCAAATAGCTTGAATTAAAGTGCATAGAAGGAGTCAAGCCACCACTCAGGCTCAATCGCATATTTTTTTCCTCAGGAAAATCTTTCGTCTCAATATCCACTACCCCACCTGTGAAATCAGCTGGAAGTTCTGCTGTGAATGATTTCGATACAATGATATTGTCAATGACATTCGTTGGGAAGATATCCATTTGGATAGAGTTTCTATCCGGATCCAAACCAGGGATATCTACACCGTTCAATACAGTTTTGGTATATCTGTCACCCAAACCTCTTACGTAGATGTATTTTCCTCCTTCAATAGAAACACCGGTAACTCTTTTCACAGCAGAAGCTGCATCACCATCACCAATTTGACGGAAAGAGCTTGCAGAAATACCATCCATTAGATTGGCTGCATTTCTTTTCACAGACATCAAAGCAGATTCTGTAGTTCTGATTGCGGTAGCTGCGATAGTTACAGTCTCTAATTCAGAAGCTTCATCTGCCATCAAGATATCATTCAAAACATTTACATCTCCAGCCTTTACTTCTACTTCAGTAAGTTGAACTGTTGCATAGGAGATATATGAAATCTGAAGAGAGTAAGAACCTGGCTCTACTTGAATTTCGAATTTTCCATCAAAATCAGTAATTGCACCAGTTCCAGTTTCCTTTACAAGTACAGAAACACCGAACAATGGTTCGCCGGTAGCCTGCTCATAAATGGCTCCTCGGATAGTGCCTTTTTGCGCGAATGCAAAGCCAGCAATTATCTGAGTTAAAACCAGGATAATCAAGATCACCGTTTTCTTGGTGAAGAGATTTTTAGATTTATTTTTCATACAGCAATTTGTAATTGAATACTTTTTGGAAAAGGAAGAAAGGACCTTGCAAACCCCTTCTTCCTTTTATTTTTTGAGTTTAGAAATCAGCCAATTGACCAGAAACTGCGGCCCATGACCAAGTATTGAATGCGGCTTTGTTAGCTCCAACCGTATTTGCGCCAGCAGCGACAGCTGATGCATGAACTGCGGTTCCTGCTCTGAATACAGTAGACAAGGCCACGTTATTAGCTAGTGTGATTTGAAGATTTGCAAATTTTAGAGATCCGTTAGCGAAGGTTGCTAGTGTCTTATCACCGCTCAATGAGAAGTCACCTCTTCCATCTGTTGCAGCTGGATCAGCAAATCCGAAGAAGTAGATATTTTCGAAAGTACCTCTAGCTCCATCTCTGAAGTCAGCCAGCTCTGCTACATTGTTTCCTTTTACAGATCCATTCTTTAAAGTATGAGCTGCCAAGTAAGAACCTTCTGGTCCATCGATTTCTAAGCAATGGTCAGTTTCACCACCTGCGATGACAATGAAATTATCTAAAGTACCTGCCCAAGCTTGATCTGTATCCAAGGCATCATCACCTGCGTTCCAAACCAGAGCATTGGTCACGTTAACTGTTCCGCCGAACCACTCGATTCCATCATCTTGGTTGGCAACAACTTCTACGTTTTCGATCACAGTTCCAGATCCTACTCCACCAAGGGTCAAGCCGTTGATTTCGTTTCCTTCACCGATATTAGCTCCACCGTGTCTGATAGATACATATCTTAAAACTCCAGAATTATCTGCGTCATTGGTTCCACCATAAAGCCCATTAGTATCTGATGGCGGAATACCTTCGATTTGAATTTCTGAAACATCACCGGCAAATGAACCACGTGCGTTTCCTAGGATAATCAAACCTCCCCAAAGGCCATTCAAGTTTGGCTCAAGGTTAGGAGATTGAATTTGTCCAGGCTGAATTTCGTCTGCTATCGTTGTAAAAATGATAGGTGAGCTAGCTGTTCCTGCTGCATTGATTTTTGCTCCTCTTGCAATTACCAAAGCCGTTGCGTTGGAACCTGTTCCAACCTCACCTTTTACAATAACTCCCGGCTGAATAGTTAGTGTGTTACCAGAAGTAACAGCAATTCTACCTGCCAACACGTAAGTTTTCCCTGTTTCCCAAGTGGTGTTGGATGTGATGTTCGAAGTAATGACAACTTCATTATCCAGCCCAGGATCAGTACCAAGATCAGGTCTTTCGTTACCTTCGATACAGCTAGTAAACCCTATTAGGGCAGCTGCAAAAATCATTAAAAAAGAGTTGAACTTTTTCATTGGGTATAAATTGAATGTGGTTTTGTTCGTTTTCACGTTACAAAAGTGTATCAATTTTTACCTGCAAGAGAATTATTCGAATTATGCTTTTTTTAAAAATGAATACAGAATTTAATATTGTATTAACAAAAAAAGCATAAAAAAAGGCTTTCCTCTCAGAAAGCCCCTTTAAGTGCTAATTTGTATTATTTCAATGTTACCGTCTTGTTAATTGGAACCTTTTCCAACAATATTTTAACTAGGTCCCGAGTGTTGATATTGTCAGCTTCTGCTTCGTAATTCAGTATAATTCTGTGATTTAGCACATCTTCTGCAATTTCTTTGATATCCTCAGGAAGTACATAATCACGCCCATCCATATAGGCAACAGCCTTAGAAGCGAGGTTCAAGTTGATACTCGCACGGGGAGAAACCCCAAATTGAATATACTTCGCTTCATTTTTTAGACCGTATTGTTCCGGGAATCTGGTGGCAAAAACCAACTCAATAATATACTGCTCCAAAGGTTCTGCAATATTGATAGCATTGATCTCATTTCTAATATCAAATATATCCTGCTTGGAAAGCACTGCGTTGACCTCTGAATTGAAAGACATATTAGCCATTCTCCTCATAACCTCCATTTCATCAGCCTTACTTGGATACTCGATATGAACTTTCATCATAAATCGATCGACCTGAGCTTCAGGAAGAGGATAAGTACCTTCCTGATCCACCGGGTTTTGGGTTGCCAATACTAAAAAAGGTCTATCTAATGGAAATGTTGTCTCGCCGATGGTTACTTGCTTTTCCTGCATCGCCTCTAGCAAAGCCGACTGAACCTTGGCGGGAGATCGGTTTACCTCATCAGCCAAAATCAAATTGGCGAAAATTGGTCCTTTCTTTACTTCAAAATTAGCCGTCTGCTGATTGTAGATCATTGTACCAATCAAATCTGAAGGCAAGAGATCCGGAGTGAACTGAATTCTGTTAAAATCCAAGTGCAATACTTTGGCAAGAGTATTTACTGTCAGGGTCTTCGCAAGACCAGGAACACCTTCCAATAGAATATGGCCATTGGTAAAGAGCCCTATCAATAAGCGGTTGACCATTTTATCCTGACCGACAACTACTTTTCTTACTTCCTGTATGACTGCTGCTATTTTATCCTGATGCATGGAGTTGGTTTTTTACTCAGATAACCTCAAAAATAGGACATTTTATCCCAGACGCAATCTTAATTCTTAGAAGTGGTAAAGTCAGAGTGCTAAGCGGGATTTTAGGATTTTTTAAGAAGTAAGGTTTTATCGTCACTGCGAGGTGAGCGAAGCAGTCTCATAATTTTCTCGCGGTGGCGCAGCGACGCGGCGAAAAGGTCTCCCGCAAAGTGGCTGAGATGTAAAGGAATTAGGTAAATGATGAGTAATTGGGTAATCGAGTAATTAAAAAAGTTATTGGTGATTAGTTATTGGAATCTCGTTCAGATTTGGAATTACACTTTGATCAGAGGTATTGATGTTATATGCCGAAAAACTTCCTGTGAATCTCTTTACGTCCTTAGAATCTTAGAGGTAAAAATTCCATTATATCTTCTCCTCTTTGAGAGAGAATTCATCATTTTCTACGGAAACCACTCAATCCTAAGGCCCTGTAGACTTCCTCTTGACCCATTTCTCTTACCTCTCCCACTCCAAAGCCTTCAATGCTCAGCTTCTCCATAGACCATCTCACCAATCTCAAGGTGGGAAATCCAACCGCCGCAGTCATTTTTCTTACTTGTCTATTTTTACCTTCAATTAATGTTAAAGCAATCCAGGTATCCGGCACATTTTTGCGGTAACGAATCGGCGGATCTCTATCAGGCAAAGCTGGAATCTCATCGGGAATTTTAGCCAAAGCAGGTTTGGTATGGTACATCTTCCCATCCACATTGATTTCTACTCCCTTTTCCAGTTGACGCAAAGATTCTGCATCTGGTATACCCTCCACCTGAGCCAGATAGGTTCGTTGATGAGCAAATCGGGGATTTAGCAATTGATGGTTAAGCTGCTTATCATCGGTAATCAGCAACAAACCCTCGCTATCCTTATCCAATCGACCTACTGGATAGACCGTTTTGGGAAAATGAAAAAGAGAGGCAAGTGTCTGCCCCTCTCCACTAAATTGGCTCAAAACCCCAAAGGGCTTATAAATAATAAAGTATCGATTCAAAACTGATTAACTTCCGCAACCTACACAATCAATGTATTGACCACCCGGCTTGGTACCATTCAATACCATTTCCAGATTATGAATTTTGTCTCGAATCTCCATGTCTGCAAACATGTCACCAGTAAGCTTGGCTCTTAGAGCAGTGATTTGCTCTTCGATTTGTTTTTTTTCTATCTCGCTCATAAAAGTGTTTGGTTAAAGGTTGAAGTGATTGGATGAAAATAACAAGAAAGGAAGGTAAGTTCCCAACCGTTACTGAAAAAATTGAGACAAAAATGATTCCAATTGAAAATCAGGTGGATAAAAACTTTAATCATAAGAAAAGAAAGTCATTTTCAGTGGCGCAGGGAGAGAGTTATTGGTTATTGAGTTATTAGTTATTTAGGTCTCAACTCAATTCCAAATGCAAGATATTTTTCCTGTCTCAAGGTCTGACTTTATTAGCGTCTAAGGAAAATAGTACAAAAGATTACTTTGCGATATTCTTTGCGACCTCCGCGGCTCTGCGGTGAAAAAGTATCTCGGAGAGACAAAAATTTATAAAGCTATGTTTTCTATCCTCTCTATGTGGTTTTTAACAAGCTCGCAGCGACGCAGCGGCGCAATGATTTTATTCTCCCACAAAGAACAAAAGAGGCAAAGGGATAATGTCATTGATGAGTAATTGTATAATTGATTAATCGAGTAATTGAAGAATATCGCTGCTTGGCGTTGTATTACTTCATTATTCATCATTCGATGTTCGATGTTCGATATTTTTTGAGCTCCAGAAAAGGAAAAGAAGCAAAGGCTGAATGAAGCTATTTTTTCTATTCTCTCTATGTGGTTTTTAAGGAAAGCTCGCGGAGACGCAGCGGCGCGGCGATAATGTCTCCCGCCAAGAATAGAAGAAGTAAAAAGTAATTGTGTAATTGATTAATCGAGTAATTGAAGGGAATCGCCGTTTGTAGTCTTATTATTTCTCGTAGCGGCGCAGGGAGAGAGTTATTAGTTATTTAGGTCTCACCTCAATTCCAAAAGCAAGATATTTTTCCTGTCTCATGGTCTAACTGTATTAGCGTCTAAGGAAAAAGTGGAAAAGATTACTTTGCGATATTCTTTGCAACCTCCGCGGCTCTGCGGTGAAAAAGTTATAAAACTATGTTTTCTATCCTCTCTATGTGGTTTTTAAGAAAAGCTCGCAGCGGCGCAACGGCGCAATGATTTTATTCTCCCGCAAAGAACAAAAGAGGCAAAGATTAATAGGTTGAAGCGAAAAAAATCTGAGGCAAATAAAAAGGAATCTATAGCTCAAAATAGTCTCAAAAGTCTCCCTCCCCTTAGTAAATCGTAATTCTTTAATCTAAAATAGCTTTTCTCAATAATCAAAGAATCTTCGCTAGGTAAAATACCGTTTGCATATAAAGCAAAGACACCCAACTTTGTTCCCATGAATTCACTAATCCAACTTCGGCATACACTTCACAAGCACCCAGAAATAGCAGGGGAAGAAAGCCAAACTGCCCAGAGAATTCTGGACTTTTTTAAGCCTTTGAACCCAGATGAGACAATTGAAGGCTTGGGAGGAACGGGCTTAGCTTTCATTTTCAAGGGTAAAAACCCAGGAAAACGCCTGCTCTTTCGTTGTGAATTGGACGCCTTACCTATCGAGGAAAAAGGAAATCCAAGCTACCAAAGCACTGTCTCCGGAAAGGCCCACCTTTGTGGCCATGACGGACACATGGCAATTATCTGTGGATTGGGAGAAAAGTTGGCTCAAGTGAGACCTGAAAGTGGAGAAGTGGTGCTTCTCTTTCAACCTGCCGAAGAAACAGGAGAAGGGGCTCAGGCAATTCTAAATGATTCCCGATTTGAGGAAGTCAGGCCCGATTATGCCTTTGCCCTACATAACTTACCCGGATTTCCGCTTCATCAGGTGGTGCTTCGAAAAGGAACATTTGCCGCAGGAAGTACAGGAATGCGACTACATTTCACCGGGAAAACCTCCCACTCTGCCCATCCCGACGCCGGAATCAACCCTGCACAGGCCCTAGCCCAACTGATGCATCAGCTTCCCCAATTGCCCAAGGAAATTCCAGGCTTTTCCTTACTCACGCTGATCCATGCTGAACTGGGAAGTTTGGCTTTTGGGACGAGTGCAGGCAAGGGAAGTCTAAGTATGACCCTGAGAGCCTATGACCAGAAAGATCTGGACTTGCTAATTGAAAAAGCACAAGCTTTGGCTAAAAAAATAGCAAGCGAGGAGCGCTTAAAATTGGAAGTAGAATTTGTTGAGAAATTTGCGGTATCGCACAATGATCAAGAATTGTATGAGGTCGTAAAAGTTGCTGCTGAGCAATTAAGGCTTAACGCTGTAGAAAAAGCCGAACCCTTCAATTGGTCGGAAGATTTTGGACTGTTTAGTCAGCATTGCCCTTCTTTTTTGTTTGGCCTAGGCTCAGGTGAGAATTGTCCTCAACTCCATGAACCGACCTACGATTTCCCTGATGAGTTGATTGATACCGGGGTGAAGGTTTTTGAAGAAATCGTAAAAAAATAAACCCTCCAAATTCTCCTCAGAGAGGAAAAACTTTGGAGGGCTTAAAAATAATATCGAAAGCCTAGAGCTTACTTTTTCTTGCTCTGAGCTTTTTTCATCGGATTGTCACCTGTAGAAGCTCCTCTGGCTCCACCTCGGCCTTTGTACAATTCAAATCGGGTTGGCTGATATTGTCTTGGCCAGTAATTACTGGACTCATCGATATCCGCAGTCTCACGCATAGGATCCAATATAAACTGTACCACTTCTTTCTTCTTCGGGAAAACTTTGGTCACCTGAGTTTCATTGAGCTTCCAGATTTCAGCAGGAATTTTCTCTATATCCGAGGTTCCGTCAGCATATTGGAATTCAATGATCAATGGCATTACCAACCCGCCCACATTTTCAAAGGTGATCTCGTAGAAGTTCATATTGGAATTCAAGAGTTCTTTTTCCTTTGGAGAAAGACTGGCCATAAACTTCTTATACTCTTCCTCGTCTTCAGGGCTCACAGTAAATGGATTGTAAGAATTGTAAAAATCTCTGGTGGCAGGATCTGCCTCCACTACTGTTTGAGGCACATCTGCTTTGTTATAATTCTTAGATACATAGCTTTCTTCCAGGTCAAATGCAGCTTTTTGATCAGCTTTTTTCTGAGCCGGAGTTCTGTTGTCCAGTTTAAACCATTTCACATCCTGAATAGCAATATCAACAGGTTCTGTTCCATAAAACCATCCTCTCCAGAACCAGTCCAGATCAACTGCAGATGCATCTTCCATTGTTCTAAACAAATCTTCAGGGGTTGGATGCTTAAACATCCATCTTCTAGCATACTCTCTGAAAGCAAAATCGAACAGCTCTCTGCCCATCACTGTTTCTCTCAAAATATTCAAAGCAGTAGCTGGCTTAGCGTATGCATTTGGACCAAACTGAATGATATTTTCTGAGTTAGTCATGATCGGCTCAAGCATGCTCTTATCGCTTCTCATGTAAGGAACAATCTTATGTGCAGGTCCTCTTCTGGATGGATAATTTCTATCCCATTCCTGCTCTGCCATAAACTGCATGAAGGTATTCAAGCCTTCATCCATCCAAGTCCACTGTCTCTCGTCTGAGTTGACGATCATCGGGAAGAAATTGTGGCCTACTTCGTGAATGATTACTGAAATCATTCCATACTTCACTGCTTCTGAATAGGTGCCATCCTTGTCTGGTCTTCCGTAATTGAAACAGATCATCGGGTATTCCATACCATTACTTGCTTCCACAGAGATAGCAGTTGGATATGGGTAGTCAAATGTATGGGCGGAATAAGATTTAATAGTATGAGCTACTACTCGGGTTGAATATTGCTCCCACAATGGATTGGCCTCCTTGGCATAGTAAGACATCGCCATGACATCTTTTCCTCCTTGCTTCACTGCCATAGCATCCCAGATAAATTTTCTGGAAGAAGTCCAAGCAAAATCGCGGACATTCTCAGCTTTAAAAATCCAGGTTTTCTTGTCTTTGGATTTTCCTTTTTCCAATTTTTCAGCCTCTGCCTGAGTTCTGATAATTACAGGATTATCAAAGGTCTGCTTGGCTTTATTCCATCGCTGCAATTCCGTAGCAGATAATACTTCTTCAGGATTTTGTAAAACTCCGGTAGCTCCTACCATGTGATCAGCAGGCACAGTGATTTTTACTTCATAATCCCCAAAAGTCAAGGCAAATTCACCTCTTCCCAAAAACTGTTTGTTCTGCCATCCTTCGAAATCAGAATAAACAGCCATTCTAGGAAACCACTCTGCCATAGTATAGATATAGTTCCCATCTTCCGGGAAGAATTCATAACCAGGTCTACCGGAAATGTAGGACATTCGGTCTGTGATATTAAAGGACCAGTCAACAGCAAAAGTGAAGCTCTCACCCGCCTTTAAAGGCTTTGGAAGATCAATTCGCATCATGGTTTTGTTGACAGCCACAGAAAGCGGATTCCCTTGTGCGTCCTTTACATTCAGCACTTTATAGCCATATTCATCATTTTCCCAGAGGATTCCCTGCAAAGTTCCTAAGGTCATGCGGGAATTGATACTGCTTTCGGCTACCAAAGGTGCTTCAGATTGAGGACCTCTTTGGTTTTCTTCCAACTGAACCCAAAGATAGGTCAGTTGATCAGGAGAGTTATTGATATAGGTGATGGTTTCCTTTCCCTTGACGGATTGATTATCATCATTGAGTTCCACGTCGATCACATAATTGGCTTTTTGCTGCCAATACATATGTCCCGGAGCACCAGAGGCAGTCCTGTAGACATTGGGAGATCGTAGCATGGTACCCAGCTGCTCAAATCGTTCGCCGTGGTTTTGCTCTGAACGACGAGCCTGCCCGAAAACCTGAGCAGTCATTAGGGCCAAGAGCATCCAAACTAGTCCTGTTTTTTTCATAGTTATATTTTATTTACCAAAATTTCGTTTCTAGCATCATCATCAGGGAAATCCCGAAGACCATAGCAGCCATAACCAAGGTCCACTCCTTTCTGTTTACACCAGCTATCCCTACCAGGATAGAGGTCACCAATAAATAGGCTCCAACAATGATCAATTGTCCGGCTTCCAAACCCAGATTAAAAGCAAGGAGAGGTTTCCAGATAACAGCCTCTTTTCCCAATAGCTCCCGGAGGTAATTGGAAAAACCCAAACCATGGATCAAACCAAAAAACAGCGCGAGAAAATAATTCATTTGAATACCTTTGCCCGTAGAAGGTCTTGGCTTCAAGATAGTAGTAAAGGCAGTAATGGCGATGGTGACAGGAATCAGGAATTCGATAACATCGGATCGTACCTGAATCACTTTAAAAGTGGCCAAAGCAAGGGTAAGGGAGTGACCAATGGTGAAAGCTGTTACCAAAATCACGATCTTTCGCCAATCTCTGGCTATAAAAACAGCACAAAGCGCCAAGACAAATAGGATATGATCATAGCCTTGGATATCCAAAATATGCTTCAGGCCAAGACGGAAATACAGTTCAAATGAATTCATAAACTCAGAAAATACCTCGATTGAAGTAAATTGGGGCAATAATACAGGTTTATTCCCATAAAAGACAAGCAATCCTTTTCAAATGCAACAGTTTTACATCTCCTTGATTTCTCTGGGATGGATGGTACTCAGTCATCCTTATTTTATCTCTTTGACAGAAATCCGGCAAAATCCTGAAAGCCAACGGTTGGAAATCGCTCAGAAGATTTTTTGGGACGATTTGGAGGAAGCTTTAGGAGACTTTCATGGAGAAAAGGTGGATTTTTTGAATCCTGAGAATCCAGAAAAATTAAATGCTCAAATTCAGGCATATCTACTCCATCACAATAAAATATGGTTGGATGGAAGCCCTGCTACTTTGAAATTTTTGGGCTATGAAATCGAAGAAGATGCTGCCTGGTTTTATATGGAGTCTCATCCTCTTCCCTGGAAAGCTAAGATTCGGGTTCAAAACAGCATCTTGATTAAGAATTTTTCTTCCCAGCAAAACATCATTCATGTGTATAAAAACAGCAAAAGCCCAAAAAGCTTGCTTTTGGGCAAAGGGAAGGAAAGTGGACAGATAGAATTCTGATAAAGTTTTAATTTTTAGCCCCATAAATTTTTAAAAAAAAAAGTCCGACTCTTGAGAGCCGGACTTGGATGATTTAAACAAATTGCTTTCCTCTTATTAAGATGGGTTCTGCACCATTTTGTCATTTGCATTCAACTCCGCAATTGGAATTTTGAACTGCCAGTTAGGCGTACCAGCAGGTTCTTCATATTTAGAGTTGATTACTGTTGCTACATGGTTTGCACCATTTCTATCCAATGAAAGATTCAAGCGCTTTAGGTCATAGAATCGGAATCCTTCGCCCCAAAGCTCAATTCTTCTTTGAGTCATGATCTCTTCTATCAAAGCTGCACCCGTGTTGGTTGAAAGCGTATACTCAGGATCTCTTTGAGAAGCCAATTCGAATAGAACTTGGGCTGCCTGAGCACCGTTTCCGCTTCTTGCCAAAGCCTCAGCCTCGATCAAAATCATTTCAGAAGCTCTCATATAAGGAACATCACCTACAGAAGAAGCATTAGCCTGAGCTACAAACTTTCTGTTCATGAAGTTTCTTTTTGCGAAAGAACTCAAAGTAACCTCATCGATAAATGGATCTCTCAAAGCCGCTGTTCCTGCATTTGGATCCCACAAACCTTTTCTGGCATCAGTAGGAGAAATCTTAGCATACAAAGAGCTATTGATCGCCTTAGGATTACCCCTGATATTGGTAGAGCTAAAGTTCAAAGACATATATGCGAAGAAAGAAGCAAAGAAAGTCTGCTGATCGTCAATTTGACGGCTTCCCCAGATCCACTCTGGATTATCAACATTGTTGAATCCTTCATATAATTGAGAAGCAGACATCAAGTCATAGCCTTGACGAGCCTGGTTTGCCAAAGTAGCCGCTTGAGCAAAGTTACCTTGAGTCAAAGCAACTCTAGCCTTGATTCCTCTAGCAACATTGACATTGATATGGGATTTAGCATTTCGGCCTTCACCCAATAAAGCAATCGCTGCATCCAAATCTGCATTCACTTGAGTATACACTTCTTCAACGGTATTTCTGGCTCCACCTTCAGTAATTGGCTCCAAAACCAATGGTACGCCTAATTGACCGTTGTTTCCACCTGCCTGATATCGCTCAGCAAATAGCTGTACCAAGTTGAAGTGAGCCCAAGCGCGATAAGCTAATGCCTGTCCTTTGATCTCATCTTTCTCTGCTTGAGGACCTGCGGCATTATCAATATTAGCGATGATCATGTTTGCGTTACCGATGATTTTGTAATAAAATCTCCACACGAACCGTACATCACCACTGTTTTCGTTGACATGGTTTAACCATCTAGACATGGATACAAACCAACCATTAGCGATTCCGGTCATTACCACATCCTCGCCCAAAACCTCGCGCATAATCATCACCCCACCTTCACCCGGCTGACCTTGGGAGTCGTAACGGATAAACATGGATCTGTGAATCCCATTAAGGGCTGTCATCGCATTTTGCGTAGTCGTAAAGACTGCATTTTCAGATACCGCATCCGTAGGTAGGGTATCCAAATAGTCCTCAGCACATCCAAAACTTAGAATGGCGCCGAGTAAGAATATTTTACTTAATAATTTCTTCATGGTCTTTGGTAAATTACAGATTCACATTAAGTCCCAGCGTGAATGTTCTCGCCGGAGTGAAAGTATTAGAAGTAGTACCACTAAAGGTTCCAGATACATACATACCGCTTCTTGAAGACAACCAGCCTAAGTTTTCACCGGCTAGGTATACGGTAGCTCCTCTCATTTTCCATCTTTCCAATAAAGTTCTAGGAAGGGTGTAAGAGAGATTGATTGCACGTAAGTTGAGATAAGAGGCATCGGTTAGCCACCTGTCTGATGCGACGTTGGTTTGAGCAGCACCGGTTACATCCATTTTAGGAACTTCTGTAACATCTCCAGGCTGTTTCCATCTGTTCAGGATATCCACGTGAGCAGCTCCTCCATCAGGGTCAGCACCCATCAAACCTGCATAGATTCCATCATAAATATCTCCACCTACTGCAAAGCTTACTAGGACATTCAAGGATAATCCTTTGTAAGAGAAGGTATTGGACAATCCACCAAAGAAGTCTGGGATTGCATTTCCTGCAAAATGGAATCTTGCATTTTGGAATCTAGTAGTAACTGTATCCTGCCCAATAATTCTGGTAGTTGGATCATTTTCAGCATACTCTTCAGCTCTATAAAGACCTTCACCAGTTTCTGGATCCACACCGTACCAGTCTCTCAACCAAAAATCAAAGATTGATCTACCAACCACATACTTTTTAGTACCTACAATTTGCTCCTCGAATGGAAGCTCTTTGAATTCATTTTTGAAAGTAGAAACGTTCACATTAGCATTCCATTTGAAAGCTCCTCTTCTCATCACATCTCCACCAATATTGAATTCAATCCCTTTATTCGACATGGTGCCGATATTTTGGAATCTGTTCTCTAAACCCGTGGTCAAAGACAAAGGAACTTCGAAAAGCAGGTTGCTAGACTCTCTATTGAAGAACTCCAAAGTACCTGAGAATCTATTTCCAAATGCGAAGTCCAAACCTAGATCATAGGTATTGTTGGATTCCCACTGTAGATCCAAAGCAGAAAGTGAAGCCTGCAAAATACCCGGCTCAGAAGCATTGTTGAAGCCTAGGTCATACAATGCTTGCCAAGGATAAAATCCTCCCACATTGTTATTTCCAACCTCACCATAAGAAGCTCTTAATTTGAATAGCTGGAAGAAGTTAGAATTGAAGAAATTTTCCTGATCAATCGACCAAGCTGCACCTACTGAGAAGAAAGTACCCCATCTTACATCTCTAAAGAATCTGGATGATCCATCTGTTCTCCAAGAAGCAGAGAATGAGTATTTATCATCGTACACATAGTTTACTCTGGAAAGGTAAGACTCGATTCTGTCCACATCAGTTCTTCCAGAAGCAGAGTTGATAGTTACGAAGTTGTCAGGCTCGATATTTCCAGCCAAGATCTGATCCTGCTTAGAGATAAACTGTCTTGTTCTTCTGAAATCATAGTTTTCATGACCTACCAAAGCTTCCACGAAATGCTTGTCGTTGAAAGTTTTTGAATAAGTCAATAACTGGTTGAAGGTTAGAGAATTGATTCTGATATTCTCTCTTCTTGTACGTCCAGCCGGAGCACCATCACCTACGATAGTATTGTCATAACCAATATTCAGCAAAGAAGTGATATCAGTAGCGATGTTGGTTCTGAAAGTAAAGTCTTTCAAGAACTTAGCTTCTACATAAGCTCTGGAAGAGATGACATCTCTGTCAAAACGATCGACGTTCAACAAAGTCTCCTGAACTACATGACGTCCTGGATAAGCACCAGCACCTCTTCTTGGAAGACCAAATTCTTCTAGGTCACCTAAATCGAAAATTTTGTTACCAAATTCATCCAAGATGAATCCACCAGTTTGCATATTTTGAGCAAAAACCGGATAAATAGGACCCATGGATCTAGCAGTAAAGAATGGGTTCACAAAGCTGGAACTTCCTCCATCTCTTGCATTATTTCCCTCACTCATGGTTGCTGAAAGGTTGATACCAGTTTTCAACCAGTTAGTAGCTTGAGTATTTACATTCAAACGACCAGTGAAACGCTCAATATCAGAATTGATAATGAAACCTTTCTCATTCAAGTAGTTGAAAGAGGTATAAAAATCAGTTTTCTCAGAGCCACCAGAATAAGTCATGTTATATTCTTTTCTGTCCCCTGTTCTCTGCAATTCATCAAACCAATTAAGCCCAACAAAATTGTTTACAGCATTCGAGTTTAGTCTACCGTCAGTTCCTACGATTTGATTGTTTGGAACATTGTAGACATTGTAACCCAAAATATTGATGAGGTTATTGGATGCAAAAGTAGCTGCAGCATCAGGAGTAGCTCCATTGCCCAATTGGCTATTTCTCAATGATTCCCAAACTAAAGGGTAATACTGGTCAGCATTTACTCTGTCATATTCTGGCAAAGCTCTGCTGGATACACCCTGCTGAACTCTCACATTGAAGGTTGGCTTATTTTTCTGACCGGTTTTGGTGGTAATCATAATTACACCATTTGCCGCTCTAGAACCATACAATGCAGCTGAAGAAGCATCTTTCAAGATGGTCATGTCAGCTATATCTTCAGGATTAAGGTTAGATAGGTCCCCATCATAAGGTACACCATCCACTACGTAAAGAGGTGCAGAAGAAGAGTTCACAGAACCAATACCTCTGATTCTTACAGCAGGAGTAGAACCCGGCTGACCTGAAGCAGAAGTGGTGATTACACCCGGTGCCTGACCTTCAATGGCATTTACCACGTTGTTGATAGGACGATTGGCTATCTGATCTCCTTTCAAGGCTATTGCTGAACCGGTAAAGTTTCCTTTATCAGCAGTACCTCCATAAGCAGTAATAATTACCTCTTGAAGATTTTGAGCATCTTCTCTCATGGTAACATTGATTTCAGATCTATTACCGATCTGCTCTTCCACACTGATATAACCGATATAGCTAAATACCAATGTTGATGCATTTGCAGGTACCAAAATGGTGTACCTACCATCCAGGTCAGTTACGACGCCAATGGTCGTTCCTTTCACCAAGACATTCACTCCGATCAAGCCTTCTGGCTCCTCAGGTGAAGTCACCCTACCGGTGATCGTTCTGTTTTGTGCCATGACCGAAACAGCTGTTAAGAGCATGATCACAAATCCCAGTAAAACTTTCTTCATAGGTTAAATTTTAATAGATGATTTGTTTTTCGAATCGGCTAATGAAAAAGCAAATAGCTAAAGGAGCAAATTTGGTAAAACTTAAAAAAGGTTAAGTTTTCAGAATAAAATTCTATTATTTTTATTTTCTTAGAATTTTATGAAAAATATATTGTGTCCGAACAGTGTCCGCTAATATAGGATTTCTATTTTTATAATTTTTATAATAAAAAATTTTGCTATTTTGATTTTAAATTATTTAAAATTCCGTTTCTTAGTTTTATCCAAAAAATATTAAATCAAATATTAATACTTTTTTTCAATATTTAATTCTGTTTTTGCCTATTGCGCAATCGATTTCTAAAAATAAATTTTTGCCATGTCCGATTTTAAAATTTGAATCACAGAATTATAAAAACGAAAAATGAAATTATTCGAAATTTAATTTCTCTTTTAATTTTACTCCAATTAGCACAAAAGGATGATAATCGGTTAGAAAAATAATTAACTAATTATTGTTTAAATTCTATTTTTATTCTTATAGTACTACTAAATACCCTTGAATTACCAGGGTTTTTTAGAAGATTTATACTTATCAAAATGATGTAAACACAAAAAAACCCGGTCATTGAACCGGGTTTTATTTTATATCAAACCAAAATTAATAGCCTGGATTCTGCTCAATTGGAGCAGTGGAGTTAGTTTGAATTTCTTCCAATGGAATCGGCCATACAAACAAATTGCTAGTATACAGAATGGAGTGATCTGTTGGGATTGCTCTGTCTGTATTATAGAAATTAATATTTGTGATAGATCTCGAAGTTGCCTTTGCAGGAACTCCATTCATGACTCCCGCTCCGGATAGTCTGTGAATGTCAGCCCATCTTTTACCTTCAGCCAAGAACTCAATTCGTCTTTCTTTATAGATAGCATCCAAGACACCTGCCTGACCGCCTAATCCAGCAGCGGTAAATGCCGGAACCGTCGCAGGTAAAGCTCTGCTTCTAACTGAATTCAAAAGTGTAACAGCAACATCCAAGTTACCCAATTGCGCATTAGCCTCTGCAGCATTTAATACTACCTCTGCAAATCTCAATATTGGATTTGGATCAGAATAGGTTACTGCATCCGGATATTTTCCAGTATATACTCCAGTTCCGTTGGAAGTAGTCAACAAAGTTCTTCTGGAGTCTTCTGCCAACCAGAAACTTGATCTCCAGATTAGCGGGCTGATTTTAACCAAACCTCTGGCGCCTAAGTCTGGATTTCCAAACATGGAAGCAAGTGCTCCGTTGACACCGGCATTAGATGCTTCCGTATTGATGAAAGAGAACACGTTATCAGTGGTTGAGCCTGAGAAGAAAGGAGCAGTTACTGAAGAAGTCACTGCGTACTGACCAGTAATTTTTGCTTGCTCTGCAATTACACCAGCCCAGTCTTCCATATGCAATTTAACTCTGGATTTCAAACCAATCGCTGCACCCTTACTTGCTCTAGAAAAAGCCCCATTTGGCAATAAAGATTCAGCTTCATCCAAATCAGATAATAATTGCTGATAGTCTTCTCCAACAGTTCCTCTTCCAACAGCCTCACCATCTGGCACTTTTGGTACATCATTGATAGCAAATGTTCTGTAAGGGACCCCAGGTGAAGCTGGATTATCGGAGTATGGTCTTGCGAAATGAACCAAAAGTTCATGATGAGCCAATGCTCTTAAGAAAAGCATTTCCCCTCTATATCGATCTCTTTGCGCCTGAGTTAAAACACCACTGCTTAATGCCTCATCCAACCCTTCCAAAACAATGTTGGCTCTGTTGATCATTCTATATAGAGAGATCCACATCCCATTATTATTGGCTGTTTGTGGGTTATATGCACCAACATAAGTGATCTCGTAGAACAACTGATCATTATACATATCCTCCCCACGCATATCTCCTTGCTGCACATTGGCAGCTCCGAAAGGATATCCTCGTTGAACTGATCCCAAATAGAATCCACGTTGTGCTGATTCGTAGACACCCAGCACCGCAGATTCCACTCTAGCCGGGGTAGCAAATGCCTCCTGGTCAGGAATCAGGTTTGCCGGCGTCAAATCCACTACATCACAAGAGCTTACTGCTCCCATAAGGGCAGCGCCCGCAATAGCGAGTTTGAATTTATTTATTGAAAACTTAGTCATTTTTTCTTCTTTTGATTTTGAAATTAGAATCCAACATTAACACCTAAGGTGTAGGTTCTGATAATCGGAGCCACATTCCAGTCAACTCCAAATGATTGCTGTCCAGAGAACGTGTTAGACTCAGGATCTAAACCAGTATAATTGGTGAATATGAATGGGTTTTGTACCTGAGCAAAAACTCTTGCATTTGTAATCTTGCCAGCAAATGCCGACTGAAGCACATTGCTAGGTAAAGTGTAACCCAAAACGATATTCTGAATTCTGACGAAGTCACCTTTTTCTACAAATCGGCTGTTGGAAGCAGAAGTCTGCCACATATTGGCATCTTGGCCAGAGTACAATTTTGGCATATCTGTCACTTGACCACTTTCAGTCCATCTGTTCATAATAGATGCATGGTTATTAGAAAATCCTTGTCCCAAAAGACCTCTCAAAGACTCGTTCATGATGAAGTTACCACCAGAGAATCTTGTAAAGATTTCAGCATCAAAATTCCCATACTTGAAAGTATTGCTCCATCCGCCTTGCCACTTAGGAAGCGTATTTCCTAAAAACTCTTGAGTTGGCCCTGAAGCCGTTGTAGATACATTGCCCGGGTTAGCTGGGTCGTAGGTTCTCCAACCAATAGCACCTCTTTGAAGGTTATATTGAACGATTTCTTCACCTCTATGGTACAAAGGATTTCCGTTTGCCGGATTAACACCAGCCCATTTGAATCCATATAACTGAGCTACTGGACCACCAACTTCAGTTCTATTATAAGTACCAGTCAATGGTTGGATTAAATTGGTGACCTCATTATTCAAGAATGTAATATTGAAATCAGTATTCCAAGTGAATTTACCTCTGCTTAGTACAGTCGCCAATGCTCTCAATTCCAAACCGGAGTTTCTCATTGCACCTACGTTTTGGTTGATGCTGTTACCAGGCACACCTAAAGATGGAGGGGTAGGAGCAGCCAAGATCAAACCGTCGATATTATTGATGAAGTAATCCGCCGTTAAAGAAACCGGACCAATAGTCATATCGAAACCTACATTGAACTTCTTGGAAGTTTCCCACTGCAAGCCTCCATTAGCAACTCGAGCATACCCGATACCAGCTCCTGCTCCTCCTAATACTGGAGAAAATCCACCGAATGCAGCAAATGAAGCTAATCCTACGTTTCCTACTTCTGCATAAGAACCTCTTACTTTCAAGTCAGAGATCAAATTCGAGTTGAAGAATGCCTCATCAGAAACTCTCCATCCAACTGATCCACCGAAGAAAGTACCTCTCTTATTATCTCCGATCAAATCAGAAATTCCATCATTTCTAACTGTCAATGACAAGAGATATCTTCCGCCATAGTTGTAGTTGAATCTACCGAAGTAGGAATCAAATCCCTGCTCGCTGTAACCACCTCCAGAGAACTGGTTATTGTAGGATCCTGAAATCAGGTTTTGCTCACGGTAGAAGTTATCGGAGATATCTGTTCCCCAACCTGCAAAATTGTAAAGTCTTGTAAACTGGTATTCCACACCACCTGTTACATTGATATTGTGGTTTTCACCGATTACAGTCTGATAGTTCAAGGTGTTTTGCCAGTTCCAACGAATAGCTGGATTGTAGGCCATATACACATAACCATTTGAACTTCTTCCATCACCGTGTCTAGGGTCTAGAGACTGAAAATCATCAGCCAAAGTCAAATCTGTACCGATTTGTGTTCTTGCTGTCAAGCCAGTTGCCAAATCAGCTTCTCCATACACAGAGCCTAAAATTCTGTGTGCACGGCTTCTATAAAGGTTATTGTCAATGACAAATCCGATGTTTGGAATGTTATTGTCCGGACCTGCCAAGTTTGCGCCAAAGCCTGTAGTTGCACCATTAGCAGTGACATTATAGCCATCAAACGCAATATTTTCAGGATCGTAAATCGGTACGTTTGGCAAGGCTCTGGTTGAATTATAGATCGCGCCGGAAAGAGAGTTTGCTCCATTATTCAAGCCGAAAATCTCTGTCAAAGAGTAGGAAAGAGAAGTTCCAATTCTAATTGCATCTGAAATGCTATGATCAATATTTGCTCTAAAAGAGTATCTCTTCAGGTCATTAGGTCTAATAGCAGACTCCTGATCTGTAAAACCTAAAGAGAAGAAATATTTGGTAGCAGCTGATCCGCCAGAAATCGAAATATTATGCTGCTGAGTAAAGCCTTTTCTATAAATCAAGTCCTGCCAATCGGTATTTACACCTGGATTAGCCAATGGAGATTGTCCAGCATTGCTTCTCTTTTCGTTGGCAATAGTAACAAACTGATCTCCATTTAAAAGTTGAAAACGTTCTACTTCCTCATTGAAACCCATGGAAGTATTGTAGCTCACTTTAGCTTTACCATCTGATCCTCTTTTTGTTGTGATCAAAATAACGCCATTAGCCGCCCTTGAACCATAAATTGCAGTTGCAGAACCATCTTTCAATACTTCATAAGATTGAATATCTGCTGGGTTGATGTTTGCCAATGGGTTGGAAGCATTCACAGCTGATCTGTCATCATCTACAATCGGAACGCCATCGATAACGATTAATGGATCCGCACTTGATGTCAAAGAGTTGACACCACGAATTCTAATGATAGGTCTTGCACCTAAAATACCATTTGGAGTGGTCACCTGAACACCAGGTGCGCGGCCAGCTAATTGAGAATCGAAGGATGGTGCCACTAAGTTGGCAATCGATTCATTGCTGATAGAACTCACTGAGCCGGTCACTTCTCTTCGCTCCTGAGTACCATAGCCTACAACGACAACTTCATTGAGGACTTTTACATCTGTTTCCAACTGAACGTCGATTACAGATCTGTTTTGAATATTCACTTCCTTGGTTAGATAACCAACAAAGCTGAACACCAAAGTAGTAGCATTTTCAGGAACATTGATTGAATAAGTGCCATCTATATCTGTGATGGCTCCAACAGTAGTTCCTTTTACTACTATACTTGCACCTGGTACTCCCTGCGGCTCTTCAGACGAGGTTACTTTACCAGTGATAGTTTTGGACTGCGCAAGAGCTGACATCACCGTCATCACTCCCAGCAGGATCCCGAGTAAAACTTTCTTCATTGGGTAAAAATTTAACGTGGGTTAATTTGATTTTGGGCTAAAGAAAAAATTTTAAAATAAAGAATCAAAATCTGTTAAATCTCCTTTAAATAGTATTTTTCAGAATATAATTCTTATAAATTGATTTTTTTAAAATTTAATATAAGAAACTCTAAATTTTCAATATTCTATAAACGAAAGATGTATTTATAAATCAAAAGGAGTATTCTTTATTTTGCCGAACTTCCCTAAAACAAAATGTTATTTGTTTTCTTTAAAAAATTCTATAAATATTAATATTTACTAAAATCCCTTTTGCCCAAATTTTATTAATTCATTGAGGTCATGAAAGAGCTAAAAGCAAATAAAGTTCTAAGTGGAAAAAACAACATCATGAAGAAAATTGGAACTTCATTTCCCTACTTAGACAAAACTCAAAATTAAATTTTTCTTTCTTTTTTTGTTAAAAGCTAGAAAAACCAAGCTGAGTGGTGTTAAAATTAGATTTTGATTAATTTTTTAATAAAAAATTCATGTGAGGAGACCATTTGCCATCCAACCTTTTCAACAAAGTCAATTCCGAAACCTGGAATTCACTTTCAAGCTTCGCCTCCTTTACTTCCTGGAAAACTGCTTCAAAAATCTGCCTCTTTAAGTCCTTAAAGGCTACAGTCATATGGGGATGATAGTTTCTGTCACTCAATTCATCTGGAAGGTGAACTTGGGTTTTCAGAAACTTTTTTAGATCTGATTGAAAAGTATATAAGTCTTGCTCTGCTTTTATATCCAAAAAAATCACTCTTTTACCAAAAGTATCCACGCCTTTCACTCTCATTCCGAAAGTGCTTTTATTACTACAAAAATCCTGTAGCATGGAAGCTAACTTTTCCTCTTTATGCTCATCATATGAAAAGGGCATTTTTACCGTAACATGGGCAGGGGACTTTAAAGCATACTTTACATTGAATTTTTCACGCAGATGTAACTTTAGCTCCTCCACTTTTTCTAAAAACTCTTGAGGTGGGAGTATGGCTAGAAAATATTTCTGCATGTTTTTCATAGAATCATTTTTTGGAATAGATGTAGTTTTAAGAAGTTTCTACAAAGTTTTAAACCTCAAATCTACAGGGTATCAATCTTTATTCTTGTGTACAATTCATCTCATTCTGTTACCTTAGAGAGGATTCCTGAGGTAAAAACATAAAAACTGTTTAAATAACCCAAGCAATCTTTTAAATTAAGGCTATTAATCAATAACACCCTATGAAGTTTTTTTCTAAAGTGATGATCGGTCTCGATATGACCGAGATGGACGAGATTCTAATCCAAAAGACAGTAGTTTTTCTGAAGTTTTTGGGAGTAGAGAAATGCTATTTTGTTCACGTTTCAAAAAATTTGGCTATTCCGGATGAAATTCTATCTCAGTACCCAAATTTATTGGCTGCAGGAGACGAGTCGGTTGAGGCGATCATGCAAAAGAAAATTGATGCCCAAAATTTCCCAAAGGATATAGAAGTAGAGGTTTTTGCTGAGGAAGGAGAACATCCTCTAGAAACATTCTTAAGGTGGGCAAAAATCAAAGATGTTGATTTAATCATTATGGGTAGAAAGGAAACCTTGAAGGGTTCGGGAGCCTTAGCAAACGGCGTGGCAAAAAAAGCTCCTTGCTCGGTAATGCTTCTTCAGGAAAAGAGAGCTCCGGAACTACCTAAACAAATTATGATTCCTACCGATTTCTCAGATCATAATCACATGATCTATGATTTTGGAGAGCGGATTGCTGATCAATTGAATGCCAAATTGATCCCAGTTCATATCTTTCATGTTCCACAGGGCTATTCCAAAACGGGGAAATCCTATGAGGAATTTGTGGAGATCATGAAAGAAAATGCGCGTAAGGATTACAAAAACTTTGTATCCAAGCATAACCACCCAGAATTAGAATGCGATTTTATTCTGGATGAGGGCGAAGATATCGGTGAAACTTTATTAAAGGAAGCTCACAAAATGGATGTGGATATGTTTATCATGGGTTCCCGTGGCAGAACCAAATCAGCTGCCATCCTTCTCGGTAGTACTGCTGAAAAATTAATCAAAGTTAATAATGTGCTCCCCATGATCATTTTCAAGAAAAAGGGAGAAACCATGGGCTTTTTCGAAGCTTTATTCAGAATCTAATCTGCTTTCTTCAATATAAAGAGAGCTTGATCTCCACGGCCTTCCTGATTATACAGGAAGGCTTTTTTATGAAAATCACTCATCTCCTCTGATGAAAAATACTCATTTTCATCTACCTCTAAACTATGACCTTGCTCATACAAGGCTGTTCCCCAAAACTGAAAAGCAGTAGAATCAAACTCCATATGTGATAATTTCAGCCCTTGAGTTTTGGCCAATGCTTTCAAACCGCTGATGGAAGGAATGACCAAATGTCTTGGAGCATCGAGCTGAACCCAATTAGCTCTTTTGTCTTTCCAGACTTGTCCATCTGTAATGGGAAGCCTAATCAAGAGGGTTCCTCCAGGGTTCAGCCTTTCTTTACAAGCTTTCAGCACACTTTCGGGATTTGACATATGCTCGAAGGAATGATGCATCATAATCAAATCAAAAGTCTGGTCTGAATCCAGAAAGTCCATTTTTTGGAGACTCAGGCCTTTCCCAAGCACTTGATCTTTTTCCAAATACGGGTCAAATCCCGTCAAATTCTTGAATCCCGAACAGTGTAACTCATATAATAACTGTCCATTTCCACAGCCCACATCTGCTATAGACTGATTGAATCCTTGGAATACATTTTTTAACCAATACCCATAAACTTTGGGGGCAAAAAAGCTCATCCTTAATTGGAGAAAAAGTTTTGCACGAAGAGCCTTGAAAGCTTTGGATATCAAACTTGAAGGCACAAGAGGGACAAAAGAATAATAGGAGCCTGAATAGTAATCGGAAAGATTATCAGGTATTTGTTCGATCTGAAGCGAAAAGCAGTCCAAGCACTCTAAATAAGAGAAGCTATCTCCTGCTCCAAACATGCGCTCGTAAGCTTGAAACTTGGTAAGGTGGGTACTTTTACAGAATGGACATTGCCTGTCGATCACTAGTAGGCATTTTCACGGTTAAAAAGTAATTCATGGATTGTCTTGATCATTATGCCCATGTCCAACAAAAATGACCAGTTGTTGATATAAAAAGAATCCAGCTTTACTCTTGAACGAATTTGATGTGGGTTTTCGATTTCACCCCTGTATCCTCTGACCTGAGCTAAGCCTGTAATTCCAGGACGGATTTTATGTCTGGAATTATAACGCTCAATTTGGGATTTGAATGTCTTATTCATCGGGATCGTATGAGGTCTTGGACCCACAATTGACATATCTCCTAACAACACATTAATGAACTGAGGCATCTCGTCCAAAGAGGAGGTTCTCAAAAAAGAACCAATCCTAGTGACTCTTGGATCATTTTTTACAGCCTGATGGGTGTCTGCATAATCGTTGGGAGTCATGGACCGAAACTTCAAACAGTTGAACTCACGGTTATTTACCCCATTCCTTTTTTGGATAAAAAAGATTGGACCTCTTGATTCCAATTTGATAAGGATACCTACCAAAGGAATCAACCAAGAAAGGATAAATACGATCACAAAGCTGGCGAAAATAACATCAAAAGCACGCTTCATGATGCTGTTGATCGCATGATCCAGTGGAATTTCATTGACATTGATTACAAAGAAATCCCCGTATCTGGAAAAGCTTAGATTTTTCTCCAATTGTAAGCTGCCTCCCGGAATCATTTTTACTTTAATGTAATTCTCGTCAGCGTAGCCAATAATCTTCTTGACCAATTTGGGTTCTAAATGCTCGTGGATATAAATCAGGTCCAAGTCCAACCCTGGAGCTTCGCTAAAGAAATCATCAATCCCCCCACGAGTTTGATTACAGTCTGCCTGATTGTCAAAATATCCGAGGAAGTTAATTCCAAAGTCTTTTCTAATCTTAAATACGTCTGCGAGTTTAGGGCTTGTTCCTCCCTTTCCGACTATAACTGCATTCCGATAATTATTTCCTTTTACTCTATACTGGCGAAGCAACATATGTACTCCAACCCGGAATATCCCCATGATCACCAGCATTCCTATTCCTAAAGAAAGAATTGGAATCACCTGTATGGAAGGGGTATTAAAAGGAACCCAAAGAACCGCCGCTGCGCCTACAAACCAGAAAACAGTCCCAGTTAGATGGCGAAGTGTATGGTCATATTCATCAGTTCGCCCGATTTTATAATCTTTTCTCAAAGCGGCAATTAAGAGCCACAGGACTGATAGCGGAAGTAATGCGTCTAAATCAGCCCCGTTGAAAAGGCCAATTTGAGTTAGAAAAAAATTACAAAGGAATAGAGAAACAAGAGAGGCAATAAAGTCACTGCTCACAAAAAGCCAGGGAAAATACTTATCGAATCTACGCTTCATAAAAATCTATAGCAAACAATCATATTTTATCAAAAATCAGGCTAAGCCGATCTTTTCTCTGGTTTTTAGGATTTCAAAACCAAAATTAAGAAAAGAATCGTCAAGCATGCTTACTTTTGATGATAAATTATTATACAAACAGCCCCAAAGGCGCTCATGAATTTTATCTCAAATCTATTCGCTTCTTCGGAAAACCCAGCTTCTCTAGGGGCAAAATTCCGTAAAAAACGTTTAGCTGTATTTGAAAATCTTTTTTTTCAACACTTCCAAAAAGACCAAGCAATCAAGGTCTTAGATGTAGGAGGAACTGCCTATTTTTGGAAAGGAAGTAGTCTATTAAACCTTCCTCAAATAGAGATTGTTCTCCTCAATTTGAGCACTGAAGATACAAAGCACCCCAAACTTCAATCCATTGCAGGAGACGCTACTTCCCTCCCTCAATATAAGGATGATTATTTTGATCTGGTCTTTTCCAACTCAGTAATTGAGCATTTATATACTTTTGAGAACCAGGAAAAAATGGCCAAGGAAATTTTAAGAGTAGGTAAAAAACATTTCGTTCAGACCCCCAATAAATATTTTCCTGTCGAAGCTCACTATGCTTTGCCTTTCGCTCAATATTTTCCAAAAAATTTACTTTTATCTATTCTGACCAAAACAAAACTGAGCAGGCTCAGAAAATGGTCGGAATCAGAAGCGAAACAATACTTGGAAGAAATCAGGCTATTGGATGAAAAAGAAATGAAAAGCCTTTTCCCTAATTCTAAAATATTCAAAGAAAAAGTGGCCGGACTGACAAAGTCAATCACGGCCCATAATTTTTATTAGTATGCTAAAGCTGCTTTTCGTTTAAGCAGTTCGTGATGTATACCATCCCAAAGGATTTTTCTTGCCTCCAATGCATCTTTTCCCGCTGCTGTTGCTTGGTCTAAATGCAAATCAGATTCCAATAGCATTTCTACCATTCTCCAAGCCAATGGTCCATGCTCCTCCTCGTCCAGGTGAATATGTCTGTCAAAGTAATAAGCCAAAGTTTTTAATTCCTCAGGCTGGTTTTTGATCAGCTCCTGCACAATCTGTCGGAATAAATCCGGAATCAAATCTTCTCTGCCCAAAGTGAAGGAAGCGGCGATTTCATGGGCTTCTCCAAACAAAGCAGTTTGATAATTTACCCTTAAGAACTGCTGCACAAAACCCGGAACCTTAGCCACTTTCATGGCCTCATCCAATTTAGCTCCAGAGGAAAGAGACTCAATCAACTTCTCTATTCTTGAAGTAGAAGCTCCCGCCTCACTCATGGCTCTTAGATAAAGTTCAAAGTGACTACAATAGCCACCTTCTCCATCCTCATCACTTTCTTCAGCTAATACAATATCATTGATCAATCGAGCAACCAATGGGTCCGATGCTGGCAACCAAGGAAGTGACATTCCGGTCAATCTATGCTGCAATGCTTTCAGCAGTGACATAAAGTCCCAAACCGCAAACACATGGTACTCCATGAATATCCTAAAATCATCCAACCCATTCAAATGCTGGTAAATTGGATGCTTCAACAACTCTTCTCTCTCTTTGGCCACGGAGGCCACCAATATTTCCAGTGAATTATTCATAATCATTTCAGTTACGAAATATAAACTATCCTTGGATGGTCAAATGTTCAGAAATTTTAATTGAAAATGCCTATGGTAGATATTTAGTTATCGGCAAACTGAAGGCGTACTAAATTCGCATAAAAGCCATCCTCCTGCTCTAAAAGCTGCAAATGATTTCCCTGCTCTACAATTTTTCCCTCGCTTAGCACATATATTCTATCCACTTTTCTGATGGTCGCCAATCTGTGAGCGATTATAATAGTGGTTCTGCCTTTCATCAATTCATCCAATGCCTCTTGTACTAAGTGCTCAGACTCCGCATCCAAGGAAGAGGTTGCTTCATCTAAAATCAAGATAGAAGGATCTTTCAAAATGGCTCTGGCGATTGCTACTCTTTGCCTCTGTCCACCTGAAAGCTTAACTCCCCTCTCGCCAACCAAGGTATCTAAGCCTTCCGGAAACTGAGAAATAAACTGCCAGGCATTGGCTTTTTTGGCAGCCATAATTATTTCTTCCTCGCTGGCATTAGGCTTGGCATAAGCAATATTTTCCCGAATGGACCCACCAAATAATAAAACCTCCTGAGGCACCATTCCGATATGGGAACGCAATTGTTCCAGATTCCAACGATTTAGATTCTGCCCATCAATTTTAATCTCCCCTTGGTGTACGTCATAAAACTTAAGCAAAAGCTGGATGATGGTAGACTTACCGGCTCCTGAATGTCCTGCCAAGGCAATTTTTTCACCAGGATTGACATAAAAGCTTAAATCCTTCAAAACCTGAAGCTCCGGTCGAGTTGGATAGGAAAAAACGACCTGTTCGAATTCAATTTTTCCCTCCAGCTTATCCACCTGAAACTCGCTACTTTCCTCAACTTTTTCATCCAAAATTTCTAAGACCCGCTCAGAACTTCCTATTGCTTTTTGGATCTGACTGTAGATATCACCCAAGCCCGCGATAGAGCCTCCTATAAAAGTGGTATACAAAACAAAGGATACTAATTCACCAATACTCATTTCGCCTGAAGCCACCAAGCTTGCGCCATACCACATGACCGCTACGATTCCTCCAAATAGTGCAAAAATGATAAATGATATGAATGCCCCTCTGAATTTGGCAGTCTTCAAGGCTACATGAACCACTCTGTTGAGACCTTTGGAATATCGGCTAGATTCATACGCTTCTCCCACAAATGATTTGACTGTACTGATAGACTGCAAAGTTTCTTCTACAATCACATTGGCAGCAGCTAATTCGTCTTGAGTCTTTTTGGAAAGTCCACGAATAAATCGACCGAAAACCATCGCAACCAATACCAAAATTGGGAAGGTCCCCAACATGAAAAAGGTCAATTTGGGGGTGGTGAAAAACAGAAAAGCAATCCCTGCAATCAGCGTAACTACCTGTCGGAATAATTCTGCTAGGGTCACTGAAAAAGTATCCTGGAGCAAACTGACATCGGAAGTGATTCTAGAGATCAATTCCCCTGTTCTTCTTTTGTCAAAAAAGGTCATCGGCAACCTCAAAAGCCTATTGTAAAGCGACTGCCGGATATCCCGCATGGACCTTTCAGAGACAAGTGCAAATAACCATACTCTGAAAAAGGAAAAAATACTTTGCACAGCCAGAATCCCCACCAACATCAATGCGATAGTATTGATATCAGAAACTATCCAGTCTTCTCCTTGGGCGGTATCTATCAGCTTTCCTGCAACAAAAGGAAACGTCAATAAGGTTAAAGAAGACAGCAGGAGGAAAAATAAACCCGCAATAAAGGTCCATTTATAGGGTAATAAAAACCTGAAAATCCCACTTAATTTCTGAAAACTCTGCTTATTCAACTTCCGCTTTTCGTGCTCTTCCAAAGCAGTTCCTCTCTTCTTGGCCATAGTACTATTACTTCAATCTGCAAAAATAGACCTTTTACTTAGAAAAAAGGGAAAAGACTCGGATTGTCTGAGGAATTAGGCCAAGCTGGCCAAAAGCTGCTGACTCATCTTCTCTCCAATAGCAGCAGAGTGCTTAAATCCATGACCGGAACATGCGGATACCATCCAAGTCATTGGAGAATCAGGATGCTTGCCTATCACAAATTTTGAATCCTCCCTCACCGTGTAAAAACAAACCTCAGATTTGAGAAACTCCTTTTTAAGCCCTTTGATTTTGCCCTGGATTTTTTGATTCCAAAATTCCTCCTGTTCGGTTTGGTTCACTGATCTATTCAAAAAGTCCGGATGTGCTGAATCTATGAAAGATTCTGTGGCCACTTTGATTGACTCTCCATCCAAACTGGGAAAGCCATAGATAAAATCCTCAGCTTGGTGTCCAAATCCCCACATAAAAACGGGAAGATTACCAAAATCAAGAGACTGATCCTCAATTTTTATCCAATGCAAAACCTGTCTACAAATCTTGAATTTATTGGCTTGATTCTCTGGCAGAAAGTCCTTGATCCAGCCACCATTGCATAACAGGACTCTTTGAGCCATGATCTTTTCTTCCTTGAGTTGAAGACAGACTCCTTGTTCGGTTTGTTCCAATTCAATCAAAGGCGCATGAACTCTCAGCTGCGCGCCTTGCTTCAGGGCCAAATCCAGTTGGGTTTCAACTATTTTTTCAGGAAAAAGATAGCCCGCACTAGGTTCAAAATAAACAGCCCCAGTTTTAGGTAAGTCAAATACCCCATAACGTTTTTCCAGTTCTTCGGAACCCAACAATTCATGAGAAATGGAGCGCTTTTTCGCGATACTTTTGGTTCGCTCAAAAAATCCCTCTCCTCCATGCTTGGACCATGGCTGAACTCCTGAGTCCAGTAAAATTCCTCCACTAGGTATGAAAAGCTGATTTCCCGAATCTTGCTCCATTTGTCTCCATATTTCCTGGGATCTTTGGGCAAAGTTCACATACTCTTCTCCTTCGCCTACTGCAAGCCGTGTAATTCTGGTTTCACCGTGAGAAGAGCCCATCGCATGAGGTGGGTCAAAGCGATCTAATCCTAGAACTGAAAAACCAGATTTTGATAAAAAGTACAAGGCAGCTGACCCAACAGCTCCCAGACCGACTACAACTATATCGACTTGCTTCATGCTAATAACTTTGAACCAAAATAATCATTAGAAGCAGTTGAAGCACTTATGAACTACATTAATTCCGAAATCAAGGATAATTCTATGATCAATCTTTCCCCATTTGGGCGTCGATCAGTTCCCTTTTGAGTTTCCGCTCTCGCTCTAAGGTGTTTTTTCTATGCTGATCAAATTCTTCCTGAACCTCTTCCAAGTCCTTTTGGGCTTTACGAATCTTCCTGAAGCTCCTGAAATATTGAAAGGAGAAAAATGCCAATGCAAGTCCCAAACCTCCTACTAATAGCCACATCAGAGAGGAATAAACGGCCTTATGAATAGCTATTCCAAAAATTGAAAAATTATCCTTTGCTTCTATTGCTTCCTGCTTTTCAGCTTCAGTTTGATCCAAAACTTGATTTAAACTGGAAATGCTATCATTTTTTGAAGTCAGCTGGGTTTTAAGCTCCACAACTTCCGCCCTCATGGTCCTCATGGAATCCAGCATATTGGATCTTAACTTATCCAGATTACTTTTCTTGACTACTTTATATTCCTGATAATTATTGGAAGCATCGTAGATGTATTCAAATTGGGAATCGATGGTACCGGAGTTCAATGAGTTTTGAGATTCTGAGGACTCCTGAGCCTGAATGTTGGCAGAAAAAAAAGAGAAAATGCCAACCATTAAGCTGAGGGTAATTTTTTTCATAAATTAGGTGTTTTACTATTTACTGAAAGCTGAGAAACCAATAAACGTGCCTCATTTTCAAAATTATGGCCTTTTTTTGGAAAGGCCTGACCAAAAGTTGATTTTTGATCGTAAATCAATGGGATAAAATCTCCGGAATGACATCCCAAAAATGCTGTGGATTTTCTACATGTTTCGAAAAAAATTACCTTGAAAAAAAACCTGATGGTAAAATACGTGTTCATTTTCATTTTAATGTTTGGGTTGGGCATTAGGACCTTCGCCCAAGAAAATGATTTTGATTTAGGAATTCAGGCCTATAATGAGGGGGATTATGAGTCTGCTTTTCTCCTTTTTGACAACTGGTTGCGAGAAAATCCAAGAGACCCTGAAGGCTATTGGTACTTGGGACAGGTTTACGAGCAATTTGATGGGATGAGTGATTTTTTGGCTTTGGAAAACTACAACCAAGCCTTGGCGCTCAACCCCGAGATGACTCCCGTCTATTTGCATAGGGGGCGCTTATACCTTCGATTAAAAAGATTTGAAGAGGCTGAGGCTGATTTTAAAACCTATAGAAGATTACCTAAAGGAGAGACTACCCGAATTATCTATAAAACCTCCGGCACAGACAGTGGAGTTTCTTCTATTTTCACTGACCAATCCGAAAACCCTTCTCAGATTTTATATCTTTTGTCTTTGAGTAAAGCTGGCCAAGGACAAGTTGAAACTGCCATTTCCCTATTGGACTCTGCTATATACTATAGTCCACTTGAGTCAGATTTCTATGCTGAAAAAGGCAAGCTACTCATGGATGAAAAGCAGGATCAGGCAGCCTTGATTGCCTTGGAAAAAGCCTTGCAGATCAATCCGGATCATTATCTGGCTAAGCAGCGAGTCTTGAGCATCCGTCAGGGAGGGGACAGGGAGAAATTGGAAGAATTGACCAAAGCAATCTCTACCGATCCTGAAAACCCTCTGCCGTGGAAGATTAGAGGCTATTATAAATTTTCCAAATCAGACTTCAAAGGGGCATTGACCGACTTTTCAGAAGCTATTTCATTGCATCCAGAGGATGCGGAAAATTGGTTTTACCGAGCAAAAACATATGCCAAACTGAAAAACTGGATCAAGGCTGAACAGGATTTCACCGAAGCCATGTTTCTGACTGAGCAAGAGCCTGAATTGCTTTTGGGGAGAGGACAAGCCCGGTATTATCAAAACAAGACCGAATTGGCTTTGGCTGATTTCATCCAATTGATCAGTATTGATCCCAGCAACGCCAGCGGATATTATCACAGAGGGATTACTTTACACAGACTGAATCGCGCATCTGAAGCCTGTAATGATCTGACCAAAGCAGTGCAACTCGGAATGGAAAATATAGGAGAAGTCAAGCAAAAAATCTGCAATTAATTTTTTAAAGCTCTTTGATAGTATCTACTCTGGAAGCAATAAAAGCTGGTCTCCAAGAAGCAAGCAATGTAATGGTGACGACTGCTAAACTGATCCAAACAAAATCTGAAAGTACAATCCGGACCGGATAAGCATCGACCACAGCAGAGGCAATTCCCAAGGATACCAAACCAAAGGATTGCTGGGCGAGGCAAATCAAATAGCCCATGACCAAACCAATCAAAGCGCCTGTAAAGGCTATTAAAGCACCCTGCTTCAAAAATATTTTTTGAATCAATCGATCTGGGGCTCCCATGGCTTTGAGAACAGCAATGTCCTTTTTCTTCTCAATGGCCAGCATACTCAGAGAAAAGAAAATATTAAATGAGGCTATCGCCAAAATAAACGTGAGCGTAAGGAATACAAAAAGCTTTTCCAATTTCACAGTTCTCAATAATCCCGCATGCTGTTCATCCGTATTTTTCACAGTGAAATCACTTCCTAAATGGGCTTTTAGTCTTTTTTGAACTTCCGCAACAGTACTTCCTTTTGATACTTTGATTTCCAGGGAAGTTCTTCGATTTCCGTAATTCAAAAGGTCTCGGGTAAAGTTTAAGGGTGCAATGACATATTCATCATCGAATTGTCTTTCCACAGAGAAGAAAGCTACCGGATCCAAAACAGCCGAAGCATATAGCTGGCTTGGATCTAAGGTAGCAGCACTTCGGGGTGCTTTGGGATAAAAAACTTTTAAAGGAACATTCTGATCATCCAGATTGACTGAAAGAAAAAATCCAACACCTCTTCCCAGAATAGCCCCGGGTCTCAGGTCAGTCCCCAGTGTGGTGTCTCCCCAAAAATATCCACGGGTAAATCGGTCTTGCTCCAGAAAATTATCCGATACACCCTTGATCGTTCCTACCAACTGATTGCCTTTATAGTCTAATAAGGCATTGTCCTCGATCACTTCTGTTAATACAGCGACGCCCTCAATGGCTCTAATTCCTCCAAGCCATTCTTCATCCACCTCAAAACTTTTACCCAGGCTCGCTTCTACCTTTAATTCGGCATCAAAGCTGGCAAAAAGTCCACGGATCAGGTCTTCCAAACCATTGAAAACAGACATGACAATGACCAATGCCATAGTCCCCACTGCAACTCCCACCATAGAGATGGTAGAAAGCACAGTGATGAAATTCCGCTTTTTTTTACTTCGGAAATATCGGGCCGCTATAAAATAACTGAGATTCAATCGCTGAAATTAATCTTCGTCCTCCTCTTCTTCTTCCTCAGGAGCAGGTGGAATATCCAGACCGGAAATGACTTTGTCCATATGCTGAGCATAAGAAGCGGATTCATCAGGAAAAAAGGCGAGCTCAGGGATAATTCGAACAGATTTCCCGATTCTCTTGCTCAGATAAAGCCTGATTTCCTTTTTATGATCATTGATCAACTCATAGGTAGACTGAGGATCTGCCAGCAAAAAGCTCAGATAAACCTTGGCTACACCTAGGTCGGGACTAACCAACACCCTGGTAATAGTAACCATGGCTTTACCAACAAGATGTCTAGCCTCTTTTTGAAAAATTTCTCCTAACTCCTTTTGCAGGAGTTTTGCGTGTTTTTGTTGTCTTTTACTTTCCATATAAAGTATTTGTGGTACAAATTTAGCGAAATACTTGGGCAAGCTTTAATTTCGGGGCAATCCTTAACGAATACCCAACACCTTGTATCAATTTTTCAAAGTAAACGATCCTTTCCGACTCATAGGAATATTGCTGTTCCTGGTGATTTGGAGCCTTATTTACATCCTATTTTCGGATTTTCCGATTACTGCTACACAGCTAAATTGGATGTTATTAGGAGAGCGCCTTGGCAATGGTGTTTTTCTTTACCAACACATTATTGATGATACCGGGCCATTATCAGCAGGATTATTTTCCTTGTTGGATTTTCTTTTTGGCAGGAATCCGCTCATGCTGGAAATTCTTGGAAGGATTTTAGTCTTGTTCCAAGTTGTTTTCTGGAACAACGTATTAATCAAATACCGGGTTTATGATGAAAACACCTATTTGCCAGCTATCATCATGTTGGCACTTTTCCATATCAGCTTTGATACCTTAAGTCTTTCACCAGCATTATTGGGAAGTACTTTCTTGGTTTTGGCCTTATCCCAACTTTTCTCCCAAACAGTACTCCAAAAAGACAGCACCGAATCAACCTTGTTGATCGGTATTTATGGAGGACTTGCTACAGGATTTCATCCTATCTACGTGGTTTTCCTTCCCTACATGATTTTAGTAGGCATTGCTATCAGTGGGTTTTCATTTAGACAACTGATGCTTTCTCTCATGGGATATCTCTTGCCCATATTATTGATCTCTGTTTTTTACTATTGGAATAATGGATTAGATGAAGCAATAGAAATATGGCCATTGATTTTTGTATCCGAAAAGTACCTATATCAACCCTATCTGAATTGGTTGATTTTAGGTGCGCTTCCGGTTTTACTTGCTTTGGTAGGATTATTTTTCAGTTCAGTCTTTAGAGCTTCCACCATCAATCAACAAAAACAAAGGCAATTGATGGTCATTTGGTTAATTTTTGCTGTGCTGAGTATTTTCTTTTCAAAAAGACAGGCTGGATTTCAATTGGTAATTTTACTTCCGGGACTTAGTTATTTGATTACACCATTTTTTCTGACTGTCAAAAAAAGCATTGCCACCATTGCTTTTTATCTTCTTATTATCGCTTTGCCTGCATTTAGCTGGTGGTGGATGTCTGAGGAAGTAAAAAAAGAATCCGACTACTTCATCAAAGAAAATCTCTCCTCCAAATATGAGGGAAAAGGAATGATGATTTTAGGAGATGATACCAGTCCATACCTAAATGGAAGCTTCGAAGGACCTTTTTTAAATTTCCATCTGAGCAAGCTATTCCTGGAAATGGATAGAAGCCTGCCGCAACGTGCCAAATTATTCCAGTTGATCCAAAGCCAAAGGCCTTCGCTTATTTTGGATCAGGAAGGAGTTTTTGAAAAGCTACTGAAAGATTACCCAGAACTGGCAAGAGAATATAGACTGGAAAGCAACGGAATTTATAGACTGAAATAAAGAGGCTTCAGAATCCTTTCTATCGAAGCCGATTTCTTTCGAATAGAAATGCTTTCAGATTTCTTATACTAAAAATTGATTGCTAATCTTTACTAGGTATCCGGTTAGGGAAAATTCTTAAAATAAAATCGCCTCAAAACCCTATCCAGCTAAGTCTGCATAGCAAGTAATTAAAAAAGCCACTCCCTTCAAAAAGGAGTGGCTTTACAATTATATAGACTAGAGATTAGCTGACTTTTTTAGCTTCTTTCTCTTTTTCACTTTCAATCTCACGCTTCATCAAGTCTACTACAATAGGAGTAGCGATGTATACTGAAGAATAAGTACCTACTAGGATACCTATGAACAATGCGAAAGAGAATCCTCTTAACACTTCACCACCAAATATCAAGAGTACAATTACCACAATCAATGTTGTGAATGAAGTAATCAAAGTACGTCCTAATGTCTGATTAATGGCATCATTGAAGATTTTCACAAGCTTGCCAGTTCCTCTGTTTTCGATATTCTCTCTGATTCGGTCAAATACGATCACGGTATCGTTGATGGAATAACCAATCACTGTTAACACCGCTGCAATAAATACTTGATCGATTTCGAAGGTTGCCCCAAATGCACTTGCAATAGCAAAGGCTGCAATCACAAATAAGGTATCGTGAATCAATGCAATGATGGAAGCCAAAGAGAATTGCCACTTACGGAATCTTACCAAGATATAAAGGAAGATGGCAATCAATGCAGCTAGCATCGCCTCCACAGAGGAAGCTTTGATATCATCTGCAACTGTAGCTCCTACTTTGGATGAACCTGTGATAGCAAACTGTCCAGAAGAAAGGTTTTCAGCATCATCAGTGAATGTCAATCCAGTCACTGTTGCAATTCCTGATTTTACTTTTTCCTCTACTTGTTTGTTAGAAGCATCATCATCTTCATTGATCAAGTAGGAAGTAGTAACTTTCAATACATTGTTTGCACCGTATGTTTTTACCTCTACCGAACCATCAAATTCACCATCCAAACCGACTTTCAGTTCAGAAGGAACTACTGGCTCATCAAAAGCTACGATGTAAGATCTACCTCCAGTAAAATCAACACCGAATTTCAATCCATTAATAGCTGCAATCCCTAAACCAAGGATTATAATTCCTGAAGAGATCAAATAAGCAACTTTACGCTTTCCTAAGAAATCGAAGTTTAAGCTGCTCAATGTATTTTTTGCAATTGGAGAAGAGAAACTGATAGAGCTCTTATCACCTTTTTTACTCATCCAAGACACAATTACTCTTGTGATGAATACCGCAGAGAAGAAGGAAGAAGCAATACCGATCATCAATACGATTGCAAATCCTTTAACAGGACCCTGACCCAAGGCGTACAAAATAGCACCGGTCAAGAAGGTGGTAACATTGGAGTCCAAAATAGCAGAGAATGCCTTATTGTAACCAGAGTTAATTGCAGCAATCAATCCTGCTCCATTTCTGAGTTCTTCTTTGATACGCTCGAAAATCAGAACGTTCGCATCAATGGACATACCAATTGTTAACACAATACCTGCGATACCTGGCAATGTAAGTGCGGCACCTAACTGAGCTAGAATTCCTAGAATAAAGAAGATGTTGAACACCAATGCAGCAATTGCTACAAGTCCACCTTTAGAATAGTAAGCCAACATGAATAGCACTACGATCACCAAACCGGAAATCATAGAGAACACACCTTGACTTTGAGCTTCTTTACCCAAAGTTGGACCAATGATACTTTCTTCTACGATTTGAGTAGGCGCTGGAAGAGAACCTGACTTCAAGATATTAGCCAAATCCTGAGCTTCCTGAAGGCTGAAAGAACCTGAAATTTCAGATTGTCCTGTAGGAATTTCTCCGTTTACTACCGGAGCTGTATATACATAGTTGTCTAGTACAACTGCAATTCTTTTTCCAATATTAGCAGCGGTCAAGGATCTCCATTTTCTAGCTCCTTCAGCATTCATCTGCATGGAAACTGCAGGTCTGGAAGTTTGGTCCAAAACCTGACGGGCATCTGTCACCACATCTCCTTCCAAAGGAGCTTCATCTGTTCCTCTTGGAGCCTTGATAGCGTAAAGTTCAAGAACCTCGTCGCTAGTTCCTTCCGGAGTGAATGGTTTTACTCCCCAAAGCAATTTGATGTCTCTTGGTAAAAGAGAATTGTAATCAGGGTTTTTCAATATTCTGTTGATCACAACGGTATCTCTCACCTGATAAGCCAAACCATAATTTGGATACAACAAGCTGAAAACTGGAGAAACATCTGTGCTAGGATTCAACGGATCAATCTCTGCCAACTGCTTTTCCAAAGCATTTCTTAGAGAATCTTCCTCAGACATATTTTCTGTGGAAACTGTATCAGCTGCAGCAGGAGTGTTAGAAGATTTGTTATCAGCAACCCAAGCCGCATTTACTGCTTCCAAAGAACCGCCTAAATCATTCAATTCAGCCACTTCCCAGAACTGAAGCTTAGCTACACCCTGCAGCAAGTTTCTAACTCTTTCCTGATTATCCACACCTGGAAGCTCGATTTGGATTCTTCCAGAACCTTGGATTCTCTGAATATTTGGCTGAGAAGTACCGAAACGATCGATACGAGTTCTCAAAATGTTGAAAGAACGATCGATCGCATTTTCAACTTCTTTGTCGATGATATCCAAAATCTCAGAGTCAGAAGACTCCAAAGAGATTCTTCCTCTGTTCGCAGCTGTTGCGAAAATGCTGCTTAATTTTCTGTTTGGATTATTAGACTGCCAAGCGGAATAGAATAGGTTTACAAATTTATCAGTAGAGGTTTTTGCTGTCTGTCTGGCATCTTCTACTGCTTTGTTAAAGCCTTCATCTTTGGGATTTCCTGCCAGACCTTTGACGATTTCCACTGGGGAAACTTCCAAAGTCACGTGCATACCACCTTGAAGATCCAGACCCAAACCTAGTTCGGTTTCTTTGATCTCTTGATAAGTAAAATCAGCACCTAGGAAATTGTAAACAGGCTCTCTCCAGATAGAATCCAGATAAGCTCTTCTTTTGGCAAAATCAACATTGCCGGAAGCATCAGTTGCATACTCGGATGCATTTTTCTGAATGCCATTAGATACAAATGTGAATGACAGATAGTACAGACAGAGGCCTGTAATAATCACTGTCAAAAACACAATGACACCTTTGTTTTGCATAGGGATTAGATATTAAATTATTATTTGTGAATACAGAATTAGGCAATGCTGCAGAGCAGCTTGCAGATTTAAATTAGAAAAAAGAGGATTTTAGGGTCCTTTAGTGGATATAATCCGCTCAAAAAGTATTTCAACCAGCTGATTGGGCTGAATAATGGAAACAGCTTCTGCTACAAAAGATCTGGGCTCGAAGCTGACAATTTCATAAATCAAATAGAATACTGTGTGGGTCACCTGAACCGCAAATGGAACTACGGCATCCACTGCAACGCTCAAAAAAGTTTGTTCTTGATCAGAATTGGTATGTTGCTCGGTTTGAACCGACTCATCCAAAGCAGTATATTCTACTGAAGAGATGAAGAAACACAAAAGCAAAGCAAGCAAAACGGTAATCCGCTGCTTCAAAAGATTGCTATTTGTCTTCCTGCTATTCATGGGTTGCAAATATAGCCATATTTTGATTCCCAAGTAGTTTAGCTATGATTTTTTAGCTTATTTACCGGACTTGGCTCTCAAATAAGTACGGATCACTTCCAGCGCTTTATCGAAACTATGATTGTTTGGAACGATCAGGTCCGCCTCATTTTTGAAAGGCTTGATATACTTTTCATATGTAGGCATGACGTGCATTTCGTATCGATAAAGCACATCATCCAGGTCATAGCCTCTTTCTACTTTATCCCGGATGATTCTTCTTTTTAGTTTGATATGATCTTTGGCATCGATAAAAATTTTCAAATCCAACAAATCTGCCAATTCGGGATAATAAAGAACAAATATTCCCTCCACTACTACCACTGGAGCTGAATTGAAAGTCAACATTTTTGGCTTTTTAGCGGCGTTATTAAAAGTGTATTCTTCCCTTTGTACAGTTTCTCCAGCCTGGATTTTACGGATATCAGAAGCATAGGCTTCAAAATCAATGCTAAAAGGAGTATCGAAATTATGCACCCCCTGAGCATCTACTGGCTGCAAATGTCTGGGTTTGTAATAATTATCCTGAGAAATCAGACAAACCTCGCCGGGTTCAAAAGTACTCAATAAACGCTCTAAGAAAAGGGTCTTTCCTGAAGCAGAACCCCCAGTAATCCCGACGATAAATGGCTTTTGCATGGGCACAAAGTTAAATCATTTTCACCCTTTTATCAGAATTTTCTTTGGCTTAGAAATTTAATCAATTGATTTACTGCCTTTCCCCGGTGGGAAATTTGGTTTTTCTCATCCATACTCAATTCTGCAAAGGTCTTCTCATATCCTTCTGGCTGAAATATAGGATCGTATCCAAAACCTTTTTCACCAATCCGCTTATCAAGTATCTGTCCTTCCGCTATTCCTTCGAATTGATGTTCTTTTCCATCCAGAATCAATGCAATGACAGTTCTAAACCTCGCTTTACGATTTGCTTTACCTCTCAGATTCTCCAAAAGTTTATCAATATTCCGCTCGTCTGATCGGGGTTCTCCAGAGTACCTTCCAGAGTACACACCCGGAGCCCCATCCAAAGCCTCCACTTCCAAGCCGGTATCATCTGCAAAACAATCTACTCCATAATTCTCTTTGACATATCGGGCTTTTTGAAATGCGTTGTGTTCGAGCGTATTTCCAGTTTCCGGTAATTCTTCGTGGCAACCTATATCCTGCAAAGAAACAATTTGAAATTTATCACCAAGAGCAGCTTTTACCTCTTCTATTTTCTTGGCATTATTAGTAGCAAAACAGATTTTCATAATTCAAAAATAGAAAAATATCTATGGGCTGACACGATTGAACTTGGGTATGCAGGATCAAAGCTCTAACTTCGAAAACAGATTTTAATAGTATGAAAAAAGTCACCATTTATTGCGGATCTAAAAAAGGAAATTCTTCTGTATTTGAATCTGCTGCAAGAGCTTTAGCTCATGAAATGATCAAAAGAGACCTTTCTTTAGTGTATGGAGCAGGAAGAGTAGGATTGATGGGGGTAATAGCCGATGAGATGCTGGCAGGAAATAAAGAAGTCCTTGGGATAATTCCCCAAAAGCTAGTTGATCGGGAAGTCGCTCATACGGGCTGCACGGAGTTGATTGTGGTAGAAACGATGAGAGATAGGAAATGGCTGATGGCAGAAAGAGGAGATGGATTTATTGCCATGCCTGGCGGAATAGGAACCCTCGAAGAGCTTTTTGAAATCATGACGCTCAACCAGTTGCATTATATTCAAAAGCCCTTGGCCTTATACAATGTCAATGGTTATTATGACAAATTGATTGATTTCTTGAACCACGCGATGGATTCTGGATTCTTGTATCCCGAGCAGGAAGAGCTTCTGATAGTTTCTGATGACCCAGTGGATTTATTGGATCAAATGGCAGCATATCAAGCACGAAGACCTGCCGATTGGTAGTTTTTTCTTTTGGGGTGATTTTCAGACTAATATTTGTTTTTATACGTTAAAACTTCAAGCTTATTCCGAGACTTTCATCAGTTTTTTCTATTTTTGCTCAGTTATTCAAGGCTTTATGATCGAAAAACTCTTTCCATTAGACAAAAACTATATCCTGAGACAGGCTCAGTTTGTGCTGGAGGAGGAACTTTTGGAGCAGATGATTTATGAGCTAAAGCGCTCCTACACATACCTGTACAATCCATTGCAGCTAATGGATCAGACCTATGCTAGGATTCTTGACAGCTTTGAATTTCCAACAGACCGAATCCGTATGATTTACCGTCAGCTTTGTGGAATCTACCGATTTAAGCATGGAGATAATCAATTGGAATTACTTTTTGACGGAAAATCTCATTTCGAAAAGTTTAAAGAGGATTGGGAAAATTCATTTATCAATTACGTGAAGGAGCTGGGTAATCACGAGCAGTATGTTAAAACCATGCTTAGAATGACCGTTCTGTATGACACAGAATCCCGAGCTGAATGGGCTGAGAATAATTGCAAGGCTTTTATCAATCAGTATTTTGACCTGAAAATCGTTAAAAGACAAGGCGAGCTTCGAATGAAAGTAGGGTAAAAGAGGTGTTGTAAAAACTCTTACACTTCAATAGCTATTTTAGAATTTTGATTTAAGATTTACGAAGGACACAGGGACTTTTGAGATTTTTTATGTCTTAAACTTGAAATCTAAGTTAAAGGTGGATTGATTTTAACCCCAAAAGACGCGTAGGGAGCAAAGAGTTCACTGAGAAAATCAGTGATTTTAGTTTAGAATAGACAATTGAAAAAAAAACTTTGCCTCTTTGATGGAGATAAAACAAAATTAAAAACCAACTAGCTCCTTGGTAATTGTTTCGGATTTTATTTTATTATACGGATAATCTTACTATTAAATACTCCATGCGAAAAATTGTATATCTATTAATTTTTGTTCTTTCAGTTTCCGCTTGTGTGCAAGACGGTTTAAATCCAGATCTGAAGAGATTAAGCCCTGAAGTCATAGAAGCGAGAGAATGGTTACAGCAAAATCAAGAAGCCATGGACTTGAAAGCTTTACAAACTAAATCAGATAGATTAGATCCCAAATTTTTGACTCGGGAGTTCAATTGGGAAAGAGCTTTGATTTTGATTGATTCCAAAAATCGCACAGCTATTGAGATTCCGGTTCACTACCCAAATGGGATGATGTTTGGCGTCACAAGAAATAAAAAGCCCCCTAAATCCGTTCGAACCTCTCTAGTTTTGGTAAAAAAACAGGAAAAGGAATATGCACCATATTTTTTAAAAATTAATTCTGAAGACACGGAGCACATCTTTTCAGCGAATAATTTTCACCTGATAGGCTACTTGAATATCCCCAATAATTTTTCCGGAGAATTTAATTTATATAATTGGGATGAAAGCTGGATTGGGACTACTGTATATAGTAATGGACAACCAGTCCGTTCTCGATTCCCAAAAGATCAATCTATCGAATGAAAAAATTGATTGCTATTTTCTTGTTTCTTTTTGGTTTTTCGGGTATTCCAATTGGCTTTTCACAAGAATTCGTACCTCGGGCTATAATTGGAAAATGGATAAGTGAGGAAGATCAAAAGCTCATTTGGGAGTTTTCTAACCCTTTCTTATTTCAAAGTGAATATGAGGGCCAAAACGAATCAAGTTCAGGGGTTTTTAACATTCTTGATTGGGAAAACACTTGTAGCGAATACAAGGAAACGGATTTGAAAGATCAGAAGTACCTCCAAATTAAAGATGAAGAGGGATTTGTTTTTTGTTATTATCTGGAAACATTAAACCATGAGCAATTAACTCTCATCTATATGCCTCGTGGAAATATTCTATCTTTTAGAAAATTGAAGCCTGATCAGAATTCTGCGATAATGTTTTAACTTAAAAATGTCAAAATACCCATCAGATTGGTGAAAATTGCAGGTTTATGCGCTCAAAGAATCTGCGTTGCGTTTTGCGAAATCTTTGAAAAATCTTGCTTCTGTCATTCTTTAATTTACTAACCTGAAAGCATATTTTAATCGCTTACAAGAGATTGAAAACATAACATTCTAAACTCTTTGCCACTTTCCATCTTTGCGGGAGATAAAACCGCTGCGTCGCCGCGCCTCTGCGAGCCATTTTTTTTTAAACCGCATAGGAATTATAGAAAACATAGCATTCTAAACTCTTTGCCACTTCTTTTCTTTGCGGGAGCCGTTACCGCGATGCCGCTGCGCTATTTTCGAGATTATTTTTTACCGCTGAGCCGCTGAGGGCGCAAAGGAGATCGCAAAGTTTTTTTCCAACGTTCCTCCGATGCTAAAAATGAAAGACCAGTTATTAGGAAATAAATCCTTCATCATGAATAATGGACCGACCTTAATAACTAATAACTCAATAACCTTTGCCTCTGATGCAAAAAGAGTCAGACTTAGAACTCCTGTCTTCGGAATAGGGGGACGATCCTAATAACCTATTACTCAATAACCAATAACTTTTCCCCTGCGTTTCCCCAAGCAATTTAAAGAACCATAGAGGGAACATAGGAAACATAGCCTCTTTGCCTCTTCCAGTCTTTGCGGGAGAAATTATAGTAGCGCCGTTGCGACTCAGCTAGAGAAATTGAGACTGCCACGCTCCGCAAGCTGCGCTCGCAGTGACGACTAAACTTTAAACTTTTTCTTTGCTTCTTAAATTCTTTGCGGGAGATAAAACCGCTGCGTCGCCGCGAGCATGTTCTAAAAGGCTATCCTAATAACTAATAACCATTAACTTACTCCCCCCACTCGGTATGGAAGATTCCCTCTCTATCGATTCTTTCGTAGGTATGCGAACCGAAATGATCTCGCTGAGCCTGGATTAGGTTTAAAGGTAATCTTCCTGAAGTGAATGCATCAAAATAGCTTAATGAAGAAAATAATCCCGGAACAGGAATTCCAAATTCAGCAGCGTATATCACTGTTTTTCTCACCGCTGGTAGACAGTCCTGCACCTGCTTGACAAAAGAAGGAGATAGCAACAAATTAGTAAGTTGAGGATCCGCCTCAAAGGCCTCAGCAATATCTGCCAACAAACCTGCACGAATAATGCACCCTGCTCTCCAAATTTTTGAAATCTGGGCCAAATTCAGTTCATATCCGTATTCTCTGGATGCCTCGGCCAACTGGTGTAAGCCTTGTGCATAAGAAACTATAAAAGAAAAATACAGTGCCTGTTCTGCCTGATGGATCAGTTGATCCTTATCCATAGCCACCAAAGCTGGTCTATGATATAGTTTATCTGCCTGGATTCGCTGATCTTTCAAAGCTGAGATCTCACGCATACTTACCGCCATATCAATGGTCGGAATAGGTATCCCCAAGTCCATCGCATTTTGAGAGGTCCACTTTCCTGTTCCCTTCTGTTTGGCTTTATCCAAAATCTGGTCTACCAATCTCCCATCTGAAAACTCATCTTTTTGAAGGAAGATTTCTGATGTGATCTCAACCAAAAATGATTGTAGTCTATCCTTATTCCAAGAGGCATAAACCTCATGAAGTTCGTCATTCGTAAGATTTCCAGCCTTTTTCAACAGGTCATAAATCTCAGAGGTTAGCTGCATGAGCGCATACTCTATTCCATTATGGACCATTTTCACATAATTGCCTGCAGACTTAGGACCTAAGTAGGCAACACAAGGTTCACCTTTGTATTTGGCAGCAACCGCTTCAAAAACTGGACGCACATGCTCATAGGCTTCCTTATTCCCCCCAGGCATAATGCTTGGACCTTTTCTGGCCCCTTCAGCCCCGCCGGAAACACCGGAACCAAAAAAGTGAATCCCTTTCTCTTGCAAATAGGTATCCCTTCGATCCGTATCGGTGAAAAATGAATTTCCTCCGTCAATAATTATATCTCCTTTATCCAAATGAGGAATCAAATTCTCAATCACCTGTTCAACAATTTTTCCCGCTGGAACCAAGAGCATGATTTTACGAGGAGAAGAAAGGGCAGCAATAAATGTTTTCAAGTCTGAGCTAGCATTTACTCTTTCGGGATTACCGCCTTCTTCGATCAATGCTGAAACTTTCTCGGGGTCCAAATCATAGCCAAAGGCTTTGAAATCATTGTCCGCTACGTTTAAAATAAAGTTTCGGCCCATCACGCCCAGGCCAATCAGTCCAAAATCAAATTGCTTTTGCTCCATCTTTTTTATGCTTTCTCGCTTTTTCCGGCTTAATCTTTTATTTGCTCGAAGTTTAAAATAAATAAGCCTTATTTTTACGATTCGAATTCAAAATTAACCTATCCTACGGAGCATGCCTGCTTTTTTCCAAAAAAGTATTGAGAAAGATTCAGATTTTTGCTTCCTAAAACACACCCTAATCCCGCTGATTTGATGAAATCGAGCACAACGCAAGCTACACACATTGGGATGCCCCGATGTATCGGGGAAAATTTGCGACCTGCCTGCCGCAGGCAGGGATTCCATGCGACCTTTGAGAAACAAATTATAAACACATGAAAAAAACCCTAAACCAAATGCTAATCATTTTTGGAGCTTCGGGTGATTTGACTGCCAGAAAATTAATTCCAGCCATTTACAACCTCTACAAAGGCCAGCATTTACCGGAAAACTTTGTGGTTTTAGGAGTGAGTAGAAGTAATATGGGAAGTGAGGAGTTTCGGTCCAAGGTCGTACTTGAAAGCGAATTTCTTCAGAAAAAAATAGCCAAGGAAGAAAAGGACTTTGTACAGAAGTTTGCCGATAAGCTTTACTATGAAGACCTAGGCACCGATTATGATGCTTCTTACGAAAAGTTAGCCAAAAGAATCAATCAGCTGGATGAGGAACATGGAACAGACGGAAATCTGATCTTTTATCTATCTACTCCTCCCAGCTTATATGAAACCATCGCCAAAAACCTTCATGATGCAGGATTGACCAAGGAAGAAAAAGGCTGGAGAAGATTGATCGTAGAAAAACCATTTGGATATAACCTGAAGTCTGCGAAAGCATTGAATGATGGGCTCCATTATTATTTCAATGAAGGACAGGTATATAGAATTGATCATTACCTGGGAAAAGAAACGGTTCAAAACTTATTAGTAACCCGCTTCTCCAATTCAATCTTCGAACCCTTGTGGAATCGACGCTATATCCATCATGTGGAAATCACCAATGCAGAAACAGTAGGAGTAGAGAAAAGAGGTGGATATTATGACAAGTCTGGGGCATTAAGAGATATGTTCCAAAGCCATTTGCTTCAAATTGTATCCTTGATCGTAATGGAGCCACCCATCAGTTCTGATGCAGAAGAAATCCGAGATGAAAAGGTAAAAGCCTTGAAATCATTGCGCATCATGAAAGATGAGGAAACTATTATTAAAAATACCTTAAGAGGCCAATATGTAGGATCCACAATTGGAGGAAAGAAAGTCAAAGGATACCGGGAAGAAGAAGGTGTAAATCCTGAATCTACCACAGAAACATTTGCTGCCCTCAAATTCTACGTTGACAATTGGAGATGGAAAGATGTTCCGTTCTACGTTCGAACAGGAAAGGCCATGCCGACCAAGGTAACAGAAGTAGTAATCCATTTTAAAACCCCACACCACGAGGTTTTCAAAAGCCAGGATGTCTACAAAAAGGATAATAAGCTTATTATAAGGATTCAACCAGATGAAGGAGTTCTTTTGAAATTTGGGGTTAAGGTTCCTGGTCTGGGATTTCATGTCGAGCAAGCCAACATGGACTTCTATTATTCAGACTTGGATTCCGCCCAAGTCATGGATGCGTATGAGCGTCTTTTATTGGATGCCATGCAGGGAGATACCACACTCTATGCAAGGGCAGATGAAGTGGAAGCAGCTTGGAGATTTGTAGATCCTATTCTGGAGTGCTGGGAAAACAATCCATCTGTCAATACTTATGGATATGCAGCTGGAACATGGGGGCCTAAAAACTCAGATGAATTGATAGAAGACAGTTTTGGCTGGAGAAACCCCGGCGACTTACTTACTGATGAGTCAGGCTTTTGTATTCTATGTTAATTTAAACCTTACAATAGAGCAATGGAAATTAAAATCCTCGAAAATAAAACAGAAGTAGCCAAGTCTTTTTCGGCTTATTTTGCGGAATTGGTTCAATCCCAAGAGCAGCTATTTGTAGCTCTATCAGGAGGAAGTACTCCAAAAACTGTTTTCGATTATTTAGCTTCAGAATACAGAAATAAGATTGACTGGACCAAAGTTTTTTTCTTTTGGGGAGATGAAAGGTGTGTTCCGCCTACAGATTCAGAAAGCAATTATAAAATGACTGTAGATCATCTGCTTTCTAAGCTACCCATTCCTGAAGCCAATGTATTTCGTGTTTTGGGAGAAAATGATCCTGAGGAAGAAGCTTTGAGATATGGGGAGCTTGTGGAGAAAACGCTTCCTTTGGAAAAAGGAATACCTCAGTTTGACTTGGTGATATTAGGCATGGGTGATGATGGTCATACCGCATCCATTTTTCCCAACTCCATTTATCTCTGGGATTCATCCAGAAATTGTAAAGTAGCTACCCACCCTGATTCAGGACAAAAAAGAGTCACCATAACGGGTAGAGTAATTAATCAAGCCAAACACGTTGTTTTCTTGGTCACTGGTGCAAGCAAAAAAGAAAAAGTAAGGGAGGTCATTCGAAGAGAAGGAGAATATAACAGTTACCCTGCCAGCATGGTCAATCCCAGCAGTGACTCTTTGGTCTGGTATCTGGACCAAGAAGCTGCTCAAGAAATAAAGTAATTGGAAAGCCATCGAAACCCGATGGCTTTTTTATTGAAAACTTATCCATCTAAATGATGTTTCATCTCAAACCACAAATCCTTTTTTATGAAAACTGTTAAAGCTTACGCTGCCTTTGAGGCAGAAAAACCTCTTGGACCTTACGATCTAGAAAGAAGATCTGTCGGGGCAAAGGATGTTGAAATTGAAATTTTGTATTGCGGAGTTTGCCACTCTGATATCCACACTGCAAGAAATGAATGGGGAGGCTCTACCATGTATCCAGTAGTTCCGGGTCATGAAATCGTAGGAAAAGTAACTGCCGTAGGACAGGAAGTCTCCAAATTTAAAGTTGGTGATACTGTAGGGGTTGGCTGCATGGTGGACTCTTGCCAAAAGTGCCAAAACTGTGAAGCTGATTTGGAGCAATTTTGTGAAAATGGAATGTCAGGCACCTATAATTCATACTTACAAGACAAGAAAACCATTACCTATGGAGGCTATTCCTCTTCCATAGTTGTCACTGAAAATTTTGTATTGAGTGTGTCGGATAAACTTCCTTTGGAAGGGGTAGCTCCATTACTTTGCGCAGGGATCACCACATATTCTCCTTTACGGCATTGGAATGTCAAGAAAGGGGATAAAGTAGCAGTTGTAGGATTGGGAGGATTGGGACACATGGCCGTGAAACTTGCCTCTGCAATGGGAGCGGAAGTTACCATGTTAAGTCGTTCGCCAGAAAAAGCTAAGGATGCCGATTCATTGGGAGCTCATCACTTTGAGTTGACTACGGATCCTAAAAATATGAAGCGCTTGAAAGGGTCTTATGATATCATTATTGATACCGTGTCCGCGTCGCATGATTACTCTGCTTACCTGAATCTTCTTCGCACTGATGGAGTGATGGTATTGCTTGGTGTTCCGCCAACTCCCGAACAGATTCACGCTACTTCCTTGATTTTTGGAAGAAAAAGTTTAGCAGGTTCCTTAATAGGGGGTATCAAAGAAACTCAAGAAATGCTCGACTTCTGTGCAGAGCATGGAATTGTATCAGATGTGGAAGTTATTCCTATTGACAAAATCAACGAAGCTTATGAGCGCACCATCGCGGGTGATGTTCATTATCGATTTGTGATTGATATGGCTTCGCTGAAAAAGTAAAGTAAAATGGCCTAGAGAATTATTCTAGGCCTTTTTTTTTAAAGCTATCTCAGATTTTAGCTTTCTGGGGTTTTGCCTTGGATCCCATACTCTGAGTATTTGTATTTTGTCTTCAGAATAGGAGTAAAAAATTTTGAATCCTTTCATCACTTTTACTCTCACTCCCTCATAATCTGACTCTATCCCAATAAGTGGGTTTTCAGCGATTATATTTGCTGCCTTGAGAAAAATAGCTTCTAGCTTTTCACTAAATAGTGTGGATTTATTTCGATTCTTCCAATAAGTATAGATTTCGAGCCTATCTTGAATGGACGAAAGGGTCCATTCTATTTTCCTAACCATTCCCTTAACAACTTTTCTGCTTGCTCAGTGGAATAAATTCGATTTTCATGGATGTCTTCTAAGCCCTTTTCAATTGATTTCTTTTCTTCTAAACTTAATATATAACTGGAGACAAGATCTACTTCAAGATCAAGAATTCTATTAATTTCCTCTAAAAGCTTCTCATCATTTAAAGAAGAGACTTTGGAAATTATTGCAGATTTTAAGTTTGAAATATTCATAAGCAAAATTCTTTCAGACACTTAATTTACGAAAGAAAAGTGATCTTGTTCTTTAATTAAATATCAAACAAACCTCCCATTCCTTGGGCTGGCTTGATTTTTAGATGCCTGTATGCCAGTTCAGTAGCCATTCTTCCTCGGGCTGTTCGTTTCATATTGCCTTCCTGAATTAGAAAAGGCTCATACACTTCCTCAATAGTCTCGGCTTCTTTTATTTTGATTATCTTTTGAATTCCTCTTCTTTATAAATCTCTATAAGCCTTTTAACAAGACGTTCAATTTCTAACCTTAATTTTTTATTTTCGATATCAAGTCCGGTAACATCAGTTGCCAAATTTAAAAGCAATTTTTCGAGCTCACTCTTCACAGAAATAACTTCAATAATTGGATCAATATATCTGACATATTCCATATAAACATTGTGAGCAAAAACCCCGAAATTCTGAATTCCTATTGGGTCCCAATGAATCAATACAAGATTTATTCTTGTCTGTAAACCGGTTAAACTTTTTAGTTCGTTATAGTCCATATCAAGGGTTTAATAGGTTAGTTATGATCTTTCCATGGTTTGTACCATTAGATATATTAACGCTATTGCTTTCCCCTGAAATTCCACAAATAATTGAATCCCCCATCTTGCATTAGTTACTATTCTTGGGATCCCACTACTAAGAAAAGCTTTAATTTGCGATGGGGAAAGCCCCTTTGAAATTCCTTAAGTAATTGTTCCATTGGAAGTGTATCACCTCCTACGGTCTAACTTTTACTACCTAGCATGGATGCTTTTTCGGTGTAAGCCGAATATCTTGTCGATAAACTAAACACCCTATTCCTCAGAGCGCCAGAAATATTTGATGGTAGGTCATCCCTTCTGACTTCTGACCTTCACTGAAAATGGGGGTATCATTCTAGTTTGCTTTGCCAATGCTTCATTTTGTGTAAAAGTTAATTTGTCCAAATATGGATAAACTTGCTCATCATCCCTTTCTAGGAATCCAGGTGCAGAAATAAAAACTTTGTCTGAGTTTGAAAACATTATAACAAGAGATTGAGAGAATACCTTATTCTATTCTGAAGTGAGTCTGACCCTTTCTGTCTTTCTCTTATTCTTCTTTCCGTACTCGACTTCTACAATTACATCTGGGAAGACCCCCTCTTGGATTGCCAATATTTTAGGATTTTCTAATCCCTCCAACTTATACAATTTACTCTCAGTATAGTAGTCTCCATCCGGTCTAATACTGATCAAAATACTAGACAAAACCTCATCCGTTCCTTCAAAATAATCAGCTGGTGTAGCCTCAGAGTCATATATTAAAATGGCATTGATGAAAAGTGCTCTTTCAAATAATGGGTAAGACAGAAATTCGACATTTTGAATATTGGCAAAAAAGTAATTCGCCTTCGAATCCTCAGTAAGATCTTTCAATTTGACTTGTTGAGCAAAGGAAAATAATGGAACATTAAAGGCCAAGACCAAAGTTATAGCCATGTTTCGATTCAAGTATTTTTTCATATTCTTGGGCTTATCTTACTGAGAAATGAATATGGTCTGAATGTCCCCCAACAGGATGACTGTAATTCCATTTTCCTGTTTCTATTGAAAATTTATGTTTAAAATGGGGTCCAAAATTTTCTCTTACATTCGGGAAATTATCCATAGCAATCTGAAGTTGAATAATTTGGTTGGTTATTCCTGAAACTGACATCTTTACACCATTTATTCTACTTATATCAATTGCCGTTCCATTGTAATGATTACTTCCGGGTCCATGGGTGCCATTTGTGGTAGCTGCAATATATATTGAGGTAATTTTTTCATTTCCACTTAATTTCAAGTTCGCCTTCTCAATTGCATGTTTGATCCCTTCTAATAATAATTTCGCTACTTCTTGATTAGCACTTTTTCTATCAGATTGGGTAATACCAAACTCTATCTTAATTTGATCTCCATTTTGAAGGATTAGAGTGGTTGGTATTTTAACCTTTTCTCCCTGAAAATTAAACCCATCATCTGGTGTATTTGTCGTTTCGAAATAACGATCTTCCTCCGGAAAAGGAATGCAAAACTCCTCTTCACAAATGTCTTCCTCTTTATCTGAGTCCCCTGTTGAAGGCGGAAGTGAACTCGTTCCTCCTCCTCCTGACGAAGGGGTTTCGGTGCCTACTGGCTCATTATTTTCATAGAGGTTCACATAACACTCCTGAACCCACACAGATTGCTGAGACTCGACACCTACCTCTTCTTCCATTGCAAAATATGGGAAATCTACCCAATACCCAGGTTGACAGTTGGTGAATAAAGAATACGCTCTTGATGAAACTTTCGGCTCCTCGGTCTGATAGCGGATATGAGAGATTAGTTGACCGTTTTCTACTTTGATACTTCTCAGGTGTCGCTCATCATAGGAAAAAAGATCGATCATCCCCGTCCAGCCTAACGGTATCTGATGGTAGGTCATCCCTTCTGACTTCTGATCTTCACTGAAAATGGGGGTATCATTCTAGTTTGCTTTGCCAATGCTTCATCTTGGGTAATAGTTAATTTGTCTAAGTATGGATATACTTGCTCATCATTCCTTTCTAAAAACCCAGCTGCGGAAATAAAAACTTTGTTTGAATTGGAAAATGATAGAACAAGTGATTGAGGATAAAGAATCTTTCTTATAATAATTCCATCTAAGTTTTCTTCAATTGCTACATCCCAATTAACAGTAATATTTTCAATAGTTTGTCCTATCGTATTATTCCAAATAAGGGAATTACTCACATCTGTAATTTGATAATTCTCAAAAGGACTGTCTTCATTTATCTTTATGCCAACTCCGTATTGAAAAAATGAACTATCCCATAAAATTTCAATCTTTTTATTATTCTGACTTTGTATCAAAACTGAAAAATCGACTGAATCAATTTGCTTAAAATGGGATTCTTGGAAGGATTTAGATGTAATCATTCTCTCCACCCTAGAATAATAACTTACTGAATAAACTCTAAGTCCAACTATACTCTCAATGATTTTTTCGAATTCCAAATGCTCTTTGCTTAATTCCATTTTTCGCTTTAAGATAAAATAGATAACTAACTATTCTCCTCGAAGGAAGATAACTTCTATGGTTAGCTGTTTCCCTATCAAAAAAACCTAAGCTCTACATGCGCCGCATACTTATTCAGCCAGATGATATCCATCCTTGCACCTTCCACCCATAGAAAAGTCAGGTCTATGGTCTCTACACTATCTAGTTTATTATAATCCTGAAAAAGATAAGAAGGGAATAAGTTTCGTAAGCTATAAGAACCAGGATATCGCTTTTTGTAATCATCCAAAGTTATTTGGAAAACTGGCAAATCCTCCAGCCTAAAATCTGTATTGCTGTAATTTTTAAATTCTAAGAATATAAGCTTTCCTTGACTGTATTGTACCCATACTGAATCCTTCACATTTCGATAATTGGCAATATCGATTTGATCATCATGCTGGGTAAGGACAAAGCTCTCAGGCAGATTATCAGGCGTTTTTGGATAGTCTGCCATAGCTAATTCGTTGAGAAAAACCTGATTCTCCGGAATAGTTTCGGCGATTTCCTCAATGTTTAAATTTTCGGATTCATTGTAGTACCAGATAGGAGTATCCCCGTGGGTAATGGGAGATCTTAAAATATTCTCTGTCATCGGGATACTGTCGGATGCACCTTCTATTAAAGCCTTTGGTGAAGTTTTTCGTTCACAAGATGACAGAATTAAGACACCTGAAAATAAAACTATTATTCTTATCACTTTTTAGTAGTAGTAGATCTCCAAAAAAAGATTCGTGATCGGTTTTAGGCAAGTCTAACTTCTATAGCAGTAGAACAAAAGGAAATATTTGAGGATGTTCATGATGCCTAATTTTAAATATCAAACAAACCTCCCATTCCTTGGGCTGGCTTGATTTTTAGATGCTTGTATGCCAGTTCAGTAGCCATTCTTCCTCGGGCTGTTCGTTTCATATAGCCTTCTTGAATCAAGAATGGCTCGTAAACTTCCTCGATGGTTTCTGCTTCTTCCCCGCATGCCGTAGCAATGGTGCTCAAGCCTACAGGTCCGCCTTTAAACTTTTCAATGATGGTCAGCAAAATTCTGTTATCCATTTCATCCAGGCCATTTTCATCCACGTCTAAGGCATTTAAGGCAAATTTTGCTATATCCAATGTGATGGTTCCATCTCCTTTGACTTCAGCGAAATCCCGCGTTCTTCTCAATAGCATATTTGCAATTCTCGGCGTTCCACGGCTCCTTCTGGCAATTTCAAAAGCTGCAATTTCGTCTATGGGAGTTTGCAAAATCCCTGCAGATCGGGACACGATATCTGTCAGCAATTTTGCATCATAATATTCCAGTCTGGAATTGATTCCAAACCTGGCTCTCAAGGGAGAAGTCAGTAAGCCCGAACGGGTGGTAGCTCCGATTAAGGTAAAGGGACTGAGAGAAATTTGAACTGATCTTGCATTAGGCCCTGAATCCAACATGATATCAATCCGGAAGTCCTCCATAGCAGAGTACAAATACTCCTCCACTATTGGGTTGAGACGGTGAATCTCATCGATAAAAAGCACGTCTCCTTCTTCCAGATTCGTTAAAAGTCCAGCGAGATCCGAGGGTTTATCTAAGACAGGGCCTGAGGTGATTTTGATTCCAGCCTTCAGTTCATTGGCAATAATATGGCTTAGGGTGGTTTTCCCCAGTCCCGGAGGGCCATGCAATAAGACATGATCCAGAGGTTCGTTTCTGTTTTTTGCAGCCAAAACGAATACCCTCAGGTTTTCAACGATTTTGGCCTGACCTGTAAAATCCTCAAAACTTAATGGACGGAGTACTTTTTCAAATTCTTTGTCTTTGGAACTCAAATGCTCCTCGTCTCCTCTCAGATAATCTTCTCTCATGATTCTTCGCTAGCTTACAAATATAGAAATATGATGATCCCTTATGATACCCTCAACCAAATTCTCTTTGATTAGTAGGAGGGAAGACAGAAGACAGAAGTATCTAAAACCTTTGGTTTCTACCAAAGCAAGGTTAACCTGGTAAATTCTTAAAGACAGTAATTTTTCTCAAAAGATTCAAATAAATAGCCATGGGAGCTATCATAATTTTGAAGTAAGAAATTGACAGGCCAAGCAAAAATAAGCCTTAACTTTGAGTCCAAAATTGATTCGAAATGCGCCCGAATACCCGAAAAAATATCATTTACTCCCTGGTTCTTCTCCTATTGGTAGTAGTAGTCTACACTTGGAGAAACCGGGAAAAATCGCCTGAAATCACCCTGGAAGAGGCTGCTCAAACCGGAAAAGTGACTTTATCAGGCCAAACAATGGGAACAACTTATTCAGTCACCTATTTGGATACTGAAAATCGGGACTTTAAAAAATCTATTGACTCTCTATTGGTTGTTTTCAACCAAAGTTTATCCACCTATATCTCGGACTCGGAATTAAGTCGGTTCAATCAGGGAGACTCTTTGAATTTTCAATTGCCTTTTCTACTTCAAGTGTTGAAAGCTAGCAAAGAAATCTATCAGAAAACTGAAGGGGCATTTGATCCAACAGTTGGTCCTTTGGTGAATGTATGGGGATTTGGACCAGGTGGACCACAGTTAAAAGACTCAGTGGATATCCAAAACATGCTGAGAATGGTTGGGTTTGACAAAATTGATTTTGATTCAAAGCAACTTAGAAAAAAGGTTCCTGGCGTATATCTAGACTTTTCTGCTATTGCCAAAGGACAAGGAGTGGATGTGGTAGCCAAATTTTTGAGCAGCAAAGGATTGTCAAATTATTTGGTAGAAATAGGTGGGGAATTAGTGGCGCGTGGAGTAAATGAAAAAGGCGAACTCTGGAAAGTGGGTGTAAATAGACCTGAAGAAGAATCAAATGCATCGGAACTATACAGCATTATTGCCTTAAACAACAAGGGTATGGCAACTTCAGGCAATTACAGGAACTTTTATGTGCAAGATTCCATCAAGATATCCCATACCATTGATCCTAAAACTGGCTATCCTGTCAGACATAATTTACTTAGCGCTACGGTCCTTGCAAATGATTGCATGACTGCAGATGCCTATGCCACAGCCATGATGGTAATGGGTACCGAAAGAGCTATTGCACTATCAGAAGGGATCAAAGAAATCGAAGTATTTCTAATCTATAGTAATCCGGATGGAAGCTATGGAACTTATGCCAGTGAAAGCCTAAAGCCATACCTATCCTTCGTTCAGGAATAAGAACACAGATTCACAGCATTTAAAATAAATGCAACATTATTGAATTTTATTACCTTTGCGAGGGTTATTAACCCAGCTTTTCTGGGATTTTGAAAGGAAAAGCTGATCAATTCGCATGGGAACCAACTTTATTCTTCTTTTTCTAACTGCAATGATTGCGGGATCTTTGGTCTTTTTTGCACCGAATTTCCGTGATAAGTATTTCAAGCTAGTATTAGTTTTTGCAGGCTCCTATCTTTTCTCTATCACCATTCTTCACATAATTCCCGAACTTTTTGACAGCACTTACAGCAGTTCCAGTATGGGACTGTACATTTTGATTGGCTTTTTATTTCAGCAGATTTTAGAATACTTATCCAGCGGAATAGAACACGGACATATTCACCATCATCACGGTTCCGGTAAAGGAGGAGTGATGACTGTCATGATTGGACTATTTATCCACGCATTTTTGGAAGGTACCCTACTATCCCATGGAAGCTTGATGGAGGGTGTAGTAGAAGAAGTGGCTCATGGCCATAGCGAGAATACCATTTTGGCAGGAATCATCATGCACAAAGGTCCAGCAGCTTTTGCTTTAGCCGCGGTACTTTCATCCGAGCTTTCGAAAAAATGGACATTGATTCTATTAACACTATTTGCATTAGCATCTCCTTTAGGAATGTTTTCAAGTGCCTTTTTATTCCAGCAAGGAGTTTTGGAAAAAGAAGGAATCGGTGTTTTGTACGGGCTCGTTGCAGGAGGATTTCTTCACATTTCCACAACCATATTCTTCGAAAGCAGCCCACAACATAAGCTTCAAACCAGCAAGCTTTTGGTAAGCTTCTTTGCCGCAGCCTTAGCGATTGCCTCTGAATATTTGCTATAAAATTTCGCTTAGCTACGCTGACTTTTTAAAAAATTTTAATTTTTATATAAAACAGGTTGCATTTACGTGGATTCACCTGCTACTTTATATGCTGAAGCATTTATAAAGCCAAAGAATCTATGCCTTCCCAACCCAAAATAAATACAAAACGCTACTGGAGAAAAAATCTTCAGACCTTGTTGATACTGCTCTTTTTCTGGTTTCTCGTATCCTTCGGGTTTGGAATCCTATGGGTGGAAGAACTCAATCAAATCAGGCTAGGAGGCTTCAAATTAGGTTTCTGGTTTGCACAGCAAGGATCTATTTATGCATTTGTGGTTTTGATTTTTATTTATGTCTACCGCATGAATCGGCTGGACAAGGAATTTGACGTAAACGAAGAATAACCTCACCCACTCATGGAAATCCTCACCTGGACTTATTTACTCGTAGGAGTCTCTTTCGCCGTTTACATTGGAATAGCCATTTGGACTAGAGCTGGTTCCACTAAAGAATTTTACGTAGCTGGAGGAGGGGTTTCCCCCTTGGCAAACGGGATGGCAACGGCTGCAGATTGGATGTCGGCAGCTTCTTTTATTTCCATGGCAGGCCTGATCTCGTTTGCGGGATACGATGGATCGGTATATCTCATGGGCTGGACCGGAGGCTATGTATTATTGGCTCTTTTGCTTGCTCCTTATCTGCGAAAGTTTGGAAAATTTACTGTTCCTGATTTTGTGGGTGATCGCTACTATTCCAAAACAGCAAAAATAGTCGCTGTCATTTGTGCCTTATTTATATCCTTCACCTATGTGGCTGGGCAAATGAGGGGAGTTGGAATTGTTTTTTCCCGCTATTTGGAAGTACCGATTGAATGGGGTGTAGTGATAGGAATGTGTATCGTTTTTTTCTACGCCGTGTTAGGAGGCATGAAAGGAATCACCTACACCCAGGTCGCCCAGTACTGTGTGCTCATTTTCGCCTATATGGTTCCGGCTATTTTCATCTCCATGCAATTGACTGGTAATCCTATTCCTCAATTGGGATTGGGTGGAGAGTTGGAAGAAGGCACCTATCTATTGGATAAGCTGGATGGTGTTTTGGCAGATTTAGGATTTGCAGAATATACCTCAGGCAGGAAAAGTATGACTGATATATTCATGATCACATTAGCTTTGATGGTTGGTACTGCTGGTTTGCCACATGTGATTGTACGGTTTTTCACGGTTCCCAGAGTCAAAGATGCACGGCTTTCGGCTGGCTATGCTTTAGTCTTCATAGCCATTTTATATACCACTGCTCCAGCGGTAGCCGCATTTGGTATTTACAATGCCATCAATTCCACCTCGGAAAAGAGAATGGATGAGCTGCCTACCTGGATTGCTACTTGGCAAAAAACTGATTTGATACAAGTAGAAGATAAAAATGGAGACGGAAAAGTGCAATACCTGCCAGATCCGGAAACCAATGAGTTGAATATAGACCGAGATATCATGGTGCTAGCCTCTCCGGAAATAGCAAAACTTCCCAACTGGGTGGTTGGTCTGGTTGCAGCTGGGGCTATGGCGGCAGCATTATCCACAGCAGCGGGACTTCTCTTAGTCATCTCCACTTCTGTTTCCAGAGATTTAGTAAAAACCTATAATCCTGGCATCACAGAAAAGAAGGAATTGCGTATTGCCCGAATTGCCGCAGCCGGAGCAGTGATATTGGCGGGTTATTTTGGAGTAAACCCTCCCGGTTTTGTGGCTCAAGTAGTTGCTTTTGCCTTTGGCTTAGCGGCAGCTTCCTTTTTCCCTGTCATCATTATGGGAATCTTTTCGAGTAGGATTAATAAAGAAGGCGCCATCGCCGGAATGTTAACTGGACTGGTCTTCACCTTGGGCTACATCATTTATTTCAAGTTTATCAGTCCCGAACTCAATACTTCTGAGCATTGGTGGTTTGGCATTTCCCCTGAGGGGATTGGGTCTCTGGGAATGATTCTCAATTTTCTAATTTGTATTTTAGTATCAAGCTTAACCCCTCCACCTCCTCAGGACGTACAAGAAATGATAGAGGAAATTCGAATTCCCAGAGGAGCGGGAAAGCCGACCCATTAGAAAAAATTCAGGGCAAAAGCCCTTTTTTACAATAAACCTAAAGTAGAAATGAGCGATCGATTACACACACTCAGCGGATATTTGTATGAATACCAGAAAAGTGTTGCCCAGCCAGAGGAGTTCTGGTCTCGGGTCGCAGATTCTTTTCATTGGAGAAAAAGATGGTCTAAAACCTTAAAATGGAATTTTCGAGACCCAGATGTCAAATGGTTTATCAATGGTAAACTGAATATCACTGAGAATATTTTTGAAAGACACCTCTATACAATAGGCGATCGGCCCGCTATTATTTGGGAGCCTAACGATCCAAAAGAAGCTGGACGTACGCTTACATATAAAGAGCTTTATCATGCAGTTTGCCAGTTTTCCAATGCACTGAAAGCAAAAGGAATCGGAAAAGGGGATCGGGTCATTATTTATATGCCTATGGTACCAGAGGCAGCTGTAGCCATGCTTGCCTGTGCCCGAATAGGAGCCATTCACTCTGTGGTTTTCGCTGGATTTAGCGCCTCTGCTTTGGCTGATAGAGTGAATGATTGTCAGGCAAAGGCAATCTTAACTGCTGATGGGAATTTCAGAGGAAATAAAAAAATTCCTGTCAAAGATGTAGTCGATGAGGCATTGGAGAAATCCTCCGTGGAAACCGTGATTGTTTACCAAAGAACCCACCAGGAGATCAACATGAAATCTGGAAGGGATCATTGGTGGCATGATGTAATCAAAGAAGAGAAAGAGGAAAATAAAGCAGAGGAAATGGACTCGGAGGATATGCTTTTTATCCTTTACACTTCAGGTTCTACCGGCAAACCAAAAGGGGTTGTTCATACCACAGGAGGATATATGGTTTATACCAAATACTCCTTTGAAAATGTATTTCAATATTCTCCAGGGGATATTTACTGGTGTACCGCAGATATTGGCTGGATTACCGGGCACTCCTACATCGTGTATGGCCCTTTGCTAGCTGGAGCAACCACCTTGATGTTTGAAGGAGTACCTACTTTTCCTGATGCAGGAAGATTTTGGGCAGTGGTGGAAAAACATCAAGTAAATCAGTTTTATACGGCACCTACAGCCATTAGGGCTCTGCAAGCCCACGGCACAGAACCAATCGAGGGATATGATTTGAGCTCATTGAAAGTGCTCGGCTCAGTTGGTGAGCCCATAAATGAGGAAGCTTGGCATTGGTATCACACGCATATAGGAAAAGGAAAATGTCCAATTGTAGATACTTGGTGGCAGACTGAGACTGGAGGAATTATGGTTTCCCCTCTTGCGGGAATTACTCCGACAAAACCAGCATATGCAACTTTGCCTCTTCCCGGAATTCAATTATGTATAGTGGATGCGGAGGGAAATGAGCTCACGGGAAATGGGGTGGAAGGAAACCTCTGTATAAAATTTCCTTGGCCTTCTATGATCCGTACCACTTATGGTGATCATGATCGATGCAAACAAACCTACTTCTCAACTTACAAGGACATGTATTTTACAGGAGATGGTGTCAAAAGAGACCATGATGGATATTATAGAATTTTAGGCCGAGTAGACGATGTGATTAATGTTTCCGGACATAGAATGGGCACCGCAGAAGTAGAAAATGCCATCAATGAGCACCCATTGGTAATAGAATCTGCGGTAGTGGGCTATCCACACGAAGTCAAAGGCCAGGGCATTTATGCTTACGTGATCTGTGACATGAAGAATAGAACGGAGGAAAACTTGGTCAACGAAATCAAGGATACCGTTTCTAAAATTATCGGCCCGATTGCCAAGCCTGATAAAATTCAAATTGTGCCAGGTTTACCCAAAACCAGATCTGGTAAGATTATGCGGAGAATATTGAGAAAAGTCGCAGAAAATAATCTGGATAATATGGGAGACACCAGTACACTGCTTGATCCTGAGGTGGTGACTCAGATTATTGAAGGCAGAAAGTAACCTGGATTTCTGAATTGGATGCAGGATACAAGAAAATAGAACTTGTATCTTGCATCTAAACTTCTTCAACAAATATGGCCAATGTCATTGTCAACCGGGTTCAGGAATTTCTAAAAAAACATCCTCCCTTTTCCTTCTTGAACCAAGATGACTTAGCCTCCGTGGCCTCTCAAATAGAAATTCAATACCATGAAAAAGGTGAAATTCTATTTGAAAAAGGAGATGCCCCGGAAGCCCATTTTTTTATCCTGAAAGAAGGCCAAATCGAATTGAAAGACGGGGAAGAGACCAAAGACTTTTGTGATGAAGGGGATGTGTTTGGAGTCTTGGCCTTATTAGGAAAAAGACCCTATATCCTAACTGCAGCTGTATTGGAAAACTCGCTGGTATATTGCATCCCGGTCAATGCTTTTGAAGAAATTCTGCAGAGAAACAGCAAAGTAGCGCTCTTTTTTGCTGCGGGTTTCGCATCAGGACAGGTCGTAATACGGCAGGATCTTTCTGCCGGACAAAAAGCTAGAGGGATTTTCAAAAAAGACAATAATGACCACTCTTTACTCATTTTTTCAGATCAGTCTGAAATTCGATTTTCAGAAAATGTAGTCTGTATTGCTGCAGAATCTAGCATACAACAAGCTGCAGAAAAAATGGCAGAAAAGGAGGTGAGTTCAGTCGTAATTATCAATTCCGAAAAATACCCCGTAGGAATCATCACCGATAAGGACCTTCGAACCAAAGTTGTCGCAAAAGCAATTTCACTGGATTTGCCAGTGAAGCAAATCATGAGTTCACCGGTGGTCACCAAAAAAAGAGACAGCAGCTTTTCAGACTTGTATTTGAGTATGATTAAAAATAGGCTGCATCATTTGATCCTGACCGAAGACGGGAGCGCCGAAAGTCCTGTTTGTGGGATTCTATCGGATCATGACGTGCTGCTTTCCATGGGCAACAGTCCTGCAGTTTTGATCAATGCCCTGCTGAATACAACCGATCTCACTGAAATGCGTGCCATTCGGGATAGAGCCGAGACAATGCTTCGCTATTATTTGGAAAATGAGGTATCCATGGATTTTGTGGCCTCGGTCATGACCGAAATCAATGATGTCATCATTCAACAAGCAACCAAAATTGCCAGGAGCAAACTAGCACCCGAATTTCCGGAGATGCAGGGAATCAAATTTGCCTTTATTTCTTTGGGCTCGGAGGGAAGGGAAGAGCAGCTACTAAGAACTGACCAAGACAATGCCCTGATTTATGAGGACCTCCCGGCTTCGGTTCAAGTGAAAGCAGCAAACTATTTCCATCTAATGGGTTCCGAAATAGTGGAAGTACTCCTTGCATGTGGGTTTGCATCTTGCCCGGGTGAGATTATGGCCTCCAATCCCAAATGGGTACAGCCTCTGAGCAAGTGGAAAGAATATTTCTCAGAGTGGATTCTTTCGCCTACTCAAGAATCCTTAATGCAGGCCTCTATCTTTTTTGACTTCAGAAAAATCACCGGTAGCTCTTCTCTAACTGATGAGCTCAGTGCCCATATATATGAGGAAATTCAGTCCAAAAAGGCTTTTCTGAGCTTTATGGCTCAAAATGCTTTAAAAAACCCACCTCCACTCGGCTTTTTTAAAGATTTTATGGTGGAAAAATCTGGGGAACATAGAGACCAGTTTGATATCAAAGCCAGAGCAATGATGCCCTTGGCGGACCTAGCCAGACTTTTGGTCTTGAGCCACGGAATAACAGGGATCAATAATACATTTAAGCGCTTTGAAAAATTAGGGCAGCTGGAACCTAATTATGAGTCTCTTTTCAACCAAGCTGGAAAGGCCTATGAAATCCTGATGAGGATGAGAGCATTGGAAGGACTTCAAAATGATAATAGTGGCAGATTCATTTCTCCGGAACATATGGGGAAACTTCAAAGACAATTGCTGAAGAATACATTTTCCCCATTGGCTGAATTGCAAGATATTATGGAAGTGCGTTTTCAACTAGCCTACTTCAGGAAATGAGTTGGTGGCCTTTTGGAAGAAAAAAAGAGGAGCAGCCTCCTTGGCTGAACGCTTATTTAAAGGAGGCTAGAAAGTCTATTCCCGGAATCCGAAAAATCCAGCAGTTGAGCTTTGTAGTCTTGGATACCGAGGCCACTGGTTTTGATCCTAAGAAAGATGAATTATTATCCTGCGGTATCATAGGGATTGAAGAGGAAAAAATCAAAATCAGCAGTTCCAAAGAATGGCAATTTGCATCTGAGAAATCTCCTGGAAAATCTGCAACAATACATGGCTTGATTCATCCCAAAAATCCAATTGAGCTAAAAACCTTTTGTCAGGAGCTACTGGGTAATCTGCGAGGATCCATTATTGTAGGCCATCATATTGGATTTGATTTGGACCTACTGTGCAAAACTTTTCAACCTTTTGGATTTAATCAATTCCCTAATCCGAAAATTGACACGATGAATTTGGCTGTGCGTTTGGATTTTGGCCCCCAAGTAGACTGGAATAGGGTAAGAAAAGAGGATTACAGCCTGGATGCTTTGTGCGAAAAGTTCAACATCCCCAAAGAAGACCGACATACTGCTGGAGGGGACGCATTCCTGACTGCTCAATTATTATTGAAATTATTAAAGCAGGCCGAGAAAAAGGGGATTCTTACTTATCAGGAGTTATTTCGCTGATTACTTCCAGTTGACTCCTATTTTCCCTTGGGCTTTCATCATCACCTGCAAGCCAGAACGAGTAGGATAAAATCCCGAGGGAGATATTTCAAGATTTTGGATAGACAAATCAGCGATAGGAGTCTCCAGACCCAATCTTTCCTGAATGCCTCCCAAGCTATCTTCCAACAAATCTCCTATAGGAAAAACAGCCCTTTTTTCAATCTGACGGATAATTTTTCCCTTTTTAAGCGCAATTCCCAACTTGGCTCTGGAATTATCGCTCATCACTTTGAAATTGACATCTTCAAAAATCAAACTTTCCGATTTTCTATCGTAGGCAGGCTTCCCCACCACAAAGAAATTTCCTTCCATACGCTCACCATTTTCCCGGTCAGCCACGAAATCACAGGTAATAGCCAGCCGTTCCCCAAAAGATTGAGTTTTGAGATTGGCATAAGTCAACAATGTCTTTCTATCCACTCTGAATGTTTTTCCCAGAAAATTCTCTGCCATCAAAGCATCCAGCTCAGCATAACTCATTTGAAAAGGCAATGTGATCTCCAGATGATTTTCTGAATCTGAATTGGTACTTAGAGCCGGAAGAGGAAAAGCTCTAGAAGGTGCTGCATTAGCGGGATGGGTGTTGATTTTTCCGCTCAGACCCAACCAAAGATGAAAGTTCTCAGATCGGTCAAAATACTCTTTTAATCTCACGGATTGAGGCTGAATAGAAAAGGCCTGGGCTCCTCCCTCCCAGTTTACCATAAAAGGCTTACCTGCCTGTTCCCATGCCAAGTCAATCATAGGCTTCATGTTTACCAGTTTTTGATCGGGACGTAAATTTTCTTTCGCCCAAGCCCGGATTTCCCTTTCCAACAATCCGCTCAAATCCAATTTCATCCCTAGTACATCCAGTGCAAGATTTCCTCCTAAATCTATCAATTCAAACTGCTTGACACTCAGACTCCAGTCTGGATTGATCTGGGGATTCACTCGAAATACGGGAGCAAACTGCTCATCCAATGGTACTTTTCCCCTAAATAAACTTCCCAATCCGCCTCTTTTCAATCCTAAATCACCTTTTACTTTTAAAGGAAGAGTCATTTGAATTGTTTGGCTATCCAAAGCTACCCATGAAATGCTCCCAACTCTGCTCAATTGAAGATTTCCCTCTATGCCACTACCTAAATCCAAATTTTCCTCGGAAACCAAATTAACGGGAAGCTGGGAATTAAATATCTTGTTTAGAGTAGCCTTCGGCATAGTCAAAGGAACATTGACCTCGGAAGTAGCCCGTGGGATTTCAGGCAAAGGTCCAGGATTAGAAATATCTAAACTTTTACACCCAACAAGCAGGATACTGAGAAATATGAAAGGAATACTATATTTTTGCAATTGAGTTGCGAATTGATGGATCATTTGTAATTTCAATGAATCTATTAAGGAACTAATTACTCCCTGCAAGTATTGTCCCAATTAAAGTATAAGAAGTGATGAATTGGAAAAAATTAACAGAAGAAGCTCAAATTGAGGAAATAAAAGCGCTTAGCAAAGAAAGACCTGTGATGATTTTTAAGCACAGTACACGTTGCTCAGTCAGTAGCATGTCCTTGGACAGACTATTGAGAAATTGGAAAGCAGAGGATGAACAGAAGCTAGTTCCTTATTTTTTAGATCTCATTGCGCATAGAAATCTTTCAAACCTCGTAGAACAAGTATTTGGCGTACCACATGAGTCTCCTCAGGTCATCATTGTAAGGGATGAGGTGGCTGTTTACGACAATTCTCACTTTGGGATCAATTATTCTGATTTAATGGCAAAAATTTAAACGCTGTTAAAAGCCTGAATTAGCCTTTTATCCCCACTTTTCCCCTCTCTTATTTTTTAGTAAAGAGTGACTAAACCTTTGCCTTTTTCATACAGTCAAAGAAGATGAACTTTGCAATTGTATGAAAAAGAACTACCCAATAATTACTTTAATTTTTTGCTTTTTGACGGCATTGACAGCTTTGGCACAAAGGCCCGAAGGAGCTGAGAGACAGGAGCGAAAATTTACCGGCACCGTGATTGACGGATCTATTAACCAGCCTATGGTTGGTGCCAATGTGCAAATAAAAACAGTAACCGATTCACTTTTGAGAGGGACGGTAACAGATGGACAAGGAAAATTTGAAATCATCCGTCCAAATATCCCTCAAGTTAAAATAGAAATCACTTTTATAGGATATAGAACTATCACCAAAATCCACAGCATGAGAGAGCCCGTGGATTTGGGAGATTTGATTTTACTTGAAGACACCAAGGTATTGGGGGAAGTTTTGATTGAAGGGCAAGTTCCAGTTGGAGAACAAAAAGGAGATACTACCTCCTTTAATGCCAATGCTTTCAAAACCAGAGAAAATGCCCAGGCAGAAGACTTAATCAGAAAGCTTCCAGGTGTCACATTTCAAAATGGACAAATCCAAGCTCAGGGAGAACAGGTTCAGAGGGTATTGGTGGACGGACGCGAATTTTTCGGTTCGGATCCCAGCATTGCCTTAAGAAATCTTCCAGCTGACGCCATCGAACGGGTAGAAGTCTTGGATCAACGCTCAGACCAAAGCAGACTTACGGGTTTTGATGACGGTAACTACACCAAAACCATCAATATTATCCTTCGCTCAGACAAGAAAAATGGGCAATTTGGAAGAGCCTATGCAGGCTATGGTACAGATGATCGCTATTCCGCGGGGGGCAGCTTGAACTTATTTAATGGAGATCGAAGAGTATCGATTTTAGGTCTTTTCAACAATGTCAATCAGCAAAACTTTTCTTCCCAAGATTTGGCAGGGGTAACCGCCAATGCCTCGGGAGGAGGAGGAAGAAGATTTGGAGGTGGGCGCTTCGGAGGAGGCAACAACAACTTCTTTGTAGGCAATGACATTGGAATCATTGCAACCAATGCCTTGGGCCTGAATTATTCAGACAAATGGGGCAAGAAGGTAAACTTCACCGGAAGTTATTTTTTCAATAATACCAACAACACTCTGCGTCAGTTGACCAATCGGGAAACGATTGTCAACCAAGGGCTAAGTCAGTTTTATGAAGAAAGTCTGATCAATAATGTGGAAAACTTCAACCACAGAGCCAATGCCCGAATTGAAGCGGATTTGAATGAGAAAAACAGTTTGATCATCACTCCATCCATTTCTTTTCAAACCAACCGCACCTTCAGTGACAGGGATGCATTGACCTATGCGAGTACGGGTGATTCTCTTTCTGCCTTAAAATCTACTTCCAATGCAGAAACTCAGGCTTTCAATTTGGCAAATAATCTGACTTACCGATATAAGTTTGACAAAAAGGGAAGAACTCTCTCTACTGATATCAATACGGTATGGAACAATAGGGATCAGTTTTCCGACTTATTAGCAGCGAGCAGAGAGTATAGAAGAAATACTTTAGACACCACTACCCAAGAAACAAATGGATTAAATCGGGGCTTTAATTATAGGGTCAACACTACCTGGACGGAGCCATTGGGAGAAAAATCCATCGGTACTTTTGGCTATCAAATAGCCAACAACAAAACCCGTTCTGACCAAAAAACCAGAGTCTTCAATGAGGAAAACCTGCCAGTGTTGGATACAGCTTTGAGTAATGAATTTGACAATAAATTTATCACTCAAAGACTACGATCCGGCTATGCCTATACCAATAATGGCTGGAATATTAATTTGAACCTAGACTACCAAAATGCCCACTTAGACAATGAGGCCTTCTTCCCGACAGAGGGAGTATTCAGAAGGGATTTCAACAATATTTTACCGAGTGCAAATATTAACTTCCGAAATAGGGAAACAGGTTTTTCTTGGAGGATTCGATATAGAACTGATACTGATGAGCCAAGTGTAACTGAGTTACAAAACGTGGTCAATAATCAAAATCCTTTAAATCTATCAGTGGGTAACCCTACCCTGGGCCAAAGCTATAACCACAACATTTTTGCAAACATCGCCAAAGTCAATCTGGAAAAGTCTAAGACCTTTTTCACCTTCATCAACTATTCTGCAACCAGTAATTTTATTGGAAACAGCACCTTTGTGGCTTCCCAAGACACTTTGATCAATGGAGAAATCCTCCTGAGACCCGGAGGTCAAATCTCTCAGCCAGTGAACTTGGATGGGAATTGGAGAGTGAGGGCTTTTGCAACTTATGGAATGCCAATACCAAAATTGAAATTACAATTCAATACCAATACAAGACTAGGCTTCAACCGAACTCCTGGCCTGATCAATGGTGATCTGAATTTGAATGACAACATTGATTTAAGCCAAGGCATTACGATTAGCTCCAATATCAGCAAGAATGTGGATTTCTCGGTAAGTACTACAGGTACTTATACTATCGTTAATTCCAGTTTGCAGGCTAATTTGGATCAAAATTATTATGTGCAAGAGTCCAATATTCGTTTGTATTTCTCTCCCAACAATGGAAAACTATTCGTAGGCAATAATGTGAATAACATGCTTTACAGCGGCTTGTCTGAAGGTTTTGATCAGTCTGTGTGGTTGTGGAATATTGAAGGTGGCTTCCGCTTTGCCAAAAACAATAAGGCCGAGTTGAAAGTGGTGGTTTTTGACTTATTAAATCAAAATAACAGCATCAGTAGAACTATTTCTGATGTGGCGATTACGGATGTATTCACCAATGTTTTAACCCGATACGGAATGCTAACCTTTACTTATATCATTGGGAATTTCAAAGAGCCCGAGCCGGATAATAGTCCTTGGAATAGAGGTAGGCCGAGTGGAGGAAGAACCTGGTAGGAAAGTGAGAAGGCTAAAGTGAGAAAGCTAAAGATGCTCGCAGTGGCCCAATGATATTTCCGCAAAGACTGGAAGAGGCAAAGAGACTATGTTTCCTCTGTGGTTTTTAAAATTGCTCGCGGAAACGCAGGGGAAAGGTTATTGGTTATTGAGTTATTTTCAAACTAAGATTTCACCTTTGCCCCAAACTAGGTGTGCTATTGTGAATCCTATGTGGTTTAAAAAAATAGCTCGCAGCGGCGCTGCGGTTTTATCTCCCGCAAAGGAGAGAAGTGGCAAAGAGGCTATGTTTCCTTTGTTCCCTCTGTGGTTTTTAAAATTGCTCGCGGAAACGCAGGGGAAAGGTTATTGGTTATTGAGTCATTTTCAAACTAAGATTTCACCATTGCCCCAAACTATGTGTGCTATTGTGAATCCTATGTGGTTAAATATTCCCCCCTTAAAATAAAAAAAGCCGACGGAGCACATCCCCGCCGGCTTTTCGCTATTTAACCCTAACTTTACCTTATCACATTTTAGGAAGTACTACAGTATCTACAGAGTGAATTACTCCGTTTGACTGCCATACGTCTGCGATAGTTACTTTTGACTGACCACCGTTTTCGTCAGTGATATATAAGTCTTTACCTTTCATCCAAGCAGTCAATTTACCACCTTGTACAGTCGTCAATACCGCTTTTCCATTACCCTTTTTGATAGCCTCTGCGATGTCCTTAGAACCCATTTTACCAGCAACTACATGGTAAGTCAAGACTGCTGTCAATTGACCTTTGTTCTCCGGCTTCAAAAGTGTTTCTACTGTTCCGTTTGGCAATTTTGCGAAAGCGGAGTTTTCAGGAGCAAAAACGGTGAATGGACCTTTTCCTTGTAATGTCTCTACCAATCCTGCTGCTTTTACAGCTGCTACTAGGGTAGTGTGATCTGCAGAGTTTACTGCATTTTCAACAATGTTTTTGGAAGGATACATAGGTGCGCCACCTACTTCTACTGTCTTCTCCATTTGCGCAAAAGCCACATTGGCTGATAAGAAAACAAATGCTACTAAAGCTACTTTTAAGAAATTTTTCATGGTTTGTAGTGTTTTTTGTATTTGGAAGGAATTACGAGGGTCCTGCAAAAATTGGATTGAGAAGGCTTGAAAAATATTTTAAAAAGTCTGTACCAAGTATCCTACAAAGGCTTAAAGCCCCTTGGAGAGTTTGATGCATGCTTAAAGGATATTTTATTATGATTTGAAATTCGGATTAAAAATCCTACCACAGGAGTTCACCCCAACAACGATAAACCAATACTCCAATAGGCCTTTTAAGTCAAAAATTGTAGCTTTGCGACTTGATTAATCTGAATCTCATGTATCAGGAAAAAATCGATGCCATCAAGGCCGCAATTGCATCTGCAGATGCCAATAATCCCGAAGAGTTGGAAGCTTACCGCATGGAGTATATCTCCAAAAAAAGTGTTGTGGGTGCTCTCTTCGCAGATATGGGAAAAATCCCGAATGAGGAAAAGCGCGCCTATGGACAATTGGTCAATGGAGTCAAGCAACTTGCAGAGGAGAAGTTTCAGGAGCTGATAGAAAAAGTCAATTCTGCAAATAAAAAAGCCAAGTCTTCCAATATTGACCTAACCTTACCTCCATCCAACCAAGATATAGGAGGCATTCACCCACTGACCGCAACTCGTCAACGCATCATAGAAATTTTCGAGCGCATTGGTTTCAACCTATCCGAAGGACCGGAAATCGAAGACGACTGGCATAATTTTACTGCTCTCAACTTCCCTGAAAACCATCCTGCAAGGGAGATGCAGGACACCTTTTTTATCGAGAAAAATCCAGATATCGCCTTGCGTACCCATACTTCTTCTGTACAGGTAAGGGTAATGGAAAATCAAAAACCTCCCATCCGCACTCTTTCTCCAGGAAGAGTGTATAGAAATGAAGCTATTTCTGCAAGAGCACATTGCATCTTCCATCAGGTTGAAGGATTGTATGTTGATGAGAACGTTGGATTCGCGGATTTAAAAAATACCCTGTACCACTTTGCCAAGGAGATGTTTGGTAAGGAAACCAAAGTTCGCTTCCGCCCCTCTTATTTTCCTTTCACCGAACCCAGTGCAGAGATTGATATTTCTTGCCTGATTTGTGGAGGAAAAGGTTGTACCATATGTAAAGGAACGGGTTGGGTAGAGATCGGTGGTTCTGGGATGGTAGATCCAAATGTCCTTGAAAACTGTGGCATTGACTCTAAAAAATATACGGGCTTTGCCTTCGGAATGGGAATTGAGCGAATCGCCATGCTCAAATATCAAATCAAGGATTTGCGCTTATTCACTGAAAACGATGTGCGCTTCCTAAGGCAATTCAAACCCTTACTCTAGATTTAAGCCCGGCAAATTGTCGGGCTTTTTTCTTCTACTTTAGCCTATCAACTACAAGCAATCTTATTCACCCGATTAGCATGTCGTCCGCCTTCAAAAGGCGTGTTTAGGAAGGTCTCGGCCAGTTTTTCTGCAAGCTCGTAGGAAATAAATCTGGCAGGAAGAGCCAAAACATTGGCATTGTTATGCTGACGAGCTAAGGCTGCCAACTCCTCATTCCAGCAAAGGGCCGCACGGATTCCTTGATGCTTGTTGGCCGTGATTGCTACTCCATTTCCGGATCCGCAGATAACAATGCCCAGCTCGTATTCTCTATTTTCAATAGCAGTACTTAAGGGATGCACATAGTCTGGATAATCCACAGAAGCATCAGAAAAAGGCCCAAAATCTTTGACCTCATGGCCTAAGCTTTCCAGTTTCTGAACAAACTTCTCTTTGTATTCAAATCCGGCGTGATCGCCTCCGATTGCTATTTTCATGATTTTGTCTTTTAAATCCCCCTAGCCCCCTTTGAAAGGGGGAATTGGTGGTAGGTTCTTAATGAAGTACTAGCCTATAAAGCAAGACTTATCTTCATTCTCTTAATTTATCTGTATTGTCTTTTCAGACTTCTCACTTCAGAGTTCAGACTTCTATTCGGCTTCTTTTTTCGCATACTCGGCTTCCTTAATCGCACGCTTTTTCTCCAAACGTTTAGCGATATTAATTCCAGCTTCGTACAGGACCAAGATAGGCATGGCGATCAGCAACTGAGAAATTACATCCGGAGGGGTAATCACCGCCGCCAGAACCAATATCACGACAATCGCATGTCTTCTATAAGCTCTCAGCATTCCAGAAGTAACCAGTCCTGACATAGACAGGAAATAGATGACTACCGGCAACTGGAACATAATCGCAGAAGCCAATACCAGCATAATAAGGGTAGTCACATAGGAGGATATATCAAACTCATTCAAAATCGACGGATCCAACTGATAGTTGGAAAGAAAGTTGATCGATAATGGAGAAAGGATATAATACCCAAAGGCTGCCCCCAGGAAGAACAACAAACTCACGAAGAAAACAGCTCCCCGAGCAGCGTTTTTCTCCTGATCATACAATCCCGGGCTGATAAATTTCCAAAACTCCCAGAATACATATGGGAAAGCCACCACAAAACCCACCACGAAACTGGAGGTCATGTGCATGGAAAACTGCCCCGTCATCTGCCTACTTTGAATGGTAAAAGGGAGTTCATCAATACACAATGCTGCGATTCCCAAATAATCACTGATATCACAAAGCACCCGATAGGTGAGAAAATCCACCTTGGATGGGCCCAGGATAATGATTCCAAAAACAATGCTTTTGGATAGAAATGCAATCACTGAGAAAATCAGAATGGCTGCCACAGATCGCAGCAAATGCCAGCGGAGAGCTTCTAAATGGTCCAAAAAGGACATTCCCTCCTCTTCCTCTTGATATTGGTCTAATGCCACGTTGGTTTGTTACGCTTTTAGTATAATGGAAACTGAATCATCCACTTGTTGACTTCTGCACGGATGCTCTGCAACTCACTTTCATTGTCATGGTTTTGCAAAGCTCGGTCAATCAGCTGAACGATCTTTTTCATATCTTCTTCCTTCAGGCCACGGGTGGTGACTGCGGCAGTTCCTACTCGCATCCCGGAAGTCACAAATGGAGACTTGGTATCGAATGGAACCATGTTTTTATTGATAGTGATATCTACTTTGCCTAGTGTTTCTTCAGCCAGTTTTCCAGTAAGATTCTTATTTCGAAGATCAATTAGCATCAAGTGATTGTCAGTTCCTCCTGAAATCAATTGATATCCAAGACTTACGAACTCTTCTGCCATTACGGCTGCATTTTTCTTCACTTGAAGAATATAAGTCATATATTCATCAGACAAGGCCTCTTCAAATGCAACTGCCTTAGCTGCGATAATATGCTCTAATGGTCCTCCCTGAGTACCTGGGAATACACCCATGTCCAGCAAAGATGACATCTTTTTGATTTCGCCTTTTGGAGTAGTCAATCCCCATGGATTATCAAAGTCTTCTCTCATCAAGATCAAGCCACCTCTAGGACCTCTCAGGGTCTTGTGAGTAGTCGTAGTTACGATATGACAAAACTCCAAAGGATCATTCAACAAACCTCTTGCAATCAATCCTGAGGGATGGGAAATATCCGCCAACAATAATGCACCTACCTGATCAGCAATATCTCTCAAACGCTCATAATCCCAATCTCTAGAGTAGGCAGAAGCTCCGCAAATGATCATTTTTGGTTTTACTTCCAATGCCTTGGCTTCTACCTTATCATAATCAATCACCCCGGTCTCTTCTTCTACTCCATAAAAATGAGGATCGTATAATTTTCCGGAAAAGTTTACTGGAGATCCATGAGTTAGGTGACCACCATGAGATAGGTCAAAGCCCAAGATAGGATCACCGGCTTTCAAACATGCCAAGAATACAGCAGCATTAGCCTGCGCACCGGAATGGGGCTGCACATTGGCCCAAGTTGCACCAAAGAGCTTCTTTGCTCTGTCGATAGCAATTTGCTCGATCTCATCGACCACCTCGCATCCACCATAGTAGCGCTTTTTTGGAAGCCCTTCTGCATATTTATTGGTCAAAACACTGCCTGCGGCCTCCATGACCTGCTTGCTGGTGAAATTTTCCGAAGCAATCAGCTCTATGCCGCGCTTCTGTCTGTCTTCTTCTTGTGCGATGAGGTCAAATACAACCGTATCTCTTTTCATAATCAGGGAATTGAAAGCCTATTAATTGGAAAAACAAGACTGAGCCTGTTTGAAATCAGGATCAAAAATAGCCCGAAAGTCCTTATTATCCAATGTGAAATGGGATTGAAAAAAGCGAAGATCCATAGCTAGTCTATAAATCATGGCTGAAGCTTCGTAAATTCAAATTATGATTGATTTCAAATTCCAGCCATCCACTTACTTTTCAGAGGAGGTTTCCTCTGTTTTGTTGGTCAAACTCCACTATCCGGAGTCCACTTGGGGCGAACAGATCAGTATTTATGCCCACCAGATGGATTTCAAAATCCATTTGGAAGCGGTGGATTTTTATGGAAATGACTATATGCTTTATCCATCAAAAATCGAGGAGCCTTTCAATCTGGAAGATTTAATTTATTTGATAGAAGGCATGCAGGTCAATCAAGATGAATTGGATGGAAAAATGGAGTTGGTATTGGATGGAGTGCCTGAAGCAAGCAGTGCGTTTTATCCAGAGTTGGAAAAATACTTTGAGGAGAAGAGAAGGAGCTTTGGCTTGTAGTTTTGAAGCACCTAAGAGGATGGGGAAGGATATTTAGAAATTTTAGAATTACGATTTACGATTTACGGGCATGAACGGTGAACATTGAACCCTGAACCCTGAACCCTGAACAAAAGCCTACTCAATTTCTCAGTTACCCAATTACACGTTCCAGAAAATATCGAACATCGAATGATGAATGTTGAATTTGGAAGTGAAAGCGGTGATTAGAAATGAGATTTATTCTTCAAGATGCCTAGACGAGCGAATAAATAATAATAGAATTACGATTTACGATTTACGGGCATGAACGGTGAACATTGAACCCTGAACCCTGAACAAAAGCCTACTCAATTTCTCAGTTACCCAATTACACATTCCAGAAAATATCGAATGTTGAATTTCGAATTACGGGTATGAACAATGAACTATGTCTATTTGCCGTAGGCAGAAACTTTGAATAATTGAATTCAATTAAGAGACTCTATTTTCCAGATTAAAAATCCTAGGATATGGATTCAGGATTGCAAATCCCGAATAGCTTCTCAAAAATCCAAGGCGCTGGCTCTTTGGCTGCCTACTTGGTAGCTTTTAAACCAATACTCATAGGTCTCAAAGTCGATACAATCCTTCAATTCAATGCCATTGAAAAGTAATTTCTTTAAGCAACTCACCGGCAACCAAGATTTAATTTTGCGCTCCTGTTCTTTGGAAAGCTGGGATAATTGCACCCATTTCTTGCCGTCAATAAAAATTGGAATAAGTTTGGTCATTGGTTTATGCATGTTTTCGAGACAAAAGTACCTTGATAATCAGACGGCTACAATTATGCCAAATTAATTTTATGTTATTAAAATTCGAGATTCATAACTTGCTGAGATGATTGGGGCAGTAATTTCTTTTCTTTTCTTGATTGCGGGGCTTGTCTTTCAGCGAAAAGCAGGCTTTCCAACTGAAAAAGCCACCTCCTTCGTGAATTCTTATCTGTTCAACTTGGTACTTCCTGCCCTGGCTTTACTTTATATACCCCAAATAAAACCAGGTTGGGACCTATTGATTCCTATTTCAGCGGCCTGGCTAACTTTTCTGCTTTCCTGGTTGCTATTCGGAACCCTTGGAAAGATCTTTCATTGGAGTAAACAAGTGACAGGCTGTTTGGCAATTGTTGCAGGGCTAGCTAACACATCATTCTTAGGATTTCCAGTGGTAGAAGCATTGTATGGCAAGTCAGGACTTCCTATCGCCTTATTGATTGATCAGGGAGGTTCTTTTTTATTGGTTTCGTCCTTGGCTATTGTAATTGGCTCGATCTACAGCCATCAAAGCGGAAGACTTCGAGAAATTCCATTAAAAATCATCAAATTTCCTCCTTTTGGTTTTTTGGTTGGAACCCTAATCATGAGCCTTTTGGGCTGGAAAACCCCAGAGTTCTTAATGCCTTTCCTGACATTGGTAGGCAAAACCATGGCTCCAATGGCTTTATTGGCGATAGGTTTGAGGTTTAGAATTGAAAAAGCTGATTTGACTTCGCAATATTTTTGGTATGGCTTAGCCTATCGATTGGTTTTTGCACCGCTACTGGTTTACCTGATCTACAGCAATTTTATGGATACAGAAGGACTTACCTTCAAAGTAACCGTACTGGAATCGGGGATGGCACCCATGATTACCGGTTCCATTGTAGCTATTAATTACAATTTAGCCCCTAGACTAGCTGCTTTACTTTCCGGTCTGGGGATGATCATCTCCCTTTTTAGCCTGACCATCTGGTACTTCTTTTTAGGCTGACCAGATTCTATCCAGTTCTTCAAAAAACTCCTGGTGAATCGATTTATTGGTTGCTAAAATTTCTCTTCCGAAAATATAGTTTTTACCTCCGGAAAAATCCGTCACTTTACCCCCAGCTTCCTGTACAATAAGTGCTCCTGCAGCCACATCATAAGAGTTGAGATTGTATTCAAAGAACCCTTCTATTCTACCCGCTGCAACATAGGCTAAATCAACCGCCGCTGAGCCAAAGCGTCTCAAACCATGAGTAGACTGCATAAGACTTTTCAATGTCGCCAAATAGCGGTCTATCAATTCAAAATTATAATAGGGGAAGCCGGTTGCAATGAGGGAAGCCGCCAGATTTGGAGCTTTACTCACACGAATCGGGGTATCATTGCAAAATGCTCCTCCTCCCTTGATGGCATAAAAGCATTCGTGCATATTGATTTCATACACTACTCCAAGAATCACTTCCTCTTTTTCCATCAAAGCAATGCTTACGGAAAATACAGGCAAGCCGTGAATAAAATTCGTAGTCCCATCCAAAGGGTCAATCACCCAGTTGTATACTTCAGCCCGGGTGGTATTCGTACCTTCTTCAGTGATAAAACCTGCATCAGGGAAAATGACCGAAAGTTGCTCTACGATCTGACGTTCGGCTTCTTTGTCTACATAAGAAACCAAATCATTGAAGCCTTTATGTTCTACATTTTTTACATCAAAATGCTGACGTTCCTTGCGGATAAAGGCGCCAACAGATTTGGCAATATTTTGTGTTTGATCTAAGAGTTTTGAAAGTTCGGCTGAATTAAGCATCGATGAAAAGTGGGGATTTACTTAATAATGGATGGATAGGGTGAAAATGTTTTAATGAGAGAATCAGCTTGCAAGATTAAAGCCATTTTAGCTTGAAGCCTTCGGAAACTAAGATATAGAATTTAGTTGAAGCTTTTTCAGATTTCAAACTTAAAAATCAGCTTTATTCTTCTTTTCCATATTTGGCTTTCCTCTTGTCCTCTCTGCTTTCTTTCTTTTCTGCTTTTCCCTCCACAGTGAGTACAATTTCTCCTTTCAAGGGATTATTTTCATAATAATCAATCAACTCGACCAAGGTTCCTCTGACGTTCTCTTCATGAAGCTTTGATATTTCCCTGGAAACACAAGCCTGCCTTTCTTCTCCCAAAGCTTCTGCAAGCTGAGCCAAGGTTTTCAACAAGCGATGAGGAGACTCATAAAAAATCATGGTTCTGGATTCTTCAGTCAATGCATCAATTCTGGTCTTTCTTCCTTTTTTATGAGGTAAAAAGCCTTCGAAAACAAAGCGATCATTGGGCAAACCAGAATTTACCAAAGCAGGAACAAAAGCTGTTGGACCTGGAAGACATTGAACCTCCAAACCAGCCGCAATAACCTCTCTAACGAGCAAAAAACCAGGATCAGATATTGCTGGTGTGCCTGCATCAGAAACCAGTGCGAATACCTCTCCTTTTTTCATTCTTTCCACCAGCTTTTCAACTGCTTTATGCTCATTGAAAATATGGTAAGATTGTAAATTATTGGTGATTTCCAGGTGTTTGAGAAGCATCCCCGTAGTTCGGGTATCTTCTGCCAATATTACATTGACAGTCTGAAGTGTTTCCAGTGCCCGCAAAGTTATATCCTTGAGATTGCCGATTGGTACAGGAACCAAAAATAAGCTGACCTGCTGCTCTGTCATACACCCAACTCGTCGATGGCTTTTGCTAGTTTACGGTCTTTCTCAGTCACGGTATTTCCGGCATCATGGGTAGTCAATTCAATCTCCACTGTATTGTAGACATTGCTCCAATTAGGATGATGCTGCTGCGCCTCAGCTAAAAATGCCACTCGGGTCATAAAAGCAAAAGCCTCCTGAAAATCCTGAAATTTGAATGTTCTTTTGAGTTTGTTGTCTTCTTCTTTCCACATAGTTTTTAAAAGTTAGAGTGAAATCACACCTTCAATGGTAGAAGCTTTTTCATAATATTCAATGACCTCGTCGGCACTTTCTACCATCACCTGTATCGTGGTGCTGACATACTTGCCTCCAGAGCTTGGCTTCAGGGTCATTTCATTTTTAGGAAAAATTGCTCCAACCTCATGCTCCCTTCCATAGGGAACAATGAATTTAAACATATACAACATTGGAAACTGTCCGTTAGCTTCCAGTTTTTCCTTGAAGGTCTCTTTGTTAAATTTCTTTTGCATTCGTAAGCTCTCCTGTAAAATGGATTACAAACAAAGAACCCATGCTTTGCGGCATGGGTTCCAATTTTTTCTTAGAAGAATTTATATCGATAATCCTTCACATTGGCCAGATCCTGTAAAGCCATCATGACTTGATAGGAAGTTCTCTGGGCTGCATTCTGTGTAAGAGATGCCTGATAGGATGTATAGTCACCGATCTCGGCTGCAGGAGTAAGATTATTCAATCTACCTACAATGACACCAACGTCTTCAGAAATAGGTTGCGTGATCTTACCTTCAGAAATTCCGAAAATAGCACCCACTGCTTTTGGAGCGAATCCGATACCTGGGATTACCGAGGAGCTTAATTTCAGATCTGGAACCTCATTCAAAGAAGCTGCCTGAGGATAAACTGCCTTCATTTCTTCCAAAGTAGCTTTACCATCTAAAGCCTTTTTGATGATTTCAGCTTTCTTCTCATTCATTACTTGGCCTTTCACTTGCTCTCTAACATCTTCTAGCTTCGCTTCTCCTTCTTCTTTTTTACTAACCAAAGAAGTAACGATGTAAGCATTATCCAATTCAAATACAGGAGATACTTCACCTTGAGAAGCTTCAGCAAATGCCCAACGGATAATCTCTCTGGCGTTTTGGAGATTATTCAAGTTTCTGGCACCTGCATCTACATTGTTTGCCTGAAGGATTCTGTATCCTTTGTCAGTAGCATTTTCTGTAAACTCATTTCTATTGCCGGATTCAGCAGCGAAAGCATCAGCATTTCTGAATGCCTCGTTTCTTGTAGCATCAGAAGCAATTAGCTCCAATTGCAATACAGCTATTTTAGTATACTCGCTTTTTGGAAGAGAAGTCACATCGATGATGTGGTATCCGTATTCAGTTTCTACCAAGTTTGGAATCAAACCTGTAGAACTTCTCGCATAAGTAGCATTTGAGAAAGCTTCTACAAACTCATCCTTAGCAAACCAACCTAGGTCGCCACCATTTTGGGCGGTACCATCCTGACCGTATTGACGGGCAGCCAACGCAAAATCACCACCGTTTTTCAATTCAGCCAAAACTTCTTCAGCCTGAATTTTAACCTGAGCTCTTGCAGCTTCGTCCATTCCTTCTGTGCTGAATAGGATATGAGAAGCGCTCATTCTTGGAGTACCATTGTACTTATCAGAAACTTTGAAGGAAATATAGGTAGAGCTTGATGTAACAAAAGGTCCATAAGTTTCGCCTTCTACCATTTCGTCTACATTACTAGTTAATTCCGCAGGGAATTCATCACCAGGTCTGAAAGTATAGAATGCTGGTCTGAAGTCAGAGTTTCTGTTAACGAATACAGAATCGTTCTCAGCTGTTCTCAATTGCTCAGTTAACTGGTTAATTCTGGAGATAACCTCAGCTGAATCTTCTTTGCTTGGTCTAATACTAAAACTTACATACTCCAAGTTGGCAGAATTTCCGGTTTTGAATTTAGCCTGATTCTTTTTCAAGTAGGCCTGTAATTCAGCATCAGAAATTTTCACTGAAGAATCAGACACCGCATAGTAAGGCACAAACAAGATGGATGCATCTGCGATGGTATTGGCAGACTTGTATTCCAATTTTGCTTCAGCAGAAGTAGCATACTCGGAAGTAGCCAAAAGATTATCATACTTGATTCTTAGTCTGGAATCAGCGAACAACTGCTCTTGCTGAGCCCAAAAAGCTTGCTGAGCTGGATCTGCTGTTTCTAAAGATTGTAAAAACTGAATCAACTGGCTTTTGTCAAACTGTCCAGTTTGAGGATTCACCAATTGCTGTCGGAGTTCAGGAACGATATTTTTTCCCTGTACCATATCCACCAATTCAGCAGGGGAGATAGTTAATCCCAATTTTTCGTATTCTTCTTTGAATACTTTATCGACAATCATTGCTTGCCATGCCTGCTCTCTGACAGTAAACATTTCTACTTCAGATGGAGCTCGCCCGGTACGCTGTTGAAAAGCGATTCGAAATTCTTCCACCTTGGCCACGTATTCTTCATACGTGATTTCTTCTCCTGCAATTTCCCCAACGATATTTTGGTTGGAATTGAGAAGAGAGGAATTAGGACTCAAAAGATCACCCCCTAGGAGGAATAAAATCAACCCGCCGGCAATAACACCGATCGCGAGACCTGTCCGCTGTCTTATTTGTTTAATTAACGCCATTATTGTTACTACGCTTTTTTAGAAGTGTCGCAAAATAATAGCATTAGTAACGAAATTCAAAATATATTCTGAATCAAACCCTTACCTAAAAAATCGTTGGGCCGTTGATTTTGAGCCTAACTGAGTCAATTCTATGATCTTGTCTCGAAACTACAGTGAAGGTATATGCCTCTATTGTCACAGACTCCCCTTTTTTGGGAAGATTTTCGGTATGAGAAAGAATTAATCCCGAAATTGTTTCAAAATCTCCTATCGGTAAATCCCAATCATATTTATCATTTAAATAATCAATTTCATGACGGGCACTGAGTAAATATTCCTGATCTCCGATTTTTTGCTCGATCAGATCATCACTGTCATACTCATCTTCTATCTCTCCAAAAATCTCTTCGATGATATCTTCCATCGATACGATTCCGCTAGTACCTCCAAATTCATCCACCACCAAAGCCAAACTTTTCCTTTCCTGAATAAACTGAATCAGCAACTCATTGGCGAGAGCGGATTCCGGTGCAATGATAATCGGTGTAAGAATCTCTTCAATCGTCTTAGGCTTTTTGAAAAGCTCCAATTGATGGCAATATCCGATTACATCATCGATCGTTTCCCTGTATACAATGATTTTTGAATGCCCGCTTTCAGCAAACACTTCTTTCAAATCTTCAATGCTGTCTTCCACCTCCACAGAAACAATATCTGTTCGAGGAATCATACATTCCCGAACTCTGACAGTTTTGAATTCTACTGCATTGTCGAAGATTTTGGTATCTATTTCAGCTTTTCCCTCAGACTTGGTCTGATTCATATGGTTTTGGATAAAGCTGTTCAAGTCCGTCACTGTAAAAACCGGTCTGTCTTCACTATACTCCAATCGTAAGATTTTGGTAATGAAAAATCTGGATAGCCCTACAACAGCCCAAACAACCGGATACATGAGGTAATAGATGCCTAGAAAGGGAATGGCAAAAATGCTCAACATATTGTTGGGGTTGAGCATAAAAAGGCTTTTAGGAAGAAATTCGGCTGTAATCAGCACGATAATAGTGGAAATCAAGGTTTGCAATAGCAACACCACCACCTCATTGTTGAGCCCAGGAGGCAAACAAGCATCCAAAGGATACTCCAGCAGATAGGCCATGAAAATACCATAAAGCACCAAGGATATCGTGTTTCCCATCAAAGTAGTACCGATAAACTGCCCTGGTCTTTTGATGAAGCTACTCAATACTTTTCCGCTAAGTGCACCCTGCTTGCTTTGCAATTCTATCTGAAGCTTATTGGCAGAGATATAAGCGATTTCTATTCCTGAAAAAAATGCAGAAAAAAGGAGAGTAATAATGACATAAATGAGATAAGTAGTCTCCATAAATTAACGCTTGCGCTTTTTAACTGGCTTTGAGTTATTTTTTTCTGCTTCCTCCCGCTTGGTTCTTCTATACTGAAACCAAAAAAGTAAAGCTACTGCGAACATAAAGATAGCATAGGAAAACCCTATTCCCACCGTCATGGTCTGATGAATACCTATGATTATCAAGGCCAAAGAAAGGGATAAAATCAATACATCGCCTAGTTTCATATTTCTTCTCCCGGTAATATGGTCCTACTGTCTCTCACGTTTTTCAATGTGTAATTGGTAAAGCTTTCATCTGCTTCCATTCCTGTTCCATTAAAAAGGGTTTGCTTGTCCCGAATGGTCACAAACTTATCTGTGAAGATTTTTTTCTTGTTTGGATCCCAGTACAATTCCTCACTTTGTAAATGCTGATCTTCTATAGAATTATCCACCTGCACATTTCCTTCACCTCTATACAGGTTTTTTTCTTTGTCAAAATAACCCCTATCCGCTCTCAATGTTGTTTCTAAAGTCCCGTCTCTTTCAAAAAATTCAATCAAAATCCCATCTGGAAACTCCATATTCCCATTGAGGTATTCGAGTTGTTTGGCGGCTGTAATCTCTGATCTAACGATAGCTGAGTCAGAATGTACCACATGGATATTGGTGGCAATATTCATTGGACCTTCATACACCTGCAATGCGGCTGAATCCACATCTTCTCGACAGGAGAGCAGAGATATTGCTAAAAAAAGCAAGAGAAGTAATTTCCTCATGACGCAAAGATAAAAGATATTTTTAGCAGATATGGAAAACAAAAAAAGGCAGCCCGAAGACTGCCTTTTATACTTATTTATTTTGAATTAGTCTCTTGTAGCCAAGGTAACAGTTTCACCAATCCAGCATCCTGTATTGATAGTACCACCTACTTGAAGACCTTCAGTAAAGATTTCCTCTTTGGAAGGGAACTGAGCTCTAGCCTGCGCCATACCCTGAGAGTCACCTGCTCTTTGGTATGCATTGTAAGCAGCCATGTAGATAGATCTATCTTTAACTCTTGATACACCACCTCTACAGTCGTTGAAAGAGTTCATATACAATCCGCCAATCAAAGAGTAAGCATCTTTAGTTTTGCTTTCGTCAAGGTTAGCAGCTTCTTTAGCAGCATTTCTAGCAGCAGACTTTCTTCCTAGGTTGGCATGAACTTTCGCCAATTCCATTTGGATTTCAGCTTTCTGAACATTGTTTTCAGCTAAAGTCAAAGCTTTTTCCAATACTGGCTGAGCTTTCTCATAATTCTGCTCCTGCATATATCTCATCGCTCTTACCTGAGAAGTAGCGTAAGTTGGATTTTTAGAGTCAATCAATTCCAAAGCAGTCAAGAATGCATTTGAAGAGAAACACTTATACTGAACAGAATATTTGAAGATTTGCTGTGCCAATTGCTCATTGGTAGGATCAGCCTTCAACTTAGGACCCATGGTGTTTTCGATGAAATTACAATCGATCAATTCCATAGCTACCAAGATAGACTCAGCTGTACTTCTAGCATTGGATACATCCTTTCCGTTAGCTTCAGCTTTATTTAAGTATTCTTGAATTTTATCGTACTTGGCCAAAACCTGCTCAGGCTTATATGCTTGATTGTAGGCATTATGTCTGTAAACCGCATCGAAGTAAGCAGCATATAGAGTTGGGATGGATAATTCACCATTGATCTCCATTGCTCTTTCGAAATCAGCAACTACATCGCCTAATTTCTCTTTAGTGCCTTTGAAGTAGCCATATCCGTAGTACGCTTTATTTTCAATCCATTTAGTAGCATTGTTATAAAGCTCATCTCTTTTATCATAGATCAGCATTACTGAGTCCTGATAAGCTCTTTTCTTGGCAGGATCGGTAACTGCATCAGCTGCTCCATCATAAACTTTAGTACCATTGATATAGATGGACTCATTTAATTCAGGAACATTTACTAATAGCCAGTGGAGAGGTTTGGTAGCTTCCACAAACTGATCCGCTTTCATGTAGTCTACATAAGCAGCGTTCAATTCTCTAGCTTTAGCTTCTTTAGCTTCGTCGGATGGCCAATTCCATCCGTCCTGGGCTTGCACCATTCCGGCGAGAAGCAAGGCGGATAGCCCCAGAAGGGTTGATTTAATTTTCATGGTTTTGACTTGTTTAATTCGGTTTAATTGCTCTTCTCTTTCTATGCAGTCCTTAAAACTGCCTTCAGATATTTACTCAAATACTCTTTTGTAGAACCAAGTGTTATCGTTAAGAGAGAAGCCTAAGGTGAAGTTCACGTAGTTTTCTCTGATCAATCCTGCGGAGGTAGTCCCTCTTTGTCCCACCTTTACCGCAAGGTTCATTAACGACAATTGGTTAACAGGAATTGAAGCTCCAAAGTTAATGCCAAGGTCATTAATGGTGGTCTGGTTGATATAGTATGGAGTCTGTAAAAACTCCAAACCTACCCTATAAGTACCTCTTTTCAGATTGTTATCAACCGACATAAAATCGGGAACAATCTGGAATCCCAAGCCCAATTTAATAGCCTCTCTTAGCTCCAAAGGATCCCCCAGAAAGTTTCTGAAATCAGAGAAATTCTGGTACTGTCCTTCCAATCCAATCACGTATTTATTGGCTCTCTCGTAACTTACCCCAAATCCGTAACGACTTGGTATATAGATACTTCCTTTTTCGTTATCCAATATCAGGTCTCCTTCTGAATCGGGGTCGCTAGCTTCGCCAAATGCAGCGAGTTTGGCAAAGGCATTTCCATTAACGTCCCCTAGACCCTGATAAATGGCACCCACATGAAGGTTACTTTTCTCACCTACTTTGAAATAGTAGTGAGTACCAAATTTGAGGGCAACATCGCTAATTGTTAATCTTTCATAATATTCCGAAGTGCTTCCTACCTGCGTGCCATTTTCATTAAAAAGAGTCAATTGATTCTTTCTGATGGTAGAGCCAAATAGGTAAGATCCATGAACTCCGATGCTCAGATTTTTGGCTAATAAATAACCCGCACTGATGTATGCTTCAGAGATTCCTCCGTCACCGTTAATATTATTAACTGCCTCAATCTCTGCATTGTTAACCATACTGGAGATTTGCAGATCATAATTTACCGAGGTAACCTGATTCAGACCCATTCCCATGGTTAGTTTTCCTGGCTTGAAAGGCAAGGAAAGCGCGATATAGGAAAGTCCTCCACCGTCCACATCGGAAGATTGAGACCCATTGGAAGCATTGATTCTTCTGTAATTCAGGGAAGTCTGAAAATTAAAAATAGTGTTTCTGGTTTGTAGGGCAGGATTGACTACGTTGGCGTTCCAGCCCGTGCCAAAACTGATTCCTAATCCTCCCATTCCTTGGTTTTGTGTAAGTCCGGAATAATTAAATTCCCCGATTCCAAGGGCAGAATAAGTGGAGGCACTAGACTGTGCCTGAGCTTCAGAAAAGAGGATGAAGGTGCAGCAAACACCCAATAGATGCCATTTGATTTTACTCAACATTGTGGTTTAGAATGCAATTCAATCCATACAGGACCAAATTTGGGACTACAAATATGTGGTCTTTTGCCAATGATTCAAAAGATTGTGCATCTCCACCGCAAACAAAGACCTTAATTTCAGGAAATTCGGCCCTAAAAGCCTGAATTTGACCTATGATTTCGTAATAAATGCCATACCATACCCCCACTTGCATACAAGTTTGGGTAGAATCTCCGACCGGAGCCTCCGGTTTTTTACCTACTTCTACCAAAGGAAGGCGGGCCGTAAACTGATTCATGGCCTTGGCTCGCATAGCCAAGCCGGGACTGATCGCTCCACCTTTGTAGGTATCAGACACAATCAATTCGAAAGTCATACAGCTTCCCAAATCGATTACCAAAGCTGAATTCTGTCCGGCTTTTTTCCAGCCCCCGATCGCAGCAGCGATTCTATCCAAACCTAAAGTCTGTGGAGAACCGTATCCATTATGTATGGGAAGATTGGTTTCTCTTGTCAAAAAAAGAAAATCAAAATCCAAAGCGGATTTCAATTCTTCCTCTGACCATTTGACTGAGGAAATAACACACTCGTCGAAGCTCAGTTCAGACCAGGCTTTTTGGGCAAAGTCCAGATTCTCAAAAGCCCTTTCCCAGGTGATTTCACCTTTTTCAAAAAGCGCTGATTTAACCCGGGTATTCCCTATGTCGACTACGAGGTTTGGCATATGATAAATTATGACTGCAAATTAGCTATTTAAAAAAAGACGACTTTTTCCAGTATCTAAAATTATCTTTGAATCGTCCCTGACTTAACAAACATTAACCCATGAACCCAAAGAGCTTCCAACTAATAGGCTTGATGTCCGGTACTTCCGGAGATGGATTAGACCTTGCCTACTGCGAATACAAAAAGAGTGATAACTGGACTTTCGAAATTTTGGAAGCTTTGACTATTCCATTTCCTGAAAACTTGGGACATCAATTATCCAAATCACACCTATTAACAGCGAATGAACTGGCGGTTTTAGATGTGGCTTTTGGAAAATGGATGGGGGAACAAGTAGCCGCTTTTTGCAAAGAACGAGAAATCACTCCTTTTGCTTTATGCTCACATGGGCATACTGTATTCCATCAGCCAAACCTTGGACTGAGCTTGCAAATTGGCAATGGATGGGCCCTTCACCAAGCTTCAGGATTGACAGTGGTCAATGATTTCAGGATGCTAGATATACAATTAGGGGGTCAGGGAGCTCCATTAGTACCTATAGGTGATGAATTACTTTTCCCTCAAATGGACTTCTGCATCAATCTGGGTGGAATTTCCAATATCAGTATGAAGCAAAATGAGCAAAGAGTAGCTTTTGACATGAGCCCTTTCAATATTTTGTTAAATCCTATTGCCCACATTTTGGGAGGGCCTTATGATGAGGGCGGTCAATGGGCATCTGAGGGTAAGGTATCAAACACACTTCTCGATAAGCTGAATAAATTGCCCTTTTACTCCAAAAAAGGAGCAAAATCCTTGGGAAGGGAAGATATGGAGCAGGATTTTGAACCACTAATCAAAAATTCAGGCTTAGCCCCAAAGGACCTATTAGCCACTTTGATTGAGCACTACGCTCTGCAAATCAGCCAAGTAATAAGAGATTATTCCCAGGTAGAAAATCCACAGGTTTTGATTACAGGTGGAGGAGCCTATAACAGCTATTTTATCCAGAGATTAGACGCTCATTTAGAGGGACAATGGAATCATTTTCAAGCTTCATCTGAATTGATTGAATTCAAAGAAGCCTTGATTTTTGGTTTTCTGGGACTCCTTAGATTGCTGGGAGAGGAAAATTGCCTCAGCTCTGTCACAGGAGCTAGGAGAAATTCCTCTGGAGGAGTGATTTATAGCTAACCCTCCATACAATCTACTCTAGGAGGCGCTGGATATTTTTCTATTTTTGCGCTGCGAAGTAAACCCAAATAAACATGCAGGAATTATTAAAGAAGTTTGAAAATAAAAAACCCGAAATCATTTTCGAGTGGTCAGACTCTGAGTCTGAAGCGGAAGGTTGGGTAGTCATCAACTCCCTGAGAGGGGGAGCTGCCGGAGGAGGAACCCGAATGCGAAAAGGCTTGGATAAAAGAGAGGTAGAATCACTTGCCAAGACTATGGAAGTGAAATTCACTGTGTCAGGTCCAGCCATCGGAGGAGCAAAGTCCGGAATTAATTTCGACCCTAAGGACCCAAGAAAGGATGAGGTATTGAGAAGATGGTACAAGGCCGTCACTCCATTACTGAAAAACTACTACGGAACCGGCGGGGACTTGAATGTGGATGAAATTCACGAAGTAATACCAATTACTGAGTCTTTTGGAATCTGGCATCCACAGGAAGGTGTGGTCAATGGGCATTTTCTTGCTACCGAGCCTGAAAAAATCAGAAAAATCGGTCAGTTAAGACAAGGTGTTTCCAAGGTTTTAGAAGATCCTCATTTCACTCCAAACGGTCCCAAAAAATACACGGTAGCCGATATGATTACTGGGTACGGAGTGGCAGAGGCAGTGCGTCATTATTATAAAATTTGGGGCGGAAACCTCAAAGGAAAGCGTGCAGTCATCCAGGGCTGGGGCAATGTAGGAGCCGCTGCAGCATGTTTTCTGGCAGTAGAGGGAGTTAAGATAGTCGGCATTATTGACCGTGATGGCGGTTTGATCAAAAAAGAAGGATTCTCTCTTGATGAAGTAAGAGAGTTATTTATAACCAGAAATGGCAATCAGTTAGTCGCTGACCAATTGATTCCTTTTGATATTATCAATGAAGAGATTTGGGATCTGGAAAGTGAAATCTTCATCCCTGCCGCGGCTTCGAGATTGATTACCAAAGAACAATCAGAACGAATGATCAAAGCAGGATTAGAAGTGATTTCCTGCGGAGCCAATGTACCTTTTGCAGACCCGGAGATTTTCTTCGGACCTATTGGTGCATGGACAGATCAGCAAGTTTCCGTGATTCCGGATTTCATCGCGAATTGTGGTATGGCAAGGGTATTTGCTTACCTCATGAGTGATCAAGCAGAAGTAACCGATCAGGCAATTTTCAAAGATGTAAGCAAGACTATTGAAAAAGCCTTGAAAAAGACTTTTGCGGAAAATCCGGGAAAAACTAAACTGGCTGAAAGCTCCTTTAAAATAGCTTTGGGTCAACTCGTGTAAAACCATTCTTTAGCTTTGCCCAGTTGGAGTTAATTTTTGATTAAATCCGCTGGGCAGCTTTTTGATGGTTGTGCGGTTTGACGCAAAATCTGTAGTTTAGCAAATCCCTATTACAGACTGTCAAGCAAAAAATATTTGCTTAAATTAACCGAAAAGAACACCCAGCATACCCCTGTTATTCACATGAAGAATTTTATCCTTGGCATCTCCTTACTTTTCGGAATATTATTTTTTCCCGGAATGCAGGCATCCCAGTGCCTGGCTAAGGAGAGCTCTAATGAAACTAGGCTAATTGCACAAGCTGAGCAGGTAGATGCTGATCATGAGGCAGCTAGCGTTCACATAGATGAGGCACACGAAACCGAAGTCCACCATACACCTCCGGGTTGGTTAGTCATTCCTTTTGTGGCTCTTCTTCTGATGATTGCTACGGGGCCATTGTTCTATGAGCATTTCTGGCATAAAAACTATCCCAAAATTGCGGTTGGCTTGGCTGTTCTAGTGGTTTTATACTATCTGTTTGTATTAGAAAATGTACACGGACCGGTTCACGCCTTGGCCGAATATGTTCAATTTATTGCCCTTTTGGCCTCTCTGTACATTGCCTCGGGGGGTATTTTGATTGAAATTGATAAAAAAGCTACACCTCTTGCCAACGTATCTTTGCTGCTGATAGGAGCATTGGTTTCCAATTTGATTGGAACGACTGGGGCTTCCATGCTTTTAATCCGTCCTTTTATTCGATTGAATAAAGGCAACATTCAAGCTTACCATATCATCTTCTTTATTTTTATGGTCAGCAACATCGGTGGGTCTTTGACACCTATTGGTGACCCTCCATTATTCCTAGGCTTTTTGAAAGGTGTTCCATTCTTCTGGACTTTAGAAAACAACTGGGACAATTGGTTATTTGCTCTACTGATTTTAGCAGCCGCATTCTATTTTGTCGATCGCAAATTCGGAAGAGCAAATGATGACAGTGAAATGGAAGAGGTAACCTATACCAATAAATTCTCCATGATTGGATTGAAGAATTTTGGATGGTTATTCATTGTGATTTGTTCTGTCTTCCTCGACCCAAACGTACTGGATTGGGTTCCTGCTATCCACTATGATGGACAAAAATTCTCTTTTCTCAGAGAAATTATCATGCTTTCTGTAGCCTTCCTTTCCTATCGATTTGCAGATCAACGAGCGATTAAAGGCAATGAATTCAACTTCGAACCAATCCGGGAAGTTGCGTTTATTTTCATTGGTATTTTCGGAACCATGATGCCTGCTTTGGAATTAGTAGGTGATTTTGCGAAATCTCCTGAAGGAGCTGAATTAATCACCCATAATACCTTGTATTGGGGAACAGGTATTTTATCAGGCTTTTTGGATAATGCTCCAACATACTTGAATTTCTTGGCAGCAGCGATGGCTTCAGAGGGAGCTTCGATCAACAATATTCAGGAAGTGAGGCAGTTTGCAGCAAATGGCTACCCTGATTCATCTTTCCAGCTAATGGCTATTGCCATCGCCTCTGTATTTTTTGGAGCTATGACATACATTGGTAATGGACCTAACTTCATGGTGAAGTCAATCGCTGAACAAAGCGGGATCAAAATGCCTTCCTTCTTTGGCTACATCATCCGCTTCTCCTTGCCTATCTTATTACCTATCCTGTTTTTGGTATGGTTGGTATTCTTTGCCTTTGCCTAAAAGCAAATCCATTTTCCAAAATATCATGGGATTAAGAGGGATTCCTTTTTCACTTATGAAGTGAGCTTCTCTAGCTGATATTTGATTCGTAATTTTGTTAAAATTTTTTAGTTTATATAGAGTAAATCCTTGTCTCTATACTAAAAACTAGTAACTTAGATTCATCTGAAAATGAATGAATTACGATAGTTATGAAAGCTGGCAGAAATTTTTCCCTGATTCTTTTTCTTTTCCTGTTGGTTTCCTGCAATGCCGAGGAAGACTTCCTGCCCAAAGGAAGCCAACTTCTCTTGAATCCCAATTTATCGCTTTACCAAGGTTCAGTTCTTCCGTGGAATTCTTCAAATATTCGAGAACAATTTGAAATTGGAACAGATAGTGAAGTTTTTTATTCAGGAAACAGATCTCTCTTTATTGTAAACATCGATAGTACTGAATTTGCATCAGCAAGTTGGAATCAAACCTACACTGGTCCTATGCCTAAGGAGGGAAGTACGATAGAACTATTGGCCTTTATAAAAGGTGAAAACATCAAAAGCCTTAGGGCGGATAATAATATATTTATTTCCTTAATCGTTCGTTCTGGCAAGGGTGAAATTATCAAATCAAATAGTGTAATTAATCAACTTGAAGGTGATTTTGACTGGTATTTGCTTAAGGTTACTTTAGATAATTTTCCTGCCGATGCAAATAGCATAGGAGCTAGCGTTGGCTTAAATAGTCGAGTTTTAGGAAAAGCCTACTTTGATGAAATAAATTTATTTGTTAGATAAAATCTCTGTTGAATTTTTAAATAGCCTTAACTCTTCCAGAAATACTAGTAAATTAAATGCACCTGAAAATGAATGAATTGCGATAGTTATGAAAGCTGGAAGAAATTTTTCCCTGATTCTTTTTCTTTTCCTGTTGGTTTCCTGCAATGCCGAGGAAGACTTCCTGCCCAAAGGAAGCCAACTTCTATTGAATCCCAATTTATCCCTGTATCCAGATAATGTTTCGCCTTGGACACCATTGACCTCCAATACAGTTCAGTATGGAGTGAGCCGGGAAGTTTTCTTGACTGGAAACCGATCTCTTTTTATCGAAAATAAAGAAAGATCAACTGCCCATGCTGCAACTTGGATTCAGACTTATACAGGACCCATGCCTGCTCCCGGGAGCACAGTTGAGCTTTTAGCTTTTGTAAAGGGAGAAAATGTAAGGGATTTAACTTTAGGAGGAAGAGTGCACATTGGAATACAGATTTTTCCCAGAATAGCATTTGATCAAAGCAAAAGTGCTTCCGCCACAAATGAAGAGCTTTTTCAAGGTGATTTTGATTGGTTTTTATTAAAAGCCACCTTGGAAAATTTTCCAAAAGATGCAGAAAAAATTCAGGTTGGTTTATTTGTACCCGACTTAACTTTAGGGAAAGTATATTTTGATGAGATTAATCTAATTGTAAGGTAAAAGCCTAAGCTTAAGACCCTTGCAGTTTTTTCACTTCACTATGCCGAAAACAATCGACCAAATGATCATTCACTAAGCCAGTTGCCTGCATGTGAGCGTAGATTGTTGTGGAACCCAAAAATTTAAAGCCTCTTTTCTTTAGATCCTTAGCCAATCGGTCGGATTCAGCTGAAGTAGCAGGAGCATCTTTCATACTTTGAAGCTTGTTTTGAATAGGTTTTCCTCCTACGAAAGACCAGATATAATCTGAAAAAGAACCGAACTCTTTCTGTACCTCCATAAAGCGTTGAGCATTATTGATAGCTGCTTTAATTTTGAGCTTATTTCGAATAATTCCCTGATCATGAAGCAATTCTTCTACATAGGAATCGGGAAAGTCAGCGACCACTTTGTAATCAAAATCGGCAAAAGCATTTCTATATCCCTCCCGCTTTTTCAGGATCGTTGCCCAGCTCAATCCTGCTTGGGCAGACTCCAAAACCAGGAATTCAAAATGAATCTTATCATCATAAACAGGAACTCCCCATTCTTCGTCATGGTAGCTAACATACTGATCAAATCCCAAACACCAAGGGCAGCGAATTTTCGATTGAGTATCCATTTGTAAAAGCTTTAGGAATAAATGTAGGGAAAATTGGGAATTGGAATCAAGCTGACTTAATTTTTGGCCCGGTTCAAAAAAACCAAGAATTATGATTGCTACCTCCTTTTTGGAAATCAGCGCAAAAGCCTATAGACAAAACATCAAATACATTCGCTCAGAGATAGGGGAAAAGCCTACTATTTCTGCAGTGGTGAAAGGAAATGCCTATGGGCATGGAATTGAGCAAATGGTTGGAATAGCAGAAAAAGCAGGTATCAGGCATTTCAGTGCTTTTAGCTCGGACGAGGCTTGGCTTGTTAAAAAGCATTCTACCAAAAATTCTGAGATTATGATTTTAGGGATGTTGTATGAGGAAGAAATGGAAGACCTGATCCGAGCTGGGATCAATTTTTATGTTTTTGATTTTTACAGGCTGGAAAAGGCAATCTCTATTTCAAAAAGAATCAAAATTCCTGCAAAGATCCATATTGAAGTTGAGACAGGATTTCACAGAACAGGGTTTGACTGGGAGGATAAAGAAAAGTTGGTTCAGGTGTTGAAAGAAGCCAAAGAACATGTGATTTTAGAAGGACTTTGCACTCATTATGCAGGGGCTGAAAGTGTGAGCAATTTTGTTAGGGTGAAAAATCAGATTTCAGTCTATTACGAGTTTAAAAACTATCTCTCAGAAAACTATCTCTTTTTCAACAGGTACCATACTGCCTGCTCTGCAGCCACTTTAATTTTTCCGGAAACCATCATGGACATGGTGAGAATCGGCATTGCCGGTTACGGTTTTTGGCCAACCAAAGAGACTTATTTTGCCAAGTTGAAAGATCTTCCAAGCAATAATAAAAACCCATTGAAAAGACTGATTACCTGGAAGAGCTCTGTCATGAGCCTGAAAAAGGTAGAAATGGGAGAGTTTGTAGGGTATGGCAATAGTTTCATGGCCCTTCATGACATGCAATTGGCCATTGTACCTGTCGGGTATGGCCATGGATACAGTAGGTTACTTTCCAACTCAGGACAAGTCCTAATAGGCGGGCAATTCTGTCAAGTGGTGGGAACTGTTACCATGAATGCCATCGCAGTGGATATTACTAAGGTATCGGGAGTTCAAACAGGGGATGAAGTGGTAATGATTGGAAAGCAGGGGAAAAAAGAAATTACTGTTGCTTCCTTTTCGGAGTCTACCCAGCAGGTGAATTATGAATTGCTAACAAGACTTCCCAAAGATATTCCCAGAAAGGTAATTCCCTAATCAATAAAAGATCACTGTCTTATTTTTTACAACAAGGACCTTCCTTTCCAAATGATATTTAATGGCCTTGGAGAGAACTACTTTTTCCACGTCTTGGCCAATTTGTACCAATTCAGAAATCGTATTATGGTGGCGGACGCGTGCAACTTCCTGTTCTATAATCGGTCCTGCATCCAATTCTTCGGTCACATAATGAGCAGTGGCCCCAATGATTTTTACGCCTCTTTCGTATGCTGCGTGATACGGTTTTGCTCCAATAAAAGCAGGTAAAAAAGAATGATGGATATTGATGATTCTATTGGGAAATCTTTCAATCAACTTCCCTGACAAAATCTGCATGTACCGAGCCAACACAATAAAATCTACCTGATTTTCCTCTAAGAGCTCTAGTTGCTTGGCCTCTGCTTCCTCTTTGTTGGAGTTGTTGACAGGAATATGCTCATACTTAATCCCAAAGGACTCTACTACCAGTCTCAGATCGGGATGATTGGAAACTACCAAAGGGATATCCATTTCCAACTGACCCGCATGATGCCTGCCCAAAATATCAAAAAGGCAATGTGAGAGCTTACTCACAAAAAGAGCCATTCTTGGTTTGGGAAAATTAAAATGAAGCCTAAAGTCCATCCCAAATTTTCCAGCGACCTCTTCTTCAAACTTTTGCTTGATTGATTCCTTGGAAATGGAAAAGCTTTCAAGTTCCCAGGCTGCTCTCATAAAGAACATCCCCAGCTCTTCATCCACATGCTGATCTACTTCTAAAATATTCCCCTCATATCGAAACAAAAATTGGGAAACAGCTGCTACTATTCCTTTTTGATCTTTGTATTGAATAATGAGGATAGCCTTTTTCATGGTTTCTCATTCCATATTTTCCAGGCTGCCTCTGCTTGAAGCTCTAACATTTCCAATCCATTTTTGGCCTTTCCACCTTTGGAAAGACAAGCTTTCATGAGAGTAGTTTCTGAAGGATTATAAACCAAATCAAAAACCCAGTGCTCAGAAGTCAATTGAGACAAAGGAATAGGAGGAAATCCTTCTGTTTTGGGATAAGTGCCTAAGGGAGTACAATTGATCAACAGATGATGATCAGCCATGTAAGATGGGTTAACTTCTAAATCCTGATAGCTAATTTGTTGATCTGCTGGATTTCTGGATACAGATAGGAAATCAATTTCCAAATCTTTGAGGGCTTGCTTGATTGCCTTAGAAGCTCCACCAGTTCCCAAAACCAAAGCTTTGGGTCTTTTTGGCCCCAACCATTTTTCCAAAGAACCTTTAAAGCCAAAGTAATCCGTATTGTATCCAGTCAGTTTGCCTGGCTCAATTTTAATACAATTGACTGCACCGATTTTCTCACAGGCAGGGTCAAGAGCATCCATCCAAGGGATTACTTGCTGCTTGTACGGGATGGTCACTGACATCCCTTCCAATTCGGGGTTTTCCTTTAAAACTTTGGAAAAGTCAGTAATCTCAGGAATATCATATAGGTCAAAGTGACAGTCGGTGATTTGTTCTTTTTCAAATTTTTCTGTGAAGTACTTCTTCGAAAAAGAATGACCCAATGGATATCCGATCAAACCAAATTTTCTCATGATTTCTTGAGATAAGCGGCCAACAAATCAATTCCCAAAACCAGTACTATCCCCCCAACAAATCCAAAAATTGCCCAAGTCAAGTTAGGTTCAGATCCTACTTGAGCCATATACTCTGAAGGCAGAATATTTTCAGTCAAAAAGGGCTTTTCTTCACCGGAAGAGGAAATTCTATACTGAGTAACCACTTTCCAAGGCCATAATTTATTAATAGAGCCCACCATAAAACCTGAGAGCAAACCGATTGTAGTGGAATAGAATTTTCGAAGGAGCCAAGAAACAACTCTACTGAATGAAAGAATCCCCACAATACATCCTGAGGCAAAAAGTCCCAATTTGAGAATGTCTTTTTCTGAAACTGCCGCCAGCACTGTTTCATACTTTCCTAGAATCAATAAAATAAAACTACCGCTAATTCCCGGGAGGATCATAGCACAGATAGCAATGGCACCTGCGACAAAAGTAAACCAAAGCGCATCGGGAGAGGTGGTCGGAGGAAGGCCTGTTACCCACCACGCCAAAGCTGTTCCTACCAAGAGAGAAATTATCACTCCCAACTGCCAGCGTTTGATTTCTTTCAAAATAATGAAAGCACTAATCAGGATCAATCCACAGAAAAATGACCAAAGCGGGATGGGATGTTCATCCATTAGCCAAGTTATCAATTTGGAAAGTGTGAAAATTGAAGTCATGATACCCAGCAAAAGACTGAGTAAGAAGCTACCATTTACAGATTTGTAAAATCCTTTCAACTCAAATTTGAGCAGAAGTTTCAGGTTATCCCCTGTAAAGGCATTGATACTGTCCAGCAAACGCTGATAAATACCTGTGATCAAAGCTATGGAACCACCTGAAACACCAGGAACAATATCCGCGGCGCCCATGGCCATTCCTTTCAAATAAGTCAGCAGGTAAATTTTGAGCTTTTTCATTTGATAAAAATAAAGGCTGAAAGATTCACTCGATCAGCCTATTAGATTTTTAAAGTTTGATTTCTCCTAAAAAGTGATCGAATGTATCACCTCTTAATCCCAGTCGTATTGTTTCCAAGGGAATTACTTCGGAGGGGGAAATATTTCCCAAATTGACATTCGCTCCCAGTAATTTGATAAACCAAACCTGCTGAGATTTGATAGGTGCTTCCCAAAGGATTTTTTCTTCAGGGATTTTTGTCAAAATTTCTTCGACCAAACCTTGTCTTACTTCCCCGGAGTCACGGAATAATCCCACATTTCCTCCTTCTCTTGCTTCTCCGATTACCTTCCACGCACCTGCATCGAGTTCAGTTTGCATCTGTTCAATCCACTTGTATGGAGGGATGATTTTAGCGGCATCTTTAGACCCGACTTCTGAAAGTACGGTTACCTGCTTTGCCAAAGTGGATATATACTCACACTTTTTATCATGATTTAGAGATATCGATCCGTCGGAAACTTCAGCAAACTCTAAATTATATTTATCTAATACTTTTCTATAGTCTTCAAACTGTCCTCTTACGATAAAAGCTTCAAATAAAGTTCCTCCAAAATAAACGGGAATCCCAGCTTCTTTATAAACCGCCAGCTTTTCACTCAATTGTTTGGTCACATATGATGTGGCCCAACCTAGCTTAACAATGTCAACAAAATCAGAACAGCTATCTACAAAGTCTTCTGTTTCCCTAAGGCTAAGTCCTTTGTCCATAGCCATAGTAAATCCCGTGGTACGCGGCTTTTCAGTACGTACAGGGATATTCTTTAGCACATAATTCATTTACTTGATTTTAAGGTTTAAGGCAAGAGTTTATCGTCCCGGTATTGCGCAATCAGCTTGTAGATGGCTTTTTGCTGCTTCAACTCAGGCATCAAATCGTACAAAACCGTATGCCGATCAAAGTCCAAAGTTAAAGCATTTTCCAAATATGAAAACGCTTCTTTGTAATTGCCTAATTTGATCTGGTAAACTACCATGCGATAATAGAGCTCCGCTTCCTCGGGCAACTCCTCGATTCCTTCGCTGATTACGTCTACAGCCTCCTCAAATCTATTTTGGTCGTAGTAAATCACAGAGAGGTTCACATAGGTCTCCATGATTCCCGGTTCTAGGTTGATAGCCTCCTCATAAGCCTCCGAACTGGCCTGGAGATTTCCAAGGTTAAATTCAGCGTCGGCCAGACCAACCCAATAATTCGCATTTTCCTTACTGAGATTGAGGGCTTTTTTGAAATAGTGGATAGCCTCAAAGAACTTCTCCTTCTTAAGCATGCACATTCCCAATCCAAACCAAGCATCATCATATTCCTCATCCAGCTTTGCTGACTTTTTGAAATATTTAAAAGCCTCATCGATTTTGCCCAGCTTCTCGTATGCAGCGCCCATATAGCAACAGTTCTCTGCATTCGCTCCTTCGCAATTGATGGTATTTTGATACGCTTCCAGAGCCAATTCATATTGATTGGTATTCATCAGCGCATTTCCCAAATTGAAATAAGCTGAAGCGAAACTATCGTCTATCAAAATGGCATAATCATAGGCTTTGATGGCATCTTCAAACCTTCCCAAGCGATTATAAACTACGCCCAAATTATACCAAGCCCCTGCACTATAGGGATCCTGGTCTATAAATTCTTGGTAAAACTGAAGGATTTCATCGAATGAGCCCTCTTCTTCCGTAATCATAGCAAGCTGAAAAAGAGCATCTTCGTGGTTGATACGGATTTTTACAGCCTCTTTAAAATAATGGCTAGCCTGCTTATTATCACCTTTGGCTCGAAATAGATTTCCCAGAGAATAATAAACCTCTGCCTTGTCCTCTGCCATGGGTAAATATTTCTCCAATAAGTCTACGCCCTCTTGAGGATTCCCAGCCAAAATATGTGCATTGGCCAAAGCAAGGACGATTTCCTCATTATTAGGTGAAATATTATTGATATTTTCCAGGATGCTCAGGCCCTCTTCCAGCTCATCGTTGAAGATCAGGCATTGAGCTTTGAGCAATTTGATTTCCACAGAAAAGGGGAATTTTTCCAAGGCAAACTCAGAAGCCCTTAATGCTTTCAGAAATTTTTGCTGATCAAAATAGAAGCGGATAATATCCTCCAGTTCTTCTTCATCGAAAAACATATCGAGGTTGGATTTCAGGGAATTTTCAAAGCGCTCCACGAGCTTTTTATCTTCTTCCCAATCGTGATCGTGATCTCCGGTCATTCGAATGTGTTAAGGTTTACTTAAGATACCAAATAAAACGGTCTCTCAAAACGCTGAAATGTTAATTTTTTTCAAGTGATTAAAAGGCCTTCCCAGCGCAAGAAAGGGATAACGAAGCCTTTCCGAAATTAGTTTACTTTGCCCAGGAAAAGGTGTCTTCCAAAGATTTGAATTCAAAGTCTAAAAGTTGGACTGCTTTACTGCCATCAAATGTAATTTTTTGGGAAGCAATTTTCGCAGTTTTCTTATTTAAGGGATTTTCAGTAAGTCCCAATTTTCTTCCTATTCCTGTAAAAAATACGGCTAGATTTAAGATTAGGCCTTTGGCTGGTTTGGTTGGGGCTGATTTTTGAAAAACCGTAGCCATCTTTTCAAAAAAGTCCCGGAAAGGAATGCTTGCTGCATTGAGGATAAAACGCTCTCCCCATGCTTCCTTTTGAATCAATTTCCGGATCATCTCTGCAGCATCCCGAATGTCCAAGTAATTGATGTTTCCAGTAGGATAAAAAGAATTTCCCTTCAAAATAAATTGATAAACAGATGCGCTGGATCGCTCATCCTCCACCTTGGGCAAAAGAACAGATGGATTTACTACCATCACATCCAGTCCTTCCTGAGCTCCTCTCCAAGCTTCCAGTTCACCCCAATATTTCGAAACTGCATATTCTGTGTTCAGCGGTGACTCTGTCCACTTGAAATTTTCGTCAATTATTTTTGCTTCAATACTTCTGCCGATCGCAGCTACTGAGGATACATGAACCAACTTTTTCACCCCTGTATTCAGCAGGGCATTAATCAAGTTTGCTGTACCCTCCACATTGACATGATATAAGCGATCAGTATCCGCAGGGTTAAATGAAACCAAGCCGGCGCAATGCACCACAAGATCTATTTCCTGTAAGGCTGATTCCAAGGCATCCATATCTGCCAAACTTCCCTCATGCCAATGAATTGGAAAATCTAAGCCTTGGATCAATTTATCTGAAGATTGCTTTCTTCTGAGCCCATGAATTTCACCCAAAGCACGAAGTTCTTTAGCTAAATAGCTTCCCAGCAAACCTGTGATTCCGGTAATAAGAATTTTCATGCTTTTTTTAAGATCAAAGACTGGTATTTAACCATTCCGAATGACGGATTTTTTCAAAAGTTTTGGACTTGGGAAGTGTTTCCAACATATCCAGATAACGAGAATTATGGCAGTCTGTTCCAAAAAATCGAACATTTGCCTTTTCTAAAAGTGTCTCTGCAAAATCCTTGACTTGCTTGGAGTAGAATCCTGTCAAAGAAAGCAGGTTAATCTGGAAGATAATATTTCTGTCAATGAGATCCTGTAGTAAATCTTTATCCGCAACTAAGTACTGATAGCGCTCAGGATGGGCAAAAACCGGTTTATATCCAGCCATTTCCAAGTGGAAAAAAATCTCCAGCAACATCTGAGGTCGATTGATAAAGCCAGTTTCGACTAGGATATAGCTATCTCCGAAAGTTAAAAGCTCTTCCCCGGCTTTCACTTTTTCCAAGAAAATCTCATCCATATAGTACTCCGCAGCCGCATCAATTTCTATCTCAATGCCCTCATTTTTTACAGCCTTACGTAGATCTTCCAGCCCCATCTTAATAATTTCAGGAGTATTTCGGTAATACTCGGACATGATATGAGGGGTGGTGATAATCTTTCTAAGCCCATATTGGGATAACCTGCGTACCAAATCCAGGGATTCCTCCATAGATTTAGATCCATCATCTATTCCGGGTATGAGATGAGAGTGCATGTCTGCCTGCAACCAGCTAAGGTCCAGGTCTTCTATGACTTCAGGTTTACGTTTAAACAGGTCTAAAATGCCCATTTAGAATCCTCCTCCACTTGATTTTATAAATTCAGCCAATGTTGGCCACTTCTGATCTTTTTCTGAGATTATAGGGTCTGTCACTTTCCAATCAATGCCTAGCTCGGGATCATTCCATAAAATTCCGCCTTCGCTGGCTTGGTGATAATAATTGGAACATTTATACAGGAAAAGTGCATCTTCCAAGACCGAAAATCCGTGTGCAAATCCTTTCGGAATATACAGTAAATTCTGCTTGGATGCATCCAAAACCACAGATAATGATCGCCCAAAGGTAGCTGAATCTTTCCGAAGGTCCACTACTACATCCAAAACCTTCCCCTGCACAACACGCACGAGCTTTGCCTGCGCAAATGGATCTCTTTGAAAATGTAGTCCACGGACAGTTCCTTTTTGGGAAAAGGACTGATTATCCTGAACCCAGTTTTCTTCCAAACCATTGGCAGTGAACCAATCCTTTCGGAATGATTCAAAAAAATAGCCCCTAGAATCTTGAAACAATTTAGGTTGTATTTCAAAAACACCGGAAATGAAGGTTTCCGTTATCTGAGCCATGGGAGTTTAATTTTATTTGAAAGCAAAATAAGTAGTCCCCCCAAGACTATCCTAATCATTATTGAGGAAATATGACGAACTTTGTGTCTTGGAAGGTGATTTTCAGAGGGATATTTCCAAATAATTGAAACTTATCCACTCGATCTCTCCTTTTGTATTGAGAATCAAAAATCCTTTATGAGTAAATTTTCCCGAAAACTTCAAAAATTATACGATACCGCTCCCAAGCAGGAAACCGCAGTTTTGGTGACTGTTGTGAGACAAAATGAATCTGATCAACTGATTGATGAGCATTTAGATGAGTTGGCTTTTTTGACCGAAACGCTGGGTGTAAAGGCTGTTTTTCGCTTTACCCAGAAAATGGAAAAGCCAGACATCAAAACTTTTGTGGGGAAAGGAAAACTGGAGGAAATTCAATCCTATGTGGAGCACTTTGCAGTAGACATGGTCATTTTCGATGACGATCTTTCTCCTTCTCAAATGAAAAATCTGGAAAACGAGCTGAAAGTGAAAGTGTATGATCGATCTCTGCTGATTTTAGATATTTTCTTACAAAGAGCCCAAACGGCACAGGCCAAAACCCAAGTAGAATTGGCCAGATTTCAATATCTACTTCCAAGATTAACCCGCATGTGGACTCACTTGGAACGTCAGAGAGGTGGTACATCCACGAGGGGTGGTGCCGGTGAAAAGGAAATCGAAACAGATAAGCGGGATATCCGAAATAAAATCACCTTGCTGAGACAGAAGCTAAAAGAAATAGAGAAGCAAGGTGTCACCCAACGCAAGGGGCGTAAGGGAATTGTCCGAGTTGCACTGGTAGGTTATACCAATGTAGGCAAATCCACTTTGATGAACTTGGTTACCAAAACCGATATTTTAGCTGAAAACAAATTATTTGCGACGGTAGACTCTACGGTTAGAAAGGTCGTGTTGGAAAACATCCCTTTCCTGCTTTCCGACACCGTAGGATTTATTAGAAAACTACCTACACACTTGATAGAATCATTCAAATCTACACTGGATGAAATTCGTGAAGCAGATCTTTTGGTACATGTGGTTGATATTTCGCATCCAAGCTTTGAAGATCATATTGCAGTAGTAACCCAAACTCTCAGAGAAATCAATGCAGGAGATAAGCCTGTCCTATTGGTCTTCAATAAAATTGACCTGGTGGAAACTATGCCTTCTGAAGAGAAAATCATGGAAATGACTGAAATCGAGCTTCAGGAATCCGACTTTAAGGATTTTGACGCACTTTCAGAAGCCTATGAAAAAAAGACTGGAATCCAACCTGTTTTTATGGCAGCCGGAAGTGGAAAAAACATAGAAGAGTTCAGAGAAAGGTTAGTATCCGAAGTCAAGAAACAACATCTGAAAATTTATCCACATTATTTGGAAGATCAAGTAGTCATCTGGAACAGTGAAGAAAATAGCTCGGATTAATCTCCGAGCTATTTTCTTATCAGACAATTTGAGGGCTTTAAATTCTTCCTATTCACTTAATAAAATTCCTTTTAGTCTTTAGTTATTTTTCATATATATTTTCAAAAAGAGGCAAAACCCAGCCCATGACTACAGAAGATTATCCCTTTGAATTATTTTTCGATTTAGTTCCTGACCTACTGTGCATTGCAGGTTTTGATGGTTATTTTAAAAGAATAAACCCAGCGGTTTCCAAAGTATTAGAATATAGTCAAGAGGAACTCTACTCTCGGCCTATTAATGATTTTATACATCCTGAAGATGTGTCAATGACCAATCAGAGGAGATCTCAACTTTTTGAATCACAGCCTTTGCTAAACTTCGAAAACCGATACATTACCAAAAGTGGAAAAATCATATGGCTTTATTGGACTGCCTGGCCTAACACCGAAAAAAAACTGGTTTTTGCGATTGCTAAAGAAATTACTGAAAAGAAAAGATTGGAAGAAAGGAAGGACGAATTACTGTCAGACCTTTCTCACAAAAATGAAGAACTCAAAAGTCTTACATACATAACAGCTCATGATTTGAGGTCTCCAGTTTCGAGTATATTGTCAGTTTTCCAGTTACTGAATTTGGAAAAAATAAAAGACGAAGAAAGCGTAGAGTTGATCAAGCTTATTCAGAGATCAACCTTGGGACTTAAAGAAAACCTCAATAAATATTTGAATAAACTTTCTGAAAAGGACAGCAACAATAACAAAAAGGAGCTGGTCAACTTATCAGAAATTCTTCAGGAAACACTGATTACACTGAACCCTACCCTGAAATCAGTCAATGCCCAAATCAAGCATGATTTTTCCCAAGCAGGTGAAGTTTATTTTAACAGACTTCATTTAGAAAGTATTTTCCTGAATTTGATAGGAAACTCTATTAAATATAGAAAAACAGATGTTGCACCACAGGTTTGCATATGGACAGAAATTGTTGCTGAAAGAATATTTCTCTATATCAAAGACAATGGGCAAGGAATGAATATGGAAAAAGTAAAGGATAAGATATTCAAAATGAATCAAACCTTTCACGGGCACTCAGAGGCCAAAGGCATTGGGCTTTATTTAGTAAACAGCCATCTTCAAAATGCAGGCGGAAGCATTGAAGTGAAAAGTGAGGAAGGGGTCGGAACTACTTTTAAGGTAATTTTTTAAGAATTTAAATAAAAAAGAGGCTGTCTTAGAAGTAGCCCTATTGTCAGCCTGAGCGGAGTCGAAGGCCATTTTTATCGTTGTGGCCTACATTTCGACTTCTCTCTATGTGACAAATTTCACTTTTTAGACAGCCTCTTAATCAAATTTTCTATTAGTCATTTTAGAACTTCATACTCACTCCAAGCAAGAAATTCGTGCCTGCCTGAGGATAATAGAAGTTTTCTGTAATCAATTCTCTGCCACTATTCCCCGGAACGAAATAGCTAAAGGTGTAGCCATTAGGCTCGTACAACTCATTGAAAATATTATTGATCAATAAGTTTACCTCTAAACTCTTAAAGAATCGGGGCTGTGCGGTATAGCTGATTCGAAGATCATTGGTGAAAAATGCATCCAATGTCCGGTTCTCATTGGAGGTATTATCCAGGTATTGCTGCCCTACATATTTACTCAACCAGTTTAGAGAAAGGTTCTTGGTAGGATGATATTCGATAATAGCCGAACCCACTACATTGGGAGAAAATGCTATATCCGTGTTGGTATAAGTATTCTCCACTTGCTGAAAATCCTCCACGCTGTAGTCGTCTATGTATTCCGTGAATTCAGCAATCTTATTTTGACTGAAGGCTATGTTTCCTCCCAAAGTCCATTTTTTAGATACTTGATATGCACCGTCCAATTCTATCCCTGCCCTGTAGGATGAAGCAACATTCTCTCTTATATAGGCACCAACATTATTGATTTGACCAGTCAAAATCAATTGATCTTTGTAATCCATGTAATAGAAGTTGGCATTATAGGTAAAGTTGCCTGCTCTTGACCGCACGCCTGCCTCGATGTTATTGAGTCTTTCAGGTCTTGGCACTTCCGTAATCGGATTGTCCGTAAAATCAGCTCTTGTTGGTTCACGGTTGGCTACAGCATAGCTAGCATACCAAGTCTGATTTCCTTTTTCGTACGAGAAACCAAACTTTGGATTGAAGAAGGTATAATCTTCCTGACCGTCCACAATTCTCAAATCGTCATTGACTCCGAAGAAGGTATAATTAATCCCACGAACTTGAAGATCTCCAAATAGATTTAAGCCTGGCTTCAATTCATAATTTGCCTTGGCATAGATATTTCTATCGTCTTTAACAGCGTTATTATCGTAATATCGATCTCGGATATCAGTATCTCCAGCAATTCTGGCCCATATGATTTCTCCAAAATGGTCGCCATCGTAGCGATTGGCGCCACCTCCTAAAATCACATCCCATTTTCCATCGTCGGACACATAATTAACAGATCCTACGAACCCAAAGAAATCATTGTCCAACCATCTTCTTCTGATGATATCTGTTCTAGTAATGGTATCTCCACCAATAATGACATTGGGCAAGGCATATCTGGAAAAGCGGTCATTTTCGCGAAACTGCTCATAATAGCCGCGGCCATAGGTATAATGTAAAGCCAGATTAGTTTTCCAATTGGACCCAATTTTTCCCGTATAAATCAACTGATAATGATCCTGCTGGTAATTATCTGTTTCATTATCATAGGTGTAGAAATTATTGGTGCGGTCAGTCTCCAATAGAGCCTCCGGTAAACCATACCAAGACTGATAAGTCTGCTCTTTTCCGGAGAAAACATTCAATTTGACTACATGATTTTCTCCGTAGTAGCCTCCAGAAAGGAAGTAAGATCCCAAATCAGAAAAAGCTCTATCCACATAGCCGTCGGTCGTGATTTTGGATAATCTAGCATCTACGGCAAATCGATTATTCAATAAACCTGTTCCAGCTTTGACTGTATGTCTCCAGGTGTTGAAGCTGCCAAAACCATTATCAACCTGAGCATAGGCCTCTTCTTGTCGAGTATCTGTTTGGAAATTCAAACTTGCTCCGAAAGTAGCAGCTCCATTGGTCGAAGTCCCGACTCCCCGTTGAATTTGCACATTATCTACCGAACTGGCAAAATCCGGCATATTGACCCAGAATACTCCATGTGACTCAGCATCATTGAGAGGGATTCCATTCACAGTAACGTTGATTCTTGTCTGGTCTGTACCCCGAATTCGGAGGCCAGTATATCCTATACCAGCACCGGCATCCGAATGTGTAACCACAGAAGGAGTGAAGTTCAAAAGAATTGGAATATCCTGACCCAAGTTCCTTTTGGCAAGCTCTTCCTTGTCTATGGTTTTGAAAGTAGTTGGCGTGTTTTCTGATGCCCGAGTGGCAGATACTATAAATTCTTCACTCAGAAAATCTTTGCCGGAAAGTCTAATCTCCAAATTTCCAGAATAGGGTAAGGTTACACTCTGACGAAAAGTCTCATATCCTAAATAAGATACCCGAAGATCAACTTCACCCGTAGGAAGCTTTGAAATGGTGAAATTTCCTTCTCCATCAGTAATAGCTCCTCTTCCTGTTTTTTCGGTCCATACAGATGCTCCTACCAGAGGCTCGCTACTTTTTGCGTCCAGTACTTTTCCGCTCAAACTTTGTTGAGCCCAAGCCGAAATGGTCAGCGTAAATGCCATCCAGCTCATCAATAATTTTTTCATTTGTTTAAATCCCTTCCGGGTCATTGAGTGAAACATGGGATGACTTAGGGGAAGTCAGCCGTATTTGTTTACCCGTTTTGCAATAGTAAAATCAGAGCATACAGTGGTACCAAACTGTCTATTCTAAATTCACTTTGCTTGCTCATTTCCCTTCGCCGGCACTACCCGGATCAGGTATTATGGGTATGATCTCAGCCCGTTTTATTAAGGCACCCCTTATGATCTATGTGCAAAGGTATGGGGGAAAAGTCTTAAAGCAAAAAAAGTAATAAAAGGATTTGTTAGTAATTCACTTTAAAATTTAATCATAATGAAATCTACATTTTGCAATTAAAATTTCATCATCCTTTACTTGGTAAATTAGGCGATGTTCTTGATCAATTCTTCTAGACCAAAATCCCGAATACTTAAATTTTAAAGGCTCCGGTTTACCTATACCTTCAAATGGGTTTCTGGAAATATCCTTTAACAACTCGTTGATTCTTTTCAACTTTTTCTTGTCTGTTTTTTGCCAGTAAAGATAGTCTTCCCAAGATTCCTCAACGAAAACAAACTTCATTCTTCAAATAGTTTTTTCTCGAATGATTTCCCTGATTTCAACTTTTGAATAGCTGAATCGAGGCGCTCTTCATTTACTTTAGAAGAAAGTTCATGATGGGTAGCCTTCAAAGAGTTATATTCTACTAAAGACATTATCACAATGCCAGAATCCTTGCCCCGATTAATTATTAGTGTCTCGAAGTTTTGCGAAATTTGATCAAAATATCGTTTGATATCCTTTCTGAAATCTGATAAGGTAGTAGTAAGCATATTTATGATTTTTTGTACACAAATATGTACATATTTTTTTAAAAAAAGAGGCTTTCGCCCCTTTTTATAAATCATCCTCATCAAAATCATCTTCGTCTCCAGGCCCCATATCAAACATGGAACTGAATAAATCCTTGAACTGTAAACCAGTGTCCAACATGCGTTTGCTCAGCTGAGAATATTCAGCCAAACCATGCAATGCAAACTCCATAAAAAATTCTTTCTCTCTTTCAAGTAGATTTTTGACCAACTGTGTTACCACATTTTCCAAGCCCGGAACTTCCATTAAAGCTTGCTTATACTCTTTATCGGATTGAGAGGCTAAAATATCCAGGACGTTTCCTTCCCCAAACCAGGCAAGTGGAATCACATAGGGGTTTCCTTCCTTGGACTTTTTCTTTTCTTCCGGAGATGGAAAATAATTCACAAACTGAGATCTTATAGCTTTTCCAATTAAGTTGTACGCAACCAATCCCGCACCTTCTTGCTCTCCTTCATACACTAATTCTACTTTACCGGTAATCGCCGGAATTACTCCGATCAAATCGGCAATTCTTACCACCGTTTTGTTTTCACCATTCATATAAAGCCTTCTCTCAGCTGCTGAAATCATATTTTCATAGGCTGAAATGGTTAAACGAGCCGAGACACCTGACTTTTCATCCACGTACTCGGAAGCTCTTGCCTCAATCGCAATCTGTTCGATCAAGTCCTTCATGAGTTCGGGCACATGAATATTTTCAACAGGCTTTCCCTTCAAGTTTGCCTCCTGTGCGGTGATTTTTTTACCAATCTCAATGGACTTCGGATAGTGGGTGATAATCTGACTTTCAATTCTATCTTTTAGAGGAGTAACTATACTTCCTCGGTTGGTATAGTCCTCTGGATTAGCTGTGAAAACAAATTGTATATCCAGGGGCAATCGCAGCTTAAAGCCCCGAATTTGAATATCTCCTTCTTGAAGAATATTGAATAAAGCTACCTGAATTCGAGCTTGTAAATCCGGTAATTCATTGATTACAAAAATAGACCGGTGAGATCTTGGCACCAGACCATAGTGAATCACCCGCTCATCATTGTAACTGAGCTTCATGGTGGCCGCTTTGATAGGATCCACATCTCCAATCAAATCAGCTACAGAAACATCAGGAGTCGCTAATTTTTCTGTGTAACGTTCATTTCTATGCCACCAGGTGATTGGGGTATCATCACCCCTTTCTTCGATCAGATTTCTCGCATAGGAAGTCAAAGGTGCCAATGGATCATCATTTAATTCCGAACCATAGACCACCGGTAAATATTCGTCCAAGAGCAAGGTCATCATTCTCGCAATCCGAGTCTTGGCCTGACCACGAAGTCCCAATAAATTGATGTTGTGACGGGATAAAATCGCACGTTCGATATCTGGAATTACTGTATCCTCATAACCCCAAATACCTTCAAAGACATTTTCTTTTGCTTTGATTTTAGCAATAAGATTATCTCTTAATTCCTCTTTGATTGATTTAGCCTGATAGCCAGCAGCCTTCAACTGACCAAGTGTTCGAATTTGTTTCAGTTCTTTTCCTGTAAGTGTATGGTAGTCCATGCGTTTGTTTAAAAGCGTTTGGTTCGGTTTCTTCTATAATCCTCAAAAATCAAATCTCCTAAGCCCTTCAAAGAAGAGTAGTAAGCATTTCCATTGTTGACCTTGGTAAATTCTTTGACAAACTCCTTCAAATAAGGGTCTGAAGCGATCATAAAGGTGGTTACGGGGATTTTTAATTTTCTGCATTGAGCAGCTAGTTTGAGCGTTTCACTCAAGATTTTACTGTCAATCCCAAAAGAGTTTTTGTAATATTTGATTCCAACTTTCAAGCAGGTTGGCTTACCGTCAGTAATCATGAATATTTGTTTGTTCGGATTCTTCCTCCTGCGAAGTAGATCCATAGCCAGCTCTAATCCTGCAACTGTATTAGTATGATAAGGACCCACTTGAAGGTAGGGCAGATCCTTAATTTCAATTTGCCATGCATCGTTTCCAAATACGATGATATCAAGCGTGTCTTTTGGGTATCGGGTTTTTATCAATTCTGCCAAAGCCATTGCCACTTTCTTAGCCGGCGTGATCCGATCTTCCCCATACAAAATCATAGAGTGGGAAATATCGATCATCAAAACTGTAGAGGTCTGAGATCTATACTCATTCTCCACAACTTCCAAATCATCTTCGGTCAAAAGATAGTCACCTGTAAATCCATGATTGGCCTGGGCATTACGTAGCGAGTCAGTAAGCGCAATTTGATCTAAGTTATCTCCAAACTCATAGGCTCTTCTGTCGGTGCCTCGCTCTTCTCCCTGACCGGAATGTGTGGTTTTATGCTGTCCTGATTTACCTCTTTTGAGCTTCCCAAAAATTTCCTCCAGGGCAGACTTTCTAATCGTTTGCTCTGCTTTCCCTGTAATTTTAAACTCCCCTTTTTGATTTTCTTCAGTCAGATATCCTTTGGATTTAAGGTCCTCAATGAAATCCCCAATTCCGTAATTGGGATTAGTCATGTTGTAACGCTTATCCAAGTTTGTCAGCCAGCTAAGAGCCTCCGCCACATCTCCGCCAGTCATGGTAACCAGCTGAAGAAATATATTAAGAAGGTTCTCAAAGGTGTTTTTCTCAGGATCTTGGGAAGGTATATATTGAGTAAAGCGGAAGCCTTTCATAATCAGATTTTTAAAGATTAGACTCAAGAAGCAGAACAAAACTTGCTGCCAAATCGAATTGAGCGAACTTTAAGATACATGTCTCGATAACAAAGTGAAAGGCATAGGAGTTTGAATAAGTGGATAAAAACACCAAAAAGATGAAAAATTATCAAACTGTAGTTGGGGTTGTGACCGGAATTTTGATTGTTTTTGTCACGCTGATTCAACTCAATATTGCTTTGCCATTAATTTGGCTAATTTTCTTGGCGGGGCCTTTTTTAGTTCTTTGGATGGTTTGGTCTGTTTTAACGGCTCCAATTACAATAGAAGAAACCTTTGATGAACAATGGTATCAGGACAAACCGGAACTAAGAAGAGAAAGAGATTAATCAAGGTGCAAAAAATTCCTGTGGAGTAAGGATAGGTATTTGACTGTTGCCAATAAAATCCCTTTTATTTCTAGTGATTAAAAAATCTACACGATGAGCTAAAGCAGTATAATATTGTAGCCCATCTTCCTTGGCTTTAAAGTTGGAATTCAAAGATTGAATAATCACATCCTTCCCTCCTGAAATTACCTCACAAACTAAAAAAAATTGTTCTAAAAGTTCATTTGCTTGAGGAATTTTGTAGACCTCAAAAACAAGGTAATATAAGTTTCCTAAACTGCTCTCAGCGATAAAAAGCTGAGCCAATGACCCTTGTGCCAGCATTAGAAAAAGCTTAGAATCTTCATAAAAGGGATCCCTTTTTGCGAGCAAGTCAATCACTACATTAGTATCTAAAAAGATTTTAACCATGTTTTTTTAACAAATAATGACTTCGAAGCTCTTTGTCAAATTTATCAGGGCTGGGTCTAGGTTTCATAGACTCCAATTTTTTTAAAAGTGATTTTGCCGCTTTTTGAGCTTCAGTTTGTTCTATTTCTGGATCTTCTTTAGAAAAAATCTCCTCAAACATTTGAGACAATGACATTCCTCGGTCAGCAGCTTTTTGCTTGGCCTTTTCTATTATTTCTTTTTCTACAGTAAGAGTAAGTTTGGTTTTCATAAATACACGTGCTTAAATACAATATACGTGTAATTCTCAAATTGTGTTCAATTTCGTCGTTTATTTGATTTGAAGTACTTTCGAATTCCTATGAGCCCTTCATTTAAATACGCCCAATTCATCAAGTCCACCGCCAAACATCTGGGCTTTGACTTCTGTGGAATTGCTAAGGCGGAATTTTTAGAAGAGGAGGCCCCGAGACTTGAAGAGTGGCTAAATCGAAACTATCAAGGACAGATGGCCTATTTGGCCAATCATTTTGACAAGCGTTTAGATCCAACCAAGTTGGTTCCCAGTGCAAAAACAGTCATTTCCCTGATTTACAATTACTATCCAGAGCATAAACTTCCTGAAAAACCAGAAGACATCAAGCTGGCCAAATATGCTTATGGAGAGGATTATCACTTTGTGATTAAGGATAAACTTAAAACATTTTTGGAAATTCTTAGGCGGGAAATCGGTGAAATTGAAGGGCGGGTTTTTGTTGACTCAGCACCTGTTATGGAGCGACAATGGGCTCACAAAGCTGGATTGGGATGGGTTGGAAAAAACAGCCTTTTGCTTAATCGAAAGATGGGGAGCTTTTTCTTTTTGGCAGAGTTGATCATCGATTTAGAGGTAGTTCCTGATGTTCCTTTGGCAAAAGATTATTGTGGAACTTGTACGGCCTGTATAGATGCATGTCCAACAGATGCCATCGTGCAACCGGGAGTAGTCGATGGTTCCCGCTGTATTTCCTACTTGACCATAGAATTGAAAGAGGCAATTCCTTCAGAATTCAAAGGAAAGATGGAAAATTGGGCTTTTGGCTGCGATATCTGCCAAGATGTGTGTCCTTGGAATCGCTTTTCCAAGCCTCATCAAGAACCAAAATTTGATCCCCATTCGGATCTAAAAGACTATTCAAAGAAAGATTGGATTGAGATGACAGAAGAGACTTTTCAGAAAGTTTTTAAAAAATCTCCTTTAAAGCGTACAAAATTTGCCGGACTGAAAAGAAATCTCGAATTTATTCAATCAAAGCCCTCCTAGACTTATGGCGCAGAAGTCTCCTATGAAGCAATTCCAAAAACTCTTTAAGAGTAAAAAAAGGAAAAGACCTGCCCATAGAGTTGGTTTGCCTCCCGCGGCCCTGGTTTTTACTGGTGACAAAAAGCAAGAGGAAGTTTTCATTAACTTGATCACCTACGATGAACAGGAGATTTATGAAGAAAAAATCAAGCTATCCCAGCTTAAAGATCATCTGAAGCTTCAAAAAAAAGTTTTCTGGATAGATGTCATTGGGCTCCACGATGTAGGTATTTTAGAAGAAATCGGACAGATTTTTGGCATTCACAAATTGACTTTGGAGGATATTCTCAGCACCTTCCAAAGGCCAAAAATGGAGGCTTTTGAGGAGTACATTTTTGCTACGCTGAAAATGATTCAATGCAATTCCCCTGAAGACCCCATAGATGAAGAACAGGTGAGTTTTCTAATGGCTAAAAATATTCTGATCACTTTTCAGGAAAAAGAGGGGGATGTGTTCCAGTTTGTAAGAGAGAGACTCCAAGACTCCAAAAGGACTATCCGACAAAGAGGAACCGATTATCTGCTGTATGCTTTATTGGATGCGGTTGTCGACAATTACTTCACTGTTCTTGAACATATAGGCGAAAGGATAGAAAGCTTAGAATCGCAGGCTATCATAGAACCCGGAACCGAAACTCTGAATGCCTTGTATCTTCAACGCAGGGAGATGATGGACTTGAGAAGGTCAGTTTATCCGCTCAGGGAGGTAATCGGAGCTTTCGATAAGTATGCAGAGGATAAAATCTCTCCGGAAGTACGACCTTTTATCCGAGATTTGTATGAAAATACTATTCAGGTAATTGAAACCATGGAAGTGTTTCGGGATATGTCTTCCGGCGTCCTAGACCTTTACATGAACAGCCTTTCTAACCGCATGAATAATGTAATGAAGGTGCTTACCATTATATCTACCATTTTTATTCCTTTGAGCTTTGTGGCCGGAGTTTATGGAATGAACTTCGAGTATATGCCCGAGTTACAATGGCGCTATGGGTATTTTTATGTTTTGAGTGGAATGGGTATAGCAGTGATTGGAATGCTCTTTTATTTTCGATTAAAAAAATGGCTTTAAGAGCAATTTAAGCAGTCTTTTTCTATTGTAAACAATTAAATTGTTTAAATATCCAATCTTAAAAAGCTTTAAGACTGATATCTAGACTTTTCACGGAGTGCGTTAAAGCCCCCATAGAAATAAAATCCACACCGCATTCGGCCACCTCAGCAAGGGTCTCCTCTGTAATTCCACCAGAGGCTTCGGTTTCAAATTTTCCATCAATGATTGCAACTGCCTTTCTCATGGTTGCATAATCCATGTTGTCCAGCATGATGTAATCCACTCCTCCAACTCTCACTACTTCCTCCACCTCTTGCAGATTTCGGGTTTCAACTTCAATTTTTAAGTTCAGATTATGGGAGGCTAAATAGGCTTTGGTTCGCTCAATGGCTTGCTGAATTCCTCCGGCAAAATCCACATGATTGTCTTTCAACATCACCATATCATACAGCGCAAATCTATGATTTACTCCTCCACCGATATGAACAGCCCATTTTTCCATCAATCGGAAATTAGGAGTGGTTTTCCTGGTATCCATCAGACGAGCTTTGGTATGGATAATCTTCTGAGTCAACCTATGAGTCAATGTAGCGATACCGCTCATTCTTTGCATACAGTTGAGAACCAATCTTTCTGAAGACAAAATAGAAGCTGCTGGACCTGCAACAGTCAATCCTATATCTCCATATTTCACTTCATCTCCATCCTTTTTGAGAAGAGTTACTTCCAAACTGGGATCATAACTTTTAAAAATTTTCTCAGCCATTTCTATTCCAGCAAGTACTCCGTCACCCTTGATTAAAAGTTTTGCCTGACCCATTTTATCTGATGGAATCGCCGCCAAAGAAGAATAATCTCCCGGTCCAATATCTTCTGCAAAAGCAGATTGGATAAATGATTGGATAGCCTGATCGGTAAGGTAAGCGGGTCTCATGTATCAAGATTTAAAATCAGCTGATCAGATTTCAAAAATCTGGCAGAGATTGAAGCATTAAATGGGATGAAATGTTTGGAGTAGCTATAAACTATTTCCAGCTGCAAAAATAGGGATAATGAGTAGCAGTACGGGCAATTTTCTAAAAATGCTTACACTTTTACAAAGCCCAGACTATACACTTTGATTTGGGCATCCTGCTGATTGACTTTAATAAAAACCTTATAAATGCCTTTTCCGCTTTGATAATCCCCTATATAAGAACTCAAACTGGGATTATTTTCTGATCTAAAAACTAGGGAAAATTTTAAGGGTGGGTTTTTCTTGAAAAAATCTTTTAACACTATTTCGGCCTGACTTTTCGAAAAATCACCTTGTTGACCGTTGATATTGAGTGAAATACTTGCGTCAAAATATCTAGCCAAATCACTACTGGACCCACTATCGATCGCCACTATAATGGGGTCAATAGAGTGCTCAGGTGGATAGGTAGTATCGGGTACAGCTATCCACAGTAAAAGTGATAGTATGAGTTGGTTAAGCATCATCAGTGCTGATTTGGCAAATACTACGCCAAATTCATTCTTTCAAAATGCATTTTTGAGATTATTTCTTTCAGCAGGAAAAAAGTCAATCCATCATTCTTTGGGTCAAGAATGCCTAGAATATTTTATATTTGCCACATGGATAAGAAAGTACTTTTAATGATCTTGGACGGCTGGGGAATTGCGACTAAACCCGCTGTATCCGCCATCGACAAAGCCAAAACACCTTTTGTAGATAGTTTATATACCAAATACCCACATTCTACCCTTGAGGCCTCCGGTTTGGCAGTAGGTCTTCCAGAGGGCCAAATGGGAAATTCAGAAGTGGGACATATGAATATCGGCGCTGGTAGAATTGTTTATCAAGACTTGGTGAAAATCAACCAAGCTGTGAAAAACGGAGAGCTGAAGGAGCACCCTGTGTTGAAAGAAGCCTTTGCCAAAGCAAAAGCTGAAAAGAAGAAAGCGCATTTTATCGGTTTGGTTTCTGACGGTGGAGTGCATGCTCATATTGATCACCTGAAGGGTCTTTGCGATGCTGCTAAGGCAAATGGAATGGAGGATGTTTTCATTCATGCATTCACAGACGGTAGAGATACCGATCCAAAGGGAGGCGTTCATTATCTATCCGATCTTCAAGATCACCTGAAAAATTCATCCGGTAAAATCGCCTCCGTGGTAGGAAGATACTATGCCATGGATCGTGATAATCGTTGGGAGCGCGTTAAGCTGGCTTACGATGCCTTAGTTCATGGCGAAGGAGAAAAGTCCAAAGATATCCTAGCTGCTATCAAAAAATCCTATGACAATAATGTAACGGATGAATTTATCCGTCCTATTATCCACGTAGGCGCAGATAATAAACCTTTGGCTACCATAGCTGAGGGAGACCTGGTGATCTGTTTCAATTTTAGAACCGACAGGGGAAGGGAAATCACTCAGGTGCTGACGCAAAAGGATTTTGAGGATTACAACATGAAAAAGTTAAACCTCAATTACATCACTTTTACTAATTATGATGAGACCTTCCAGGGTGTCAAAGTTCTTTTTGAAAAGGATAATTTAAATAATACGCTAGGGCAGGTACTTGAAGCAGCCGGAAAAACTCAAATCAGAATTGCTGAAACTGAGAAATACCCTCACGTAACCTTCTTTTTCTCGGGAGGCAGGGAAAAAGAATTTAAAGGAGAGAGCAGAATTCTATGTCCTTCTCCAAAAGTTGCGACTTACGATCTCAAGCCCGAAATGAGCGCTTTTGAAATCGCTTCCAAAATAATTCCTGAACTTAAGAAAAAAAGTACGGACTTTATCTGCCTTAATTTTGCCAATGCTGATATGGTCGGGCACACAGGTGATTTTGAGGCTGCAATGAAGGCCTGTGAAGCGGTGGATCAATGTACAGAGCGAGTAGTAAATGCTGCTTTGGAAAATAATTACACCATCATGGTGATCGCAGATCATGGAAACAGTGATATGATGATCAATGAGGACGGAAGTCCAAATACGGCTCATACCACCAACCTTGTTCCTTTTATTTTGATCGACAAGCAAGACAGCTTCCAGGTAAAAGATGGAAAATTAGGAGATCTAGCACCTACCATCTTGAAACTAATCGGCCTGGAGATTCCTAAAGAAATGACTGGAGATATCTTGATAAACGAATGAAATTTAGAATACTCGTAGCACTTGCATTCCTGATTTCCTCGCTTACTTCCTGTGAAAATACTCCTGGAATCGCACCTGTAGGGGAAATGGAGGTTTTACCTTATTATGATTTGAAAGGCTTTGTACTTCAGGAAATCGAAAAGCTGGACAGCAGTAGCCAAGTTTCCAAAATCACCCGGATAAATGGGGAAGAAAAAAGGTCCGATGTGACTTTCTCAAAAGAAGATTGGAAAGAAGAGCTAGACGCTTTCTTGGAGGCAGATATCAACAAACCTTCCTTAGCCACAGCATTTAACACTGAGATCAAAGGTGATATTTTAATCCATCAAGCTAAACCTGAGGCAAAAACAACCATCAAAGAAATTCAGGTTCGGATTGTAGATGACAAACCTGTTTGGTTAAGATTTAGAGGTGCGAAAGAAAGTATATTTTACACCTCTTATATCAATGGGGGCATTTACATGAATGCTTTTACTGATAAAATTGATCATTACGAATTGGAAAGCACACAAAAAATTTGGTTTCTCAGTCCAAATAATATGAAAATTCAAGGTGCTGTTAGATAAAAAAAGGCTCGGAAAAAATCCGAGCCTTTCTTTTTATTGATTAAATAAGGGGGGTCTTTGAGTTTGCCAATCAGTATTTTTCTGAATGAGACTTCCTAGTATCACCAATTTTTCTTCCTCAAAAAGATTTGCCAATAAAGTAATGGAAGTAGGTGAACCGCTTTCATTAAATCCATTTGGCATGCATAAGGCAGGATGTCCTGTCAGGTTAGTAATCTGTAGCTGTGATCCGGCAAAAGATGGAGTCACAATCACATCATATCCTTTCATCAATTCATGCATTTCCTGAATCAACAAAGTTCTCTGACGACTTAGATTCACATAATCAGTAGCAGGAATAAATCGAGCAGCACGAAACAGGTTTGGCCAGGCATTTCTATGTTGAGCTACCAACTGATCATCCCAACCAAGGCGGGTCAATTCATCAAAAGCGGCTGAACCTTCAGCCATGAGCATCATCACTATAGGACCGGCAGGAATGGAAACATTTAACTCAAGCGGATGTAATTCTATTCCAATATTTTTGAACGTTTCTAACACTTTTTGATCATTGGCAGAAGCTCTTTCTCCTTCGAAGAAAGGCTTGAAATAGCCCACTTTCAAGCTTTTTGGATCTCTTTTCGCATCATAATTGAAAGCTGCCTGAATAGAACTTGCGTCATTATCATCCTGTCCATTGATGACTGCTAGGACTATCCCATTATCCAATGCCGATCTGGAGATTGGGCCTATTTTATCCATAGACCAGCTCAATGCCATAGCACCGTGCTTGCTGACTCTCCCATAAGTAGGTCTTAAGCCAGTAACACCATTACGTGTAGATGGCGAAACAATGGAACCTAATGTCTCAGTACCAATTGCAAAAGGAACCAGCCCAGCACTAACTGCGGAGGCAGAACCGGCTGATGAACCACTAGATCCTTGCTTCAAATTCCATGGGTTTTTGGTAACTCCTCCATACCACACATCACCCATTGCCAAAGCACCTAAAGTAAACTTCCCCACCAAAACTGCTCCCGCATCGTCCAACTTGGTCACAATAGTAGCTGTTTCATCTATTTCCTGATCCTTGTAGGGCATGGCTCCCCAAGTAGTCTTGGTTCCTTTTACTGCTAGCAAATCTTTGACACCATAAGGAATTCCGTGTAGAGGTCCTCTATATTTTCCTGCTTTCAATTCCGAATCCATAGCCCGGGCTTTTTCCAAAGCAGAATCTTCCATCAGAGTGATCAGACACTGAAGAGTATCAGAGTATGTTTTAATCCTATCTAGATAAATCTTTGTCAATCTCTCACTTGTCAGCTTTCCGGACTTGATTAACACCGCCAATTCATGAACGGGCGTAAAAGCAATATCCACATCTGATTTGGGAAGATCCGCTGAATTAGCAAGCCCCCAATTCAGAGTTTTTTGCTCCAGAGAAGGTTTAAATCCTTTGGGAAGTGGGTTGAAAACCAAAGAAGGCGCAACTGAATTGTCCAGACTGACCTTTCTGGAATTTTCAAGATTATTCAGCTGATTTTTAAGCGTATTTACCATACTATCCTTCTCAGCCGGACTGAAGGAAATACCAATCAAGTCGGACGCCCCTTCGATGGAAGCCGGATTGATTTCACCGGAAAGTTTCCCAAAGGTAAAACCAAGTGCTAGGCAAGATGCCGCTCCGAGGCATATAAAGAAGCCTGATTTTAATCTGTTTTTTATTTCCATAGCTTAGTTTTGTATTATGCATGAACATGCAAGTCCCCAAGGTGTTTAATTAGTGCTTTAAAATCAAACCATTCATGGATCAAAAACCAGCATTTCCCATATTTCCCATGTATTTCAGAGGGCTATTGTTGCTCGCAGGAATGTATACAATTGCCTGGTCGGCATTTTTTAAATGGTTTGGACCGGAATTGATCAACTGGTTGGCGATCAATGGGGACCTGGCTTCCACACTACCCGCTAATTGGTATGGAAGTTTTGGATTAATAGTAGGCTTGTTGATTTTTGTTTCTGCCTTCTATCCGGTAAGTTGGGTCTACTTGATTATAGGAGGGATAGCTGGAAAAATTATTTTGGCAATCTGGTTCTCTTTGGGGTTTTTGCCGGATATAGGCTGGAATAAGCGAAGTGGTTTTCACCTGATTTTCAATGAGCTCCTTTGGTTAATTCCTTTGATTGTAATTTTCCTCAGAGGCCTTCAAGTAAGGGCTTATTTAAATACAGAAGAAAAAAAGTAAAAAAGGGGCTTTCGCCCCTCTTTTGTTATAGAATGATGATCAACAATAAAATGATGATGATTGCGCCTGTAGAAATGAATATTCCTCCATTTCCTCTTCTGCTTATCTCCTTCATTTCTTTGAGCTCTTCTCTAATTTCCTTTCTCTCTTCTCGTGTCATATCGGAAAAATCCATTGCTTTGATTTCTTCAAATCTAGTCTTCATGGCTTCCAATTTGGCTTTTTCCTCCTCACTCAACTCCGTAACTTCTTTCTCTTTTTTCGCAGGCTCAGCATAAACCATGGACACAGAAAGAAACAGGGCAAAAATTAATAGTAGTTTTTTCATTTGAATGTAGTTTTGGTAAAAGATAAATTAAACTGATTAAGAATATTTTTAGAACCAATCATAAAACGGATAATTGGTGATTTTAGGATATTAATCCACCAAAATGATAATGATCAGGATTAAAATGATCGCGCCAGTAGAAAGCCAAAGGCCGTTATTCCTTCCTTCTGCTTTGATTTCTTGTAGCTCAATTTTAAGAGCTTTGGCCTCATCCTTACTAAGTGTAGAGAAATCCATCGCTTTGATTTCATTAAATCGACTTTGAAGTTGTTCGATCTTTTCTGAGTCTTCAGCGCTAAGCTCAGTTTTTTCCTTTTTGGTTTTTTCGCCAGGGTTTGCATGGGCGGCATTGATGCCGAAGAACCCTAACATCATGAGAATCAGAAGTGCTTTTTTCATGGGATTATTAATTTATTTGAAAAGGATATGTAAAATGTCAAAGGCTATATTTCTAAAGTGATGCAATTTTTTTAAACCAAACCTTAACAAGATATTAAAGTGAAACAAATTGACACAAAACCAATCCAAGAGAGAAAAGTTTACATCTACGGATTGACGCCTCCCAGCGGTATTTTTTGTACCTTGGTTGGCTGATTAATTTAGCTTTTTTCTACGAAAAAATAGACCATGTCTCAAAATCAACCCCATAAATTATTTCTTTTAGATGCCATGGCTCTGATCTATCGGGCACATTTTGCATTTAGTAAAAATCCTAGAATCAACTCCAAAGGCCTTAATACCGGTGTCATGCTGGGTTTTACCAATACGCTGATGGAAGTGTTAACCAAAGAAAAGCCCAGTCATATTGCGGTAGCTTTTGATACTTCTGCTCCTACTTTTAGACATGAGCAGTTTGAGCCTTACAAAGCAAATAGACAAGAACAACCAGAAGACATTACTGTATCTATTCCATGGGTTAAGGAAATTGTTAAAGCATTCCGGATTCCAGTTTTGGAAATGGATGGATTCGAAGCTGATGACATCATCGGGACCTTGGCTAAAAAAGCAGAAAGGGAATCATTTACGGTCTACATGATGACGCCGGATAAGGATTATGGGCAGATCGTGGATGACCATATATATTTATACAAACCTGCCTTCATGGGCAACGGCGTGGATGTGATGGGCCCAAAGGAAGTTTGTGCCAAATGGGATATTGAGCATGTGGATCAGGTGAGAGATATCCTGGGACTGATGGGTGATGCGGTGGATAATATTCCGGGTATTCCAGGCATTGGCGCTAAGACTGCAACCAAGCTATTGAAGGAGTTCGGAACAGTGGAAGAACTGATTAAAAACACGGATAAGCTGAAAGGAAAGCAAAAGGAAAATGTGGAAAACTTTGCCCAGCAAGGTATACTTTCCAAAGAGCTTGCTACCATCAAAATAGATGTGCCTATCGCATTTAATGAGGAGGACCTCCGATACGATGGTTTTGATGAAGAAAAGCTCAGGGCTATTTTCAACGAGCTGGAATTCCGTACTCTTTCCAATAGAATTTTTAAAGACGAGGGAAAAAAAGCAGTTATTCAGAAAAATGAGCAGCTTGGTCTTTTCGGGGAAGCTCCAAGTTCATCTCCAGCTTCGGAGATTGAGTTTGAAGAAGAATCTGTAAATACCTCCGCTCCGGTTGTTCCAGATACTATCCATAGCAATCTTCACCATTATCACAAAATCAAAGGAAAAGATGCCATCGAAGAATTGATGGAGTATTTGATGGTACAGAAAGTTGTGTGCTTTGATACGGAAACTACTGCGCTCAATGCAATGGAAGCAGAGTTGGTTGGAATTTCTTTTGCCTACCTCAGTGGTGAGGCCTACTATATTCCTTGCCCTGCTGATCAAAAAGAAACGCAGGCTATTTTGGAGCTGTTAATGCCTTTCTTCGAAAATGAAGATATCCTCAAAGTTGGTCAGAATATCAAGTATGATCTGCTGGTTTTAAAAAACTATGGGATAGAAGTGAAAGGTGCGCTTTATGACACCATGTTAGCCCACTACCTGATTGAACCTGAAGGCAAACACAGCATGGATTGGCTCGCTGAGCAATACCTCAACTATAAGCCTGTTTCCATTACTGAATTGATCGGAAAAAAAGGTAAAAATCAGGGTAATATGCGGGATGTGGATGAAGATGAAGTCACATCCTATGCTGCAGAAGATGCTGATATTACCCTCAGATTGAAAGAGAAATTTGATCCCCTTTTGAAAGAAAATGAATTGGAGAATCTTTTCTACAAAGTGGAAAACCCGCTGATCAATGTGCTGACAGACATGGAGTTTGAAGGGGTCAAAATAGACACTGACAGCCTAGCCGAACTTTCTCAAGCCCTAGAGGAAGAAAGTATTGCTATAGAAAAAAGAGTCTATGAATTGGCAGGAGTCAGATTCAATCTAGCTTCTCCAAAGCAATTGGGTGATGTGCTTTTTGAAAAGTTGAAACTGGACCCCAAGGCTAAAAAGACCAAAACAGGGCAATACGCCACTGGAGAGGAGATATTGAGCAAATTGGCAGATGAGCACGAGATTGCTCAGGCCATTTTGGATTATAGACAAATGGTGAAGCTAAAGTCGACTTACGTGGACGCTTTGCCTACTATGATCAACTCTAAGACAGGACGCATTCATACCACCTATAATCAGTTTGTTGCGGCAACAGGTCGTTTGTCCTCCATCAACCCCAATTTGCAGAATATTCCTATACGAACAGAAAGAGGAAGGGAGATAAGAAAGGCCTTTGTAGCCAGAGATGAAAATCATGTGCTTTTGGCAGCGGATTACTCTCAAATAGAACTGAGAATCATGGCTGCTTTCTCCGGAGATGAGTCCATGATAGAGGCATTCAAAAATGGCAGGGATATTCATGCTACCACTGCCGCAAAAATATTCCAGGTTCCACTGGAAGAAGTCACCTCCGACATGAGGAGAAAGGCTAAAACCGCCAACTTTGGAATCATCTATGGCATATCAGCTTTTGGACTTTCTCAGCGGCTATCTATCCCAAGAGGAGAGGCCAAGGAAATCATTGATGCTTATTTCAAAGAGTTTCCTGCTGTAAAAGAATATATGGACGGAGCTATAGAAAAAGCTAGAAAAGACGAGTACGTTGAGACTATCTTGGGTAGGAGAAGGTACTTGAGAGATATCAATAGCCGAAACCAAACAATGCGAGGTTTCGCTGAACGAAACGCAATCAACGCTCCTATTCAGGGTTCAGCGGCCGACTTGATCAAAGTCGCTATGATCGATGTGCATAACTGGATGAAAAAAGAAAAGCTGAAGTCCAAAATGATCCTGCAAGTTCACGATGAATTGGTTTTTGACGCTCATAAGGATGAAGTTGAGATATTGAAGGAAAATATTCCTGGCTTGATGTCAAATGCCATCAAACTAGCTGTCCCGGTAGAAGTGGAAGTGGGGCTGGGGAAAGATTGGCTGGAAGCACATTGATGAGAGATTAGAAGCGAGAAGCGAGAAAATAGAGACGAGAGATTAGAAAAGTGGCTGGAATTGCTTGATCTGATGTACAAAACCCCAAACCAAATTGGCTAAAGTAAAAACTTCCTTTTTTTGTCAGAATTGTGGCGCGCAAAGCCCAAAATGGCTAGGTAAATGTCCTGCGTGCGGGCAATGGAATACCTATGTAGAAGAAATTATTCAAAAGGAGGAAAGTGGAAAGGGAACCTGGAAAACTCCCTCCAACGGAACAAAAAAGGCAAGCAGTCCTAAAAAAATCACTGAAGTCAATTATGAGGAACAGCCAAGGTGGATCACCGGGGATAATGAATTGGACAGAGTTTTAGGAGGAGGAATAGTTCCTGGGTCCTTGGTATTGATAGGTGGTGAGCCTGGAATTGGGAAGTCAACCTTAATGCTTCAGATAGCCTTAATCTTGAAGAATAAAACCATTCTTTACGTATCCGGGGAGGAAAGTGAGGCTCAAATCAAAATGCGTGCAGACAGGATGGAGGCCAAAAACCCAGATTGTTATGTGCTTTCTGAAACCAACACTCAGCAGATATTTCAACAGGTAGAAATTCTAAAACCTGACTTTTTGGTGATAGATTCTATTCAGACGCTCAACAGTCAATACGTGGAATCAGCCGCAGGCTCAGTATCTCAAGTTAGGGAGTGCACAGCCGAGCTCATGAAGTTTGCCAAGGAAACCGGAACTCCTGTTTTTCTAATTGGACATATCACCAAGGATGGTTCCATCGCCGGCCCCAAAGTATTGGAGCACATGGTCGACACGGTATTACAATTTGAAGGAGATCGGCACCTGACTTATAGAATATTACGAACTTCAAAAAACCGATTTGGGTCCACACATGAATTGGGCATCTATGAAATGCGAGCCGAAGGACTCCGGTCAGTAGCCAATCCATCAGAGATCTTGCTAACCCAAAGAGAGGAAGTATTAAACGGAGTGGCCATTGGAGCCATGATGGAGGGGAATCGTCCTTTGTTGATTGAAATCCAATCTTTGGTCAGCCCGGCTACATACGGAACACCTCAAAGAAGCAGCACCGGACATGATGCCAAACGTCTGAATATGCTTCTGGCTGTATTAGAAAAGCGGGGGGGAATGAGACTTGGACAGCAAGATGTCTTTTTGAATGTGGCAGGCGGCCTACGAGTGGATGATCCGGCATTGGATTTAGCAGTATGTGCAAGTTTGATTTCCAGTTATGAGGACACACCCGTTTCCGAGCAGATTTGTTTTGCAGGTGAAGTGGGTTTGGGAGGAGAAATTCGGGCTGTATCCAGAATAGAAAACAGAATTGCAGAAGCTGAAAAGCTGGGTTTCAAGAAAATCGTAGTCTCAAAATACGCTGTCAAAGGGCTAGATCTCAAAAAATTTAAAATTCAGATATTACAGGTAAGTAAGTTGGAAGAAATGTATTCGCTAATTTTCTAAAATGGATTAAATAGCCTCTTTTATCTTCAATTGGAAATTGCATCAATGAGGAAATTATTCATATTCTTATTTATATCCTGCCATTATTATTTTTTGGCTGCTTGCCAAGGAGAGAATTCTAACACTCCAAATATCCAGGAAAATATTGCCGGCACTTATTATAAGTCCTTAATCACAAAAGATGGTCAGGATAGGAATTATATCGTCTACGTGCCTTCATCTGTAAACTCTAGAGAAAAGCTCGCTTTACTATTGGTAATTCACGGAACCAACCAAAGTGGTCAGGTATTCTATGATAAAGGATTGTGGAACTCGAAAGCAGATCAAGAAGGATTTATAGTTGTTTATCCAACTGCTTTAACTTATTGTCATTTTGACGAGGGCACTCAAAGAACTACAACCAAATGGGCAGCCGGGGACTTAGGAGAAAGTGATTTACAGAAAGGAGGATTACCACTTTGCGTTGGCGAAACCTTAAGAGATGATATGCTATTTTTTGACGAGCTAATCGAAACCTTGAAATCAGAGTATCTAGTGGATGAAAAACGTATTTATGCAACAGGTTTTTCAAACGGTGCTCAAATGGCTTCACGATTAGCTGCGGAACGCTCTGATATATTCGCTGCTATCACTATTCATGCAGGTAATTTGTCAGAGTTTATTCCTCCAACACTTTCGCCAAACCCCATGTCAATCATAGTTTCCGTAGGAACTTCCGATCCGCTTTTTTTGAAGAAGATTGGCTTCAATCAGCCAATTGCAATAAATCCTGATGCTATCAATATACCCGGAGTAAAATCGCTTATAAATCCCTTTCTTTCTATTTCTGGCTTAAATTCTAATTACACCTACACAGAGAGACCCTATTTTGGAAAGAAAATCGGCAGGTTTCATTTCAATTCTAGCAATGTTAACAAGGAAAATTCTTTGGATTTTTTATTGATTGAGGATCTTCAGCATAATTATACCAACATTTTAATTGATCCCTATTGGGAATTTTTAAGGACAAAAAAGCTTCAGTAAGCCAAGGATTAAATTTCCTTCCGATTAATAATGTGGTTTATTCATAAGCCCAAACTGGAGAATCCTTATCTTACTTGAGTATAGAAAACGAACTTTTTTATGAAAAATAATATCCGATATTACTACAGTTTGCTTCAAGAAAGACTATGGTTTAAACCTCTACTTTTTTGCATCATTTCAGTTGGGTCTGCTTTTTTGGCTCATATAGCAGACAACAGTTTTTTGGATGATATGGTCCCTGAAATTGAAGAGGACTCCATCGAAGTTCTGTTGAATACAATTTCTGCAAGCATGCTGGTTATAGCCATTTTTGCGGTGGGGTCCATGCTATCCGCCTTTTCTGCAGCCAGCAGTAGTGCTACACCTAGATCCTTCCCCTTAATTGTTTCAGACGACGTTTCACAAAATGCCCTTTCTATATTCATTGGCTCATTTATTTATAGCATCATTGCCACTGTAGCATTCAAAAATGACTACTTCGGGAAAGCAGGAAATTTTACACTTTTTATTCTAACCCTAGTAGTATTCGCTATCGTAATTTTAACCTTTTTAAGATGGGTAGACAGTATTTCTAAATTAGGCAGATTAGGCCAAACCATACAGAAAGTAGAAAAAGCAACCAAAGACTCCTTTTTGGAAAGAAAGCAGAGACCATACTTAGGTGCGAAGCCACTAAAGTCAAGTAAAAAAGGAACTCCAGTTTTTTCAAAATTTATCGGCCATATTACCCATATACATATGGATCAGGTAGATGAGTTTACCAAAGAATTTGATGTCGATGTAATCATTAATTGCCTACCAGGCTCTTTCTGTACTCCTGATCAACCTTTGGCTTATTTTCAACAAAAACACAAGGAAGAAGTAGAATTGGAAAAATTAATTAACTGCTTTGAAATCGGGTTAGAAAGATCATTTTTGGATGATCCTCGTTTTGGGTTGATCGCTTTAAGTGAAATTGGAAGCAGAGCTCTTTCTCCGGGAATCAATGATCCGGGAACCGCCATTGCCATCATCAAAAGTCACACTCGTTTATTTTGCGAATGGTTTTCTAAAGAAGATCAAGAGTCAAAGTCAGTGATTTATGATAGGATAGAAGTTCCTCCACTTTCTCTTTCTGATATGTTTGAGGATGCTTTTCGCCCAATTGCCAGAGATGGAGCCGGAACTGTAGAGGTCATGATCTGGCTTCAAAAATCCTTTTCTACTCTATGGAATATTGGAAATCAAGAAGCCAAGGAATTGGCTATTCTTCATTCTAAAACATCCTTTGAAAGAGCTGAGAAGGCAATTTCAAATATACATGATATTGAAAGCCTGAAAGAGAAATCCTTATTCTTTGCCCATCAGAAATCTTAATCTAGTTTTACTATTTCTGAGAATAAATGAAAATTACCCCTTTTATATTTCCCTCAAATGCCTGAAAATAAAAACCTGACCTTAGACCCGGAAAACTGGGATGAAATGAGACAGCTTGGCCATCAAATGATCGATGATCTATTTGATTATTGGCAATCAATTCGGGATCAAAAAATATGGAAGCCTATTCCCGAAGAGGTGAAGGACCAATTTGAAAAACCAATTCCAGAAAAAGGGCAAAGTCCAGAGGAAGTTTATAAGGAATTTAAAGAGTTTATATTTCCCTACAATAAAGGAAATGTGCATCCTCGATTTTTTGCATGGATTCAGGGGACAGGAACTCCCATGGGAGTTTTAGCTGATTTGTTGGCCTCCGGAATGAATCCTAATACTACCATTGGAGAGCATTCTGCTATGTATGTGGACAGGCAAGTGGTCAACTGGTGTAAAGAATTGATGAATTATCCACAGGAAGCCTCCGGAATCTTGGTCAGTGGTGGGTCCATGGCTAATATTACGGCTCTTACAGTAGCAAGAAACTCTTTCGGCTCTGAAAAAATACGCCAAAAAGGACTTAAGGCAGCTTCCGCTCAGTTAATTATTTATTGCTCTGTAGAGACACATTCCTGTATTCAAAAGGCAGCAGAAATTATTGGTTTGGGAACGGATTCAGTTCGAAAAATTTCTGTGAATGAGCGGTATGAGATGAATGTTGCGGAATTAGAACATCAGATTATTTCAGATAAAAAAGCTGGACTTCTACCTTTTGCCATAGTAGGAACCTCAGGCACTGTCAATACCGGCGCTATCGATCCGTTGGATGAATTGTTGAAGATTTCAAAAACTTATGGCCTTTGGTTTCATGTAGATGGAGCCTATGGAGCCTTGGCAAAATTAGACCCTGTATATGCTCCTCGATTAAAAGCGATAGAAGAAGCAGATTCTGTTGCCTTCGATCTTCACAAATGGTTATATGTTCCCTATGAAGTAGGCTGTACTTTGATTCGGGATGCAAAGAAGCATCGAGAGGCTTTTGCCATCACTCCCAACTATTTATTGCAGGAATCCCGAGGCCTTTCCGGAGGCTTAGACTCCATCAATAATTATGGTTTTGAGCTCTCTAGAGGCTTTAAAGCACTGAAGATTTGGATGTCTCTCAAAGAACATGGCAAAGAAAAATATGCTGCCATGATAGCTCAAAATAATCGTCAGGCAGAATACTTGGCAGATTTGGTCAATCAAAATCCAGAATTAGAATTGATGGCACCGGTTTCCATGAGCATTACTTGTTTTCGAATGATCAAGCCAGGACTTTCGGAAGAGCAATTAAAAGATCTGAACCGGGAAATATTACTGAGACTTCAAGAAGAAGGAATTGCATCGCCAAGCAGTACCATTCTCAATGGGAAATACACCCTGCGGGTTGCCAATGTAAACCAGAGAACTCGAATGGAAGACATGGACCTGTTGGTTCGGGAAGTGCTTAGAATCGGGAATCAAATTGTGATTGCGTAGAAATTTTGGGTAAATTCCATAAACCCTACGCATCATGAAATCAGCACTTTACCTCGCCCTTTTAGGCTTAATTCTGTTTTCCTGCAAAAATAGCCCTGAATCTTCCAGCCCAGAACCTGGCTACCTAATCGCCTTTAATACTTACGAACCTGACTCAATTGTAGAAGATAATTGGGAAATACGGATCATGGATCCCGAAGATAGTACCCATCATTCTACCAATATTATCAATCATCCTGATGTAGCATGGACCTATTTTGCCAATGGACCTACTATCTATTTTATCAGTGATAGAGACACTGCTTATCGACACTTTTTTCTCTATCAAATGGATAGTGAAGGAAAAAATATTCAAAAATTGTCAAATCTCAGGTTAGAGGACAGTTGGATGGATTTGGACCCGGCAACCCAAACCATGGTCGTATCAGGGAGAACAGAAAGCCGCTATCAACTCTACCTGATTGATCTCAAAACCGGAAATTATACACCATTCATGCATGATACTACCTTCAAATTCCAAGACCCGGTTTTTTCTCCTGACGGCAAACAGGTGGCTTATGTAAAAAGTCCAAAAGTCCAAGAAAAGGGAATTTTTCCTGAGGTTTTTCTAATAAATAGAGATGGTAGTGGGGAAAAACAACTAACCAAATTTCCCGCAAACGACCCTGCGGCAGAAAAATATGGGTACAAAGCTGGAGCACTCAAGTGGCATCCCACTGAAAACTTCATCAGTTATGCCAGTTCAAGAGGAAATACCACTTCAATTTTCGGAGTTAGGCCAGAAGGGGGAGAGAGCTGGAAACTTTTTCCCTCTGAAAACCGCGAAGTTTATCACTCCTGGAGTCCTGATGGGAAACTCTTGACTTTTGAGCAGTCCGAGCCAGACAGTGCCTCCAAAGGATATAAACTGATTCTCATGAATTGGGAGACAAAAAAATTCCAAGACATATCCGATCCTGCTTTCAAAACTCAATTAGCACCAGTATTCGTGCAAAAAAACTAAGAGCAGTCCCTAATTTTAGGACAAAAGCAGGAAATATTGGCCTAATTTTGGTGCTTGCATGGATTGGCTTTGGCCTATTCTAAAATTAAACCAAATACTATCATGATGAAGTTTTTAAAAATCAGTTCACTCGTTCTTTTTCTGGGCTTTTTTGCGGCTCTTGAAAGCCACGCTCAGGAAGTGGGTCTACGTTTCGGTAATGTAAATGGAAATAACGTAGCATTAGACGCGGTTTTTGCTTTGGGCGAGTTTAGTAGAGTCCATGGTGACTTAAGCTTTGGAGGCGGAGGAGCAGGGATTGATTTGCTTTGGAACCCAATCTATCGCCCTATCTCTGATTCAGAGTTTAATTACTATTTGGGATTTGGCCCCTCCTTATTTTTGGGTGATCCATTCAAATTGGGAGCGGCAGGTGAAATTGGTGCAGAATATGAATTCCCCGACTTTCCTCTAATTGTGGGCCTGGATTGGAGACCCTATTTTATTTTGATAGAAAACACCACATTTGATGCCGGTGGCTTTGGATTAAATATTCGTTGGAGATTAAATTAATCCAATTATTACGTAACTTATAGCTGGGTCATCGCCCGGCTTTTTTTATGCCGACTGACTGAGATTATTGCCTTTTTTCTGTTTAAACAGATACAAAGATGGAACTGATTCTGGAAGGTGATTTCTACTTGGAGCGTTTCTCAGGAAAAGCAGGATGGACCTATATTCCTTTCTCAAAGGAAAATATTTCTGCCAAAAACCCTTTTGGTATGCTGAAAGTCTCCGGAAGCATCGACGAATATCAGTTTGAAGACAAACACCTAATGCCTATAGGAGATGGCAGGCTTTTTTTACCACTAGCGAAGCAAATTCGGAAAAAGATCAAAAAAGAAGCTGGTGACTCTGTTCACTTAAAACTCTACAGACAAGCTTTACCCGACAGTGCACCCCCTGAACTCTTGGATTGCCTACGCGATGACCCCGGAAAGCTTAAGCTTTTCGATCTATTGCCTGTAGAAGAAAAAGAAAAGTGGATTAGCTTTATTTACAGCGCAAATTCAGAAGATGAGAAAGCGAACAGAATCGTCAAATTACTGGAAGAATTGCATTAAAACTCCACAATGATCCCAATGGTCGGCAACACATTACCCGCAGTATTCTCTATCAAGCGCAATTGATATCGGCTAGGGTCATTGGGATTTATTACTTTTTGGCCAGAATTATCTCTTTCAGGCACCAGAATAGGAGCCTGTAAGGCTTGAAAATTATAGGCATTTTGAATATCCACGTACCAATTGAGATTCCAGTTTTTGAAAAAATACTTCTTATCCAACCTCAAATCCAATTGATGAAATGCTGGCAATCGTTCTCCATTAATTCGGCTATAGTCCAAGATCCCTGAGTTTCTCACATCCCAATTTGAAATCAAGGCCGATTCCTGCACATCAAATGGAGTATAAGGAGTACCTCCCAAGAATCTCCATCTTGCGCCTAACTCCCAATTATTCTTGAATCGCTTTCCTGCTGTTAAGCTTACGATAAACCTATTATCCCAAGAAGATGGAACAAAGCCTTCTGTATTAGGATTGGTAAATTCACTTCTAACCAATGTCAAAGCAGCTATCCCATAGAAATCTTTGAAAAGCCGCTGCTGCGCCAAAAACTCAATTCCATAAGCTCTCCCTTCAGCATTTGAATTGACAGGTTCGTTTCCGATTACTCCGAAGTCAGCTCCCAAATTGGCTAAGGCTATACCATTACGAATGGAGGAGGGATAATTATCATACTTTTTATAAAATGCCTCAGCCGTAAAGCGCCGATTTTTTTCAGGAACCAAAAATTCAATTCCTCCGATCAATTGACTGCTCCTAATGAACTGCACATCATTTTCTTGATTAACCAAGACGCCTTCATTGTTTCGAAAGCCTAAAACTGTGTAGGGTGGTTTTTGATAATAAATGCCTGCATTCGCTGTGGCAAATAAATTTGGTTTTAATTGGTAAGAAACAGAAACCCGTGGACTAATTTGGTTGAGAGGGTTTGTGGCTGTACTTCCAAAGTCAGAACCATCCATTCTTAGCCCACCCGTAAGTAACAAGCGCTCCCCATTGAAATACTTGCTTCCGGAAATGAAGGCTCCATAAGAGCTGAAGTTGGAGGTGGAATTAATGTCTATCACCTGCCCTGATCCAGACAGAGTTGCCCTGTCAAAATTATCAATGAAATAACGAGCATATTCATAATTCACCCCATACTTCAGAGTATAGCCTGCTCCAAAGATGCTGTTTTCAGCCCGAAATTTATTTTCGGATTCCTGGCTTAAATAATCAAATAAAAGATTGGCCTCTGAGCTCGCATCATTATTGGCGTACTTAAAGGAACGGTTGTTCAGCATATTCCTGCTCAACACAAAAGTCCAGAATCCGTTTTCCCGAAAACGCTTTAATTTCAATCCGGTGGCATAGTTCCACTGCTCCTGAATCGGCAGTACGCCCAGTAAATACAATCGATTTTCTCTTTCCTCCTGAGTTTCATTTTCTGGGATATCTTCATTGAGAACAAATTTGTCGATCGCTCCTACACCCAGAAAGGTTAACTCTGTTTTCTCGTTCAGTTTGGTGGTAGTCTTGACTTGGAAGTCATTAAATGTGGGTAAAAATGGTAAGCCCAACAGTCGAAATAAGCCCTGTAAATAAGATCTTCTCGCCGATAGCAAATAGGTGGTCTTTTCTCCCAAAGGTCCTTCATTGGAGAGTGTCAGTTCGGAGGCTCCCACAGTCAGCTGAGTAAACATTTGGTCTCTTCTTCCTTCTTTCAATTGAACTTCAAAGAAAGAGCTTAAGGCATTCATTCTATTAGCAGGAAATCCTCCTGCTATCAAATCCACATTCTTGATCAGGTTGACGTTGAGTATTCCAACCGGTCCTCCTGAAGAGCCTTGAGTGGAAAAGTGATTGATCACTGGAACTTCGATTTCGTCAATGAAAAATCTATTTTCGTTGGGTGCGCCACCCCGAATCAAAATATCATTTCTAAAACTTGGAGTACTGGCCACTCCCGGCAAAGCCTGGATAACCCGGCTGATATCTCTGTTGCCCCCAGGATACCTTTCTATTTCATTGGAATTGAGCTTGCGAACTGATAGCGGAGTTTCTTCAGACCTTGAAAACTCCGAGCTCACTACTACTTCATTCAGCTCAGAAGCATCTTCAAGTAATTCAAAATCCAACTGAACCGGCTTAGCCTGCGTAATTTGAACCTCGTATTTGGTGGCAGTTTTAAAGCCTACAAAACTGGCTCTCACATTGTATAGACCCGGAGGAATATTACCGATTTGATAGTTTCCATTCTCATCACTGATAGCTCCCAATTCTGTATTCAATATCAAAACATTGGCAAAAGCCACAGGCTGATTATTGACGGGATTGATGATTTTACCTTTTAAAACTCCTTGAGAAAAAACAGGCAGGGTTAGCAGCAAACAAATCAGTGCCGCGAGATACTTTTTCATAATCAGGTTGGAATACTTTAAAAATCAATTCCTGAAGTGAAAGTTTCAGAAATACCCGAAAATTTGACCTAAATCAAGGATTTTAAGCAGTTTGTTTTTCTTTTTCTCTCCAAAGCCTCCACCATGGAGTACCAGGCGAGTCATGATGCTCATAGTGGTAGCCAAAGAAGTAACAGCTCAAAAATGCCCAAATGTGATTTTTGGACTGAGACCGGGAGTGATGGGCATTGTCGCTTTCACCTCTATGAGGCAAGTATGTGCCGAAATAAAACAGTTGCAAAGTGGACAGAATCGCGGGAAGCATCCAGAAGACAATCAGATTTTCGGTAGGGAGCCATAGCTTTAGAACATTAAAACTGACTGCCATCAACAGTATCTGCCAGATACTTACATATTGGCGAATAAAAGAGAGATACCAAATCAGAAAATTACCGGAGGCATGATAATCAGGGTCTTCATCTGTAGCCACATGCCGATGATGCTGATGGTGTTTGGGAAAAAGCTTCCAATAAAAATTATAAGAAAACAGAATAGCTGCGATCAATCCTGTGGCATGGTTGATTTGTTTGTGTGAAGAGACCACACCATGCATGGCATCATGAGCTGTAATAAAAAGCCCTGTATAAAGGTGCATTTGTATCAAAATACCCAAATAGGTGAGTGGATTGGTCCAAGATATTTCAAACTGAATCCAAAAAACCAAAGAGATAGCCCAAAGCAAAATAATGCTCCAAGCGATCAATAGACCTTTAGGATCTACCTTTTGGGTGATTCGATACTGATTCAGCTGCATGTAATTAGACCTGTTTTCGACTCAAAAGGTAAGAATTCTTTCTCTTACCTGCTCCATCAGCCACATAGGAGTGGATGTTGCTCCACAAATTCCTACCGTTTCATTGGGCTCAAACCAGCTCTCCTCAATTTGATCTGGATTGGACACAAAAAATGTATTGGGGTTTTTCTCTTTACAAACATTATATAGCACCTTACCATTGGAAGACTTGGTGCCACTGACGAAAACTATTTTGTTGAACTTATCAGCAAAGTCACGAAGCTCCTTATCTCTATTGGAAACCTGACGGCAAATAGTGTCATTGGTATTGACAGTGATTCCATTTTGCCTTAAGATTTCATTAATCTCGTAGAATTTATCCGTGCTTTTGGTAGTCTGGCTGTATAGGGTCAGGTTTTTCGGAAGGCTAGGAATATCCAATTCAGAAATATCCTGAAAGACTACCGCCTTATTATTGGTCTGACCCAGCAATCCAATCACTTCTGCATGACCATGCTTTCCGTAGATATAAATAGTCTCTTCTTTGTCGAAAGAATTTTTAATCCTGTTTTGCAACTTCAATACAACCGGACAGGATGCATCTATAAGCGTCAAATTATTTTTGATGGACAATTCGTAAGTAGACGGCGGCTCACCATGCGCACGAATGAGGACTTTTTCATCCTTCAATTGATGCAATTCCGAGTGATCAATAATTTTCAGCCCTTTTCTGGTAAGCCTATTGACCTCTTCGTCATTATGGACGATATCTCCCAAGCAATAGAGATAGCCTTGCTCGTCCAAAATCTCCTCTGCCATTTCGATAGCATAGACCACCCCGAAGCAAAAGCCAGAATGATTGTCAATTTCTACATGGAGATTTTTCATCTGAATTGGATTATGTTTTACTAGTCCTCAAGCTGTTTTTTTCAGAAAATTTACCGTCTTAAGACTTAAGATTTTTAACCTGCCTGAATTCATAGCCTATAAACTTTTCAGGGAATGAATTGTTTTTCGGCTTCTGATACTTTCGAATATACTCACATTCATCAACAAGAGCGTCATCGAGTAGATACTATCCTCAATTGGAACTGTCCAAATTCGGATGCCTAAATTTTCGGCATTGTTATAAATCACCACCGGCTCCTCTGTCAATCCACCAGTCAGAACTCCATTACACAGGAAAAACGGTATCAGATGAACCAAATAGGCAAATAAGAAGCGCCCTAAATATTTATCATTAAAGACGAGAAAATGCACCAATAAAGCGATTGCTCCTACGAAAAAATTGACCGACGTGTACCATTTGTCCAAGTGCCAAACTGCAAAACCCAATAAAAATGGGACCATGATATAGACAAAAGGCTTTCCAAAAGGCAGGAAAATATCCTTCGGGAAAAAATAAATCAGTACCTCATAGATAAATATGCAGGCAAAAGGAACTGTCAAGAAAAACAGCCACTCTTCCAAAGGCAATTGAAAGAAGTAAATCCCTACCAAATAATCGGGGTTAAATTCCCATACTCCCATTACGGTAAACCAGTGATCCCAAATCAGAAAGAACGCCCCCGTAAAGAATATCGCTGGGAAAAGAGCGTACCATTTAGTAGCGTACCTGATTTTAGGCTCAAAAGATCTTACCAAAGGAAAGGAAATGGTAAAAAGATTGATCGCCAGATACAAATAATGCTCCATTAACTAATCCCCAGTTTGGTGCCAAAATAGGTCCCTACCAATAAAGAAATCTTTTTGGAATTAGGGATTCGGATTCTCTGCTGTGTGATAGTTTCGGCAGGCAAACCTTTGATTTTATCGAATAACTTTTGGTAATAGAGATACGCCACTTTCACCCCTAATTTCGCACCATCCGGTAACTGTTCGATTCCAATCAGAGAGTCATCAAAATCTTTCTGAATATCTCCTTCTATCTGAGTTTTTATATCTCTATTGAAAAGCTTGTAATCAACACCTGGAAAATAAACCCTGCCTCTTTCTTCAAAATCACTTTTGATATCCCGAAGGAAATTAACCTTTTGGAAAGCGGCTCCCAGCTTACATGCTGGCACTTTGAGTTTATCGTACATTTCCTGATTACCCTCACAGAAAACTTTCAAACACATCAGGCCTACAACTTCTGCCGAGCCATAGATGTATTCATTGTATTTGGAATCATTATATTTTTTGAAATCCAAGTCCATTTCCATGCTATGAAGGAAGGCCTCAATTAAGTCCAGGTCAATTTTATATTGATTTACTATGAGTTGAAATGCATGCAAAACCGGATTGAGGGAGATTTTTGCATCAATGGCTTCATAGGTATCTTTTTTAAACCTCTCCAATAAAGCCGCCTTATCCTGATCATGAAAAGTATCCACAATTTCATCTGCATAGCGAACAAAACCATAGATGGCATAAATAGGAAGATGAAACTTTTTGTCCAAAGTTTTGATCCCCAGCGTGAAGCTTGTACTGTATCGCTGAGTGATCAGTCGACTACATTCCAGTGTGGTTTGGTCAAAAAGTGCTTTAGCATCCATTGCTATAATATACCTATTTATTTACAGATTGTTTTCTTTGATCACTTCTTTTGCCACTACCTGCCCCGAAATCAGGGATGGCGGAACACCCGGTCCAGGCACAGTAAGCTGACCAGTATAATACAGATTTTTTACTTTTTTGTTCTTCAAAGAAGGTTTCAAAATTGCCGTTTGCAAAAGCGTATTAGCTAAGCCATAAGCATTGCCTTTGAAGGCATGATAGTCCGACTTGAAATCCGAATGGGCATAAGATCTTTTATAAATCACATGCGAGCGCACATCCTGACCCGTGATTTTCTCCAGACGGTCCATGATGATGTGGTAATATTTTTCTCTCATTTCCTCAGAATCCTCCAAATCAGGAGCTAAAGGAATTAATAAAAACATATTTTCTTTTCCCTCAGGAGCTACTGTAGGATCTGTAATTGATGGGACAGAAGCATAGAAAAGCGGCTTTTCCGGCCATCGTGGATTTTTGTAAATCGCATCTGCATGAGGACCAAGTGGTTCATCGAAAAACAGGTTGTGATGACGCAGATTCTTCAGTTTTTTATCAATTCCCAAGTAAAACAACAAACTGGAAGGGGCCATAACCCTCTTGTCCCAGTATTCCTCAGAATAATTGCTGTAATTAGGATTGAGCAAATGCTTATCCACGTGATGATAATCTGCACCGGCAATCACAATATCCGCTTCAATTTTTTCTCCAGAAATTAGACGAACGCGTTTAGCTATGCCTTTTTCCACTTCAATTTCTTCTACTTCGGATCCATAACGGATTTCAACTCCTTTTTCTTCAGCCAAGGAAACCATCCCTCGAATAATCTCATGCATTCCCTTTTTGGGATACCAAGTACCCAAAGCGATATCTGCATAGTTCATGAGGGAATAAAGGGCAGGAATATTTTCAGCTGTTTCTCCTAAAAAGAGAACAGGAAATTCCATCAATCGAATAATCTGCTCGGATTTAAAAAACTTGCAAACATGCTTAGACATGGATTGGAAAATATCCATTTTCACCATATCCACGAGCAATCCCGGAGAGGCAAATTCCAATAAGGACCTGCTTGGCCTTTTGACCAAATCGTGAATGCCTACCTCATATTTGTATTTTGCTTGCTCTAAAAATAAATCCAGTTGCTTGCCTGCGCCTGGTTCTATTCTATCCAACATGGCTTTGAATTCATCCATATTGGCCGGAATATCCAGAACTTCCTGCTCTCCATAAATGACAGCATAAGAAGGATCCAGACGAATCAGGTCATAATAGTCGGATGGCTTTTTCCCAAATCGGGCAAAATAATCCTCAAATACATCCGGCATCCAGTACCAACTGGGCCCCATATCAAAAACAAACCCCTGGTGCTCAAACTTTCTCGCTCGACCTCCTGGGGTTTCGTTTTTTTCTAAAAGAGTAACTGAACAACTCTCTCCTGCCAGATGGGTGGCTACTGATAGTCCTGCAAAGCCAGAACCGATTACCACCACATGCTTTTTACTCATAGGATCAATTTTTATTCTTATAAACTGCTAGATCATCTTTCAACAGCTTTCTGGCAATATGTATTCTATTCTTTACAGTTCCAATTGGAATCTGCAACTTATCCGCAATTTCATGATACTTGAATCCTCTGTAGTGCATCATAAAAGGAGTCTTATATACATCGTCCAGTTTATCAATTGCGGTGTAAATATCTTCCATCGCAAAGTTTCCATAAACGCCATTCTCAATTTGAGAATCGCTGGAATTAATGTAATGAAGATTGTCTGTGGTGTCTACGAATGTGCCTCTTCTGACCATTCGCTGATAGTTGGTAATGAAGGTATTTTTCATAATGGTATACAACCATGCTTTCAGGTTGGTACCTTCTGTAAACTTATCTCTGTTGGTAAATGCCTTTACCATGGTGTCTTGTAACAAATCATTTGCATCATCCATGTCCCTGGTTAACTTCAGTGCAAATGGTTTCAGTGTGCTGGAAAGCTTGTGTAGTGAGTAACTGAATTCTAGAGTTGTCATGGTAGCTTTGTGTTTTTGTTTAATCAAACTTAGGAATACTTAAACAAAATACAAAGCTTTTGTTGAATTTTTTTTCATTTAGGTTAAACAAAATATTTCTTGACCGCTCTTTTTTGGGATTTATGGCCGAATTTGGATATAAATGGACAAAAAAAGGCATTCTTGGTAGAATGCCTTTTGTTTAATTTATTGTTAAATTCTTTAGACTATTTCTCTTGTGTCACTTCTGCGAGCTCTTCCAGCATAACTTTGATGTCCCTAATGTAATTGAGTTGCTGCACATTAGCCGGGAGTTTTAAATCCTGACCGATTACCTGATACCCTGTGATCAAGATTTTTGCTTCCTGAAAACGCTCTGACAAAGCATCCACATAGTCTTGTGCATACTCCGAACTTGGTGAGGTAGTAATCACAGTTAAAAGGTAATCAGGTCTATGCAATTTATAAACTGAAAGGAGATCATCATTAGGGGTGCTTTGTCCTAAGTATATAACCTTATGTCCCATGCTTTTGATCAGATAAGCTGCGAAAAGCAGGGAAATTTCATGAAGTTCTCCTTCTGGTAGGAATAGTAAAAATTTCTTTCCTCCACCGTTTACCACTTGACCATCTATGGCTACAATGAGTTTCTGTCTGACCAGGTTAGAAATGAAATGCTCCTGAGCCGGATTGATCGCCCCGGTTTGCCAAAGCACTCCAATCTTAGACATGAATGGATAGATGATGTTGAGCATGGTTTGCTCAAAGCCCAGTTTAAGGATATTGGAAGAAAGAATTTTATCGAATCGCTCCTCATCCATTTCTATCATACAGATAGTCAATGCATGGATTTGATCGTCATGGGTTAGAGATCTTTCCGTCAGTTTCATCACTTCAGTTCGAATCTCTCCTTCTTCCATAGATGCAATCTTACTGATCTTAAAGCCATTGTCATTCAACAAAGCGACATTCAAAATCAGTTTCAGGTCCGCATCATCATAATAACGGATATTGGTATCAGTCCTTTTGGGGCTCAGCAAATTGTAACGCTGCTCCCAGATACGTAATGTATGGGCCTTGATACCTGAAAGTTGCTCTAGATCTTTGATCGAATAAGTGCTCACTTTTCTTCCTGTTTAAAATATTCTCTGGGTACTACGAACAATCCGAAGGAAACAGCATCTTCCTTTTGATTGGTTTTATGATGCGCTTGATGCGCCTTGAAGATTCCTTTTAGGAAAGCATTTTTGGGTCGGTCAAACCATTTCAGTCTGCGATGAACCAAAACATCATGCAAAAAGAAATAGAGTACTCCGTACAAACTGATTCCGATTCCCATCCAAAACCGATAATCAAGATTTTCCAATCCCAGGAAAATCAATACTACTGCAATACTTCCAAAGAGCAACGAAAACAAATCGTTCAACTCAAAGAAAGACTTAGAAGGCTGATGATGGGTCTTGTGGATCATCCAAAGAGGACCATGCATCAAGTACTTGTGAATCAACCAACCGGAAAATTCCATTACGATAAATCCCAGTGCGATAAATCCTATAGCTTTAATCATCACGAAAACAACTAATTAAGTGACTGTTTTGTTATAAGCTGCAATTTGACCTTTTGTTTCAGCTTTATGGAATAATATTTTATGATTCATGTCATAAATCATTCCACAACGGTAAAATTGAGTATGGTAAAGAATAAAATTAATGTCAAAAGCAAAGGCAGTGCAATAGGATTCTGCTTTTCAAACTTTGCTTTTCTAAAAATCAGGTGGATCAGGTAGGCTATAAAAAACCACCCCAGATAATTGCCTACAGGAATGATGTCAAATTTCCAATACCAAAAATCCAATGAAACTGCCACCGGCTCCAAAATATAGTCTATCGCGGTCATCGCTGTAGCGCCTAAAAATGCCGCATAATAATCATTGGGAATTTTCTGGAAGGCAAGTCCAGTGAGATAGGATAAAATAAACCAATTGACACCTATTATAATAGGAACCTCCCAAAGCTTAGGTCCCAAGGTCGGACCATATACATAGTCTCCAAATAAATACCCGGTATGAATTCCTATCAATTCTGCCCCAAAACCTATCCAAAATGCAGCTGCGGCAAAAATCGGAAATGAGTCAGACCAGCCCCTGTGAAATAGAAGAATGATCACCAGAGAAGTCAAAAGCTGAGCTGGAGTCATACTCAAAAACCAATCTCTATAATCTGGCAAGCTGAGCCCCACCAAACCAACACCGTGAAGGATGATGATTACCGCTATGGCAATGATTACTTTTATATTGGTCCTGGAGCTATTTTCAGTGACTACTTTATGCATGAGCGGTGCTTGGGTGAGCAGAATTGAGGTTTTAAGTTTGGGATTCCTAACTTTGATGTTCCAAATTTGTTATTAAAAAAAGGAAAATCCCTACAAAACTACGAAATGATACTATACAACGTCACCATCAATGTTGCTCCCGAGATAGAAGAAGACTTTATTCAATGGTTGAAAGACACCCATATTCCAGAAGTAATGGCCACTGGTATTTTTACCGAGCATAAATTATTGAGACTGATCCAAAGGGCGGATGATGGCAGCACCAACTATGCAGTGCAATATTTTACTGAGAGCCTTGCCAAAATGCAGGAGTACGAAACCAAGCATGCTCCTGCCCTAAGAGCCAAAACGCAAGAACGCTACCAAGATAAAGCATTGGCCTTCCGAACCCTTTTGGAAATCATTTAAAAATGCCCAACTGGCTCAAACTCATCATCAGCATCATTTTGCCTCAAGCCGCTGGGCTGACCGGGGCTTATTTTACCATCAGTAGCGTAGATAGCTGGTACGGAACCTTGGAAAAGCCTTTTTTCAATCCTCCACCTTGGTTGTTCGGTCCCGTTTGGACGACTTTGTATCTGATGATGGGTTGGGTTTGCTATTTGATCTGGAAAAGCAATCACTCTCAAAAGAGATTTTTATTAAGTCTTTATTTTATTCAGCTTGCTTTAAACGCGATTTGGTCCCCGGCATTTTTTGGAGCAGAGTCTCCTGCTTTAGGCTTGGTGGTTATCATTCCTTTGGGAGTATTAGTCTTTATTTGCATTCTGCAGTTTAAGAAAATATCGCCATGGGCATCCTGGTTAATGATTCCCTATTTTCTCTGGGTTTGCTTCGCCTCTCTTCTCAATTTTTCTATCTGGTATCTGAATTGAGGTTTTTGTTTCTTTTAATATAATGTATATCAGCCTTTTTAATAGAAAGTAAGGTTCTGGTTCAACTTAAAGGACCAGAAATTTGATCCTTCCGTCTTCGGTCTTCCTTCTATTTTGAATAAAGGATTTATCCTCACTGTGATTATTGTAGCCAATTAGATATTTTTTTCAACGCTTTTTCCGTTTGTGCACTAGGTTTTTAGCAAATAAAGATTAGTTTTAAATCTTTAATTATTTTTATATGAAACAAATTTTTACCGCGCTCTTGCTGCTGAGCTTTTTTTCATGCAGTCAGAACAGTTCCGAAAAAGAGACTTCCAATATTTTAGAGAAGTTGGAGCTCAAAATTGATAGCCTGACTGTCGATTCCGGGGAGGAAATTTTTGCTCCCGATGGAATATATTCCGAAGATCAGAGCCTAGACGGTGAACGTGTCTTCGCTTTCTACGAACCAGACTTTGAGGTTTTTGAGATTTCACTTAAAGAAATGAAGTTGCTCGCGAGGCATCCCTTCCAGCGTGAGGGTCCTGACGGCATCAAAGGGTGGATTTCCTCATTTCAAGCCCTTCCTGAGGATCAACTGATGATTTATGATGGGGTGATTCCAAGTATTTATGATCTGGAAGGCAAAAAATTAAAATCATTCGAACAGGATTTTCAAAAAATGATTGATTTCCAATCTGAGAGTCCCTTTATGGTCACTAATTATTTGAAATCCAGCCCAGAGCAAAATTTCTTTTTCTCTTTACCAGCAGAGTTTGGAAAGCCCATCTTGGGCCTTGCGGTATTTGACATGATGAATGAGAAAGGTAGGGTTTTGAAACTACCTGCCTTTGATTTAGTCACAGGTTTTCAAGTGATTTTCCGCCAGGGAAATGGAGCCTCATTTTATGGCGACAGGGTAGAGTTACAATTGATTAATCAGCAACTGCTGGTTACCTGCAACTCAACAGCTCAAGTCTACAGATATGACTACAAGAATGATTCTTTGGAATTGATCTCCTTTGAGCATCAACTGGTAGAAAACCAAAAAAGCGGTTCATTTACCAATGAAGTAGATTCCAGAGAAAAACAGATGGAGGTAGCGAATCAAATACGGCAGCAGATTTCTTTTGAAAATTTCTATTGGGATGAAAGCAGAAAACTCTACTTCCGCTTTGCTACCAAAAATTATTATATCTCACCGGATGGCAAAGTGCGAAAAGCGGACTGCTACCTCTTCGCCTATGATGAGGAATTTCATTTAGTCGGAGAGCAATTTTTACCGGAATTGACCAGAATCCCCTATTTCGGTTACTTCCATGAGGGAGATTTTTTCAGCTACTGGCCTTTGGGAGATGAGGCCGGCTTTGTCAGATTTCAATTTAATTTCTAATCCATGAATAGATTTCCATTAGTCATTTTCCTGATCCTACTCTTTTCTTGCGGAGAAAATACCGAAGAACGGTCCCAAAAATCCGATAATATCCTGGCAGACCTCCAGATTAGTTTAGATACGGTGATAGTTGATGTAGGAGAAGAAATTTTTAATCCTGGGATGTATTATCAATTTGGACTAAGTGAAGATGGTCAATCGGTCTACTTTGCCTTAAACCGAGAACCTGAGGTGCACGAAATAACCCTTCAAAAGCTCCAATTGGTCCGCAGAATATACTTTGAAAAAGATGGGCCAAACCGTGCTCCCAATTTTATCAATTACTTCGATGTCCTACCAAAGAATGAATTCATGTTGGCACACTATGGAATTCAGGGAATCTATAATGCGCAAGCAGAAAAAATTCAGACGATGGAGATACAGCCTGGGGAATTCCAAGGCCTAGACGAGGATTTGCATGCACTTTATTTGAATCTCACTATCAGCCCGGATAAGAAACTGGCCTTTTCCACTCCTAAAAAGCCTTCTGAAATTTTCAATTCATTTATAGCCAAAATGAACCTTCATGAAAAAACAGGTGAACTCATCGCTCTCCCTGCTTTGGAAATCACGAAAAATTTCCAAGTAACATTTAGCAGTGAAAACTCAAGCACTACTTATGGAGATTTCATATCCATTCAAAAGGTGAACAATCAGCTTGTCATATATTCCGGCAGTACTTCCGACTTATATCTATATGACTTTGCCACGGATTCTTTGATACTTAAAACTTTCAATCATCAGCTAGTTCCAGCAAAAAAGACAGGCTCTTTTCCCTCAAAAGTAGACTCTCAGGAAAGAGTAAGAGAAGTAGGCGATGAAATCAATCAGCAGCCGACATTTTCAGGATTATATTGGGACCCAGGTAGAAAGCTGTATTTCCGATTTGCATCTAAGAGCAATGGGAAACTGGAAACCGGCGAGCCAAAAAAGAAAGATGTCTATTTATTTGCCTATGATGAGGAGTTGCAATTACTAGGTGAACAAATAGTTGATTTGCCCTATCCCTTTGGACGAGCCTTTTTCTTTGAGGGCAAGCTCTACAGTTATCGACCAGTAGATGAAGATCCTGGATTTGTGAGAATGACATTAACCTATTGATATGTACAAATTAGGAAAGACCTTTGTCCTCGCACTTTTTGTTGCTTTCGCTTTTTCCTGTAGTGGTGAGAAAGAATCTGCTGAAAACGACTCAACCAATATTCTAGCTGACTTTTCCTTTTCTGTGGATACTGTGGTCGTTGATCCGGGAGAGGAATTGATCAGTCTTCCTTATGGACTGGGTACACATACAATTAATGAGTCTAAATCACATCTTTATTTACTAGATGGGAAAAACTCCTTGATCAATAAAGTAAATCTCAACAGCCTAAAACTGGAAGAGCAGATTTCATTTGAAAAAGAAGGGCCTAATGGAGTCGGTGAGTATATAGAAGTGTTCGATGTGTTTCCCGGAGAAAGGTTTTTTCTTTCTGGATATGAAAAATCCAGTTTGATAGATAGGGAGGGCGAATTGATCAAGGACTACACACTAAAAGGAGATGATTTTGATATTGAGGGAATGGAGGAGAATTTCAAATATTCCCTCTACTACAAACTGATCTTATCTATTGAAGATGAAAAACTGTTTTCACTTCCCGGTGACTTCATGAAAGCAAGCAGAAAGTTGGCAAAATTCAACTTTAGAGAGAAGAGCGGTAAAATTTATGACCTGCCTGCTTTGGAGAAGGCATCAGAATATCAAATTATTCTTAATTCGAATGATGGCATGATGATATACGTGGAGGAGATTCACTTTCAAAGAATCAATAACAGGTATTTTTTGTCTACGAGTCCTACCAATAATATCTATGAGTTTTTTCCAGAACTCGATTCACTAATCTTATATAAATATAATTTTTCTTTAGCCCCAAACAGAAAAGAGAAGCAGATTAGAAATGAAGTTTCCTCACAGGAGGAGTTTGAATCTGAGATGGAAAAAGCCAGAACTCAGATTGGATTTGAAAAGCTGATTTATGATGACAAATCTGAGAGATACTATCGTTTTGGAAGAATCTATCAAGCCCGGGAAGATAAAGAGGCTCCCCTCAAGGCTCAGGTGTTTTTATTCGCCTTTGATAAAAATCTTAAACTGATCGGAGAAACTGAAATCCCGGAATTAGATCGAGCTCCTTTAAGTGCCTTCTTCAAAAACGGCAAGCTCTGGTCCTATGTAAATGTGAATGATGAGTTGGGCTTTGCGGTGATGGATTTTAAATTTTAATCTCAATGAATTATAAACTCATGATAAGACAGCTTTTATTCCTTTTTTTTGTCTCCATAATTTTTTCTTGCCAGGAGAAATCCAGCGAAAAAATTGAGCAAAGCAATATCCTTGAAAATCTCACCTTCACAGTTGATACAATATTGGTGGACTCGGGAGATGAACTTTTAAACCTTGGCTTTGGAATCCGAACCTTCGACTTGACCGACAATGGCTTTTTCTTTTTTGAAAACAGTCCTCCTGCTTTAGTCGAGGTGGATTTGGAAGCGATGACATTAACCCAAAAAACTGAATTCGAAACCGAAGGACCTGATGGAGTCGGCAACTTTGTGGCCCAAGTGTCAATAGGTCCCAATGAGGAAGTTTATGTTTTGGGTGTTCCTCAAATCGGCATTTATGACAAATCGGGGAAGAAGCAAAAAAATCTCAAAGTGACTCCAAAGGAAATTGACTCCCAACTTGCCGAAAACTTTTTTGCCTTATATGGAAATTCCATTTACGATTTTAAAAGAAACCTTTTTTACTCTTGGCCAACAGGTGAAGAAATTAATAATCCTGAATTGGTAATCATTGATGTAAAAAATCAAACCGCCAGAACAGTTGCTCTTCCAGAAATGGAAATAGTTCGGAAATACACTCTTTTGGCAAATGAAAACGGAAACTATATGTCTTCAGGTCAACCCGTTTATCTCTTCAATCATCAAAACAAACTCTTGATATCCACTTCAGCCATGGGAGATTTTTATGAATATGACCTGGATGCAGACAGTTTGCGCTTGATAAAAGTCACACATCAAATGATTCCCAATCGACTTAGTGGAGAAGTCACGCAAAACCTGACAACCGAAAAAGCATTTAGGCAGGAAATGGCAAAAATCAATTCTCAGATCATTTATCAAAAATTGATGTGGGACTCTAAAAAGAATCTTTTTTTCAGACTAGCCTCGCAGGTCAAAATGGGAGAAACTCGAAATGATCCTAATGAATACACCTATTATTTATTAGCCTATAATAAAGACTACGAGTTGGTTGGTGAAAGCAAACTCAATGGGGTTACAGATTTCATAAGAGGTTATTTTTTCAAAGACGGCAAACTCTGGTCTTATATCAATGTGAATGATGAGTTGGGTTTTGCGGTGATGGATTTTAAGTTTTAAAAAGATGCGAAAAATAAGCCTACTACTTTTTCTTTCTTTGGTTTTGGCCTGTGGGGGCAATTCTTCTAAAAACCCCAATTCTGGGAATGTGCTTGAAAACCTGACTTTTACAATTGATACCGTACTAGTAGACCCGAAAGATGAAATTTTTGATTTAGGGTTTGGAGTGCATAATTCCGCGCTTTCATTGGATACTAAAACGTTTTACTTTTTTGATATGAGAAAGACGGTAATCTATGAAATAGACTTGGACAGATTGGAAATGGTTGCTGTTTACCCATTCTCCAAAGAAGGCCCAAATTCCATTGGATTTAATCCACCAAAAATTAATTCCCTTCAAAACGATCGCTTTTTAATTACCTCTCCAGGTATAAATGTTGGGATTTTTACCAAAAATGGGCAAAAGGAAAAAAGCTTAAAATTCAATTTTAGAGAAATTGAGGGATTGGGAGTCCAAGAGGAAGGCTTAATCACCAGTAGAGTCACTTTATCTCATGATGAGGAGCAAATGTTTGCTTTGACTAGATTAAGTGCCACTCAGACTGAAGTCAGGCTCTTGGTCATTGACCCAAATTCCAAAACGGGGAAAAGTATAGAATTGCCCAGCATGCACCAGGCGGTAAAATTTACACTACTCCTTCAACAACCAAAAAGGGTTTCGAGTACAGGGGAAAATATTTGGTTAAATACCCTGCATGAAAAGCTTTTTATTACCAGTTCGGTTACTTCTGATACCTATGTGTATGATTATGCCAAAGACTCCTTGATATTAGTTGAATTTAATCACAAGCTAGTCCCAAGGAAAAAAACGGGAGATTTTGAAAGTAATTTATTTACCGATGAGAAAGCATTTGAAGATGCGGCAGAGAAACAAATCAACCAGGTTGCTTTCAAAGAATTGATTTGGGATGATCAGCGAAAACAGTTTTTTAGGTTTGCCTATAAACGGATTAAGGATTCTGAAGGCAACTGGTACCGAAGCGCCGATGTATATCTATTTGTTTATGATGACGAATTAGCCTTATTAGGAGAAAAGTACTTACCCGAATTTAGCAATGTTCCAGAATTCACCTTCTTCAAAGACGGCAAGCTCTGGTCCTATGTCAATGTGAATGATGAGTTGGGCTTTGCGGTGATGGATTTTAAATTTTAACCTAACTATTATGAAAAAACTACCTATTTACTTTTTGTTGCTTTTCCTGATTTCCTGTGGAGGAGATCCTGATAAATCCAGTGCCAATCAAAATCTAGACATCTCCTACGAAATCGACACTGTAATGGTGGATGCTGGGGATCACTTCTTTTTTGTACGCTATGGTCTGAGTATGTCCGATTTGGATAAAGAGCGAAAACTCCTCTACAATTTCAATAATCAGGAGATGGTCATGGAAATTATAGACTTGGAGAACCTAAAATTGAAAGAGGTTCGTCAATACGAGAAAGAAGGGCCCAATGGAATTGGAGGCGGCTTTATCATGCGCATCCAAGTCCTTCCGGATGAAAGTGTGCTTTTTTATGACTTTGTAGGCATCCATCATGTGGCTAATTCCGGTGAAAAGATCACTACTCACAAATTGGGCGAAATTGAATGGCAAGGGGATCAATTGGCTGAGGAGGAAGAAATAAATATGTCCAGTTTGGATACCCAAGATGGCAAACGATTTTATGGTTTTTATGGCACCCAAGGTTTTGACAGCAAAATTCTTGGTTTGGTAAAAATCGACTTAAGTGATCAATCGCTTCGCTTATTTCCATCTGACTTTTTGCAATTTACCTCAGACTTTGAAATCAGTTTTGAGATGAATGGAGGAGGAATGGCGAAAGCGCCTGAGCAAAACCGCGTTAGAGTGCTCGATGACAAAATTCTGATCACTACCAGTTCAAAAAATCAAATCTGGCAATGGAACTTGGAGCAAGACAGCCTAATCAGTCAAAGCTATGAGAGCAAGTTGAGTTCTAATAGCAAAAAAGGAAATTTCCCAATGCAGGCGAGTTCTCAGGAGGAATTTAGAGCAGCGATGAAGGAAAAAAACAAAGAGGTCAGTTTTGGTAGATTGATCCATGATACTGAACAGAATAAATTTTGGAGAGTTCATCGTGATCTGGAGCGGATGACTGCTGGGGATACCATAATTTATAAGCATATCCTGACAGCTTTTGATTTGGAGATAAATCAGGTTGGCGAAACACTTTTACCTGAGGGAATCTTGTTTTTCGAACCTGGATTTTATCTTGAAGGAAGGTTGTGGAAGTTTTTAAATATTGACGATGAGGTAACTTTTGTAAGAGTAAAACCAGAGATTAAATGAGAAGATTACTCTTCAATTTATTTTTAGTTGGTCTCTTTTCCTGTGGAGGAAAAATCGATTCTAACAATCAAGATATTTCAGAAGAAATCTCCTACAACATCGACACAGTCATCATTGATGCTGGCGATCAATTTCTTTATTTGTCAGAAGCGCTAGGGAGATCATACCTTTCCAAGAATGGAAAGACTTTATATAATTTGAATCAAAAAGTACCCCATCTTGAAGTTATTGACCTTAGCATACTGAAACTGAATGGGATTATCCCTATGGAAAGGGAAGGACCTGTAGGCATCGGTGCTTACAATTTTTATGATAAAGTTCAGGTTTTGGAAAATGGTGAGATTTTCATTTTTGCATGGGATGTTATTTCGAAGCTTTCAGCCGACAGAAAATCTGTAGAGAAGTTTAGATTTTCAGCTGAAAACCTAAAAGGAGATAGATTGGAAGAAGATGAAGAAATCAAATATGAAGGAATCATATCCGAAGATGGTAAATCTTTATTCACTTTTTATGGTAAATCAAATGAACCGTCCTCTAGATTGGGTTTAGCCCTGATTGATCTTGATAAAATGGGTTTACGAAAGGTTGAATTACCTCTTTTTCAAGAACTCAAAAAGTTTGAAATAAAAACTGAAAAAGAGCCATATGCTAAATATCCATATATCTATGTATTGCCTATTTTTTTGACTCAAAGCTCCGATCAACTTTTAGTTTCCTCTTCAGCTTTCAATGAAGTTTACAAAGTTGATATTTCATCAGGAACTTACTCCCATCTAACTTTTTCCTCTTCTATTACTGCTAATGAAATTGAGCTCAAATATTCTACAGAGGCCAGATCAAGTTTTGAAGCACGAGAGGCAATTCGGGAAATTTGGAAACAGGTTTCATTTCGCAAGTTTGTTTGGGATCAGCAAACCAAAAAATACTGGAGACTTACTAATCAAATGGAGATTAATGAGGAAGATGAAAGCACAGACAACGTAACATTAACCTTTTTTGATCAATACTTAAATCAAAAAGGGGAAGTGAGTCTTCCAGAAAATTGGAGGATTCTAGGTGCTCCGCTGATCTCACAGGGAATGTATTGGCAATTTCTAAATATTGACGATGAAGTGGCTTTTGTAAGATTTAAACCAGAAATAAAATGAAAAAATTACTTTTTGCAGCGATCCTTTTTGTGACTTTTTCCTGCAGTCAGAAAGATTCTAATAAGGAAAAAGCTAGAGAGCTAGAAATTAGCTACAGCCTCGACACGGTTATGGTCGATGCTGGCGATCAGTTTATCCATGTAAACTGGAGCTTGACCAGTTCAGACCTATCAAAGGATGAAAAATACTTGTATAACTTTCAAACCGGAGCCAAAGAGCCCGGATTGGAAATCATCAATCTGGAAAAGCTTCAGCTTGAAAGGGAAATTCCATTTTACTTAGACGGCCCTAATTCCATACGACATTCCTATTTCAACAAGGTTTATGCCATGGAAGATGGAACTATTTACCTGTCGGATAATTACGACCTGTACCATTTTGATTTGGAAGGAACCAAACTTGGAAATTTGAATTATGCTAACCATGATTTTGAGGGAGAGAAGCTTCCTGAAGATTTAAGAGTCGATCTCAACGAGGCATTATCGGAGGATGGTGAAACACTCATTGCGCTTTATGCAGACAAGAAACTGGAAAGCGCACCACTTGGCATGGTGATTTTTGACTTGGAAAATAAAAAATTTCAATATCGGCCTCTGGAATTTATTCCCAAGATGGAAAAATTTAGAACCAGCCTTTACTTGCCGGAATATCCAGACTATCCCATGGGAGCTATCTTAGATTCTTATCTTCTTCAGGTAAAAAATGACACATTGATTCTCTCTACTAGGTCCAAAAATGAATTGAAGTTTTACAACTGGAAAACCGACTCTTTGACATCCAAATCCTACGAAAGCCAATTCACAAGTCAAGAGGCAAAAATTAATTTCCCAAAGCGAGTGGAAAGTCAAGAGGAGTATGAGCGACTTGCCACGGAAACTAAAAAGTATGTGAAATACGGCCCTCTGATGTTTGACAAAAAGAATAGCCTCTATTGGAGATTATCTTCGGAAATGGATAAAATGGTGGGAGATTCCATTGTTTTTAAAACTGTGTTGACAGCTTTCAATAAGGAATTTGATCAGGTGTCAGAAGTTCTGCTGCCGCAGGATTATCAAATTGCTTATAAATCTTTTGTCAGAGATGGCATGCTTTATAGTTTCTTAAATGTAGATGATGAAGTGGCTTTTGTGAGAATTAAGCCAAGTATTTCAGAATAAAACCTTTTGATGAGCTGCGAAGAGATTCTTTTATAAACCTCATAGGAATGATAGAAAACATAGCTTTAAAAACTCTTAGCTTCTCTGCTCCTTTGCGGGAGATCCAAACCGCTGCACCGCTGTGCCTCTGCGAGCAGTTTTTAACCGCATAGGAATGATAGGAAACATAGCTTTAGAATCTCTTTGCCTCTCTGCTACTTTGCGGGATATAAAACCGCTGCGTCGCTGCGCCTCTGCGAGAAATTTTTAAACTACATAAGATTCACAATAGCACACATAGATTTAAACAAGGGTGAAAACTTGGTTTGAAAATAACTCAATAACCATTAACTCTTAACTACTCAAGTTCAACGACAATTTTCCACCGCATAGGAATGATAGAAAACATAACTTTAAAAACTCTTTGCCTCTCTGCTACTTTGCGGGAAGATCTAAACCGCTGCGTCGCTGTGCCTCTGAAGAGAAAATTTTAAACCACATAGGATTCACAATAGCGCACATAGGTTTAAACAAGAGTGAAAACTTGGTTTGAAAATAACTCAATAACCAATAACTCTTAACTACTCCAGTTCAACGACAATTTTCCACCGCATAGAAATGATAGAAAACATAGCTTTAAAAACTCTTTGCCTCTCTGCTACTTTGCGGGAGATCAAAAAATATCGAACATCGAACACACAATGATGAATAATGAAGTGTCGCCAACCTCAACCAGCGATTCTCTTCAATTACTCGATTAATCAATTACACACTTACACATCAACCCTCAATCCAGCCTTGGTAAGCTCAATTTATACTTCATCGCAATCAAGCGAATACTGATTACCAAAGACATGGAAATCAGCAAATTGTAATCCCTCTCCAATCCCCAATAATTCAAGCCAACATATAAAACGGCACCCGCAAGGCAAGCTGAAGCGTAAATTTCTTTCCTAAAAAGAACCGGAGTTTCATTGGTTAAAGTATCTCTGATCACTCCGCCCATCACCGCAGTAAACATTCCCATGATGGCTGCGATTTCAGGTCTGACTCCCAAACTCAAGGCTTTTTCCACACCTAAAACGGTAAAAAAACCTATCCCCAAGGTATCAAAAAGGAAAAAAGTCTTTCGGAGTCTACTTAGGAAATCAGGAAAAATAAATGCTGCCAATACCCCTAGCATAATCGCATATAAAAAATGGATATCCCCAATCCAGACTAGAGGATAGGAATCCAATAAAATATCTCTCAATGTTCCTCCACCGATAGCAGTGATGAAACCTGTAAACCCTGCTCCAAAAAGATCATGCTCTCTCTCCCGAATTGCCAAAGCACCGGAAATGGCAAAAACAAAAGTTCCTACAAGTTCAAGAACGTATTGAAGCGTCATTTTATATTGTTTCCAATTATATTTTTCGCATGATAAAAACTCCCATTTCCCGCTGATTTAAGACCAAAACAGTTTTGGGGGCCTCCACATATTCAAAGCCTAAGTCAAGTACTTGTTCCAATTCCTTAGCCTGCAAAACAAATCGCTCTGATCCGTCTGGCAATTCAAAAACCCCATTTCCTATTTCCTTGGCGGAATCTAGAATTCCCCCAAAGCCAGTACACATTCTAAACCAGAGAATCCCACCGGGCTTTAGAACCCGATGAATTTCGGAAATCATTTGCCTGAAGTTATCCACATTTTTGGCAAAATGTAAAACAGCTGAACAAATCACTACATCAAATGCCTCCGCGTGAAAAGGAATTTCTTCCAGTCTCCCAATTTGAAATCGATGGGCATCATACTCATTCTTTAAACTTTTTGACTGAAAGCGACAATACTGAATCGCTAACTCATCAGGGTCAATTCCGAAAATCTGATATCCCTGATTGACGAAGTAGGCTGTATTTCTGCCCTCCCCACAACCCGCATCCAAAATTTTCATTTCCTTGGTAAATCTACCTTTCAATATCTGATCCAGTAGGTAGATATCCACATTCCCCAATAAACGATTTAGCTCATTGATTTCCATGCTCCCAATCATCTAAAGCCTTTTGGGCCTTTTTTCTTCCAATTTCAATCAGTTCTGCAGAGCGGTGAAACTCCAGGGTTCCGGCTTGCTTTCTGGCCACTTTCACCTGAATATCCACATCATGTTTTTCCAAAAGGAGTTCACAAAACCTATCCTGAAGCAAGTCGAAAGAGCGTTTGACCAAATTGAGCGTAGAGTAGCTGATTTCTTTATCTTCAGGCTTTTCTTCCGGGAAAAACTGACTCATCTTATCCTTATACTCTCTCAACCAAGCTGGCAAGGTGATAAAACGGTTGCCTTCAGCATCCTTTTTAGGAGGGGCAACATAATCCTGATCCAATCCATTCACATCCACAATCATCAAAATGGTGTCTTCCCGCTTTTTAATCAGTGAAAGGGGAATAGGATTTAAAACTCCTCCATCTATCAAAATCTGCTTTTCGACTACCGCAGGAACGAAAACTGAAGGAATGCTTCCGGAAGCTCTTATGGCCGTATACAAACTTCCGCTATTAAAAATGACTTCCTTTCCTGAATGAACCTCCACAGCATTGCATGAAAAGGGAAGACTCAAATCTTCAATCTGACAATCCTCCACCACATTTTTCAGAGCCGAAAAGACTTTTTCTCCTTTGATAAATCCACGACTGGAAAAGGTAAAATCCATCAAAGAAAAAACATCAATCCGGTCCAGATTGCAGATCCAATTTTTAAAATCCTCCATCTTGCCTGCTGCATACATGCCCCCCACCAAAGCTCCGGCAGAGCAACCTGCTATTTCAGCAATTTCATAATTTCTTTTTTCCAACTCTTCAATCACCCCCACATGCGCTAATCCTCTAGCTCCACCGCTACTCAAAACCAGTGAAACTTTCTTCTTTTTTGCCATATCTTTAGGGTATAAAAATTAATGAACGAAAGTACACATTATGAGCCAATTTAAACCCTTTCACCTGGCTTTCCCTATTCGGGATATAGAAGAAACCAGAAAATTCTACGGCGATTTACTGGGATGCGATATCGGTAGAAGTACCGATAAATGGATTGATTTCAACTTCTTTGGTCACCAACTTTCGGCTCACATCAAGCCGGATGAGTTGGCAAATGCAAAGACCAATGAGGTAGACGGTAAAAATGTACCCGTAAGGCATTTTGGCGCAATTTTGCCTTGGGATGAATGGCATGCATTAGCAGACAAACTGAAAAATCACGGAATTGAGTTTGTTATTGAGCCATATATCAGATTCAAAGGTGAAGTGGGAGAGCAGGCAACCATGTTTTTCCTAGATCCTTGCGGCAATGCCCTAGAATTCAAATCCTTTCAGGACGAATCACAGATTTTTGCAAAATAAGAGATTTGAAGCCTCAATATATCCGAAAGGGAATCGATAGAGTCATTGAAATAGAAGGAAAGTCCTTCCTTTATTTCAGTGGAACCTCCTATTTGGGAATTGGGCAGAATGTGGAATTTCTGGAAGTTTTGGCTAAAAACCTGTTTGACTTAGGGTCCAATCATGGGCAAAGCCGAGTAAATAATATCCGGCTTAAAATCTTTGATGAATTCGAAGAGTTTTTTGCTCAAGAAGCCAAAGCTCCAAAATCAGCCATTCTCAGTTCAGGTTATTTGGCAGGAATTGCAGCAACCCAATATTTGGCAGCATCTACCGAAGAAATCTGGATTGCCCCCAATACCCATGCAGCTGTAATTCCCAATGGATATTCTAGCGGCACCCAATTAAATTTTAATCAATGGAAAAAAGCTTGTCAAGAACAAGCCAGCCAATTATTTGGTAAAAAGATTTTATTGATTGGAAATGCAGTGGATCCCTTATTGGGCGAAATCCACGATTATTCATGGGTAAAGGATTTAGCAGAAAAAAACTCAATCAGTCTACTCATCGATGATAGCCATGCTTTTGGTGTATTGGGCAGGGGAGTTTTTGGAACCTATGCTCAATGGCAAAACCCGGCCATTAGGCTTGTAGTCTCTGGTTCTTTAGGGAAGGCTTTAGCTTTACCCGCTGGAATTATTTTGGGAAGTGAAGAGAGCATTGATGCGATCAAGTCAACACCCTTATATGGGGGAGCATCTCCCGGATCTCCCGCGCATCTTCATACCTTCATGGAAACCCAATCCATTTATGAAAAATCCAAAAGCCAACTGCAGGATTACTGTGGGATTTTTGCTCAGGAAATTTCAGGATTCAAAGGCATAAAAGGCTCAAGAAATTTTCCGGCTTTCATCATTGAAAAAGTTGATTGGGTATCCAAACTTGAAAATGCAGGAATCATCATATCCTCATTTCCTTATCCCACCCAAAGCAGTCCACATATCAACCGCATCGTCATTTCAGCTTTTCATGAATTCGATGATCTTTTTTATCTTGTCAATACTCTTTATCAACTTCAAAAGGAATGAAAAAACTATTTTATCTAATTATTCTTTCAATTTTTCTAAGTTCCTGCGATAACCAAAACGATCAACCTTTTCAGGGAGATCTTTCTGATTATCCAATCTTAAAAAGAGTATTAGACTCTGCCGATAAATACCAAGTTCAAATTCTTTATTCCAAAATTGACAGAAATGAACATGGAGTCCCCATGTTTGATACGCATGAATTCAATTTGGATAATGAACGGTACTTCTATCCAGCCTCTACCGTAAAATTGCCGGTAGCCATATTGGCTTTGGAGTGGCTAGAAGAGCAGAATGTGGATAACTTGGATATGAACAGCATCATGCTAGTCGATTCAGTGCGACCTTCCCAAGTGCCTGCTTATGTGGATAAGTCTTCCAAAGACTCTCTTCCAAGCATAGCTCATTACATAAAAAAGATCTTATTGGTTTCTGATAATGATGCGTACAATAGACTTTATGAGCTATTAGGCCAAGATTACATCAATGAAAAATTAGCAGAAAAGGGGCTCAATCATACAATCATCAACCATCGATTGAGCTTCCCGGCGAATGAAATTGAAAACCGTTATTTCAACCCAATCAAATTTGTGGATAAAAGCGGAAATATCATTCTCGAGTTACCGGAAAGGGAAAGCAAGGCTATCTATTCAAATCCTGAAAAACCAGTAATCGGAAGAGCTTATTACTCCGGAGATTCTCTGATCAATACTGGAATGGAATTTACGTTCAAAAATAAATTTGCGCTCAGCGATCTACATGGAGTCATTCAGCGGATAGTTTTTCCACAGGCCTTTTTGGAACAGGAGCGATTTCAACTCAATGAGGAGCATAGAAAATTCATCCTGAAATACATGAGTATGCTTCCCAGAGAGTCGGATTTTCCCAGCTATCAAGGGGAGGAATATTATGATAGCTATTCCAAGTTTTTCAAGTTTGGAACAGACAAAAAACCCATTCCCGAACAATTCAGGATTTTCAATAAAACTGGATGGGCTTATGGACACCTGATTGATGGAAGTTATTTCGCAGATTTTGAAAACAATGTAGAATTCATCGTCTCAGCCATTATTTATGTCAATAAAGATGAAACGCTGAATGATGATCAATACGAGTATGAGGAGATTGGGCTTCCATTTTTTACAGAACTGGGGGAATACCTTTATCAGAAGGAGTTGAAAAGAAAAAAAGGAATCAAACCAGATTGGTCTGAGTTGAAATTGAATTATCTTAATAAGTAAGATGAAGTTTAAACTGATAAAAGGAAAGTTATTTTTCAGGCATTACGCAATTTATGCCCTAATAACAGCAGTCGTTCAAACTATAGTGAGCTTAGGAAATTACAGGCTGAAATTTGGAATTGATTGGGCTTTTCTTCATGACCCAATGACAATCCTGATTCTTTGTTTTTATTGGTTGTGTTGGATGGCCTTTTGTTATTTGGTTTTTTGGAGACTTAACCCTGCTTATCGAGAAAAAATAAAGAGTAAGCGTCAAAAAAAAGATTGACTTATCCACAATTTTCAGCTAGGAGTAACTCTGCATTTTTACCAAAGGATGTGGATAACTCCCTCCCAATGAAATACCTAAGTCTCTCAATTCCTTGTTTTTCAATTCCCAAGGGTGGTGAATGTCAAAACCTTTAATGGATTTTAGCTCTGGAATCCACAGCCGAACATAATCTCCGTTTCGATCATAATTTTTGCCTTGTCGAAGAATATTGAAATAGCGGTTTTCTCTGGGATCATTCCCTACACCGCCCACATACATCCAGTTTCCCCAATTGGAGCAAACGTCATAATCTATCAACATACTTTCAAAATAGCTGGCTCCCCAAGTCCAGTCTATCCCCAAATCATTGACCAAAAAACTGGCGACATTCTGCCTCCCACGATTGGACATGAATCCCGAGTATTTCAACTCACGCATGTTGGCATCCACAAAAGGGACTCCTGTCAACCCCTCACACCAGCGCTCGAATAGAGCACTATCTCTTCTCCAGGAGTCCTCTTGTTTTTTGATACCTCCAATTTGAAATATTTGATTGCCATGTTTTTTGCTGATGAACCTGAAATAATCTCTCCAGATCAATTCAAAAATGAGCCAATAAGTACTTTGATTCTTTTTGCGCTCCTTTTCGTAGCGTTTTACCTCTTCAAAAATGGTTCTTGGAGAAATACAACCTAAAGCTAACCAAGGTGAAAGCTTAGAACTGTAATCTCCTCCAATCAATCCATTTCTGGTTTCTTTATACATTTTCAGAAGATCTTTTTCCCATATATAGGACTGGATTCGCCCTAAACCGGCACTCTCTCCACCATTTAACTCCATCACCGCTCTGGGCTCGGTCTCAGGTTCCTCCAGTCCATATGTTTTCAGGTCTGGCAATACTCCAGACATGGGCAATAAATCTTCTGCCGGAAAATTAATTTTATCGGGGTTGGGAAAAGTAGGCCTGATTGAAGCCATCTTTTCCACAGCTTTTCTAAATGCTGTAAATACTTCTGGCACTTGGTAAACAGGGAAGGGCAAATCCTCTATATGATACAGGGTGCTGATCCAATAGGACTCTGTAGCAATTCCTTTTCCCCAAGCAGCCTGATCCAAAGCTTCATCTACCTTTTTTTCTTCATCAGTTACTTCCTCTGAATAAAAAATAGCGTCCGCTTTAACGCGACTGGCTAGGGTGATCAACTCTACTTCTGGTTTCCCTCTTAGAAGAATCAAATCGGCCCCAGTTTCTCTTAAATTTTTCCTCAAATCCAATACAGATTCAAATAAAAACTTGGCTCTGAAGGGACCTGTTTTTGAAAAACCGAGTTCAGTAGCTTCGAAATGTCTTGGGTCAAAACAATACACCGGGATCACTTCTTTGGCCATAGCCAAAGCTTGATGCAAGGTCTCATTGTCTGTCAGACGCAGATCATTTCTAAACCAAACTATCGCTCTTTGATACTTCATGATTGTTGAACAGGCTGTTTAATGCAAGTGTTTGAGATATTTTTAAAATTCAATTCTCCCTATTTTCTTTAAATTCAAGAAAATTTAAACTCATCATGAAAATCTCCCACTTCATTTGTTTTCTACTCCTATTCATCCCAATAATAAACTTTGCACAAAGCCTGCAAGAAAAACTGGGCTATGCTGCGGAAGACAAATTATTGATCATTCATGGTGATGATGTAGGCGTTTCCCATTCACAAAACCTGGCAACTTTTCAAGCTATTCAAAATGGATTGGTGAGCTCCACCAGCATGATGGTTCCGGCAGCATGGTCTAAAGAGGTAGCTGAATTAGCCAAAAGCATCAAAACCCCGGACATAGGAATTCACATTACGCTGACCAATGAATGGCTTCATTATAATTGGGGACCGGAAGCCGGGAAGACAGATGTTCCCGGACTCGTCAATCCACTCGGGCATATGTTTCCAAGTTGTGCAGAGGTTGCCCAAAACGCCAGTCCCGAACAAGTAGAAAAGGAAGTCAGAGCTCAAATAGAAAGTGCAAAATCCATGGGAATAGATGTCACCCATCTCGATTCCCATATGGGTTGCATGTTTTATGGACGGCCGGAATATATGAGAATTTATGTGAAGCTGGCTTTGGAATACAATATCCCGGCGATGATTAATCAGGAAATTTATAAGGGATTGATTGAACCCAATCCTGCACTCTTTGAAGGTTTGGAGGTCCAAAAGCTTCCCATCATTGACCAGATTATTATGGCTGATGAAAAAGCTTATGCAAATGGTATGGAAGAGTTTTACACGGATGCATTGAAAAATTTACCGGCTGGAGTGCATGTGCTATTATTACATTTAGCCTTTGACGATGCTGAGATGAATGCAGTTACTTCGGGGCATGATTCATTTCACGCACCCTGGAGACAAAAGGATTATGACTTTTTCACTAGTGAGCAGGCTAAAAAATTATTGGAAGAACAGAACATTAAATTGATCACTTGGAAAGAAATTGGAAAGCTTCTTTAAAATGAAAATTATAATGAAAAAGACTTTTACCTATCTCATTTTTTGTCTGCTTCTATTCTCCTGTTCGGAACTTCAAGATCCATATTCACTGATTTTCGAAGACTTAAAGTCCCAAAAAGGGCTTACAGGAAAGAAAGCCTATTTAGCATCTCCATTTACAGCTGCTGGAGACAGAGTATATCTGATCGGAAATCAAGACGGTAGCTTTCCCGATATGGGCTGGCATGTAGAAGGCGAAATGGGAGGAATCTGGATGCATCCAATCAAATTAATGGATGGCTTTAGTGCCCAAATACAAATAGGAGATCAAAAAAGCTGTTTGGAAAATGCAGAAGCTTTTATGAATTACCCATTTTCCAACCTGATAGAATATGACTTATCCACATTAGGGCTGAAGGTAGAGAGGCTTCATTTTGTGCCTGATGGAAAGGAAGGAATGGTAGTTTTATATAGAATTAAAAATGTGGATAAGTCCGAAAAGTCCATCTCTTTTAATTGGAGCGCAAAAGTTGATTTGATGCCGGTTTGGCTCGGCGAAAGAAGCAAGATGATGGATGAAGAAGATCAGGTCAATTTCGATGAAATGAGTCAAACCCTCTGGGCAAAAGACGTTGGAAATGACTGGTATGTTTCCTGGAAGACAGACCCCAAATTCCAAGTTAGTCCTGTTGCCAATAGCTGTGAATTTGAATCTAAGGGAAAAGGACTGGCCTCCACATTTAATACAGAATTGAATATCCCTGCTGATGGCACTATAGTTTTCCCTGTTTTCATATCCGGCTCCACCAATAGTCAATTGCAAGCTTTTTCCACCTTGGCAGAAATTCAGGAAAACCTGGCTGCTGATTGGTTTAGTAAAAAAGAGCGATATGAACTCATAAAATCAACAGCACAGATTCAAGTTCCAGATCAGGAATTACAAGAAGCTTTCGAGTGGGTAAAATATAACACAGACTGGCTCGTGCGTGACGTGCCTGAAATAGGCAGAGGTTTTGGTGCAGGATTGCAGGATTATCCTTGGTTTTTTGGTGTAGATAGCGAATACACCATACAAGGGTTACTTGCTACGGGCAGGAAAGAATTGGTTTATTCCACTATAGAACTTATCCACAATTTGTCTGAAAAAACCAATGGCAATGGAAGGATTATCCATGAAGCCTCCACGAATGGAGTGGTATTCAATCCGGGAAATATTAATGAAACGCCTCAGTGGGCATCCACTATTTGGGAGGTTTACCGATGGACAGGCGATAGGGAGTTTTTAGAAAAATACTTTCCTTCTGTTGAAAAGGGGCTTACATGGCTTTTGGAGGAAAATGATTCAGATGGAAATCTCCTAGCGGATGGCTATGGCATGATGGAAATCCACGGGCTGGAATCTGAAATGATCGATGTGGCGGCTTACAGCTACAAAGCTTTTGCAGACGCTGCTCAAATGGCTGAAATTTTAGGGAAAACAGCCCTGGCTGAAAGTTATCAACAAACAGCAGATGCGCTGGCTGAAAAAATCAACGCCGAATTTTGGGTACCCGAATTTGGAAGCTATGCCGATTTTATAGGAACTGCAGATGAGGCCATACACCTGATTGATGGAGCCATTATTCGGGCAGATACTTTGAATAAACCTTGGGCTGTGGAAGAATTGAAAGCTACCAAATCAAAGTTATCCACATTAACAAAGGATCAAAAACAGGGGTTTGTATTGTATCATAATTGGGTAGTCAATACTCCTATGGAAGTCGGAGTGGCCGATCCTGAAAAAGCCCAAATCGCCTTAAAAACAGGAAGAAAATATACCAATCCTTTTGGAGTATTTGTGACTGGCATAGATAGAGATGAAAGTGCTGAGCTGGAAGAAGGTTCTTTTTCCGGGAGCAAAGTATTCTCCTACACAGGTGCTGTGATGACATTACCAACAGGGGTGTCTGCCATTGGAGAAAACAATTATGGGAATCCAGACCAGGCTTTAGATTATCTAAAAAGAATGACAAGAAGTTTTGGATTTGCCTTACCCGGATCAATCTACGAGGTTTCACCCGACTATGGAATGTTTACCCAAGCTTGGAACTTGTATAGCTATGCGATTCCGATAGTCACCCAGTTTTTTGGGATAAAGCCAGATGCCGGAAATAAAGTTATCCACATCCGTCCTCAGATGCCAAGTGATTGGGAAGAAGCCAAAATTGAGCGAGTAAAGGTTGGTGAAAATGAGATCACTGTAACCTATGAGAAAAAAGGAAAGAATCTGATCCTAGAGGTCAATCAAAGCCAGAAAAAGTGGGGGCTTTCAATTGAAATTCCTGAGAGTTATCAACAAGTAAAAGTCTTAGGCAAAGAAGTCAGTAGCGATACTCAGAATGGATATCGTAGAGTTTTGATGACTGGGGAAAAGGTGAGGGTGGAAGCTTTCTAGAAAAAAAACTTCCTTATGCTTTACATATTCAACCAATAATTCAGCTTCAGCACCAAACTTCTTTGCTTAGGGATGAAATCACCCGGAAAATAATTGTCGGTGTACACCACAAAGAAATCGGAAACAGGTGCATATCTCCACTGCAACCTGGTATTGATATTCAGGTTGTCTATCTGGTTGTTGTATTGGATGAAGGTTGTCCAGAATAGGTTTTTGCTAAATGTCAGATCGATTCTTGGACCCACTAGAAGCAAATTCGCATCGTTTTGAGGTTCTGGCAGTCGGATCTGATTGTAGGAGAAATTCATGGAGATATTTGCTGTATAGCCCATTCTGATGGCCATCTCACTTCGAATGGAAGCAATATTTCCTGTAAAATATTCTCCAAACTCACTTCGAAGAGAGAAATTAAAAGGCAATCTCGGGTTACTTCTAAAATCAATCCCAAATCTCTGGGTACTGTAATCAGTACCTGCAGCAAGTCTTTCTCCACCTGTTCGAGTAGGATCAAATGGACTGAAAAGATAGACATAGCTATAGGTGTTGGAAAAAGTCAGCTGCGCAAGGGACTGAAATCTAATTTCATAACTCAGTTCAATATCTCTATCAGTCATCCCCAATCCATCATTCCACAGATATTCAAAATCAATTTTAGGTCCATGACGATTGATATATTTACTCTTGGGAAAGAAGCTGTAAGAAAGATCTGGGTTCAGTCGCTTATAATCTGTTCTCGGAGTAAATCCCACTTCTGGATTGTAGTTTTCTCCTATATCCAAATAGCTAAAGCTCCAGTTCCAGTGTAAGTCATTATATAAGATGTAGGCATTGAAAGTTCCGGTTTCATCACTTACTCCCTTTTCAAATGTCCTATGATAAAAGGCCTTTCCAGTCCATCTGTTATCGGCTGATGCCAAATTGTATTCCAAGCCCACTAGACGATTATAATCATTGGGATTAAAAAGACCTTGTTCATTTTCTGCAGCCAAAGACTCTCGATCAACTACGATTAAGCCTATGTTTGAGCGATTGAACACCTTTTTTTGCAATGCAAGTACGCTGAAATTTTTACCATTAATTCCTGCCTGCTCATCATTGGCGGTTTGCATATTCATCAAACCTACCCGCCAATCATCTGTGATTTTACCACTCAATCTGGCTCCATAAATAATTTTATTCTGGACATTTTGTCCTGTATTCTCGTCTCTATCCACCCCAATTCTTCTGGAAAAGAAAGGCCTTGCCAATGGATGCCCAAAGCTGGCAAACAAGTCACCATTTTCGAGGAAAAATTGCCTTCTTTCCGGGAAAAATATTTCAAATCTATCTAAGTTGGTAACCTGCTGGTCCACTTCCACTTGAGAGAAATCCGGATTAAAAGTAAGGTCTAAATTCAACGCAGGACCGATCCCAATTTTCGCATCACCGCCCACCGCTGGAGTCATTTTTTCAGAGGTGCCTTCCAGATAATTTTTGGAAGTTCTTCCAGCTACATAAGGTATAATAGAAACATTCGCAGATTTCTTGCGAAGTGGTTCTTCAAAAATTAGCTTTCTACTAAAAGCTGTGGATATAATAGAGAAGTTTCTCGGAATAGGCGCCCAAGTACTTCTTTCTCCCAAGTGACTGTCAATTCGGTAAAAGTTGACATTCCAATTTTGGGCACCATCCTGAAATCTTAACGTGGAGAGAGGAATGATTGCCTCCACTTGCCAATGATTCTCAAAAATTGTTGCCTTCGCATACCATTTGTTATCCCAAGCCAAATTTAAATCATCACCTCTAGCTCCACCATTTGCCAAAAGAGCTTCTCTTTGAACCCCGTAAGGATTGACGCCAAATTGGAAGGCATTGGTTTTATCATTGAACGTATCAAATACAAAGCTGATCCCATCATTTTGCTCTCCTCTATAGTCCCTCCTCAAAGAGGTAGAAACATATTTGCGAGGTCCTGTATTTTCCATGACCGCGGCTATGTATATATTTTGATCATCAAATGCGATCTTCACTCTGCTTTGCGCTTGAGCTTGACTGGTATCAGAAGGAAAATATTGGGTAAAATTAGAGTTCCAACCCTCAGGACCCCAGATTTCTTCATCTAGGATTCCATCCAAGACAATGGGTTCACTGGTTTTGAAGGCGAAGGCATTGGGAGCTTGCTGAGAATATGCAGCAGAGCATAGCAGCAAGGACCCAAACAAAATGATAGTTTGGCTTATTCTCATGGTTTAGTCGATGCCACAAAATTAGAATTGTTTGAAGCTTTGACTCTGAGAATTTTACAAATGGTAAGATGTGATGCTTATCGTTTTTCAGCGGGTACCAAAGGCAGTTAGCACCAAGTTTCTGGAGCCTGCATTTCGCCTAAATTCACATAGATATATTCCCTGCCAAATTCCTAAGGATAGTTTTCCACCAGAAATCGGAATTTGAAGGCTGGAATCGAAAAAACTGGCTTTAATGTGAGCAGGCATATCATCCGGACCTTCATAAGTGTGGATAAACCGTGGATAAGTTTCCGGAATCAATTCATTTACAAAGGTTTGGAAGTCTTTTCTGACAGTAGGATCAGCATTTTCATTGATAGTCAGGGCAGCTGAAGTATGCTGGATAAAAACCTGCAAAAAACCGACTTGAAATTGTTCAATTTCAGGAATGGCAGCCTCTATTTTTTCAGTAATTAAATGATAGCCTTGTGGATAACTGGGCAAACGTAATTTTTTTTGAAAAAACTGACTCATATCGGCAAGTTAAAAAAATATGCTTTGGGTATCGCTCGTCTTTTCAAATATCAATGTAGGTCCATCACATGCTCCCCATGAACCCAATAACCTTCCATCAGAATCCCAGGAAAAATACTCTTGACCTGAAAAACAGGTGTGGATCAGTTGCCTATTACTAGGATTGTCACGGCTCAAAAGCACAGACTCTTCGTCATAATTCAACAACAAAAATAAATTGTCATTATTCTCTTCGACCTGAAACTTTCCGGAAAGCACATAATCACCAATGTTTTTAACAAAAGAACTGTCTTTCTTAAATCGGTAAACATAGGTTGTGTCCGTCTGATCATAAGTCTTTACGTCTCCAGGGTTGAGGCAAAAGTTGCAAAAAGATTCTGTTAGCGCCCATTCTTCCCAATCAGACTTGTCAGGATTAATCGCCTCAGTGCAAGAAGAAAGGGCAAATAATGAAGTCAGGAGAAAACAGCAGAATTTATTCATGATAACACTATTTATGAAGTCATTACGCTTTTAAGCTCTAATCTGATACAGTCATTAGATCTTTTTCACTGAATTGACTAACACACCCATAGGTTCAATACTTATCAAGACCTGATCTCCATCCTCCAGCGTAAAATTATCAGGAACAATTCCAGTACCTGTCATCAAAAAGCAACCAATAGGAAATGTATTTGCTCTGAATAACCAATCGGCCAATTCCTGTGGTTTCCGTTTTAATTGTGTCAAATTGGTTTTTCCTTCAAATTGGGTTTTTCCTCCTCTTTTTATTTCCAATTTAATTTCAGTTTCCTCCTCCAACTGATTTCCAATCCAAATACATGGACCTATGGAAGCACAACCTTGATATACTTTAGCTTGTGGTAAATACAGTGGATTTTCACCTTCTATACTCCGACTGCTCATATCATTTCCAATAGTAAAACCCTGGATTTTTCCGGAAGGTGATAAAAGTAAAGTCAATTCAGGTTCGGGAACATCCCAAGAGGAGTCCTTTCTGATATTCACGGGAGAACCAGGGTTAGAAACCCTCGATGCGGTAGCTTTAAAAAAAAGTTCTGGCCTATCGGCTGCATACACTTTATCATAGAAATCAGCTCCACCTGAATCTTGAGACTCTTCCATTCTTGCAGTTCGGCTTCGATAATAGGTGACACCTGCAGCCCAAACTTCCTGGTTCCCCATTGGAGCCAAGATTTCCTCACCCAATAATTCCTCTGCTTTGGAGGAGGAGATACTTTCCCAGTTTTTGGACTCATTACTCAACAGAGATTTTAAATTTTCTCTACCCAATAAATGATCCCAGTCTAATTCTGGGCCTAGCAAAAACGCTTGGTCTACTTCTAAAAGGGTTGCTGAGGCTAATTTATATAGTTTCATAGTTAGGCTATAGGTTTATGAAAAGCTGAGAATCAGAATAAATGCAATGAAAGCAGGAAAGGCCTGAAACCAAAAGATTTTTTTAGAAACGGTGTATGCCCCGAAAATTCCTGCAACTACGATAAATCCCAGAAAGAATAATCGAACAGAAATGGACAGCTCATTTTCCAGAAAAAAGGACCAAATAAGGCCAGTAGCAACAAAGCCATTGTATAACCCTTGATTTGCGGCAAGAGACTTAGTGGTTTTGAAGAACTCCTTAGATCCTCCGAAAACCTTTCGGCCAAAACTTTCCCAAGCAATAGACTCCATCCAAAAGAAAAATAAGTGCTCGACTGCTATCAAGCTGATTAATATGGAGATTAAGACTTGCATATCCGTTTTTTCCTGAATTTACAGATATTTTGGGGCATTGAGGAAAGCTTGACTCCAAATCAGAGTAAAATCATTTGCCTATCTTTAAGGCCTGAATTATATGGATAAACTTCAACTTCCTGCCGCATTTCAAACTCAAATGAGAGAGTTACTCGGAAACGAAGAATATGGCGTTTTCGAAAAGGCTATTGATCAAGATAGTAGAAGTTCTATTCGCCTCAACCCATTCAAAAAATTCAAGCTTCAATATCAAGCTTCGCCTGTTCCTTGGTCCAAGCAAGGATATTTTTTGGAAGAGCGCCCTTCCTTTACTTTAGACCCGAGTTTTCATGCTGGGGCTTATTATGTTCAGGAAGCATCTTCTATGTTTATTGAACATATTTTACAAAGCCTACAGATACCGAAAGGAATCTACCTAGACTTGGCGGCAGCCCCGGGGGGAAAGTCAACCTTATTAAGCTCCTACCTAGGCAATGAAGGCCTTTTGGTGGCCAACGAAGTAATCCAAAGCCGTTCCCAAATTCTAAAAGAGAATATCATCAAATGGGGTTTGGGAAATACGGTGGTTAGCAATAATGATCCCGAGCACTTTGAGCCTCTGGAGGGATTCTTTGATCTCGTTTTGGTGGATGCCCCTTGCTCCGGAGAAGGCATGTTTCGAAAAGATCCACAGGCTAGAACAGAGTGGTCCCCAGATCATGTGCAACTTTGCTCATCCAGGCAAAAAAGAATCATGGACAAAGCCGGTGCACTCACTGCGGCTGATGGCCATTTGATTTATAGTACCTGCACCTTTAATGAAGCGGAAAATGAGGAGATGATTCGATTTATGATTTCCGAATTTTCCTATGAACCGGTAAGAATTCCTCTCAATGAAACATGGAATATTCGGGAAAGCCAAGTAGAAACCGAAGAAGGGACTTTTTACGGCTATCGTTTTTTCCCGCATTTAGTGGAAGGAGAAGGCTTTTTTATTACAGTTTTCAAAAGGCCAGAAGATGCTTTTTCTCTTTCTCCGGGAAAAATTAAGGATTTCAAGCATCCTTTTCTGAAAGAAGTCAGTCCAAAAGAATCTCAGGCTTTGGATGAGGAATTAGGTTTTCAACCTTCAGGACAATACTATCAGCTAAATGACTCCTATTTTAGAATTGAATCTACTTGGAAGGCCTATTTTGAAAAAATTAGCCAGCATTTAAGCATCCGTTATTTCGGGGTTGAATTAGGAAAAAAACAGAAAAACGACTGGATCCCATCTGCCGAGTGGGCTTTATCCACATTACCCAAAAATGGATTCAATTTGCTCAATGTCAACTTGGCTCAAGCACTGGATTTTTTGAGGAAAAAAGATTTGGAGATCGATGAGATTCCCTTGGGCTGGGTCCTGATTTGTTATCAAGATCTGCCTTTAGGCTGGATCAAAAACTTGGGCGGGCGAAGCAATAATTACTATCCAAAAGAATGGAGAATTCGGACGCTTTAAAATTTAACTATTCTAAATTTTGAATAAAAAAAGCCAGGATAATCATCTCGGCCTTCTTCCTATTAGACAAATGTCTTTTAGCCATATATCTCTTCTAAGATCTGCGCTAATCTCACACTTGCAGCGACCATCCTTTCTTCAGCTACGTGATAATATTGATACATATAGCTATAGCTGATTCTTTTATTTTCCGGCAAATCATACACCATAGGTCTTAAACTTACCGCTTCCTTCAACCAGTCCTGCATGCTTGCAGACTGATAATGTCTTTGCAATTCAGGAGTGATTCTTCTGTATAGTTCATTGGCAATTTCAGAGTAACTCATGCCCTGTCTTTCAATCATTCCACTATCCCAAAGTGCATGTAGGTTGGTAGGGTTTCCGAAAAATTCAATCTTCACATCATTTCCTCCACGATCTTCACCAGTTCCAACATGAAGGGGTTGATGGATATCTTCCACCATATGAATTAACATTTTTAACTTTTCTGCTTCTTGCTGCGGAGTTAATCCACCTGCTTTCAATTCATTTTTCAAGCGCTGAATAGCCTCGTAAGCATCTCCGCCTTTTTCCTGATGTGCAGGGTCATATTCTCCGTTTTTGCTGGTCAAATAATGCCAGGTAGTGGCATAATTGAAAGTGCTATCTGACCTGATTTCATCCATCCAAGTGCCACTGCGAGCTATGGACATTGGGTAAATAATTTTTTCCACCCTTTTCACGGTGGATTCTTTCATCTGCCTTTGGGCCATTAGGCCAATCAAATAATGTCCCAACTGACCCCAGGCAAAGCTTTGGGTAGATACTAAGGAAAAAAGCAGGATAATACCTGCTATTCTGAATCTTTTCATTCTTTTATGAGTATTTGTCTTTTTGCTTCAATGAAATCTTTAGAAACTGAATTCTATATTCAAATTTAGCTTTGCTAAATGATTAAAATGTCAACTCAGTATTAAGCTTTTTGAAGTTCTGCCACAGCCAACCAGGCCATCAATCCGGCACCAATTTCCAAAGCATCTTCCTCGATATCAAAGGTAGGCGTGTGAACACCCGATACTATTCCCTTGTCTTCATTTCGGGTTCCAAGGCGGTAAAAGCAACCGTCAATTTCCTGAGAATAATAGGCAAAATCCTCAGCTGCCATCCAGATATCCAAATCTATGACATTTTCTTCACCCAGATATTCCTTGGCCGCATCTGTTGCTCTTGCGGTTAATTCTGGGTCATTTTGCAAAAATGGGTAGCCTTTTCTGATTTCGAAGTCAACTTCTCCACCCATGCCTTCCACGATTCCTTTTGCGATTTGAAGCATTTTTTGGTGAGCCTTCGCTCTCCATTCTTCATTCAGGGTTCGAAAAGTGCCTTGAATTTTCACCTCATTTGGAATCACATTAGTAGCTCCTAAAGCTTCCACTCTACCAAATGAAAGTACCGAAGGGATTTTAGGGCTTGCAGCTCTGCTGATCACTTGTTGCAAAGCAACAATCATATGAGAAGCAATCAATACCGGATCGATTAGTGTTTCCGGCATAGCTCCATGTCCTCCTTTACCTTTCACAGTGACATAAAGCTCATCTGCAGAGGCCATATAGATGCCTTGACGAAACCCAACTTTTCCTGCTGGAATGAAGGGCATCACATGTTGACCAATTATACCATTGGGACGTGGATTATTCAAAGCTCCATCTTTGATCATGTAAGATGCGCCACCTGGGGCAACTTCCTCTCCCGGTTGAAAAATAAGCTTGATGGTACCTTCAAATTGGTCCTTTACCTCGTTAAGGATTTTGGCAGCACCTAACAATGATGCTGTATGTGCATCATGCCCACAAGCATGCATTACCCCTGGATTTTGGGACTTATAAGGAACTTCGTTTGCCTCAATAATTGGCAAGGCATCCATATCTGCACGAAGCGCTATTACTTTTTTATCCGGGTTTTTTCCTTTGATCAATGCAGTCCATCCCGTTGTCGCTTTTTGCTCCAAGCTCTCGATTCCTATCTCTTCCAGTTTAGACTTAACAAATTTTGCTGTCTCGTACTCTTGATAGCTTAATTCCGGATGGGAATGGAGATGACGTCTATTTTGAATTACTTCTTCTTTATACGCTTTGGCAAGCGATTTAATTTTGTCCTTCAACATCATTGCTTTGGCTTGGCACAGTAAATTCTTTCCTCAAGATTCGATCTTGAATAATCCGTGCCGATGGGAATTCAGTTTTGATCAGATGGTAAGTCTTCAATGCTTCCACCTTGTAGGCATATTTTCCAACTTTCACCAAGTACCGGGGCTGCTCATATTGAATGGCTGGCTTAACATCAGGGAAAAGCATGCTAATTTTCTCCTGGGTTTTAAATGCTAAATCTCTATCCAAGCCTGAATAAACCAACACCTTATATCCATTGAAATACGGCTCGGATTTATTCTTGTCATACTGCTGCTTGGCGATTTGCTCAAGTTGATTATCAATCGCCTGAGGAGAAGTGGCTGGTTCTGGTGCTTTTTGTGCTTCTTTCCTTTCCTCAAAGTTTGGATAGGAAGGCAGCGATGAGCTCAAATCTTCAGAGTAATTTTCATAAGAAGATGCACTATCTACTGCAGAGCTAGATGTTTTGCAAGAAGCTGCAACAATCAAAAGCACTAATAACCAGACAACTCTCATATGGATTAATTATCGATGATTACACATTTTCCTTCCTGCACATCCTGTTCCACACTTTTATACTTGACATCCTCTTTGAGGGTTCCGTTCGTGTATTGAACAGTCACACGATCATTTCTTCCATAAGTCTTTTCAGACTTTCTTGGAGCAACAGCTTGAGGGGCCTGTCTTCCTGCAGAAGCAGCTGCCGCCGCAGCTCTATTTGCACCAGGGTTCAAGGAGCTTGAAACCTCAGCTTTGGAAGCTTGAACTTGTGGTTCAGGTGCTCTTTGAGCCTGTGCTTGCTGAACTTGAGAAGGATCTTGCTTTGGCAAATCAGCTCTGGTAAGGAATGAAACCATATCTTCATTCAATTTGCCAATAAATCGCTTGAACATCTCAAATGCCTCAAACTTATAAATCAACAATGGATCTTTTTGTTCATATACGGCATTCTGAACGGACTGCTTTAAGTCATCCATATCCCGTAGATGTTCTTTCCAGTTTTGATCGATGATGGCCAAAGTGACATTTTTCTCCAAAGACCTGATCAACTCATTTCCTTCCGAGCTGAGCATTTTTTCCAAATTCACGACCACTCCGATTTGCTTAATGCCGTCAGAAATAGGAACCATGATATCCTTGACCGTAGCACCTCTTTCTTCTTGCACCCTTCTTAAAATCGGAAGAGCAGTAGTAATGATCTGTTGGTTTTTCTTTTGGTAACTTTCAAAAGCAGCCTCATACAGCTCCTGAGTCAAAGTAGAAGCATCTTTGGACTTGAGGTCATTTTCAGAGATTTGGTAGTCAAGACCCAATGAGGTGAAAATATTCATGCGAAGATTTTCCAAGTCTTCTGTGGACTTGCCCATCTCCACAATGCTTTCACAGACATCGTAAAGAATATTCAAAATATCTAGTTCCAAACGCTCTCCTTTGAGGGCATTTCTTCTTCTCTTGTACACCACTTCCCGCTGGGAATTCATCACGTCATCGTATTCCAATAGACGCTTACGAGTACCGAAGTTATTTTCCTCCACTTTTCTCTGAGCTCTCTCAATGGACTTGGTAATCATAGAGTGCTGAATTACCTCTCCTTCTTCCAATCCCATTCTATCCATGAGTTTGGCAATTCTGTCAGATCCGAAAAGTCTCATCAAGGAATCTTCCAGGGAAACAAAGAACTGGGATGAACCCACATCTCCTTGACGACCTGCACGACCTCTCAACTGTCGGTCCACACGTCTGGATTCATGACGCTCAGTACCAATAATGGCCAAACCGCCAGCTTTCTTAGACTCTGGACTCAACTTGATATCAGTACCACGACCCGCCATGTTTGTGGCGATGGTAACTGTACCTGCTTTTCCTGCTTCAGCAACTACATCAGCTTCTTTCGCATGTTGTTTGGCATTCAATACCTGATGTGGGATTTTTTTCAGAGTAAGCATTCTGCTCAACACCTCAGAAATTTCAACTGAAGTGGTACCCACCAAGACTGGTCTACCTTGGGCAACCAATTCATTGATCTCGTCTACAACAGCATTGAATTTCTCTCTTACCGTTTTATAAACTTTATCCTCTCGGTCGTCTCTTTGAATAGGTTTGTTGGTTGGAATTACCACCACATCCAACTTATAGATTTCCCAGAATTCTCCAGCTTCAGTCTCTGCCGTACCGGTCATACCGGCCAACTTGTGATACATTCTGAAGTAATTCTGAAGAGTAATAGTTGCGTAGGTCTGAGTAGCGTCTTCTACTTTCACATTTTCTTTCGCCTCAATCGCCTGGTGTAAGCCGTCAGAATATCTTCTGCCTTCCATCACACGACCGGTTTGCTCGTCTACAATCTTCACCTTGCCATCCACTATGATGTACTCCGTATCACGCTCAAACATACAATAAGCCTTCAAAAGCTGATTGACAGTATGAATACGTTGAGCTTTTACCCCGTAGTCCTTGATCGCCTCTTCTTTCCTTACAAGCTTTTCTTTTTCATCAATACTTTCATCCTTTTCAAGATCAGCAATCACAATTCCGATATCCGGCATGATGAAGAAGCTTGGGTCTTCATTTTTGGTGGTCATGGTTTCGATTCCACGATCCGTCAGATCAACTACATTGCTTTTTTCATCAATTGTAAACAAAAGCGGTTCGTCTGCCTCAGGCATATTTCGCTTATTATCCTGTAAATAATAATTTTCGGTTTTCTGTAAAACCACGCGAATTCCCGGCTCAGAAAGATATTTGATCAAAGGCTTATATTTCGGCATACCTCGATATGCTCTGAACAAAGCTAGTCCCCCTTCTTTTTCATTACCTTCTGCAATCAGCTTCTTCGCAGTTGTCAAAAATCCCTGAACCAACTTTCTCTGCTCATCAACCAGGGTTGATACCCTTGGTTTCATTTGATCAAACTCATGCACATCACCTCTCGGAACAGGTCCTGAAATAATTAATGGAGTACGTGCATCATCAATCAGCACGGAGTCAACCTCATCGACCATGGCAAAATGATGCTTTCCTTGCACCAAATCATCAGAGTCTCTAGCCATATTGTCACGCAAGTAATCAAAGCCAAATTCATTGTTGGTACCATAAACGATATCGCAACCATAAGCTTTCTTTCTTCCTGCTGAATTAGGCTGATATTTATCGATACAATCTACAGAAAGGCCATGGAATTCAAAAAGCGGTGCATTCCACTCCGAGTCACGTTTTGCCAGGTAATCATTTACTGTAACAATATGAACACCTCTTCCGGCCAAAGCATTGAGGTATGCTGGTAATGTGGAAACCAACGTTTTTCCTTCACCCGTTGCCATCTCGGCGATTTTACCTTTGTGCAAAACCATACCCCCGATCAGCTGCACGTCATAGTGCACCATGTCCCAAACTACCTCGTTTCCTGCAGCAAGCCAGCTATTGTGCCAAATGGCCTTATCACCGTCAATCTCCACATTTTTCTTAGTAGCCGCCAGTTCCTTATCCTTAAGCGTGGCCGTTACGGTCAATTGCCCATTTTCTTTAAATCTCCTTGCCGTCTCTTTGACAATTGCAAAAGCTTGAGGCATGACTTTTTCCAAAACCTCTTCTAAAGATTCATCCCGCTCTTTTTCTACCTGTTCGATTTGGGTAAAAAGATTATCCTTCTGGTGGATAGCGTCGATAGGAAGGGCTTCAATTTCTGCTCTAAAGCCAGCAATCTTATCATCCAGTTCCTGTAAATGGCTATTGATGGTTTCTTTGATCTGAGCAGTTTGGGCACGAAGCTCCTCATCACTCAGTTTCTGAAGACCAGAAAAAATGTCATTTATTTCTTTAACCTTCGGAAGTAATTCTTTGATATCTCGGTCGGATTTGGTTCCAAAAACTTTGGCTAATCCTTTTGCTATAAAATCTAACATGTTTGTCGTATGTGATTCTGAAATCAGGCTTTAAAATTAAGCCCTTTTTATTACAATTGATAATTAAACTAGAGAGGCCTTTGTGTGCCTTTCTTAATTTGAAAGTTCCATTTTTCCGGAAAAAACCTGTTTGGCTGGTCCAATCAACCAAACGTTGTCTAGGCTTCCATCTTCATTTCTGTGAAATCGTACGGAAAGATTTCCTCCCAAGGTTTTGATTTTCACCTCAGCATCAGATTTTTCCTGTTCAAAAGCAATGGCCGCCGCTGTCACACCTGTTCCGCAGGATAGGGTCTCATTTTCAACTCCTCGCTCGTAAGTTCTGACAAAAATCTCATCCTTGTCCAAAGCCTCAATAAAATTGACATTGGTTCCACCAGGAGCATAATCTTCTCTATATCGTATTTTTTTGCCTTCCTCAAAAACAGGGTAATTATGAACATCTTCAACCACTCTTATATGATGTGGTGAACCTGTATTTACAAAGCTATCTCCGTTTTTAGCAGTAATTCCTTTCACATTGCCCATTTTCAACTCCACCACATCTTGGTTCAAAACTGCCTCATGAGGGCCGTCGATAGCCAAAAAATGCGTTTTGTCTTCAATGATGCCTAAAAAGCCAGCAAAGGCAACTGCACAACGGGCACCGTTTCCACACATACTCTGGGAGCCGTCGGCATTGAAATAGATCATTTCAAAATCATAGTCTCTATGATTTCGGATTAAAATCAATCCATCAGCACCTATTCCAAACTTTCTGTCACAGATTCTGGAAACCAAGTCGAGATTTTGATCATCGAATTTATTCTCCCGATCATCGATCATCACAAAATCATTTCCAGTGCCCTGATATTTATAGAAAACCATTTTATTCATCTTAACTTTTAGAAAGTCAAAAACCTAACCAAGCAAAACTTTGGATGCAAACATAACCAACTTGTCAGAAAATCGGACTTAATGTCTGATTAGCAATTTCAATTCTGCTTAAGAATGGTTAGTTTCAGGTATCTTTTAACATTGAAACTAGAAATCAGTTATTTATTTATGAAACTCACAGAAAATCCTATATCCCGACGAAAGTTTTTATCGAACAGTTCCAAAGCAGGCCTTGCTGTAGGTCTGGTTGGTTCGGGAATCTTAAGTGCTTGCTCCAATGAGGCCAAAGGTGATGCACAGGCAATTTTAGCAACCAGCTTTACGCAAACTCCGCTAAGCTTCGATTTTGGAGCATTGGAGCCTCATATTGATGCGATGACTATGGAAATCCATTTCACCAAACATGCAGCCGGATATGCAAAAAACCTGGGTGAGGCAGTTGGAGAGGAAAATGTAAACACCAACAAACCCTTGGAGGATGTATTGGCTAAGATTTCCAATTACAGCACGAAAATGAGAAATAATGGTGGCGGCCATTACAATCATGAACTATTCTGGCAAATCATGACTCCGGATGCTGCCGAAAGACCAGAAGGGGATTTGGCAGAGGCTATCAATTCTTCTTTTGGAAGTTTCGAGGCATTTGTTGAGCAATTTGAAGCTGCTGCTAAGACTAGATTTGGTTCAGGTTGGGCATGGTTGGTGGTGGGAGAGGACAACAAATTGTCCGTAGGTTCTACACCTAACCAAGACAATCCTTTAATGGACATTTCAGATTTTAAAGGAATTCCTTTACTCGGTTTAGATGTCTGGGAGCATGCTTATTATCTGAACTATCAAAACAGAAGGGCAGATTACGTCTCCGCTTTTTGGAACATAATTAACTGGAAAACAGTGGCTGAGCGCTATAATGCGGCCATTTAATCCAAATCATTAAATAAAAATAAGACGTCGGACTATCCAGTTCGGCGTTTTTTTATGCCCATTTCCTACCTAATCCAGTTACGTTTTGCTCTTCGTATTTTTTTCTGGATATCCGATTGGCATCTCAATTGGATCAAATAGAAGTAAACCAAAATAAAATTACCATGATCAAAAATTTTGTAAACGCCGCAATGATTGCATTTTCAGCCGGAATTATTTTGAGTTCTTGTTCAGAAAACGAAGACCAAATGCCTTCTGAAGGGAATTCCAATGCAAGGCTTTTTGCGACTGCCAGCGAAGGTTCTTCCGGTAGCAGCAATTCCAGAGTAATCGTCAATGGATTCTCTTCCACAGAATTCACTGTGGCCACTGCAGACATGGAATTGAGGTATGCTGCAAAAGCAGACATTCAAGCAGGAATTAATCTGGGTAACATTACTTTAAAAACAAATGTGAACTCCAGCCTACAGACTTCCGCTGCACAAACCAAATCACTGACCATTATTGCCAATGGTGATAGTAGAGCAGCTTTGGTTGCTGAAGGAGAAACTCCTGAAGGAAACTATGCAGAAGCAGAATTTAAGCTGAAGAAAAACACTACCGTTGCCTCTTCAGACCCAAAATTCAACAAATCAATGTGGATTAAAGGTCAAGTCAACAACACAGAGGCCATTGTATGGTCTGAAACTGAAAAAACAATCCGTGCAATGGCAGAAGCTAGCAACGGTGTAGAAGTAGAAGGCCAAAGCGAAATGGTTTTGGATTTCGACATGACTAAGCTATTTGCAGGGGTTGACTTTTCCTTAGCAGTAGATGGAAATGCAGATGGCAAAATTGAAATCGGTCCAAACGGAGTCGATGGTAATACCTTGCTTTACTCAAGAATCATGAGCAACATTGACAGTGCCGTGACTTTAAAAAAGAGAAACTAAGCACATTATTAGATCTTAAAGTTTTAAAAGGCCGGGTTTTCCGGTCTTTTTTCTTTATTTCGGATTCCAACTAGATTAATACCTATGCAAGATCCAAAATCCCTAACTTCGGTTGCTTTATTCCATCAAACCTTTAAGCACCCTGTATTACCAGAACCTACAATTCCTTCTGAAACCCGCTGCAAATTGAGAGTTTCTTTGCTTGCAGAGGAGTTGAAAGAGTTAGAACAAGCCATTGCGGACAAGGATTTGGTAGAAATTGCGGATGCGCTTTGCGATCTGCAATATGTGCTTTCAGGAGCTGTTCTTGAATTTGGGCTAGGGGAAAAATTCAAAGATCTTTTCGACGAGGTACAAAGATCAAACATGAGCAAAGCTTGTGTCACAGAAGAAGAAGCTAAGGCCACAGTGGCACATTATAAGCTGAAAGGAACCGACTGTTTTTATGAAAAAGAAGGAGATCTGTTCTTGGTCTTTAGAGAAGGTGATAGAAAAACTTTGAAATCAGTTAATTACTCCCCAGCGGATTTAAAGAAAATTGTAGAGAAATAATCAAGAGCTTTTGATAGGCTGATCCCTATAGTTTTTGATTTCCAATACACGGGCCGGAAGATTATATCCGGCCTTTTCTAATGTAGTCAATACTTGGATTATAGCTTGGCTTTTCACTTCCATGTCAGCAATCTTTCGATCAAAAGTATCTACCCAAAAAGCCACCTGCAGATTCAAGGTGCTTTCTGCCAGGTCTGAAACCCAAACTTTGGGCGTTTTGGTGTCCATCAAGACTCCTGGGACTTTTTGAATGGCCTCCAGAATTAAAGCTCTTGCGGCTTGGTAGTCGGAGCCATAATCCAAACCAACTATAAAATCATAGCGCAGAAAGCCGTCTATGGTAAAGTTGACCAGAGGGTTTTTAATGATGGTGGCATTGGGAATAAAAACGTCTTTGCCATCCGAAGTTTTGATTTGAGTATCTCGCAGGTTTAAGGTCAAAACAACCCCTCTCATTCCATTAATATCTACAATATCTCCTACTCGAAAAGGTCTTTTGAAGGCTAGAAGAATTCCTGCTAAAAAGTTTTCGCCGATATCCTTAAGGGCAAAACCGATCACGAAAGCTGTAATACCAGCCCCGGCAAGAAGCCCTGAAACCAAGCCTGTCAGTCCAATTATTCTAAAGACTAATAGAAATCCAAGTAGGATTATGATCAATCTGAAGACTACGGATAAGAAATTGGCCAAAAGAGGATCATCCATCCGAACTAATAATCGTTTTTTCAAAAACTTTTGAAGGATGTTGGCCAAAAAGTAAAAAGCAAAAATGATGGCTAAAGAAAGACCTATTGTCTTTAATAGTGCTTCAATTCCTTCCCAATCTGTATTAAAAATGTCGAGGCTTTTCATCATCCAATAATTTGATTTTCCTCAAAATACAAAAAAGCTCAGGATTTGACTCTTAGGGGAATTATTTGAGCCAAGAATTATAATACAAAAAGCCCCACATTTCTGTGAGGCTTTTGGATTTACCTCCCTCAGGAGGCCAGGAGCGGGACTTGAACCTGTCTGTGTAATACAGACCTGTCTGCAACAGGCAGGCCTGAGAAACAGGCAGGCCCGCACGTCCAAAAGGACACAAGATTTCATAAGCCCAATATTTCTCGTTTTCCTCTGGTTGTCTTTAAATACTTTTCAAATTCCCTGGCCTCAGCTCTTGTTGGGAACTCTTTCATAAAAATAAGTTCAAAAGGACGATAGGGCCTTGTTGTTCGTTCGTATCCAGAATTGTGGCGATTAATTCTTGCGCTCAACTCTGAAGTGAGTCCTACATAGATATATTTCCTTTGAGTACTGGATATTGCGTATACGGTAAACATTCAAAAAATTAAACAAAAAGCCCCACATTTCTGTGAGGCTTTATGTACCAGGAGCGGGACTTGAACCCGCACGTCCAAAAGGACACAAGATTTTAAGTCTTGCGTGTCTACCAATTCCACCATCCCGGCATTACCTATAAAAATTATAGGCTGTCTTTTGCTTGTTAAAGCTATGGCTTGAAACAACAAAGCCCTCTTTCAAGGGCTTGATCTGAGCGAGAGACGAGATTCGAACTCGCGACCCCGACCTTGGCAAGGTCGTGCTCTACCAACTGAGCTACTCTCGCTTATTTCAATATCCCAGACCTTTGTCTGAGCGAATTGTGGATGCAAAGGTAAGTTCCTCTTTGATTTTTACAATAATTCTGACTGGAATTTTTTTAATAATCTTAGGAATTTTAAGGATCACACTGATTTTCAGCAATTTTTAAAACTCATAAGATGCTAAGATTTTAACCATCTCCGCCACATTTTTCGCTCCCAGCTTTCGAAGTATATTCTTTCTGTGTGTTCCGACTGTATTGATAGAAATATTTAATTTCTCCCCAATGTCCTTTGACTCCATTCCTTCCAGCATCAACTCGACCACCTCTTTTTCCTTCTTCGTCAACTTAACCTCCTTATCATTTGGGGAGTCTTTGGAAACTATGATTCGGGTGCCATCATCTTTATTGTAGGAATAATTCCAATCATAACCCTTGTATTTCGGAGGAGTCAACAGCTTGACGATAATATGTAAATCCATTGCAAAATTACCATCCTTATCAATCAAATAGGGTCTTACTTTGGCCATCATCCAAGAAACTTCACCGGTGGTACGGTGAACCCATCTGGTAGTATAAGAAAATTCAAAAGTATGCCTCTCTTTTAGACTTAAACCATGGAAAGCATCGAAAACAATCTTTTGAAATTTAAAAAGCTCTGGCCTGTCATCCGGGTGCACCATAGTAAAGGAAGTTTCCATTCCCTTTTTTCGGAACATCTCCTCGGGATATCCTGTAAGCTTTTCAACCTCCCCGGTAAAAAAGGCTAGTTTTAGATTTCTATAATCAAAACAAGCTATCAAAAGACCTTCGTTCATGCCGATATTCTGGCTTAAGGCCTCGAGGTTCTCTAATAATCTTCTTTCATTGGGATGAGCTTTAAACTCTTGCTCTGCCCAATTTTGGAAGAACTTAGTATACTTATCTTGTTTCTTAAGGTCCTTTAGTAATACCTTATCCATAGAAAGTCTTTCTTTTTGCAGTTAATATACTAAAAAACTGATTTTTAATTATTCAATAGTTTTCTTCACTTCATGCAACTTCAGCAAGGCCTCAATTGGAGAAATTGAATTTATATCGATTTGATCCAAAAGCTCCTTAGCTTCCTTGAACTTAGGATCCATCTCAAACATACTAAGCTGATAATTATTTTTTGGGACAGAACTAAGTGACTTTTTGCCCTGGTTCATGGCCTTATCCTTTTCAAGATGGGACATGATCTCTGCAGCTCTCAAGACAACAGGGTTTGGCATTCCTGCCATTTGAGCTACATGAATACCGAAACTATGTTCGCTGCCACCTTCCTTCAGTTTCCTCATGAAAATCACCTTATTTCCGACTTCTTTCACTGCTACATTGAAGTTCTTAATTCTTGGAAAATCCTGAGTAAGTTGATTCAACTCATGGTAATGAGTTGCAAATAAGGTTTTTGCCTTGAAAGTAGGATGATTATGAAGGTACTCGACAATCGACCAGGCAATGGAAATTCCATCGTAAGTGGAAGTTCCTCGCCCGATTTCATCCATCAAAACTAGGCTTCGATCTGATAAATTATTCAGAATGCTAGCCGTTTCGGTCATTTCAACCATAAACGTTGACTCACCTTTGGATAAATTATCAGAAGCCCCAACTCGAGTAAATACTTTATCAATAATTCCGACCCTAGCGAAAGAAGCCGGGACAAAAGATCCCATTTGAGCCATTAAAACTATCAACGCGGTCTGTCTTAACAGTGCCGATTTACCTGCCATATTAGGACCGGTGATGATAATTATTTGCTGACTGTCATGATCCAGATAAATATCATTTGGAATATATTCTTCTCCTGCTGGTAATTGCTTCTCAATCACCGGATGCCTTCCGTCTTTGATTTCTAAAGTTTCGGTATCAGATACTTTCGGGCGAGAATAATTATTATTTAGAGCAACCTGTGCAAAAGACAATAGCGCGTCTAAGGTGCCAACTATTCTGGCGTTTTGTTGAATTTGAGTGACAAATTGAGCTGTTTCAGCAACTAAGTCCTGAAAATATTTTTGTTCCAGAGCGATCATTCTGTCCTCTGCATTCAGAATTTTTTCCTCGTATTCTTTGAGCTCAGGGGTGATATATCGCTCAGCATTGACCAAAGTCTGTTTTCTGATCCACTCCTGAGGTACCTTATCCTTATGCGCATGGGTTACCTCCAGGTAATAACCAAAAACTTTATTGAAGGCAATTTTCAAAGAGCTGATCCCTGTATTTTGGATTTCCCTTTGCTGAATTTGAACGAGAAAGTCCTTACCCTTATTCGCTAAGTTTCTGTATTCATCCAATTCTGCATCTACGCCATCTTTGATCACGCCTCCTTGATGAACTAGCATCGGTGCATCCTCTTGAAGCTCCCTTTCAATTTTCTCCAAAATGTATTCGCAAGGATGGATTTGATCAGCCAATCTTTTGAGGGTAGGGTTTTGCTGATCCTTGAGAAGAGTTTTTACAGGCAATATCGCTTTCAAAGCCCGACGGATCTGATTCATTTCCCTTGGATTGGCCCTTCCGACCACTACTTTAGAAATCAATCTTTCCAAATCACCTATATGGCGCAAATGAGCCAATATTTCATCTATCAGGATTGCGTTTTCATGGAAAAATTCAACCACATTAAGCCGTTCTTCAATTGGAGATTTTTCCTTCAAAGGAAGAACCATCCACTTTTTCATCATTCTCGAACCCATCGGAGTTACCGTATGATCCAAAATTTGAATCAACGGAACGCCTCCATCATGCTGTGGGAATACCAATTCGAGGTTTCGGATGGTAAATTTGTCCAACCACACGTACTTTTCTTCAGCAATCCTCGAAATAGCCGAGATATGCTGTATCTCTCTATGCTCAGTTTCTTCTAGGTAAAAAAGGATCGCTCCAGCCGCCACTATCCCCATCTCCAATTCCTCTATCCCAAAACCTTTGAGGTTGGCAGTTTCAAAATGAGTTTTGAGCTTTTCATAGGTATAATCAAACTGATATACCCAATCTTCACAATGAAAAGTGATATAATCGTTTTTGATCAGCTCATGTGCTGTTTTCTTCGCAGCTTTTGAAAAAATAATTTCCGCAGGCGCAAAACTTTGCAAAAGCTTTTCCACATAGCTGGAATTACCTTCAGCACACATGAATTCCCCTGTTGAAACGTCCAAAAAGGCTATTCCATGTTTATCCTTTCCAAAGTGGATGGATGCCAAGTAATTATTTTTTCTGGTGTCCAGAACTTGGTCATTGTAGGAAAGGCCCGGAGTTACTAATTCTGTAACCCCTCTTTTCACGATTCCTTTGACCGACTTGGGGTCTTCCAGCTGATCACAAATTGCGACACGATTTCCTGCTCGAACCAATTTAGGAAGGTAATTATCCAGTGAATGGTGTGGAAAACCGGCCAATTCTATATGTGAGGCCGCACCATTGGCTCTTTTAGTCAAAACAATGTCCAAAACCTTGCTGGCAATTATTGCATCTTCACCAAAAGTCTCATAAAAATCACCCACACGAAACAAAAGCAAGGCACCAGGATGCTTCGCTTTAATCGCATTATACTGCTTCATTAGCGGGGTTTCTTTTCCATCTTTGGATTTACTCATGGGTTCGGCTAATTTCTCTTAAATTTGGGGGAACGAATTAAGTTTGAAAATAGCCTATAAGCAAGGGAGATCAAAAAAGATGAAGAAATTAAGTATGGAAGAGCTGGAAAGGCTCTCCGTTGAAGAATTTAAGGAAACCAAAAAATCACCCATTGCTCTGGTTTTGGATAATGTAAGAAGCCTGAATAATGTAGGATCGGCCTTTCGGACCGGGGATGCATTCAGAGTGGAAAAGATTTATCTTTGTGGGATAACCGGAACTCCTCCTCATCGTGATATACAGAAGACTGCCTTGGGAGCCACAGAGTCTGTGGAATGGGAATATTGTTTGAATACCATGGAGGCTGTTCACAAATTGAAAGCGGAAGGTTATCAGTTATGCGCCTTAGAACAGGTTGACCAATCCGTGCTTCTAAACGAGTTCAACCCAGAACCCAATAAAAAATACGCCCTAATTTTTGGAAATGAGGTTTTTGGAGTAGAAGAGGAAGTTTTGAAAGCTTGCAATCAAGTCTTGGAAATCCCTCAGCTCGGCACTAAGCATTCCCTAAATATTTCTGTTTCCTTGGGAATTGCAGTCTGGGATCTGATGGTAAAATTGGAGGCTTTTGATTCCTAAAAGCCCCCAATTCCTATCAATTTTTTAAGAAACGGTACCGAAAGCCTAAAGAACCTCTTAACAAACCACCGGTTTGAGTAGAAATAATAGGAGCTACTTCCAAATGAAATCCAAAATCCTTTTTAGCGAAAGGATAGTAATTGATGCCTGCAGGTATTACCACGCCTGGAAAAGTATTCACCCTGCCACCTAAGCCTAAGTAAATCTGAAGATCTTCATCAGATTTGACCATATAGTTAGCCACTAGCTCCAAACTCAGGAATCGTGTGAAACTATTGGTACCCAAGCGAAACTCAGGAATCCATTTTTCACCAAGCTGCTTATTAACCCCCACAAAGGGTAGATCACTCTGATGGTAAGAAACAGTCCACTGGGCCTGAGATATGAATGCAAAGGAGACACAAAAAATAAGCGTCAGTAAAATTTTTTTCATGTATGGTAGTTTTTAAGGGTAAGCCAGAAGAATCATTCCAATAGACTACTAAAGGCTTAATTTATATTGATTAAAATTTAATTGTATTTGACATTAAAAACCTAAATCACTTAGCTTAACGTGGGTTTTGATCATATTTGAACTCGCTTTCGCCACAATCTTGCCTGAGTCTTTCTGGATCACTGCTTCCCAATGGTTCAGGTTTGAGCCCGAACGGATTAACTCTGCACTCACCTCTAAGACTTCTCCAATTTGAGAAGCAGATAAAAAGTCAACATTCAAATTAATGCTGGTCATCAGATATTCCGAACCGGCAACAAAATTCCCCATTCCGATCACATCATCTAACATTAGCGAAGCAATTCCTCCATGTAAAATTTTAGCAGGATTACACATTTCCGCTCTTACAGTGTAAGCCACCTTGATGTGCTTCTCACTTACTTCTTTCAATGTACCAGCCAACCAGTTACCTGCTGCTGATGGAGTTTGATCCAGGGTTTTGCCTACAAGAGACTGAAACAATTGCAATGCTTTCGACTCTTTTTTCATGAATTTAGGATATTGTTCTTTTGTATTAAAAGGGGTTTAAAAATAAAGAGGGATGAACAAAATTTTGTGATAAACTCTAAACTCAATGAACAAAAACCTTATTCCACCAAGCGTCCGTAGTCTTCAAATACCTGCTTAAGCGCCTCTTTTTCTGATTTTTCTTCCCAAATCGGGATTTCTATATCATTTTGGACTAAATAAATCATTTTTCCATTTTCAATCAAAGTCTTTAGTTGATTTATTGCTGACAAATGATCTGATTTATTTCCATTTTTAAAAGTGAAAGTTTCTCCGCCCGATTTGATTTGAATGGGCCAATCAAAATTTTGTGGCTCAATGTATAAGTAAGCCTCATCTTTAGGAGGATTTAAAATCAACACCAATTGAATCCCCGCTTCATCATTTTTCACACTCAAATCTTCGTGCCTGAATAAGGTCATACCTGCATCAGAACGGATTTCTCTATTATAATTGATGGCCTTCATATTTAAAAAATAGATTCTTGCAGCATCACTCATCCGAAAGGTTAAGTCTTCTCCCGTATTGTTGGCTCTTCTTGAATTGAAAAAGGAAAGACCCAAAACCATCAAAATGGAAGCTATTCCGAATATTTTGATGATTTTCAGTAACTCAGGAGTTAAAACCGGGTCTTTTGCAGCCATACACAGATAGTATTAAAGAATGCTTTGAAGCTTTTCTTTTAATAAAACCCATGCACTTTCAAGATGTTTTTGTTCCACATCAGTCTGGCCAATTACCCAGCGAATGACAAATTTACTCTCGAGTTTAGTATGCGAAAAAAATGCCATTCCACTAGCATTGACTTCATTCATCCACTTTTCATTGATAGCATTTAGCTTTTCTACTGATAAATCTGCCTGAGTATATCGAAAACAGATTGTGTTGAAATTTACCGGCGCCAATATCTCGACACTTCCATGCTTAGATATCCATTCCTCAACTGTTTTCGCAAGTTTTAGATGGTTTCTGAGTTTTTCCCGAATTCCTTCTAATCCATAAGTTCTCAGGACAAACCACAATTTCAGAGCCCGAAATCGTCTACCAAGTTGTATGCCCCAGTCTCGGTAATTGTTGACTTCATTGTCCAATTGAGTCTTCAGGTATTCGGGTGTGAGCGAAAAAGTATTTATCAAGTATTGTGGTTCCTTTAAGAATAGGACAGTACAGTCGAAATTAGTAAACATCCACTTATGAGGATTGAAAACATAGCTATCCGCCTTTTCATGTCCTTGCATCAAATACTGATATTCAGGTAAAATCAAAGCCGTACCAGCAAAAGCTGCATCTATATGATGCCAAAGCCCATGTTTCTGCGTGATTTCACTGATCTTATTGATAGGATCAACGGCAGTTGAACTCGTGGTACCCAAAGCAGATACCACACAAAGTGGATAAAAGCCATTTTTCAAATCTTCCTCTATCGCTTTTTCCAATTCCTCAGGAATCATGGCAAATTCCTGATTCACTGGGATTCGAACCAAATTTTGAACACCCAAACCAGCAATCTTAATCGCCTTATCGATTGATGAGTGAACATGGGAAGATGAATAAACCCGAAAAACCTTATCTCCAACAAAGCCCTTCTCATTGATTTGATAATGGCTGGCTTTTTCTCTTGCAGTTAATATTGCGCTTAAAGTAGCGGTGCTCGCAGTATCGTGAATGACCCCTTTCCAGGATGAATCTATTCCTTTGGCATCTCTCAACCAATCACAAACTCTTTCTTCCAATTCCGTGGCTGCGGGGGAGGTCAACCAAGACATGCATTGAGCACCTAAAGTTGACATCAGCATTTCTGCCAAGATAGAAGGTTCTGAATTATTCGCCGGGAAGTAGCCAAAAAAGGCGGGATGTTGCCAATGCGTCATTCCAGGAAGAATTATTTTTTCAAAATCCTCAAAAATCTGATCGAATGATTCTCCCTTCTCAGGGGCATTTTTAGGAAGCTGATTGTATATAGTTTTGGGCTCTGTATTGGGTGTAACCGGATATTTTTCCTTCTGCTCCAAGTAATCTGCCATCCAATCAACTAACTGATGGGCTCTCTTTCTAAATTCCTGCTTATCCATAGGATTTTTATCTCACGTAAGATCCTGCATTGATATCAATTGAAGTTCCGGTAGCATGATCAGCCAATCCAGAACAAAGCAAGGTGACCATAGGAGCTATGTCTTCAGGGAGAGTCAGCTCGTTCAGGGCAATATCATTTAGCGCAAAATCCTCTCCATACTCCGATAAAATCTCATTTGCCATATCTGTTCTGGTAAACCCCGGAGCAATTAAAAAGGCTTTAATGCCTATTTTCCCATAATGCCGTGCAATTGACCTTGTCAAACTTACCAAGGAGCCTTTGGAAGCCGCATAGGCCAAATAATCGGTAGTATCTCCTCGAAAAGCTGCTCTAGAAGAAATAGTAATGATCCGACCGTTCTGCTGGCTTTTAGCTTGATCAACAAACTCTTTACAAAGAATTCCAACTGCTGTGGAATTAATCGCCATGGTTTTTTCCCAAATTTTCAGCCATTCATCGGTAGGCAAAGTATCTTTTGCAGGAATAGAAACCCCGGCATTATTCACCAATCCGGTTAATGGCCCATATTTTTTTATTAATGCAGGAATAAAGCCCACTACTTTTCCGGAATCTGATAAATCACAAGACTCCATGAATCCAGGAGTTTTGAATTGACTCAATAAAGACTCTGCTTCCTCAGTGTTGGAATTATAATGGACGATTACTTCAGCTCCAGATTCAGAAAGTTGACGAGCTATAGCTCTTCCTATGCCTCTTGAAGCACCAGTAACCAATATTCTTTGGTTTTTTAGAGAAATATTCATGATAGCAAAATATTATTTTGTAACCCAGTTCTCCCGAATGGCCAAGTGCTGAATATGAGCGAGATGGTGTTGGGAGTGCCAACTGTACATCAAAGCAACTTCCAAAAGGCTTTGCTGCCTCATATTTTCCGGGTGATAATAGGTTTTATGGAAATCGCTCAGTTCCATTTTTTCCAGAAGCACTACCCATTTGAAATGTATGATTCGTATCAAATCCAAAGAAGGATTTACTGCCAGATCATAATCAGACATTTTGGCCCACGCAGCCTCATCATAAGGTTTGATAGTAGGGTTATCTTCCGTCAAAGCCAATTTGAAACGGATAAGAGCATTCATGTGACTGTCAGCAATATGATGCACCACTTGACGAACAGTCCACCCTCCAGGCCGGTAAGGAGTGTTTATTTGAGATTCATTGAGATTTCCCAATGCCTTATTTAGGTTTTCAGGCAATAATTTTATCTGTTCGATCGCCTCTTTGAGATTTTCCTCGGCAGAATCAGGATCAAACTGAAATTTTCCGATAGGGTACTTTAAATGCTCTATATCAATCATGGGTATTAAATTTTGCCTCCTGCGGCTATGGTTGCTAAATCTACGTTTTTTGCCCCATTGGCCAAAAGTACATTTGCACTGGAGCATAAAGTTGCTCCGGTAGTAATGACATCATCCACCAACAAGATGTTTCTATTTTGAACTGAAATACTGCTTTTTAATTGAAAAACCTCCTCAACATTTCCCATTCTTTCCAATCTACTTTTTTTGGTTTGAGTTTCTGTTGCTACTATTCTCTCTAAAATATTCTCTATTTGAATACCCAGACTTTCAGCAAGCCCTTTGGCAAATTCCTCACTTTGATTGTATCCCCTTCTTTTCAGTTTCATTCGGTGCAAGGGTACCGGAACAATGCAGTCCCAGCTTTTTGAATAATCTTGTTTTAAGAGTAGTTGACCATACTTTTTACCCAAATAATATCCGACTTGAGGCTTATTTCGGTATTTCAGTTGATGAAGTAAGCGCTGAGTTTTACCATTTTTTGTAAACTTCAAAAAGGCCAAAACTCTTGAAACCCTTGTCAACCCCTGCAATTTATCCTTCAAATCATTGTCAGTTGCCCGAAGGTGATAGCTAGTTATTGGAAGTTTGCCTTCACAAATCGTACAAAGGCAAAACTCATAGTCGAAAAGAGCCCTTGTGCACAGCTCGCAATTGCGGGGAAAAATTAAATCCAAAAAATCTTTGACAAAAAGTAAACGCATACGCATTAGTTGCTGTTATTCAAACTGCTTGCAGAATAGCTGTATATTTGCGGCAGATTTATCCTAAACCATTAATTTAATGAATCTTATAGAGGAATTCAACGATTACAGAGCCCGCATGAATGATAAAATCATGGCTGCGGACAATAAAGTGATCAAGCGATTTTTCAATCTTGACACCAATGCTTATGCAGAAGGTGCTTTGGATATCAAAACGAAAGAAATGATCGGTCTAGCCTGCTCCATGGTTTTGAGATGCGACGATTGTATCAAATATCATTTGGGAAAATGCCACGAAGCTGGGCTAAATTCCAAAGAAATATTTGAAGTATTCTCCATCGCAACATTAATAGGTGGCAGCATCGTCATTCCTCATTTAAGAAGGGCGACTGAATATTGGGAAGAACTTGAAAATCAATAATATAAGTGTTTAAAAAAGATCTAGACCTGGAGAGAAAATGGTCCAAACTATTGGTTGGGCTGGAAGATACTATTGGGAAAAAACCCAAAGATCTCAATGGAGTTTTATTCTTAATAGGTGTTCAGGAACTAGGAAAAGGGGCCAAGACATTTTCAAAGGAGCAAAAGCAGGATTTGATGCATATTGCTGTTTGCAAGGTCTTAAGTCTAGCAGGGTTTTACGAATTGGATTTTGTAGATCAAGAAGGCTGGCCTCATTGGAAACTAATAAAAGAACTTCCTCGCTTCGATTTATTGGAGCAGGAAAAGCTACTGAAGATTCAGGTTTTGGAATATTTTGAAAAAGAGTACCAAATAGAGATTGATTAAGCATGAAAATTATTTCATACAATGTAAATGGAATCAGGGCTGCCATCAACAAAGGATTTGTGGATTGGTTGAAGACTGAAAACCCAGATATCATTGGAATTCAAGAACTTAAAGCAGATATTTCCCAAATTGAACCAAGTATATTTACTGACTTAGGCTACGAGTTACATTGGTTTCCTGCTGTCAAAAAGGGATATTCCGGAGTAGCCATATTCACCAAAATCAAACCCAAATCAATCAAAATGGGAATGGGTTTGGACAAATACGATGATGAAGGAAGATTGATTCAGGCAGAATTTGATAATTTCTCCTTTTTATCTGCGTATTTTCCTTCAGGAACCACTGGAGATATACGACAAGACTTCAAATATGAGTTCTTGGATGATATCTATGGATATATGCAAGATTTGAGAAAAGAGCATCCTAATTTGATTTTAAGCGGAGATTATAATATTTGTCACAAGGCCATAGATATTCATAATCCTGTGTCAAATAAAAACTCTTCAGGATTCTTGCCAGAAGAAAGAGCCTGGATGGATAAATTCACCGAATCAGGATTTGTGGATAGTTTCAGACACTTTAATCCAGACCCTCATCAATACACTTGGTGGAGTTATCGGGCAAATGCACGATCAAAAAATCTGGGATGGCGTATAGATTATCATATGGCTACTGCGGAAATGCAGAACAAATTAAAAAGCTCAGTAATTTTGCCAAATGTGGTGCATTCGGATCATTGTCCGATTGTTTTAGAAATTGAAGATTAAACGCAAATAAATATTACCCATAGCATATAAAAGGAATGAATTCTATAAAAATTTCAATACCATCACTGATTGAGAACATAAAAATCATTGAGAGCTTCATTGACAATGCTCGCGAGAAGTTTGAAATCAATGATGATATCTATGGGAATATTATGATTTCTGTCACAGAATGTATCAGTAATGCTATCATTCACGGAAACCAAAGTAACAAGAACAAGCTGGTTCATCTGGAATTGAAAGCAGAAGAGGATCAACTGCAATTCATCATCGAAGATGAAGGAGAGGGTTTTGATTTGGAACAATTACCTGATCCTACTTCCCCGGAAAATATCGCCAAACCAGGAGGCAGAGGAATCTTCTTGATTCGACATTTGACTGATGAGGTAAAGTTTGAAGAAAACGGAAAGAAAACAATCCTTTCCTTTTACATGGATTAACATGGCAATTAATTTCTTTACTGAAGACAGCCCTTTTCAGCTCAAGCAGAAAAACAAGAGAAAGCAATGGCTTAAAGAAATTGCCAAATCGGAATCCTTTCAGATTTCAGATCTCAATTATATTTTCTGTTCAGATGAATATTTGTACCAAATCAATGTGGAGTATTTAAATCACCACACTTATACAGATATTATCACCTTTGACAATTCAGAAGAAGATGGACTTATCGAAGGAGACATTTTCATCAGTATTGATAGAGTTCAGGAAAATGCATCCAAACACCTAGTCCAAGAGGAAGATGAATTAAGCCGGGTGATTAGTCACGGTTTATTTCATCTGATTGGATACAAAGACAAGAAGAAAGAAGAAGCAGAACTCATGAGAACAAAGGAAGAGTTCGCTATTGAATTATATAAAAAATCATAGTGTTCCACGTGGAACAGTAAATCAAATTGCACACTTCATTAGTAAGTGTTCCACGTGAAACAGTAAAGGAAAATTATCATGTTTCAAAAATATGATGTCATAGTAGTAGGTGCGGGGCATGCCGGATGTGAAGCAGCACATGCCGCAGCAAAGATGGGTTCTAAGGTGTTATTATGTACCATGAACATGAATACCATCGCACAGATGTCCTGTAATCCTGCAATGGGTGGTGTCGCTAAAGGACAAATTGTACGGGAGATTGATGCACTCGGAGGTATGTCTGGGATTATTTCAGATAAATCCATGATACAATTCCGTATGCTTAATAGATCAAAAGGTCCTGCCATGTGGTCTCCAAGGTCTCAAAATGACAGGATGAGATTTGCTGAGGAATGGAGATTGGCCTTAGAAGCAACACCCAATGTAGACTTTTGGCAAGAAATGATTACTGGAATCATTGTCAAAGACAAAAGAGTAGTAGGCGTTAAAACCGGAATAGGTTTAGAAATTGAATCGGAAACAGTTGTCCTTACCAATGGAACATTCTTAAACGGGATCATTCATATAGGAGAAAAACAGTTTGGAGGAGGAAGAACTGGAGAAGCAGCAGCTAAAGGAATTACAGAACAATTGGTGAGTTTAGGATTCGAAGCGGGAAGAATGAAAACCGGAACTCCTCCAAGAGTAGATGGTAGAAGTCTTGACTATTCCAAAATGGAAGTTCAACACGGAGATGAGAACCCTGAAAAATTCTCTTATTCTGATGAAACAAGTCCTTTGAAAGAACAAAGGTCATGTTGGATTACTTACACCAATAAAGATGTACACCAAACACTGGAAACTGGTTTTGACAGATCTCCTATGTTTAATGGCCGAATTCAAGGTTTAGGTCCACGCTACTGTCCATCAATTGAAGATAAAATCAACCGCTTCGCCGAAAGGGAAAGACATCAGATATTTGTTGAACCAGAAGGATGGAACACTGTAGAAATCTACGTAAACGGTTTTTCTACTTCACTACCAGAAGACGTTCAGCAGAAAGCCATGAGGCAAATTCCAGGATTTGAAAATGCGAAAATGTTTCGTCCAGGATATGCCATAGAATACGACTTCTTCCCACCAACTCAACTCAAGATTACACTTGAAACACAATTGGTAGAAAACCTATTCTTTGCAGGTCAGATCAATGGTACAACTGGATATGAAGAAGCAGCTTCTCAGGGTCTAGTCGCAGGAATCAATGCAGCACTGAAAACTCAGGAAAAAGATCCATTTATATTGAAAAGATCAGATGCATACATAGGAGTACTCATAGATGATCTAATCAATAAAGGTACAGAGGAGCCTTATAGAATGTTCACTTCCAGAGCTGAATTCCGATTATTGCTTAGACAGGATAACGCTGATTTGAGGTTAACGGAGTTGGGCTATTCTATCGGTTTAGCTGATCAAAAAAGATTTGATAAGATGCAGGATAAAAAAGAGCAAACTGCAAAATTGATCAATGATTTGAAACAGAAAAAGCTACTTCCTGACGAAACAACAAATGAGGGACTGGAAGCTATTGATACAGCTGCTATCAAGGAAAAAATCAGTGCTGAAAAACTTCTAAAAAGGCCTCAAATCGGGATAAGTGATTTGAAAAAGCTGGATAAAGAATTGGCTACTTATTTATCAAAATATCCAACCGAAGTATTAGAGCAAGCAGAAATTCAAATCAAATACGATAGCTATATAGAAAAAGAACAGCAAATGGTGGAGAAGCTTTCTAATATGGAAAACTTTAGAATCCCTCAGAGATTTGATTATTTAGCTATCCCTGCTTTATCTGCTGAAGGAAAACAAAAATTGAATAAAATTAGACCAGAAACATTGGGTCAAGCTTCCCGAATAAGTGGGGTATCACCAGCTGACCTATCCATATTGACTGTTTACCTTGGAAGATAAACCTGTAGAAAGATTAACTAAATGCCCGCTTTGTAAGAGTGGGCTTTTTCTTAATTACACCGAGATCCCGGATTTCGCTGTAAGTAAGGAGAAATTCATTTTGTGTAAATGCACAAAATGTCAGTTGGTATTTACCAATCCTAGACCAACAGAAAAAGCAATAGCTCCTTATTATGACTTTCCGGAATATTACTCTCATTCCACGAAGAGCAAATCTTTAACAGCTCTAATCTATTCTAAAGTCAGAAAGATTTCTATCAAGAAAAAATTCAAGTTGATAGAATCATTAAAAACAGAGAAATCAATTTTGGATATAGGCTGTGGAACTGGAGAGTTTTTAACTTATACCAAAAAGAACGGATGGAATGTAGAAGGCTTAGAGCCAAATAAAAATGCCAGGAAGCTAGCAAAAGAAAATCTACAACAAAAAGTCCATAAAAATCTAATTGATTTAGATCTAAAGAAAGAGTTTGATGTAATTACGCTATTCCATGTATTAGAACATATTCATTCTTTAAGAAAAGGGTTCAGAAAGGTATTAAGTCATTTAAAATCAGATGGTTATATCATTTTAGCAATCCCAAATTTTGAAAGTGAAGATGCCAATCAATATGGAGAATTCTGGGCAGGTTGGGATGTACCTAGACATCTTTATCATTTCAATGAAAAGTCTATAAATTATCTGGCAGAAGAATTTGATTTAAGTATCAAGGAAAAAAAGCCAATGATATTCGACAGTTATTATGTGTCACTTTTATCAGAAAAATATCAGAATCCAGAATCCAATATTCTAAGCAATTACAGCAAGTCATTTTGGACAGGATTAAAATCAAATAAATCAGGAAGAAAGACCGGTAATTATTCAAGCAACCTATATATCCTTCAGAAAAAGTGAAGATAAAATATACCTTTCTATTAGTTTTTTCTGTTGCATTATTCACTCAATGCGCAAAACAAAGTACACCTCAGGGAGGACCTAGAGATGAGGACCCACCAAAATTATTGGAGGCAAATCCTAAAGACCAATCAATAAATATCAAACCCGAAGAGATAGTCTTAGTATTTGATGAATATATCAAACTAGATAACCCCAATAAAAACATCATCATCACTCCAAGAGTAAAAAAGGATGAGGTGGTAACCACCGCTTTAAAAAATACTGTCACAATAGAACTTAATCAGGAATTAGAAGATAACACTACCTACGTATTCAATTTTCAAAAATCAGTTCAGGACTTATCAGAGGGAAATCCTGCAGAAAATCTAAAAATTGTCTTTTCCACAGGTTCAAGTATAGATAGCCTGGAATTGAGTGGTCAGGTTAATTTCTATTTCCCAGATAAACAGTCGGATTTCAAAAACGTATTGGTAGGCTTATATCCAGAAAATGACACAACAGATTTATTTACTGCAGCACCTTATTATATATCGCAAGTAGACAGTACCGGCCAATTCAAAATAAGCAATATCAAGAATGGAAATTACAGAGCCTATGCTTGGAATGATGCTAACAACAGTTTAAAGGCAGAATTCAAATCTGAGGCTCACGATTTTTTAAAAGACACAATCACCATTGAAGAAAATATTGAAGGAGCCATATTCAATCTATCTCAAGCGGATTTAACACCTATTAGATTACTCAGATCATCTTTTACTAATGGAAGCTATGATTTGATCCTCAATAAAAATGCGGTAGACATCAAGCTTGAAAATGAGAGTTTAGGAAAGAGCATATTTTACACTAAAGAAGACAAAAGGATTCGGTTATTTTCAGATAAAAGCATTCCTGATAGCTTAGCATTTAAAGTTAAGTTGATTGATTCTGTAGGATATCAAATTGATACACTGATCTATGTCAAATTTCCAGTCAATGAAAGAAAACCAGAGGAATTAACTGTAACAGCTAATTCGGGCAAAAATTTCACTGGCACTATGGAGGCCATCCTAAGTTTTAATAAGCCAATAACAAAGATCCATACAGATTCTCTTTATATCCCACTAGACTCAGTAAGAAGTATCAAAATAGGACCAGAGATGTACTATTTTGAAGATTCAAGTATGAGAAATGTTCTCCGATTAAAGGTATCCATTCCAGACAGCACACAATCCGATGTTGTAACTCTGACAGTTGCAGATTCTACTTTTCAGGATATACAGCTTCAGTATAATCTAAAAGAATTAAAAGCTAATTATCGAAAAATAAGACCAGAAACTTTAGCAGACTTACTGGCCGGCAGAATTAATAATGCAGAACCTCCATTTGTAGTACAGTTGCTTGATAACAAGGATGAATTAAAGGCAGAAAAGAAGCTTATAGACACCAATAATTTCCGTTTTGAACGGATAGAAGCAGGAACTTATAAGATAAGAGTGATAGAGGATAGAAATGGAAACGGAAGGTGGGACCCCGGAAATTTCTTTGAAAATAAACAGGCTGAAAGAATTTTCTATTTTAAAAACCCAGAGAATTCAAGTACAGATATTATCATAAGAGGCGGATGGACTAATGATGGAATCATCATTGAACCTTCAAAACCTACTGGAATCAGTCAGAAAAAACCTGTGGACAACCCATCAGAAGACGGTGGATAAGTAAAGCATAAAGTGGGCTTAACTCACACTTATACACCAGAGACAAGAGTTTGAAAAGTAAAGCCTCCGAAAAAGGGGATAAGCTAAGATCTATCAACAGAGATCACATAAGATTTCCACAGCATAGTTAGACACCTTTCAAAACACAGAGCTCATCCACAAAAATATCGAGTTAGCTATAAACTCTTTTTGATCAAATAGATACAAGTGGATAAACTGAGGATAAGTCGTAGATAAGTAATGTATAAGATTGGAAGGAAAGTGGGGAATCAAGAAATCAACACTTACCAACATTTCCACAGCCTTAATAACCTTAATAAGAAATTTTTTAAAAATTAATCTAATAGAGTTATAAGCAAGTGAATACTGTGGATAGCTATCCTTTCAATTTTATTTTTTGGTTATATTAGGAGCAAGTCAATTTTCAATACAAACAAAAAATCAACCGTTTTCCGCAGACTTGAGTTAGTAGTTATAAAGAAAAATTCAAACCTTCGGACAATAGATCTCTTAGCCCATAAACAATAAACCCATGGAATTGAACCGTCTTTTTGATTTAGTGCCTTATCAGATTGCCAAATTTGATAAAACAGATGCCGTTGCCAGAAAAGAAAATGGAGAATGGATTACTTATTCTTCGAGAGATGTCAAAGAGATCATCGATAATCTGAGTTTGGCTTTCATGAAAGCAAATATTGCTGCAGGAGATAAAGTGGCTATTATTTCAGAAAATAGACCGGAATGGAATTTTGTTGATTTGGCTTTGCAGCAAATAGGAGCGATTTCTGTTCCTATGTATCCAACCATTACCAGTGATGATTATGCTTACATATTTGATCATGCTGAAGTCAAAATGATTTTTGTTGGGGATACTACTATTTATGAAAAAGCGATTGAGGTAGCAGGAGATCGCAAAATTTATTCTTTTGATAAAATTGATGGCGTTGAGCACTGGACTTCTTTAAAGGAGACTGGCCTTTCTGGCGATCTTTCCTTATTGGAAAAATCAAAAGCTGCCGTGAAATCCGAGGATTTATTTACGATTATTTATACATCTGGAACGACAGGGAGACCAAAGGGAGTGATGTTGACTCATCATAATGTATTAAGCAATGTTTTGTCGGTTTCTCATATCATGAGTCCACCAGAAGGTATCTCCAAAGTTTTGAGTTTCCTTCCGCTTTGCCACATTTTCGAAAGGACAGCATCCTTCTGTTTCTTCTACTTGGGTTTCTCGATTTACTATGCAGAGAATATGGATAGTATTGGTGAAAACTTAAAGGAGGTACAGCCACATGTATTCAACACGGTTCCGAGACTTTTGGAAAAAGTTTATGACAAAATTGTAGCAAAAGGCTATGAGTTATCAGGTATTAAAAAGCAATTGTTTTTCTGGGCATTAAATCTTGGATTAAAATATGATCCTGCTGCAGATATGGGTGGATGGTATAATTTTCAACTCAAAATTGCTAACAAGCTCATTTTCTCAAAATGGAGAGAGGCATTAGGCGGAAATATCATGCAGATTAATTCTGGAGCCTCCGCTTTGCAACCTAGATTGGCCAGAGTTTTTTGGGCTGCAGGAATAAAAGTCTGTGAAGGTTATGGTCTGACGGAAACTTCTCCCGTGGTGACTGCTTCGATTTCCAATCATGAGGAAATCAGAATTGGTTGGGTTGGCAAGATTGTCAAAGATGTGGAAGTGAAAATCGCAGAAGACGGTGAAATCCTTGTCAAAGGACCCAATGTCATGCAAGGGTACTACAAGAACCCTGAGATGACCGCAGAGGTACTTAAGAATGGCTGGTTTCACACAGGAGATATAGGCGAGCTAGATGGAAATTATCTCCGAATCACTGATCGTAAAAAAGAGATGTTCAAAACCTCGGGAGGAAAATATATAGCGCCTCAGGTGATGGAGAATAAATTCAAGGAATCTACCTTGATTGAGCAGTTGATTGTCGTAGGTGATAACAGAAATTTCCCTGGTGCATTGATCGTACCGAGTTTTGATGGCTTGAGAGAATATTGTAAGCGAAAAGATATTCCTTACACCACAGATAGAGAAATGATCCAAAGAGAAGATATTCTGGAGAAGTACCAATCTGAGGTTGATTCTCTCAATAAATATTTTGGAAAATGGGAGCAGATCAAACGCTTTAGATTACTGCCTGAAGCTTGGGGAGTAGAATCAGGAGAACTGACTCCTACGATGAAATTGAAGCGAAAAGTAATCCATCAGAAATATGCCGATGAAATAGAAGCCATTTATCAGGTTTGATTTGAGTCAAAAAGTTTCTGTAAATGACTTTTAAGTCCTTAATCCCAGTAATCAAAAGAAAATTCCGAAAGAACCTCAGTTTATTAATTATATTCTGATAATTTCAAATAATTGAAATTAATTAAAATAATATTTTATAATATTTGTTAATTCCAATCAATATTTGTGATGCATGCATAACTTTTTTTCAAATATAGTATGCATGCATACAAAATTTTTTTAAATTAGGTCTCCTCAAAACAATGGGAGATCCGTATGAAGAGAGAAGAAACAGTAGATTTTCACATTAAGAGTGCCTGGCACGCCATTTCCAGAATGTATAATCAACATGCAGCTGAGGAAGGCTTTACCACTGCTATTGGTTTTGTGTTGATTAATATAAATTCCAAAGAAGGTACACCGGCAACGAAGATTGCTCCCAAAATTGGTTTGGAAACAAGAAGCCTAACCCGCATGCTGAAGACTATGGAAGAAAAAGGATTAGTCTACAAAAAACCTGATTTGGTGGATAAGCGATCAGTGAGAATTTATCTGACTGAAGAGGGAAAGCGAAAAAAGGAAATATCAGTGAAGACGATCAAAGAATTTAATGAACAGATCCGACAGGTTATTCCTGAAAAAGATTTGGAAAGCTTCTTTGCCACCTTTGAAAAAATCCAGATGGTCATTGACCAGTTTAGCGGGATTGAAGTGAATAAACCTATATATGAACTATAATTTCCAAGATTCTCCTTGGAATCAAGACTACCAAAAAACCCAAAAAAATGAACAAAACCATTAAAAAAGTAGCCGTTTTAGGTTCCGGAGTAATGGGTTCCAGAATTGCCTGTCATTTTGCCAATATTGGTGTACAGGTGCTTTTACTGGACATTGTACCTTTTGAGCTCACAGAAGAAGAGCAGAAGAAAGGCCTTACCAAAGAACACCCTGCTGTAAGAAACAGAATTGTCACTACTGCACTTCAAAATACATTGAAGTCGAATCCTTCTGCCATCTACGACAAATCCTTTGCATCAAGGATCACTACAGGAAATTTTGATGATGATTTGTCAAAAATTAAAGATTATGACTGGATCATTGAGGTAGTTGTAGAAAGGTTGGATATCAAGCAACAACTATTTGAAAAAGTCGAAAAATTCAGAAAGCCTGGCACTTTGATTACCTCGAATACTTCCGGTATTCCTATGCACATGATGTGTGAAGGTAGAAGCGAGGATTTTCAGAAAAATTTCGCAGGAACTCACTTTTTCAATCCACCTAGATATCTAAGATTATTAGAAATCATTCCTGGTCCTAAGACTGATCCAGAAATTGTCGATTTCTTGATGGATTATGGAGATAGATTCCTTGGAAAGGAAACTGTGCTTTGTAAAGATACTCCAGCCTTTATTGCCAATAGAATTGGAGTTTATGCCATTATTTCTGGGATGCATACCATCGAGAAGATGGGATTTGGTGTGTCTGAAATTGATAAGATGACAGGACCTGTAATCGGTAGAGCAAAATCAGCAACCTTCAGAACGATGGATGTGGTAGGTTTGGACACTACTGTCAATGTTGCCAACAACTTATATAAAGCACTTCCGCACGACGAGTCCAGAGATAAGTTTAAGCTTCCAAAAATTATGGAGGTCTTATATAACAACAAATGGTTCGGGGATAAAACAGGCCAAGGCTATTTTAAAATGATCCGTCACAAAGACGGAAGTAAAGAACTCAAGGAATTGGATTTCGAAACCTTTGAATACAAGGATGTAGAAAAACCAAAAATCAAAGCACTTGAAGCAGCAAAGGATATCGAGGATTTGAAAAAGAGAATCAAATTCTTAATGAATTTTGATGATAAAGCCGGTGAATTTTATAGAGCTTCTTTCTATGATTTATTCAAATATTGCTCTCATAGAATTCCAGAAATATCTGATGAATTGTACAGGATTGATCAAGCAGTATGCGCAGGTTTTGGTTGGGAATTGGGTCCTTTTGAAACCTGGGATATTCTAGGAGTGAAGGAAACTGTAGATAAAATGGAAGCGGCGGGTGAAAAAGCTGCTGATTGGGTTCATGAAATGCTAAAAGCAGGAAATGAATCTTTCTACAAAGTTGAAAATGGTAAAAAACTCTACTACGATATCCCATCCAAATCTTACGTAGAAATTCCGGGTATAGAAGATTTTATATTGTTGGATACTCTCAAGGCTTCAGGTAAAAAACTCTGGGGAAATGCGGGTGCAAGTGTATATGATATGGGAGATGATGTCATTGGATTGGAATTCCATACCAAGATGAACTCCCTGGGCGCTGAAGTAATCGAAGGAATCAACACAGCGATTGGACTGGCGGAGAAGTCCTACAAAGGTTTGGTAATCGGAAATGAAGGAGGAAACTTCTCAGCCGGAGCCAACTTGGCAATGTTGTTCATGTTTGCCGGAGATCAGGAGTTTGACGAAATCAATCTGATGATTGCTCAATTCCAAAACACTATGATGAGAGCTAGATATTCTTCGGTTCCGGTTGTGGTAGCTCCTCATAACATGGCCTTGGGTGGGGGTTGTGAATTATCCCTTCATGCAGATCATATTCAAGCGCATGCAGAATTGTACATGGGATTAGTGGAAGTTGGGGTAGGTCTCATTCCTGCAGGTGGCGGTACTAAAGAAATGACCAAACGCTTTGCCAATACCGTGAAAGATGGAGATGTGGAATTGAACCTGTTACAGGAATATTTCATGAATATCGCCATGGCAAAGGTGTCCACTTCGGCTGCCGAGGCAAAAAACCTGGGTTATCTGAGAAATCAGGACGGCATTACCTTAAACAGAAAGCGTCAACTAGCAGAAGCAAAAGCAAAAGTATTAGAGCTACATGAGGCGGGTTATACTCAACCTGTTCAGCAAAGCAATATTCGAGTTTTGGGAAAAACCTCTTTAGCTCTATTTGAAGCTGGAATTACCGGAATGAGATATGGTGCTTACATCTCAGAGCATGACGCAAAAATTGCTAGAAAACTGGCTTGGGTAATGTCTGGAGGAGATTTGTCTTCCCCAACAGAGGTTTCAGAACAGTATTTACTGGATCTGGAAAGAGAAGCATTTCTGAGTTTGACTGGAGAGAAAAAGACTTTGGAAAGGATTCATAGCATCCTATTCAAAGGAAAACCACTTAGAAATTAGAGATGAGAAGCTAGAATCGAGAATCTAGAGACCATTAGTTAACATTTTTACCAGATGACTTATGAAGTTGAGACATAATTTTAAAAACCTGACTGTTTGGAGAAAATCGGTGGATTTGGCAGTAAAAGTTTATGAAACAACGGCGCTATTTCCTTCCGAAGAGAGATTCGGAATGACCTCTCAAATGAGAAGATCTAGTGTATCTATTCCTTCAAATATTGCTGAAGGAACCGCAAGAAATTCTTCAAAAGCGTTTTCAAATTGTCTTGATATAAGTTTAGGTGAAAGTTTTGAATTGGAGACTCAAACGATTATCGCAACTAGAGTAGGATTGTTGAACCAAGAAGCATTCGAATCTATCAATCTTGAACTTGACGAAATACAGAAAATGCTAATTGGTCTTAAATCTAACATAGAGTCAAACCCTTACTAGCTCATGCTCTCGCTTCTCGTATCTAATCTCTCGCTTCTTATTTAAAAGATGCACTTTAAAAATTAACAATAGACACTCAAGTAAACTAACCATGGACGCATATATAATTAACGGATATAGATCAGCAGTTGGAAAATCCAAAAAAGGAGGATTTCGATTTTACAGACCGGATGATTTGGCTGCAGATGTAATCAAGCATTTGGTGGCCAACACTCCGGGACTGGAGGCTAAAATGGTCGATGATCTCATAGTAGGAAATGCAGTACCTGAAGCAGAACAGGGAATGCAGATGGGAAGAATGATTTCTTTGCTGGCTTTAGGCATAGATAATCCAGGATTTATCATCAACCGCTATTGCGGATCTGGATTGGAAGCCATTGCATTGGCTGTTGGTAAAATTAAAGCTGGAATGGCTGATTGTATCATAGCAGGTGGCACAGAATCTATGTCTTTGGTACCAATGATGGGCTACAAAACTGCTCTAAACTGGAAAATTGCCTCTGAGCATCCATCCTACTATTTAAGTATGGGCTTAACAGCTGAGGAATTGGCCAAAGAATACTCCATTACCCGAGAAGACTCCGATGCATTTTCGGTTCGATCCCACGAGAGAGCACTAGCTGCAATTAATGGTGGAAAATTTAAAGATGAGATAGTTCCAGTAGAAGTAGAAGAAACCTACCTGGATGAAAAAGGGAAAAAGAAAACAAGAAAGTTTGTAGTAGATACAGACGAAGGCCCTCGAGCAGAAACTTCCATGGAGGTTTTGGCAAAATTAAAACCGGCTTTCAAAAATGGTGGGCAGGTAACTGCAGGTAACTCTTCCCAAACTTCCGACGGTGCAGCCTTCGTGGTTGTCATGTCTGAGCGATTAATGAAATCCTTGAATTTAGACCCCGTTGCAAGAATGATGTCTTATTCAGTGGCTGGGGTAGATCCTAGAATCATGGGAATAGGACCCAAAGAAGCAGTGCCAAAAGCCTTGAAACAAGCTGGTTTGTCTATGTCAGATATTGGCTTGGTAGAATTGAATGAAGCCTTCGCAGCTCAAGCTTTAGCAGTAATCAGATCACTGGATATGGATGAAGAATTGGTGAATGTAAATGGTGGTGCTGTTGCATTAGGTCACCCGCTGGGATGTACAGGAGCGAAATTATCAGTGCAGCTCTTCAATGAAATGAGAAGAAGAAATTCCAAGTACGGAATGGTCACGGCCTGTGTAGGTGGTGGTCAGGGAGTTGCTGGAATTTATGAACTATTGAAATAAAAGAATATAAAAAATAAAATGACAACTCTATCAAAATCAATCCAAGGAGGAGAATTCCTCATTCGGGAAACAGATGCCCAGGACATCTTTATTCCAGAGCAATTTACTGAAGAGCAAAAAATGATGGCTCAGGCATGTCAGGATTTTATCGATACGGAAATCACTCCGAATATCGAGGAAATTGACAGTATGAAAAATCCGGATTTGGTTCCTTCCATTTTCAAAAAGGCGGGTGAACTTGGTCTATTGGGTATTTCTGTTCCGGAAGAATTTGGTGGAATGGGTATGAGCTTCAACACTTCCATGTTGATTGCTGATATTATTGGAGCTGCTGGTTCTTTCTCCACAACTTATGGAGCACATACGGGAATTGGTACGCTTCCTATTTTGTACTATGGAAACGAAGAGCAAAAGCAAAAGTACCTTCCTAAACTGGCAACTGGTGAATGGGCAGCATGCTATTGTTTGACCGAACCGGACGCTGGCTCAGATGCAAATAGCGGTAAAACCAAAGCAACTCTTACCGAAGATGGAAAACATTATCTGATCAATGGACAGAAAATGTGGATTTCCAATGCAGGTTTTGCAGACTTATTCATCGTGTTTGCAAAAATTGAGAATGATAAAAATCTGACAGCTTTCATCGTAGAAAAATCCTTTGGCGGGATTACAATGAATGAAGAAGAAAAGAAAATGGGTATCAAAGGTTCTTCTACCCGTCAGGTCTTCTTCAATGATTGCAAAGTGCCTGTGGAAAATATGCTTTCTGATAGAGAAAATGGCTTTAAGATCGCTGTGAATATCCTGAATATCGGAAGGGTAAAATTAGGAGCCGGAGTATTGGGAGGGGTTCGTACTGTGACTTCTTTGGCAGTAAAATATTCCACAGAAAGAAAGCAGTTCGGAGTTAGTATCAATTCTTTCGGAGCTGTAAAGAGAATGTTGGCAGAAATGGCTACCCGTACATTTGTTTCGGAATCTCTTTGCTATCGTGCAGGACAAGATATTGAAGATCGCATGGATGCTTTGGCTGCAGAAGGCATGCCTGATGCGGAAGCAAAATTGAAGGCTTTGGAACAGTTTGCAATTGAAGCAGCAATAGCTAAAGTACATGGATCAGAAGTTTTGGATTTTGTCGTAGATCAAGGCGTTCAGGTATATGGTGGCATGGGATATTCTGCCGATGCTCCTATGGAAAGAGCCTATAGAGATGCGCGTATTGCCAGAATTTATGAAGGGACTAATGAAATCAACAGAATGTTGATGGTTGGAATGCTATTGAAGAGAGCGATGAAAGGTGAAATCAACCTTTTTGAGCCGGCAATGGCTGTTTCCAAAGAATTGACATCTGTTCCATCCTTTGAAACTGTTGATACTTCTGAGTTATTCGCATCAGAAAAAGATGTTTTGGTTAAGCTGAAGAAGGTTTTCTTGATGGTTGGTGGAAAAGCAGCCATGGCTCTTCAGGATAAAATTGAAGATGAGCAGGAAATCATGATGAATCTGGCTGATGTGATGATTGAAATTTATGCAGCAGAGTCAGCGATTTTAAGAGCTGAAAAACTGGTAAGTATCAAAGGAGAAGAAGCTTGCAAGCATCAAATTGCTATGGCTCAGGTTTATCTTTCAGAAGCAGTGGAAAAAATCAACGCAGCAGCTAAAGAAGCCATTGCTTCATTCACCAAAGGAGATGAGCAAAAAGTGATGTTGATGGGATTGAAGAGGTTTACCAAAATGGATCTGATCAATACCAAAGAGCTGAGAAGACAAATAGCTGATTATATGATTGAGGCTGGAAAATATCCTTTTTAAGTAAACACAGATAGATTGAGAAAGGCCTCCTGTTATGAATGCGACAGGAGGCCTTTTTTATTAATTTTTGGTAGAAGTAGTATCCGGCTTTGTGGGTTTTGGAGTTCCTTTGAGTACTCCTTTCAATATACTCTTTGCCTCCTGTACTACCTTTTCTGTACTTTCGCCTGTTTTCTTTTGTAATTCTTTCTTCACGCTGTCCTGAACCATTTCAGCTTTGAGTTTCAGCTGATTTTTTATGCTGTCTTGTGCTGCCTGAAATTGCTCTTGAGCCTGATTTTGAAAGTTTTGTTTTTCGGAATCAAATCTGGATCTGAGCGCATTTGCCAGCAGTGTCTCTATACTATTTCCTCCGGCCAAACTCACTTTAGGCTGATTATAAGTACCGGCCAAGTTGATGGATAAAGGAATCAATGTAGACTCATTTGCCTGGCTTCCTGAAATACTAGCTAAAATACTATTAGCCTGTGCTCCAAATTTCCCAGCCGGCACCTGCATGTTCAATAAATAATTAATGGACCCGTCAAACCCGGCTGTTCCTTGTACGGTGGTTTGATAATCCCATAATTTCACATCGAAAGGTTTTACTTCCATCATCCCGTTTTCAATACTAATCGGAACTTTAATATTTCTCAGTTGGATGGTGTTGGCATCCTTTAATTTGGTAAGGCTGGTCAAGCCTTCCAGTATTTTATTTTCTTTCAAGGCAGCTTCGGCAATCGCCAAAATTCCGGATACATCCAAAGAGGAAAGCACAGGCATCATGTCTGGACCCAAAAGGCCACTGAAATTGAGCTTGGTATTGAATCGGCCGGTGATATCCTTGGCAATCGGAGCAAAAGCCTTGACTGTGGTGAGGCTTTGAAATGCTTTGGCAATACTTAATTCAGAGATATCCAAACTCATATCGAATTTTGGATTGGCGATATCTCTAGGGTCATAGTTTCCATTCAGCGTAATTCGCCCATCCAGGGTTTTCATTCCTGCCTCATTGAAGCTGAGAATTCCTTCTCTTAAAACCATGGTTCCTCGGACCTCTTTGAGATTGAGGTTATCATAGATTACCTCATCCGCTTTAACAGCCATGGTGAAGTCAATATTTTTTGGTAGAGCGATCACTTCCAGTTTACTGCTGTCTGTGGTTGAGGTACTACTCTCGCTCATCCATTCATTGATATCAAAATAGGAACTGTTCAGGGAAAGCTGTCCTTTCAATGTTCCGTTTTCTGAAAGCAAATAATCCATATAGTTGGATAGAAAACCGGAAGCTGTCAGTGGGCTTTTTCCCAGTTTCGAATCAAACTCCACCAATTCAGCTCGCTGAGGGTTGAAATTGGCTTTAGCTTGTTTGATTGCCACTCCCTGAGGATAGTCTTTAGATTTGAAGAAAAATTGGGAAATAGTCAGGTCTCCTGAAGTATTGATTCTAGAAAACTGCTCTTTTTCCACATCCTGATAAGAGCCGGTACTGTTGATATTTGCCTGAATTTTTCCTTTCAATTCGGTATCTGCAATTGGGAAAATCGCCATGATTTTCTCTAAGTCCACCGCTCCCGCTACAGCACCTTTCCAGTTGAGTGCCTCAAAATCCGCTATTTTCAGGTTTCCCTCGATTTTTTCACCTTCCAGCTCAAAACCAAAACTGCTGAAGTCCGCTACAAAATCCTGCATGCTTCCCTTATCACTTCGAATCGAGGCAACTGCATGAATTTTTTCTAATGCGGCAGGATACTCTGCGTTTTTCACATATCCCTCAGAAAATTTAAACTGGGCAGCAATAGCAGGTAATACTTTATTGGTGGAATCATATCTGCCTTTGGCACGTGCGCTAAAGTCCAGATTTCCTGCTAGGCTAGTTCCTTCAATCGGGAAAATAGAAGTCAGTTCTTTTAAGTTAAGCTTACCATTCAGCTCCCCTTCCATCAGGTAATCCTTGAGGTTTTGAAGCGTGAAATTCCCTGAGATGGGATTTGAACCAAAATTCATGGAAAAAGTAGGAATCTGAATAGAGGTATTCTCAAGTTGGGAGGTTTCATTCTTTATCGCCATGCTGACGTTAATTTTGTCCACAGGCTTAGGAAGTTCTGGGTACTGAAACATTCCGTCTTTAATTTGAAGATTAATATCAAAAGAAGGAATACTGGTATCAGTGTAAAGTCCCTTGATAAAACCTTCAAAACTCATAGTTCCTGAAGATTTGATAGAAGAGAAGCTTTCGGTGTACATTCCCGGAACTAAAGAAAGAAAACTTTTAAAGTCCGAATCAGGAGCAACAAAAGCTAGATCATAATCGACTCCTTCTTCGGGTAAGGCTACAAAGCCATTCATGTTGAATAGAAAATCATTCAGGCCAAATTTTCCATTTTCAAAACTGAATTTCATGTTCTCCAGATCGACCTGAACAGTGGCATCTCCCTGAAATTTTTTGTTGGTCAGATAATGAGTTCCTTCATAAGACATATCGGCGATAGTCGCTGTAGCTTTGACAGGCAAATCATAAACATCCAAGGTAAAATCGCCAGAGCCTCTTGCCATGATATCCGCTAAGGCCATAGTAAACTGCAAGGATCTATCATCATAAATCATGTTGACGTGATTCACTTCGATTTGCTCGATGCCTATTCTAAAGTTGCTTTCAGATGATTCTGATTCAGAGTCTGAAGATTTGGTAATGTCATAATTGGCTGTTCCGTCTTCTAAGACTTTGATATAAAGATCGCCGCCATTCAAATGCAAGCCAGTGAGCATAGGGTAATCCCCGAAAAGAACAGATTTTAAATTGAAATCCAGATCCAATTGATCTACCTGAATCAGCGTATCTCCTTCAAATTCGTCTTTTCCGATAATTCCAAAATCTCCCAATCCAGCACTGACGTCGGGAAAACTTCGGAAAATGCTCAAGGATATTTTTTGAGGATTATAGTAGACTGTAGCATTGATAGACTCATCGAGTTCCTGATTAATTTTTGCGACGATTTTGTCTTTAAAGATAATAGGAATCGCCACTGCACTCAGGATTAGAAAACTAAAAATTGCCAGAAGTATATAGATTGCTTTTTTCATAAAAGATTGATTCTAAGTCAGTATTCTAACGCTAATTGAACCTAATAGATTCAAGTAAAGATTCTGCCACTCTTTAAAAAATAATCGAATTTCCCGGAAATTCAGAAGAATTAACTTCCCGGAAAGGAAATGCCATTTACTCTGCGGTATAGGTTGAGGGCGTATTTGTCTGTCATTCCTGAAATAAAGTCGATTAGCGCTCTCAAGAGTGGATAAGGATTCACTTCTTCTCCCCAACCTTTAAGAGGAAAGTCTTCAGGTAATAATCGAAGAATACTTTTGTCTTGGCCTGAGAAATTCTCTGGGGCATAAAACTGATGATACAGTGCTTTTGAAAAAACTGATAATAATCCTTCCAAAACCTGAAATCCTGCAGCCTCTTTTTCCAAAACTACTTTAGACCGGTAGATTTTTTTAACAGAGATTTCTGTGATTTTTTGGAGATGCTTAGCAGAGGGAATGATATCGGTCAGTGCTTTGTCAAAATTTCCTTTGCACATACTTTCCTCATATTGTACAAAAGCCTCCACAGTTTCTTGAATCAACTCACCAATAGCCAAAGCTCTCAGCGCGCCTAAATTTTGAGCAGATGTTCTATTTTCAAGCTTTTTAGGATCAAACCTGTCTTTTAAAATAGGAGAAAGTAAAGAGACTGTTTCATCAAAGCCCACCAATCCCATGGTGCAACCGTCTTCCAAGTCTATAATGCTGTAGCAAATATCATCTGCTGCCTCTACCAAAAAAGCCAATGGGTGCCTGTACCAACATTCATCCGTAGCTTTTTCTAAGCCCAGAAAAGAAGCCATCTGCTCAAAATCAGTCAATTGATTGATGAAAAAGCCAAACTTCTTCTGACTCCTTCGAGCTATATCCCTATGGGCAATTTGACTGGGTCGTGGATATTTGGTAAATGCGGCCAAAGTAGCATAAGTGAGCTTGAGCCCAAACTGCTTGGATACCAGCATTCGGAACCCCTGTGCATTGCCTTCAAAATTACATAAATCAGCCCATTGCTCTAATCTGACGTGGTTTTCCCATATTTTTCCGGCAGGGTGAAATTTAAAAAAATCAGAAATAGCCTCTTCTCCAGCATGGCCAAAAGGAGGGTTTCCAATGTCATGGGTCAAAGCAGCTGCAGCTACAATTCCACCTATTTCTGAACTGCTTATTCCTGATTTCTGAAGGCTTGGATATTTTTCAATCAAATATTCCCCGGCACTTTTTCCCAAAGATCTGCCTACGGAAGAAACTTCTAAGCTGTGAGTTAATCGGGTATGAACAAAGGCTTGCTCAGGAAGTGGAAAAACTTGCGTTTTATCTTGTAAATTGCGGAATGGAGCAGAAAAAATAATTCTGTCATAATCGATTTCGAATTCACTTCTTGCGGCTTGAGTTGGAATAAATCCAGGTTTGTCTCCAAATCTTCCTCGGGTGAGGAGTCTTTCCCATTTCATCATGCCCAAAAATAAGAAGGTCTAGACTTAAATCCTCAAAAGAATAAAATATTGAACTTGGCATAGAGCTTGGAAGTTCTACTATAGACTAAAACTAAAACCAATGAAAAAATACATTTCTAATTTTCTGATTGCCATTACTGCGATTTTTGCAGTTGCTTGTGATTTCAATGATTCACCGGATAATGGAATGGCCCGAGTAAATTTTTACTTAGTGGATGCCCCTGGAGATTTTGATGAAGTTTGGGTGGAGGTTCTCGCTGTGAGAGTTCGAATGAAGTCTGATAACTCGGATGAGAATGATGATTCATCTTGGAGAGAAATGAATTATGAGCCTGGGGATAAAATGGTCAACCTTTTGGACCTTACTGGTAACAATTCTTTGTTGTTGGGAACTGAGGACTTTGAAGAAGGGGAAATTGATCAAATCAGATTGGTTCTTGGAGAAAACAACTACGTGGTTTCTGATGGAAATGAATTTGAATTAAAGACTCCAAGTGCACAGCAAAGTGGTCTAAAAATTAAGGTAAACCAGCCTATTGAAGGAGGACAATCTTATAATTTGGTAATTGATTTCGATGTTGCCAAGTCAATTGTAGTTGCAGGAAACTCTGGAAACATTATTCTTAAGCCTGTTTTGAGAGCTTATTTAGAGGAAGCAGCAGGAATTTCTGGATTGGTATTACCATTGGACGCGCAAACCATAGCTGTTTCAGCTAGCAGAAATGGAGAAAGTTTCAACACTTTTACGGATGAAGCTGGAAACTTTAAAATTCAAGGTTTAGAGCCTGGAACTTATACGATTTTGATTACTCCAAATGAGCGATATACTCCAGTGAGTTTGGAAGCGGTAGTGGTTGAGCAAGGCAAAATCACTGTTCTAGATCCAGTCACAGTTACTTTGAAAGAAGATTAAGCTGTTAATAATACACCCTCAAAAGCCGGTTCGCCGGCTTTTTTGTTTTTAAGGCCTGAGTTTGACTTTTTGGACTAAATTTGCATTGTGGATAAATCAGCATATTTCTTTTTCTTTTCGGCCCTGACACTTCTTTTTGGAGCTTGCGATGGCATCGCAGACAGACAAGAAGGCCTTCTCAATTTGGTTTTAGTAGATGCTCCTCCAGCCTATGATTCCGTTTTTGTGGAAATTCTTGGGGTTGATGTGAGTATGAATGTTCAGGGCAGAGAAAGTACGCAAGAAGTATTTTTCATACCATATGAACTGGGAAATAAGCAAGTCAAGGTTTCTGATTTAGTAGGCGGAGAGGTTTTACTTCTGGGTAGAAGTCCCTTGCCTGTTGGTCAAATCACCCAATTAGCTGTCAGGTTAGGTACAAGAAATTTCCTTTGGGAACGAGAAAACAGATATGCTTTAAATTACGCAGATGGCGTTTCGGAAGTGGTGGTTTTACCTCTAAGCCTGAATATAGAAACTGGGTTTTCCTATGATGTGATTCTGGATTTTGATCTTGAAAAATCCATTCAGACCATTTCTACAAATCCCTTGAGATTAAACTTCACTCCTTCCATAGACTTGGTCATTCCGGGAAATCTTGGAGAAATCAGAGGTACATTTTCTCAAAATCAATTACGCCCAGCCATTTTTGCCATTGCAAATGGAGATAGCACCAGTACTCATGCAAACAGTTCCGGGACTTATCTTTTCAGATTGCCTGAGGGCACTTACACCCTTTATTTCGACCCAAAAAATCAAAATTTTCTACCCGACACCTTATTGAATGTGGAGGTTGAAGCAGGAGAAACTTTGACTTTGGACCGCTTAACTTTTAGAGTTAGACCCTGATGGAAATGCATGCCACATATATGCAGCGAGCTCTAGAGCTAGCGGAATGGGGAAGAGGAAATGTAAGCCCTAATCCTTTGGTAGGCTGCGTAATTGTTTGCGATGATAAAATTATCGGAGAAGGCTATCATCAAAAATACGGTGGCCCCCATGCAGAGGTTAATGCAGTCAATTCTGTCATTGATTCTGAAATCCTAAAAAAATCCACAGTCTACGTTACCTTGGAGCCTTGTGCTCATTTTGGAAAAACTCCTCCTTGCGCCAACCTTTTGGTAGAAAAGCAGGTGAAAAAAGTGGTGATTGCTGCAACAGATTCTAACCCACTTGTTGGAGGGAAAGGAATAGAAATCTTAAAAAATGCAGGAATTGAAGTTGAAACAGGCATTTTAGAAAAAGAAGCGCGAAAGCAAAACCGAAGATTTTTCACTCAAATCGAGCAAAAGAGACCTTATGTCATTTTGAAATGGGCCCAAACTTTGGATGGGTTTGTAGCTAGAAAAGATTACTCCTCCAAGTGGATATCCAATTCCCAAAGTAGGCAAATGGTGCATAAATGGAGAGCCGAAGAGGATGCTATTTTGGTAGGGAAAAATACAGCATTATATGATGATCCAGCTTTGAATGTGAGAGACTGGGTAGGTAAAAATCCACTTCGCTTGGTCATTGATCCGAAACTGGAACTTAAACCTGATTTGAAAATTTTCGATCAAGCTATACCCACCATTTGTTACAATACAGTCAAATCAGAAATACAAGGAAATATTGAATGGGTAAAGCTTTCTCCCAACTTTAAAATTTCCGCACTTTTGGAAGACCTTCAAAAGCGAAAGATTCAAAGTGTTTTGGTAGAAGGAGGTGCTTTCCTTTTGAATAAATTTATTGAATCCGAACTTTGGGATGAGGCTAGAGTGTTTAGCTCCAAAACCAGATTCAAGGAAGGTGTAAAAGCTCCACGTCTTCCTATTTCTGCCACCGAACGAATCCAATTCCAAGAAGACGAACTAGCCATTTATTATCATGTCTGAAAATCTATTTATCCCTGAAAAAGCCACTAAAGCTGAAAAATATGAAGCCTTGCTTCCTCAAATTGAAGCCTTGATTTCAGGGGAACCGGATTTATATGCCAACCTATCCAATGTGGCCGCAGCTTTAAAACAGGCCTTTGATTTCTTTTGGGTTGGCTTTTATTTAGTCAAAGAAAATCAACTGGTTTTGGGTCCATTCCAAGGACCTATTGCCTGTACGAGAATTTCTTTTGGGAAAGGGGTTTGTGGAACCGCCTGGAAAGAAGGAAAAACACAATTGGTACCAGATGTGGATGCATTTCCAGGACATATTGCTTGTAGTTCAGCTTCCCGATCGGAGATAGTGGTTCCTGTATTCAAAGGGGATCAGGTAGCGATGGTTTTGGATGTGGATTCCGATCAATTGAATGATTTTGACAACACCGACCAGGAATACTTGGAGAAACTGATGAAATCTCTAAGTGCTACTTTGAGCTAATCAAAGGTTCTCCCACCCAAAAAAGCTCTGAGGATTGAATGCTGGTAAAGCCTTCTGGAACTTCTATTCTAGTGATGTAAGTGAGTGGGAGGATTATTTTTCCATTGGAGTTTTCAATTTCTAGAGGCAAATTTTCCTTTCCAAAAATCTCCAAAATAATTTCGGGGAGCCATTTTTTGAAAGCTCCGTTTTTTACTGGGTAAAATTTCCATCCTGGCTCCAGAATAGTGAGGTCCATTTTTTCTAAAAAAAGAGATAATTCCAAAGCCTTTTCATGAGGAAAACCAACCATGTGTACTGCTTGATGAGCGGAGGCCAATAAATAGTGGAGAGCATTTTCCAAAGATTCCTGAGGAGAAGAAGTGTAAAATTTTAGAGGGTATTGCTCTTCCAAAAGCTGCAAATTCTTTTTTTGAAACTCTTGGCTTGCAAGGATCACATCTATTTTAATGCCCCAAGTCAATACCTGCTCCACACAAGTTTCAGCGACCAATACAGTAGGCACCCATTCCAATAAGGGACTGATTGAATCAAAACTGAAGCCTTCCGTATTTAAAATTAAAACTGCAGGCTCTTGTTGCTCTTTAACAAAATGATGGGAAGACATTAGCGGTACAGGTTTTGGTAAAAATTAAGAGCATTTTTATAAGCTAGCTTTTCCAGTGAACTCTGCTCCAAATTAGCTTGAAGTGCCTCCAAAATAGCAGGATACTTTCCAGCATTTTCAGCGAGTGGAAAATAGAAAGGGAATCGATTGGGATCAGGAAAATCCAGTGTGTAAAAAAAGTCTGCACCAAAACATTGCGCCTCTTCTCCACCAATTTCAAATCCATGAAGTATATGTTCGTATAATCTATCCGGCACATCATTATCCAAAAATGCCCGGAGAAAATTCACCCCAATAATCCCTTTTTGGATGATAATTTCTTGAGCAAACTCATCTGACAAATTACGTTTGTGATCCCAAATCGCCCTATAATTGGAATGACTGGCAATAACAGGGATGGAAAGATTTTCTTTTTTGATGTGAGTTAAAATTCCTTCTGCCAATAAATCGGAGGTATGTGAAAGATCAATGGGAATCTTTTTGCCACTCATGTAGTCGAGCAATTTTTTTCCATCATCTTTCAGACCAATTCCTTCCGTGTAATTCCCACCACCAAATCGATTTTCGGTATGGTGAGTAAGACTGATATAGGCCAGCTTTCCTGTTTTTTCCAAGATCCGATCAAACTGCTCGTAAATATCTTTCCAAGAAGCGTCCTCATGTCCAATTCCAGCCGCATTTTCTATGGATGCCATAATACCTACTTTTTCAGAAGGAGCTAAATTTTCTCCATCGAACTCCATAAAAGAAGTAGATTCTTTTTCGATTAATTCTCTGAAAATTACAGCTTGTTTCGAACCCAAATCCATAGAGCTAGGGCGTACATCCGTATAAATTGCGCAAATCTGCAATCTTACATTTCCATTGATCAGATGAGGAAAAGCACAGGCAATATCCTCTGTTGCAAAAGGACTAGCATTGGGTATTTTGGCTAGATAGGATAATAAATCACAGTGTAGGTCGACTATTGGGAAGGGCATGAATTCTGGCATTTGGACAAAGTAAACCAAAAAAACGCGTGTTTTTTAATACTTTTAGGCTGGAATCTTGTTACTAGTTTAGATATCAGCATATTTTCCAAATCATCCTAAAAGCAAACAAAATGGCAGTATCCCAACCTTTTAATTTCAAAAAATGGATAGATGAAAACAGGCATTTGCTAAAGCCGCCTGTTGGAAATCAGCAAGTTTTTAAAGGGAATGATGACTTTATCGTGATGGTAGTGGGAGGTCCCAATTCCCGTAAAGATTACCATTACGATGAAGGAGAAGAATTTTTCTACCAGTTGGAAGGAGATATTACTTTAAAAATTATTGAAGACGGCAAGCCTAAAGATATTCATATCAAAGAGGGAGAGATTTTTCTTTTACCGCCCAAGGTTCCTCACTCTCCAAGAAGACCTGCTAATACTGTTGGCCTGGTAATAGAACGCTATAGAAGGTCAGGGGAAAAGGATGGCTTTATTTGGCATTGCGAAAACTGCGGTAATTTGCTGTATGAAGAATATGTCGAGCTCACGGATATAGTAAATCAATTGCCTCCTATCATGGAGAGATTCTGGAACAATCCCGAACACACTACTTGTAAAAACTGCGGTACTGTCATGGAAAAGTAAGGTTTAAATTCAAACTTATCTTTTCACCCATCCTCAAACATATGCAATTTCCAAACTATCAATATTCAGAAGCATTCGCTCAAAAAATGGATCAGGAAGATCCTATGAGAAAATTTAGAAATGAGTTTCTTTTCCCTAGAGTAAATGGAAAAGAGGCCATTTATTTCTGTGGAAACTCCCTAGGCTTACAACCCAAATCAGTCAAAAGCTATTTGGAAAAAGAACTTGAAAACTGGGGTAATTTAGCTGTGGATGGACATTTTCACGGAGAAGATGCTTGGTACCATATCCGAAAGAAGTCTAAGCCTGCTTTGTCCGAACTATTTGGTGCACATGAGCATGAAGTAGTGGCAATGAACAACCTGAGCGTGAACTTGCACCTTTTGATGGTTTCTTTTTACAGACCCACTAAGTCCAGAAATAAGATCATTATTGAAGCAGGGGCATTTCCTTCAGACCAGTATATGTTGGAAAGCCAAGTGAAATTTCATGGTTTAAATCCCGCTGAGGTCATAGTTGAGCTGAAGCCAAGAGAAGGCGAGCATACACTAAGAACCGAAGATATTCTTGCGGAAATTAAAAAGCAGGGAAATACATTGGCTTTGGTCAACATGGCAGGCCTTCAATATTACACAGGTCAGCTTTTTGATATGAAAGCTATTTCACAAGCTGCACATTCCGTTGGAGCTTTGGCAGGATTTGATTTGGCACACGCTGCAGGAAATATTCCTCTGAAGCTGCATGACTGGGAAGTAGATTTCGCGACTTGGTGCAGTTACAAGTATTTGAACTCAGGCCCTGGAAATGTCTCAGGGATCTATGTGCATGAGAAATATGCCGAAAGTCCGGATTTACCTAGGTTTGCAGGCTGGTGGGGGCATGATGAGGGACAGCGTTTTTTGATGGAAAAGGGATTTATCCCCATGCATGGAGCAGACGGCTGGCAATTGGCCAACAGTAACGTTTTGGCAATGGCGGCTCATCAGGCCTCTTTGGATATTTTTCAGGAGGCTGGAATTGAAAACCTTAGGAAAAAAAGCTTTTTGCTAACTGGTTATCTGGAGTTTTTGATCAAGAAAATCAGTGGTGAATCCGGTGTTTTGGAAATAATTACCCCTGAAAATCAATTGGAAAGAGGTTGCCAGTTATCTTTGCACATTCATAGAGGCGGAAAAGCCGTCTTTGATGAATGGTACAAACACGGAGTTGTTGGAGATTGGAGAAACCCAAATGTAATTCGTCTAGCTCCTACTCCGCTTTACAATAGCTTTGAGGATGTATTCCGATTTGCACAGATATTGGAACAATCTATAGAAAAATTCGCTTAAAAGAGCGAGGATCAACCAATCCTTATGAGTTCGAGCATGATACAGTTGATGAATAAAAGTCTAATCACCCAGCATGCGAGATATTTTCGAATAGAGCATCCAACAAGTGGAGGCTATTCGGGAAAGGCTTAAGGCCTTTTAAAAAGCGATCATAATCTCATGAAACAAAACGAAATCACCATCCTTGGCGCCGGATTAATCGGATCATTGATGGCCATATATCTTAAGCGTCAAGGTCTGGATGTTTCTGTCTACGACAAAAGGCCTGATAAACGCAAAACGCCTTATTACGAAGGAGGAAGATCTATCAACATGGCTCTAAGCCATAGAGGATGGAAAAGTTTGGAGCAGGTTGGTCTGAAAGATAAAGTCCTTCCTTTAGCCATTCCAATGTATGGAAGGAAGGTCCATGATGAGCATGGAGGAACTACTTTCATTCCTTATGGAAAAAACAAGCAAGCGATTTATTCTATTTCCCGAGGCAAATTCAATCAACTTCTTGCTGAAGAGGCAGAGCGCTTAGGTGCTGTGATCAATTTTGAGCACAAATGCGTGGATGTTGATTTTTCAAATCAGGAAATTACCTTCGAAACCAAAGAAGGAATTTATAAAAAAGAAGCACCGGTAATTATTGGTGCAGATGGAGCCTACTCCTCTTTGAGAATGGCTATGCAAAAGCAAATCCGATTCAATTACAAGCAGGAATATATTTCTCATGGCTATAAGGAATTGACGATACCGGCAACTTCCAAAGGGGAATTTGCAATGGATCCCAATGCCTTGCATATCTGGCCAAGGGGAAAATTTATGTTGATAGCACTTCCCAATCCAGACAAGTCTTTCACCTGTACTTTGTTTCTTCCTTTTGAGGGAAGTAAAGTTTGCTTTGAAAAAATCAATGATGATTCGGATTTGGAATCTGTTTTCAAGCATTATTTTGATGATGCTTATCAGTTGATGCCCAACTTAAAGGAGGAATATTTTAAAAACCCTACAGCAGCACTAATCAATATTGAGTGCTATCCTTGGGTTCAAGGGCACAGTATCTTATTGGGAGATGCATCCCATGCGATGGTTCCATTCTATGGTCAGGGAATGAATTGCGGATTTGAGGACTGCTATATTTTAAATAGCTATCTGGATAAATTCGGTCACAATTCTTGGGACTTGGTATTTGAAAAATTCCAGAAGCAACGCAAGCCAGATACAGACGCTATTTGTCAATTGGCCATGGAAAACTTCGTGGAAATGCGTGATTCTGTAGCAGATCCTAAATTTATTCTTCGGAAAAAGATTGAGGCAAAATTGCACGATTTATATCCTAATGACTGGATTCCTTTGTATTCCATGGTTACTTTTTCTGATATGGGATATGCAGAAGCTTATGCTCAGGGGAAATTACAGGAAGCAGTAATGGATAAAGTGATGGCAGACCCTTTAATCACCGAAAACTGGGACAAGTTGGATTACGAAGAAATCATCAATATCATGGAAACTGCGAAAGCAGTATAACTTTTAATAGCAATATGCAGAAACCCGATTTTAACATCGAAGAAGTTAATAAAATTATCCGTGGACGAAGATCCATGTTCGTAGCTCAATTCAAAGAGAATGACCCCGTAGATGATAGCATCATCGAAGAAATGCTCGAAAACGCAAATTGGGCTCCTACTCACAAATTGACCCAGCCTTGGAGATTTATTGTTTACACTGGTGAGGGCTTGAAAAAATTTGCTGATTATCAAGCCGAGTTGTACAAGAAAAGAGCAGAAAAGAATGGAACTCCATTTATTGAAGCTACTTATCAAAAATTTAAAGAGAATCCCTTAAAAGCATCCCATGTCATTGCGATTTTGATGAAAAGAACCGAGGGTTCTGGTATTCCTGTCATGGAAGAAATTGCAGCAGTTTCTATGGCCGTTCAAAATATGTATCTCACTGCTTCTGCTCATGGCTTAGCAGCTTATTGGGGTACTGGTGGACCGACGTTTTGGGAAGAAGCCAGAGAAGATTTTGGACTGGAGGGCGAAGATATTCTGATGGGCTTCTTTTATGTTGCAAAGCCGGCTACTGAAAACTGGCCAGCAGGAAAAAGAGAGCCAATTGCTGATAAAGTTGGCTGGATAAGAGAATAAAAAAAGAGGCTGGTTTGATAGAAACCAGCCTCTTTTGTGTTAAAATCCCACAAAAGCAGGAGGTTCTACACCATTTGCTCTAAGGTAAGCAATGGCAGCTCCTCTATGATGAGTGCTGTGATCCATGATTAGGGCCAAAACTTGTCTTCGAGTTACTTTATTTCCAAAAACCTCTATTTGTTCCCCAGCTTTTTCGGGTGTTAATGCCTTGGCGGTTGCCGTTCCATAGTCATAGCATTTGGCAACATAATCCGCTAATTCAGCTTTTGACGCGGTTGCCACATCGATTGTAAAATCAAAATCTCCGCCTCCAAGGAATCCTTTCGAGATGCCTACAATGGCAGAACCAATATGATGAATTTGCTCCTTGAAACTCATGGCATCCGGATCAGTTTTGTAATCCATTCCTGAGTCGGGCATTTTATTTAACACATCAATCGTAAACTGCTTGCTGTTGTTCCATTTGCTCACAAACTCCTCCATGGTAGTTTGGGCATTCGCATAGCCTGAAGCCAGCATCATCATTCCTGCAGCTAGGCTGAAAATCAGGGTACTTATTGTCTTTTTCATAGGAAACTATGGTTGGTTACATGTTAAATTTCCATTATTCCAAGTTCAAATCAAATTCAAAAGACTAATTTTAAAGCATGAAGAGAATGGTATTGGCTGGCATATTTTTAATTGCTCTAATGGGATGTGAGGAAAATTATCTTCCCAAACCTCCAGGATATAATAGAATTGATTTACCAAATCATAGCTACCAGCCGCTATCAGGAGATTATCCCTATCAATTTGATTTTTCTTCTCACAGCAAAGTAGAGCCCGACTCCTTTAATTTGGCGGAGAAAAATTGGATTAATTTAAGCTATCCGAACTTTGGGGCTAAAGTACATTTGACCTATAAGCCGATTACGCAGGCTCAGGATTTCAGAACATTATCCACAGATGCCTTTAAGTTGACAGCCAAACATCAAATCAAAGCCTACGGAATTGAAGAGTCCGTCTTGGTAACGCCCAATGGATATACAGGAGTGGTAGCTGAATTACAAGGAGAAGTTCCTACCCAGTTTCAGTTTTTTGTAACAGATTCCACAGAGCATTTCCTCCGAGGAGCCTTGTATTTCAATACAGCTATGAAAAATGATTCTTTGGCTCCGGTAATAGAATACATCAAGGTGGACATGGCCCACCTGATGAATTCAATGAAATTTCGGGATTAGCGAAGATTTTTCCAGGATTTAATAATAATTACACCACCCACTATTGCCACTGCTGAAGCGATGATTGCTGGAAAGGTCTCACTGTAGATCCAGAAGCCAGTTGCAAATAATGCGGCGTATACCATGATGGAACCAATGAGCATCAAACCAATTTCTTTTGGAAGTTGGCCAATGGTCTGCTTCTCCTCAGGATATCTATCCAACACTTTTTTCCAACCATAAGCAGCTGGATATACTTTTCTATAAAAGCTGAGTAATACCTCGTCCTTTTCCGGTTGAGTCAGGAAAGTAACTAATAACCAACCTACAGTAGTGATGGACACAGAGTAGATAAGTTTGAGGTAAGCTTGATTTTCAGGAATTAAAATCCAATTGACTTTAGGATTGATTACCTCAAAAAATATGGCTACTACAAATGAAATGGCCATAGCAGAAATCTCTGTGTAAGCGTTGATTCTCCACCAAAACCAACGAAGAATGAAAATCAAGCCGGTACCTGCACCGATTTGGAGCAGTATGTTAAATGCATCCAAGGCAGAAGAAAGGGCTAAAGCCAAAAATGCAGACAAAACCATTAATCCTACAGTGGAAATCCTACCCACAGCTACCAATTCTTTATCTGAAGCTTCTGGCTTTACAAAACGGAGATAAAAATCATTCACGATATATGATGATCCCCAGTTAAGGTGTGTCGAAAGAGTTGACATGACCGCGGCAATCAATGAAGCCAATACAATTCCGATTAGGCCAGTAGGAAGGAAAGTGAGCATGGCTGAATAAGCTAAATCATCTCCTAATTTATCCACCGGAATCTGGGGGAATGCTTCCTGCATATCAGATATGTTAGGGAAAATCACCAAAGATGAAAGCGCTATCAATATCCAAGGCCAAGGTCTCATGGCATAATGGGCAATGTTGAAAAATAAGGTAGCACCTACGGCATTTTTTTCATCTTTTGCGGAAAGCATACGCTGGGCGATATAGCCCCCGCCTCCTGGCTCAGCTCCTGGGTACCAAGTGGCCCACCATTGAATTGCAATCGGAAGAATGAATAAAGGAATATACACATTGGGATCTGTGAAGTCCGGAACGAAATCCAATTTGTCTACCACATTTTCATGTGCCAAGAGATTATTCAGAGAGCCAATTTCTGGTAAATCCAAGATAAAATATGCGGCTCCAAATGAACCTATCATGGCTATAAAAAACTGAAAAAAATCTGTCAATAAAACGCCCTTCAGACCTCCCAAAGAACTGTAAATCACCGTAACCACTGAGGCTATCAAAAGGGTTTGAACAGGAGAAAGTCCCAACATCACTCCGCCAATTTTGATCGCGGCCAAAGAGACTGTGGCCATAATGACTACATTGAAGAAAATACCCAAATACAATGCTCTGAAAGCTCTTAGGAAAGCAGCACCTTTTCCGGAATATCTTAATTCATAAAACTCCAAATCAGTAGTGACTTCAGACCTTCTCCAAAGTTTTGCATACACAAATACAGTGAGCATTCCTGTTAGCAAAAATGCCCACCAGGCCCAGTTGCCTCCTACCCCGTTTTTCCTGACTATATCAGTTACCAAGTTGGGAGTGTCTGCGGAAAAAGTAGTAGCTACCATGGAGACCCCTAAAAGCCACCAAGGCATATTTCTACCTGAAAGGAAGAATTCTTTTGCTGAACTTCCGGCTTTTTTGGAAGTGAAAATCCCTATCAAAAGGGATATGATAAAGAAGGCTGCAATGATGGCCCAGTCTAAAGTGCTGACATTCATGGGTGATGGGTTTATTTAATCCATCCAAATAACAAAAAATTTATTAAAATGCCTTCTAGCTTTTTTAATAAATTTTAAAAACATTAAAAATTTTCACTCTTTTGATAAAATTTCTAGAATTCAGAGACTGAAATGGAATCTGTTGTAATTTAAAGCTATGAAATCGAGCAGGACGCAAGCGACATATACTGGGATGCCCCGGTGTATCGCGGGAAATGTGCGACCTGCCTGCCGCAGGCAGGGATTCCATCTGACCTCTAAAAAACAAATTATAAACAGATGAATAAAGCACTTTTTCTTTCCGTTTTTAAGGCATATGAATTAGGCTCTGTATCCGATGCAACAATCACTGAATTGGGAGAGGGTTTGATTCATCAGACTTTTTTATTGAATACCTCTCAAGGTGCATATGTTCTTCAAGCCTTTAATAGGGAAGTATTCCAGTTCCCAGAAAGAATATCCTCCAATTTAAGCTTGCTGGCTGAATATAGAGACAGTCATCCATTTCAATATGATCTACCTCTGCCTTTGAAGTCTGCTGAAGGAAAAAATATGATAGAATGGGAAGGGAAACTCTATCGGCTTTTTGATTTTGTTCAGGGCACCACTATTCAGGAAATCGAAAGTAAAGAACAGGCATTTGCTGCGGGAGAAGCGTATGGATTTTTCGCATCCTGGGCGAAGGATGTTGATCTTAGCCTTTATCAGGAAACAATACAAAATTTTCATCGCTTGGACCTGCGCTATGAGAGGTTTTTGGAGGTCGCTAGTTCAAAGCAAAACTTAGATGAAGAGGAACGGTACATTCTGATGTTTTATATCAATCAAAAGCCCCTAGTGGAGGCCTACAAATCCTGGACCTCCAATCTTCCTTTACGCTTAACCCATAATGACACCAAGATCAATAATTTGATTTTTTCTGAAAATGCTCAAAATGTGAAAGCCTTGATCGACTTGGATACCTTAATGCCAGGATTTTTGCTTTACGATTTGGGAGACCTAATTCGTACAGTTGCCTGTTCAGTATCCGAGACTAGTGTAAACTGGCCAGCTATCCATTTGAATATTGATGTTTATGAAGAGCTTCTAAAAGGGTATTGGTCAGGAATTCAAATCATTGCAACTTCAGCGGAAAAAGAGTCTTTGCTTTTGGCAGGAGAAATCATGACTTGTATCATGGGATTGAGATTTTTTACGGATCATTTGATGGGGAATGTCTATTATAAGGTAAAGTATCCCGAGCAAAATCTTCACAGAGCAAAAAATCAGATGGTCTTTTTAAGAGATCAGCAAGCCAAAAGAAAGATTCTTGAAGAGATAGGGAATAAAGTTTTTGTTTAAACCAGTAAGACCTGACAATTTTAGTCAAAACCTTGGCTTTTGATGCTTACCCGATTTAATTTGCTTTCCTCTAAACCAGAATCTCTTGTCCGGATTTTTCGACACAAAAATTGAATTTCTAAAAGGTGTTGGTCCCCAACGGGCGGATTTGTTGAATAAGGAGCTTTCAATTTTTTCTTATGGGGATTTGTTACAGCATTACCCTTTTCGCTACGAGGATAGAAGCAAGTTTTATAAAATTAGAGAACTCCATTCGGACTTAGAAAATGTCCAAGTTATCGCTCGGATTTTGAAAGTGGAACTGATCGGAATGGGAGGGAAAAGACGCCTGGTAGCTCACGTGGCTGATGAAACCGGAGAAATGGAAATGACCTGGTTTAAGGGAATTCAATGGGTCCAAAAGAAATTGCCAACTGGGGCGGTATTCATATTTTTTGGAAAGCCTGCTCAGTTTGGGAGAAAATGGAGTATCGCCCATCCAGAGATGGAACCTCTATCCCAAGCTTCGGAAAAGAGAAATAATTTTCAGCCGGTTTATTCAACTACGGAAAAACTCAGAGCCCGCTTTTTGGATAGTAGAGGGATTTCCAAAATCATGGAGCAGCTGGTGCAGGCCTGCTATCCTCATATTCAGGAAACACTTCCTCAGGAAATTATTCAGCAATATCAACTTATTGGAAAAAGAGAAGCTGTTAAGGAAATACATTTTCCATCGGAGCCAGGTCTTTTACACCGAGCCAGGAAACGCCTAAAGTTCGAAGAGTTTTTCTTTTTACAGTTGAGGCTTTTGATGATGAAAGTTGCCAGAACTGAAAAGTTCAAAGGACAAGTTTTGGACAACACGGAATTGTTGACTGATTTCTACCAAAATCATATTCCTTTTGAATTAACCAATGCACAAAAGCGTGTTATTCGAGAGGCCTATCATGATCTTAAGTCTGGTAAGCAGATGAATCGCCTGGTACAAGGAGATGTAGGAAGTGGAAAGACTATGGTTGCTTTTATTTGTATGTTGATAGCTATCAGTTCAGGTGCGCAGGCATGTTTGATGGCTCCAACTGAGATTTTAGCAAATCAGCATTATGAGGGCCTGAAAGAGTTTGCAGATATGATGGGTTTGAAAATCGCAATCCTCACCGGCTCTGTTAAAAAATCAGCCAGGAAAATAATACATGAAGAACTGCTGTCGGGCGAATTGAAAATTCTCATCGGAACCCATGCATTGTTGGAAGATATAGTTCAGTTTCAAAATTTGGGTTTGGCCATTGTAGATGAGCAGCATCGCTTTGGAGTGGCACAAAGGGCGAAGCTTTGGGCAAAAAATGAGGAATTTCTTCCCCATGTGTTAGTCATGACTGCAACTCCCATACCCAGAACTTTGGCGATGACCCTTTATGGAGATTTGGATGTGTCGGTGATTGATGAATTACCTGCCGGAAGAAAACCGATTCAAACAGTGCATAGGTATGATAAAGACCGCTTAAAAGTTTTTGGCTTTATCAATCAGGAAATTCAAAAAGGCAGACAGGTATACATTGTTTACCCTTTGATAGAAGATTCAGAAACCTTAGACCTGAAGTCTTTGATGGATGGCTATGAAAGTATAGCTCGTGCATTTCCGCAATACCCCTTGAGCATAGTTCATGGAGCAATGAAGTCAGATGCTAAAGATTATGAAATGCAACGCTTCGTCAAGGGGGAAACCAAAATTATGGTGGCAACTACTGTAATTGAAGTGGGAGTGAATGTTCCCAATGCTTCAGTCATGGTGATTGAAAATGCGGAGCGATTTGGCTTGTCTCAGCTCCATCAGTTGAGAGGTCGGGTAGGTAGAGGTGCCGAGCAGAGTTATTGCATTTTGATGAGTAAGTATGAGCTAAGTAAGGATTCCAGGGTGAGACTCGAGACCATGGTAAGAACCAATGATGGATTTGAGATAGCAGATGTAGACTTGAGGTTGAGGGGGCCAGGAGATTTGATGGGAACACAGCAAAGCGGAGTTACGGATTTATTGATTGCGGATTTAAGTAAAGATGCACCAATTTTGACCTTGGCGAGGGATGCTGCCCAGCAGATTTTGGCGAATGATCCGAATTTAGCATTGCCTGAGAATGCGCCAATCTTAAGACAAGTTAGGCAGCAGAAGAAAACTGCGATGAATTGGAGTAGGATATCCTAATTTGCTCGTCGTGGCGTGTTGATTTATTTCTCCCGCAAAGGGACAAAGTTTTGTTCGTCACTGCGAGCGCAGCTTGCGGAGCGAAGCAGTCTCATAATCTCTCGCAGAGGCGCTGCGGCGCAGCGATTTGATCTCCCGCAAAGGGACGAAGAGGCAAAGAATTAAAAACTATGTTTTCTATCATCTCTATGTGGTAGAAAAATATCCTAGATCTGTAGTAATTATAAGTTATTGGTTATTGAGTTATTTTCCACCCAAGTTTTCTCCTTTATACCAAGCTATGTGTGCTATTGTGAATCCTATGTGGTTTAAAATTTTCTCGCAATGGCACAGCGGCGCAGCGTTTTAGGTCTCCAGCTAGGTAGCAGAGAGGCAAAGAGTTTATAAAGCTATGTTTTCTATCATTCCTATGCGGTTTAAAAAGTGCTCGCAGCGGCGCTGCGGCGCAGCGATTTGATCTCCCGCAAAGGGACGAAGAGGCAAAGAATTAAAAACTATGTTTTCTATCATCTCTATGTGGTAGAAAAATATCCTAGATCTGAAGTATTTATTGGTTAGTGAGTTATTTTCAACCCGAGTTTTCTCCTTTGTCCCAACCTATGTGTGCTATTGTGAGTTCTATGTGGTTTAAAAAATGGCTCGCCAAGACGCAGCGGCGCGGCGATCTGATCTCCCGCAAAGAAAAGAAGTAGCAAAGAGTTAAAAACTATGTTTTCTATCATCTCTATGTAGTAGAAAAATATCCTAGATCTGGAGTAATTATAAGTTATTGGTTATTGAGTTATTTTCCACCCAAGTTTTCTCCTTTATACCAAGCTATGTGTGCTATTGTGAATCCTATGTGGTTTAAAATTTTCTCGCAGCGGCACAGCGGCGCAGCGTTTTAGGTCTCCAGCTAGGTAGCAGAGAGGCAAAGAGTTTATAAAGCTATGTTTTCTATCATTCCTATGCGGTTTAAAAAGTGCTCGCAGAGGCGCAGCGGCGCTGCAATTTAATCTCCCGCAAAGGGACGAAGAGGCAAAGAATTAAAAACTATGTTTTCTATCATCCCTATGCTGTTTAAAAAAAAATAGCTCGCCAAGACGCAACGACGCAGAGATTTTTATTCGCACTCAAAAATCTGTGCAAAACCTACCTGGACCTCAGACAGGCCCACGAGAATAAAATCAATTGCTAAAAAAGCCTTAAAAGTCCCAACACCCCTCGTAATTCGTTACTCAAAAATCGTAAATTCCTCCACAAACCTTACCTTTGTATTTCTCCACAAACCCAAATCCCCATGCCTAACACCATCATTTTTACCAAAGAAGCTCCAGCTCCAATCGGTCCATATTCTCAAGCAGTTCTAGCTGGAAATACCCTATATGTTTCTGGTCAAATAGCACTGGATGCAGAAACCGGCGAGTTGATCAATGAGAATATTACAGAAGAAACTCATGCAGTAATGAAAAATTTGGAAGCAGTATTAAGAGCTGCCAAGTTCAGTTTTTCAGACGTGGTCAAGTGCACGATATTTATTCAAAACATGGATCAATTTGGTGTCATCAACGAAGCCTATGGTCAATATTTCAAAAACAACCCTCCAGCGAGAGAAACAGTGGAGGTAAGTAGATTACCTAAACATGTGAATGTTGAGATTTCTTGCGTTGCGGTGAAATAAAATTTGTCAAGCCTGTTTTACCCCTTGGCAATTTCCTTTCCCATATTTAGGAAAATCCAGCGGTGAACAGGCTTCACTATTTTCCAATAATAGCGCCCCCATTTTCCCTCAGGATAAAAACGTACAGTTTGGACCAGCTCATTGGAGCCTATCTTCCACTCCAAAAAAACTTTGCCCGGCAAATTCATTTCAGCCTCCAATTCTAAAATCCCCTCTCCTTTATCTGCCTGACAAACTTTCCAAAAATCAATTGGATCCCCTTTTTTCAATTCAGTGGCCGATATTCTCCCTTTTCTAAAGCCTATTCCTCCTATCAATTGATCTAGAAGCCCCCTGATTTTCCATAATTTTGTCCCAAAATACCAGCCATTTTCCCCTCCGATTCTCCAAACTTTTTCCACAACAGCATCTTTATTAACCTCAATAGGAAAATACATTTTTTCGATGATTTCCTGAGGATTGGGCTGAAAGATCTTAATTTTGATAGGATACTTTTTCACAAAGTGATAACCCAATCGACTACATTTAGTTAATTAAGCATGAACTTCATTCCCTTTCAAAGCGAAACTTTAGTCAGCGCACTTTCTAAGGAAGAGGTCATGGAACATATTTCCAAAAAAACATTGGAGGTCAACTTTTTAGATAAAAGAACTGAAAGCTCCAAAAATGTGGCTTTTAATGGGATAGTCGGGAAAAATAGTTTCCGAATTTCCAGAGTCATCAACCGAAGCAATACTTTCCTTCCTTTGATTCTGGGGGAAGTGGAGGATACTGCCAGAGGTTCTATCTTATTTTTGGAATACAAGCTTTTTCCAGGAGCCCTCTTTTTTGTGGTTTTCTGGAGCATTATCCTTTTGGCTTTTTCAGCCTTTTTTTTCGGATTAGCTCAAAATATTATCAATGGAAGCATTTGTTTGGTTATGGCTATTTTGAATTATGCCTTGGCACTTTTTTTCTTTCATCGTCAGGTTAAGATCTCGCGAAAGGAATTTCATCAGTTGATCAACTTACAAATCAAGGATTAAATCCTTCTTACCTAGGGAAAAAGGGCTTTTAGAATTATTTTAGCGGCCTGAAATAAGAACTCGATAAATCCAATACCATGAGCATTCGAATAGAAAAAGACACCATGGGGCCTGTTGAGGTTCCTGCGGACAAATACTGGGGTGCACAAACCCAACGTTCAATTAATAATTTCAAAATCGGCGGAGAGAAAAACCGAATGCCAATTGAAATTATTCAGGCATTTGCCATTTTGAAAAAAGCAGCTGCTCAAACGAACGCAGAATTAGGCGTTCTTTCCCAAGAAAAAGCCGATGTGATTTCTAAGGTTTGTGATGAAATTCTTGCCGGTAAGCTGGATGATCAATTTCCTTTGGTGGTTTGGCAGACTGGTTCCGGAACTCAGTCCAACATGAATTCCAATGAGGTTATCGCCTACAGAGCACACGTGCTGATGGGAGGTTCTTTGGAAGATGAAAAGAAAAAAATCCATCCTAACGACGACGTCAATAAGTCCCAGTCTTCTAACGATACCTATCCAACTGCCATGCACATCGCTGCATACAAAATGGTGGTTGAAACCACTATTCCAGGAGTGCAAAAGTTGAGAGACACCTTGGATGCTAAAGCAAAAGCTTTCAAAGATGTAGTGAAAATTGGTAGAACTCACTTCATGGATGCAACTCCATTGACATTGGGACAGGAGTTTAGCGGATATGTGGCTCAGCTGGATCATGGATTAAGAGCATTGAAAAATACCTTAAGCCATTTATCTGAATTGGCATTAGGCGGAACAGCTGTTGGAACAGGCTTAAATACTCCAAAAGGATATTCAGAATTAGTAGCAAAGAAAATTGCTGAATTCGCGGGTCAACCTTTTGTGACGGCACCAAATAAATTTGAAGCATTGGCAGCGCATGACGGAATGGTGGAAGCTCATGGAGCCTTGAAACAATTGGCCGTTTCCCTAATGAAAATTGCTAATGATATCCGAATGCTTTCTTCAGGACCAAGATCCGGAATCGGAGAGATCTTGATCCCTGAAAACGAGCCGGGATCTTCTATTATGCCAGGAAAAGTCAACCCAACTCAAGTGGAAGCCATGACAATGGTAGCCGCTCAAGTGATGGGCAATGACGTAGCCATATCAATTGGAGGTTCCAATGGACACTTCGAGCTAAACGTATTCAAGCCAATGATCGCCGCCAACTTCCTACAGTCTGCAAGATTGATCGGAGATGCCTGTGTTTCCTTCAATGATAATTGCGCGGTTGGAATTGAACCAAATACCCCAATGATTCAGCGTCATTTGGAAAACTCTCTGATGTTGGTAACCGCATTGAATACACATATTGGCTATGAAAATGCAGCAGCTATTGCTAAAAAAGCGCATAAAGAAGGTACCAGCTTACGTGAAGCGGCCATAGGTTTAGGGCTTCTCACTTCCGAACAGTTTGACGAGTGGGTGAAGCCTGAGGATATGATAGGAAGCCTGAAATAAGTATGAATTTAGAAGTTTGAATTCTGAAAAGGCCCAATATTTAGAAGCCTCTCCAGCGATGGGGAGGCTTTTTTATTTTTTAAATCAAGCCAATTTCACTAAGAAATCAAGCCCTAAACGCAGGGGTGAGCTCTTTCAGCCTTCTCACTTTAGCCTTTTGACTTTCTTTTAGCTTTCTGACTTTCTTAACTTTTCCATAAATAAGGAAACAAAATATAGCCTGCTGCCGCCACTATGGCATTGATTGCAAAAAGGCTCAAAAGCTTATCTACGCTAACAGACCAATCCAATCCATCCAAGGCGTTTTTGGAAATTCTGATAGCCATTAGCAATATGGGGATGATCACAGGGAAACTCAAAATTGCCATCAAAGTGGCATTATTTCCGGCTTTGGAAGCTATACCGGAGACCATTGTCAAACTTGCGGAAAAGCCCATGGCTCCCAACACTAAATTCAATAAGAACAAGCCCTGATCCTGCACAGGGTTACCCAAGATCACCGAAAATACTCCATAACCCAGCAAGGCCAAGATCAGTGTTAGGCCGGTGTTATAAATAATTTTGGAAAGGATGATCGCTTCAGGCGATGCAATCATGTAGTAGTATAATTGCCTTCCCTGATGCTCTTGTACAAAACTTTTCGCAACTGCATTGACTGCAGAAAAAAGAATAATGATCCAGTACAATGCATTCCAAGTAGGCACAGATAGATTGCCCATCTTAGCTCCTACACTTAAGTAGGTAATAAAAACAGCTGAAATCACATACAGCAGTATTCCATTGAGGGCATATTTTTGCCTCCATTCCAAGGTGATTTCTTTTTGAATCAAAATGCCGATTTCCTTCAACATGCCTCAAAGATAGGAATAGAACTTAATTCGGCGCCTTTCTATGTTTGGTTCCTTGCTCATAAGCATAGGTTAGCTTCACCAAGGTTTTTTCATCAAATACCCTTCCCAAAAACTGAATGCCAGCTGGCAGGTTCCCGGACACAAAACCCATAGGAACTGTAAATGCAGGCTGCCTGGTATGCGGGGCAATGATTTGAGAATTGTCTCCCTTATATTCTTCCTGAAAATTAACGATAGTAGCAGCAGGTTGATTCCAGCTTGGATAAACCAATACATCAAGATTCAAAGAATCCATGGTTTTTTCAATTGCCTCCCGAAAAGCTACCCTCCGGAGGTCAGTGAAAGCATCTCCGCAAGGGATCTCTGGGCTTTGCCCTCTTCCAAAATTGGTAACAAACATTTCTAGTCTGGTTCTTGCAAAATCAGACTTAGTGCCAATTCTTACTACATCTTCTAAGCTCGATAAGGTATCGCGTTTGACATATTCAGCTAAAAATGCTTCCAGATCTTTTCGAAAATCTGCGCACCACTGATTTTGTCTTAGCTCTTGAAAATTTTCTACCTCTACTGAATCTACAATCACAGCTCCCAAGTCAGCCATATCTTCCAATGCCTTATTGAAAAGGGACGAAATTTCAGGATGTATATTATTTTCACTCAAGGTCCTAAAAACGCCGATTCTAGCCTCTTGAAGGCCATTCTTGTCTAAAAAGTCCATATAGGAATCAGGAATTTTCCCTTCCGAAAAATTGGTAATCGGGTCTTTGGGATCTTTTCCAGCCATGATATCCAGCATGCGAGTGGCGTCTTCAACCGTACGGCACATGGGGCCCACTACATCATTTCTTAAATAAAGCGGAACAATACCTTCCCTGCTAATTAACCCTAAGCTAGTTCGAAAACCTACCAGAGCATTATGAGAAGAAGGGCCCCTGATGGAGTTTCCTGTATCTGTGCCTATCCCTAAAGTTCCAAAATTTGCAGCCACTGCAGCACCTGTTCCACCACTTGATCCTGCAGGGACATGATCTAAATTGTAGGGGTTTCTGGTGATCCCTTTAGTGGAACTTTCCGAATGCATGGGGCTAAAAGCCCATTCTGCCATATTGGATTTAGCCAATACGATAGCTCCCGCCTCTTCCAGTTTTTGAATGATAAAAGCATCCGTTTCAGGATAAAAGTCCTTCAAGGCCAAGGCACCAGCGCTAGTTGGAAGACCAATGGTGTTGATGTTGTCCTTGACAATTACTGGAATTCCGTGCAAGGGGCGCAAATTTCCTGTGGCTGCAAATTCTGCGTCCAAGGCTCTTGCTCTTCCAATTGCCACGGGATTGATCTCAGAAATGGAATTGATCGCAGAATCGTTTTCCTCTATGCGATAGATGTAGGCTCTGACCAGATCCTCCGCTGTATAGTCTCCGTTTTTATAGGCCTCATGGATTTGAGAAATCGTGAGCTCCTCTAAAGAGATGTCTTTCTTTGTATTACAGGAAAAGAAAAGACCTAAAACTCCAATGATACAGATGAAATGCTTCATCAGGGAATTTAGAATTTTATTTCGAGATTTATTTATTCTCTTATTTCAAAGTTCCCTTACACGAATTCCTCTTCTTTGTTTTTATCCCAAAACCGCTCTTCCTTCGGTAAACTTTCCAAATACTCATTGGTCTGATCATATCCTTTTTGGAGAATTTGCTTCCACTTTTTATCATCCATGAAGCCAATTCCTTTCAGATTCAATTCGAAATAATGGGAAACTTTGGACTTGGTTACTTCCTGTTTTTGCAAGGAATTCAGCGTGAGTGAATTGATAATCAATGAACCTATACCGGGAATTTTAAAGCGTTTCTTTTTTCTAAACCTGTCCATGAAAACGGCCCAACCATTCGGTGAATCCTCATAATCCACTTTTCTGTCTGGCAAGCCTGACAAGGAAACGGCAATAATTTTGGATACCGGATATTTATACATGGGCTCTATCGGCAAATTATCCATTACCGCCCCGTCCACATGTAAATATTGATCAATTACCACAGGAGGAAAAACTCCTGGAATCGCGATACTGGCCATGATTTGCTTCCAGAGAAGTCCTCTTTCGTGGATTTTGGTTGTAGCTCTGGAAAAATTGGTAGACACACAATAGGAATTAATCCATATATCCTCCATGTCATAATTTTTGAAAAGAGTTTTGGCGAAGCGCTGGATTTTTTTCCCACTTAAAAAGGAAATCATAGGCAAAGCCATATCATTGGAAGTCAGTTTGGATTTTACAGCCACCTGAGTGATTTCTTCGATTTTATCAAAATCAAAATCAGCATAGCTCATGGTAATACCGTATATCGCGCCAGCGCTAGTACCACCCAGGAAGTCTATTTCTATCCCTCTTTCCTGCAATGCCTTAACTACCCCAAGGTGGGCATAACCCTTGGCTCCTCCTCCGCCCAAGACCAAGCCTACAGCGGTATTGGTAATAATTCTACAGAACCTGCGGATATCTCTTCCATTCCTTTGTCTGACATGAATATGTAGGTTAATATCCCTATTTTCTAGCCACTTGGAAGTAGATTCTGGCATTGGTGCATCTTGAGGATGCAACATCAATAGATATATCTTTTTATTGAGGATACTTTTTGAATAGAGTTCCAGCTCCTTTTCTATAAGATAGATTTGAGGATCTGCCTTGAAATCAGTGGCCAAAATCACCAAGTCCGCATAGACCATGCATTGGTGAGACCATTCAGGGTGAGTTTCACTACAGACCAAAATGTTGATTCCCTCATACTGCTCCAGTGAATCGAAGAATGTCTGATCAGCATGCTCTGCCTGAGAATCATAATCAAACACCTGAACCGGAATTTGATTTTCCCTAAAAAAGGTTTCCATATCTGCTGTCCAAGGACTTAAATCATGATCAGCTTGTAAGTTGATTAGGGCTATATTTTTTGGAGGGGTTGACTGGTTTTTTTGAAATGTGTTTCTTCTAAGTCTGTTGATTACAAAGCCTGTCAAGGAATTCGCTAAGGATGGGTTTTTGGCTACCAAAGTCAGGTATTCTTCCTGATTAAATTCCAAAACCACTGATTTTCTAATCGCTAATACTGAGGCCATTCTAGGCTCACCGGTAAATAAGGCAAACTCTCCAACCGGCTCTCCTTCGCCTATATCCCCCAAAATTAATGTTCCATTGACATCTTCTTTAATCGCTCTCAGCCTACCAGAAAGTACTATGTAAAGGATGTTTTCTTTGGCCCCCTGATGGAAAAGATATTCACCGGTATTGAGTTCTTTTTTAGTACCTATTTTAAAAATTTGATCCAGCATTTCATTGCTCATCCCTCCAAAAAGCTTGTGAAAAAGATGATGATAATGCGTATTAAAATCCTTCATCGGAGTTATTTGGGTTTTAAATTATTAATCAGCCTATCTTCTGGGAAAAATTGATCGAAACCCCAAAAAACAAGTTTGTTTTTCTTAGCTACTGCTCTCAAAATCAGTTATCTCAACTAATCTCGATAAAATTATCTGATAAAAAAATGAGAGCCGTAATAATTTTAGAAATTTGTAGTTGAAAGGTGAATTGAGCTCAGGCGCAGAAATTCCTTTGAAAAAAATTCTAATCAAAAAAAGTCATCTTTAAGCCAACCCTTTTTTCAATTAGCCTTAATAATTTCTAAGACTTTTTCCTTTGGCAAGGCTTCCACAGTTCTACCATCTTTGCCCATCATCGTTTCTGCAGCAAAAAGTGAATTGATTATTGCTTCCTCTGTAGCCTCAATTACGGCCATAAAAAGTGGACTCATTTCCTCATTCGCTAAAAATTCTGACTTCAGTTTTTTATCAGAGGTATAAGGGATTCTAAGACCTTCATTTGTGGAAAAGGCAATCACATAATCACCCGAGCCATTAGAAGCAATTCCTCCTGTTTTTGCCAGGCCCATCATGGCACGCTGAGCCATTCTTTCCAAGTTTCTTTCTAAGACTGGTGCATCCGTTGCGACAACGATCATGCAGCTTCCATCGGCTTTTTCCAAGGCATCTTTAAATGGGTATTTTCCCAATTTTTCGCCCACCGGAACTCCTGCTATTTGTAGATTTCCTCCAAAGTTTGTTTGAACCAATACTCCGACCGTGTATCCACCCAAGCTTTCTGGTAATTTTCTTGAAGATGTTCCGATTCCTCCTTTCCAGCCAAAGCAAACCGTTCCAGTTCCGGCTCCAACATTTCCTTCCGTAACTTTCCCTTCTTTTGCAGCCTGAATTGTTTGTATTACGTCATCGGGACTGATATGCATTCCCCGAATATCATTCAGATAACCGTCATTGGTTTCACCGACCACTGCATTGACAGACTGAACATTTTCATTTCCCTGCTGATCTAAAGAATAGCGCACCACTCCTTCAATACCAGCAGCCACGCTAAGCGTATTGGTTAAAATTATTGGGCTTTCTAGGTTTCCCAGTTCCTGCACTTGAGTCACTCCTGCTAGCTTTCCGAATCCATTTCCAACAAAAATCGCTGCGGGCACCTTTTCTTGAAAGAGATTTCCATCGTGAGCTAGTATTGCCGTAATGCCGGTTCGAATAGACGTTCCTTCTATTTTAGTAAGATGCCCTACTTTCACTCCTTTGACATCCGTAATTGCATTCAAGGGTCCGGTTGGGAGCAATCCAAACTGAATGCCTAATTCTCTTGGGCGGCTTTGGGCTGAAATTTCCATATTGATAAATAAACAAAATAGGGCCGGGATAAGTAGACTTTTCATGCCTTTGAAGAATTTTAAAAGGAAAATGTAATTTAGTTTTCCAATCCAGTTGCACTGGAGAAGTTCTTCCAATATTACCTATCTTAAGCCCTCCATACAAGTTTAGATTTCCATGCTAAAAAAAGAGCGATACGAAGCCTTTATCAATTACTTTTCGGAAAACATGCCCGTAGCAGAAACGGAGCTTCAATACGAGGATCCATTTCAGCTTTTGGTGGCAGTAGTACTATCCGCTCAATGTACTGACAAGCGTATCAATATGGTCACTCCGGCCTTATTTCGGGATTTTCCTACTCCCGCTCATTTGGCTGCATCCCATTTTGATGAGCTTTTCCCTTATATCAAAACCGTTTCTTATCCCAATAATAAAACCAAGCACCTGTTGGGTTTGGGTAAAATGCTAATGGAAGAATTTGGCGGAAAAGTGCCTGAAACTGTAGCAGAACTCACCAAGCTTCCAGGAGTGGGAAGGAAAACCGCAAATGTGATTACCTCTGTAGTTTGGAATCAACCCAACATGGCCGTAGATACGCACGTTTTTCGCGTATCCAGAAGACTCGGCCTGGTTCCTCAAACTGCAAAAACACCTCTAGAGGTAGAAAAACATTTGATCCGCCATATTCCGAAAGAACATGTTCACAAGGCTCATCATTGGTTGATTCTACATGGCAGATATACCTGTTTGGCCAGAAGACCCAAATGCGAAGAGTGTAGCATCACTCATTTTTGTAGGTATTTTGAAAAAAACCAAGAAAAATTAACCGCCGAACCAAAGAAAAAATAAATGTGTGGCATTCATCTGATTTGGGGTAAAGGAGCCAAAGAAGAATCGATTCAGGGACTTCTAAACGAAAGTAGGCACAGAGGTCCCGATCAGGAAGCCTCTTTTAGCCCTTGGCCGGGGCTTTGGCTTGGTGTTAACCGACTCAAAATTTTACATCCCGGACCTGATGCTGATCAACCTTTTTGGGCACCAGATGGCAGGTCGATCCTTATCTGGAATGGAGAAATCTACAACTATCAGGATCTGAGAAATTTACTTCAAAAAATGGGAGTAGAGTTTGTTACCCATTCAGACACTGAAGTTTTGACACATTGGCTGAGAATTTTTGGTGCAAAAGGTCTTGAAAAATTACAGGGCATGTTTGCCTTGATTTATGTGGATTTGAGCAACCAAACAGTCTTGGTGGCAAGAGATAAAAATGGTGAAAAACCGCTCTACTATCATCAAAATCAAGATCGCTTAATCATTTCCTCAGAAAGCAGAGGAATTGGCAAACTATCGAAGAGCAAGCTGGATAAAAATCAGTTGGAGTATTATTATTACATGAGAACTCCCCTTCAGGGAAAGACATTTTTCAAGGGTGTCAAAGAATGGAAACCCTCCAGATTCAGTTTAATTCGACAGCATTCAGCTTTTCGCTGGGATAATATTCCCTCTCTTCCATCAGCACAACAAGAAGTCTCGAAAAATCGTCTTCAAGAACTGATATTAGACGCTGTCTTAAAGCAATTTCATGCTGATGTGCCTGTGGGGATGCTACTCAGTGGAGGAATAGATAGCACCTTGCTGTATTCGCTTTGGTATCAAGAAACAGGAGTTCCTTTGCATACTTTCACTATCGCCCATGAAGCTGCGTATTCTAACAAATATGGAGATGCTGAGGCGGTCAAAAAACTAGGAAAAGTTCTTCCTTCGGAAAATCATTTGATCCAGGTAGACCAAACCATATTTTGGGAAAACTGGGAGGAATATCTCAGGACTTTGGATTTACCTATTGGGGATTCGGCCAGCTTTTTAACTTGGCTAATTGGTAAGGAGGCTAAAAAACACGTCAAAGTACTGGCGTCCGGAGCAGGTGCGGACGAACTCTGGGGAGGATATCAGCGGCATCAGGCTTTTGATTTCTATTGGAGAAGAAAGGATTGGCTCCTGCGTCTAAAGCCACTTCTTCTCAAACTACCTTTGAACCGAAATTGGCAAAAGTTTCTGACAGGTATAGAGGAAAACCCTAAGAGGACCTTCATGAATTTTTCAGCTCTGGAAAGTCTTCAAGAAGACCTCTTTTCAGATCATGAAAGAATTTTTGATGAGCGATTATCATCTTACAAGCAAATGTTGGATTTCGATCGAAGAGTTTATCTGGTTCAGGATGTCTTAAAAATTCAGGATAATGCCTTAATGGCGCATGGAATCGAGGGAAGGTCGCCTTACTTGGATGAAGGGGTTATTCAATTTTGGAAAGAAATTAAATCCGATGAGCTTTTATTGGGGAAAAAATGGTTGAGGCAAATTCTCAAGGATCGAGGATTAAGTTGGGTGGGCAATCGTAAAAAAACCGGATTTGGATTACCTTTATTGGAATGGTTTTCAGAGAAAGGAGAATTCCGCGAAAGGGTCTTTCAGGAACTAGCGACTTTTAAAAAAGATTATCAGGATATACTTCCAAAGGTTACCAATGAACTTTTGGAAAAGCCAGAGAACCATGTCAAAAGTCATTTTTTGACATTGTACAACTTATTTTTACTAGCTGAATGGCTGAAAATTCAAAAGCTATGAAAATCCTTTACATCCACCAGTATTTCAGAACGCCCGAAGAAGGTGGTGCAGTTAGGTCATTTCATTTGGCAAAGGGCTTGGTAGAAAAAGGCTTTGAAGTTGAACTTATTACTGGTGGAAATCAGCAGCACTATGATCAAAAATGGATAGAAGGAATCAAGGTCCATTATTTACCGGTTTCCTATGATCAAAAGTTTGGCTTTTTTCAGAGGATCAAGGCATTCTGGATTTTTGTAAAGCAATGTAAAAAGCTAATTCCAAAGCTAAATCGTCCAGACTTACTTTATATTACTTCCACTCCTTTGACCACGGGTTGGATTGGGCTTTGGGCAAAGAAGAAATTAGCAATCCCCTATATTTTTGAAGTTCGTGATCTCTGGCCGGAAGCACCTGTTCAAGTAGGGGCTATTCAAAACCGACTGCTGAAAAATTACCTTTTTGGGCTTGAAGCCAAAATTTATCGAAATGCATTAAAAATAGTAGCCCTTTCACCTGGAATCGCTGCCTACATCAGACAAATCAATCCACAGTTTCACGTTCAGATCATTCCAAATTTCGCAGACTTAAAGCAATTTTTTCCTCAGGAGAAAAACCAAGACCTACTTCAGAAGCATGGATTAAATTCATCTTTGACTATAGCCTATGCGGGAGCCTTGGGAAAAGTTAATGCGGTTGACGAATTGGTGGACTTGGCTAAAATCGCTCAGCAACAGGGTAAAAATTGGCAATTTTTAATCATGGGAGATGGTAGCGAAAAGAAAACGTTGGAAAAGAGCGTTGAAAAATTGGGTTTAATACAAGTCCATTTCTTTCCCTTTGGTTCCAAAGAACAAGTCAACGAATTATTGGGAATGGCCGACTTGGCCTGGATTTCATTTGCTCACTTACCTGTCTTAAAGACAAATAGTCCCAATAAGTTCTTTGATGCCTTAGGGGCTGGCAAGGGTATAATTGTCAATCACAAAGGCTGGGTATATCAATTAGTCAAAAAGCATCAGCTAGGGATTTCTTGCTTGCCAGGGAAAATGGCTAGATGTTTTGAGCAACTGGAAATACTGGAACAACACCCCCAAACCCTGAAAAGTTACCAGGAAAATAGCCGTCTTCTGGCAGAAAACTATTTCACCAAAGAGCATGCGGTAGAGAGGCTTGCCTATTTATTAGATCCAGGAAAAAACCCTCCTAAGCAGGGGGACGAGGTCTATATCCTGACTGCCTGAAAATTTGCTCCGCATCAGGATTACCCATCAATTGGTATAGGCTCATATCCTGGTTGAATACATAATCGTCCACAATATTCCATCCCAACCACCTTCCTAATCTTCCCGGAGCTTTGGTGCTGATTGCATCTGTGAATGGAGCCTCCCCCATATATTTTCTGATTTCAAATGGGTTGGTCTCATAAAGCAGTTCATTTTCCACAAAGTGGGCCCAGATAAATTCCTCATTGGCAAAGGACTCAGAAATCTGATCAGGAGTATACCCAATGATAAATTGGTCAGAGGTGCATGGCAAAATTGCTTTTGTAAAATGGTAAGCTTTTCCATAGTAAATCATCTCTGCCAAAAGCGTCTTATCCTGAGGGTTTGTTTGATTAAATCTGGAAGAAATAGCAGTGACAATCATCGGTACGATATAAGGCCTATCATATCGTTCTGCCATATAGCGTGCAAGTTCTGGCTGAAATGTATGGCTGGGAGGAAGGTAATAATCCAAACCAATGACAATGATGTCCTCAGTCACCACCAAGTCTGAGTTAAAGCCCGAAACAAAGGTGTAAATCTTGGGTATTTTAAATTCCGGGAAGTAGTGTTTGATGTATTTAAATGCATTTTCCAGCTCCTTTTCCACATCAGAAAAATCTGTGAAAACCTGTTGCACGGAGTCATTCAGCACCTGCATGGCTGAGTCCTGATGTATAGTTAAAAGTTCGGAAGCCAGCGTATCCAAAGAGGGATACAAGTCCGCCTGTAAATAAATTTGTGTAAACTCTGGATGTTTTTCCAACAAGAAGGAGAAATCCTCTTGGGTTTTTGCTGAAAAAAATTCCTGCTCCAGCCGGGTAATAGTAAGCTCCAACTCCTGATCTAGAATATCTTCATCAAGCTGACATGTTTCTTCTTTTTTGCCGCAGGAAAATATCAAAAGAATTAAACTGCTAATTAGAATTAATCTTGAAGCCTTCATGTGATTCACTTTTGATTCGAAAATATCCTTGCAATGATAATGAATGGAAACGAATTCCTTCCCTTTTGAGTATGCATACTTGGCCTTTCCTTAAGGATTGCTTTTCTTTCTGAAGTGAAAAATCAGCTCCTAACCGCTTTTGCATTTTCCAAGCAGCTTTCCTTCAGAAAGGTGAGCAATATTGCTATGTTGGGCCTTTCTTTTCAACTGAGCCGAATCCTGAAAAAACCCATTATCTGGGGTCAGCCGACTACATTAAGTATTGAACCTACCACCAGCTGTAACTTACGCTGCCCGGAATGTCCCTCGGGCTTAAGGTCTTTTAGCCGACCTACAGGAATGCTAGAAAATGGGCTTTTTGAAAAAGTAATTCTTCAATCCAAAAAACATTTGACCTGGCTACATCTCTACTTTCAGGGAGAGCCATTTCTAAATCCACGCTTTTTGGAAATGGTTAGTTTTGCAAATAAAGAGGGAGTTTTCACCTCCACTTCCACTAATGCGCATTATCTCGATAAGGAAAGAGTAAATCAGATTTTAGCCAGTGGCCTGAAGCAACTGATAGTCTCCATGGATGGAATCACTCAGGAAGTCTATCAACAATACAGAATTGGAGGAAACTTAGAAAAAGTACAGGAAGGATTAGGCAATTTAATCTCTGAGAGGAAAAGGCAAGGGAAGCTTTTTCCACGAATTGTACTTCAGTTTTTAGTGACCGGACAAAATGAGCATCAGATACCCGAATTAAAAAAGTGGGTGAAAGCTCTGGAAGTCGATGAGCTCCAGCTAAAAAGCACACAAATCTATGATTTTGAAAATGGCTCCGAATTGATTCCATCTGATTTGGGCTACTCCAGGTATATCCCTGCAGGGAACGGTCGCTGGAAATTGAAAAAGAAAGTGGAAAACAAATGTTGGAGAATGTGGCTGGGTGCGGTAGTAACTTGGGATGGAAAGGTAGTTCCTTGTTGCTTTGACAAAGACGCGACCCATGTGATGGGCGATTTTCAATCTCAGGCGATCAAGCAAATCTGGAAATCAGCTAACTACCAATCTTTTAGAAAACAGTTGCTAAATGACCGAACTCAAATTGAGATTTGTAAAAACTGCACCGAATAAGACTTCTTATCTCTTTGTTTTTGGCAGCTTTTTGGAACTATTTTTGGTTAAAAACAGAAATTCACGGATTTTTAAATTGCATATTTGTTTGAAATTCACCCGGGACAGCATTTTCGCATGATTCAATTAAAAAGATTCTGGTACTTTTTCTGCCTTTTGGCAGGCATTCTTCTCAGTAACCCTGAGCCGCTTATTGCTCAGCAAAACACGGATATTTCAAGTATCAAGGTTGATGAACTGAGTGATGAACAATTACAGGAGCTTGTCAAAAGAGCTAATGAGGCAGGACTCAGTACGACTCAATTTCTTCAAATGGCTCAAATGCAGGGAATGTCTGGAGCCGAAATCGAAAAACTACGAAAAAGACTTGAGGACTTAGATCTGAGCGCAACAGCCAGTCGGAGTACAAATGCCAGCAAAAGGGAGCCTAGAAGACAAATTGATCTGAATGAAATTACTCAAGGCATCTATGAAGTACAGCCTGAAGTAGAATCAGGAAATAGTCAGTTGTTCGGCAGCAATCTTTTTTATCAGAAAAACAGGAGGCTAAGCTTTGAGCCAAGCCTGAACCAAGCCACTCCTCAGAATTATGTGCTCGGTCCCGGAGATGTCATTTTTGTAGATATATATGGACAGTCAGAGCAATATTATGAAGCCACAGTCAATCCTGATGGATTTGTAATTCTGGATAATATTGGCCCAATTTCAGTATCAGGAAAATCCATTGAAGAAGCCACTGGAATTATTAGAAACAGAGTGGGTAGATTTTACCCCAGCTTGATTGGTCCTAATCCAAAAACCTTTTTACAAGTGACCTTGGGAAATGTAAAGACCATCAAAGTTCACATTTTAGGAGAAGTTAGGTTGCCGGGAACTTTCACGCTCAGTGCTTTTTCAACGGTATTCAATGCGCTTTATGCAGCTGGAGGTCCCAATGATAATGGCACCATGCGCCAAATCAAAGTGGTCAGAAACAATAAGCAGATCGCGATGGTCGATGTTTATGACTTATTGATTAATGGTACCGCCAATTTAGACTTGCAGCTACGCGATCAGGATGTGATTTTGGTCACTCCCTTTATTTCCAGAGTAAGCATCAAAGGAGAAGTAAAAAGACCATTGACTTTTGAAATAAAGGAAGGAGACACATTCCAAGACCTTTTAAACTATGCAGGGGGATTCACTGATTTGGCATTTGAAGATAGAGTAGCTATATCTAGAATTACGGAAAATCAGCGCTCCGTGTCTGATGTTTACAAGAACCAATTTGGGATGTTTATTCTCAAAGGGGGAGATGAGATTACTGTAGGAAAAATCCTGGACAGGTATTCTAATCGCGTGCAAATCAAAGGTGCGGTGTTTAGGGAAGGAACTTTTGCCCTGTCTGATGGGCTGACCTTAACCCAACTGATCAAAAATGCTGAGGGACTGAGAGGCGATGCCTACACCGAGCAAGCTAGCATTTTAAGAACCAAGCCTGATCTCAGTACTGAAATGATTCAGGTGAATCTAAAAGCTGTTTTGGCTGGCTCTATTGCTGATATTCCTTTAAAAAGGGAGGATGTAGTCCGTATATCCAGTATTTACGATATTAGAAATGAGCAGTACGTTCAAGTTTTGGGTGAGGTAAAAAGACCTGGAGTTTATCCTTTCTCTTCTGACATGACCGTGGAGGAATTATTGATTTTGGCAGGAGGATTTCAGGAGTCCGCCAATCCTAATGATATCGAAATAGCAAGGAGATTAGAGGATACTGATTTAGGAACTTTATCAGATATCATACCTGTTCAGGTCAATCCAGATTTATCCTATAGAGCTGATTCCCAAACGCTGAGCCCCTATGACCAAGTCATTGTTCGTAAGAAGGCTAGTTTTACCATGCAAAGGTTAGTGGCTGTAGAGGGGCAAGTAAACTCTCCCGGTATTTTCGCGATTCAGAGTTCCGGAGAGCGGATTTCTGACTTAGTTCGAAGAGCAGGTGGACTCAATCAATTTGCCTATTCAAAGGGAGCAACACTGATCAGAAGAACAGAGTTTTTCAATACTGAGTCGGAGCAAATTCGGAGACAAAGAAATTTGGAAGAACTTCGCATGCAACTCATGCGCGACCCTAACAATTCAGAAGCACAGGAAGAGTTGGTTCAAAGGCTTTTTTCCAATCTTCCAAAAGGGGACAGTGCTGCCCAATCAACTGTTGCCAATACGAAGCGAGAGTCCTTAGATCAAATTGCAGCTGAAACTCCCGGTTTTAATGTGAAAATAAGAGAAACAGAAGCTGTAGCGATAGACTTGGAAACCATCTTAAAAAATCCGGGATCCGAAGATGATTTGATTTTGGAGGAAGGCGATGTACTATCTGTACCAAAACTTCTCCAAACAGTGAGAATGCGTGGAGATGTAGTTTACCCAACTACCCTGCGACATGAAAACGGAAGGAGCTTGAAGCATTATATCAACGGAGCTGGGGGATTTGAAAGGAGAGCCAATAGAAAACAAACCTATGTGGTTTATGCGAATGGTGCCGTGAAAAGAACCAAAGGATTTTTGGGAATAAGGAGTTATCCACCTGTGGAGCCGGGGGCAGAAGTGATTGTTCCAACCAAGGGACCGAAGATACCTTTACGATTGGGTGATGTAGTTGGAGTCACTACCGGTTTGGCTACTTTGGCTCTGGTACTTTCCCAAATCAACTGGAATTAATTATGGCTGAAAACAAGCATTTTTCTGATAACCAGTTCACTTTGAAAGAAGTCATTCAGAACCTGAGAGATTGGTTTCGATATTTTTTATCCCAATGGAAGACATTATTGCTTGCCGGACTAATAGGTATGGTCTTAGGTGCTTTGGTTTCAATTTTTAAGAAACCCGTATTTCATGCTGAAACCTCCTTTGTATTGGAAGAAGGAGATACAGGCAGCCTGAGTCAAATGTCCGGACTCGCTTCTCTCGTAGGTGTTAATTTAGGTTCTTTGGGAAGTACTAGCGGTCTATTCCAAGGGGACAATATCATGGAGTTGTACAAGTCCGATAGGATGCTGGGAGAAACCTTGCTAAGCCCATTTTCTGAGGAAGAGCTATTGATCGATCGCTTTGTTACTTTTGAAGAGCTAGATGAAAAATGGTCTTCAAAAGTAGATATTCCGTCTATGGACTTTTCTATCCCAAGAGAGGAGTTTAGCGTGGCCCAGGACTCCGTGGTAAAAGAAGTTGCCAAATTGATCAGAGAAAAGCAGCTGGCTGTTTCCAAGCCTGATCGAAAGCTGAGCATCATACAGGTTAGTATTTCTTCCAAGGATGAGGCTTTTGCTAAGGTTTTCAATGAGACCTTGGTCAATAAAGTCAACACTTTCTATTACGAAACCAAGACAAAAAAGACAGGGGAGAATTTGGCTATTCTCCAATCTCAGGCTGACTCTGTTCGGGCAATTTTGGATGAGAGCATAGGAGCATATGCCAGTGCGCAGGATAGAGTTCCCAATGCCAACCCTTTACTTTCCACAGCTACCATTGAAAGCCGCAAAAGACAAATTGATGTACAGGCCTCGGGGGCTGTTTATCAAGAGATAGTGAAAAATCTGGAAATAGCCCGGGTTAATCACAGAAACAATTCCCCGCTGATACAGATTATCGACTCCCCAAGGTATCCTTTAAAAAGAACTGAAATCCGCTTGGTTAAAGGGATTGTTTTGGGCGCAGTTATTATAGGTTTGCTGGTGCTTTTTGGCTTGTATTTCAACAGACTGTACCAAAAACATGTGCAGGAAAGCTAAAATAAAGCTGCCATGTTTGAAAAACTCACATTACTTCCGCTCAGCAATTTCATTCGCAATAAGTCCATTCAGAACTTTCTCTTCTTGGGCATTATTCAGTCTTCCAATGTGCTGATTTCCATTATTTCCATGCCCTTGCTGATTCAAAGCATAGGGGTAGACCAATTTGGACTGGTCAATTTGGCGCTTTCAGTAATCATCTTGCTCAATATTCTAGTCGGTTTTGGTTACAACCTAAGCGCACCTAGAGAAGTGGCAGTCAGTCAACAGGATAAGGAATCTTTATCGCATCTGGTTTCCAACGTTTTTTCAGGCAAAATCATTTTGGCAGCCATAGCTACAATTCTGATACTTGTAGGTGCATTTGGATTCAACCTTTTTCAGGAATATCAACTCATTCTGGTTTTCTCCTCCTTGCTTTTATTTTCCGAAGCCACCCTGCCCCTTTGGTTTTTTCAGGGAATGGAAAAGATGAAGTTGGTCTCTATCGCCAACATATTTTCAAAGCTCCTATTTTTAATGGGGATAGTCTTGTTTATCCACAGTCCAGAGCAAAGCCAATGGGTCAATTTTATGTTAGGCTTTTTTGGGCTTTGTATCAATTTGATGCTCTTGTTTTATATCCATGCTTTTATGGGCATCAAATTTTACCAACCCGAATTATCTGCAATAGTCAGAAGCTTGAAGGATAATTTATTATTGTTTTTTTCCAACCTAGCCAGTCATATTTCAATCAACGGAGGGCTAATCATTTTGAGCTTTTTCTCTGTGGCAGAAACATTGGGGATGTATAGTTTGGCCGAGCGTGTTGTAATGGTCCTACGATTATTCCCTGCCTTGATTATTCAGGCTATTTTTCCCAATGCCTCCAAACTATATCAAGCCGACCCTGTTCGATTTTACAAGTTCCTCAAAAATGTATATCTCCGAGTTTTACTGGCTGGAATATTTATATCCGCAGGAACCCATTTTGCTGCGCCTTGGATCATTCAGGTTCTTTCACGAAGTGATTTGCAAGAGTCAGTAATGTATCTGAAAATATTAGCGGTGGTTCCATTTTTAGCCTGCTTAAATGTGGGAAATGTAACGCTTCTGTTGGTTGCAGACTTGAAAGAATTACTCTTCAAGGCTAGCTGGATGATGTGCGTGTATATGATTATTGTATCCGCTATTTTAACCTATTATTTTGGAGGAATAGGTTTATGTTTCGGGATTATTTCCACCGAAATCATCGTGTTTTTGATTTGTCTGGTTTTGCTATACCGCCACGAAAAAAATCTCGTTCATGGTTTTTACTCCTGATCCATCTGTTGCTATTATCCTAGTCAATTGGAATGGGTTAGATTTTACCCGGAATTGTCTGGATTCATTACTGAAATTAGACTTCCCGGATTTTAAAATTATTCTGGTAGACAATGATTCCCAAAAGCCTGAAGGACTAGTCCTGAAAAATGAATTTCCAGATATTTTATTAATTGAAAATGAGGAAAACCTAGGCTTTTCAGGAGGTAACAATGTTGGAATCAGAAAGGCATTGGAAATGGGTTTTTCCCATTTATTATTACTCAATAATGACACGCTGGTAGAGCCTGATTTTTTGGGAAAAATGGTGCTTGAAATCCAGCAAAAAGCTTCATTGGGAGTCGTGCAACCCATGATCTGTTTTTTGGATGATAGAGAAAAAATATGGTCTGCAGGCGGAAAATGGATTGAAGGACTGGGTCGGGCAAAAACGCTAGGAGACAGAAAAAATTTAAAAAAATATAGAGTTACCAGTTCTAATTTAGATTGGGCAACTGGATGTTGCATGCTGATTTCTAGAGAGGCTGTTTTAGCAGCAGGCTTATTGAACGAGCAATATTTCGCCTATTTTGAGGATGTAGAATGGTCTTTGAGAATCAGAAAGGAAGGTTTTGAAATCGGTCTCGTTCCAGATGCAAAAATTTACCACGAAGCTGGGGCTTCTTCTAAAAAGAAACACTCAGAAGGAACCCTCAATGCGCGGGTATTCTATTTCCACGTGCGTAATCAATTTTTCCTGTTGAGAGGATTAGCTCAAGATGAACACTCCAAGGGTTTCAAACCTTTAGAGGCTTATATGAGAAACCTTGGAGGGTTCGCCTATCATATATGTAGGTTTACTTTATGGATGGTCTATTTTCTGCTTAGGGGACGTTTTCGAAAGCTCAGAGCAGTGGCCAAAGGCATTAGAGATGGGTTTTCAACACCACTTAGTCCAGCACCCCAATGGCCTTAATCGTATTTCTACTCATCGCTTTGGCTGTCAGCGCAGGCTTTCTTTGGACTTTGGAAAAAATGATTTTTCAAGGTAAGTGGAGCTATTTTATTTATTTCTTAGCCGCTTTTCTTCCTATTTATATCACTAGTCTTAGCGTAGTTTATTTAGCTACAGAATCTTCGGCTGTTGTGGGATTTTTTCAAATCTTGAAGGAGCTCATTATTCTTATAGCCTTAGCAGTATTTCTTCTGTATAATAAGAAAATTGGCTCATATCCCTTTCGATTGGTTGCCACAGATTGGTTTTTTCTGGCCTTTTTGGCTTTGGCTTTTATCTACCTTTTGTTACCCATAGGAGAAGCTTCCTTTTTAAACAAGGCTTTGTATTTTAAAAGTATGTTGATTCCTGGATTGATTTATTTTCTGGGAAGAAACAGCTCTTTACAGGATTGGGAAATAGGGCGCATTTTCAAAATTATCTTTTTCGTGGCTATTGGGGCCTTCTTGGTCAATTTAGTAGAGTATTTTTTATTGAATGCCCATCTACAGCAGTTCACCGGTTATGCCCTTTTTAATTTATACATCAACGACATTGAGCCAACAGGGAATTACGGGTTGACTTGGACTTTTGAAACCACCAATGCCATGAAGCGCCTGGCGAGCTTTTTCTCTGATCCTTTGGAAATGGCGAGCTCTGTTTTGATGGGGTTTGCTGCAGGACTGATTTGGTTTCTGACCAGCAGAAGAGAATACAACTGGCTTTACTTATTGGTCATGGCCTGTTCTCTGGGAAGCTTGGTGTTCTCTGCCTCCAGAGCTGCATTTGCCGCCTTTTTTGTAATGATTTTTTTCATTGCCTTGGTATTTAAGCTTTACAAATTAATTGGAGCTGGATTTTTGGCTCTAGTTGCATTTGCAATTTACGTGGTCTTTTTCGCCTCAGAAGACTTTTACTTCTTTGTACTGGACACTCTGACTTTTGAAAATACATCCAGCATAGGACACGTGGTTGAATGGCTTCTGGCCTTGGATTCGATGATAGCCAACCCATTGGGAATAGGTTTAGCGATGAGTGGGAATGCGGGAAGCGTCAGTGAAGATTTGAGGGTTGGCGGAGAAAATCAATTTCTGATATATGGAGTTCAGTTCGGCTGGCTGGGAATGTTACTTTATATTTTAATTCTTGCGAGCGGAATTGTGATTAGCCTGAGAGTTTTTTACCAAACAGAGCAAACCTCGACAGCAAGAATCGCATTTGTTGGGGCTGCAACCAAAGTTGGATTGTTATTACCTCTTTTCACAGCAAATGCAGAAATGTATACCTATGTCGCTTGGCTCAGCTGGTGGATGATTGGATATTCCGTGAGGGAGTATGGAAGAATCCATTAACTTTGAGAAAAACGCATTAGTTTGAAAGTTTTACTTGACCTTCAATATCTCAACGTAGCCACCACAGGTATTAAAACATACATGATGGAATTGGCAAAAGCGGCCCGAAAATATCCCCATAAGGAGATAGAATGGATCTTTACCCATGAGCCGGATGAACAGGTGAAGGATCAAAGTTTCAAGGGTCCGCAAACCAAAATTCAAAGACTCAACTATCACCTGGATTACCTGAGATGGAAGGAGTTTCAGCTCCCTGATTTGGTCAAAAAGCACCAGCCGGATGTTCTGATTTGCGCGGATTTTGTCTCGCCGGCAGCATCTCTTCCCTGTAGAAGGCTAACAGTCATCCATGATGCGTTTTTTTGGCAAATGCCACAGAATTACCCGAGATGGTGGAGAAAGTACTTTTTGAGCTTGATAAAAAAAGGACTGAGAGAAAAAACCGAAATCATCACAACTACTGAATATTCCAGAACCTCTATTGAAAAGCATTTAGGTAAAAACTGGCCGATATCAGTGATCTATCAAAGCCCCAAGAGTCTGAAGGCGGCTAGTGACCAATCAATTATTAAAAAATTACTGCTGACGAAAAGCTCCTATTTTTTACATATTGGCACTTTTGATAAACGAAAGCAACTGCCTCTGTTAGTGAAAGCTTTTGCGGATTTTGTACGAATTACCGGTTCGGACAAAAAGATGGTTTTGGTTGGAGGCCCGGGACAGAGTGCCCAAATGAATGATTTACCATTAGTGGAGCGCTTGATTGAAGAATTGGGAATGAAGGAAAAAATTCTTCTTCCGGGATACCTGACAGATGGGGAAATTAAGGCATTGTATGAAAATGCCTTTGCTTATGTTTTTCCATCAGAAAATGAAGGTTTTGGTATTCCAATCCCTGAAGCCATGGGCTTTGGCCTACCGGTGATTCACTCGGATCAGGAAGCCTTATTGGAAGTGGCAGGAGGGGCGGGCCTTTCTTTTCAAACCGGAAATCAGGAGGACTTGCTGGAAAAAATGATTCATCTGGATCAGGAAAAGGAGCTTTGTGAAAATATGAAGGCTAAAGGGAAAATCAGATCTCAGGAATTCTCTGCTCAAAAATTCATAGAGGCCTTCCAAAAGAAAATTCTAGAAAGGAGTTTGGTTGAGTAGAAAGACTCCTTTTCTACTTAATCATCCAAATTGTTTGCACAGGTTCAAAATAAATCAGTTTTATCGTACTTTTAGACCCAATTCTTCTTTGGTTTAATCGTCACACCATTGTTTTGAAGAATTATTTTCTCCTCAAAGTTCAGGAATCAGCAAGGTTTTGAATATCCTTTTTCTAACAAGTTCAGCGGATTTATACGGTTCTTCCAGAATTTTTCTAGAGGCCATCAAGGCACTTCAAAAAACCAGTATTAACCCTGTTGTCGTTCTACCTCATAAAGGACCACTTGAAAGCTATTTGAGCGAATTGGGGATTCCTGTTTATATTTTCAATCTCGGAATTCTGAGAAGAAAATATGTCAGCCCATTAGGCTTAATTAATAGAGCCAATAAAAATCTTAAGGCTTATCGCTTCCTTTCAAGTCTCCATGAGAAATTTCAATTTGAATTGGTTTATTCCAATACCTTGGCGGTAATTATAGGCTCAATTTTTTCCCGAAGGAAAAACATTCCACACACCTGGCACATCCACGAGATTATACCAGGCCCCAAGCCATTGGTCAAATTGCTGAGCAGCCTTCTGGACAAAGGCACTCCTCGGCCAATAGCTGTTTCAGAAGCAGTTGCCGCCCATTGGCAAAAATTACTTCGAATATCAAAAGTGCAGGTAATTCATAACGGCATTCCTTATCAGGCATTTTTGGAAAAAGTGGATCAGGCTAAAAAGAGAATAGGGGTATCAGAAAAGAAAATCTGCATAGGAATGGTGGGTCGCATTAATCCTGGCAAAGGGCAATTGTTTTTTCTAGAAATGGCGAAGCAGCTTTCTCAGCAATATCCAGAAACCCATTTTTTGTTAGTTGGAGATCCTTATCCCGGTTATGAACCAATATTGGAAGAAATTCACGAAGAGATAAGAAGTAATCATTTGGAGTCTAAAGTGAGCTATCTGGGCTTTCGGAAGGATATTCCGGAGCTAATGGCAGCTATGGATATTTTTGTTTTACCTTCCATTTTACCAGATTCTTTTCCTACGGTGATTTTAGAAGCGATGGCAGCAGGAAAGCCTGTTGTAGCAACTCTGTCAGGTGGAGCCTCAGAGATGTTAGAAGATGGGAAGAGTGGATATTTGATCCCTGTAGGAAATGTAAAAAAAGGAGTTGAAGCTATCAGTCAGTTGATAGAAAGTGAGGATTTAAGGCTTGAAATGGGCAAAGCAGGCCGAGTTCGGGTTTTAGAAGAGTTCAGCTTGGAATCATTCGAAGAGAAAATTAAAAAGCACATATGGCAGCATCTGAACTGAAATTGAAAGTTGCCATTATGGGTGCCAAAGGATATCCCTACGTCTACGGGGGCTATGATACTATGATCAAGGAACTTGGGGAGCGCTTGGTAAAAAAAGGAGTACATGTGCGGGTATATAATCACCGTGCACTATTTTCAAAAAGGCCCCGATTTGTGAATGGTATAGAATGTATTTACACTCCTGCCATTGAGTCCAAAAGTCTTACTCAGTTGACTCATACTTTTTTTTCCATGCTCCATGCCTGTTTTTCGGATGTGGATGTGATCTTGGTAGTAAACTCAGGGAACGGTCCTTTTGGAATAATTTCCAAGGTATTCAGAAAACCCACTGCTATTAATGTGGATGGATTGGAATGGTTAAGACCCAAATGGAAAGGCTTTGGCTCCAAGTATTTTTATTGGGCTTCAAAAATGGCTACCCGATTTTATGATCAAATCATTAATGACTCAGATGAAATGAGAAGGGTGTACCTGGAGCTTTTTAATAAAGACTCCAAAGTCATTGCTTATGGAGCCAATCCAAAAGAAAGTGTTTCTGAAAGCTATTTGGAAAAATGGAAACTGGTATCAAGGACTTATTTCTTGATTGTAGGGAGGTTGGTTCCTGACAATAACGCTGATTTGATTATCGAAGGTTTTTTGAAATCCGATTCCTCCAAAAAATTGGTGATTGTAGGGGATGTGCCCTTTTCTGATGCATGGGCCTCTCAACTGAAAAACATTCAGGATCCTCGCTTGCTGTTTACAGGCTATGTCACCGACCCCAATGAATTAGCGGCTTTGTACTCTCATTGCTTTGGATACTTTCATGGGCATGAGTTTGGAGGCACTAATCCGGCCATGCTAAAAGCTTTGGGATATGGTTGTGCAATTTTGGCTCTCAATACTCCTTTCAATCAGGAAATGCTTCAGAATGGCAAGCATGGATGGTATTTTGAAAAGGATGCTGAATCGGTTAAACAAATAGTAGCCAAGGCAGAGTCAGAACCAGAAAAAATGGAATCCCTTCGAAAAACAGCAAAAGATGGCCTTATTCAAAAATATAATTGGGATTATGTGACGGAGCAGTACTTGGAGGTTTTTCGGGAGTTGGCGCGGAAGTAATTATAAGATCTGAGATTTTTCAATTTTGATTTTCGAGGGATGTAGAGGCTTTTTAGGCGATTTGATCGTTTTTCATTTAAAATGCAAAGAAGACCGCTAAATTATTTGAGTTTAGTTGACTTTATAATTTAATTATAGTTTATTGATTAAAATTTTTTAGAATATGACTGAGAATGAAATTTCCTCCAAAATAATTGGCGCTGCAATCAATGTCCACAAACAACTGGGACCTGGACTTTTAGAAAGCAGTTATGAAGCTTGCCTGGCATACGAATTGGAATTTCAGGGCTTATATTTTAGACAGCAGGTGTTATTGCCTGTTGTATACAAGGAGAAAAAACTTGATGCAGGATATAGAATCGATCTTCTCGTTGAAGAAAGGGTGGTAGTTGAAATAAAATCTATTGAAGATTTCAATCCTATCCACCTTGCCCAAATATTGACTTATCTAAGGCTTTCAAATTTAAAATTAGGTTTACTTTTAAATTTTAATGTTTCTAGATTAACTGATGGAATTAAGCGGGTTGTCAATCAATTATAATTTTTCTCTGCGTCTTTTGCGCCTCTGCGGTGAAAATTTTAAAAAATACCACTTAGGAGAAACAAATTGAGACTTTTAACTTATTTGTTACGTGGGATATATGGGCTTTTTTTGCTAAGTAATTCTTTTTACCGCAAAGACACAGAGAGCGCAGAAAAAATCGCAGAGACAAGTCAGGTTTAATTCTTAATTAATTTCTACCTGCGATTAGCCTTTCTAAAATTATAAGGACCATCATATTTTATTTTGAGAGGTATGAATTTTGCATCGCCGCGCCTCAGCGAGCTATTTTTTTAACCACATAGGGTTCACAATAGCACAGATAGTTTTGGGAGAAAGCTTGGTTGGAAAATAACTCAATAACCAATAACTCTTAACTACTCTGGTTCTAGAAAATTTTCACACCAAAGAGGAAACATAGTTTTTAAAAACACTTTTCCACTTCTCTTCTTTGCGGGAGATCAGATCGCCGCGCCGCTGCGTCTTGGCGAGAGATTATAAGACTGCTGCGCTCGCAGTGACGACCAAACTTTTTATTTTTCTTTTACGAGAGATCAAACCTTGCCCTTTTCAGCTTTCTGATTTTAGCTTTCTAACTTACCCTTTCCCCTTAGCTTCATTCCAATACACATCCATTTCTGCCAAGGTCATTTCAGAAAGGTTTTTACCAGATTCTTTAGCCGCATTTTCCAAATACTGAAAGCGCTTGATAAATTTCAGATTGGTGCGTTCCAAGGCCTCTTCAGGATTGATGTCAATGAAGCGTGCATAATTGATTAATGAAAACAGCAGATCTCCAAACTCTCCTGTCGCTTTTTCCTTGTCTATTTCTTCTTCAGCCGCTGCATTGAATTCTTCCTTAAATTCCTGCATTTCCTCTTCTACCTTTTCCCAAACCTGATGTTTTTCCTCCCAGTCAAATCCAACGCCTCTTGCTTTTTCCTGGATCCTCATAGCTTTGATCAGTGCAGGTAATGATTTGGGAACTCCCCCTAGGACAGATTTATTTCCTTTTTCCTGAAGCTTGATTTTTTCCCAGTTTTGACTGACTGTATCTGCATCATTTGCTTGGGTATCCCCATAGATGTGAGGGTGTCTCCTAATCAATTTTTCGCAAAGAGAATGAGTCAAAGAAGAGATATCGAAGTTCCCTTCCTCAGAGCCGATCTTGGCATAAAAAACAATATGTAACAGTAAGTCACCTAATTCTTTTTTGATTTCTTCAGAATTACCTTCTAATATCGCATCAGAAAGCTCGAAAGTCTCCTCAATAGTCAAATGCCTCAGGCTTTCTGTAGTCTGTTTTTTATCCCATGGACACTGAGCTCTAAGCTCATCCATGATGGTTAATAGTCGGTCGAAGGCTGCAAGTTGCTCAGCCCGAGTACTCAAATTCGACATGATTTGGGAAACTAAGTTTGATTTGTGGTCGTTTTCGAAGTAAAGCTTTAAATTTGCGCAAATTTATCCGTTATGACAACTGTATTAATAACACTGGGCTTCGTGGCATTATTCTTCGTTTTGATGTCTGTAAGGCTCATTTTCCTGAAAAACGGAGAATTTAAAGGCACTTGTGCCTCTCAAAACCCCTATCTGAACAAGGATGGAGAAACCTGTTCTTATTGCGGAAAAACCGTAGACGCCAACAGCAGCTGCGGTAATCCTGACAATGAAGTGGATAAAGTTCTCGCTAAATTCAAATAAATTATTGCCCCTGCCAACGCAGGGCTTTTTTAAGTTGTACTAAACCAATTTCTGTACGTGTCATTAATTAAATCAATCTCTGGTATCAGAGGTACTATCGGAGGAAAAGCAGGAGAGGGTCTTACTCCCATTGATGTGGTCAAGTTTACTTCAGCCTATGGTGCTTGGGTTTTGGAAAAAACCGGAAATGCCAAGGTAGTAATTGGCCGAGATGCAAGACTTTCTGGAGATATGATTTCCAGATTGGTATCTGCAACCTTACAAGGATTGGGAATCCATGTCATAGATCTGGGCTTGAGCACAACTCCCACAGTAGAGTTTGCTGTTCCTTTGGAAAAAGCAGGTGGAGGTATTATCCTGACAGCAAGTCATAATCCAATTCAATGGAATGCTCTTAAACTGTTGAATTCAAAAGGAGAATTTATCTCAGATGCAGAAGGGAAAGATATCCTTGAAAAAGCAGAAAATGAGGATTTTTCATTTGCTGAAGTCAAGAAGTTAGGAGCTTACACCCAAATCGACGATTACATCGATCGACATATCCAGCATGTTTTGGACTTGGAATTAGTGGATGTGGAGGCAATTAAAGCCAGAAATTTCAAAATTGTGGTGGATGCAGTTAATTCCACTGGAGGTATAGCTGTGCCTAAGTTGCTTAGAGCACTGGGAGTTGAGACAATAGAAGAAATGTTTTGTAATCCAGACGGCCATTTCCCACATAATCCAGAACCTTTGCCGGAAAACCTTCGGGATATTTCTCAAAAATTGGAAAAGGGAAGTTTTGATTTGGGAATTGTAGTTGATCCAGATGTGGACAGACTTGCTTTCATCAATGAGGATGGATCGCCATTTGGAGAAGAATATACCTTAGTGGCAATAGCTGATTACGTGCTTTCCAAAACCCCTGGGAATACCGTTTCTAATCTTTCTTCTACCCGTGCGTTGCGAGATGTGACTGAAAAAAGAGGAGGAAGTTATACTGCTGCTGCCGTAGGAGAAGTCAATGTGGTAAATCAGATGAAAGAGTCTGAAGCAGTCATTGGTGGAGAGGGAAATGGAGGAATTATTTATCCAACCTCTCACTATGGAAGAGATGCTTTAGTAGGTATAGGTTTGTTCCTAACTCACTTGGCCAATTTCGGAAAAACAATTTCCAGATTAAGAGCATCTTACCCGAATTATTATATTTCGAAAAATAAGATTGAGCTGACTCCTGAGATCGATGTGGATAGAATCCTAGTGGAGATTAAGGATAAGTACAAAAAGCAGCCGATCAATGATATAGATGGAGTAAAAATCGAGTTTGATAAAGAATGGGTTCACTTGAGAAAATCCAATACGGAGCCTATCATTAGAATCTACTCTGAATCGGACTCTGAGGCTACTGCTGAGCATTTAGCCAAGAAAATTATGCAAGATATTAAAGAGGTAGTAAGTGCTTCTTTGATTTGATAATACCCACCCAACCCTGAAGAGATGAAGGTTTATTTCGACAATGCCGCCACCACAGCAATGGACGATCGTGTGATCGAAGCCATGCTTCCTTTTATGAAAAACCATTACGGAAACCCCTCCTCGGTTCATAGCCATGGAAGGGAAGTTCGTTCCGCAATTGAGAAATCAAGAAAGAAGGTAGCGGAATTGCTAAATACTTCACCAGCAGAAATATTCTTTACTTCAGGGGGTACCGAGGCGGACAATACGGCTTTGGTTTGTGGCATCGAAACTCATGGGATCAAGCATGCGATCACCTCTCCTGTAGAGCATCATGCGGTACTTCATACTTTGGAAGTTTGTGAGCAAAAAGGACATATTCAACTCAGCAAATTGGATGTCAATGAGCGAGGTGAGGTTGATTTGGATCAGTTGGAAGCCTTGCTCAAAGCCAATCCAAATAGTCTAATTTCATTGATGCATGCCAATAATGAAATTGGTAATTTGAATGATTTGAATAAAATTGGCTCTTTGGCGAGAGAGTACGGTGCCTTTTTCCATTCTGATACTGTACAGACTATGGGTCATTATGTACATGATTTGAAGAGTCTGCCAATCGATGCCTTAGTAGCTGGCGGGCATAAATTTCATGGACCTAAAGGCTCTGGATTTTTATATGTAAGAAAGGATAAGAAAATTCATCCTTTTATTCATGGAGGAGCTCAGGAGCGGAACATGAGAGGGGGAACTGAAAATGTCATTGGAATCATTGGGATCGCAAAGGCGCTTGAAATTGCTTATGAGGATATGGCAGGGCACGAGGCTCATATCAAAGCGCTGAAGAAGCATTTTATAGAAAAACTAAACGCAGAAATTCCGGGAGTAGAATTCAATGGAATGTCTGCTGATTTGGAAAATTCCTTGTATACAGTTTTGAATGTAAGTCTTCCTCCTTCAGAGGCAAATGCGGGGATGTTGTTGTTCAATTTGGATCTGGAAGGAATCTCTGCTTCGGGAGGTTCTGCTTGCAGTTCTGGAGCAACTGTTGGATCCCACGTGCTAAGAGCTTTGAATCATAATCCGGAAAGAGATTCTGTGAGATTTTCTTTCAGCAGATTTAATACGATAGAAGAGGTTGATTATACAATCGGGAAGCTAAAAGAGCTATACGCTGTGGAAGTATAAAAGAAAAGGAGCTGAAAGGCTCCTTTTTTATGCTTTACATTTCCCGCAGATCTACGCTGATTGTTTTCGCAGATTTTCGCAGATCCAAAGGCTTCGAATAACCCTTAATTCTATTTTAAATCAGCGTTAATCTGCGAATTTTTCTGTGTGAATCTGCGGGAGAGATGAAATTGAAAACTTTTTACACTCTTTAGATTTTTGATATCGGGTTAATTGGAAATGGAAGGAGGGTATCAAAGGATAAATTAGATTAAAGTTTTATTTCCCGCAGATCTACGCTGATTGTTTTCGCAGATCCAAAGGCTTCGAATGATCCTTAATTCTTCTTTAAATCAGCGTTAATCTGCGAATTTTTCTGTGTGAATCTGCGGGAAAAAAAGAATTAAAAATTATTTACTTTTCTGTGAATCTCTTTATCGATTTGAAGTGTATTGAAATTAACCAATAAGCCCACTTTTATACCTGAGAGTCTCAAGTAAGTAAGGATTTGTTTATGGTGAACCTCATGAAGGTTTTCCAGGGATTTTATTTCTACAATTACTTTTTTTTCGACTAGTAAATCAATACGGTATCCAACTTCCAGCTTGAGTTCTTCATATACCATCGGAAGCCCCACTTGATGCTCCACGTTTAATCCAGACTTCACCAACTCATATCCCAAAGCAGCCTCATAGCTGGATTCAAGTAGACCCGGTCCCAGAGTATTGTAAACCTTAAAAATCGCACCCCTGACGATAAAAGTTATCTCATTTTCATGCATAAGATTAAAAATTAGCTAATTAAAAAACTAATTCCTTTTGGCTTGCCTTGGAATAGAACCCAAAGCTGTTTAACCTGAAAAAAAGGTATTTATTTCATGTTGATAGATTTTCAGCTTTCAGAATTAATATTTCAGGCTTTACATCTTCGGTCCCGGATATCCGATCGCATAGGGAGTCCAAATTTCATAGATTGGATTGCCGGTGGAGCTAAGTCCGCTGTGATGCCACTCTCCGTCGATCACTTCATAATCGAAACTTAAGCTTGCTCCAACTCTGGAGTCATCTCTTGAAAAAAACGTAATATTTTCAATGTATTTCCCGTCTTTGGCTGTATATGTACCGCCTCCAGAACCAGAGAATTCCTTTGTTTCTGAATTAAATGCGACCCACTGAAATCTGCCGCCAGAGAGTATTTTGATGGTTCTTCTCGCTCCAGGAGTATTTCTGGAGATTTCTTCTCCTCTTTTTCTTCCTGTAATTACCCAGTTTCCGGTGAGATCATCTTCTGCATCAGACACTCTTTCCCAGATTTCAACCAGCATATTGCCGTTGATTTCTGAACTGATCACAATTTTACCGTCTACCCAGTCCAGTTTATACTTATTGACTGTTCCCACTTGAAATGGATCTAGCGTAAAGAAATCCAAAACTTCTATATAACTACCTCCATTCAATTCGAAAGGACCTCCTCCTGCTCCAATGAAATGATTATCTGAAATCTTTTTTGCACCAAAGGCGAAGTAATCGTCCTGATAAATTTTAATGTATTCCACATCTTCAACAGGCTGACCATTTTGATGGGTCATTTTCCAAGCTCCTTCAATTGATTGAGCATAGCCCGTTCCGAAAAGCATAAGCAGAGGTAATAGGAGAAACTTTTTCATAGGGTTTATAATTTTAGCCAAACTGTTTAGAGCTGTATTCAAACTTAAAAACATACGTTGTGCTTCTAAATTTGATTAGTTCTTTCACTGAAATTCCAAAACAATTCAATAAAAACCAATCTTTACTTTTTGATTGGTAAAATGGAGTCGTTTTATGCATAAACATTTTCTATGAAGGAATTTACAGTTGGGAACTCTCAAGATCAGGTGATTTCACTTTTTCCGGAGCGAGTCATTAAAAGGGTTGCTTTGGGAGAAAAAATTCTTGGTGTTATGCGCGTAGGAATGGAGTTTTATGCATTTGAAAACTCTTGTCCTCATAGAGGAGCCTCCCTGCTTCAGGCGAATATTAATGGTCAGGGTGAGATTATCTGCCCCTTACACCAGTACAGATTCGATTTGAAAACTGGGCAGGTAAAAGCAGGATACTGCCGAGATTTGGAAGTGTTCCCTGCAATATTGACTGAAGATGGCTTGAAAATTACAGTTCCAGACTCCTAATAACGGAAAGAGGCTTTAAGTCCACCGTAATAATTTCTTGTGGGAGCGGGCTGGTAGAATCTTCCCCCAAATGGATTGAGGTCATTTCCCAAAGAGTAACTTTCATTCAAAAGATTATCTACCCCGGCATACAATTCAATCACGGTTCTTTTTCCCAAATTTTGAATAATTCCCAACCTTGTATTGACCAAGTTGTAGGCATCTTGGTAAACGGTATTAGCGTCATTGAGTGGAATTTCGTCAGTAAACTGATGGGTAAAATTCAAGTAAAAACCTCCTGCAAACCGAAAATCCAATTTACTAACCAGGTTATTTGGTGCAACTCCAGTCAGGTCATTTCCTGAAAAGTCATTTCCTCTTTGCTCATAATCTTTGAATTGAAAATAATGTCCTGTGAAGGCTGTTCCTGCTTTAAAGTTTCTAAAAAAGCCCACTGCTTGCTGAATAAATACATAATCGATAGCAGCTTCAATTCCTTTTTGGTCAGTCGAGCCGGAATTTCTGAAGAGAACTACTCCCTGTGCATTTGTGAATGTGGTGATAGTTTCATTCAGGTTGAAATAAAAGGCTGTCACATCTACATTCAGGCGACTTTTCCCCAATCTGTAACCCAACTCATAATTGACTCCTCTTTCAGCCTCCAAATCTAAATTCAAGCTGCCTTCATTAGTCCTTACCTCGTCTATAGTTGGAGGAGAAAATCCACTACTGATACTACCAAAAATTGAGGAATAGGGATTGATGGAATAGTTAGCTGCTAATCTGGGAATCAAAATAGGATCAAAAGTCCGGGTTTGTAGGCCCGTTGGTCCGCCAGAAGCATTGATTTGTCTGTCTATTTCAAAAGAGGAAAAATTTTGGCTAAGACCAAGAGTCAGCAAGATTTTTTCTGTAGGCTCCCACTCGGCTTGCTGGAACAGAAAGCCTTGGGTGGCTTTCAGTTTGTCTGCAAAGCGCACTGTATCAGCTAGGCCATTTCTGTTTCCAAAATTCTGGGCATCTGTCAAAGCTGTTTGATATTCTCCACCAGCTATTATTCTGAATGGCTTTCCAGCCAAGTTCCAGTCAAAGGTAAATCTCGTTCTACCTCCGTATCCGAAGCCTAATTCCTTTTTATAATCCAGAATAAAAGGATTTTCAAAATCGTTAGTAGTGAGATAAAGTGTAGTATTATTCTGGGCCTTTTCAGAAAATCTATATAAATGTCCCAATGAGGCAAATACTGACTTCTGAGCAATAGAGCTATTTTGGTTGACAGACCCAGGTCTTGCTTGTCTAGGGTCCTCGGCTAGTTGCTGTGCATTTAATGCCCCGGGGATTTGATAATCCAAATCAGAAACCAATAATTGAGTTCTTAGCTCCTGCTTTTGGGAAACAGGCATAAATCCTCCCAGCTGAAAGACGGTTCGGTCCATAGCAGAGTGCTCTCTATACCCATCTAGTTTTTGCTTCACCAAGGAAGCTTCAAAGCCTCCCTTTCCCACTTGTTGGGAAATCGCAATCCTGCTTCTATTTAATCCAAAAGATCCTCCGCCATATTCTGCTGAAACCAATCCTCCTTTGGGATCAGCTGCACTTTTAAGGTTGATTACGCCACCGTTTCCCGCACCGTAAATACTACCAGAAGGACCTTTGATCACTTCTGCAGTTCGGATATTACTGAGGTCTAACAAATTCAAAGCAGTAGTTCCATCAGGTGCCGTGAAAGGAACTTCATTCCAGTAAATTTTAACATTCCGAACACCAAAAGGAGCTCTGAGAGAACTTCCCCGAATCGACACCCTGTATGAAGCAGGCGCACGTTCTTCAATTCGGATTCCCGGTTTGGTATTAAAGGAATTGACAATGGAGGTCTCATTAAATCGGCTAAAGTCCTGTTCCCCTATCAAACTGATTGCTGCTGACTGTTTCAAAAGAGGTCTTTCTGTTTCAAAAGCCGTAACAGTAAAATCCGATAAAGAATAGGAAAGGGATTTGAGACGCAGGGTATAAGATCCAGGCTGAAAATTCCCCTGAATAGTTTCATAGCCTTCTAAAAAAAACAGAGCAGTAATTGGTTCAGAGCCGGGAATATCGACTTTTCCGTCTTTATCAGAAAAAAAGCTCTTATCGTTTACTCTAATGAGTACGTTTTCTAAGGGTTTCTGAGTATCTGCATCCTGAACAGTAAATTGAGTTTGGGCTATTGAGAAACTGGCGCTAAGAGCGATAAGTAGGGTGAAAAGAATTTTCATATTCGAAAATACAAGTATTAAGACAGATTGGTTCAGGGTTTTGTATAAACTCCACTGAGAATAAGCCAAGTAATCAGATTTTGTTTTTCAATGCTCTCAAAAATCTTCGGCTTTTTCGGTTCTTCGGAATTTGCAATTCCGAAGTCCTATCGTAGGATTTTCAATCCGAAAGATTTAATTTTTGTCATGGCTTTTTCATATCAAATTCTGGATCAGGGTGCAGTTCATTTTGTAACTTTTACTGTGCATCAATGGGTTGATGTTTTTACCCGTGATATCTATAGAGAAAAAATCACAGAGAGTTTAAGGTATTGTCAAATTCATAAAGGATTAGAAGTTTTTAGCTGGGTTTTGATGACAAATCATTGCCACCTTATTTTAAGAGCCAAAGAAGAAAATCTAAGTGATATCATAAGGGATTTTAAAAAGTTTACTGCCAAAAGTCTTTTTTCTCTAATCAAAGAAAATCCCCTTGAAAGCAGGCGGGAATGGCTCAGCAAAATGCTTAGTATAGAGAATAGAATTTGGTTTTGGGAGGAAGGATATCATGGAGAGGAAATTTATTCTAGAGAATTTTTTGCTCAAAAATCAAATTATATCCATTTAAACCCTGTAAGAGCTGGGTTTGTAGAAAAAGAGGAGGAATACCTTTGGAGTAGTGCCGCTGATTTTTATGGTATTAGAAAAGGTAAGCTAGAATTAGAGGTGTTTGGATAGAAAAAAAGCGGATTACAAATCCTACAAAACTGCCTCGGAATTGCAAATTCCGAGGAACATGGTGAAGTCCTATCGTAGGATTTTTAATTCCAAAGGCTGAAATTTTCAAAATTTAGGGAATACTCTAGTTCCTTTCCTTTTCTTTAAAAAATATGTAGTATTCCATATTAAATAGCCTTTATGAGAAATCTACTTCCTATTGCTTTCTTGCTGATTTTTAGCTTTTGCCAGCAAAAAGTAACTCCTCCCAAACCAGTCTATCCTATCCCCCATGAACGGCAAATCGTCTGGCAAGAAATGGGGTATTATGGATTTATTCATTTTAATATGAATACTTTTTCGGACAGGGAATGGGGATTTGGGGATGAGTCTCCTGAGCAGTTTAATCCTACAGACTTAGACGCCCGACAATGGGCAAGAATAGCAAAAAAGGCAGGGATGAAGGGCCTTATTATTACGGCTAAACATCACGATGGATTTTGCCTTTGGCCATCCGCTTACACAGAGCATTCAGTAAAAAATAGCCCTTGGCGAGAAGGGAAAGGAGATTTGATTCAGGAATTTGTGGATGCCTGCCGGGAATATGGTTTGGAAGTAGGGATTTATTATTCCCCTTGGGATAGAAATCACCCAGATTATGGAAAACCCGAGTACATCACCTATATGCGCAATCAACTCACCGAATTATTGAGCAATTATGGGGATATTTTTGAGGTTTGGTTTGATGGTGCTAATGGTGGGGATGGTTGGTATGGAGGCGCCAATGAAACCCGGAAGGTAGATAAATTGACCTATTATGACTGGGATAATACTCATGAATTGGTTAGAAAACTACAACCCAATGCGGTGCTTTTTAGTGATGCCGGTCCTGATATTCGATGGGTTGGAAATGAGCATGGCTTTGCTTACGAAACTACTTGGTCAAATCTCTACCGTGATTCGGTATATGCAGGGATGCCGGAATATTCCGAAAAATGGGCAGCTGGACAAGAAAATGGAACGCACTGGGTTCCTGCAGAATCAGATGTCAGCATTCGTCCGGGTTGGTACTATCATGCCTATGAGGATCATAAGGTCAAAACCTTGCCGGAACTGATGGAGATTTATTACAAAAGTATTGGCCGGAATTCCTCCCTATTAATCAATTTTCCGGTAGATAGAAGGGGTTTAATACACGAAAATGACGAGGAGGCAATTTTACGATTTGCTGAAAAAATCAGGGAAGATTTTAAACGAAACTTGGCATTGGGGGCAAGCGTCACTGGAAGTGCAGAGAGAGGGGATGGCTTCGAAGCTAGTTTGGCTGCTGATGGAGATTACAGCACCTATTGGACTGTTCCGGACGGGCAGATTCAGGCGACCTTAGAGTTGGAGTTTAGTGATGCAACTACCTTCAATCGTCTCCTGATTCAGGAATTTACGCCCTTGGGACAGCGCGTAAAATCTTTTGTTTTGGAAAAGGAAGTGAATGGAGTTTGGGAAATTATAGCAGATGGAACTACAGTGGGCTATAAGCGCATACTTCGTTTTGAAGATCAAACAGCTGAGAAAATCCGAGTGCGATTTACTGATGGAAAAGATATCCCGGTGATATCCGAAGTTAAGATTTACCACGCCCCTAAATTGCTGGAAGCTCCCAAAATCCAAAGGGAAAAGTCAGGAATGGTCACCCTGATTTCACCAGATCAAGGACTCGAGATATTGTATTCTGTAGATGGCTCGGAACCGAATACTATCTATAACCAACCTTTTCTGGTAGAAAATGCAAGTACTCTAAAAGTTCGATCTTATGATCCGGCAACAGAAGAATCAAGCGAGGTGTTGACAGAAAATCTAGGGCCCTCGAAAGCTTTGTGGCAGGCGGAGCAATTAGAGGGAATTGATGAAAATGCTTCAACATTTGTGACCTTGGATCAAAATGTATTCAGCGTAGATTTGGGAGAGGTGAAAGCAATTAAAGGCTTCAGTTATTTGCCAATGCAGGCCAGATATCCCAGCGGACATATCACCAACTTTTCTTTTTCAATCAGTGCCGATGGGAAAAATTGGAAAGAAGTCAGCTCGGGAGAATTTTCCAATGTCGTCAATAGTCCGGTTGAACAGCTCAAAAGATTCAATCCAGTGAACGCCAGGTATATTCAACTTAAAGCCTTGAAAACGGCAGATGGTAAGACTGCGACTCTTGCAGAGTTGGGCATTTTAACCCGCTGATCAAAAAGGAATTCCAGAACCTAATCTTATCTGGGATATTGGATGAAAATTCCCTACTTTCTGCTTCGATTTGCATAAAACCCAAAATTTAAACCTATGAATAGACGTCATGCTTTGCGGCATATTGCACTGATTTCAGGCGGGCTGGCTTTGATCCCATCCTGTGATTTCAGTAGTGACGATATCTTGGCCGCCTATCAAAAATTAAAAGTGAAGAGTTCTGAGAAAGAACTTCTAGGTGCCATTTCCAATACCATAATTCCGGCAGGTGAAATCAAAGGAGCGCTTGAATTGGCTGTTCCGGATTTCATTTTAGTCATGGTCAATGATTGTATGGAGGAAGAGTCTCAGTCCAGATTTATGAAAGGATTAAGAGCGTTTCCTGAATTTGCAGGAAAGGGTTTTGATCAACTTTCTCCCAAAGAAAAAGAAGCCAAGGTCAAAGAAGGCTTGATGCTAGAGGGCGACGACACCGAGGAAGGAAAAGTGAAACAGGATATTCAGTATTTTCTCAATACAACCAAGCGCCTGACCATACAAGGGTACATGGCATCCGAATACATTCAAACAGAAATCATCCCTTATTCTCTGATTCCTGGAGAGTATAACGGAGCCGTGCTAATTTCTGATCTTCAAAAACCAAGAATTAATGGCTAATCTGAATATAAAAAGCAAGCAAGAAAGAACCTATCAAGCCATTGTAATTGGATCGGGTATCAGTGGAGGCTGGGCTGCCAAGGAACTATGTGATTTGGGCGTAAAGACTTTGATGCTGGAGCGTGGTAGAAATGTGGAGCATATCAAGGATTACCCCACTACCAACATGCTTCCATATGAATTTGAGCATAGAGGGCAGGTTCCTGAGGATATCAAAAAAGAAAATCCCGTAGTCAGCAGATGTTATGCTTTCCGGGAAGACGCCATGCATTTTTTCGTGAAGGACACGGAGCACCCTTATGTACAGGAAAAGCCTTTTGATTGGATTCGTGGCTATCAGGTCGGAGGGAAATCATTGCTTTGGGCTAGGCAAGTGCAGCGTTGGTCAGATTTTGATTTTGAAGGTCCGGCAAGAGATGGATTCGCTGTGGACTGGCCAATTCGCTACAAGGATATTGCACCATGGTATAGCCATGTGGAAAAGTTTGCCGGAGTCTCTGGAAATAAAGATGGCTTGGATGTGTTGCCGGACGGGGAGTTTTTGCCTGGCTATGAGTTGAATGTGATGGAGAAATACTTTCAAGAGCAACTCAAAAAGAATTATGGAGGCGATAGGCATATGATTTCAGCCCGTTGTGCGCATATTCATGGAAATGCAGATTTTTTTGCCCAACAGGGAAGAGCTCTGTGTCAAAACAGGAATCTCTGTCAACGAGGCTGCCCATTTGGAGGCTATTTCAGCTCCAATTCATCCACGATTCCTTGGGCTTTGAAAACAGGAAATTTGACACTGAGACCTGACGCAGTGGTTCATTCTATCATTTATGATGAAGAAAAAGGAAAGGCAAGCGGGGTTCGAATTATTGATCGACTGACCAAAGAAATGGAAGAGTTTTATGCTGATGTGATTTTCTTGAATGCCGCAGCACTGAATTCCAATTTGATCCTGATGAATTCCACTTCCAGCCGATTCCCAAATGGTTTGGGCAATGACAATGGACTCTTGGGCAAATATGTCGCTTTCCACAACTATAGAGCAGGAGTGTCTGGGGAATTCGAAGGCTTGGAGGAGTATACTACCTCGGGAGGAAGACCTACTAGTGGTTATTTCCCACGGTTTAGGAATGTTTATAAGCAAGAAACGGACTTTTTGCGGGGATATGCAGCGGGTTTTTCTTCAGGACGTGGAGTACGCCCCAATACGGAAGGACTTGGAATGGATTTGAAAAACAGTCTTCTCAATCCAGACCAATATGGCCCATGGTATGTAGGATCACACATGATGGGTGAGACCATTCCTAAAGAAAGCAACTACGTGGCTTTGGACCCGAACTTAAAGGATGAGTGGGGCATGCCTCAGTTGAAGATATCGGTAGATTATGATGACAATGATGAGAAAATGGTTAAGGATTACCTGGAGCAGATGACTGAGATGTTTGAAAAAGCAGGGGTAACTAATATCCGCACTCGGGATGACCATAGGGCTCCGGGCTTGGACATCCATGAAATGGGTGGGGTTAGAATGGGCAAAGACCCTAAAACCTCCCTTCTCAATGCCAATCATCAGCTGCATGCAGTTCCCAATGTCTATGTAACCGATGGAGCCTCTATGACTTCAACATCCACACAGAATCCATCTCTGACTTATATGGCCTTTGCGGCGAGAGCGGCGCATCACGCAGTGGCAGAAAGTAAGAAATAAGTCAGAAGGCTGAAGTGAGAAATCTAAAAATCCCAAGTCAAGAGGCTTGGGATTTTTGTTTCAAAATAGAAGGTTGAACCCAAGCCTTATGTTATCTGCGAAAGCAAAATTCCATGATTTGGACTTGGGGTCCATCCCATAATTATAGCCATTGAGAACACTGGAATAGGATAATATTGGAATATTAAGCTCTACTCCTAGCTTAGGAATTATTTGATAGTTAAGTCCAAGGCTAGTCTGAGCAGTATAAGTATGGGGTAAAATGTTAGCTTCTTGCGAACTACTATTATTCATTTTTTGCCTGGTAGAACCCCAATTATGTTTTGCACTTAATTCGGCAAACAAGGAAAATTTATCAGTCCAAACCCAGTATTTTCTCATGAAGACTCCGAGACTAGCTGTATTTGTTTTCCCAACTGATTCGTCGACTATTGAAGAGGGAGGGTATTTGATCAATCCATTGCCAAAACCTATTCCTCCAGAAAGTCCAATGGCCCAAAGATCTGACACAAAATACCCTAGCGTTGGATTTAGCTCAAATGAAGTTTCTCTTACGAAAATTGGATAAATTATTGTCGAGCTAGAAGCTGCAATCTGATTGTTATCATACCTCAATGTTTCATTTGTAAAATCAAGAGATCCAATTACCAAAAATTTACCTTTATCAAACTGAGCAAAGCTTAAAGTCTGACAGGTAAATAAGCTAATAATGAAAAGAAAAAGAACTTTTTTCATAATGAGTTGATTGGTACCCAAGATTGATTTAGAGCTGGATTAAAGCCTTAATTCTTCTTTATTTTTTATTTAAAAAAAAGTTAATTCCCAAGAAAATAGAACTCGTATTTAAATCGAAGCTAAAGATATTAGAGCTTGTAGAGGAATTATTCTGTACGCTCTCTTCTATTAGATAGGCATAGGATAAGGGTTGAGCAGATAATTCAATTCCCAACCATTTTTTTGGAAAATAAGTAAGGCCAACATCGATATGAGTAAAGAAATTTGTGCCTTTAGAAAATAACTCTAAGACACCTGCTGTATTTTGATCTCTCTTTGACCTTGAGTTTCCATAAGCTGCATTCAGCCCTCCGAAGAATGCCAATTTTTCTTCAATTGGAAAATATCTTCTGACAAATGGTCCAATCAGAACTTGATTAGATTGGGTTTGTATTTCTCTGCTTGAGTTAAAAGAATCCTTGATCCTGGAGGAACTTAGGTTGGTTTGAACTCCTAGTAGCCAGTTATCGGAAATAAATAGACCTGTAGATGGTCTAAAAGAGAAATTATTTGATTTTGATGTAGTATTGTTATTTTCTATTGAATGACTAGAGATATTGAGTTGCCCGCTTAAAAAAACAGAACCTTTTTCTGTTTGGGCAATTGCCATGAAGTAGCCGAAAAATAAGGAAAAGAATAGAAATAAATTTTTCATGATAGTATAGAGTTAAATTATTAGGTGAAAAAACGTGTTATGAAAAACTTTGGTTGTATTTCAACTAAAAAACTCCTGTGGACCTAGGTAACCATATGAAAATCAGCTAAAAAATTGAATATTTCAATTTGATGCGTTCAGTTGTAAATTGAAATTTTTACGGCAAGCTTCAAACTTTGTAATTGGCTTGGAGTTTGCCATAGGTTCAGTATATACCAACATTTATTTACTATGAAAAAAATATCAGTACTATGCCTATTCTTTTTTGGCATGATATCCATGGCTAAAGCACAGGTGAGCGTCGGAATTAATATCCAAAACTCACGAAATTTTATCACAGTTGGCACGGATACAGACAAGGAGTTATTTGGGGAAGCTCGCCTCGGTTTGGGGAGAAGAACCGGTTTGGAATTGATGGGAGGGTATAATTTTGTCAGAAAATCAGATGTCAATGTGTACGTTGGCGCCGCTTTGGGGCTTTTTGACCACTACCACCCCAGAAGAGACAGATATTATGATGATACCTATTTGGCTATTCCATTTGGGGTGTTTTTGAAACCATTCAATGACAAAAAGTTTGGTTTCGTAATCGAAGCCGCCCCTGTTTTCTACGGAGAGTACGGAAGCTACCTTCGTGGTGGAGTAGGGTTTAAGTATACCATCAGGTAGAATTTGAAAAAGAAAATTAGGCTATAATCTAAGAGGTTATAGCCTTTTTTGTTTTAAGGTTATCCAAAATCATACCTTAAGCCATATATTGGTTCTTGATAGATTTAGGATTTGATATCTTAGGCCCGAAAGGAAAGAGAAGCTTGCTTTAATAAAGCATTGTTTTGCCGTGATTTAGTAAAAATAGCTCTTTAATTTTCTTTGTTCTTTTGGCTTGATCCAAAAGAACCAAAAAATCAAGACGCAGCAAAGCTCCAACCCTGCCGTTGGCAGGCAGGCGCACTCAGCAGGACGCTGGCCCGCAGCTGCGTCAGCCTATCGCGCCGTTCCCAAAAGAGTTTTATGGCAAAATGAAAGTTGAATAGGAGTAGAAGACTCATAATTCCTTATAACTTTTCTAGAGACCAAATCTTCAAAATCAAGATTCTAATCTTCGGTTTCCTGCCTTCAGCTCTATTAATTTTTTCATATTTGCTTAGCACCTCCTTTTAATTCCCAAGAGAAATAGGTTCTTCATGCTGAAAGAGATTCATATTGTGCATTTAATAGCTGAAATTAATTTGTTTCCTTAATTTTGCGCCCTATGGCAAAGACAGCGACACCGGCGGAAAACGCCCAATTGAAAGATATTATTTCCCATGCCAAAGAGTATGGTTTTGTATACCCTAGTTCGGAAATCTACGATGGCTTGCAAGCTGTCTATGATTACGGGGCTTACGGAGTGGAATTGAAAAATAATCTCAAGCGTCTCTGGTGGGAAACTATGACGCGAGTGCATGAGAATATAGTGGGAATTGATGCGGCCATTTTTATGCATCCTACCACTTGGAAAGCCTCTGGTCACGTGGATTCCTTCAACGATCCCATGATTGATAATAAGGACAGCAAAAAAAGATACCGAGCGGATGTCTTGGTGGAGGAGCATGCCGCCAAATTGGAGAATGAAGGGAAAGCTGAGGAAGCAAAGCAACTCACAGCTGCTTTAGCTCGCTTGCTGGAAGCTGAGGACTTGGCCGGTGTGCGTGACTTGATCGTGAATACGGGTATAACTTGTCCAATTAGCGGAACGACCAATTGGACGGATGTTCGACAGTTCAACTTAATGTTCTCTACGCAAGTGGGTTCCGTGGCTGAAGATGCTTCGACCATTTACTTGCGTCCTGAAACAGCTCAAGGGATTTTTGTGAATTTCTTGAATGTTCAGAAGACCGCAAGGATGAAAGTTCCTTTCGGGATTGCACAGATAGGAAAGGCTTTCCGAAATGAGATTGTAGCCCGTCAGTTTATTTTCCGTATGCGTGAGTTTGAGCAAATGGAAATGCAGTTTTTTGTACGCCCTGGTACCGAATTGGATTGGTATAAGCAGTGGTCAGAAACTCGAATGAACTGGCACCTGGCCTTGGGTACTCCTGCGGAAAAGCTCAGAAAGCATGACCATGAGAAATTGGCGCATTATGCTAATGCGGCCATGGATATAGAATATGAATTCCCTTTTGGGTTCAAAGAAGTGGAAGGGATACATTCCAGAACTGATTTTGATTTGAAATCCCATCAAGAATTCTCCAAGAAGAAGCAGCAATATTTTGATCCTGAAGTCAATCAAAATTACATTCCTTATGTCATAGAAACTTCGATTGGGGCAGATCGCTTATTCTTGTTGACTTTGTGCAATGCGTATACAGAAGAGAAGGCTGAGGAGAAAAGCAGAACCTATTTGAAGTTCCATCCTGCCATTGCTCCTGTGAAAGCAGCGATTTTACCTTTGACCAAAAAGGATGGCTTGCCTGAAAAAGCACAGGAGATCGTGGATTTATTGAAATACGATTTCAATATTATCTATGAAGACGCTGCTTCCATCGGGAAACGTTATGCAAGACAGGACTTAATTGGTACTCCTTTCTGTATTGCCGTGGATCATCAGACTTTAGAGGATAATACAGTTACTATCCGTCATCGTGATACCACTGAACAGGAGAGAGTTTCCATCTCTGAGTTGCATGGTAGAATCACTGAGGCAACGAGCTTTAGGAGGATATTTGAGAAGATATAATGTTGGGTGCTTGATGCCCGATGATTGATGAAAAAAGCCTTGAGATTAAATTTCTCAAGGTTTTTTTGGTGCTACTAATACAATTTGATTTCCATCTCATAAAAATGAAAAATTCATAAAAAAACCCTTCAGTATACCGAAGGGTTTTAATTTCTTGGTGTTTTAACCTATTATCAAGAGCAAGTGAGTCCTGCTACTGGTGGTGCAAGGTCCTCACCAACTTCGTCTTTAACGGTCCACCCACCGGTAATTGTACCACCAGAATTAGAGGAGTTCCAAACAATTTTTACCTCAACTTCTTCACAAGAACCAAGGCCTCCCTCAACTCTTATATTTCGGTTAGATGAACCACCTGGATTTCTTTGCCCAACGGTGAATCCTCCTACTGTTCCAGTAGCCCATCCATCAACTGAAGTTGTATTGAAGTCAACAAGATCACCGTTAATATAAACCGATGCATTGCCGCCTGTGAAGTTGGTTAATCCACCTTGCATTTTAAAGTAGTCTACGCCATCTTCGGAACCAAAGGTATAAACTGCTTCACGACCATCCTGTGCACAGGAAATGGCAATACCGGAAAATTCATTGTTGTCAATATCACATCCGCCACATTCGCCAATCAAGTTATAATTGGTTGATACTGGTCCAGAGACTAAAACATTAAACTCGTCTAAAATTTCTGCAGATATGTTAACTATTCCACATGAACCCCATGACGCATCAAAAGAAAATGTATTTGTACCATTTCCAGAAGTTTGAACCAATGGAGTAGTATAAGTTTTAGGCGTAGCAAACCCGGCACCAGATAATGAAATTTTGAGCTTTCTTCCTGCATTGTTGCTGGCTGAATAATTCCATGCCAACACAAACCCTGAAAGTGTGTTGTAAACTGAGTAACTAAATACGCGTGTTTGAGGACCGCTGTTGTTTGATATGGTAGAAGTTTGTACAGAATATTCAGGATTAGTTGGATCTATGCAGAAGTTTATGCAATCCGTAGATGCGTAAGCCCTTGCATTTTCATATCCATTACTCCCAAAAGGACTCAATTTGAATCCCGCCTTGTCTGCGCTGGTTTGCTCCAGCATCAGATCTTCATTTTCATAAGTAGCCAATTGGCTACAAGAAGCTAAAAGCAAGCCTGAGATCACTAATCCCAGAAAGCTTGATGTAAAAGTTTTTTTCATAGTTTTTTAATTTATGATATAAATATAAGTGTAATTCAAATACAAAAAAACGCCATTCATAAAATTTGTTACAAAATAAATAGTTCCTTTATAGTTTTCGGTTAATGTCAAATATCCAGCATTAGCACGATTTCATAATCACTTAATTGCTTTTGAAAAATAAAATTTTGTAAAATAAATAAATACATAATAAAATTTGGATATCTAGTATATTCTATATTATATTTCTACCCTGATTTAAAAATTAATGAAAGAAAATAGGGTAACAAAAAAATGTTCAGGCTTCAAGTCCGCTGCAAAGCCTTCTCGTTGGAGAAGGCTTTTTTCTTGCCTCAAATTCAAAATTCATTTAAGTGTATAACAGCAATAAAAAATTGACCATCAATCAAATAGCTATGAAAAAATCACTTCAAACCAAATTGATTCTCACCCTGGCTTTATCTGCTATAGTGTGGAGCTGTCAGGAAGTAGAAAGTCCAAATATGGAACTCTCTACTCAGGACCTCGTGAATTATAGTTCCAAAATAATCGAAGGGGAATATATTGTTCGATTACAGCCCACCTCCCTCAACTTCAGAAAAGGGAATGATTATCAAGCCAATCAAGCCGCAATGAGAAAATATTCCCAAGGTTTATTGGCACAATATAAAATCGCCGCCTCCAATGTAAGACTAACTTATAGTGCTGCAATCGATGGTTTCTCTGTTCACCTTGAACCCTCACAGTATGAGGCTATCAAAAATGATCCCCGAATACTGTCTATAGAACCCGATGAAATCATTGCTTTGGGCAAACCGGATAGTCCCGGAAAAGGCGGAGGGGGTGGTGGAAACACCAACAAAGGACCAAAAAATAAAGATCCAGAGCCGACTCCAGAGCCTACACCTGACCCTACACCAGACCCAACTCCGGATCCTGAACCAGATCCTAATCCAGGTACTGATTATGAACCCGAGATATCTGATCCTAATCAAGAAGTTCCATGGGGAATTAATAGAGTAGGCGGTTTTTCTACTTATAGAGGCACCAATGTAGCTTTTGTGATTGATACTGGGATAGATTTGGACCATCCTGATTTGAATGTGAATGCTAGCTTAGGCTTTAAGGCAGTTCCGGATGAGGTAAGTACCACATTAGATGACGAACATAGCCATGGAACGCATGTGGCAGGAACTATCGCTGCCATCAACAATACCTTTGGACTAGTTGGTGTTGCGGCTGGTGCACAGGTTGTTCCTATCAAAGTTTTGGGTCCAACAGGTTCCGGTCAAAAATCCTGGGTAATTGCAGGAATTGATTATGTAGCAGCCGTCGGTAAGCCAGGAGACGTTGCTAATTTGAGCTTGGGTGGATCAGCTAGCTCTACTCAGGATCAAGCCGTACTCAACGCAGCTGCGAAAGGGATTTATTTTGCAATCGCAGCTGGAAATAGTGCTGCAGATGCCAATAATTACTCGCCCGCAAGAGTTAATGGTACCAATATCTTCACCATTTCTTCCATGGATTCCAATGGAGCATTGTCTTCATTCTCAAACTTTGGAAACCCACCGATTGATTACGCCGCCCCTGGAAGAGGAATTAAATCAACAATTCCAGGAGGAGGATATGGCTTCAAGAGCGGTACTTCTATGGCGACCCCACACGTAGCAGGTATACTTCTTTTGAATGGTCTGAGGGCTGATGGTTTTGTCACAAGTGACAAAGATTCAACCCCTGATCCAATAGCATTTAGAGCTGATAGATAAAAAATTAAGAGACTGTCTCGGAGCTATGTCAGCCTGAGCGTCCCGTACAATTTTCGGGATACTCAATGTGACAAAATCACTTTTAAGGCAGTCTCTTTTTACTTTCCTGAATTTATTCTTCTTCAGGACACTCTATAGGTACTAATAGGTCTAAATGGATAGCGTAATATCTTGAGCCATCACCTTCAATGGATAATTCTTCTCCCTTATAGGTAGTGAATAATCCTGCAGCAGGTCGTTTGGTAGGTAGAATATCATAACCCTGAACTTTGACAGGCTCATTTACATCCTGCAAAAGCATGGATCCTAAATCAATAATCAGATTCACTCCATCCCACTCCACAGTGCCATCGATATTTTTATTGCCTGCAAAGATTGGTTGAATAGCATCTCCCTCAGTGTCGAAATAGTACCACCAGGCATTGCCAGCACCTGAATTAGTACCTGCCCAGCCAGTTTCTTCTTTATAGCATTCATCGTCTATTTCTTCAATCTCATCTTCTTCGCATTCCTGAATAGTAAATGGACCGGAATAAGTTGCCCAACTTCCTTTGTTCACAAATCTAGGGCCACATCCCCAAGCACTTTCGCTTTGTAAAACCTCTCCAGTTTCCTCATTTAATCTCAATACAACTGCGTGAAATGCCCAATAGAAGGTATTTGGCACATCCTCAATTTCAAATTGATAGGTAACAACTTGAAGTGCCGGATCATAACTTTCCTTGTATGGAAATTTTCCTGGCGCTGGATTCTTTCCAGTACCCAAACCCTGAGCTGTCTCAGAGAATTTCAAATGGCTTTCGAAAAAATACCAGTCTGTTCCTTCAGTAGAAGCTGTGATATAGACATAATCTTCATCATTATAAACTTCTACATTACCCACTTCTATCGTTTTTCCTGCCAATAAACAGGTTTGAGAAGATTCCCCGCAAACCTCAGCTTCGCTGATAATTACTCTGGAATTAATATCTCCATATGGAGAACCTTTGATAAAATCAACCCTTTCAGGAATCTCTAATTGATCCAAAAAATCAGGATCATCCATTTGGCTACAGCCAAAGGCAAAAAGGACAAATACCAAGCTCCATAACCCGATGGAGAAATTGGCGATTTTAAAGCTTTTCATGACAGTTAGAATTATTAATAAAAATACATAATAAATGAATTGATTGTATTTTAAATCATTAAAAAAGTTTCTGATTATCAGTTATTTGTAGTTTGTATTTTTCTGAAATCAAACTCAATTTTTTTTCATGAAAGTGCTTTTTTGAAAGAGTTTTTGAAAAGATTATAACTCCAAGTTGATTTTTGTAGTTTGCTTTTGATTAAGGTTATGTCTAAAAAAGCAATCATCATAGGTTCTGGAATAGCGGGACTGGCTTCATCTGTGCGTTTGGCAGCGAAAGGCTTCGAAGTGGAAGTCTTTGAGGCAAACTCATACCCTGGAGGCAAACTTTCAGAAATTCAATTAGGCGCTTACCGTTTTGATGCTGGGCCATCTCTTTTTACCCTTCCTGAGCAAGTTGAAGAACTGTTTAGGCTTGCGGGAAAGAACCCCAAGGACCACTTTGAATACCAAAAGCTGGATATAGCCTGCCACTATTTCTGGGAAGATGGCAAGCAGATCAAAGCATTCGCAGATATCAATCAATTTGCTGAGGAAGTGGAGACGAAATTAGGAGAACCTGCTTCTCATGTGAGAAAGGCTTTAAAAAACTCAGCATTCATCTATGAGAATTTGTCGCCTCTTTTTATGCATAGGTCTTTGCATCAATTCAGTACCTGGACCAATGCTCAGGCGCTCAAATCTTATTTAAAAATGGGTAAGCTGGGTATTTTTTCAACTATGAATCAGGCCAATGAGGCCTTATTCGAAAACCCAAAAATGGTTCAGCTTTTCAATCGATACGCTACTTATAATGGTTCAGACCCTTATCAGACTCCTGCCACCTTAAATATTATTCCACACTTAGAATTCAATCGGGGAGCATATTTCCCAAAAAAAGGGATGCACGACATCACCCAGAGTATTTACAAACTCGCGAAGTCTATGGGTGTACAATTTCACTTCAATTCAAAAGTGGAAGAGATTTTGATTGATAAAGGCAAGGCAGTGGGAATAATCGTTTCTGGGGAGGAAAAAAAGGCTGATCTAGTAATCAATAATATGGACATGGTCAATGCCTATAAGAGCCTTTTGAAAAAGCAAAAGCAACCCAAAAGGCTATTGAATCAGCCCAAGTCCAGTTCTGCCTTGATTTTTTATTGGGGGATCAAGAAGGAGTTTAAGCAGCTAGGTCTACATAATATCTTATTTTCTGAAAACTATAAAGCTGAGTTCGAGCATATTTTTGAAAAGGGCAGTATATACCAGGATCCGACTGTCTATATCAACATTACCTCAGTCTGTAAACCCGATGATGCCCCCGAAGGCAGTATGAACTGGTTTACCATGATCAATGTGCCGAATAATCAAGGGCAAGATTGGGATCAATTGATTCAAGAGGCCAAGAAAAATATCATTTCAAAAGTGAATAGGGTGCTTCAAACTGATATAGAATCATTGATTGAGGTAGAAGAGATTTTGGATCCCAGAACCATTGAATCCAAAACTTCCAGTGCCCAAGGAGCACTTTATGGAAACAGCTCCAATAATAAGTTTGCTGCTTTTCTCCGGCATGCAAATTATTCATCCTCTATCAAAAACCTTTTTTTCTGTGGAGGCTCTGTTCATCCTGGAGGAGGAATTCCTCTATCCCTTCTTTCTGCGAAGATTATGATTGGTTTTATAAAATAGCCAATAATTTAAATTTATCGTAAATTGAAGTATGAACTGGAGAGAACACATCACATTAGATAATCGTGTTTTGTTAGGAAAACCTACCATCAAAGGAACCAGGATTTCTATTGAGCATATTTTAGATCTTTTGGCTTCTGGATGGTCAGAGAAGGACTTATTGGAGAATTACCCAAGATTAACTCCCAATTCAATTCGTGCAGTTTTTGCCTACATTCAGGAAATGATGAAGGATGGGTTTCTTTTCTCAGAAGCTGCTGAAAGTGGTAAATGAAGTTTTTAGCTAATGAAAATATTCCTCAAGCCAGTGTGAAATACCTTCTAAGTAAGGGCTGGGATATAATTTCAGTTGGCTTGGATTTTTCAGGGATAAGTGATGAAGAAGTAATAAAAATCTCAAATGAACAATACCGGACAATTCTTACCCATGATAGTGATTATGGAGAATTGATCTTTAAATATGGCTTTAGGCCTAAGGCTGGTGTGATCTATATACGTCAGAAACCAGAAAACCCTGAATTTACTGGAAGGCTATTGGAAAAAGTGGTGAACTCTAAAAATATTTCATTTGAAGCTGCTTTGACTGTGATTGATCAAAATTCAATTAGGCAGAAAAGATTTTGAACTGATTGAGATTTCTCACTTCAGACTTTCCAAGGCTTCTTGAATCAGATCCTGCTCAAATCCTTTTTGCATCAAATAGCCTATGACCTTGTACCGCTTTTTATATGGATCTGACTCATTCGTTTTGGTCCATTTTTTTTCTGTTTCTGTCAGTAAAGTATCGTAATATTCTTCCGGGTCAATTTCCAAAAGACCTTTTCTAATTAATTCTTCAGGAATCTGACGCATTTTCAATTCCATTTTGATCCTGTTCTTTCCCCATCGCTTCAATCTGAACTTCCCTCTGCAAAAGGCTCTGGCAAAGCGCTCCTCGTCCAAAAAATTTTCCTTGATCAAATAGCTGATAAGCTCTTCTGCCTTTTCGTCTGTAATTCCTTTCTCAAACAATTTCCTTCGAACTTCCCAAGAACAGCGCTCCTGATATGCACAGTAGGTGGAAAGCTTTTCCTGGGCTTCAGTAAAAGTCCAGGACTTTTTTCCAGACTGATTCAGGTTATTTTTTCCCCAACCGGACATTTTCCTTAATTTTATTCGAGATTATGACGATTTGAATATCCCAAACCTAATAAAATTTTAATTCTATCATGCGCAAAAAGATAATAGCCGGTAACTGGAAAATGAATATGACTTTTGATGAAGGCCAAAAATTGACCTCTGAGATCGTAAACATGTTCAAGGACGAAAATATCCAGGATGTACACATAGTGCTGAATCCACCCTTTCCCCACCTTTTTCCAGTAAAAAAACTGATTGGTGATACCCCGGGAGTTTATTTGGGAGCACAAAACTGTTCGGACAAAGAATCAGGTGCATTTACCGGTGAAGTTTCTGCAAAAATTTTGGCTTCCTTCGGTGCGCAGTATGTCATTATAGGACATTCAGAGCGAAGAGAATATTTTAAGGAAAATAACGAGCTGCTCTCTGTAAAAGTAAAACAGGCTTTAGAGCATGGACTGACTCCAATTTTCTGCTGTGGCGAATCTTTAGAAATCAGAGAAGCTGGTACTCACGAGCCTAATGTGAAGTTTCAGCTGACTGACTCTCTTTTTGATTTGAGTGCAGATGAGATCAAAAAGGTAGTAATTGCTTACGAGCCAATTTGGGCGATCGGAACAGGTAAAACCGCAACCTCTGACCAAGCTCAGGAAATGCATTTTGCTTTGAGAAGACATTTAGGTTCAAAATATGGCAAAGATGTAGCTGCAGAAATCTCAATCCTTTATGGAGGAAGTATGAATGCGGGAAATGCCGCTGATTTACTTTCCAAGCCAGATGTGGATGGAGGTTTGATTGGCGGGGCTTCATTGAAGTCAAGAGACTTTATCGAAATCGTAAAATCTTATTGATTCTATGGATTACCTGGAGTTTAAAATCAGTTGCCGGGAAGAATTCCGGGAAATCCTTATAGCTGAATTATCCGAAATAGGTTTTGATTCCTTCCTCGAGACAGAGGAAGGAATTGATGTATATGCCCCATCGGATTCTTTTGACAGGGAAAGTTTTGAAGGCATATTGTCCCAATACCAAGATGCGGCGAGCATTTCGGTGAAAGAAGGGAAAGTTGCAAAAGTCAACTGGAACGAAGAATGGGAAAAAAACTATGATCCCATATCGGTAGGAGACCTAGTTTATGTCAGGGCCTCTTTTCACCCATCCCAAGCAGGATTTCAACATGAGATAGTAATCAATCCCAAAATGTCTTTTGGTACAGGTCATCATGCCACTACTTACCAAATGCTGAAACTTCAGGGCGAAGTAGATCATCAGGGGAAAAGAGTCTTGGACGTGGGTTCCGGAACTGGCATATTAGCCATCATGGCGCATTTGTTGGGAGCAAAGGAAGTTCAGGCATTTGATATCGATGATTGGTGTGTAGACAATGGCAATGAGAATTTCGCCCTAAACGGGATGGATATTCAAATGGGTTTGGGAACTATCAGAGATGTAAATCCTTCAGGTCCATTTGATATCGTATTGGCCAATATCAATAAGAACGTGTTGCTGGATGAGATTCCTATTTATGCCGGCTTATTGAAGCCCGATGGCTTTTTGTTTTTGAGTGGATTTTACACTCCGGATGTGGATGACCTGATGGAGATAGCAAGTTCCTTGGGGTTAAAACTGGAAAAGCAGTCCGAGCGAAATCAATGGGCAGCTTTAGTATTGAGGAAAGGTTGATATGCAAGAATTACTCATTTATGCGTTGATTTTTTTGGCACTGATTGGTCATTGTCTGCTTGCAGGAAAAATGTACCGAACAGTGCATTCAGATAAAAGTCTGACGATTACTGAGAAGAACGACTGGAAACTGAAATCCCTGATCTTTCCCGCGTATTTTTGGTTTGAGTACAAAAAACTAAAAAAAGCTCAGGACTGAACTATTTCTGTTTTCAAGGGCTTGAAATGCTACGATCTGTTCAATTTGAAGAGATTTTCATCTTAAATACTTTTGTAATTTAGCCACATGGAGTACGTCTGGAAACAAAAACCCAAAGCCTCACAAAGCACAATTGAAAAACTGGGGAAAGAGATTAATGTCAATCCCATTTTATCAAATATGCTGATCAATAGAGGGGTGGAGTCTTTTGATCAGGCAAAAGATTATTTCCGCCCCAGCTTGAGCCAGCTGCATGATCCATTTTTGATGCAGGATATGCATCAGGCAGTTACCCGAATTGAAAAAGCGATTGCCAATCAGGAAAAGATTCTGGTGTATGGGGATTACGATGTGGACGGGACTACGGCAGTGGCTTTGGTTTACAGCTTTTTGAAAGGCTTTTATCCTTTGGTGGATTTTTACATTCCGGATAGATACAAAGAGGGCTATGGTATCAGTGAAAGAGGAGTCCGCTATGCCGCCGAGAATGACTTTGCTTTGGTAATTGCCTTGGATTGCGGGATCAAGGCCATAGACAAGGTCAATTTAGCTTCACAGCTTGATGTGGACTTTATCATTTGCGATCATCATACTCCGGGCGAGGAGCTACCTAAAGCTATTGCTGTTCTTGATGCAAAAAGAGAAGATTGCAATTATCCATATAAAGAGCTCAGTGGCTGCGGCGTTGGCTTTAAACTGATTCAAGCCATTGCAAAAAGCAGGGGAATGGATGAGTCTAATCTGTATGCTTACTTGGATCTTTTGGTAGTAAGTATAGCCGCTGACATTGTGCCGATTACCGGAGAAAATAGAATTCTTGCCTATTACGGCCTAGATAGAATTAATAACACCCCAAGGGCTGGACTGAAAGCTTTGATTTTGCGAAGCAAAATCGAAAAGGAAATAGGGATCTCGGATATAGTCTTTAAAATCGGACCAAGAATCAATGCTTCCGGAAGATTAGAACATGCCAAAGCTTCAGTAGAATTGCTAATCTCTACCGATTTGGAGGAGGCAATTGAGCGAGCTAAAGTAGTGGATGAGGTCAATGCGACTAGAAGAAATTTTGATGAAAATATCACTCGGGAAGCCTTTGAAATGATCGCCGAAAGAGAGGAACAGGCGGAATGGAATTCAACAGTTCTTTTCAAGGAAGATTGGCACAAAGGGGTTATCGGGATTGTGGCGAGTCGTTGCATTGAAAAATATTATCGACCAACCATTATCTTAACTGAATCCAATGCCAAAGCTACGGGAAGCGCACGTTCGGTAGTGGATTTTGATATTTATGAAGCTATCGCTGAATGCTCGGATTTATTAGATCAATTTGGTGGTCATAAATATGCGGCGGGATTGACCCTTTCTGTGGATAATGTACCAGCTTTTCAGGCGAAGTTCGAGCAGGTGGTCAAGAGCCGGATTGAAGAGGTTCATCGCAAGCCCGTAATTGAAGTAGACGATGAGCTTTTACTCGATCAGATCAATTATAAATTTCATAATATTCTAAAGCAAATGGCTCCATTTGGCCCCGGAAACACAGAGCCAGTATTTAGAATATCCAATGTATATGCAGAGGATGTGGCGGTTTTAAAAGACAAACATCTTCGCTTTAAAATTGTCCAGGATGGCCAACTCACAACTCCCGTTTGTTTGGGTTTTGGAATGGCTGACCGAGCAAAAGATCCGGATTTAACCACAGTAAATATGCTTAGGGGAAGAATGCGGTTTGATATAGTTGCCGAGTTGAGAGAGAATTTTTTCAGGGATAAGAGTAGCTTGCAGCTTTATGTGAAGGATATCAAATTTGATTGAGAAATCAGCTAACTTAAATTTGATACAATATCCTAAATAAAAAGAGCAGTGTAAATTAAGAGATTCCCCAAAAAATAAATTGTAATCATATAAAACCGAGCATGATCAAAACCTCAAAAATTAGAGTGATAAGTACATCATGTGAAGGTTCCATTTGATCAAAAAAGACAATTATTAAGAGATGAAACTAAGGGCTGAACATTTGGTGAAAATCTACAAGGGAAGAAGAGTCGTGAATGACATTTCCGTAGAAGTAGAACAGGGAGAAATTGTTGGGCTTTTAGGTCCAAACGGAGCTGGAAAGACGACCTCTTTTTACATGATTGTTGGTTTGATTCAGCCTAATGAGGGAAAGATATTTTTAGAAAATGACAATATCACCAGCCTTCCCATGTATAAGCGAGCCCAATTGGGGATTGGTTATCTGGCTCAGGAGGCTTCAGTTTTCAGAAAACTATCTGTAGAGGAAAATATCATGGCGGTTTTGGAAATGACCAAAATGCCCAAGCAGCAGCAAAAGGAAAAAGTTGAAAGCCTATTGGAGGAATTTAGCTTGACGCATGTCAGAAAAAACCTGGGAATGGTCCTCTCAGGAGGTGAGCGAAGAAGAACTGAAATAGCCAGAGCTCTGGCAGTGGATCCGAAGTTTGTTTTGTTGGATGAGCCCTTCGCCGGAGTGGATCCTATTGCAGTTGAAGAAATTCAAACCATAGTAGCTAAGCTGAAAACCAAAAATATTGGTATTTTGATCACAGATCACAATGTTAATGAAACGCTATCTATCACGGATCGAGCATATTTGATGTTTGAAGGAAGGCTTTTGAAAGCCGGAACAGCTGAGGAATTGGCTGCCGATGAGCAGGTTAGAAAGGTATATTTGGGAAGTCAATTTGAATTAAAACGGAAAATTTTTAACCAATAATGGAAGTACTGAATAGCTTCATGACCTGGATTTTCAAAAATCGATTAGGTCAAATTGAAAATTTTAAAGAAAATCCACTTGAAGTTCAGCACGAGATTTTTTTAGATCTGATAGAAGCAGGTAAGCGAACCAAATTCGGGAAAGAGTTTAATTTTTCAAGCATCCGTACTTACCAGGATTTTGCGAAAAATGTACCTGTACTCGATTACGATGGGATCAAACCCTATATCGATAAAATCATGAAGGGAGAGCAGTTTGTGCTCTGGAATTCAGAAATAGAATGGTTTTCCAAATCCTCCGGCACAACCTCCAGCAGAAGCAAATATATCCCTGTTTCGGAAGAGAGCTTAGAGGAATGTCATTATAAGGGGGGAAAAGACATGGTTTCTATCTATGTCAACAATTTTCCTGACTCCAAACTCTTTTCAGGTAAAAGTTTATCTATTGGAGGAACGCTCGAGAAAAACCCACTGAATCCTAATGGAACCGCTAAAGCTGGAGATATTTCGGCTGTCATAATGCAAAACCTTCCTATTTGGGCTCAGTTTGTCAGGACTCCATCCCTTGAAACAGCACTCATGAGCGAGTGGGAGGAAAAAATCGAGAAAATGGCAAGAGAAACCATGGATGAAAATGTGGTTTCTATTGCTGGAGTTCCCACTTGGACTATTGTTCTTCTGAAGCGGATTATGGAGCTAAAGAAGGCTAAAAATATTTTAGAAGTTTGGCCAAACTTAGAAGTCTTTTTCCACGGAGCGGTGGCATTTGGCCCATATCGATCTCTTTTTAAAGAATTGATTCCTTCTGAGAAAATGAGGTACATGGAAACCTATAATGCTTCAGAAGGATTCTTTGGATTACAGGATCAGCCTGATTCAGACGAGCTATTGTTGCTTTTGGATTATGGGATTTTCTATGAGTTTATTCCCATGGAAGAATGGAATAGCGAAAATCCAACCTTAATTCCATTAGGAGATGTGGAGGTTGGGAAAAACTACGCAGTGGTCATCACAACCAATGGTGGCTTATGGAGATATAAAATCGGTGATACCATACGATTTACCTCTACCTATCCTTATAGATTCAAAATCTCTGGCCGAACCAAGCATTTTATCAATGCTTTTGGGGAAGAAGTGATTGTTGAAAATGCAGAAAATGCCATAGCCTTCGCAGCAGAAAAAACCCAGGCAACAATATTAAATTTCACCGCAGCACCAGTTTATTTTGAAAGTAGTGGGTCTAAAGGTGCACATGAGTGGATCATTGAATTTAAAACGCCGCCCAAAGACGGGGAGGAGTTTAAAAAGCTTTTAGATCAACATTTGAGAGAGATTAATTCTGATTATGATGCCAAAAGGTATAAAGATTTGGCATTAACCCAGCCATTGATCCATTTTGCCCAAGAAGGCCTTTTTGAAAGCTGGCTTGGAAAAAAAGGAAAACTGGGAGGCCAAAACAAAGTCCCTAGATTAGCAAATAATCGAGAATATCTAGAGGAGCTCCTTCCCTTGTTGAAGGAGCAAGAGTAAAGGTTAAGGAATCAGCTTTTCCAAAAAAGCTCTGATATCCCTTGCCAGGGCATCAAAGTCTTCTTGACGATTATACATCATGTGTCCGGCCTCGTAATACTTCATTTCAATTCTCTCCTGGGGGAAATCATGTCTAGCAAAAGTATATTCTGCATCAAAGAATGGAGTAATTAAATCATAATATCCATTTGCGACCATCACCTTGAGAGCAGTATTTCTGTGCATAACCTCGCTCAGTGATCTGGCAGTACTTACATAACTCGGCTCCCAGTAAGCTCCGTCAGGTACTGGCCTCCATCTCCATGATGAGCCTATTGCACTATTTGAACTCAGATAAGGCTGATCTAGCTTCACTTGCAAATCGTCTAATAGATACTGGTTGAAAACTGCAGAATAGGCTGCTTCGGTCATGTAATCGCTGGGATCGCCTAACACTGGTCCTTCCGCAACTTGATCAGTCTCCACTGCCGCAAATCTTCCGTCTAAGGTTCCGATGGCTTTTCCCTCCTGTCTCAGTAATTCTTTTTTGAATCGGTGCATCAAGATTTGATTATCCGATCGAAGGATATAATCTTTTTCCAGACCAGTGAAATAGGATAGCTTCTCTGCTATTTCCTCCTTTTCCGATGCAGATTGAAGCTCACCTTTAAATAAGGAGGGTAAATACTGCTCATAAGCAAAAGTTCTGGCTTCCTGTGCAAACTCTTCTATAGATTTTCCTTCCCCTGCTTTTCCATGATATCGAGCAGTAAGCGCCATGGAAGGCAGGTATGTAAAATTTGAAATCAAGTTATCTTGCCAAGAGGAGGAGCCTTGATAATCTAAGGCCTGAGAAATCAGAATAATGCCATTAAGGGCTACATGTTGACCGCCTTCTTCCAGCACCTCCGCTACTTTAGCAGCTCGGGTTGTCCCAAAGCTTTCACCAGCCAGGAACTTGGGGGCTTGCCATCTTTTATGATCTTTAAGCCACAGTCTGATAAATTGGGATATTGATTCGGCGTCTTCTACTAAGCCCCAATATTCTTCATTTTTTCCCTTTCCAATCACCTTACTGAATCCTGTACCTATAGGATCTATAAATACCAAGTCTGTGATATCAAGCAACGCTTGTTTATTGTCGACAAATTCAAAAGGAGCAGCTCCATCATCTTGTTTTGCCTCTGAGTCCACCTTGACTACTTTGGGGCCAAAAAATCCAATATGTAACCAAATAGAGGCAGACCCAGGGCCGCCATTGAAAATAAAGGTGACAGGTCTTTTTTTATGATCCGAGTTCTCTTTTAAATAAGAGGTGCTCCACATCGATGCGGTGATCTCCCCTTTTTTGTTGGTTAAAAATGTTTCTTTAACCAAGGCTTTGTAAGAAATCTGCCTCCCGTTAAAAGTACCGCTGTGAATTGTTTCAAAAGCCTGAGGGCTTCGATTCACAGAAAGACTGTCTTGGGCAAACCCAGTAATTAAAGTGCTTTGAAGCAAAAGAATAATTAGGAGGTGTTTTTTGATCATAGCTGGTTTATTAATGAAGTTTTGAGCCATTAGGAACAGGTCTTTCCACCGAAGTTAAGACAATCGCATTATCTGAATTTGAAAAGCCGGTGATCAAGACTTCTGACATGAAGTCTGCAATTTGGCGAGGTTTGAAATTTACTACACAAACTACTTGTCTTCCCATCAAATCTTCATGAGAATACAGGTGAGTTACCTGAGCAGATGACTTTTTTATTCCAATATCTTCTCCAAAGTCAATCCAAATTTTATAAGAAGGATTGCGGGCTTTTTCGAAATTTTCGACTTGGATAATTGTCCCAACACGAAAATCAATTTTTTCGAAATCTTTATAATCAATCGTTTGCATAAAAAAATTTTTACTATTTTTAGAAACCTTTTGCAAACCTAAGAGTTAAACACTGGTAATCCAATTCTACAAATGTTCAATTATTCATCATTTCCTTTCAAAAAAATCGGATTCTTCACGGGGGCTGTTTTGGGAATGTGCCTGATGGCAGAAGAATCTTTCGCTCAGAGCGATCGTGATAAAATTGAACCAGAATCAGCTAAAATCTTAGAAAAACCACTTTTCGATGAACAAAATGTTCAAGAAGTGATAATTCCAAAAGTGCTTAGTCCATCTAAGTCCAATTCCAATCCTCTTCCAATTCCTTCAACTCCAATCAGAAGAGAAGTTGTCTTGAATCCAGAGGGTAAAAAAGTTGAGCCACTACCTTCAACATTATCGTTCAATATTTTTCTTTATGTAGTGGACAAATTCAAAGCAGATTAATTTGTGTTTTCTTAATAGCAAAGAAAGAGGCTTTTTGGCCTCTTTTTTTATGCTTCTTGGATAAAGTTTTCTAGATCTTTTAAGGTGATTTTTCCTTCATAGTAAGCTCTTCCAAATACTGCGGACTTTACTCCGATATCTCTCATTCTTTTAAAATCATCGATTCCTCTGATCCCACCGCTAGCAGCTAGGTGGATGGTAGGGAATCTTTCGATTATTTTTTGATAGAGTTCCAAATTTGGACCTTCCATCACTCCATCTCTGGATACGTCAGAGCATTTGAGATACTTCAAACCTCGATCGTAGAAAAACTCAATATGATCAAATAAATCAATACTGGTTTTTTTCAACCAACCCCGAATTTTGATTTTATTATCAGCAGGATTGGTATCCGCTGCAAGGTTGATTTTTTCTCTTCCATAGGAAAGAATAAATTGTGCGAAGCGTTCCGGATAATTGGCTGCCGCTGAAGAAATAGTAACTGATTTTGCTCCAAATTCGAAGGATTTGATCACATCTCCATCAGTGGTAATTCCTCCTGTAAAATCAACTTTCAGGTCTGTGTAGCCTGTGATTGCTTCCAGAATGTGATAGTTTTTGGGCTCGCCTCTTCTGGCTCCATCCAAGTCTACCAGGTGAAGTCTCTTTAGGCCAATAGACTCAAACTCCTGGGCAATAGCCAGAGGATTATTAGAAATTACCTCTTCAGTAGCGAAATCGCCTCTTTCAAGTCGTACGCATTTGCCATTGATAAGCCATATTGAAGGAATAATTTCAAACATATTAATTCTATTTACTGGGATTAGTTGGATAAGATAAAAATTTTCAATCAAAGATAATACAGAGTCTGTCTTTACTCATAAATATCCTTTAATTCTTTACTAATATTTAATAGGATACGTGCATTTTCTCCAAATAGGTTAATAAATTCACCTATTTGTTTTCAAAATGTCAATTTTCCTACTTTTCCTTGTGCCCCAGATGCCCAAAGTGTGCCTTCTGACTGACTCATTTTCACAGCATGAAAGCCCTCATTTTCTGAGCTAATTTTCTCCCAATTTAAACCTCCATCTTTGGAAAAATCAGTGCCATTAGGCCCTACAGCTACTACCCACTGAAATCTCGGAAAAAAAGTAATTCCCGATCTATATCCAAAAACACTAGTTTCCGAATTGATCCATTTTTTATCTCCTGGTAGAAAAATCCCTAAGTTGCCTTCACTTTGATTTTCATGAAGATAATCACCACCTGTGACAATAATTTCCCCTTTACCTGTTGAGGTCAAGGCAAAAATACCTTGAGAAGATTCACCTTGTTGTAGTGGGCTTTTAAATTTTTCCCATGAATTTCCGCGATCTTTTGAGACGTAAAGGTTGGCTTCTTTTCCGCCACTGCCCAAGTAGAGGTGATCGCCTTCGGCGATAAAAGAAGATGCACTGGCGGCAAAGCCTGCCTCTCCCTCAGCCGCTTGGGGTAGGGAATCTATCAATCTCCAGCTTTCCCCTTGATCTACGGTTTCCAAAATTGTCCATCGCCCGTCTTCTGGATCTCCGAAGACATAGCCCCGATCCTCTGTTGCAAATGATATTCCGTCTAAAAAGGCCTTCTCAGAGGCTTGATGCTTCAACACCCAAGTTTTTCCTCCATCCAGGGTTTTATAAATGACAGCAGGCTGACCCGCTGATACTGCTACTGCTTTTTCTGCATCGAAACCATAGATGGATCTAAAATCAACGGTATCTAATCCGGCTATGGTACCTGAATCCCAGGTTTTGCCACCATCTAATGTGCGCATCCAAGTTCCCCGGCTTCCACTAACCCATACAATATCGCCTGTAACGGGTGAAAGACCTCTCAATGAGCTCTCCTTGGGCGTGGAATAGATCTCCCAGCCTTGAGGTTTTTCTGGTACTACTTCGTGACTTACTTTTTGACAGGAAAAAAGCGCTAGCCCTAAGGCAAGCGCCAACAATTTTTTTTGAATCATTTTTATTTATTGAACATCTACTTTTCGATAGGCATCTATCAATGCCAACTCTCCTTCCTTTCCTGGAATGGCATTGCCGTGCTCCATTCCTAGAATTCCGTCGAATCCTTTTTCATGAATGAATTTAAAAACATTACCATAATGTATTTCGCCTGTTCCTGGTTCCTTTCTGCCTGGATTATCTCCGATTTGAATATAGGCAATCTCATCCCAGGTGTTTTGCATGGTGGCAATAAGGTTTCCCTCGTTTCGCTGCATGTGGTAGATATCATAAAGTATCTTACAAGCAGGACTGCCCACCGCTTTACATATCATATAAGTTTGATCTGCATTTCTTAAGAAAAGCTCTGGCGTGTCACTTAAGGGCTCCAAAACCATAGTCAAACCATGGGGTTCGAATATTTCCGCTCCTCGCTTTAAAGCTTCTATTACATTGGCTGTTTGGATTCCGATTGGCATTCGTCTTTCATAAAAGCCTGGCACAACAGTCATCCACTTGGCATTGACTCTTTTTGCAACCTCAACGGATTTTTTGCAAGTATTCAGAAAGTTGTCCAGAAACTCTTGCTTACCAGTCGTCAGGGATGTTTTCCAATTATCTCCACCATCCACAACAAATACTCCCATTCTCATATTTAATTGCTCCATGGTCTTGGCAATTAGGTTCTGATCATCAATGGATCGACCTAGCATCCCGTTGTCTTCCAAGGAGCGAAATCCCTGATCCGCCATAAACTTCAGTTCATCGGCTAAACCTCCAGGGGCTGAATTCTTAAACATCCCAAAATGCGGGGCAAAATCCATTTTGAAAGGCTCTTCTTCAAGTCTCTTGGAGTAAGCTGGAAAGGTTAATGCCCCCGAAACACTCATGACTGTTCCTCCTAAACCCAGCTTTTTTATAAATCCTCGTCTTTTCATCTGTTTATAATTTGTTTTTTAGAGGTCATCCCGATAACTATCGGGAGGAATGCCCAGGATAATCATCCCCCTGTGTGAGATTTTTCCTTATGGGCATTTCATGTGTAGATCAATTTTTTATGTCAAGTATGAAAATGTTTCCCCAATCAAGGGTTTTTATTACCTGATAATTTTTTTGAATTAAATCACCTGGGTTTTTCCTGGAATAGCATGAGGATAGTAGCCATCTTCATTTGGCAATACTTTAGGCGATGCATCCCAAGCTAATTTTTCAGGGAAAAGGTCCACTTTGCCATTTAAGGCTTCTTCCCAAGTCAATACTTTTCCTGAATATGTAGCGTACCTACCCATAATAGAGGTCATGGTACTTTTGGCAGCATTCTCGGCATCGGCAAATTTGTATTCACCTTTGAAAAGTGCATCCCAAAGTTCATTATGTTCTTGCTGATAGGGATTGACATTGTTTTCCCTATTATGAGAATAGATAGCATTTCCTTTCCAATCGGATAGGTTACCATGATTTCCAGCGCTTAAATAGGCTTTTCCTTTAGTTCCCTGAAAAGATTCATCTACTCTGTTCGCGGCGCCGGGGAAATGCCTGCATTCACTGTGAATTACCGAACCATCAGCATAAGTAAAAGTGACTACATGATGATCGAAAATTTCCCCATGCTCTTTTCCTGTTCTGACAAGCCTGCCTCCTGTACCTTCAGCCTTCACGGGATACCCTTGTTTTACCCAATTTGCCACGTCGATATTATGGACGTGCTGTTCAGTAATGTGGTCCCCGCAGAGCCAGTTGAAATAATACCAGTTCCTCATTTGATATTCCATTTCAGTCTGTCCTGGCTGCCGCTCTCTTACCCAGACTCCTCCATCATTCCAGTAAACCTGACCTCCGGTAATATCCCCTATCGCACCGTCGTGAATTCGTTGAATGGTTTCTCTATAATTACTTTGATAGTGTCTTTGAAGTCCAACTACCACATTTAATTTCTTAGCCTTTGCTATTTCAGCCGCAGCCAAAACTCTTCTGATTCCCGCAGCATCTGTTGCTACCGGCTTTTCCATGAAAATCTGCTTTCCTTGATTTACTGCTTCTTCAAAGTGCGATGGCCTAAAACCTGGAGGTGTTGCTAAAATCACTACATCTGCTTCAGCAATGGCTTGTTTATATGCATCGAAGCCCACAAACTTCCTTTCCTCCGGGACATCTACTTTTTCTGCTCCATATTTATCCAAAATTGGTTTCAAGCTTCCATCTAGCCTATCCCGAAAGGCATCAGCCATAGCAACCAGTTTGATTGGATGGCCGGTTTCAAATGCCTGAAATACAGCCCCGGTGCCTCTACCGCCGCAGCCAATCAGGGCTAGCTTGAGGTGATTGTCAGGCGCAGCATAGGCTTTGGGCAAAACGAAGGGGGATGTTAATATTCCTCCTGTAATGATTGCCGAAGTTTTCATAAAATTCCGGCGTGAATGTTCAGGTTTCATAAGCAGGTTATTTTTAGGTTTAATAATCATCTATTGGAGCCTTGGTATAATAGGCTTTGATTTCTTCTGGACTTGGAGGATTGAGAGGTCTGACAAGTCTCATTCCCAGGAATGGTGCTTCAGGGAACCACCATTGACTTTTTGGTATTTGCGGATCCAATTGCTTCCACTTTGGTTCACTTTGGAATCGTCTGGCGCTACTGATTTCTTCCGCCTTGTGCTTATAGCTTCCGCCCCTGACTACTCTGGGATAGAGTTTTATCGAGGGGTTTTGTGGATTCTTTTCCGGCGACCTCTCATAAAAGTCTGCTTCATATTGGTCGGAGGTCCATTCCATGACATTTCCATAGATATCAAAAAGCCCCCAAGGGTTTGCTTTTTTTGAGCCAACTTTTTGAGTGCTTTCATTGGAATTTTCTCCTATCCAGGCGTATTCGGAGAGCTTATCAGCATCCTCTCCAAAAAAATAGGTTGACTCAGTTCCTGCTTTTGCAGCGTATTCCCACTCTGCTTCTGTCGGGAGCCGGTAAAAAATGCCTGTTTTCAAATATAGCCAATGACAATATTGAATGGCTCCGTATTGAGTCATTCCAATCGCCGGCTTTCCTTCTTTTCCCATTCCGAATGTCATATCCAGATAAGGAAGGCTTGGACGGCTAAGGCCGTCTACAACTTGCCCAATTGGACCCTCTGAAATGGCTGTTTCATAATTTTTATCTAAAAAAAGCTCAAAAGCATCCCAGGTGACCTCATGTGTGCCCATCCAAAAAGGTTCTATCTCGACCCGATGAGCGGGAGTTTCATCCGAATATTTTTTATTAGCCGAACCCATCAAAAAGCTTCCCCCCGGAATCGGAACCATGGTAAACTTTACCTGAGTTCCGGGAATGACTTGAGTATAAGCTTCAAACAGTACACGATTTTTCAGGATCCATGCTGTAAAAAGGGCCACAATAAAAAGCAAAAGAATTCGATATCGGAAAAGCATAAATTTTGACTGAATCATGAATGAGTCAATCAAATTAGGGGAAAGTCCCCAAATAAAAAATAAAATTTCTTGGATTGATTACATCCTTTTAACAACCTCCTTTTTGGGGATTTTAATGGACCACATTCCTCTCAGGTCACCGATCTGATGACCTTTTGCCTGATCTTGTGGATAAAGCTCATTTAGCTTCTTTAATGTTTCATCGTTTATGTCCTTACCGGGTTCGCCATGGCAATTGAGACAAAGTCCTCCTGGTATGATGATAGATTTACTGTAGAGATAGACCTCCCCATTTTCAATTTTTTGAATATTGGGAGATGGTTCAATTTTATTCTCCATACCATACTCATAGGTTTCTAAAATCCTTTTTTCCATCTCATCCGGTTGATCTTTGGGGTTACGGTACTGATTGGATACTCGCTTTATTTTAACATCGTATTTATCCGCCACCTCTTGTAAAATTGGGAGGGCATTTACATTGCAAAACTCGATAGCACCTGCCACCCCTTTTTCAGAGATTGCGTTTTGGAGATTTGAAATAAGTTGGTTTTGAGCCTCTTGGCTAATTGAGTCTCCCCAAATCATGGCTGCTTCAATAATTTCAGCTTCATTCAGCTTTTTCACCTCCATGGCTTGGTTTACTTCTTCAAAAACTTCTTTAGAAACTCTTTCACCTGATCCACATGCTACCAGTACTGGGAAAAGAGAGAATATGACTTGCTTTTTCATCTTATGCGAATTTGTATTATTAAAAATACCCAACCTTGATCAAACACAGGCCAGTAAAATTGGTTTTTTTTGGTTTGGATTTAAGGCTTTCTACTAAACTGCTTTGACATGAGCGTAAATGACTTATTTTTGTTTTAGTACATTTTCAGCTTCATGAAAAAAATCTCTTTCTTACTCCTTACTTTTTTCTTTTCGTACCACTGTGCACAGGCCCAGACCTGGACTAGATTGCAAAGTTGGGGTTTGGACTTGGAAGCTATTTTTTGGGTGAATGATAGCGTAGCCTATGCTGGAGGGGAAAGGTTATTGATCAAAACAAGCAATGCAGGCCAAACTTGGGAAGAATTACCCTATCAATTCGATGGCAGAGTTGTAGATCTGGTTTTTAAAAATTCAAATTTGGGTATTGCAATAGGTAATTCCGGCTTGATTTTAAAAACTGTAGATGGAGGTAATTCTTGGTCCAAAATAAACATTGGGCAATCCTCAGATTTCCATGATATCAGCTATAATGGGGAGAACAATTGGATTATATCAGGCTCATCAGGAAAAATATTTGAGTCTACGAATGATGGTTCTTCTTGGCAAGAAAAGCCCTCCGGCCAAACGAAAGATATTTTTGGAGTGGATTTTATTAATAGAGACACTGTTTATGCTGTTGGACAGGAGGGCTTGATACTAAGGAGTTTTAATAAAGGAGGTTCTTGGACAAGCCTAAATTCCGGCGTAACGGAATCTCTGTATGCTGTCAGGTTCTCCTCTCCATTAATTGGATATGCAGCTGGAGACAATGGAAGAATGATCAAAACAATTGATGGGGGTAATACTTGGCAACTATTGAATACCGGTACAACGGTCAAATTGAATGATTTGAAAATTGCTCCAAGGGATGTCAGAATTATTGTTGCTGTCGGTGAAAATGCTACTTCGGTCAGATCTGCGAATTCGGGGTCGAGTTTTGCGCGAGCTAATTTGGGTGTAACCAACACCAGAAATATTTTAGGATTATCATTTATCCCTGGTTCCAATACGGTTTTTGCGTCCGGTCAAGATGGGTACTTGATTTCTTCCGCCAATGCCGGAAGCACATATACCCAAAGGTTGGCAGGATATAGAAATAACTTCACCTCCGTAGATTTCAAAACTGACAGGGTTGGATTTGTGGCTGGTGAAAGAGGAGAGTTTTTGGTTAGCTCTACTTCAGGCAGAACCTTTGTTTCAAGACCGATACCAGAACAATTTACCATCAGTGCAATTGATTTTTGGAATACCGCTTTTGGCTATATATCAGGTCCTGGGGGTAAGATTTATCGAACTAGTAACTCAGGCTCAGCGTGGGGAGAATTTAGTATTAACACTACCCAACGAGTAGATGGCTTTTATCTTTTTGCACCTTCAGTTCTTTATTTGGCAGGGACTAATGGCTTTATTACTAGGTCATTTGATTCTGGTAACAATTGGGAATTATCTGCAATCCAGACAAATACAAATGTGAATTTAAAAGATGTGATGTTCTTTGATTTCATAACTGGTTTTGCAATTGGAGAAGGTGGAAATATCTTTTATTCGGAGGGTGGAAATAGCTGGCAGAAACTTGATAATCTTACTAATAACAACCTTAACGGTTTAGCTAAGTTGAGCGAATTTGAAGCGGTAATCGTCGGAGATGAAGGGCTAATATTAAAAACTGATGATAAATCCAAAACTTGGAGGATTATTGAAAGTGTAACAAAGGAAGATTTACTTTCAGTTGATTTTATTGATAACCGATTTGGTTTTATTTCCGGCAAGAATGGATTGGCGCTAGTAACCAAGGATGGAGGAGAATCCTGGACAAAAATCGAGACAGGAACTAGTAGAAATCTGAATGCCATCAGTGCAGGAACTCCTTTGATAGCTTATGCAGCCGGGGATGATGGGAGTATCCTTACTTACAATTGCGTTCCTCCTACCGGAGCATTGAGTAATATATCGGGTGCTTCGCAGACCTGCCTAGAAAGCCAGACTTATCGAATTACAGACAGCCAAATAGCCGGAACTCAATTGGTATGGAGAGTTGATGGAGGGCAAATCATCAACGGGCAAGGAACCAATACGGTTGAAGTCGAATGGACAGACCCGGGAAGAAAAGCCATCTTCGTAAGTAGAAGCAATTTTTGCGGAGCAGGAGAAACCTCTTTTCTGGAGGTCAATGTATCTCAATTACCTCCAGCTAACCTGAAAATTGATGGAAATGGGACTGTTTGTGAGACGAACGAGGAGTCTTATCAGCTTCCAAATCTGCAAGGTATCAGCTACACTTGGGAAGCCAATGGCGGAGAAATACTCAGCGGGCAGGGTACCTCGACGGTTCTAGTTAAATGGATAAACCCTGGACTTGGAAGTTTGAAAGCTACCCCAGAAAATGCTTGCGGTCAAAGGGAAACAATCACTCTTCCCATTCAAATCAATGCATTACCTACTGCTCCGGACCAAATTTCAGGAGAGAACCTAGTGCCTCCAGGAGAACAAACCTATTCAGTAGCGGTCAATGAGGGTCATAATTATCAATGGTCATTAAGTGCAGGTGGAAGAATCCTTGAGGGTCAAGGAACTGGGACAATTCGAGTTAGATGGGAAAGTGAAGGTAATTTTGAAATTCAGGTAAGAGCACAGAATTCCTGTAATTTTAGCGAGACAATTAAATTGGGCGTTCAGGTAAGTTTGATCACAGCCTTGGAACCAAACAGCGGAGACAGTACTTTAAAAATCTATCCCAATCCAAGTGAAGGGGACGTATTTATAGAATCTGATTTCTTGGATACATGGAACTGGGTGGAAGTTTCCAATCAGCGAGGTCAGGTAGTTTTTTCCACACCTGTTTCCCCGGGTTTAAAAAGTATAAGATTAACAGACTTGCCAAAAGGCTTATTGATTTTTAGACTTTCGAATAAGGATAGATTGATCAGTAAGAAAATCTGGATTCGTTAAATTTATCCAATTCCTAATTAGTTAAAGGAGAAGCGCTTCATTGATTAAGAATTCCAAATAATATTCTGCCAATAAAGAATAATATCTAATTTATTTCAAAAAATTCAGAATATAGGACTGAATGAACTTTTGACACAAAATAAAATAAGGAATTAGGAATTGAAAAAGTAAAAACTTTTATGGTGATTTGGGTAAAATATAAACCCAAATACCCATGCACCCAGAAAGTTTAATGATGTCCTATGGATACAAGCCGGAATGGTCTGAGGGAGCAGTCAAATGCCCAATTTTTCAGACGTCCACCTTCGTATTCAAAAGCGCCCAAGAGGGAAAAGAGTTTTTTGAGCTTGCTTATGGCAAGCGGGAAAGAAACGTAGGCGAGCAACCTGGTTTGATTTACTCTCGCCTTAATAATCCGGATTTACAGATTTTGGAAGAAAGGCTATCTCTTTGGGATCAAGCAGAGGAGTGTTGCGTTTTTGAGAGCGGCATGTCTGCTATATCTACTGTTTTTCTTGAATTCCTGAGGCCGGGAGATGCCCTGCTTTACAGTATGCCTGTTTATGGCGGAACAGATCACTTTATCAACAAAGTTTTACCAGAATATGGGATCAAAGGAATCGGATTTACGGAGAATGAGACAGAAGATGAACTTTTGGCGAAAGCAAAAGGGCATCAAGTCAAAATGGTATATGTAGAATCTCCCGCCAATCCTACCAACTCTCTATTTGACTTGGAGCTCTGCAGCAAAGTAGCAAAGCAATTAGGAGACAAAGAATCCCTCGCCCAGCTTGTAGTGGATAATACTTATATGGGACCATTATGGCAACACCCACTACAGCACGGAGCGGATTTGGTTGTTTATTCCGCTACCAAATATATCGGTGGGCACTCTGATCTGATAGCCGGAGCGGTATTGGGAAATGCCAAGTTGATGAAAAGAGTCAGAACCCTTCGGACATTTTTGGGAAATATGGCCGGACCTTGGACAGGTTGGTTATTGATGAGAAGTTTGGAAACTCTAAAGGTTCGGATGACTCAGCAGGCTGAAAATGCCCGGAATGTTGCAGATTTTTTGAAAGCTCATCCAAAAGTGGAAAAAGTATATTTTCTTGGGCATTTACAAGAAGGAGACCCACAATACGAGATCTTTAAAAAACAGCTTAGCTGTGCTGGTGCGATGGTTTCATTTGATATTAAGGGTGGAGAAAGAGAAGCTTTTGGTTTTCTGGATAATCTCAAGTTATTCAAATTGGCAGTTTCCTTAGGGAGCACGGAGTCATTAGCACAGCATCCGGCTACTATGACTCATTCGGATGTAAGTGATGCAGACCGAAAAATGTTGGGAATATCAGAAAAGTTGGTTCGCCTTTCCATAGGAGTGGAGCATTATGAAGACTTGATCGCCGACGTCAGCCAGGCTCTAGAATAGGTTTAAGAAAAAAGGCGAGGATTATTCCTCGCCTCTTATTTTTACATATTGGAATAAGTCTCCGATTACTCCACGTTTAATAAATGCTTTTTTCAAAATAGCCTCAGGAATGTAGCCTGCTTTTTCCAATACGTTCATAGATTCCCCGTTGAAATCATACACCTGTGCGTAAACACGCTGAATGTCGAATTTGTCAAACAGATGCTTGGTAAATAAACGCACTGCCTCAGTAGCAATTCCTTTTCGCCAATATGGTTCACCAACCCAGAAACCTAATTCCATATTGGTTCTCAATTCATCCTTCCCCCTTTCACAGCCAATTGCTCCTGCTAGTTTTCCTTGAAACTCTATGGCAAAATTCTGAGGTGGATTAAACTTTTGATTGTGTTCGATCCAATGCCGGGCATCGTGAATGGTATAAGGCTGAGGAAAACTATCCCTCAGATTCATGGCTATTTTTGGGTTGTTGGCAAGAGGATATAGCTGATGGAAATGGGCCTCATTCCATGTCACTAGGTTGATCTCTCTTTCTCCGGCAATGATCATAAGAACTTTTCAGTTAATTCTTCAAGATACTAGTCAAAAATCACATTCTGCAATATTCAATCAACAATTATGCAAAAGGAAAGATTATTCCTCTAAACCCGAGCTTTGCATCTTCTCCAAGTTTTCTGCAAAGCGTAAAGCGGAGATAAACTCCTCAATGTGACCGTCCATTACCTCGGGTAGGTTGTATACGGTTTTGTTGATTCTATGATCAGTTACCCTTGATTGGGGATAATTATAAGTTCTGATTTTATCCGATCTATCTCCGCTGCCAACCATGGATTTTCTTTGAGCTCCGACAGATTCATTATGTTTTGCGAGCTCAATTTCATACAATCTTGAGCGAAGTACCTTCAAGGCTTTTTCAAAGTTCTTGATTTGAGACTTCTCGTCCTGACATGTTACAACCAATCCTGTAGGGTTGTGGGTCAGTCTTACGGCAGAATAAGTGGTGTTGACAGACTGACCTCCAGGCCCGGATGAGCAATAGGTATCTTTTCTGATATCATTCATGTCCAAGTGTACCTCCACTTCATCCATTTCTGGGAGAACCGCCACTGAAGCCGCTGAAGTATGGACTCTTCCTTGAGATTCGGTAGCTGGAACTCGCTGAACTCTATGAACTCCGGATTCATATTTCATCATTCCATACACATCTGCACCGGAAATGGTAGCGATGATTTCCTTGTATCCACCTGCCGAACCAAAAGTTAAATCCAGAACAGTAAGCTTCCAATTCTGCATTTCGCAGAAACGCTCATACATTCTAAATAGGTCACCAGCAAAAATTGCGGCTTCATCCCCACCGGTTCCTCCTCGAATTTCGAGAATACAGTCTTTAGAATCATTGGGATCCTTGGGGATGAGTAATTGTTTCAACTCATTTTCAAGCTCTTCTTTTCTTTCCTTTAATTCATCCAGTTCAGCCTTGGCCATTTCGCGGAAGTCAGGATCTTTTTCTTTATCCAGAATTTCCTTGGAGCTTGAAATATTTTGCAGGACTAGAATATACTCATCATATACAGCTACAATTTTTTCAAGGTCTTTATATTCCTTGGTTAGCTTGGCATACTTACTCATGTCCGCCATGGATTCAGGCAACACGATCAGTTGACCCACTTCTTCAAACCGTTCTTTTATTGATTGTAATTTGTCCAGCATACTATTTAATTCGCAAGGCAAAATTAAGGATTTATCTTTAGTTGCTGATTCCTTTCCTTATAATTGTACTTGTATCATTTCGATTTGATTTTTCGTCTCCTATATTGACATTATTATTGAAATTATGAAACGATTATCCTTTCTATCATCGATTTGTGTTCTCCTCTTTTCTGCATTTCAATGCGATGAAGAACTTCCACCTGATTGTTATGACTCCAGGTTGGTCAAGGATAATGCAGCTTGCTACCAAATCTATGCACCAGTATGTGGGTGTAATGGGATTACCTATGGCAATGATTGCGAGGCTAGGTCCAGAGGTATTACTTCCTTTACCCAGGGTACTTGTGGGGATTAAAAAAGAAAAGGCCTTCAGAAATGAAGGCCTTTGATATTATTCAACTGTCACTGATTTTGCGAGGTTTCTAGGTTGGTCTACATTACAACCTCTCATCACAGCAATGTGATAGGATAGCAATTGAAGAGGAATTACTGAAACCAATGGAGCAAAAGCTTCGTGAGTTTCTGGTATCTCAATGACATGATCAGCCATACTTTTCACTTGAGTATCTCCTTCAGTTACTACAGCAATTACTTTTCCTTTTCTTGCTTTCACTTCCTGAATGTTACTTACCACTTTTTCATAAGAACTATCCTGAGTAGCGATAAAGATTACTGGCATCTCCTCATCAATCAAGGCAATAGGACCATGCTTCATTTCTGCTGCAGGATAACCTTCCGCATGGATATAAGAGATTTCTTTCAGTTTCAAAGCACCTTCCAAGGCTACAGGGAAATTGTAGCCTCTTCCTAGATAAAGGGCATTTCTCACGTCCTTATATTCGGAAGCGATATATTCGATTTGCTTATTAGTCTGCAAAGCTTTCTCCACTTTGGATGGAATAGCTGCAAGTTCATGCAGCAACTGGATGTAACGACTTTCCGGAAGCGTTCCTCTTTGGTAACCTAACTTCAAAGCCATCATAGCCAAAACTGAGATTTGGGCCGTAAATGCTTTTGTTGAAGCTACGCCGATTTCTGGTCCCGCGTGAGTATAGGATCCAGCGTGGGTTGTTCTTGGGATAGAAGAACCAACCACATTACAAACACCAAATATGGTTGCCCCTTTTGACTTTGCCAGTTCAATAGCAGCCAAAGTATCTGCAGTTTCTCCTGATTGAGAAATTGCGATTACAAAGTCTTTATCATTGATAACTGGATTTCTGTATCTGAATTCGGAAGCATATTCTACTTCTACAGGAACTCTGGCAAATTCTTCGAACAAATACTCAGCCACTAAGCCGGCATGCCAAGATGTACCGCAAGCCGTGATGATAATCCGCTCAGCATTTTGGAATTTGTTCATGTAGTCTCGTAGACCGCCTAGAACTAATCTTCCTGATTTTGCATCCAATCTTCCTCTAAGGCAGTCAGCGATGGACTTGGGCTGCTCATAGATCTCCTTCAACATGAAATGATCATAACCACCCTTTTCAATCGCTTCCAATTCCATCTCCAATTGATTGATGTATGGATTGGTTTCTACGTTTTCTATGGTTTTTACCTGAAGCCTATTATTACGGATTACAGCTATTTCGTAATCATCCAAATAAACCACCTTGTTGGTATACTCAATAATAGGGGTTGCGTCCGATGCCAAGAAATATTCATCTTCTCCAACACCAATAACCAAAGGAGAACCTTTTCTAGCTGCAATCAGGGTGTCAGGTTCCTCTTTGTTGATCAAAACAATAGCATAAGCACCTACCACCTTGTGCAGTGCCAGACGCAAAGCTTCTTCCAAGGAGCATTTATTATGAAGCTGAATGTCCTCAATAAATTTGATGAATACCTCAGTATCAGTTTCTGAATGAAACTTATATCCTTTCTGAATCAAGTCTTTCTTTAGGACCTCATAATTCTCAATAATCCCATTATGGATCATTGCCAGTTTTTCAGAAGAAGAATAATGAGGGTGAGCATTTACATCATTAGGTTCACCGTGAGTAGCCCATCTTGTATGACCAATTCCAATATTGGATTTGATATCACCATTGGACTCCAAGTGTTTTTCCAACTCAGAGACCTTTCCTTTCTTTTTATAAATACTAAGGCCATTATGATCCAGCAAAGCTACGCCTGCACTATCGTAACCTCTATACTCTAATCTTCTTAGACCTTTGATAATAATGGGAAGAGCTTCTTGCTGCCCCACATATGCTACAATTCCACACATATTGAAAAATTCTTTTTGTTTTCTAGAACTTGCACAAAGAAACAGCTTTCATGCCAAAAAAAAGAATCCACTTTCCTAAAATTTGAAAGTGGACTCTTTTAGCTTCTTAAAAAGCAGTTTTTATTTGATTTTTGAATAGATGGCTTTGACCTTGATTCGGTCTTTCCTTACCACCATTTGCCTTAATGATTTTTTGAAATTATCATCCTCGGAACCTACAGAAACTATTCCTCCGTAAAATAGCCAATCCTTATTAGTTAATGTTCCTCGGAAAAGCGCATTAATATGGGAAGTTATATCCGCACTATAAGTTTTGGAGGTTTGATTAAATAAAACCTGAGCGGGAGCTCTTACCATTGGAATTTGGTTTCCATTCTCATCGGTTTCTACCTGAGGTTGATTTGTTGATTGAACCGTGATAGGATTTCTATCGATGCTCCTTCGAATGAAATTATTGGTATCGTCTGTTAAATATAAATATCCAGAAAATAAAGGATTTTGAGTTTCAGGGAATGATTCAATTTCTCCCATTTCAAACGAAACTTCATTGAAGACAATCCCAGAAATTGAGTCTAAAAATTCATCAATTGGATGAGTGTTTATTTTAATAACCATCCCAAGATTAGCTTTTGCACCTACTTTATTCCCGACGTCATAAGCTGTTCTATATTCTTGAACACTAGCAGTTGGAGTACCACTTCTATCGCTTTCAACATTTACAAAGCCTCTTGAGGTACTAGTAGTTATTCTGAAAGATGAGGCAACTGTATCAGCAAGGTTGTGGTAATAAAATATAAACCCAGTGTTCTCACCTTGCTGAAGTCCAATTGTAGTGTTGTCTCCTTCTTTAGCTTTAATTGCAATACCTGGTAAGTATTGTCTGAAATTAAATATGTTGCTAAACTCTCTACTTCCTTTGTATAGCTCAAAAACTTCCGAAGCAAATTGTTGGTCTACTTGGAGTCTAACAGTGGTGTCTTTGGTTTCATTAAATGTTATTTCACTGGAAGCCAACGCAGATTCCTGAAATGGAATTTTATCGGTGTTGAAATAAACCGTATCCAGAATCTGCTCATTTAATTTATGGACCGAATATGATTTTGGCTGATCTAAGTCAGTTCCATTGACACTTATTACTCTAAGAGTAAAGAACACACTATCAAGAATTGCATCAGCTTCAGGCCTTTTTTGACTAGAAGAGAATGAAAGTCTAGAATAGGAAGTTGCTTGGGTTACTCCAAAAAAGTCATCTTGTTCGTGCCCTACTGCCAAAATCCCTCTCCGAGCTGCATTGGTAGTCGTTTCAAAAGAGTCCAATAACACAACTTCCGCAGGTAGATCGAACTCAGCGAAGAAAACACCTACTTGGTTGTTTCCCGGAGCTAATTCGAGTCCTACGGAAGCTGGATCGGAACAAGAACTAATTAGAATTGTAAATAGTAATCCCAAGCAAGCTAGTTTAGCCTGCAAGATTTGTGTATATGCCGTAAAGCTCTTCGTGAGCTTGTTCTTCTTCGTCAATGCTGATTTCAAACTTCTTATCTTTTGAGAAATCTTCTATTAATTGAGTTAATTCGTCAGAAACTTCTCCGCCCTTCACTACTAAATCGGCATATTCCATACCCATACGAATAAAGCCTTCGAAGTCTTTGCTTTCCAAAGGTGCTAAAATAGTGTCATCTATGTCCACCATCTTAACCTTGTTTAACAAATCATCGCCAAAGGTATGAGAAAATCCGTTGTTGTAGATAGCAAAAACTGATTTAGTGTCTTTGAATAATGGCTCATTCTTGTAAGTCGTCTTCAAATACATAGGAATCAAGGAGGTCATCCAGTCATTGCAATGCACAATATCCGGTGCCCATCCCAATTTCTTGACAGTTTCGATTACTCCCTTACAGAAGAAAATGGCTCTCTCGTCATTGTCTTCGTAGAATTTTTGCTGCTTGTCATGGAATACGCTCTTTCGCTGGAAGTAGTCCTCATTGTCGATGAAGTAAACCTGAAGTTTAGCATTCGGAATGGAGGCTACCTTGATCACCAACGGCTTTTCTTCTTCACCAACAGCAATGTTAATTCCAGAAAGTCTTACAACTTCATGAAGTCTGTTTTTTCGCTCATTGATCAATCCAAACCGAGGTACCAAAATACGGATTTCCATGCCGCGCTCTTGCATGGCTTGAGGAAGTGTTCGTAGGAAATTGGCTACTTCTGAAGTCTGGAGAAAAGGGTTGATTTCACTGGCAACGTAGAGGATACGTAATTTAGACATGCTATATATTTTTTATGTAAAGTGATAAACAACGGCACAAATATAATAAAAAAAGCCTGAAATGCCTTGTTTTTCTGGATATTAATCTAGTTTTGCCTCTATTTACCCAAAAGTATCCCCTATCCCGTGCAGGTATTCCGTACAGGGGCCGATTGGAACAAAATCAGGCTCCAATTCATTCAATCAAATAAATCCATAGGTCTCGTGCCGACAATGGGTGCTCTGCACCAAGGGCATTTGGATTTAGTAAAAAAATGTGTAGCTCAGGCAGATTGTACAGTAGTTTCCATTTTCGTCAATCCTACTCAATTCAATAATCAGGAAGACTTCAAAAAATACCCTTCTAGTGTAAAGGAGGACCTCGATCTATTGGAATCAGCAGGAGTCGATTATGTGTTTTTACCAGAAGTTGACACGATGTACCCCAGTTCTCCGGTGCTCAAATTAAATTTTGGCCACCTTGAAACGATTTTAGAGGGAGCTTTCCGACCAGGACATTTCAATGGGGTGGGGGTGATTGTGTCAAAGCTATTTCACATCATTCGACCCGATTTTGCCTTTTTTGGTCAGAAAGATTTACAGCAAGTAGCAATCATTCAAACCTTGGTGAGAGATCTTTCTTTTCCTATTGAAATAATTGTAGTGCCTACCAGAAGAGAAGAGGATGGACTTGCCATGTCTTCAAGAAATAGGCGATTATCTGATCTGGAGAGAAAAACAGCCTTAATCATTTTTAATAGTTTGTCGGTAGCGGCGAAGGAACTGAAAGAAGGCAAGGAGTGGTTAGTTGTACAAGAACAAATCATCCGACAGTTTCAAGAACAAGAATCTGTGAAACTCGAGTATTTCGAATTGGTAGAAAGAGAGGCTTTTGAAATAAAGAAGCAGTTTGACCCACATCAAAAAATGGCAATTTGTGCTGCCGCTTATGTGGGAGAAATTCGATTGATCGATAACCTCATAATTAATTCTTAATTTTGCGGCCGGAAAAACTAAGCCAATGCAAATTCAAATCATGAAGTCAAAAATCCACCGGGTGAAAATCACTCAGGCGGAATTGCACTATGTGGGTTCAATTACCATCGACGAAGACTTGATGGATGCGGCCAATCTCATTGAAAACGAAAAAGTCCAAATCGTCAATGTTAATAATGGAGAAAGGCTGGAAACTTATGTGATTAAAGGGGAAAGAGGAAGTGGCCAGATCTGTCTTAATGGTCCAGCAGCAAGAAAAGCGGCTGTTGGAGATATAGTCATCATTATCAGCTATGCAGGAATGGACTTTGAAGAAGCGAAGAAATTTAAACCAGTGGTGATTTTTCCAGATGATCAAAACCGATTGATCTGATGCTACACCCTAGAATCAAACAAACAATCCAGATTCTGATCTCCTTGGCGATCGCAGTCTGGATTTTTTGGTTTTTGTACAAGGATATTGAGTTCAATAGCCTGGTAGAGCAGATTTTTTCCAGTAATTGGGCTTGGATTGGTTTATCATTAGCCATTGCTTTGGGAGGTTATGCTTTGAGAGGCTGGAGGTGGACACTGCTCATTCAGGAAAATGAAGGAAAAAAAGTAACTCTTTCCGACGCCTATCATGCCGTAATGGTCGGCTATCTGGCCAATATGATTGTTCCAAGAGCCGGAGAAGTTGCGCGATGCGGAGTACTTTCCCGGACAAATGGTATTTCCATTGGCCATCTCTTGGGTACGGTTATACTAGAGAGATCAATTGACTTGTTATTTTTGATTGCTACTATTCTATTGGCTTTTTTGGTGGAAAATGAGCTTTTCTTGAATCTGGCTGGTCAATTGGTAGACTTGGATAACTTAGGAACTAAACTACTTCAAAACCTTCCTTTGGTGATGGGGGGAATTTTGGTTTTCTGTTTAGTCATTTATTTCATTTTAAGACGTTTTCGAGACAATGGATTTATACAAAAGGTCCAGCACTTTCTTCGAGAATTGTATTCAGGTATCAAGGGAATCTCGACTCTAAAAAATCCTATGGGTTTTTGGTTGAGCTCTGTAGTCATTTGGTTGATTTATTTTTTAACCATGTGTACAGTTGCATTAGGGATTCAAAGTACTGCCAATTTGTCCAGCGGCGAAGTGCTCTTGGTCATGGTAATGGGAAGTATTGGCATGGTTGCACCGGTTCAAGGGGGGATAGGAACCTTTCATGCATTGGTGGCCTTTATTTTGATACAGTTAGGAATATCAGAAGTAGACGGAAAAATCTTTGCAGCCATTATTCATGGTACACAGGTGATTTTGGTTCTTGTGGCAGGCTTAATTAGCTGGGTCATCATGATTCAAAAACCAGCTTGGATAAAACCTGACAAAAGCTAACTTCGTATTCATTTCTGCAAACAAAAAAATTATGTTACTGATATTAATTGTAGTCGTATTTGCAATCGCAGGTTTTGTTGTAAGCAACAAACTCAAAAGCAAGTTTAAAAAGTATTCTCAGACTGCTTTGGAAGCCAATCTTTCCGGAGCAGAAATTGCCAAACTGATGTTGGCGGACAATAATATTCATGATGTTCAGGTGGTCTCTGTGGAAGGACAATTAACGGATCATTACAACCCCATGAATAAGACGGTTAATCTAAGCCCGGACGTTTACTATGGACGAAATGCAGCAGCAGCAGCAGTAGCGGCTCACGAATGTGGTCACGCAGTGCAGCATGCTACCTCTTACACTTGGCTCACTCTTAGATCCAAGCTTGTTCCTTTGCAGAATATTTCCGGAAAGATTCTTAACGTAGTCTTAATCGCCTCTTTGTTCGGTGGATTTGCCTTAGGCTTACCATATGAATATATAGGGGTAATTGTCGTCGGGGCATACGGGATTATGACCTTATTCACCTTGGTTACCCTTCCTGTTGAATTTGACGCCTCTAACCGGGCTTTGGCATGGGTTCAAAACAGAAACATTGTCACACGTTCTGAATATGCTATGTCTAAAGACGCATTGAAATGGGCTGCCATGACTTATGTAGTTGCTGCTCTTGCATCATTAGCTACTTTAGCTTACTACATATTTATTTTCTTTGGCAATCGGGATTGATTCAAATCAAAATAAAATTCGGAAAGGGGCAACATTTTGCCCCTTTTCTTTTTTTACTATAAATTCCGCAAACGAAAATAAACCCGATAATTAAACATGAATTTTCAACTGACAGAAGAGCACCTAGCAGTGCAGGAGGCGGCAAGAGAATTTGCAAATACTGAACTTTTGCCTGGGGTAATAGAAAGAGATACTGAAGCTAAATTTCCGACTGAGCAAATCAAAAAAATGAGTGAGCTTGGATTCATGGGAATGATGGTGGACCCAAAATATAATGGAGGGGGAATGGATACCATTTCTTATGTCCTGGCTATGGAAGAGTTGTCAAAAATTGATGCCTCTGCTTCAGTCTCAATGTCAGTGAACAATTCTTTGGTATGCTGGGGATTGGAAAAATACGGGACAGAAGAGCAAAAGGAAAAATACCTGAAGAAACTGGCCACCGGTGAAGTTTTAGGTGCATTCTGCCTTTCTGAACCTGAAGCAGGTTCTGATGCTACTTCTCAAAGAACCGAAGCTACTAAAGAGGGTGATTATTATATTCTCAACGGAACCAAAAACTGGATTACAAACGGTTCTTCTGCAAGTGTTTATTTGGTTATTGCTCAAACAGACGCCAGCAAAGGACATAAAGGGATCTCTGTCTTTATCGTGGAAAAAGGTTGGGACGGTTTTGTGATTGGAAAAAAAGAGGACAAACTGGGAATCAGAGGAAGTGATACCCACTCTTTGATGTTCACGGATGTGAAAGTTCCGGCTTCCAATAGAATTGGAGAGGAAGGATTTGGGTTCACATTTGCAATGGAAACTTTAAATGGTGGTAGAATAGGAATCGCAGCTCAAGCATTAGGAATCGCTGCAGGAGCTTATGAGATGTCCCTAGCATATTCCAAAGAAAGAAAAGCTTTCGGGAAGCCAATTAGCCAGCACCAAGCAATCCAATTCAAACTTGCTGACATGGCTACTCAGATTGAAGCTGCCCGCATGTTAGTATATAAAGCCGCTTGGTTAAAAGATCAGGGCGAAGATTATGCTCATGCATCCGCAATGGCCAAGCTCTATGCGTCTGAGGTCGCTATGAATGTAACAGTGGAAGCGGTACAAGTTCATGGAGGATACGGATATGTAAAAGAATATCATGTAGAAAGGCTGATGAGAGATGCTAAAATCACTCAGATCTATGAGGGTACCTCAGAAATTCAAAAAATAGTCATATCTCGAGGACTGCTTAAATAGTCTTCTTTTTACTTTTTGAAGGGCGCAATTGAATATAATTGCGCCTTTTTTAATTTATTTTAACTGATCCTGTAAAAATATTCGTTTTTCTAAATGGAAAAATTATATTTTTGTATCTCAATTTTTCTGCAAAAAAATCATGGAATATTACAACAAGGTCATCGAATCGGTAAATGTTAGGTTTTTAAGGGGAAACAATTTTCAGATTGAAAAGCCCATTTCAATAGCCGATCATAAAGAATTTGACAATATGCTCATCTTGCTTCATCATGGAAGCTTGAAGTTTGGAGAGGATCAGGAAATACTCAATGAAGGAGAAGTCCTTTTTCTTCCAGGAGAAAAAAAGACCTCGCTGACTTTTGGTGGTGGATCCAAAAAGACTGAGGTATCAATGGACAATTTTCTGGAGAACAAAAAGAAGTATCTCCAGAGTATCAGTTTTAAGGATATTCGCAATGTTCAGGAAGACTGTGTATCGATTGTAAGCTTTGAATCCAAGGTTTTCGATGTTGTTAACTTTTTTAATTCCTTAGATATTCCTGCTTTTATTATTCGATTCAATGATAGAATAGGAATGTTGATCGAAGACATCATGAAAGAACTGGAGCAAAGTAGCGTCGGTAAAGAACGTACTTTGAGAGCCTTGACGGAAGTTCTTGTCATAGAATTACTAAGACATATTCTGAAAAATCGTTTGTTCTTAGAAGAGCTATCTACCAATGTGACATATTTTAAGGATCCTAGATTGATTGAACTTTTCAAGTTTATCAAAACCAATTTGGGAGGTGATTTATCCAATAAAGTTTTAGCGAAGGTTGCCAACGTATCGGAAGATTATGTAGGTCAATACTTCAAAATGCTGACTGGAATTAATCCTCAGGATTATATTGAATATCAAAGAATGGAGGCGGCCGTTGACTTATTGAGAACAACCAAAAAATCCATTCGGGACATTGGAAAGGAAGTTGGGTACAAAGATACTGCTTACTTCTGTAGACGATTTAAGATGATGTATGGAGTACCTGCGGGAAAAATGAGAAGAAGAGAATCTTTAATTAACGTGTAAACTCTGATTATACCAATCTTTAAAAGAAAGGACCTCTGTTAGAAAATGGGGGTCCTTTTCTATTTGGTTTCCGATTACAATGACATCCGCCCCAGCTTCAAAGCCCAAATGGATTTTCTGAAGGTTATCAATTCCACCACCAACAATGAGAGGCCCATCCAAATATTTTTTGACTTCCTGAATAACTTCCGTAGCTACAGAGGAGGTAGCACCACTTCCAGCATCCAAAAAGCACAGATCCATTCCCAAAAACTTGCCTGCTAAGGCAGTCTTCACCACTTCCTTGATGGATTTATTTAAAATTGGAAGGGTATTAGATTCCCTGTGCACACTTTTGAGTTCTCCATCATTGACTAAGAGATAAGCTGTTGGGACTACCTCTAGCTCGGAATGATAAATTGATTCTGCTGCAGCAATTTGTTGGGAAATTAGAAATTCCGGATTTCTTCCGGATAATAGACTTAAAAATAAAATTCCATCAGCATGATTGGAGACCTGCATTTTGGAACCCGGAAAAATCAAGACAGGAATATAACCTGCTGCATTTTTTATTTCAAAGACAATTTCATCGAAGTTTTTGTCCCGGTATTTACTTCCTCCAATAAAAATAAAATCAAGCTTAGAGTCTCTGATTGATTTTATATTTGGGATAAGATTTTTGTCAAATTTTGCAGGGTCAATCAGCCAGGCAATTCCTTTCTGTTTCTTTTCAAAAAGTCTGTGGAAACTCTTAGAAAGTGCCTTCTTCTTCCTTCCCATCAGCCTTTTCCTTTGTAAATAAGTCTTTGAAATATTTTTCCTTAGCCAAGGCCAGACCTAGTATCAACAATCTTTGGCTCATGCTAGGCCAAAAGCTGGACTTTTTTGGTTTGGTCAATTTTTCCTCCAAATCCTTATCCAAAAGACCCTCTCTTTCCAAAACTTCAAGTGCTCTTTGGGTCTTTTTATTCTTTTTCTTTCTGGTGGCTTTCACAATAGCGTAAGCGAGTAGGCCCCCAGCCAGCACGGCCCCTCCTACTTTCAACCAATCCTCGGAATCTCTTTTGAGAAGGTCTAGCTGTTTTTGAAGCGTCTGCTCCAATTCTTCAGCTTGTTTTTCCAATTCATTACTCATCTTTCTTCTTGAGTTTGATTTTGCTAAAAATAAAATTCCTTAAACCTCCCTGTACTTTGGACTGTATTCCAATAGAGTATCGGCCCAAGTACAAAAGAACCAATAGAATAAGGTAAAACAGCCCTACCAATAAGAAGCCAATAAAAGGAGATTCGAACTTAGTACTCAGGAAAAACGCCAGAGACAAGCTGAAAAACAAAAGTACTAATAGAGTCAGGCCACCAAGTACCACCAAAAGAATGGTTCGGGATATGATTCCAAGAAATTCTTCCTGAACTTCCTGCTTCACCATATTGACCCTGGTTTCGATCAAACTTTTGACAGTTTGTACTATTTCAGATACTTTGAGCATGCCTATTATTAAAAATGTAACTTTTATTAAGAACACTAATATAATTTAATTGCGACGAGCAAAAAAATCATACTTCCTCAGCTCTCTCCCCTTCTTCGTAAAATTTAAATCTCAACACAAGTTCTAAGGCTCTGCGAATCGCCTCATTGACAGGATAATGGTCACAAAGAGATTCGTCAATATCCCGTAGCTGAGTGTAGTAGGCTGTCGCCATGGGAATATGCAGATCCTCGTTGATCAATAAATTTACTTCCTGAAATCGATCAGCTTGGGATTCTTTGATGGGTTTACATATAATCAATTCCTTTTGTCCTGTTTTAGTTCTTCTCGCAGAGCTGGCAAATACTCTACAAATCATGCCTCTGTTCTGATAATTGCCACAAAAACCCTTGCTTCCATCCTCGTTTTGTGGACGGTATAAAATGCAGTTTCCGCCATTTTCCTGAGTTTCCAGAAGGCGAAGGCTTGCTTCAGCAACGCCCTTTTCATGAAGGTCTAAGGCTAGGGGTAAAAATTCTAAAATGGAGGCTGGAATCTTAGGGTTTGCACAGCAAAACCCACAACCCGAAATACAAGAAAGGCCACTTTCTGTGGCAAATTGTTTAGACTCTGTCTCAAGCTCAGCAAATAATTGCTGTACCAAGAGGGATTTTTCTGCTAAATTCAAGCGTTATTTAATTTCACGCAAAAGTAAGCGTAAACAAGCCGGTATGATTCCCGTCAGGTAATATTTTTTATTACTGAAAATCAATTGCTTAGGGTTTCCGCTTCTTTTTTGCGGAGGTTTTGGCCGACTATTTCGGTATGTCATCGTTTTCTTACTAAAAGTAAATATGTTATGAGCAATCTAGAGGATAAGCAGCAAGAAGATAAAATTAGGAAAGCCTTTAAAGAACGCGATTGGAGCGAGATCAAAAGCGCGGATTCTTGGGCAATTTTTAAAGTAATGTCTGAATTTGTGGAGGGCTTTGAAAAGCTTGCCAAAATAGGACCTTGCGTTTCAATTTTTGGTTCGGCAAGGACTCCAAGGGATCATAGCCACTACAAAATGGCAGAAGATATTGCTGCTAAATTGGTACGCCATGGATACGGGGTGATCACAGGAGGTGGCCCGGGTATCATGGAAGCGGGTAATAAAGGAGCCCATTCTGAAGGAGGTAAATCTGTGGGTTTGAACATTGTTTTGCCTTTCGAACAGTTTAACAACATTTATATTGACCGGGATAAGCTGATCACCTTTGACTACTTTTTTGTGAGAAAAGTAATGTTTATTCGGTATTCACAGGGATTTGTGGTTCTACCAGGAGGATTTGGAACCATGGATGAGCTTTTCGAAGCCCTTACCTTAATTCAAACAAATAAAATTGGACGCTTCCCTATAGTCCTTGTCGGAAAAGATTATTGGGAAGGCCTAGTAGATTGGATCAAAAAAACTCTTTTGAGTCATAAGTACATCAATGAAGAGGATCTGGACCTTTTTTCAGTAGTGGAAGATGCTACGGAAGCAGTCCGCGTAATTGATGATTTCTACAGCAAGTATTTATTGAGCCCCAACTTTTAATGAAAAGCTACCACCTTTTTATCATCTATGGGTTATTGTTTACCTGTCTTATTGGGTTGGCAGTTATCTGGAAAAGTTCAGATGGCTCGGTTCTACAAGAAACAGAAGAAACATTGATTCCGATGAGTCTGCCTACTTTACCGGCAGACTCTGTGCGGATCTTTGAAATACCCAAAGAATTGAGCTTTGCAGGCGAGAAAGTTCCTTTAGAAATCCAGGATGTGTATGAAAGGCTAGAGAGGGAAATCTATGTCAACGCCTATTGGCAATCTAATATGGTACTGCTAATGAAGAGATCCGGTAAATACCTGAATGAAATCAGCCAAATTTTGCAAGAAAATGGGATTCCTGATGATTTCAAATATCTGGCAATAGCCGAATCAGCTTTGATGAATGCCACCTCTTCTGCAGGAGCCAAAGGGTTCTGGCAATTCATGGAAGATACAGCTAAAGAATATGACTTAGAGATAAGCAGAGACGTGGATGAGCGCTATCATTGGCAAAAGTCAACTGTAGCAGCAGCAAAGTATTTGAATAAAGCTCATCAAAAATTCGGGAACTGGACTGCTGTAGCAGCAAGCTATAACATGGGACAAAGTGGTCTTTCCCGGCGTCAAACAGAGCAATTACAGGAAGATTATTACGACCTATTGCTCAATGATGAAACGAGTAGATACATTTTCAGAATTCTTGCCTTCAAAGTCATCTTTGAAAATCCCAAGAAATATGGATTTGGGTTGAGGAAGGAAGATTACTATACCAATCCTGTTCTGAAGTCAATCACTGTATCTGATGATATTAAAAATCTCGCAGAGTGGGCCAAACAACGTGGCTCTTCCTACAAAGAGTTAAAGCTTTACAATCCATGGCTTAGAGATCGAGACCTAAATGTGAAGAGAGGAAGGTCTTATGAAATCTTACTGCCGGAATAAATTTCCTTATCTGTGATTTAAACTAATAATATTTGGGAAGCTCTGATATGGAAGAAGACTTTCCAAAATTCCTGTTGAAGCCTGTTTTCTTCAAGAAAATTCTAAAAAAGACTTAAGAAACCTGAGATTTCAAAAGATTTTTTTCTCAAGGTTATCCAGACAAAAGTTTTGTTTGTATCTTTGACGGGCAAATAGGGTTACCTACAATCGATATTTGCTATGAATCGAAACTCCGATAAATTTCTCTTCGAAGCACTCACTTACGATGACGTGCTCTTAGTTCCAGGGTATTCAGAAGTTCTTCCTCGTGAGACCAATACTTCTACCCAACTCACCAAAAAAATCAGATTAAACATTCCTCTTGTCTCTGCCGCTATGGATACAGTGACTGAGGCTGAGCTCGCCATTGCTATCGCTTTGGAAGGAGGCTTAGGCTTCATTCATAAAAACATGTCTATAGAGAAGCAAGCCGCTCAAGTGAGAAAGGTGAAGCGCTCTCAGGCAGGTATGATCTTAGATCCTATCACGCTTCATATCGATGCAAAAGTGAGGGACGCTGAAAATATCATGCGTGAATTTCACATTGGAGGTATTCCTGTAGTTGATGAAGATCGTGTATTGAAAGGTATCATTACCAATCGCGATTTAAGATTTATCAAAGATCCGAACAGACCGATCCGGGAAATCATGACCATTGATAATCTGATCACAGCCAAAGCAGGCGTCTCTTTGGAGCAGGCAGAGGAAATCCTTCAAGAATATAAAATCGAAAAGCTTCCAATCGTAGATGAGGAAGACAAACTTACCGGCCTTATTACTTACAAGGATATTCTGAAAAGAAAGGATAAGCCAAATGCTTGTAAAGACGAGTATGGACGCTTGAGAGTAGGTGCTGCTGTAGGTGTCACCGCAGACATTGTTGAAAGAGTAGAGGCATTGAAAGCTGCTGGTGTAGACGTAGTATCCATTGATACTGCTCACGGACATTCCAAGGGTGTGATTGAAACCTGCAAAAAGATTAAAACAGCATTCCCTGATTTAGAGGTGATTGTTGGAAATATTGCAACTCCTGAGGCGGCTCTTGCACTTGCAGATGCTGGTGCAGATGCCGTGAAAGTTGGGGTTGGTCCAGGTTCGATTTGTACCACCCGGGTGATTGCAGGAGTTGGAGTTCCACAACTTTCGGCCGTTTACGAATGTGCGCAAGCTTTGAAAGACAAGGGTGTTCCTGTAATTGCCGATGGTGGTATCAGATATTCCGGGGATTTGGTTAAAGCGGTTGCCGCTGGAGGTAGCTCTATCATGATCGGTTCATTATTGGCCGGGACAGAAGAGGCACCAGGCGAAATGATCATTTTTGAAGGAAGAAAGTTCAAGTCTTATCGCGGAATGGGTTCATTGGAAGCTATGGAGTCAGGCTCCAAGGACAGATATTTCCAAGATGCAGAAGATAATATTAAAAAGCTGGTTCCAGAAGGAATAGTAGGTCGCGTACCTTACAAAGGCTTAGTTTCTGAAGTACTATATCAATTGGTAGGAGGCTTACAGGCAGGAATGGGATATTGTGGTACAAAAACCATTGAAGACCTTCAGCGAGACGGTAAGTTTGTGAAGATCACCGCAGCTGGAGTAAAAGAGTCCCACCCGCATGATGTAAGTGTGACTAGAGAAGCTCCTAATTATAGCTTTAAATCATAAAAAAATGGCCGGGTTTGATCCCGGCCTTTTTTATGGCAATAACTTTTCGATTTCGTAATCCTGTAAATGAGCATTGAGCCAACCAGCTTCCAAGTAAGCACCGTATTTTTTATAAAAATTAATTGCCGGTTCATTCCAATCTAATACCTGCCACATCATTCCGGTACAATTTGCCTCCAGGCATTTTTTCATCACCCGATCAAAAAGCAATTTTCCAGCTCCATTTCCTCTTTCAGACTCAGTTACCACAATATCTTCCAAGTAAAGACGCTTCCCTTTCCAAGTGCTGTAGCGATAATAATAAATGGCAATTCCTATAATTTCACCAGACTCTTTTTTTTCACAGACAAAAAGGCCATAAACCGGATTGGGTCCAAAGCCATCTTTTTCCATCATTTCCAAAGTGTTGGTGACCTGTTCCGGAGCTTTTTCATAAAGCGCCAATTCTTTAATGAGTTCTAAAACTCTTGGAAGATCGGCTACTTTTCCTTCTCTTAGTGAGTACATAATTGTGTTCTGTTTTTGGATTTTCCTCAATTGAAAGCCTAAATTAGTCAAAACCTGAATAAAGCATGTTTCTAGCCATTGATGCCGGCAATTCCAATGTGGTTTTTGCGCTTTTTGATAAAAAAACGGGAAAATGGACCAATCATTTTAGGTTGGAAACCAAGACTTCCAAATTAATTTCCCAATTGGGGAAAAAAGTTCCTGTCTATTTTTTGGAGCACAACTTGACTCCTGACACAATTAAGCAAATAGGAATGAGCTCTGTAGTTCCGGAAATCAATCAAATTCTCATTGATTTTTGTAAAAATTACTTTGGTCTAGAGCCTTATCTGATCTCTCCAAACAGCTATTCCAAGCTACCGATTAAGACCAAAAGACCTCAGGAAATGGGTACTGACTTGATGTGCAATGGACTTGCCGCTTGGTATAAATTTAAAAATGCCTGCATCGTAGTGGACTTTGGTACGGCTCTAACTTTTACAATTTTGGATGATTCTGGAGAAATAATGGGGGTAAATATTGTTCCAGGACTACGTACAGCCATCAAGGCTTTATTTATGAATACCTCCAAATTACCCGATGTAGACTTGAAGCTTCCCGAATCAGCTATTGGAAAAAACACAGTTCATGCAATTCAGGCTGGAATCCTTTACGGATACACAGGTTTAGTCAAAGGAATGCTAGAAACCATTCGAAAAGAGGCTCAATTGGATTTCAAGGTAGTTGCAACCGGAGGTCTATCAGAAATTCTGACCTCACTGGAACAAGAGTTTGATACGATTGACAAAAATCTGACTTTGGAGGGTCTCAGATTAATGACTTTGTCAAATCTTTGAACTTACTCAAACCGTAATATGAAATTCGGATCGGGACAAATCTTTTGATAGTGTTCTAAATCTTTTTTCGAAGCTACCCCGGGAAAGTCACCCTGATTTCCCATCATATCCCACATCAGTTGAAAGTGTAAATGTGGAGGCCAATCCCCATTTTCAGGATAGGGACCCACGTGACAGAATGCCTCTCCTTTTTGTATTTCTTGACCTATTTGGAGGCCTTTTAAATCTATCATTGCTAAATGGCCATACAAACTGAAAAGCTGGGTGCCATCCAAGTCATGCTCTAAAATGATGGTAGGGCCATAATTCCCAAAACCTTCATTATCCTGGAAGCTGTGGATTTTTCCTGAATAGGGCGCGTAAATAGGCGCTCCTGCCTCAGTCCATATATCAATTCCCAAGTGGATATTTCTGAAATCAGCTTCATCCGTGGCAAATACCTCTGATCTGCGATAAATGGCCCGCTGTTCCATATATCCGCCTATTCCAAACTGCTTTCCTTTTGTTTTGAGTTGTTCAAACACAAATTGATCAAACTCAGAAGTGTCGCTTAGGTTCACATTTTCCAGAAGGGTATTAGCTGGACTAAAGTCCAGAGGAAGTGTATTATCTCTGTTTAGGGCTGTTCCCATTACAGGGAAAAAATCATATGCTTTCCAATTCATATCCGAAGAAAGCAGATTTTGGATTCACCTAAAAATAATCCTCTCAAAATCCTGATTTTTGGTTGAAGGTTCCTAATTTTCAATTATGAAAGAGCAAGAGTTTCCTACCCTCAATGATATCCGCCATGCCTTGGTCAAGATCAAAAATTTTGTCCATCGCACGCCTATATTAACATCCACTGCCATCAATGAAATTGCAGGATGTGAGATTTATTTCAAATGTGAAAATTTCCAGAAAGTAGGGGCTTTCAAAGCAAGAGGAGCTGCCAATGCTGTATTGAAATTAAAACCAGAGCAAAAATCCAAGGGAGTTGCTACTCACAGTAGCGGAAATCATGCAGCAGCTTTGGCCCGTGCAGCAAAAGTGGCGGGTATTCCAGCCTATATAGTCATGCCATCCAATGCTCCCGAAATCAAAAAAAAGGCGGTCAAAGGCTATGGAGGTGAGATAATTGAGTGCGAGCCAAATCTTCAAGCAAGAGAAACAACTCTGGAGAAGGTGGTTCAAGAGACAGGAGCCACTTTCATTCCACCTTATGATTTTATGGATGTTATTGAAGGACAGGCGACCTGTGCTTTGGAGTTTTTAGAGGACCAACCGGATTTGGAAATAATAATGGCTCCAGTTGGTGGAGGCGGCTTGTTGGGAGGTACAGCACTTTTAACCCATTATTGGGATGAGGAAATTATTATTTATGGAGCTGAGCCCAGTGGAGCAGATGATGCTTACAGATCTTTAAAAGCAGGACATATTATCCCTCAAACCAAACCGAATACCATTGCCGATGGCCTTTTGACCTCAGTAGGGGTATTGAATTTTGAGTTGATCAAGAAATATGTAAAGGATATTTTCCTAGCCACTGATCCACAGATTATCGAAGCAATGAGAATGATATATGAGCGCATGAAAATCGTAATAGAACCTTCATGCGCAGTACCTCTCGCTGCATTATTGGCCAATAAGGAAAAATTTGCAGGCAAAAAAGTAGGTATTATTCTTTCCGGTGGGAATGTGGATTTGGGGAAATTACCTTTTTGATCTTCAGCTTGACAAAAAAAGAAAGGGTAATTTACTATTGAAAAAAGTGTAAGTGATATTACCAGAGTCCTTCTTCTCTAAGAATAGGTCTGTTTTCTTTTGAACTTTTAAACGAAGCTTCGATCAGCTTTAGGACGCTGATGGTTTGAGGCACTTGAACTAATAGCTCTTTTTCTTTCAAAATCGCGTCAGCCACATTTTGATAAAAAATTCTATAGTCCCCTTTCAGAGTTGGATAGACTCTACTCTCATTTTCGAGATACAGGTTCCCCCAGCGTTCTTCTGGTTCCACCCCCCAGTCATTTCCTTCAGGGCGAATGTTTGCCTTGAATGCAGCTTCTTGAACATCCAATCCGAATTTTTGATAAGAGCCTTTTTCCCCAAGAAGGAGAAATTTGGGAGTGGGGGCATTGACTAAGACTCCTGCGGTCACCCGGGCTTTTTTATCTCCATAGTCTAGTGTGATATCAAAATAGTCATCTGCAACAGCGTGAGTTCTTTGTTTTCTGATATCTGCAAAAATACTTTTTGGCGCTCCAAAAGCTAGGACCACTTGGTCAATTAAATGCGAGCCTAAATCGTAGGTGATTCCATTTCCAGGAACTTCTTTTTCCCTCCAGTTTTCAGAAACTTGAGGTCTGAACCGATCAAAATGAGACTCTAAATACACGATTCTACCCAACAAATCTTGCTTCAATATTTCTTGAAGCGTTAGGAAATCTCCATCAAACCTACGGTTATGAAACACTGAGCAGATTAGGTTTTTATCTTTTGCAAGTTGCTGAAGTTCTTCCGCCTCATGAGAATAGATGGTAACAGGCTTATCGACCACTACATGTTTTCCGGCATTTAAGGCCATTTTGGCCATGGGAAAGTGAAATTCATTGGGAGTGGTAATGACAATTAGGTCTGCCCCATCCTGTTCTAGCAATGATTCCAAGCTCCTGTAAGTTTGAACCTTAGGATATTTTTGCTCACAGCGGTTGGAATTTCTTTCCACTACAGCTGCTAAATCTAAATCCGGGCATACATCGATTAGCGGGGCATGCATTTTTTCAGCAACGGAGCCGAATCCTACAATTGCAGTACGTATTGGGGAGAATAATTTCATCACAGGTTCATTTCGTGGGCTTTATTGACCAGTTCTACTCTCGAGCTTACCCCGAGTTTATTGTGGATGTTTTTTCTGTGTGTCTCTACCGTGCTTTGGCTTAGGCCTAATTCTTCAGCAATATCCTTATTGGTCAGACCTTCTTTGATTAATTTAATTATTTCAATTTCCCTTCTGGACAAGCGGTATTTATCTCTAAAGGAGTCAAAAAATGCATTGGGGCGCGCCTGCTCGATTACTCGATCAAAATTTAATACATGCCGCCCTTCATGGACTTCTCGGATGGTAAAGACCAGTTCATCTGGGTCAGCATCTTTCAGAACAAATCCGTCAGCCCCTTTATCTATGGATTCTTTATAGATTTTCTCCTCATCGTACATGGAAAGTACAATTACCTTGGTTTGAGAATTACCTTCCTTTACTGATGATAACACCCCAAAACCATTCAAAATGGGCATGTTGAGATCGGTAAGTACTACGTCGACTTTGCTAGTTTCCAAAAAGTCCACCAGTTCTTTTCCATTGCTAAAAAGTCCAAGTACTTCTAGGTCTTCGTGTTCCTCAAGAAGGCCTTCAATTCCTTTGGCAAATAAGGTATGGTCGTCTGCAATAGCTATACGAATCATGGTAGTCAGGGTGAAATCGAAGTTAAACCTAAAATATTAAACTGGCAAAAGGAGTTTTATTTCGGTGCCTTTTCCTGGGATAGACTGAAGATGGAATTTTCCTCCTATAGTTTCCATTCGCTTTTTTAGATTGGTCATTCCACTGCCGGTGGAAGCGATACTGGAATCAAAGCCTTTCCCATCATCTTTGATCTGGATGAATTTTTCGGTTCCTGAAGAGTCAAGAGTTATGGTAATAGTTTCAGGTGAAGCGTGTTTAATAGCATTGTTGAGGCATTCCTGAATCACACGGATCAAGATCATTTTTTGCTCTTTGCTAGGTTCCCAGTGGAGATGATTTGCAACAAATTCAGTCTTGCAATATCCCGATGCCTCAATTTTATCTAATTGCTCTTGAATAAACTCCTCCAAATTTAAATTTTCCACCCAGTCCAAATTCAAAGATTTAGAAAGGCTTCTGACCTCAGTGATAGTTTTTGAAATCAATTCTTTCCCCTCAGCCTGTCTTTCGGGTTTGGATGAGCCCAAATAAAGCTTAGAAAGTGAAAGCAATTGACCGATATTGTCATGTAATTCCCTTCCGATATGGTTAAGCGTTTCCTGTTGAATTTCGTTTTCAATATTCAACATAGTTTTTTCAAATTCGACCTTGAGCTGTTCTACCTTTTGCTTATTCTGAACTTGCCGCTGCCTGTGTAAAATTACCATCGCAACAACAAAAGTGGCCATCACAGCAGCCAGAAATACTCCTGAGAATAATATAAATAAGATTTGACTGTCTTCTCCGCCCATCAGATTTCCGAGTTTTTTAGAAAATTGTTTCTACCTAAATAAAAGAGGGTATTAAAGACTATCGATAGTAAAAAGTACAAAATCATAGATGTGTAATTAAACAGAAAATAAATATCTACCCGATTAAAAGCTAAATATTCAAATGCCACGTCTGCCAATAATGTTAAAGCTGATTGAAATAAGATCAAAGAGATGTACCAAAAAGGAAGGAACTGTACTGGATTAAGAGACAAAAAATAGTCTTCTGATATTAAATCCATGAAAAAGAATCCGCTGGCTATTATGAGAGTAATGTTGCTGATAAAATAAAAGATCGGTTGAGGTTCGTGAATTTTTTCGATTCCTGAAATTGTTAAAACAATACCTCCCAGGATTAGGATTCCAATTAAGAAGTGCACTATTTTTCTTCTGGTTGGATTTTTAAGGTTTACCCGGATTAGTAGTAAAAATAAAATTTTTGAAAGCAGGTAATTGAAAATATTGAATACCCAAGAGTTCCACCCCTTATACGGATCAGATGTCAATAGATAGTGAATCCTTTCATTTAAAGGCTTATTGACTATCATATTGACAGCTAAGATTTCATAAAAAACCACTAAAACTAAAATAAGAAATGGCAGATAGAATTGTGGTTTCGCTTTTTTCTGTCTTGGAAGAAAGATAAAAAGGATGACTCCGGTCAGTCCAAGAATGACGGTAGATACCAGATAGTAATTGGAGAGAATTCTTTCCCAAAGTGCCTGTATCACATCCAGAATTATTCACAAGTGGGAGGGCAACTAGCCCCCTTATTATAGTATTCCTCCTCCACGCCAGCATGAGTCAGCATTGTGCCCTCAGCGTTTGCAGGAGAGATGACAAGGTTTAGCCTCCCGATATAATCATCCGGATTGTCGGGATAAAGTTGTTGGGCTGTTTCCTCAGTGTATTCTGTAAAATAAATTCTGATACCGCCTTTGTCAGGATCTGTTTTTTGTAAGAGCTCTTCAATCGTCTTTCTGTCAAAAAAAATCCAATTGGTTTGATTATCTACATTTCTACTTGGACCCTGACCTTTTCCGCCCTTTCGGATTTCATCGTCATACTTTTTCTTCATCTGGTCAAAGTCCTTTTTGCTGATTTTCATAGATGGCTTCCGTTAGCTAATAGGTTTTTATAAAAGATTAATTGAGAAGATGAATATAGCTTATTTTAGGCCTCTGATAAAATAAAAAAGGAGCTGCTAAGCTCCTTTTTGTATGTGTGGTAATGGCTTTTATTCCATTCCCTTATCTCGCATTTTTTTGAACTCGTCGAATCGTCTAAATATGGCGACGGTGAATCCGATCAGCATGATAATGGAGCCAATCCAAAGTACATTGATGTAAGGCTTTACAATTGCCTTCATGACCACATAGTCTTTTTGATATTGATTGACCTTGAAAACAAATTTATTTTGTTCTGGAAGAATATTATCCAAAGTCACTTTGATACCTAATTCATTGTCCACCACCGGTAGTTTACCAACTTGATTGTTTCGGATGATAAAAGTTGGTTCCAGTATTTTCTCCACATCATAATCCAAAACCCGAAGCTTGGCTTTCACGGCTACATCACCTTCTTGAAGCGCGTATCCCTCGATTTGATTTAACACCTCTGCTCCGTCGAAATAGGTCACATAATCCGCAATGTGGAACTGTTCACCTGGAGAAACCTCATGAAACTGATCATCTTTCCACTCCGGATCTTCGTAGTCATTCATTGCAGCCACGTAGGTATACAAGTCACGATCAAAGTAAATTTTAGAGTCTGGAGAAGAAATCAAACCTCCCATGTTTTGATTGAATTGGGACATGGGGCTTAAGGAGAATTTTAAAACTTCATTTTGATAGTAGTCTATCTTGAAGTAGTCATTTTCTTCCAAAACCAGATTTACTTTATCGCCTTTCTTGATGAAATCTTTATAATCTTCCAGGGCAATAGCTTCATTCACATTCCCGGTTGATTCCAGAATCTTTGCAGGCACATATTCAGGAATACCCACCACTTTTTTCTGACGTCCCCGGTAGATTACTGTGTAGTCTTTCATCTGGGTTGGTTTGTTGATCCAAAGCAACACGTGCTCTTTATTCAACTCATCCTCCCAGCTATTGCTATAGGTAAGCCCAGACATATTGATGGAGATGGTATCTGAGTAACCTGAGCTGAACATGATACCAATCAAGATCATACCCAAGCCAATGTGTGCCAGAGATCCACCAGCCAATTTGAAGGTTGATTTTTTCAAAATTTTGGATAAAATCACCGCATTGGCTACAACGGTAAATGTTCCAGCCACTACAATTATCATATATTTCCAATCATAGACTTTAGCCAGTACGATTACCAATGCAGCTATGACTACCGAAATTATATAGGGTGTCAAAAGAGCGTCTTTCAACGCTTTTTTATCCATTTTTTGCCACCAGAAAAACTGGCCAACTGCCGTGAGCAATGCGATGGCCACTCCAAACCAAAGCTGGAATTTAGTATAGAACTCTACCTGGTCGGCAGGGGGCGCCATATTTGAAATCCCTCCAAAGCTTTCCACCAAGGCATTCCATGCAGGAATGGATGTAGGAAGGATTACTTGGAAGCCCATCAAGCCTAAGGTAGTGGCTCCAATAAAAACCCAAAATTCACGGGAGTATATGGATGCTTCCTTTTCAGAGGTAGGAATATGCTTCCATGCACGAATGGCTAGGAATACTGAAATGAATAAGAAGAAAAGCAGATAGATCAATAGTTGACCAGAAAGTCCCAAGTCAGTAAAGGAGTGAACAGACGCATCTCCTAAGACGCCTGACCTTACAAGGAAGGTGGCATACAGAACCAAAATAAAGGAAAGAATGACCAAGACTATGGAAGTCTTCAAAGCGGTCGCACTTTTCTTAAAAGTGATCATTGTGTGTATAGAGGCCACCAAGATCAACCATGGTACATATACTGCATTTTCAACAGGATCCCAATTCCAATATCCGCCAAAATTCAAGGTCACATATGCCCAATAGGCTCCCATGATGATTCCCATTCCCAAGACCATGGCAGAGAAAATTGCCCAAGGAAGAGCTGGACGAATCCATTCAGAATATCTTTTGGTTACCAATCCTCCAATCAGAAATGCAAATGGAACTAAAGTGGAAGCATAACCCAAGAAAAGTGTCGGAGGGTGAATGACCATCCAAATATTTTGCAATAAAGGATTAAGTCCTGTACCATCTTCCGGTATAAAGTCCGGATTCATCTCAAATATGGGTGCCTGCGTAGCGTCTCTTAGCAATATAAAAGGAGAGCTTCCCAATTTTAAATCTCCGATTACAACTCCCAAAATCATGGATACTAAGAAGGCCTGAACCAGAGAGAAGACAATCATTACCGGAGCTTCCCATTTCTTGTTGGTATGAATCAAGAATAGCCCAAGGACCACATTCCAGAAAATCCAAAGGATAAAAGCACCTTCTTGACCTTCCCAAAAACTGGAAATCATGTAGTGAACTGGAAGCGCTTTGCTGGAGTGTGAATATGCGTAGAAATATTCGAATCTATGATTGTAAATTATTTCAAAAAGTGAAAATGCAACCAAGACACTGGCTACAGCATGTACATAAAAGCTGATTCGACTGAATTTTTGCCAACTAGCTTTTTCAATCTCATTCGCTGAAAAATACTTGTAATAGGCAAATGCCGTAACCAATGAACTAACAAAGGCCACGATAGTCATCAAATGGCCTAAGTTGCCGATAAAGGTGTTAATCATGAATTTTTGGATCTATTGCTTTCTGCCTCACATTCCCGCCGCCTGCACTTCTGTTTCCTGATATTTGGAAGGACACTTCATCAGGATTTTGTCTGCGATAAATATCTCGTCATTCTTGTAAGAGCCAATCACTACTACCGATTCTGATCTTGTAAAATCAGCAGGCACTGGCTCGTTGTAGAACACTTCCTGTTCTGTTCCATCATTATCCACCAAAATAAAGGTAAAGGATGTTTTGTCATCTCTCACTTGAAGTCCCTCTACCTCACCAGATGGGTTCTTTTTCAATTGGCCAACTACGTGGATGGCTTTATCATTTCCATCCTGCTTCATTTCCAAAGCAGTATTGAAAGTTTCGTAGCTGCTCGCATCTCCTATTGAAGTCATGATAATCACAATGGCTATAGCGATGATGCCGATTCCGATGATATGTCCTTTTTTCATAATTTGACTTATTTGGTGGAAATGCTTTTTTCCAGTTTACTGATCTTTCTTTCCGTACTGATTAGATAAACAGTAATTCCTGCGAAAATGATCCCAATTATCCCAACCAGCACGTAGATTTTTCCATCAGCTCTAAGCTGATCAGCCATTTCCACGGAATTATTGGAATAATCCGATTCTGTCACAGGGATTTTTTCCTGTGCCATGACGGATAGGCTCAAAACCAAGAAGAATATTGTTAGTAATTTTTTCATCTATCAGGAATTAATCATTTTATCTTCCAAAGTTCTTTCCACTCTACGCATTCTCACGCGGACTGTTGCTATCCAAGCACCCAAAAGCGTCCAACCGATAATGGCCGGATAGAAAACCATCCTCAATTTAGAGTCAAGGTCATAGGCATTAAAGCCAGGATTTCCACCGTTTCCAGGATGCAGGCTATCGGTTAATCTTGGCAGTACAAAGATGAGGGGAATAAATGCTGCAAAAGCAAAGATGTTGTAAATGGCACCTATTCTTGCTCTTTGCTGCATATCAGTCAGAGAGTTTCTCAGAATTAAATAGGCAAAATACATCAAAAGGCCTATTGCAGATGCGTTTTGCTTGGGATCACCGCTCCAGTAATCTCCCCATGTAAATTTTGCCCAAAGCATACCCGTAACAATTCCAAGTACTCCGAAAAGAATCGCTGCATTGGTGAATTCAATCGCCATGTCATCGTGATTCAAATCATTGCTCCGTAGGTATTTGATACTGTAATACACAGATACCATCAACATAAGAATCATCCCAAACCACATCGTGACATGAAAATGCAATGCACGGATAGTTTCATTCAGAATTGGAAGTCTTGGAACGTCCATCAGTAAACCTGCCGTTAAGGTATAAATGAGCAGGGCAATGGCCAGGATTTTCCACCAGGATTGGCGCATAGGGTAATTTTTGCTTTTTCAAGCGCAAAAATAAGGCATAAGTTCCTGAAAACGTCGGATTTTCTCAGAAAAGACAAAAGGCCAAAGCTTATCTGCTCTGGCCTTTCGTTTATACTCTTAAAACCTTTATTCGTTAGGAGTCAAAGGATTACTTTTTCTTATCAATCCATCTGGCAATTCACCTTCGGTACTTGCCACAATGGTACAGACGGTAGCATCTCCCGTAACATTGACCACGGTTCGGAACATGTCCAAAATTCTATCCGGTGCTATGATCAAGGCGATACCTGCAGCCGGAACACCGATAGATTCCAAAACGATGATCAACATAATCAAACCAGCGCCAGGTACACCTGCCGAACCAATGGAAGCTAAGGTTGCTGTCAATACAATCATCAGCTGTTGAGTCAAAGATAAATCCATCCCTAAAGCCTGGGCGATAAATACTGCCGCAACCCCTTGGTAAAGGCTGGTTCCATCCATATTAACCGTAGCACCCAGAGGTAGAACAAAGCTGGATACTTCCTCAGAAACTCCGATTTCTTCCTCAACCTGCTTCATAGTCACCGGAAGGGTAGCAGAACTGGAGCTTGTAGAAAAAGCCAATAATTGAGCAGGTCTGATAGCTTTGAAGAAGTCCAAATATTTGACCTTAGTAAAGGCCATCAAGATCAAGGGATAAATCACCATGATCATCATGAGCAAACCTCCGACGACCACTAGACTATATTTCAATAAAGCCAAAAGTAATTCTATTGCAGAATCCGGATTATCTCCGGCGATTTCTACAATTAGAGATGCCATCAATGCAAAAACACCATAAGGTGCAATCATCATGATATAGTTCACGATTTGGATAATGACATCATTAAAGCCGTCGAAGAAGGCGATGACAGGATTTCCCTTTTCCTTAGGAATTTGAAGCAAGGCTATCCCTACAATAATTGCGAAAAAAACTACCTGAAGCATAGCTCCATTGTCGGTAGTTGCTAGGAAAAAGTTTTGTGGTACAATATCAACCAAAGGCTGCAAAGGACTTTGTTGCTGTAATTCTGCCGCAACTCCCACTTTGGAGCCTGCGTCTCCTTCGTAAAGCTGCATCAAACTTTCTCTAGTCTCTACTGGAAGACTTTTTCCTGGTTTGAAAATGTTTACCAAAATCAAACCAATACTGATAGCGATCACGGTTGTGACCAAGTATGTTCCTATGGTTTTTCCACCAATTCTGCTGAGTTTGGAGATGTCACCTAAGTTGGAAACGCCTACAATCAAAGAGGCCAAAACAAGAGGCACCGCGATCATTTTGAGCGCATTGATGAAAATAGTACCTATTGGTTTGATATAATCAATGGTGAAAGAATTAGGCAGGTTAGTTTTGATCACCACTAGACCGAAAACCAAGCCTAAAACCAAACCAATAATAATTTTTGTATGTAAAGGTATTTTCTTCCTCATGAGGCTGGGTTTAAAGATCTCGAAGTTTATTGGTTTTTGACAATAAAAGGTAATCAGCTATGACCAAAGCGGCCATTGCTTCCACGATTGGTACGGCTCTAGGCACTACACAAGGATCATGGCGTCCTTTTCCTGAAACGGTTACCTTTTCACCAGCCTCATTGATGGAGTCCTGATCTTGCATAATAGTGGCCACGGGTTTGAAGGCTACTTTAAAATAGATGTCCTCTCCGTTTGAAATTCCGCCTTGAATTCCGCCTGAGTGGTTGGTTAAGGTTTTGATTTGATCGCCTTCTTTTACAATTGCATCATTGTGCTGGGAGCCTCTCATTTTTACCCCTTCGAAACCGGAGCCAAACTCAAATCCTTTCACAGCATTGATACTAAGCATAGCTTTTCCGAGCTCTGCATGTAAGCGATCAAATACTGGTTCTCCCAATCCAGCCGGAGTATTTTTGATTACACAGCTGACAATACCGCCAATAGTATCACGGTCCTTCCTAACTGAATCGATCAATTCGATCATTTGATCAGCAGTTTCAGGGTCTGGACATCTCACAATATTTTCCTCAGCTTTGTGAAGATCCAATTCTTGATAAGGTTTCTTCAAAGCAAGATCTCCAACCTGAGATACAAAGGCTTGAACAGAAATTCCTTTTGTTGCTAATAGCTGTTTTGCTATGGCCCCGGCCGCTACTCGAGCTGCGGTTTCTCTAGCCGAACTACGGCCTCCACCCCGGTAATCCCGAAGCCCGTATTTTTCAAAATAGGTATAATCTGCGTGGGAAGGGCGAAATTTATCTGAGATATGAGAATAGTCCTTACTCTTTTGGTCGGCATTACGAATGACAATTCCAATCGGAGTTCCGGTAGTTTGTCCTTCAAAAATTCCGGAAAGGATTTCTATCTCGTCTTCTTCTTTTCTTTGTGTGGTAATTTTTGATTGGCCCGGTTTTCTTCGTTGCATTTCAGCCCGAATGAAATCTTCATCGATTTTTAAGCCTGCAGGACAACCTTCTATCGTTACTCCTAAAGCTACTCCATGGGATTCACCGAATGTGGTGATTTTGAAGAGCTTTCCAAATGAATTCCCCATTACTTCTTTCGAATAATTATAACCGCCAAAAAGACCACTGAAGCCAATAAAAGCAGGTTGATTGCGGTCGTAAAATAGTATTTATATCGCTCGTTTAAAAATTGGTTGTCTTCACTCCCAATTCTATCATAAATTCCTCCCAGTCTTTGACTGGAGATGGCTTGGTTTACTTTGCTCTCTCCCACTACTTTAATCTTTGCTGAAGGTCTGAGCGTATCATAAACTGCTCTTGCAGGATCAAAATAGATCCATTCAAAATGCTTGGCTAGATCTACCTCAGAAGCTTCATTGATGGTGATGTAATAGTTAAACTCTTTGATACCCGAAACTCTTCCATATCCCCGGTTGATTTGTTGTCTCACATTCGGGTCGTAGGTATTGAGATTACCTCCTGAGATTCTTCGAGGCTCTGAAATAGCGTTAATGTTTCCTACGCCGCTGATTCCAAAATTGTAATTGAAGCCTTCTCCGGTTTCTACTTCCAACTCAGTGATGTTTTCCCGTAATTGATATTGACCAACTGCCACCTCATTTCTCAAAGGATGTGGAGGCAAAGGTTTCACTGTGATAGTTTTTGGAGCAGAATAAAAGGTCTTAAAGTCTTCCTGTCTATTTGCTCCAAAAAAAGTAGGGTTCTTTGCGACTCTATATTTGATCATTTCCCAAGGGATACTCGGTATTTGAATTTTTCCTTCGGAGAAAGGGAAGAAAGTTGCCTCATAAACCTTGTACCTCACCCAGCGCTTATTGTTGATAGTGATTTGCTCTGGTTCGATATTGGAAATGTTGTAGTTTTCCTCCCAAGCATTGGATGGTTTGATTTTTTTCAAAACTCCATCCAATTGCTCTCCTGGCTTATAAAAATTAAATGGAGCTTGATTATTTTCAGACATGTAAAAAGCAAGCGTAAGAGAAAATCCCTCTCCCGCATATATTTCTTCCTTATCTACAGTTACAGAGAAAAAAGCCTCGTCGTCTAGCTCTATATATTCAGGTTCTTCGGCATTTCTTCCAAAAAACTCTGCAAAGGGGTCGTAATTGTTGCCTCCTAGGTTTTGGGCACTTACAGGATCCGTTACGGAGATAGTTTTGCCCGCGAAATCAAACTCTTTCCCGTTGATGGTAATGGAGAAAGAGGGAAGAGTAAACTCACCTTTTCTGGAGGGCTTATAATACTGAATAATACTATTGGAACTAGTCACCTGTCCGTTGATCACATTCATGGAGGATGATTGCGAAATTCCTTGTTTTTGGAAGCCCGGAATTTCAGGGAATTGATCGTAGGACTTGATTTTTTCGTTGGCTACGTTTATTTTAATGGTGAAAGTTTCATTCAGTCCTATCTGGTTTGGGCCTAATTCCACCTCTACTTCCTGCGCAAGGAGGTTTTGAGAGAAAAAGGTACAGCAAAATACCAAAAAGGAAATGATGAGCGTTTTAGACATAGTTGCGAAATTAAGGATAATTCCATTTTTGGAACCCTAATTTTACGTAACAATGAAGGAAAAGCCTTCGTATGGATACTTAAAATCAGTTAATAAACCCTAAACTCTTTAAACTATGATAGAATATGTGAAGACCATTTTGCAAAAAGTCAGCTTCTCAACCTATTTGTTTGAAAGGGAACTGCGAAAGGGCCTTCGACTTATTTTACCAACTGAAGTCGAGGAATTTAAGAACTGGTGCTATGAGATGTTTGGTAAAGTTCACCAATCAATTCTAAATCGGTATTTTCAACCTGCGATCTAAAAACAACAAGCCCCGATCAATTTGACCGGGGCTCTTTTTTGGTTGGTGGTTAAAAAATGAAATTAATCTTTGCTGGCAAAATCGGGATAGGCTCTCATGCCATGCTCATTGATATCCAGTCCTTCTACTTCTTCTTTTTCATCTACCCGAATACCAATAGTTTTTTTCATGGAATAGAAAATAATTCCTGCGAAAAGCACACAGAAAAATCCTACAGCTCCTACTCCTATTAGTTGGGATACAAACTGACTCCAGCCTGCCAAATCTCCAAAGATTCCGACAGCCAATGTTCCCCAAATACCTCCGACTAAGTGCACGGAAATAGCTCCCACTGGATCGTCCACTTTGATTTTATCAAACAGGACTACGCCAAAGACTACCAATCCACCACCTATAAAACCGATGATGACTGATTCATTCAAACTCATTTGATCTGCCCCGGCGGTGATTCCCACTAGTCCAGCCAAGATACCGTTGAGTACCATGGTGATATCATAGGATTTGAATTTGATGTAGGAAACAAGCAAAGCTCCAAAAGCTCCTGCAGCAGCAGCCATAGAAGTAGTCACAAATACTTTGGAAACGGCTCCCGGGTCTGCGCTCAAAACGGATCCCCCGTTGAAGCCAAACCAGCCAAACCAAAGTAAGAAGACACCAAAGGTTGCAAGTGGCAAATTATGACCTGGAATAGCACTCATTCCTCTTTCGGTGTATTTGCCGATTCTAGGACCTAATAAGAAGGCTCCTATGAGGGCACCCCAGCCACCCACTGAGTGAACAATCGTAGATCCTGCAAAATCATAAAATGGAGTATCCAAAGTATTCAAAAATCCTCCTCCCCATTTCCACATTCCTACAATTGGATAGCAAATGGCCACGTAGAGAATAGAAAAGAAAATAAATGGTCCTAGCTTGATGCGCTCAGCAACAGCTCCGGACACTATCGTAGCAGCTGTGGCTGCAAACATTGCCTGAAAGATAAAATCTGTAAAGAAAGTATAGCCTTCATTATAATTAGAAGTATCCCAACCTTCAGGAAGGTCGAGACCAAAACCGGCGAAGCCAAAAACAGCTCCTTCGAATCCTGCTCCCGGATACATCAAGTTAAACCCAACCAGTGCATAGGTTAAAAGCCCTATTGCAGGGATAATGGTGTTTTTAAATAGGATGTTGACGGTATTTTTTGCTCTTGTCAGTCCGGCCTCCAGACTAGCAAAGCCCAAGTGCATAATGAAGACCAAAATGGTGGCCATCATCATCCACAGGTTGTTGACGGTAAATAATTCTTGCATAGGTTTGAATAGGTTCGGTGATTATTAAAGCGCTTTTTCGCCTTGATCGTTATTTCTTATTCTGTAAGCTTCCAATACATCGAAAACAAAGATTTTTCCGTCTCCGATTTCTCCTGTTTTACCTTCTTTCAGAATGCATTGAATGACTGATTCTACCAGATCATCTGTAGTGACGATTTCCAATTTCGTTCTTGGAATGTATGCGGGTTCATAGGCGACTCCGCGGTACATTTCCTGCCGGGCGTGTTCGAAGCCCATTCCCTTGATTTCATAGAAGGAGAGAAATTTCACTCCCAAACCGGAAATACAGGCATGAATTTGCTCAAAGCGTGAAGTCCGGATAATCGCTTCTATTTTTTTCATTTTTTCAATGAGTTTAAAGGTTTGTTGAGAATTCGGCATGAAAGTACTTTAAATTTTACATGAAAATCAAAAATGGGTTAAAAAAATATCTTGATTTTGAAAAATTCGCCTCTCAATTTGATAATTATGGGTGTTGAATGGCCCTTATTTGAAAAAATATATGTTTAAAAATAAAATTCTGGATGATTTTTAAACCTGTCAAGATCCAATTTAGAATTTCATTTACTTGTTGCAGTGGGCAATTCAATTAATTTTGCACACGTTTTTAACAGATACACAGAGGAATGACTCAAAAACCAACTTTAGTAGTATTAGCTGCTGGTATGGGCAGTAGATATGGAGGGAATAAGCAGATTGACGGTTTCGGCCCTAATGGAGAAACCATTTTAGAATATTCCATTTTTGATGCCATCCGGGCAGGATTCGGAAAAGTCGTATTTATCGTGAGGCAAGAGATTTTGGATGTTGCCAAAGAAAAGTTTCTTCCGAAGCTTCAAGGTAAAATTGAAGTCGATTGGGTTATACAGTCTTTGGATAGCTTTGTGCCTGCGGAATTGAAACAAGCGGATAGGGTAAAGCCATTTGGAACGGCGCATGCAGTATTATGTGCAAAGGATGCAGTTAAGGAGCCCTTTGCTGTGATCAATGCAGATGATTTTTACGGAAAGGAAGCTTTCGAAGAGATCGGAAAGTTTTTGTCAAAAGATGCTCGTCCTGATTTACATGCCATGGTAGGCTATGCCATTCAAAATGTGCTTTCAGAAAATGGAACTGTAAGCCGGGGAGTTTGCGAAACGAATGAGAAAGGGCAATTGATAGGAATGACCGAACGAACTTCAATCGCTCGTGAAGGAGGAAAAATTCTCAGCAAAGGAGAAGGTGAGGTGCTAGAAATTGCTGAAAATACTCCTGTCAGCATGAACTTCTGGGGATTTCATCCGGATGTTTTTGCAGATGTAGAGCAAATGTGGAAGGATTTTCTTCCTGCAAATAAGGAAAATCTCAAGTCGGAATTCTATATTCCTACAGTAGCTAATAATCTGATCCAGTCCGGTAAGGCTGCTTTTGAAATTTTACCTGGAGGTAAAACTTGGTTTGGAGTGACCTACACAGAAGATAAACCCGTAGTCATTGAGGCCTTAAAATCATTACATGATTCTGGAGAATATCCAGCTGAATTGTGGAAATAAATGAAAAGAGGCTTAGGCCTCTTTTTTATTTCTTTCTGGGGATTTTGGTATTTAATTACTTTCTAAAAAGGTGCATTGACCTGCATTGCAGGTATTAAAAATTAAACCTCTAGGAGTATAAGATCTAATTCCTTTATCTTAGAAAATCCTTGGTCTGCGGTGATTAACGGTATTCCCATTGATAAGGATGAAGCGGCAATTATAGAGTCTGGAAGCCGCAGGTTATACTTTTTCCTAAGGTCAATGGTCCATTCCTTAATTTTTAAATTCCATTCTGTAAGAAAACAATCATTGATAAGTGCCTTTATCTTTAATTCTTCCGGCTTGGATATTCCTTTAAATCCAAGTAATTCAACTTCAGTGACAAACGAGATTGCAAAATCGAATTCCAAGAAGGGTTTGGCAATATTGTTTCCTTCGAGTAGATAAATTAAAAAATTGGTGTCAGCAAAAAAATCAATCTTCATTCTCTCTTATTTCCATTTGATAATCAAGACCATCCAATTTTCTTTTTAGCTTTCCAAAGTGCTTTTGGAGCTTACCGGACTGAGCCTTTTGATCCTTTTTCTCTTTAAGAATCTTCTTTAAATCATCCTTGTTTTTTTTGTTTATAGTAATTGTCATTTCTTTCATTTTTATGTATCAATATTAAAAAATAAGACTCTTTATAAAGGTAATTATTATATCGAAAATCTCCCATTTTAAGTTCGTTTCAATGACTGACTTGGCCATTTTCAACCCCAAAGAAAAACACCTCCGAATCCAGCTCGGTCAAAATTGCCTGTGAGCGTTCGGGTCTTGCATCTGTCAGAAAAATCTGCCCAAAGGTATGTTTGGAAATCAATTGCATCATTTGGGCAATTCGGGTATCGTCCAGTTTGTCAAAAATATCATCCAATAAGAGTAGAGGCTTCTCCCCCTTAGCGCTTTCAAAAATTTGAAACTGGGCTAATTTCAGAGCAATAATAAAGGATTTCTGTTGCCCTTGGCTTCCGATTTTTCGGATAGGATGCTCTCCGATCAGGAAATTGTAATCATCCTTGTGAATTCCTGCATTGGAATTCTTGGTTATAAAATCCTTTTTCCGAATGCCTTGAAAGTAGCTTGCAAAATCCTCTCGAAGCGCCTCTGTCTCATAGATAATGGTAACCTTCTCCTGTCCTTGTGAAATTTCAGCGTAATGTGCCTGAAGCCTAGGAGCCACCTCGTCCATCAATTCTGCTCTGCGCTTAGCCAAAACCTGACTTAACCGAATCATCTCCTCATCATAACTTCCCAAAAGAGTCAAATCTCTTCTTCCTGTTTCAGCAAATTTTTTCAAAAGGGCATTCCGCTGTTTTAAAAAATGATGATACCGGATCAGTTGATTCAAATAGTTTCTATCCAATTGCGATAACAAGCCATCAAAGAATTTTCTTCTTCCCTCACTTCCACCTTTGATCAATTCTGTATCATCTGGTGCAATCAGCACCAATGGGATTAACCCTACATGCTCAGAAGTTTTGTCTAATGCCTTTGCGTTTTGCCAAATCTGTTTCTTTTTTCCTAATTCAAAAGTACATCTGACCTCCAGCGGTTTTTGATCCAGTTCAAATTGACCCTTGATCGCAAAAAAATCTTTGTCATGCTGCACATTCAAGGTATCACTGGATTGCACTGCGCTTTTGGTGAGCGATAGGTAGTGGATTCCGTCCAGAATGTTGGTTTTTCCACTTCCATTTAGCCCAGTAAAGCAGTTAATCTGCGTGCTAAAGTCCATTCGGGTCTTCTCATGATTTTTGAATTGTAAGAGTTCCAGGGACTTTAGATACATCTGTTTGGGTAATTATTTTAGCGGCAGCCTGATTTTTAGGAGAGGTTGGTTATATTTGGGGCCTAAAATAGCATATTTTGATCATTACGATATGGCAAAGAAAACTGCAGCGACCAAGTCAAAGGTAAAATATTCGAAAGAAACTTATACGTTCTGGTACGAGAGCATGCTCTTGATGAGACGATTTGAGGAGAAAGCCGGACAACTTTATGGTCAACAAAAAATACGCGGGTTCTGTCACCTTTACATAGGTCAGGAGGCTTGCGCCGCCGGAGCTATCACAGCTTTGGAGAAAGATGATAAGTGGATCACAGCTTACAGAGATCACGCACACCCACTAGGTTTGGGTACTGATCCAGGCGCTGTGATGGCAGAATTATATGGAAAAGCAACAGGAACAACCAAAGGTAAAGGAGGTTCTATGCACATTTTCGATAAGGAAAGAAATTTCATGGGAGGTCATGGGATCGTAGGTGCTCAAGTACCTATGGGTCTGGGAATCGGCTTCGCTGAAAAATATAAAGGCACCAAAAACCTATGTATTTGTCATATGGGTGATGGAGCGGTTCGTCAGGGTGCTGTGCATGAAGCCTTCAACTTGGCCATGCTTTATAAGACTCCGGTGATCTTTGTGATCGAAAACAACGGATATGCAATGGGTACTTCAGTTGCCCGTACTTCCAATGTTACCGAACTATATCAAATCGGAGAGTCTTATGATATGCCTGCATTCCCGGTTGATGGAATGAATGTAGAAGCTATCCATGAAGCGGTGGCTGAGGCAGCCGAAAGAGCCAGAAAAGGTGATGGACCAACTTTGTTGGAATTCAGAACTTATAGATACAAAGGTCACTCCATGTCCGATCCTCAGAAATACAGAACCAAAGAAGAGGTAGAGGACTACAAGAAAAAAGATCCTATCGAGCAAGTATTGAAGACGATTAAGGACAACAATATCCTAAGCGACGAAGAGATCGAAAAAATCAATGCAAAAGTGAAAAAGCAAGTGACTGAAGCTGTGAAATTTGCAGAAGAGTCACCATGGCCTGATGGTCAGGATGCTTTCAAAGATGTCTACGTACAGGAGGACTATCCTTTTGTAATGGAATAATTCATATCCAAAGCTCAGAAAGCCATGAAAACTAGGTGGATTCATGGCTTTTTTATTGGGCTTTGTGTAATTCATAAAAAACGTATATTTGCGCCTGAAAAATCAGTAACATGGCAAAGAAATTATCCAAAAAAGCACAGGAAGAGCAAAACGAATTGCTAGAAAACCCAGAAGTTTTAGCAGAAACGCTTGGTCGAGGTGAAGCTTTTTTGAAGAAAAATAGCAAAATATTAGGTGGCGTTTTGATCGCTGCCATCATTTTGATCGGAGGAATTCTTTTCTTCCAGATCAATAATGCAAACCAAAATGAGAAAGCTCAGGAAGAAATGTTCCAAGCGGTATATTTCTATGAACAAGATAGTATTGAGTTTGCCTTGAATGGAGACGGGATTAATCCTGGATTCCTCCAGATTGTAGAAGAGTATCCTCGTACTGATGCAGCCAATTTGGCTAATTTCTATATCGGGTCTATTTACCTTTCTGAAAGAAACTTCACTGACGCAATCAATTATCTGGAAGATTTCTCTGCGGATGATTTCTTGGTTCAATCTAAAGCTTATGCTCTTTTAGGAGACGCATACTTGGAAACAGGTAACCTAGATAAGGCTATTTCCAATTACAAGAAAGCTGCAAGCAGCGAAGAAAATAAATACTTTACTCCTAAGTATTTATTCAAATTGGCTGTAGCCTATGAAGAAGCAGGAAAGACTCAAGAAGCTATTGCAACTTATGGAGAGATCGAAGAGAAATATTTCGAGTCTTATGAGTATGCTGCTGCACGAAAACACAAAGCTCGCTTAGAAGGCCTTGCCGCTAAGTAATGCTGAATACTAGCACCAATTAGAAGAGTAAGGTCCTTGGGATCTTACTCTTTTTTTGTTTACCACATTTCAAAAAATTAACCTCAGATGGCAACATCATTAAAAAGTTTAAGTGAGCATAGCTCCAAGAATATCCAGGATATCAGCAGCAAAAAATTTGCAATCATTGTTTCGGAGTGGAATGAAGATGTGACGGAAGCATTGTATTCCGGCGCTTATCAAACATTGCTACAGCATGGAGCAAAGAAAGAGCATATCATTCGCAAAAATGTGCCAGGCTCTTTTGAACTGACATTAGGAGCTCAATGGTGTGCTCAGGATGAAAGTATAGATGCAGTAATTTGCTTGGGTTGTGTGATCCAAGGAGAGACCAAGCATTTTGACTTTATCTGTGATGCTGTTGCCCATGGAATTACCAATGTTGGCTTGAAATATAACAAGCCGGTAATTTTTGGGGTTTTAACTCCAAACAATCAACAGCAGGCCATGGATCGGGCAGGTGGAAAGCATGGAAACAAAGGAGATGAAGCGGCAATCACCGCGATCAAAATGCTTGGTTTTTAAAGAGAACTAGCAGTAAAAGAATAGACTCTCGAGTCCTATTTTCAAGCTTTACCTATTATAACAAACCTATTATTCATCCTTGAATCTATTGTGGAAATTGCTTGATTATAAACAAGCGAAAAGCAGCAGACTTCAGGGTAATCTAAAAGACAAACTCTACCAATGAAAGTAATGAAATTCGGGGGAACCTCTGTAGGAAAGCCCGAGCGTATGCATCAGGTGAAAGACCTGGTAACCCGTGGAGATGAACCCACAATCGTTGTATTATCAGCTTTGTCTGGAACTACCAATGCCCTTGTAGGGATAGGAGAGGCTTTGGCTGATGCTGATAGAATATTGGCAAAGGAGAGAATCGATGCTCTTCATGCTCACTATATGGATTTTTATCCTCAGCTTTTAAAAACTGAAAAAGGCAGAGCAAAGGCTGAAGATATCATCAAAGAACATTTTGAGTTTTTGAATATTATTTTGAAAATCTCCTTTAACGAGGCGATTAATAGAGATATTCTGGCTCAGGGAGAATTGCTATCCACAAAGTTGTTTTATACACTTTTGGAAGAACTCGAAATTCCTGCGGTATTTTTAATTGCCTTGGATTTCATGAGTATTGATGAAAATTCCGAGCCTGAACTGGGAAAAATCTCAGAGAAACTTAAAGCAATTTTAGCTCAGCATCCAGAACAAAAATTATTTGTTACCCAGGGTTATATCTGTAAAAACCACAGAAATGAAGTAGACAATTTGAAGCGTGGAGGTTCTGATTACACGGCTTCACTCGTGGCTGCAGCGATCAATGCCTCAGTTTGTGAGATTTGGACAGATATTGACGGGATGCATAATAATGATCCCCGTATTGTGAACAGAACTAGGCCTATCGCTGAGCTATCTTTCGATGAAGCGGCAGAGTTGGCCTATTTCGGTGCTAAAATCCTCCATCCTGCTTCTATTTGGCCGGCTCAGCAATACAATGTGCCTGTCAGACTCTTGAATACCATGGATCCTGAAGCCCATGGCACTTTGATCAAAGCCGGAGTTGAAGCAAAGGGCGTCAAAGCGATTGCTGCCAAAGATGGAATTACTGCCATCAAAATCAAATCCAGCAGGATGCTTTTAGCATACGGGTTCTTGAGGAGAGTATTTGAGATTTTCGAAAAATATAAGACCCCTATCGATATGATCACCACTTCCGAAGTGGCAGTGTCAGTGACTATTGATGACCTTACTCACCTGAAACAAATCTTAAAGGAGTTGGAGGTGTTGGGTTCTGTGGAAGTGGACGAAAATCAATCCATCATATGTATTGTAGGTAATATGGTTTCTGAAACCAGAGGTGCAGTAAAATCAGTGATGGATAGCTTGGTTGATTTTCCTATCCGTATGGTTTCTTATGGAGGTAGCCGACACAATGTCTCCTTATTGATTGACTCGAAGTTTAAAAAAGATGCCCTTCAAAACTTAAATGAGGGCGTGTTTACCTGGTAATAATTGAAAGGCGAGGAAATTTTTCTCGCCTTTTTCCAAATTACTATAGCTTTTCATGAAAAATAAAGAACAAAAACCCGGCTTTCTTCAGCGATTACAGACTAAATGGAAACTTGATAGCCTACTTCAGGTAGTTTTGGTTTTGGTAGTTTTCGCCTGTACGGGCTTTACAATTTTATTTATCAAAAACCCCATTTTGGATTTCTTCGGAGTTGAACAAGGTGGCTTTGTCAACACAGTTCTGTATCTCTTGTTGGTTTTACCACTCTATCAAATAATCTTGTTGATTTATGGCTTTATCTTCGGCCAGTTCCGATTTTTCTGGGAAAAGGAAAAGCAAATTTTTCGAAGGATAGCAAAGCTATTTTCAAAGAAATCAGACTAATCCAAGAACTATTCTGCTTCGTATTTGATTACATGGATAAGATAGATTTTTAACCAAAACACTTTAATCCATGATTAGAAAAGCAACTGCCGTATGGCAAGGAAGCGGAAAAGACGGTAATGGTCATTTGACTACTCCTAGCACAGTTTTAGATAAAACTCAATATTCTTTTAAATCCAGATTTGAGGATGGCGTTGGAACCAATCCGGAAGAATTGATTGCTGCCGCTCATGCTGGATGCTTTGCAATGAAGCTTAGCTTTAATTTAAGCGGAGCTGATTTTCCTCCTCAGGAATTAGATGTTACTTGTAATATAACATTCGAGGATGGTTCCTTGAAGAAATCCCACCTTGTGCTAAAAGCTAAGGTAGATGGAATTACAGAGGAAAAATTTGCAGAATTGGTGAAAGATGCGGAGGAAAATTGTCCTATCTCCAAAGTCTTAAACACAGAAATATCAGTAGAATATACGCTGAATTAAGTATTAGGAAATTTTAAGAAAAAACAGGTCTTCAAAAACCTGTTTTTTCTTGAACGGTACTGGAATTGATCCGTATAACAAAGTCTTGATTACTAAACCACTACCACCATGGAAATGACGGCTCATCCATTTCAGAACTCCGGTTCTAACAGAATTACATTCATTAAACACGCAGGAATAACCTTGGGTGTTTTACTGATCATCATGGCATTTCAAGGAAGTTTTTCTTCCACTTGGATTTTGCCTTTAATCTTCACTCCAATCGCTGCAGGTATAGGAGGAATTATTTTCAAAAACACGGAAGAATTAAGATACTCTTCGGGTCTGAAGCAGGCTTTCGGTTGGGTAATCGGAATAGCGGGCTATCTGCTATTAATTCCCATGGCTTTAGCTTTATAAGCTATTTCCATCGGAATTTACTCCAATTCTCTTGTTGTTTTGAGTTCAGATAAGTCCAGGCTAAAAACCTGGATTTTTTATTGCCCTGAGCCATTTCAATAATCTCATATTCGCTTACAGCAACTTGCCTTAGTCTATTTGTAAGTGGCTTGAGGTTAGCTTCTTTGGAAATAAGGGAAGTAAACCAAAAACACTGATTCTTAAAATGAGCGCTTTCTTGAATCAATTGTCCGACAAATTCCAACTCTCCCCCTTTGCACCAAAGTTCATGACTTTGCCCGCCAAAATTGAGCTCATTGCTTTTTAAGTTTAGATTCTTGGCTTTTCGTTGACTTCCTTGTCTAGCCTCCTGTGCAGAACTGTGAAAGGGAGGGTTACAAAGGGTCAAATCGAAGTATTCATCATGTTGAATAATTCCTTTGAATATCCGGCTTTCATTTTCTTGTTTCCGGAGATTGATTTTTTTGTTTAATGTGGGGTTTTGAGCCAGGATTTCTTGAGCATTTTTCAATGCCGGCTCTTCTATTTCCGCAGCGACGAAGGACCAAGAATATACTGAACTACCAATCAAGGGGTAAATCAAATTAGCGCCAGTTCCTATATCCAGGGCCTGAACCTTAGTTCCTTTAGGAACCTTTCCCTGATTTTTGGATGCTAAAAGATCTGCTAAATAATGGATATAATCTGCTCTGCCAGGAATCGGAGGAATTAGAAATCCTTCTGGGATATCCCAAAAATCCACTTGGTAAAAATGTATCAACAGGGCCTTATTAAGCGCCTTTACCGCATTTGGATCAGAAAAGTCAATGGTTTGATTGCCAAAAGAGTTGGTAAGTATATGTTCGGCAAGTCCGGGAAAGCTTTTGGCAAGCGCCTCCAAGTCGTAAGATCCGTGATGGAGATTTCTGGGATGTAATATGGGTTTTTCCTGAGGATTAGCTTTTGCCATGGTGCAAAATAAGCCTTCCTTTAGAATAATTTGATGTAGTCGATCTCGAGCTTGAAGCTTTCAGCCTTTTTATTCCCAATCAAAAATGCGATTTCTTCTACTTGATCTCCCGGGAAATTTTCCATGTTGAGGTCTCTGCCTCGGAAGGCAGGTTTGAATTGGTTTAAGGGGATGGTTATTTCCTCCCACTCTCCGCTCGTTTGGAAACTCGCCACGTAGGAATGATAGTCTGATCTCGTTCTTTTAAATCGGAATTGATAGGTCTTTCCATCACCTCGAAGCCGAATTTTTACTTGAGAAGCTCCATCTATGATGGTTTTACCAGGTTGATATCTGACCGATGAAAAGCCACCATTATTTTCTAGGGAAACTTTCCCCTCAAATACACCATGCCCATCTGAATTTATAGAGAATGAGCCATCAGATCTTCCACCCATGACCACATCATCGATAATTCTCCAGTCTGATTTCTTACTATCGGATTGGAAGTCGTAAAGAGTCATGCTCGTAAATAATTGAATGAAAATAGCCAATAGTACCACTTAGATAGAATCCACTGGCTGAGAAATTGTTTGGAAAAATAAATTTGTATGGTTGTCTGCAAGTCTGCCAGTTACTATATTTTCTTTGCTTGACCGATTGAAGAGTGAAGACCGAAGACCGAAGCTTCCCGAATTCTGATCCTTTTGCCTATTACTAAGCAATATTATCTATTTAGTGGTGAAAAAGCGGATATAGACATTAATTTGATTCAAAAACCAATTTCATGGTGATGGATGCAGTTTTGTTTTTTGAACTGGTGTTAAAGGCTCCTCCCCAGGAATAATCTTCTCCTGAGTTTTGTCCGGTGATTTGAAAAACTCCCATATTGGCAGAAATCAAATCGCCTAGTTTTGCCTCTGAATTTTCAGCGATGCGCTCAGCGCGAATTCTGGCATCTTCAGTTGCCTTTGCTATCATTTCCAGCTTGAGCGACTCTAGTTCGGTATAGTAGTATCGGGGCTGTTGGGAGTAAAAAGCAATTCCTTGATTTAATAATTCCGTGATTTCCCGGCTGATTTTTTCCACCTTTTCTACTTCCTTAGATTCAATTTGTAAGGATTGACTCAATTGATATCCAGTAAAGGTTTGTCCCATGTATCTTCCGTCGTTGGAGTAGTTTTGCTGATATTGGGGGTTTGTGATGACCGCGTTGAAAACCAATTGTTCCTTCGGAATTCCTTTGGAAACTAAATAGGTTGTGACCGATTCGCGATCTTTTTCCAGATTGGAATAGGCAGTTTGAAGGTCTTTGCTTTCCCTACTGAAATTTCCCTCCCATACGATCAGGTCAGAAGTAAAATTACTTTCTCCCAAGCCCGTCACATTAATGGTGCCTTGCGGCCTGTTTCGGTTGATTACTGCATGACCCAGTACGATAGAAGAAAGAACTATAGCCAAAGAAAAAATAATGGAAGATGCTTTCATAGTGGTTTGTTAATGGATTAATATAAAAATTTTATACGAAAAAAAGCCCGGAAAGAATCCAGGCTTTTGGTCAATTCATAAATTTTAACGCTTAGAAAACCCGCTGCTTTAGAACCTGTTCTTCAGGGTTTTCAAGGTCAATGAGATATCCATTTACGATTGCGTATTTCAGTAAATCGCCTTCTGCTAAAAAGAAGTTTGGCGAAGAGCCTGTCTTCCAGCCGAAATTGAAATCTTTTTTACTCTGTAAAACCAGAATGGGTAATTGATGAAGTTCTCCAGGCTTTCCATTTTTTATCTTAACTCCCAAATAGCCTTGTCTCAACAGCTCCATCGCTTCTTCTGAACTGATAGCTGCCAAGTTTTCAAATTCTTGCTCGAATACTTTGCCTTCCTTAAAACTTAAACCTGTTGCATCTATTTCTTCAAAGCCAAAATAGACCTGCATATCTCCTAAATCTTCCACGTTTCCAGTAACATAAAACGTACTGTCTGCATTGCTTTCTCTTCTCCGAATCGCAATATCGACCGGGAATTTTTTCCCCTCAACTTCTACCTGCATCTCTTTGATGATCAGGTCGACCAATTGCAGATCGTTGTCAGGAATTGCAAAGTATTCATCAATGCTATGCTGTTCGTAGGATTGGGTGGAAATTTGATGTAGAGCATTCAGGATTATCAGGAAGTTTAATTTACGGATATACTGCTTTTCTGGGTCACCGACATAGCCTCCAGATTCAATCAGGATCGTACTGGTTCCCCATTTTTGGATATTATCTCCAAAAGCTCGTGGCTCAAATGCATCGTCATACTTTCCTACCTGTCCGGGAATAAGCTCTTGTAAAAGCCTGTTCATTCCCACTATGGTTTTCATGGCTCTTCCTCTTACCTCATTGATTTCTGTTTCATAATTATAGGCAGGAGCTAGAACAGAAATAGTTGCCTGCTTCGCTGTATTAACCACATTATAATAAACCTGTTGGTCATGTAGGTTAAACCCGAATTCGGGCTCAAAGCTGTCTCTGGCATTTTTTAGAATCACGGCTTCCGGAGAAATCTGAGAAATTGCATCCCTATTTAAATCTATGTCCAAAGCATTTCTCCTTTGAAATACTTCCGCTCCGTCAGGGTTGATCATGGGAATAAACTTGAGGCTGAGGGAAGTTTTCAGAAGACTTCTCAAGCTATCAAATTCGTCTCCGGATGCTTCCAAGAAATTGAAAAGATCAAATAAAGCCATGGTAGCGGTGCTTTCATTTCCATGCATCTGAGACCAAAGCATGACCTTGGTTGAACCCTTACCCCAATCCAAAGATGTTATGGATCTTCCTTCTACTGATTTCCCCAACTCTGTTATTTGAAAAGAATTTTGATGCTTTTGAATCAATGGTTGTAAATCAGCTTGCTTGAATCTTCTATGAGTAATAGCGGGCTCCTTAAATCTTTCAAAGGCACTTTCCAAAAAAGGAGTATCCAGGCTTTCAAACTTTTCTTCATTTGCCGTTTTGCATCCAATAATAAAAACTAAAAACAGCAAAAACAGGCTAAATTGATTTCTCTTCATTATTTTCATGTTTTCAAACAGATAGGATAGGAATAGAAGTAAATCTAGGAATCTTCTGTTGAAAAATCGGCCTATTACTTACAATTCAGACTCTTTTCTTCGCATGAAATTATCTTATCAAGTATTTGATTTACCACTCAGACATACCTTCACGATTGCCCATCAAAGCAGGGATATTCAGGATACACTCATCGTGACATTGGAGGATGCAGGTTTTTTCGGTATAGGCGAGTCCACTACCAACCCCTTCTACGGCGTCACAATTGATACTATGACGGAAGCCTTGGAAGCATTTAGACCTGTTTTGGAAGATGCTAAAACGGTTAATCCAGAAACGCTCTGGGCCATGGGTAATGATTATTTCAAAGGCAACCCCTTTGCTCAATGTGCACTGGATATGGCCGCTTGGGATCTATTCACAAAAAGGAAGGGGCAAAAGCTATATCAATATCTTCAGTTAAATCCTGAAAACATCCCCACCACCAACTTCACCATAGGAATTGCCAGCATTGAAAAGATGGTTCAGAAAATGAAGGAGGTGGATTGGCCTATTTATAAAATCAAATTAGGAACTCACGATGATCTGGCAATTGTGAAGGAACTGAGGAAGCATACCGATGCTGTTTTCAGAATAGATGCAAATTGCGCTTGGACGGCTGAGGAGGCCATCCGAAACTCTGAAGAATTGGTCAAATTAGGAGTGGAATTTATGGAGCAGCCTTTAGGCAAGGATGACTTGGAAGGAATGCGGGAGGTGTACTTGCATTCCAAGTTGCCTGTAATGGCAGATGAGAGTTGTATTGTAGAAGAAGATGTGAAAAAATGCCACGGTCTTTTTCACGCGATTAATGTCAAGTTGGTGAAGGCAGGCGGGATTACTCCGGGTTTGAGAATGATTCAAGAAGCGAAAAGATTGGGAATGAAAACCATGGTGGGTTGTATGACTGAATCCTCGGTGGGAATTTCTGCGATCGCTCATATCGCTCCACTTTTGGATTATGTAGATATGGATGGGGCGATGTTGTTGGCAAAAGATCCGGCAGATGGAGTTAAAATTAGCCCCGAAAAAGTGACCTTCCCTGAAAGGAATGGCATTGGAGTGGTTTTAGTATAAAAAAAACCGTGAGCGAACTCACGGTTGGATTTGGGTTATTTTGAATTAAGATTCCCCAACAATCAGTTTAAAGCCTTCTCCATGTACCGTTATGATCTGAACTTTGGGGTCGTCTTTTAATATCTTTCGAATTTTACTCAAATAAACGTCCATACTTCTGGCGTTGAAGTAGCTGTCATCTCCCCAGATTTGCTTGAGTGCGTGAGATCGATTGACCAATCTATTCATCTCCGAAGCTAGGAGTCTCAGCAATTCATTTTCTTTAGAAGTGAGTTTATGCTTGCCTTTCGGGCCATCAAGGACTTGCTCATCGTAATGCAATTCAAAATCTCCAAAATTGTAAACTTTCAAGGCTTCTACTTCAGTCGATTTTTGAGTTCTTCTCAAAATTGCATTGACCCTCAACAACAATTCCTCCATGCTGAAAGGCTTGGTGAGATAATCATCTGCTCCGATTTTTAATCCTTCGATGATATCGTCTTTTTGGTTTTTCGCAGTCAAAAACAGAATAGGGAGATCATCCTGTACTTTTTTGATTTCCTTTGCTAAGGTAAAGCCATCCTTTTTGGGCATCATGATGTCCAAAAGGCAAAGGTCGTATTTATCTTTTTTGAATTTATTCCATCCTTCTTCCCCATCCCGGCAAAGTGTGGGCTCATAGCCTTTCATTTCGAGATATTCCTTTAAGATATCACCCAAATTTGGGTCATCTTCCACCACTAGTAGTTTTGCTTTGCTCATTGTTTTTTGGGTAGATTAATTGTGAATGTACTTCCTTTTCCCAACTCACTCTGTACTTGAATTTCTCCTTTATGGGCTTCTAGCATGGTTTTTACATAAGAAAGGCCCAATCCAAATCCTTTTACATCGTGGAGGTTTCCAGTTGGTACGCGATAAAATTTATCAAATATTTTCTTCTGGGCATCTTTATTCATTCCTATTCCTTGGTCCGAAATACTTACCCAAACTTGTTCTTCATTTTCCCAAGCCTTGATATGAATAGTGGGCTTTTCCCTACTATACTTATTGGCATTGTCGAGGAGATTATTGAATATATGAGTAACATGAAACAAATCTCCTTCTATCAGTCCATCGCTCAGTTCATTTTCAAACTCAATATTCCCTTCCCTTTTTTCTATCTGCAATGAAAAATGATCCACTGCATTCTCTAGGAGTTCGGAAAGGTCGATGTCTTCCACCTTAAGTTTAAAATCCTTCTTATCTAACGCAGCTGCCTGCAATACGTTTTCTACTTGGGCAACAAGCCTCTTATTTTCATCTTTAATAATGCCTAAATACCGGGTTCTAAATTTATCCTGAGATGAAAGTTCAGGGTCCTGTAGTGCTTCCACCGCCAAGCTCACCGTCGCTAATGGAGTTTTAAACTCATGAGTCATGTTATTGATGAAATCATTTTTTGTATCCGAAAGCGCTTTTTGCTTGAAAATGACACGGATAGCATAGATGAAACACCAGATTATTACCCCGATAAATAAGATGGAGGAAGATACGGGTAGCCATACCTGACGAAGGACGTGGTTGTTTTTTTCCGGAAAGAAAATGTAGAGGTAATTCTCCTTTCCAAAAATGTCATTGGGGAAAAGCTTGGCTTGTATCCCATATTGAACTAGTCGAAATGGTTCAGAAACAGGTCCGATAGGCATCAATAGACCATCGTCTTTTAACAGACCCAATTCGAAATCTTCATAAATTCCTCTTTCCAATAGGTGATTTTTAACCAGTTTTCTTACCTGAGAAGTATCAAGGCGGTTTAAAATGGCTTTTTGCCCAGCTGCCATTTCTTCCCAAGTTTGGTTAATCAGGTCAATTTTGAGATTGGTCTTTTTGATTTTTTCCAAGGCATCCTCGGAGACATTTACCTCTTTTTCGAAGTTTGGATCTAAGTAGCTCCCTGTTGGCCCCAAGCTGTATACTTCCACCTGGCTGAGGTATTGTAGCTGCCTCTCCTTTTCCTCCAAAAGGATCGCCATTTCATCCGGTGTAAAAATAGTAGAGGCTACCTCAGGTGTCATAAGTGTAAAAAATCTTTCCATTTCCTGTAAAACGGATAAGTCAATCCCTCTGGATTCCAGCATCCTTCTGAAAGTAGCACTGACCTGAGGAACGGGAGTAATTTTTAAGGTATCGATGATAGACGGCCCTCTTCTAAAACCTGATTTGGGACGAATTTCAAAATCAATAGGTTCAATTTTCTCAAAAAGAGATTTTTGAAGAATGGGATCTTTCATTAATTGGCTTAGCAAAACGTCACTAGCCTCACTCTTTTCGAGTTGATCGGTGGTCCCTGCCAAAGCTTGATAGACATCCTGATCAAACCTTTCCTGATTGATTCGGATAGCATTTCTCACCCAATAATATTGAAATCCCACCAAGCCTAGGCTGGCTACGGACATTAATACAATTATTAGAGTGATCTTATTTTTGGACATGTTACAAATTTAAAGGCTTATCGGGGGAGAAAGGTAGGGTTAACAATATTTAACGGCTTGAATGAAAGACCATTGAAGGCAAGTTTAAACGGGAATTTGTATCAAGAAAGCCCCGTTGAGATGCTAATTGAGGGCTATTTATTCTTCATTCTAGGGCTATTTAACTATCTTTGTGGCCAAATTTGAGAACATGCCACAAGCTATTAAACCTACTCATATTCAAGGAATTTCCTTGGAATCTATTGCTGAAAAATATGGAACGCCTCTTTACGTGTATGACGGTGAGAAAATCACCAATCAAGTGCATGCTATTCAAAAGGCTTTTCAGGGAGTACCTTTAAAAATAAAGTACGCGACCAAGGCTTTATCCAATATCAGTATACTCAAACTGATCAAAAATGCGGGTGCTGGAGTGGATGCAGTCTCCTTGGAGGAGGTGAGATTGGGATTGATGGCAGGTTTTCAGCCTTCAGAAATCATGTATACTCCGAGCGGAGTAGGCTTTGATGAGATTCAGGAGGCTGTAGACTTGGGGGTAATGATCAATTTGGACAGTCTTCCTTTGATGCGAAAATTTGGTGAGGTCTATGGAAACAAAGTGGGCGCTTGTATCCGGATCAATCCTCACATCATGGCTGGAGGGAATATCAAAATTTCCGTAGGTCATAAGGCAAGTAAATTCGGGATTTCCATAGAGCAACTTCCTGAAATTCTGGAAATTGTCAAAGAAAAAAACCTCAGGATCCTTGGGCTTCATGTGCATACCGGATCTGATATTTTAGATGCAGAAATATTCTTAAGAGGAGCCAATGTTTTATTCGAAACGGCGTTTAAGTTTCCAGACCTGGAGTTTATCGATTGTGGAGGAGGGTTTAAGGTTGCCTATAAGGAAGGAGATCCGAGAACGGATATTCAGGAAGTTGGAGAAAAGGTTAGCAAGGCTTTTCAGCAATTTTGTGAAAAATATGGGAAGCAATTGGAGCTGTGGCTAGAACCAGGTAAGTTTTTGGTCAGTGAGTCGGGGTACTTGCTGGTGAAAACCAATGTAGTAAAGAAGACACCTACCATCACTTTTGCAGGTGTTGATTCCGGCCTGAATCATTTGTTGAGGCCCATGCTATATGATGCTTATCATGATGTCTATAATTTGAGCAATCCCGATGGAAACACTCATACGTATAATATCGTCGGATATATCTGTGAAACTGATACCATTGCTTCAGACAGGGAGCTTTCTGAAGTAAGAGAAGGTGACATTTTGGTAATCAAAAATGCCGGGGCTTACGGGTTTAGCATGGCTTCTAATTATAACTCCCGATTAAGGCCTGCCGAAGTTTTAGTATGGGAAGGGAAACCCCATTTAATCAGGACTAGAGAGACGATAGAGGATTTGACTAGAAATCAAGTGGTTATCGATATTTAGTCGAATGTTTCCAAAGGCAAGAAGTCTTTGGTATAGTTATTGAATATCGAGGGTGATTATAGATCTATAGTTTAGTTAAAAAAGGTCAGAAACAAATAATTGATTGATCACCCCAATCATAAGCCCTAGTAGTTTCATAACCTTTTAACATTCAAAATTCTTTTGCCAATTGGCTAATAGCTAATTTGCAGGAGGTGGGATTACGTATGGTGAGGAAATTAATAGGATTGGTACTTTTACTGGGGCTAGGGATAAACTCCTTAGCTCAGGATGTACAGTATTCTCAATTCTATGCCGCTCCTCTTTATCTGAATCCAGCATTGACAGGCGCTTCCGAGCTCACCAGAATTGGCGTCAATTACCGAAATCAATGGCCTGGTCTGGACCAAAATTTCAATTCCTATTCATTTTACATTGACCATTATATTTTTGACTACAATAGTGGTATTGGTCTTATTTTCAATGGCAATAGAGAAAGTATGGCTAATCTAGCCACCAATGAGGTAGGACTTTCCTATGCTTATAAATTGCAGTTGGGACAGGAAACCTTTTTTAGACTTGGTGGGCAAGCAAGTTATATGCAGCGGGATGCTTTTTTCTCTGACTTGGTTTTCGGAACTCAAATTGATATCATCAATGGAACAATCGGCGGCATTACAGACGAGCTGGATGGGATTCCGATTGACAGTAGATACAACTTTTTTGATTTTGCTCTAGGGGGGATGTTTTACAGTAAAAACTTCTGGTTAGGTGCTTCTGCGCATCATCTCAGTGAGCCTAATGTTTCTTTTGTGGAAGGTCAAATGTCCAAACTCCCGATGAAGCTTTCAGCTCAAGGGGGATTCAAGTTTGATTTCACGGGAGGAAGAAGGGATTATTTTACCCATGCCTACCAAGAACGGGCGATTTCATTTGCATTTAATTACAAACAACAAGATCCTTTTAATCAATTGGATATTGGCACGCAGTTGTACCTGGATCCATTGGTATTGGGACTTTGGTATAGAGGTTTACCTACCAAAAACTCCTTACCCAACAATGAGTCAATTATCGGCTTAGTAGGAGTATCACTTCCGACCGGTCTGGACATAGGATACTCCTATGATTTTACTGTCTCCAAATTAGGCTTGAGGAACTCTGGGGGAGCACATGAAGTCTCAGTTACTTATAGATTTTTATGGGGAGATGCCAAAAACAGAAACCTTAGGGCGCGCACTATCCCTTGCTTCAGATACTGATTTTCAGATGGAAAGCTGAATCGAACGAAAAAAAATCAAAAATATTTTAAAAAAATTTTGAGGCCTGTTTTTCAGGCCTTTTTCATTTCGTCACCTAAAAAAAGCTTCATCACCGCTATTTTTTGGAAATGGTAGAATTTCTAGAAAAATAAGATTTTTTAAAGCTGCATTTCATATTTGCTTCGTATATCCATACTCTTGGAAATTAGAATGAAACTATTATTATTAGGTGTAAATAGTGATTTTATAGAATATCATTTTGTTGTATATGATTTACAAAAAATAATATTCTAAAAAATGAAATACACAAAATACGTTTTATAAGGCAAATTTTACCCATCGAAATCCATAGTCAGTAAACGAAATGCAATTAGGGCTAAAAATATATGGAAAATCACTTCTTCTGCTCCTCCTGAGCATTGGATTGTATTTTCCTGTTTTTGCCCAATTTTCTTTTGAAGTTCCCAAATCAGCCAATGAGAGAATACTGACTTACAACTCAATTCAAGTGGAGGTGAGCGGTAAACTTGCTCTGTGCTCCCATTCTGAGAAAGGGCATATTAATTTGGATATCAAAGGGGGAACTCCTCCTTATACTTTTAGATGGAATACCAATGAAACCACTCAAAACAGAACCAATCTTTTTGCGGGTACTTACACAGTAGAAATTACAGATGCTACTGGATACAAGCATGTAGAAAAGATCATTGTTCAACCGCCTTTCCCTTTGATTTTAAATCCTGTTGAAAAGAAAGATGCAAGTTGCGGTTCCGGTAATGATGGCTCAGCAAAAATTTCTGTTAAAATCGGAAGAGGAGAGCCTTATAAAGTAAAGTGGAGCAATGGCCTGACCAATGTTTGGGAGGCAAACAATCTTAAGCCAGGAACATACACTGTAACCGTCATCGACAAATACAATTGTGATGTCACCACCAGCTTTGAAATAGGGTCTGCATCTGCAGGAATGAGCGTATCGGAGTCTATCACCAACAGTTCTTGCCAAGGAAAAAATGACGGGACAATTTCTCTTTCTGTAAGTGGAGGTGTTGGACCATATACTTATAAGTGGAACACCGGTGCTAGCACTAAGGATATTTCAGACCTTAAATCCGGGATTTATGAGGTATTGATTAAAGATACTAAGGGTTGTGCTTTTCAGGGGATTTACAAAGTGGATGAGCCAAAAGGAATGGAGCTTAAGTCCAATGTTCTTGCTCCAAGCTGTTCTTCATCAGAAAATGGCCAAATCACTTTGGATATTAACGGAGGAACAGCGCCATATACCTACTCTTGGAGCAATGGGAAGACTGGACCTGAAATCAAAAACCTTCCAGCAGGTACTTACCAAGTAAAGGTTACTGATGCCTCAGGTTGCTTCATCCAACAAGAATTTAAGATTGAAAATCAATCAGCATTAACTCTTCAACTGGTTCAATCCAAAAACTTGAGCTGCTCAGGTGAAAATGATGGAGAAATTGAAATCAAAATAACTGGAGCAAAAGGAACTGTTGATATCACTTGGTCAGATGGAGTGAAAGGCAGTCTTTCCAGGAAAAATCTAGCTGCTGGCACATATGAAGTAAAAGTGACAGATGAAAGTGGTTGCTCATCCACTAAAGCTGTTCAGGTTGGTCAAAATGAATCAATCACAGCCAGAATCGAGTCAGCCCTTGAGGTGAACTGTGATCAAGGAACAGTAAAAGGAAATGCTTGGGTTTCTTTCCAAGGAGGTAAAGCACCATTTAAAATTAAGTGGAGCACAGGTGAGGTTGACAAGAAAGAAATCACTTTCAATCAATCGGGAACGCTAAAGGTGACTATCACCGATGCCTTGGGTTGTAAAGTAGAAGCAGAAGCTAAAGTTGATTTTCCTAAGGCGGCCACTCAGGGAGGAAGACTTGATTTCAATTATAGAAAACTGGTCATCAATGCTGAGCCGGAAGTGCTTACTCAGGAAGAAATACTTTTTGAAAGTGAGATTGCTCCTGAATTTATTGCCTGGGAGTGGAATTTTGGAGACGGAACAGTTTCCTCAGAAAAAGACCCAATCCATGTTTTTGAAAAAGCAGGGATTTATGAAGTGAAATTGACGGGCTTTGATATTTATGGTTGCTCTTCTTTTGAAACGAACAGAATTCAGGTGGCAACAGCCACTGAAATGGTAGTCATCCCGAATGCATTTACGCCAAACGGAGATGGATTAAATGACACTTTCTTACCAAAAATGAAGGCAATCACTGCCTTTCATATGGAAGTCTTCAATACTTGGGGAGAAAGGCTATTTGTTGAATCAGGTTTGGAAGCTCGTGGATGGGATGGATCCTACCGCGGACAAATCTTACCTGCAGGAAACTATCTATATAAAATCACCTATACCAACCGCGAAGGTATCCAAACTACCAAGAGCGGAGGAATCACCCTAATCAGATAGGTTATGAAAAGAGTGTTTACGTTTATCATCCTAAGTATTGCATGCCTGAGCCTTCGTGCTCAGGATGTGCAATATTCCCAGTTTTATGCCGCTCCATTGTACTTAAACCCGGCCATGGCAGGTGCTTCAGAGATGACCCGAATCGGAGTGAATTATAGAAATCAATGGCCTGGCTTGGATCAGTCTTTCACCTCATATTCAGCCTATTTGGATCATTATATTTTTGGAGCCAATAGTGGAATCGGAATAGTTTTCAACAGATCTGAGCAAAGCATGGCTAATTTGAGCGTTTCCGAAATTGGGGCAAGCTATTCTTATAGAGCTAGATTAGGGTTTAAGTCATTTTTGAGAGTGGGTGGTCAGGTGTCTTATATGGATAGAGATGCATACTTTGGCAATTTGTTATTTGGAAGCCAAATCGATGATCAAACTGGAGCAGTGGGTGATTTCTCCGGTGAAAATTTGGGTTCTGATTTCCGTCATCAGTTCGTGGACTACAGCTTTGGAATGTTATTTCACAATGATAATTTCTGGTTTGGAGCATCTGCTCATCACGTGACTCAGCCTAATATTTCTTTCATAGAAGGAGAAATCAGTGAATTGCCTATCAAAGTTTCCGCACATGGAGGGATCAAATTGGATCTTTCAGGTGGTTCTTCTACCCAATTCTACAATCAAAGAACAGGCACTAAAGAGTTGACTTTTGCTTTCAATTATAAAAATCAAGGACCTTTTACTCAGTTGGATTTAGGAACGCAAATCAATATTCAACCTTTGGTTTTGGGTGTATGGTACAGAGGCATCCCAGTTTCTGAAAAATCCCAGCCTAACCATGAGTCTGTTATTGCCTTGGTAGGAATTTCATTGGGCGGCGGATTGGATATTGGATACAGCCATGATTTCACACTTTCTTCTTTAGGTAATGCAAATACAGGAGGAGCCCACGAAATCTCCATCCGATACAGCTTCTTGGCTGGCTCCGCAAAAGGAAGAGGCAGAACTTCCTCCATGCCTTGCTTCAAATATTAAATTCAAAACAAACCTCAATCAAAAAGGCTTTTATTAAAAAGCCTTTTTTTATGTCAAAGACCTTACGCCTAATTCTCGGAGATCAACTTAACTCAAAACACTCATGGTTTGATAAAGCCGACAAGAACAATCATTATCTGATTGCAGAAATGAGACAGGAGACAGATTATGCTCCTCACCATATTCAAAAAGTGCTTGCGTTTTTTGCCTCCATGCGAAACTTTGCAAAAAGTCTAGAGGAAGCAGGCCATCAGGTTATTTACTTTCATCTCGACGATAAAAATAATCCTCAAAAGCTGGATGAATTAATAGAGCAAGTTGTCAAAGAAGGTGAATTTGAAAAGTTTGAATATCAGCTACCTGATGAGTATCGTTTGGATGAGCAGCTGAAAAATATTAGTGAATCTTTGGAAATTGAGTCTAAGGCTTATGATACAGAGCATTTTTTGACAGAAAGAGAATTCCTCAAGGATTTTTTCAAGGGCAAGAAGACTTATTTGATGGAGTCATTTTACAGGGAGATGAGGAAGAAGTTTGACATTTTAATGGATGGAAAGGAGCCTGTGGATGGAAAATGGAATTTTGATCAGGAAAACAGAAAGGCCCTGAAAGACAAGCGTCTTTTGCGTAAGCCAAAATTACATCCCAAAGATCTCAGTGATATTCATAAAATGATTGAAAAAGCGGAGGTCAAAACAATTGGAGAAGTAGATCCTAAAAACTTCCCTTGGCCTACCTCCAGAGAGGAATCACTGGATGTGCTGGATCATTTTTGCAAAAATTTATTGGTTCATTTTGGAGACTACCAGGACGCTTTAACTACTTGGGATCCTTATTTATTTCATTCCCGACTTAGTTTTGCCATGAATTCAAAAATGCTTTCGCCTCTGGAAGTGGTGGAGGAAGTAGAAAAATACTGGGAAGGGCATCGGGATGAAATCGACATATCCCAAGTAGAAGGTTTTATTAGGCAAATCATAGGCTGGAGAGAATATATGCGTGGAGTTTATTGGGCTAAGATGCCGGACTTTGCGGAGATGAACTTTTTTGGGCATGATCGCAAGTTGCCTGACTGGTTTTGGACTGGTCAAACCAAAATGAAATGCCTTTCCCACTCCATTACCCAGTCTTTGGAGAAATCCTATGCACATCACATCCAAAGATTGATGGTCACGGGCAACTTTGCTTTATTAGCAGGGATAGATCCCGATGAATTGGATCAGTGGTATTTGGGTATATACATAGATGCGATCGAATGGGTAGAAATCACCAATACGCGCGGGATGAGCCAGTTTGCAGATGGAGGAATCGTAGGGACCAAACCTTACGTTTCTTCAGCCAATTACATCAAAAAAATGGGCAACTATTGTGAACACTGTGCTTACAATCATAAGGAAAAAATTGGTGATAAAGCCTGTCCTTTCAACAGCCTATATTGGCAATTTTATGAAAGAAACCGGGAGAAATTGGAAAAAAACCCAAGAATAGGAATGGCTTACAGAACTTTGGACAAATTGAAAAATAAGCAGGAAATCCTCGATCAGGCTGAAAGTTATTTGGATAAACTTAATGAGCTTTAATCCAAAATGAATGCGATAGAGCCCAGCAGAAAGAAATCAGTCGAATTGCGATTATCCCGACCCAAAGATGGCCCAGTCAGATAACGGCCTTCCAATCTGAGGATGGCAACCTTTCCTATAGTCCAATCGGTATTCAAAGATATTCCCCCTGTTTCTATGCCCCAATTATTCAAGCTTGTAGCAATTGCCTGGAAGGGATCATGATAATATTCATAGCGAATTGCAGTGGCGAATTTTTCAGAAAATTGCCGCTGTAAAATCAAAGAAGTTCCCCACCAAGTTGGGTTAAAATCCCCTTCTACAGTTCGATTTCCTACATCCAGCCCTATGATTAAGTTCCACTTTTGATCAAGGCGAAACTTCCCAAACAGATTGCTGAAATAAAGATAAGTACCACTTTCTGCAGGTTGATCAGTGCCCAAAAACGTACTCCAATTCAAAGTAGTGTTTTCATTAGGAGTGTAGGTTGCCCGTGTTCCAAAAGACGGAGCAGCCTTGCCGGGGATAAACCTAATTCTTTGCCATCCATTGAGCACCAAAAAAGCAAAATCCCAGCGTTGATTCATTTTCCATTTTAACCTTGCGCCTGTTTCAAAATAAGGGCTGTTTTCGGCGATAAGAGAACGCGACAATGTCAGATTTTTGGTAGAAATCGCATTTTCGAAGCCTATATGAGAAGGCAAAACGCCTACATCCAGCCAGAGCGATTGATTCTGGTCCAGAGCTATACCTACATTGGCTTGGTGAATCCATCGCAAGGCCTTGGGCTCCTCACTCAAATTGTCCTGTGCATATGTGCCCTGCTGAAGGCCTAGATTGGCCCTAAAATATTTGGACTTCAGTTGAACTGTCACTAGGGCTAGGTTAATACTCAACCTGTTTTTTCTATTGTGGTTGTAGAGAAAAGGCAGTCTTTCTCCAGCTGTGGGATCTCTGAAGTCTTGTCCATAATAAAGATCCAAAAATCCTGAAACATCCCACTTAATTGGTTTTTCTTCATCTTGACCAAAGGCCGAGAAAGAGCAAAGTATGAGACATAATATGATAATGTTTTTCAAGCCTTCTCTGATTTTTCAAGTACAACCCGTGTTCGTGGCAGAGCTTCCGGATAGTTTTTCTGAAGGAATTCTATCATTTTTTCCCTTACCAATACCCTCAAATCCCAAGCAGTAGGAGAATTTCGTGCCGATACCAAAATCCTGCTTTCCACAGTCCTTTCGGAAGCATTGGTGACCTGAAGAACTTTGACTTTTTTATCCCATAGATTGGTCTTTTCCAGGATTCTGTCCAATTCTTCTCTCAATGCTTCAAATGGAACCGTGTAATCGGTATATAGAAAAACAGAGCCAATAATATCAGCAGAGCTTCTGGTCCAGTTTTGAAAAGGCTTTTCCAAAAAGTAGGTTGTTGGTAAAACCAGACGTCTTTGATCCCAAATCCTGACTACTACATAGGTTAGGTTAATTTCTTCTATCCAGCCCCATTCACCTTCGACCACCACCGCATCATCCAGCCGAAAAGGCTGTGCAAAGGCAATTTGGATTCCTGCAATCAATGCCCCTATAGCTTTTTGTGCTGAGAAACCGATTATTATACCCGCTACACCTGCTGAGGCGAAGACTCCAACTCCGATTTTCCGAATAGGCTCGAAAGAAATTAAGATCAGCCCAATTCCCAGGACTATGATGACAAAGTTTGTGATCTTTTGAAGGATGTTGAGTTGGGTGTATACCTTTCTTGCCCGGAGATTATCTTCCTTGCTGATATCGTATTGTTTCAAAAAAATCCGCTTGAGAATTCCTGTAAAAACCAATAGACACCAGGTAAACCCCGAAATGATCAGAATTGTATTGAGGTGAGGAAGGTAACTCCAAAAGCCTTCCCAAGATTCAGATTCTCCTTTGTAGTAGATTTTGGCTATGACCAGAAGAAGGGTGACCAAAAAAGGAATGATTAATCTTCGATAAATCTTCATTTCAAAAATAGGTTGAGAAGGCAGAAGATAAAAAAGGATTTGCAAGCATGCAAAAAAGAAAAACCGCAAGAGTTTTTAGCTCCTGCGGTTCCAAGTTTTAATCACCTATCCACTCTGCGACAAATAAGTTGGTGTCCCGAGTTCCGCCATTATTTCTATTGGAGGAAAAGACCAGATATTTACCGTCATTGGAAAAGACAGGAAATGCATCGAAGGTGTCATTTTCAGTGATTCTGACTAATCCGGAACCGTCCAGATTGATCATATACAGATTGAATGGGAAGCCACGCTCGGTATGGTGATTAGAAGCGAAAATTAGCTTATTACCTGATGGATGGAAAAAAGGAGCCCAGTTCGCCTGACCCAAATCCGTTACTTTTTGAATATTGCTCCCATCTGCATCGGCTACATATAATTCCATTTCAGTTGGCTTCACTAATCCTTCAGCCAATAACTCTTGATATTCTTTGATCTCCTCTTCAGTCTTAGGGCGGGAGGCTCTCCATACTAATTTGCTTCCATCAGGCGAAAAGAATGCACCGCCGTCATAGCCTAAATCTGAGGTTATTTGCTTCACATCACTTCCATCAATATTCATCGTAAACAATTCCAAATCCCCAGTGCGCATGGATGTAAATACAATTTTATCTCCTTTAGGGGATACAGTAGCTTCCCCATCGTAGCCGGGTTCATTGGTCAATTGGGACAGAAGATTACCGCTCAAGTCCGCAGTGAAAATATCATAAGTATCATAAATAGGCCAAACGTATTTTCCGTCAGTTCTTCTTTCAGGAACGGGAGGGCAGGAATCTCCGCCCAGATGAGTGGAGGCATAGACGATGGTTTCATTGCCTGGAAGAAAATATGAACAGGTAGTTCTTCCCAATCCTGTTGAGATGCGCTGAGGAGCGTTATTTTTCAAATCATCCTTTCTCCAGTCGGTATAGAAAATCTGATCACAGGATGCTCCCCATGCGGTATAGTCAGATTGGAAAACCAATAAGGAATCATCAAATGACCAGTAAGCTTCTGCATTGTTTCCCCCGAAAGTCAATTGTTTGATATTTCTGAGGTACTTCATTTCATTTTCAGAAAGAAGTAATGAGTCAGTGGCAGTGTGGAGTGGAGTTTCAAGCTCTTCGGTGGTTGAGTTTTTGGGAGAGCAGGAAATGATCAAAGCGATCAAAGCGAATAGTAAAAGACGCATTTTGTATTCATTTTATTTTGCTGCGCGAAGATACCAATTATTATCTTTGGGCTAAACTCTTGCTTTTATGAAATTCAATACTCTCATTATTACCTCTTTGATAGCAACTGTGATGCTGTCTTGTCAGTCGGCTCCCAGCGATGATAAGCTATTGTCAAATCTGAAAAAAGATGTCAGTTTCTTGGCTGCAGACCAATTGGAGGGCCGTGCTATTGGCACAGATGGAGAAGAGCAAGCTGCCCAATATTTGGCAGATCGTTTCAAGCAATTAGGAGTAGAGCCCAAAGGAATCTCCGGTTTCTTCCAGGAATTCACCGTTTCCAAACCATCCAATCCTCATGAAGAAGCTGTGATTGGCACAGATGGAGAAGGAATCACCGGTAGAAATGTTGTAGGCTTTATTAATAATAAGGCTGAAAAAACAATCGTGATAGGGGCTCACTTTGACCATTTGGGATTTGGCGGAGTGGGTTCTTTGCATAGGGGAGATTCGGCCATCCATAATGGAGCAGATGATAATGCCTCTGGCACAGCTGCGTTGTTAGCTTTGGCAGAAATATTAAAGCATCAAAAGCATCAGTCCAACTTTTTGTTTATCGCATTTTCAGGAGAGGAAAATGGTCTTTGGGGGTCTAATTATTTTGTAAAAAATCCAACCATAGATTTAGAAACTGTCAACTTCATGATCAACATGGATATGGTTGGTCGGCTTAACGAAGAAAAAACCCTAGCCATTAATGGAGTGGGCACCAGTCCAAGTTTTGTATCTGCTTTGGATATGGTGAATGCAGACAGTTTGAAATTAGTGACCTCCGAATCAGGAGTTGGCCCTTCTGATCATACCTCATTTTACTTGCAGGATTTACCTGTTTTGCATTTTTTCACTGGTCAGCACGAAGACTATCACAAACCTTCAGACGATTCAGAAAAGATCAATTACGAGGGCTTGTTGAAGGTGGTGAGATACATAGAGCGATTGGTTGGGAAGCTGGATGAGGAATCCAAATTGGCCTTTACCAAAACTAAGGACAGTTCAGGTGATTCGCCCCGATTCACGGTTTCTTTGGGCGTAGTTCCGGATTATTTATTTGACGGTGAGGGTATGAGAATCGATGGAGTTTCTGAAGATAAGCCCGCTCAAGCTGCAGGTTTGCAAAAAGGAGATGTCATTGTACAATTGGGAGATTCTACCATAGTGGATATGATGAGCTATATGCGAGCTTTAAGTGCTTTCCAAAAAGGAGATGAAGCGAAAGTTTGGTATGAACGCGAGGGGCAGAAGCTGGAAGCACAGGTGAAGTTTTGAGGCCCGGCTGTAAAAATGCTCGCGGTGGCGCAGCGGCGCAGGGGAAGGATTATTGGTTATTGAGTTATTGGTTATTAAGATTTTACCCCTATTCCAAACAGAGGATAATTTTTCAAACTAAAGGAAATAAATTTTGTGACCTCCTTTGC